>NZ_RXFQ01000006.1 GCF_003951285.1 Variovorax beijingensis | reverse complement strand
ACATCGCGCCGGTAGCGGCCCTCTGCCACCAGCGTGCCGCAGGCCAGCTCGCCCAGCACCTCGCGCAATGCGAGGTCGACGCCCGGCGCCATGCCTTCGAGGCTGCCGCAGACGTAGACCACCGCACCCTCGGCCACCCATTGGCGCAGCAGGCCGGCCGCCTCGCGCAGCCGGTGCTGCACATACAGGCGCTCGGCCTGGTCGCGCGAGAACACCAGGTCGACGCGCGCGAGCGCCGCGGCCGCCTGCCACTGCGCGATCTCCTCGGCGCAGAAGGCGTCGTGCGCGGCCTGCCGCTCGCCGAACACCAGCCAGTTGCGGCCGTGGCCTCGGCGCACGCGCTCGCGAAGATGCGCGCGCAGGCCGGCAAAGCCGGAGCCATTGCCGATGAAGACGCAGGGCACCTCGTCGTCGACGAGCGCGAACGCGGGATTGGGCAGCAGGCGCAGTTCGACCTGCGCATCCAGCGGCGCTCCGTCGGTCAGCCAGCCCGAGGCCACGCCCATGCCGTCCGCATGGCGCGCCTGGCGCACCAGCAGCTGCACGCAGCCATCGGCCGTGGTCGAGGCCACCGAATAGCGCCGCGGTGCGAGCGGCACCAGCGCGTCGGCCAGTGCCTGCGCGCTGGCCGCCGGTGCGGCCGGAAGCATGCTGCGGGACAGCGCGTCTTCGAGCGTGCACTCGCGGCCTTCGCAGCGAACGCGCGTTCGCCCGTCGAGGCCGGAGCGGCGCAGCAGTTGTTCGACGGCGTGGCCGGACTGGCGCGGCAGCAGTTCGACCAGCGCGCCCGGCGCCCAGGCGGCCGCGCCCGCATGCGCGAGCTCGATCTCGAAGAGCGGATCGCCCTGGCTGCCGGCATTGAGCAGGGTGCGCCGCACGAGGCGCCAGGGCGCGAAGGGCGCCGCCTTCGGTTCGTGCGCCTTCCACGCGCCGGGCTGCAGCACGCCGAAGGCTTCGGCCAGCGCGTGCTGCCAGCGGGCCAGCGCACCGGCATCGCCGTTGTGCACTTCGATCATCGGGAACAGCGCCTCTGCGCCATGGCCGCGCAGGTCGCGGTCGAGCGACCGGCCGAAGCCGCAGAAGTTGGCGTAGTGCCGGTCCCCCAGCGCGAGCAGGCCGTAGCGCACATGCTGCAGGCCGGAACCGGTCTGCAGCGCGAACTGGCGCGCAAAGGCGCGCAGGCTGTCCGGCGGACCGCCGTCGCCGAAGGTGCTGGCCACCAGCAGCACCTTGCGGTAGCGCCGCAGCGCATCCACGCTCAGGCGCACCAGCGGCTGCAGCACCACCGCGACGCCGGCCGATTGCAGCACCGCGGCCGTCTGCAGCGCGATGCGCTCCGCCTGGCCGGTCTGGCTTGCAAAGGTGAGCAGCACGGGCTCGGCGCCGGGTCCGTCCGGCCGCAGCGCAGGACCGAGCCGCGTGCGCTCCTCGCGCACGGCCCGCTGGGTGCGCCGGCGTCCGAGGTAGAGCATCCACCCCGTGACCGCGAACAGCGCCAGGCCCAGGCTGCCGAGCAGCATCACGATGCGGCCCGGCAATCCCCAGTAGGTGCCCATGTGCATCGGATAGATGCTGTTGACCAGCCGGCCGGCCAGCGGCTTGTCGGCATAGCGCTGGTGGCGGCTGGGCTCGCCGGTGGTGGCATCGAGGTAGAGGCGGTTGCGTGCGCGTTCGTGTTCGGGGTGGGCGCGCAGGTAGGTCGCTTCCACTTGCGATGCATTGCGCGCCGGCGGGCGCAGCGTGGCCAGGCTCCAGTCGCCGCCGGTTTCATCGAGGAAGGACTGCCACACGCGCTGCAGGTCGGGCGCCGCCTGCGCCTTGGCGGGCGCGCTGCCGGCCTGCATGCCTTGCGCGCGGACCACGCGCCCTTCGCCGGCGGCGTTGTCGACCACCGTACGCACGGCATCGAAGGCCCAGTAGATGCCCGTGAGGCTCGAGACCAGGTACACCAGCAGCGCAAGGGTGCCGGCCACCGCATGCAGGTTCCAGAGAAACGCGCGGCCGGTCAGCGCGAAGTCCAGCTTCAACCAGGCCCGCCACGCGAGCGGCCGGCGCGGCCAGCGCAGGTAGAGGCCCGACAGCGCAAGCACCAGCAGCCCCGCGGCCAGGGTGCCGGTGACGGGCTTGCCCGCATCGCGCGGCAGCAGCAGCCAGCGATGCAGGTGCTCGGCGAACTCGAAGAAGGCCTCGCCCGTAGGCACGGGCAGCAGCGCACCCGTCCAGGGGTCGATCAGCCGGACCTCGCCTTGGCGCTGGCCTTCGGGCGGCGCGAAGTTGACGCGCGCCGCCCGCCCGGGTTCGGCGAACACCGTGAGCGCGGCGATGCGCAGCGCCGGCTCTGCCGCCTGCACCTGCGCCGCCAGCGCCGCGGGCCGCAGCGCCGGTACACCGGCGGGGTTGGGAATGTGGCGCAGCGCGGGATTGAGCGCGTCGACGATCTCGGCGCGAAAGGAGAGCACCGCGCCGCTCAGCCCGATCACGACAAGCACGCTTCCGGCCGTGATGCCGATGAACCAGTGGATCTGGAACCAGACCCGTCTCAGGAGAGCCATAGGGGAAAAACGCCGAAGGATGCGGAGGGACGCTGCCGTCTTGTTGCGGATGCGTTCAAAGGTCGATCTTGAGCGTCGCCTTGATGCTGCGCGGCGCGCCCACGGCCAGCCGCGTGCCGGCCGCCGCCCAGTAGCGCTTGTCGGCCACGTTGTCGACGTTGACCTGCCACAGCGTGCGCTTGCCGAACAGCTGCGCCACATAGCGCGCGCCCAGGCCGAAGAGGGTGTTGCCGCCGATGAAGGCCTGGTTCAGGTCGTCCACCGGCCGGCGCCCCGTGTAGTAGGCGCCCGCGTTGACCGACAGGCCCGGCACCGCGGCAATGTCGTACGAGAGGAAGGCGCTGGCCGTTTGCCTGGCGGTGTTCTCGGGCATCTTCCCGTTGTATTGCGCGTTGATGCCGCGGAACTCGGCGTCGAGCGACTGGGCCGACAGCTGCCAGGCGAGCGCGCGCGTCAGGCGGCCCTGCGCCGAAATTTCAAGTCCGCGGTAGCGCTGGCGGCCGTCGGCCACGAAGGTGTTGGCGCTGTTGGTGTAGGCGCCGGGGCGTTCGATGTCGAACAGCGCGCCCGACAGCAGCATGCCGCCGCCCGTGAGCCAGCGCAGGCCGATTTCCTTCTGCCTGCTCACGCCGGGCGGCATGCGGGCGTTCTGGTTGGCGGTGCCGGCCGGTGCGATCTCGCCTTCCTCCACGCCCTCTGCATAGGAGACGTAGCCCACCAGCGCGGGCGTGAACCTGTAGCTCAGCGCAGCCAGCGGTGTGGTCTTGCGCACGTCGTAGGCGATCGACGGGATCGTGGCGCTGGCCCCCTGCGTGCTTTCGTAGCGGGTGCGGCGCAGGCCGGCCACCAGCTGCCACTGCGGCGAGAAGGTGATGCGGTCGAGCGCATAGAGCCCGAGCTCCTCGCTCTCCTGCGCCCCGGTGGTGGGCCGGGTCGGCAGCGCCGTCAGCGGCAGATAGCCGATGGGCACCGGGTTGTAGAGGTTCTGCACGGTGCTTGCGCCGCCGTAGTTGCGCTGGAAGATCGGGTCCTGCGTCTTCTTGCTGCGCGCGGCGCCGAGCGTGAGTTCGTGCTGCACGCTGCCGGTCGAGAAGGTGCCGAACAGCTCGGTGCGCAGCAGGTCCGAGGTCTGCTTCAGGCTCTGGTCGTTGCCGGTGATGCGGCCGGCACCGGTCAGCACGTTGTAGTTGCTGAAGCTTGCAAGCCGGCGGTCGCGCTCGGCTTCGGAGTGGCCGGCTTCCACGGTCAGCGCCCAGTTGTCGCCGAGCGAATAGTCGGCGCGCAATTGCGTGTTGGTGACCTCCGCATCGAACACGGCCCACGGCGGCCCGAGCAGCTTGTCGGGGTTGGGCACGGCGGGCAGCGCGATCACGCCGTTGACGGCCGCGAGCCGGGTGATGCCGGCCTGCTCGGTGATGCGCTTGCGGTAGTTCTCGACGTCGGCCTTCAGCGTGAGCCGGCTGCTGACGCGCCAGTCGAACGCGGCCGACACGAACCTGCGGTGGCCGTCCACGCCGTCGATGCTGGAGCCGATGCGCCCGCCGGCCGCGTTGATGCGCAGCCCGTACTGCTTCTGGTCGCCGAACTGCCGTCCGAGGTCGACCAGCGCCTGCGCCGAGCCGCGGTCGCCGAGCGTGAGGCCCACGGTGCTCACGGGCGTGCTGCCCGCGCGCTTGGTCGCGAGGTTGACGATGCCCGCCGGCGTGGTGAAGCCGTAGTAGAGCGCCGATGCGCCCTTCAGCACCTCGACGCGCTCCTTGTTCTCCATGGGAATCTCGGAGATGTTGGGAATCGCGAGCGAGCCGTTGAGCCGGTAGTTCGTGCGGTTCTCCACCGCGATGCCGCGGATCACGAGCTGGTCGAAGGTGTCGCCGCCGTTCTGCTGGCGCGTCACGCCGGCCGTGTTGCGCAGCGCCTCGTAGATGCTGGCCGCGCCCTGCAGCTCCAGCACCTCGCGCGTGACGGTGTTGACCGTGGCGGGCACGTCCATGATGCCGGCGCCGCGGAAGGTGCCGGCCTCCACGGTGTGGGCGACGAAGCCGGTGGTCGCACTGGATTCCACCGTGACGGTGCCGAGCTGTCCGCGCGCCTCGGCGGCGGGCTCGGTGGTTTGGGCATGGGAAAAGGCCCCCGCGAGCGCGAGAGGCGTTGCCAGAAAGAACTTGTGCATGGGAAAAGCAGGGGCCGGCGCTGCTTCGATCGACGCGGGCAGCAGCCGGAAAGGAATCGTGCGGACGGGGGCGCCATTCTACCGATGCATTTGAGAATCATTCTCAGACCCCCTGCTGACGCAGGGCAGGTGGGTAAGCCCTGTGAGGCGATGTCGTCACGCTTGATACGATTTTTGCCGGAACGCCCCCGTCAAGGGCGCTGGAGACAAGATGGACCCGAGCAATTCAGGCACGGCGCTGTACCGCGCCATGGTGCGCATCCGCGCCTTCGAAAACGCCGCCGAAGCCGCGAGCCAGGGCGGCGTGAGCGCCTATGGCCAGCAGGCCGCCGGCGCCGCCAAGGTGCGCGGTCCGCTGCACCTTTCGACGGGCCAGGAGGCGGTGCCCGCGGGCGTCTGCGCGCATCTGCGGGCCAGCGACTACCTCACCTCCACGCACCGCGGCCACGGCCACACGCTGGCCAAGGGCGCCGACCTCGCCCGCATGATGTGCGAGCTGTTCGGCAAGGCCACCGGCTTCAACGGCGGCAAGGGCGGCTCGATGCACATCGCGGACTTCTCGGTCGGCATGCTGGGCGCGAACGGCGTGGTGGCGGCGGGGCTGCCGATCGCGGTGGGCGCGGCGCATGCGCAGAAGCTGCTGAGGAAAAGCGACGACATCACGGTCTGCTTCTTCGGCGACGGCGCGATCAACCGCGGCCCTTTCCTCGAAGCGCTGAACTGGGCGCGCGTGTACACGCTGCCGGTGCTCTTCGTCTGCGAGGACAACCGCTGGAGCGCCACCACCGCGAGCGGCCCGATGACCGCGGGCGACGGCGCCTCGGCGCGCGCCGCCTCGATGGACATCGCGGCCACGCAGGTCGACGGCAACGACGTGTTCGCGGTGCACGAAACCGCCGCGCGGCTGGTCGCCGAAGTGCGCGGCGGCGGCGGACCGCGGCTGCTGCATGCGCTGACCTACCGCGTGAAGGGGCATGTGTCGGTCGATCTTGCGGCCTACCGCGATCCGGCCGAACTGGCCGCCGCGCTCGAAACCGATCCGATCGCACGGGCGCGCGGGCACCTGCTGGACATTGGCGTGGCCGCCGCGACGCTGGACGCCATCGAGAATGCCGCGCGTGACGAGGTGGACACCGCCCTCGCCGTCGCCGACGCTGCGCCCTGGCCCGACGCCAGTGCCGCCTTCACCGACGTGCAAACCACCGGAGCGGGCCAATGGCATTGAAGGATTTGAGCTATTCCGAAGCCGCCGTGCTCGCGCTCCAGCACGAGATGCAGGCCGATGCGCGCGTGGTGGTGCTCGGCGAGGACGTGGGCCGCGGCGGCATCTTCGGGCAATACAAGGGCCTGCAGCAGGCCTTCGGCGCCGAGCGCGTGATCGACACGCCGATCAGCGAGGCCGCGATCATGGGCGCCGGCGTGGGCATGGCGCTCGCGGGCCTCAAGCCCGTGGTCGAGATGCGCGTGGTCGACTTTGCGCTCTGCGGCATGGACGAGCTGGTGAACCAGGCCGCCAAGAACCGCTTCATGTTCGGCGGCCAGGGCCGCGTGCCGCTGGTGGCCCGCATGCCCGGCGGCATCTGGGACGCCTCGGCCGCGCAGCATTCGCAGTCGCTCGAGGCCTGGTTCGCGCACCTGCCGGGCGTGGTGGTAGTGAGCCCGTCGACGCCGCAGGACAACTACGGCCTCCTGCGCGCTGCGCTCGCGTGCGGCGACCCGGTGGTCTACATCGAGCACAAGACGCTGTGGGGCCTGCGCGGCGAGGTCGACGAAGACATCGCCGTGCCGCTCGGCAAGGCGCGGCGCGTGCGCGAAGGCAATGCGCTCACGCTCGTGAGCTGGAGCCGGCAGATGCAGGCCTGCGCCGCGGCCTGCGATGCGCTGGCGGCCGAAGGCATCGCGGTCGACCTGATCGACCTGCGCACGCTCTGGCCCTGGGACCGCGAGACGGTGCTCGCGTCGTGCGCGCGCACCCAGCGGCTGCTGGTGGTGCACGAGGCGGTGCAGGTGGCCGGCTTCGGCGCCGAGATTGCCGCCAGCGCCGCGGAGGCCACGGGCTGCCGCGTGGCGCGGCTCGGCGCGCCGCGCATTCCGGTCGGCTATGCGCCGGTGCTGGAGGCGCAATCGCGCGTCGGCCCCGAAGCCGTCGTGGCCGCCGCGAGAAAACTGCTGGGCTGAACCGCGCCGCGCCATGGACCCGCTGTTCTTCAAGCTGGTGCGGGTGGTCAACCTCACGGCGCGGCCCTTTCACGAGAAGGTGGGCCGCGAGCACCACCTCACGCTCAACGAATGGCGTGCCATGGCGGTGCTCGGCGCGCAGCCGGGGCTCAATGCCACGCAGATCGCGGATCTCACCGGGCTCGACAAGATGGCGGTGAGCCGCGCCCTGGCCGGCCTGAAGCGCCACAAGCGCGTGCAGCCCCTGGGCGACCCCACCGACCGGCGCCGCAGCCGGCTCTATCTCACCGCGGCGGGCAAGGCGCTGCACGAAACCGTCGGCGTGCTGGGCCGGCAGCGCGAGGCCGTGCTGTTCGAAGGCATCGACGCCGACGAGCTCGCCCGCCTCGATGCCACCCTGGACAAGCTCATTGCCGCCGTCCAGCGCGCCGGGTAGCCGTCACGCGGCGAAACCGCCGTCGATGTTGAGGCTGGCGCCCGTCACAAAGGCGGCTTCGGGGCTTGCAAGGTACGCCACCATGCCGGCGATTTCCTCGGGGCGCGCATGGCGGGCCAGCGCCATCAGGCCATGCATCGCGGCGGCGTTGGGGCCGTCGACCGGGTTCATGTCGGTGTTGACCGGGCCGGGCTGCACGTTGTTGACCGTGATGCCGCGCGGTCCGAGGTCGCGCGACAGGCCCTGCACCAGGCCCTTGAGCGCCGACTTGCTCATGGCATAGGCGCTGCCGCCGGGCCAGGGCATGCGCTCGGCGTTGGTGCTGCCGATGTTGATGATGCGCCCGCCCTCGCCCATGTGGCGCACGGCCGCCTTGGCCGCCACGAACACGGCGCGCACGTTGATGTCCAGCGTGCGGTCGAAATCCTCGAGCGAGAAATCCTCGAGCGTGCCGGGCAGGAAGATGCCGGCGTTGTTGACCAGCACGTCGATGCGGCCGAGCTTGCGCGCGGCCTCGTCGATGCCGGCGGTGAGCGCGGCGGCATCGGCGCTGTCGATCTTCAGCGCCAGCGCGCGGCCGCCTTCGGCCTCGAGGCTGCGCACGAGTTCGTCGGCCGGGGCCTTGGAGCTGGCATAGCTGAAGGCGACGGCGGCGCCGTCCTCGGCCAGGCGGCGCACGATGGCGGCGCCGATGCCGCGCGAGCCGCCGGTGACGAAAGCGACCTTGCCCGCGAGCACGGGGGAAGTGGATTTGCTGAGAGCCATGGTGGTGGTTTCCTGTGGGTGGTGAGGTGGAAGACCTTCAGTGTCGGGATTCCATTACCGTTTCGGTAGCCGTCAATTGGTCCAATCAGATTCAACTACTGGTTGAAAATAGCCCCATGGAACCGCTCAATCACCTCCAGTCCTTCGTGCAGAGCGCCGAAAGCGGCAGTTTCTCGGCCGCGGCCCGCCGGCTCGGGCTCACGCCGGCCGCGGTCAGCAAGAACGTCGCGCGGCTCGAAGCGCGGCTGGGCGTGCGGCTGTTCCAGCGCAGCACCCGCCGCCTCACGCTGACGGAGGGCGGCGAGCGCTTCCTCGGCCAGATCGGCGGGGCGCTGGCCACGCTGCAGGATGCGGTGGCCGGCCTCTCGAAGGACGACGGCCAGCCCGCCGGCACGCTCAAGGTGAGCATGGGCCAGGCCTTCGGCCGCGAGCACGTGCTGCCGATGATGGGCGACTTCCTGGCCCGCTATCCGTCCATCCTGCCCGACTGGCACTTCGACAACCAGCAGGTGGACCTGGTGGGCGAAGGCTTCGACGCGGCCATCGGCGGCGGCATCGAGCTGTCGCCCGGCGTGGTGGCGCGCGAACTGGCGCGCATCCATGTGGTGGCGGTGGCCGCACCGGCCTACCTGGCAGGCCGCGCGCTGCCGGCGCAGCCCGCGGAACTGGCGCAGCTCGACGCCCTGCTGCGCCGCTCCTCGCCCACCGGCCGGCTTCGCAGCTGGACGCTGCAGCACGCGGGCGGCGACCAGGTGACAGTGGAGCTGCCGCGGCCGCGCGCGATCTTCAACGACCCCGAAGCCATTGCGCATGCCGCGCTGATGGGCCTGGGCGTCGCCATGCTGCCGATGCCCTTCGTCGAACGCGGCTTGCGCAGCGGCGAGCTGGTGCGCCTGCTGCCCAAGTGGCACTTCGACGCGGGCGCGGTCTGGCTCTACTACCCGAGCAAGAAGCTGCTGCCCGCGAAGACCCGCGTGTTCATCGACTTCGTGCTCGAGCGTTTTCGCAGCGAGCGCTTCGCCGAGCGGATGCAGGTGGCATAGCCCGGCGCTCCACGGGGTTTTTACCCGCCATGCGCGCAGCGGTTCCCCTGTACAAACGCCCGCATGACCTCTTCAAATTTCAAGACAAACCGCCGCGCCGCACTGGCCGCTTCCGCCGCCGCCATCGCCCTCGCAGCCGCCCCTTCCTGGGCCCAGAACGCCTGGCCGAACAAGCCGGTGCGCATCGTCGTGCCCTTTGCGGCCGGCGGCACCACCGACATCCTGGCGCGTGCCATCGCGCCCGAGCTGTCGAAGGCATTCGGCCAGCAGTTCATCGTCGACAACCGCGCGGGCGCGGGCGGCAACGTGGGCGCCGAGATCGTGGCGCGCGCGCCGAACGACGGCTATACGCTCCTGATGGGCACGGTCGGCACGCACGGCATCAACCGCGCGCTCTATCCCAAGCTGCCGTTCGACCCGATCAAGGATTTCGCGCCGATCACGCTGGTGGCGGCCGTGCCGAACGTCATGGAAATGAACGCCGACAAGGCCAAGGCGCTGAACATCCACAACGTGCAGGACTTCATCAAGTACGCCAAGGCCAACCCGGGCAAGCTCAACATGGCCTCGAGCGGCAGCGGCACCTCGATCCACCTGGCGGGCGAACTCTTCAAGAGCATGACCGGCACCTTCATGGCGCACATCCCGTACAAGGGCTCGGGCCCGGCGCTGCTGGACATGGTGGGCGGCAATGCCGACGTGATGTTCGACAACCTGCCTTCGTCGATGGCGCAGATCAAGGCCGGCAAGCTCACGGCCCTGGCCGTGACCAGCGCCAAGCGTTCGCCGGCGCTGCCCGACATTCCGACGGTCGAGGAAGCGGGCGGTCCGGCGCTCAAGGGCTTCGAGGCGAGCTCGTGGTTCGGCCTGCTGGCGCCGGCCGGCACCTCGCCAGAGATCGTGAACCGGATCCAGCAGGAAGTGGCCAAGTCGCTCGGCACGCCCGCCATCAAGGAAAAGATGCTCGCCCAGGGCGCCATCCCGAGCGGCAATTCGCCGGCCGACTTCGCCAAGCTGATTGCCAGCGAGCACGTGAAGTGGGCGAAGGTGGTGAAGGACTCCGGCGCAAAGGTTGACTGACCCCCAGGCTTCGCGCACTTCGTGTCGCTTCTCCCTCCCCCTTGCAGGGGGCAGCGCCTGCGGCCCGGCGAAGCCGGTTCCGCGGCGCTTCTTGAAATGAGAAGGCAGGAGAAGCTCAGGTCTTCCAGGTCACGTCTTTTTTGTCGGCCAGGGAGTCCCTGAGCATGTGGAGCAGCGGGGCCGCGCGCTGGTGCAGGCCCACGTGCTGCTTCTCGGCCTCGTCGGCATGGCCTTCGACGGCGTAGTCGTCGTGGTTGTGCGGGTTGCTGGCCTCTCGCGCCAGCGCGGATTCGAGCGCCGCGATGGCACCGGGAATCTGCTCGAGCGTGATGATGCCCTGCGGCGCGGGCGCCTTGCCGACGATGTCGAACAGCTGGCGGGCATGCACCTCCAGCATCACGAAGTCAGGGGAGGCCCGGGACTGGAATCGGTACAGCATGGTTGTTCTCACTCACTTGTAGATGTAGTCACGGGCAAAAGGGTACACCGATTGCGAACCGCGCAAAACACCATGCTCGACGCGGCCGTCGGGCTTGCTCGAAAGCATCTGGTGCAGTGAGATCCAGCCCTGCTCGAAGCTCATGGCCGAGCCCGCCAGGTAGAGGCGGTAGGCCCGCAGGATGCGTTCGGCATTCTCGCCCTGGCGCCCGCCCGCGCGCGCGAGCACTTCGCGCGCCGTGTCCAGCTGCGACTCCAGCGCGTCCGACCAGGCCCACAGCGTGCGCGCATAGTGCGGGCGCAGGCTTTCGGTATCGACCATCTCCAGGCCCGCGGCCGCCGTCTCGCGCAGCACGTGCGTCACGTGCAGCAGTTCGCCGCCCGGGAAGATGTACTTCTCGATGAAGTCGCCCATGCCCGCGCCCAGCTGGCGGTAGTCGAGCTGGCCCGAGGTGATGCCGTGGTTCAGCACCAGGCCGCCGGGCTTGAGCAGCGAATGGATCTTGCGGAAATAGGTGGGCATGTTGGCCGCGCCCACGTGCTCGAACATGCCGACCGAGGAGATCTTGTCGAAGGGCGCATCGGCGGAGAGTTCGCGGTAGTCGCGCAGCTCCACCCGCACGCGGCCCTGCAGGCCCTTTTCCTCGATCAGGCGCTGCACGTGCGCATGCTGGTTCTTCGACAGCGTGATGCCGGTGGCGTCGACGCCATAGTGCTCCGCCGCCCACAGCAGCAGCCCGCCCCAGCCGGAGCCGATGTCCAGGAAGCGCTCGCCGGGCTGCAGCAGCAGCTTGCGGCAGATGTGGTCCAGCTTGGCCTCCTGGGCCTGCGCCAGCGTCAGCCCGGGGGTGCGGAAATAGGCACACGAATACACCCGGCGCGGATCGAGCCACAGCGCGTAGAAGTCGTCGGAAACGTCGTAGTGGAACTGGATCTGCTCGGCATCCTTGTGCAGCGAATGCGAGTTGTGGGACTTGGCCAGCCGCAGCAGGCGGGTCCACCAGGTGGTGTTGGTCTCCGCGGGATTGCCCGGGAGCATGCCGACCGTGGCGTCGATCAGGTCGCGCATCGCGCCTTCGATCTGCACCCGGCCCTCCACGTAGGCCTCGCCGATGGCTCCCACCTGGTGCGCCGCCAGCTTGGCCAGCGCCGACCATTCGCTGAACGCCAGGGTGACACGCGACCCCGGCTTGGCAACTCTTCGGCCATCAGGCAGTTCCAGCGCGATGGGCACGGGCAGCGACGCAAGCTGCGACTCGATCTTGGGTATCAAGCTTTGCATGGTGAAGCCATGGTATTGATTTTTTCAGTTTTTTGCATGACACCCGGCCTCCCGGGGTACCCCGCCGGGGATGGCCCCGTTGACACCAGATTGTTTATGCTTAAACTATTCAATCATGAATAGCCTAACCGCCGGCTCCTTTGCCGCACCCGCCATGGACCTTCAACGCATCCTGTGCATCGGCGGCGGCCCCGCGGGCCTGTACTTCGCGCTGCTGATGAAGGCGCGCAACCCCGCGCTCGAGATCACCGTGGTGGAGCGCAACCGCCCCTTCGACACCTTCGGCTGGGGCGTGGTGCTCAGCGACCAGACGCTCGCCAACCTGCGTGCAGCCGACGCCGAGACCGCGGCGCTGATCGGCAGCGAGTTCCACCACTGGGACGACATCCAGGTGTTCTTCAAGGGCCGGCAGGTGCGCTCGGGCGGCCACGGCTTCTGCGGCATCGGCCGCAAGCGGCTCCTGAACATCCTGCAGGAGCGCTGCCTCGCGCTCGGCGTGAAGCTGGTCTTCGAGACCGACGCCGCCGACGACCAGGCGATCGCCGCCCAGTACAACGCCGACCTGGTGATTGCCAGCGACGGCCTCAACAGCCGCATCCGCCAGCGCTATGCCGACGTGTTCAAGCCCGACATCGACCTGCGCAACTGCCGCTTCGTGTGGCTGGGCACGCACCAGACCTTCGACGCCTTCACCTTCGCCTTCGAACAGACCGAGCACGGCTGGTTCCAGGCCCATGCCTACCAGTTCGACGACAAGACCTCGACCTTCATCGTCGAGACGCCCGAGGCGGTGTGGAAGGCCCACGGCCTCGACCGGATGGAGCAGCCCGAGGCCATCGCCTTCTGCGAGAAGCTGTTCGCCAAGTACCTGGGCGGCCATTCGCTCATCAGCAATGCCACGCACCTGCGCGGCTCGGCCAACTGGATCCGTTTTCCGCGCGTGGTGTGCGAGCGCTGGACCCACCGCATCGACGTCGAGGGCCGCTCGGTGCCCGTGGTGCTGATGGGCGACGCGGCGCACACGGCGCACTTCTCGATCGGCTCGGGCACCAAGCTCGCGCTGGAAGACGCGATCGACCTGGCCAACGAATTCGCGCAAGGCGGCACCGTCGACCGCGTGCTCGAGGGCTACGAGGCGCGCCGCAGCGTCGAGGTGCTCAAGATCCAGAACGCCGCGCGCAACTCCACCGAATGGTTCGAGAACGTGCCGCGCTACACCGGCATGCAGATCGAGCAGTTCGCCTACTCGCTGCTCACGCGCTCGCAGCGCATCAGCCACGAGAACCTGCGCGTTCGCGACACGCAATGGCTCGGCGGCTACGAGCAGTGGCTGGCCGGCGGCAAGCCCATTGCGCCCATGCTGATGCCGCTGCAGGTGCGCGGCCTCACGCTGAAGAACCGCATCCTGGTGTCGCCGATGGCCACCTACAGCGCGGTCGACGGCGTGCCGCAGGACTTTTTGCTGGTGCACCTGGGCGCCCGCGCGCTCGGCGGCGCCGCCATGGTGTTCGTCGAGATGACGAGCCCGACGCCCGAAGGCCGCATCACCCCCGGCTGCACGGGCCTGTACAACGACACGCAGCAGGCCGCGTTCAAGCGCATCGTCGATTTCGTGCACACGCAGTCGAGCGCGAAGATCGCCATGCAGCTCGGCCACAGCGGCCCCAAGGGTTCGACGCGCGTGGGCTGGGAAGGCACCGACGAGCCGCTGGAAAGCGGCAACTGGCCGCTGCTGGCCGCCAGCGCGGTGGCCTACGGCGAACAGAACCAGCTGCCGGCCGCCATGACGCGCGAGCAGATGGACGCCATGCGCGACCAGTTCGTGGCGTCCACGCGCCGCGCCGCCGAATGCGGCTTCGACTGGCTCGAGCTGCACTGCGCGCACGGCTACCTGCTGTCGGCCTTCATCAGCCCGCTCACGAACCTGCGCACCGACGAATACGGCGGCGGCATCGAAGCGCGCTGCCGCTACCCGCTCGAGGTGTTCCGCGCCATGCGCGCCGCCTGGCCGGCCGACAAGCCGATGAGCGTGCGCATCTCGGCGCACGACTGGGCCCCCGGCGGCAACACCGATGCCGATGCCGTGGTGGTGGCGCGCCTCTTCAAGGAGGCCGGCGCCGATTTCATCGACGTCTCCTCGGGCCAGACCACGCGCACCGCCAAGCCGGTGTACGGCCGCATGTACCAGACGCCGTTCTCGGACCGCATCCGCAACGAGGTCGGCATCTCGACCATCGCAGTCGGCGCCATCACCGACGCCGACCAGGCCAACAGCATCATCGCGGCCGGCCGCGCCGACCTCTGCGCCATTGCGCGCCCGCATCTTGCCGACCCCGCGTGGACCTTGCACGAAGCCGCCAAGCTGCAAAGCCGCGACGTCGACTGGCCCAGGCAGTACCTGAGCGGGCGCGACCAGATGTACCGCGAGATCGCCAAGCAGCAGCAGATCGCCGCGGCCAACGCCGCGATGACCGTCGCGCCGAACCCCGAGGAGACACACTGACATGGACCTCGAAGCACGCGCCCACAGCGAGCACCCCGAGGCCCTGCGCCTCTGGCTGCGGCTGCTCACCTGCACTCAGCTGATCGAGAAGCAGGTGCGCAACGAACTGCGCTCGCAGTTCGCCACCACGCTGCCGCGCTTCGACCTGATGTCGCAGCTGGAGCGCTCGCCCGATGGCCTGAAGATGAACGAGCTGTCGCGCCGCATGATGGTGACCGGCGGCAACGTCACCGGCATCACCGACCAGCTCGTGACCGAAGGGCTGGTCGAGCGCATCAACGTCGAGGGCGACCGCCGCGCCTGGCGCGTGCGGCTCACGGCGCGCGGACGCAAGCTCTTCAACGAGATGGCGCAGCAGCACGAAGACTGGATCGTCGACGCCTTCGCGGCCCTCAGCGCCAAGGAGATCGCGCAGCTGCACAAGCTGCTCGGCAAGGTCAAGCAACACTCACACAGCCAGATGGCGGAGGCCGAATGAAGCACTACATCGGCGCGGGCAATCCCATGCACGCGCAATTCGAGGCCAAGGCGCCTTACGCAGCGAAGCACTTCGCATGGCACTACGAAGCGGGCGTCGGCACCATCACGCTGAACCGCCCCGAGCGCAAGAACCCGCTGACCTTCGATTCGTATGCCGAACTGCGCGACCTGTTCCGCGCCTTGACTTATGCGACCGACGTGAAGGCCATCGTGGTCACCGGCGCCGGCGGCAACTTCTGCTCGGGTGGCGACGTGCACGAGATCATCGGCCCGCTCACCGGCATGCGCATGCCCGAGCTGCTCGAGTTCACGCGCATGACCGGCGACCTGGTCAAGGCCATCCGCCATTGCCCGCAGCCGATCGTCGGCGCGATCGACGGTGTGTGCGCCGGTGCCGGCGCGATGATCGCGCTGGCCTGCGACCTGCGCTACGGCTCGCCCGCCACGCGCACCGCGTTCCTGTTCACGCGCGTCGGCCTTGCCGGCGCCGACATGGGTGCCTGCGCCTTGCTGCCGCGCGTGATCGGCCAGGGCCGTGCCTCGGAACTCCTCTTCACCGGCCGCGCGATGACGGCACAGGAAGGCCAGGCCTGGGGCTTCTTCAATGCGCTGCACGAAAGCGAGGCACTGCTCGAAGCGGCCACCAAGGTGGCGCGCGAACTGGCCGAAGGCCCGAGCTTCGCGCACGGCATGACCAAGACCATGCTCTCGCAGGAGTGGTCGATGACCATCGACCAGGCCATCGAGGCCGAAGCGCAGGCACAGGCAATCTGCATGCAGACCGAGGATTTCAAGCGCGCCTACGAAGCGTTTGCGGCCAAGCGCAAGCCCGTGTTCGGCGGGGATTGAGCCATGATGACCAAGACCCCCGCACCGCCCTCGACAGCGCACCTCGCGCTGCCGTTCTTCGACGATGCGCATCGCGCGCTCGCAAGCGAGCTGCTGCCCTGGTGCGCCGCGCAGGAAGTCGACGAGCGCGACGACCGCGCGGCCTGCCGCGAATGGGTGCGCCGCCTCGGCGATGGCGGCTGGCTGCGCTATGCCGTGCCCGGCAGCGCAGGCGGTGCGCTGGAACGCCTCGATTCGCGCGCGCTCGTGCTGCTGCGCGAGACGCTCGGCTACCACTCGCCGCTGGCCGACTTCGCGTTTGCGATGCAGGGGCTGGGCAGCGGCGCGATCACGCTGGCGGGCACGCCCGAGCAGCAATCGCACTACCTCACGGCCGTAGGCAAGGGCGAGAAGATCGCCGCCTTTGCCCTCAGCGAACCCGACGCGGGCTCCGACGTGGCGGCCATGGCCATGCGCGCCGAAGCCACGGCCGACGGCTGGCTGCTGAACGGTGAAAAGACCTGGATCAGCAACGGCGGCATCGCCGACTTCTACTGCCTGTTCGCCAAGACCGATCCCGCAGGCGGCACGCGCGGCATCACGGCTTTCATCGTCGATGCAACGGCGGCCGGGCTCGACACCTCCGAGCACATCGACGTGATGGCACCGCATCCGCTGGCCACGCTGCGCTTCCAGGACTGCGTCGTGCCGCGCACGGCGCAGCTCGGCGAACTCAACGGCGGCTTCAAGCTCGCGATGCGCACGCTCGACATCTTCCGCGCATCCGTTGCAGCGGCGGCATTGGGCATGGGGCGCCGCGCGCTCGCCGAAGCCATCGCGCATGCGAAGGGCCGGCGCATGTTCGGCCAGACGCTCGCCGATTTCCAGCTCACGCAGGCCAAGCTCGGCGAGATGGCGGCATTGATCGACAGCGCCGCCTTGCTCACCTACCGCGCCGCATGGATGCGCGACGACGCCGAACAGCGCGGCGCACCTGCGGTGGGCGACGTGTCGGCCGCCGCGGCCATGGCCAAGATGTGTGCCACCGAGAACGCGAGCCGCGTGATCGACATGGCGCTGCAGATGCACGGCGGCCTCGGCGTGAAGGTTGGCACGAAGATTGAGAGCCTCTACCGCGACATCCGCTCGCTGCGCATCTACGAAGGCGCGACGGAGGTTCAACAACTGATCATCGGCAAATCCGTTTTGCGGGGATAAATACCGTGTCTGCCCAAGTCGACCGCTTCGTTCACGACCGCCTGCCGCCCGCCGAGCAGCTGCCGGTCTTCCGCTACGACCTTCCGGAGCTGCAGCTGCCCGACCAGCTGAACCTCGTCGAGGAGCTCCTGGACAAGGCGCCCGCCAAGGGCTTCGGCGACAGGCCGATGCTGCGTTCGCCCGCCGGCACGCTGACCTATTCGCAGGCCGCCGTCGAAGTCAACCGCATCGCGCAGGTGCTGACCGAAGACCTCGGCCTCGTGCCCGGCAACCGCGTGCTGCTGCGCGGCGGCAACTCGGTGGCCATGGCGCTGTCGTGGCTTGCGGTGGTCAAGGCCGGGTTGATTGCCGTCGCCACCATGCCGCTGCTGCGCGCCAAGGAACTCGGCGAGATCATCGAGAAGGCGCGCCCCGTGGCAGCGCTGTGCGACGGACGCCTGCTCGACGAACTCGTGCTGGCGCAGCGGGAGCATCCCGTGCTCGCATCGGTGATCGCGTTCAACAAACCCGATGCGCCCGATTCGCTGTCGGCACGCGCGGCCGGCAAGAGCGGCGTGTTCACCGCCTGCCCCACGGCGTCGGACGACATCGCCCTGCTCGCGTTCACCTCCGGCACCACGGGCAAGCCCAAGGCACCGGTCACCACGCACCGCGATGTGCTCGCGATGTGCAACACCTGGCCGCGCCATGTGCTGCGGGCGCGCAGCGACGACATCGTGATCGGCTCGCCGCCGCTGGCCTTCACCTTCGGGCTCGGCGGGCTGCTGGTGTTCCCGATGTGGGCCGGCGCCTCGGTGTACTTTGCCGATGCGCCGTTCACGCCCGAAGCCCTCGTGAAGCTCATCAACGAGGTCGGCGCGACCATCTGCTACACGGCACCCACCTTCTACCGCCAGATGGCGCCCTTCGTGCGCCAGCACGGCGCGCCGAGCCTGCGCATCTGCGTGAGCGCCGGCGAGGCACTGCCCGACGCCACGCGGCAGCTGTGGAAGGAAGCCACCGGCATCGAGATGCTCGACGGCATCGGTGGCACCGAGGTGTTCCATATCTACATCTCCGCCGCCGGCGACCAGGTGCGCCGCGGCGCGGTCGGCAAGGTGGTGCCCGGCTTCACCGCCAGGGTGGTGGACGACCAGGGCAACGAAGTGCCGCGCGGCACGGTCGGCAAGCTGGCGCTGCAGGGCCCCGTGGGCTGCCGCTACCTGGACGATCCGCGCCAGGCCGACTACGTGAAGAACGGCTGGAACTACCCCGGCGACTCGTTCGTGCAGGACGACGACGGCTACTTCTTCTACCAGGCGCGCGCCGACGACATGATCATCACGGCCGGCTACAACGTCGGCGGTCCCGAGGTCGAGGATGCGCTGCTCAAGCACCCGGCCGTGGCCGAGTGCGGCGTGATCGGCAAGCCCGACGCCGACCGCGGCATGATCGTGAAGGCCTTCTGCGTGCTGAAGCCCGGCCATGAAGGCGATGCGGCGCTCGTCAAGGCGCTGCAAGACCATGTGAAGGCCACCATCGCGCCCTTCAAATACCCGCGGGAGATCGAGTTCGTGCCGGTGCTGCCGCGCACCGAGACCGGCAAGCTCCAGCGATTCAAACTGAGACAACTCAACGACGACACCACATCATGATGAACAAACTCTTGCAGCCCCCGGGCTGGTTGCCCCCCAAGGGCTATGCGAATGGCGTGGCCGCACGCGGCACCATGGTGTTCATCGGCGGCCAGATCGGCTGGAATGCGCAGCAGCAGTTCGAGTCGGACGACTTCATCGAGCAGTGCGGCCTGGCGCTGCGCAACATCGCTGAAGTGCTGCGCGAAGCCGGCGCCGGCCCCGAGCACATGGTGCGCATGACCTGGTACGTGACCGACCGCGACGAATACAGCCGCCGCCTCGGCGAGCTCGGCCCGGTCTACCGCGATGCGATGGGGCGCCATTTCCCAGCCATGACCTGCGTGCAGGTTGCGGCGCTGGTCGAGCACCGCGCCAAGGTCGAGATCGAGGTCACGGCGGTCATTCCGGACTGACGGAACGCCCGCGAGAAGCCGCCCGTGCGGCACAAACAAGAATGCCCTCTCGCGAGGGCATTTTTTATGGACGCATGGATCTGCGGATCCGAAGATCGTCGGCCAAAGAAAAAAGGCCCTTTGAAATTCAAAGGGCCTTTTAAATTGGTTGCGCGAGCAAGATTTGAACTTGCGACCTTTGGGTTATGAGCCCAACGAGCTACCAGGCTGCTCCATCGCGCGGCAAGATGGAATTATACCTTATTCAGCAGCGCCTTGCTCGGCGGCTTCTTCTTTAATTTCAGGACGGTCGACCAGTTCGACCAGCGCCATGGGTGCATTGTCGCCAACGCGGAAACCCATCTTCAGGATGCGGGTGTAGCCGCCCGGACGCGCTGCGAAACGCGGGCCGAGTTCACCGAAGAGCTTCACGACGCTGTCGCGATCGCGCAGGCGGTCGAAGGCCAGGCGCTTGTTGGCAACCGTGGGCTTCTTGGCGAGCGTGATCATCGGTTCGATAACGCGGCGCAGTTCCTTGGCCTTGGGGACCGTGGTCTTGATGACTTCGTGCTCGATGAGCGAATTCATCATGTTCTGCAGCATCGCAAGGCGGTGCGAGCTGGTGCGGTTGAGTTTGCGGAGTCCGTGTCCGTGACGCATGGTGCTTTCCTTTACTTTATTAAACAGGCAGCCGTATCAGGTACTGCCCGGTGCACGGGCCCTCGTGAGCCCACTTCTTCAAAAAATCAACGCTTGTCGAGACCGGCCGGCGGCCAGCTTTCAAGCTTCATACCCAAGGTCAGGCCGCGCGAGGCAAGCACTTCCTTGATTTCGTTGAGCGACTTGCGACCCAGGTTCGGGGTCTTGAGCAGCTCGTTCTCGGTGCGCTGGATCAGGTCGCCGATGTAGTAGATGTTTTCGGCCTTCAGGCAGTTGGCCGAACGCACGGTGAGCTCGAGCTCGTCGACAGGGCGCAGCAGGATCGGATCGAATTGCTGTGCGCTGCGCGGTGCCGGCGCATCGAATGCAGCCAGTTCGCCGCCTTCGAGCTGCGCGAACACGGCCAGCTGTTCGACCAGGATTTTAGCCGAGGCGCGCACGGCGTCTTCGGCGGTGATCGCACCGTTGGTTTCGATTTCGACCAGCAGCTTGTCCAGGTCGGTACGCTGTTCGACACGGGCGCTTTCGACCGTGTAGCTCACGCGCTTGACGGGCGAGAACGAGGCGTCCAGGACGATGCGGCCGATCGACTTGGTCGGCTCGTCGGCATAGCGGCGCATCGTGCCGGGCACGTAGCCACGGCCCTTTTCGACCTTGATCTGCATGTCGAGCTTGCCGCCTTGCGACAGGTGCGCGATCACGTGGTCGGGGTTGATGATCTCGACGTCGTGCGGGGTCTGGATGTCCGATGCCAGCACCGGGCCTTCGCCGTCCTTGCGCAGGCTCAGCGTGACTTCGTCGCGGTTGTGGAGCTTGAACACCACGCCCTTGAGATTCAGCAGGATGTTGACGACATCTTCCTGCACGCCGTCGATCGACGAGTATTCGTGCAGAACGCCGGCGATCGTGACTTCAGTGGCCGAATAACCGACCATCGACGACAGCAGGACGCGGCGCAGCGCGTTGCCGAGCGTGTGGCCGTAGCCGCGCTCGAAAGGCTCGAGCGTCACCTTGGCCTTGTTGGCGGCAAGTTGCTCGACCTGGATGGTCTTGGGTTTCAGCAGGGTGGTTTGCATGCAGACTTCCTCTCAATACCCCCGGCTCGTTACACCGGTAAGGCTGGTGAAGCACCCGTCGGGAGTGCCTCCCGATGGGAACAAAAAAATCAAAATCGGGCCGCGAAGCGCGGCCCGTTGTCGCCCGTTTAGCGCGAGTACAGTTCGACGATCAGCGATTCGTTGATGTCGGCTGCGAATTCGTCGCGATCGGGCACCTTCTTGAAGGTACCTTCGGCCTTGTCGGCGTTCACCTCGACCCAGGCCGGGATGCCGACTTGCTGGGCGAGCTGGAGCGCTTCGGCAATGCGGGTCTGCTTCTTCGACTTGTCGCGAACGGCGATCACGTCGCCGGTCTTCACCAGGTACGACGGGATGTTGACCGACTGGCCATTCACCGTGATCGCCTTGTGCGACACGAGCTGGCGTGCTTCGGCGCGCGTCGAGCCGAAGCCCATGCGGTAGACGACGTTGTCCAGGCGCGATTCGAGGATGAACAGCAGGTTGGCACCGGTGTTGCCGCGGCGGCGGTCGGCTTCTTCGAAGTAGCGGCGGAACTGCTTCTCGAGCACGCCGTACATGCGCTTGACCTTCTGCTTTTCGCGCAGCTGCAGGCCGTAGTCGGAGGTACGCTGACCCGAAGTGCGGCCATGCTGGCCGGGCTTGGAGTCGAACTTGGCCTTGTCCTGGATGGAGCGGCGGGCGCTCTTGAGGAACAGGTCGGTGCCTTCACGGCGGGAAAGTTTGGCCTTGGGGCCGAGGTAGCGTGCCACGATTTTTCCTTTGTGTCATCTGCCGCAGTTGCCTGCGGGAGCCATCGGCGAGGACGCGGATGGCGGTGGGCTTAGTAAAAAAACAAATGCGCAGCCGCTCAAAAGCCGGCTGCGCCTTGCGGACTGACGATCAGATGCGGCGACGCTTCTGGGGACGGCAGCCGTTGTGCGGAACGGGCGTCACGTCGGCAATGGAATTGATCCGGATGCCGAGCGCAGCCAGTGCGCGCACCGACGATTCGCGACCGGGGCCGGGGCCCTTGATCTCGACGTCGAGGTTCTTGATGCCTTGTTCGACAGCAGCACGGCCGGCCACTTCGGAAGCGACCTGCGCAGCGAACGGGGTCGACTTGCGCGAGCCCTTGAAGCCCTGGCCACCCGACGAAGCCCACGACAGGGCGTTGCCCTGGCGATCGGTGATCGTGATGATGGTGTTGTTGAACGAGGCATGCACGTGGGCGATGCCGTCCGCAACGTTCTTGCGAACCTTCTTGCGAACGCGCTGTGCGGCGTTGTTTGCAGGTGCTTTAGCCATGCTGGTCTATCCTTATTTCTTCAGGGACTGCGCAGCCTTGCGCGGACCCTTGCGGGTGCGGGCGTTGGTGCGCGTGCGCTGGCCGCGCATCGGCAGGCCGCGACGGTGACGGAAGCCGCGATAGCAGCCGATGTCCATCAAACGCTTGATGTTCATCGTCGTCTCGCGACGCAGATCGCCTTCGATGGTGAACAAGGCGATCTGGTCGCGGATCTTCTCGAGATCGGCGTCAGTCAGGTCCTTGATCTTCTTCGAATATTCGATGCCGCTCGCTTCGCAGATCTGACGGGCGCGGGTGCGACCGATGCCGAAGATGGCGGTCAGGCCGATTTCAGCGTGCTTGTGCGGCGGAATGTTGATGCCAGCAATACGTGCCATGTGCGTCCTCTAATACTCTTCAATCAACCCTGGCGCTGCTTGTGGCGCGGGTCGGTGCAAATCACACGCACCACACCTTTACGGCGGATGACCTTGCAATTACGGCAGATGGTTTTGACCGAAGCCGAAACTCTCATTTCATTCTCCTAAAACTGTTTAACGTGGCGGTACACCGCCCATACCCAAATTCTCAATACTGAAACTCACAGCCCTACGATGTCTTGAAGTTGGCCTTCTTCAGCAGCGATTCGTACTGCTGGGACATCATGTAGTTTTGCACCTGGGCCATGAAGTCCATCGTGACGACCACGATGATCAGCAGGGAGGTACCACCGAAGTAGAACGGTACGTTGTACTTCAGGATCAGGAACTCGGGCAGCAGGCAGACGAAGGTGATGTACACCGCGCCGGCCAACGTCAGGCGAACCAGAATCTTGTCGATATAGCGAGCGGTCTGGTCACCCGGACGAATGCCCGGAATGAATGCACCGCTCTTCTTGAGGTTGTCGGCCGTTTCCTTGCTGTTGAACACGAGCGCCGTGTAGAAGAAGCAGAAGAAAACGATCGCGGCAGCGTACAGCAGCACATAGATCGGCTCGCCCGGACGCAGCGCGCCGGCAATGTCCTTGATCCAGCCGAAACCACCTTCGCCGGTGCTGAACCAGCCGACCACCGTTGCGGGCAGCAGGATGATCGACGAGGCGAAGATCGGCGGAATCACACCGGCCATGTTCAGCTTCAAGGGCAGATGCGACGACTGGCCGCCATAGACCTTGTTGCCGACCTGGCGCCGCGCATAGTTCACGAGGATCTTGCGCTGGCCGCGTTCGACGAACACCACGAAGTAGGTGACCAGCACCACGATCGCGATGATGAACAGCGCGATGATCGGATTCATCGCACCGGTGGTCACCAGCGAAGCGAGGCCGCCAATGGCGCTCGGCAGGCCGGCGGCGATACCTGCAAAGATCAGGATCGAGATGCCGTTGCCGAGGCCGCGTTCGGTGATCTGCTCGCCGAGCCACATCAGGAACATCGAACCTGCCGTGAGGCTCACCATGGCGGTCAGGCGGAAGCCGAAGCCGGGGGAGTTCACCAGGCCGGCCGAAGACTCGAGCGCCACTGCAATGCTGAACGACTGGAACAGGGCCAGGCCGAGCGCGCCATAGCGCGTGTACTGCGTGATCTTGCGGCGGCCGGCCTCGCCTTCCTTCTTCAATTGCTCGAAGGTCGGAACCACGTAGGTCATCAGCTGCATGATGATCGACGCCGAGATGTACGGCATGATCCCCAACGCGAACACGGTGAAGCGCGACAGCGCCCCGCCCGAGAACATGTTGAACAGGCTCAGGATGCCGCCCTGCTGGCCCTGGAACAACGCCGCCAGCTGGTCCGGGTTGATGCCCGGCACAGGAATGTGCGCGCCGATCCGATAGACCACGAGCGCGAGCAGCAAGAAGACGAGCCGGCGACGCAGGTCGCCGAACTTGCCTGTCTTTGCGATCGTTGCCGCGTTAGTTGCCACGAAGAACTTCTTTCAGTCCGGTGTGATCAGGCGACGCTGCCGCCGGCTGCTTCGATCGCAGCCTTGGCACCGGCGGTTGCACCCACGCCCGTCAGCTTGACGGCCTTGGTGAGTTCACCGGTCTTGACGATCTTGACGACCTTGGCGAGCTGGCCCACGAGGCCGGCTTGCTTGAGCGCCAGGACATCCACTTCGGCCAGGCCAAGCTGCTCGAGGGCAGTCAGCGTGACTTCGGCGTTGAACTTCAGCAGGTGCGACTTGAAGCCACGCTTGGGCAGGCGGCGCTGCAGCGGCATTTGACCGCCTTCGAAGCCGACCTTGTGGAAACCGCCTGCGCGCGACTTCTGACCCTTGTGACCGCGACCTGCGGTCTTGCCGATACCGGAGCCGATACCGCGGCCGACACGGCGCTTGGCGTGCTTGGCGCCAGCTGCCGGCTTGATGCCATTGAGTTCCATATCAGTCTCTCTTACAGAACTTTGACCAGATAACTGATCTTGTTGATCATGCCGCGCACCGCCGGGGTGTCCTGCAGCTCGCTCACGCTGTTGAGCTTGCGCAGGCCGAGGCCACGCACGGTCGCGCGATGCGATTCCTTGGTACCAATCGGGCTCTTGACCAATTGCACCTTGAGGGTTTGTTGTTGCGTCGTCATTTGAATGCTTCCTTCAGCCTTGCGAGAGCTTGCGCTCAGGCGAAGATTTCTTCGACGGTCAGGCCGCGCTTGGCAGCCACTTCGGACGCGGTCGTCGAGTTCTTCAACCCGTCGAGCGTGGCGCGAACCATGTTGTAGGGGTTCGACGAACCATGGCTCTTGGCCACGATGTCGGTGATGCCCATGACTTCGAACACGGCGCGCATCGGGCCGCCGGCGATGATGCCGGTACCCTTCGGGGCGGGGATCATGACGACCGAAGCGGCGCCATGGTGACCCGTCACGCGGTGATGCAGCGTGCCGTTCTTGATCGAGATCTTGGCCAGGTTGCGGCGGGCTTCTTCCATCGCCTTCTGCACGGCAGCAGGCACTTCCTTGGACTTGCCCTTGCCCATGCCGACGCGGCCGTCGCCGTCGCCCACGACGGTGAGTGCTGCGAAACCGAGGATACGACCACCCTTCACCACCTTGGTGACGCGGTTGATCGCGATCATCTTCTCGCGCAAACCGTCTTCAGGGCCTTCGTTCTGCGTTCTTGCTTGAATCTTTGCCATTTTGAATCTCGTGTCCGTTTAGAACTGCAGGCCGGCTTCGCGGGCAGCGTCGGCCAGCGCCTTGACGCGGCCGTGGTACGCGAAACCAGCGCGGTCGAAGGCGACCTTCTCGACGCCGGCAGCCTTCGCCTTTTCAGCGATGCGCTTGCCGATGGCCGTTGCAGCGGCGGCATTGCCGCCCTTGCCCGAGCCGCCGAGTGCAGCGCGCACTTCGGCTTCGGCCGTCGATGCGGTGGCGATCACCTTGGTGCCGTCGTCGGAGATGACGGTGGCATAGATGTGCAGGTTGGTGCGGTTCACCGTCAGACGGGCCACACCCTGCGTCGCGATGCGGATGCGGGTCTGGCGCGAGCGGCGAAGACGCTGTGCTTTTTTGGTCAACATCATTTTGCTGCCCCTTACTTCTTCTTGGTCTCTTTGATCACGATCTTCTCGTCCGAATAACGGATGCCCTTGCCCTTGTAGGGCTCAGGCGGACGAACAGCGCGGATCTCAGCGGCGATTTGACCAACGCGCTGACGGTCAGCACCCTTGATCACGATTTCGGTCGGGGTCGCAGTGGCCACCGTGATGCCTTGCGGCATGTCGATGTTGACCGGGTGCGAATAGCCGACTTGCAGGTTCAACTTGTTGTTGGAGGCTGCAGCCTTGTAGCCGACGCCGACCAGGTTGAGCTTCTTCTCGAAGCCCTTGGTCACGCCAACCACCATGTTGTTCACCAGCTGACGGATCGTGCCGCTCATCGCGTTCGCTTCACGCGACTCGTTGGCGGGCTCGAAATTCAGCTTGCCGTCGTTGCTGACGATCTTGACCAGGGGGTTGCGCGCGAGGGCGAGCGTGCCGCCCGTGCCCTTGACGCTGATCTGGTCTTCCTTGATCGACACATCCACGCCTGCGGGGATGGTGATCGGCATTTTTCCTACTCGGGACATTTCAGTTACTCCTCGATGTCTCGGTTAGGCGACGTAGCACAGCACTTCGCCACCGACACCGGTAGCGCGCGCCTTGCGGTCGGTCATCACGCCCTTGGGGGTCGTGACGATCGCGACGCCGAGGCCGTTCTGGACTTGCGGAATGGAAGCGCTGGCCTTGTAGACGCGCAGGCCGGGACGGCTCACGCGCTCGATGCGCTCGATGACCGGACGGCCGGCGTAGTACTTCAGGGTGATGACGAGTTCGGACTTGCCGTCTTCGGTCTTGACCTGGAAACCGTCGATATAGCCTTCGTCCTTCAGGACCTGCGAGATCGCGATCTTCACCTTGGAAGACGGGACCGACACAGTGGGCTTCGCCACCATCTGCGCGTTACGGATACGCGTCAGCAGGTCGGCAATGGGATCACTCATGCTCATGTTGTTTGCTCCTGCCTGGCTTACCAGCTGGCCTTGGTGACACCGGGGATGTCGCCATTGAAGGCCAGTTCGCGGATCTTGGCGCGGGCCAGACCGAATTGACGGAAGGTGCCACGGGGGCGACCGGTGATTTCGCAACGGTTGCGCTGACGCGTGGGGTTCGCGTTGCGCGGGAGCTTCTGCAGGCCCAGGCGGGCAGCAGCGCGCTCTTCGTCGCTCTTCTTCAGGTCGTTGGAAATTGCCTTCAGTTCCGCGTGCTTCGCAGCGTACTTGGCGACCAGCTTGTCGCGCTTGAGTTCGCGTTGGATCAGGGATTGTTTAGCCACGGTGCGCCTCAGTTCTTGAACGGGAAACGGAAACCAGCGAGAAGCGCCTTGGCTTCTTCGTCGGTCTTGGCCGTCGTCGTGATGCTGATGTTGAGACCGCGCAGGGCATCGACCTTGTCGTATTCGATCTCGGGGAAAATGATCTGTTCCTTGACGCCGATGTTGTAGTTGCCACGGCCGTCGAACGCACGGCCGGAAATGCCGCGGAAGTCGCGAACACGCGGCAGCGCGATGGTCACGAAACGGTCCAGGAACTCATACATCTGCACGCCACGCAGCGTGACCATGCAGCCGATCGGCTGGTTTTCGCGGATCTTGAAACCGGCGATGGCCTTCTTCGACTTGGTGACCACGGGCTTCTGGCCGGCGATCTTGGTCAGGTCGGCAACTGCGTTGTCCAGGACCTTCTTGTCGGCGACAGCTTCGCCCACGCCCATGTTGAGCGTGATCTTGGTGAGGCGGGGGACCTGCATCGGCGACTTGTAGCCGAACTTTTCCGTCAGGTCTTTCGCGATCTTTTCGCGATAGTGTTGTTGGAGACGTGCCATGTGAGTACCTCTTAGGCGAACTTGATTTCGTCGCCGCTCGACTTGAAGACGCGAACAGCCACGCGCTTGCCGTCAGCACCCTGGGTGATCTTGATGCCCACGCGATCGGCCTTGCCGGTCGCGGCATTGAAGATCGCCACGTTGGATTGGTGGATGGGCATGGTCTTCTCGACGATGCCGCCGGTCGTACCCTTGAGGGGGTTCGGCTTGGCGTGCTTCTTGACGATGTTCACGCCCTCGACGACGAGGTGCGAATCATCCTTGCGCAGCGAGACGGTGCCGCGCTTGCCTTTGTCGCGCCCGGCCAACACGATGACCTGGTCGCCTTTGCGAATCTTGTTCATGGCGTTGTTGTCCTTAGAGAACTTCGGGGGCCAGCGACACGATCTTCATGAACTTTTCGGTGCGCAGCTCGCGCGTCACCGGTCCGAAGATGCGGGTGCCGATCGGCTCCAGCTTGGCGTTGAGCAACACGGCTGCGTTGCCATCGAATTTGACGAGCGAGCCGTCGGCGCGACGGATGCCCTTGGCGGTGCGGACCACCACTGCGCTGTAGATCTCGCCCTTTTTGACGCGACCACGCGGAGCGGCTTCCTTGATGCTCACCTTGATGACGTCGCCCACGCTGGCATAACGCCGCTTGGAGCCACCGAGCACCTTGATACACAGGACGGACTTCGCGCCTGTGTTGTCGGCCACTTCGAGCCGGGATTCAGTTTGGATCATTGCTAGTAGTTCCCAACTTGTACCGATGCGCCTCCGGGAGGGAAACGCTGCGGTCAGTCTTGGGCCCGTCGTCCGCACCTCGAACCACTCGAGGCACTTCCGCTTTGGGCTGAAAGCTTCGCCTTTTTTGAAGCGAAGCCTGCGATTGTTGCACGCAGGCAAAGGCATGTCAACTGCCTTCTGAGATCGAATTGGACTGGAACTAGACTCGGCGGCGTGCGCACCTTCGATCCTGGCCCCACATCGTCCATGCGCCGCCGGCTGCTGGCGGGCGCGGGCGCCATGGCGGCGGGGCTCGCAGGGCTGGGATTGGCCGGCTGCCGCAGTCCGGCCAGCCCCCCCGCGGGGCCGGCGCGGCTGCGCCGCCTGGCCGAGGCGCACTGGCCGCACCGGCTGAATATACAGGGCACGACCGCCGGCGGCCTCTCGGGCATCGACTACGACGCGGAGAGAAGTGAGTACCTGCTGCCAAGCGACGATCGGTCAGACCTCGACCCTGCGCGTTTCTATGTGGTGCAATGGGCATCTCCCTGGGCGCAGCCACCCGAACCGAAAGGTGTCGTGCGGCTGCAACGTCCTGGTGGCGGCCCCTGGCCCGCACGGCGCCGCGCCGAGCCCGGCATCCCGGTTCCGGACCCCGAATCGCTGCGCCTGCGCCCAGGCGCCGGAACCCTGCTCTGGACGAGCGAAGGCGACGTCGGGCGGGGATTCGGCCCGGCCTTGTACGAGTCGGCGCGGGACGGCCGCCTGCTGCGCGAGTTCGCGCTGCCGGCCATGTTCAACCCCGATCCGGCGCAGCGCAGCGGCCCGCGCGACAACCTGGGTTTCGAGGGCCTGGCGCTGACGCCGGACGGCCGCCACGCCTGGCTTGGCATGGAAAACGCGCTGCTCCAGGACGGCCCGGTTCCCACCACGCGGACGCCGGGCGGCCCCTGCCGGCTGACCCTGGTCGACCTGGAGACCGGCCAGGCCACGCGCCAGATCGCCTATGTTCCCGATGCGATTCCGTTGCGGCCGCTCGTTCCCGGCAGCCATGCCGACAACGGCATCAGCGAGATCCTGATGCTCGACGCCGACCGCATGCTGGTGCTGGAGCGCGCCTATGCCACCGGCGCCGGAAACTCGCTGCGCCTCTACGAGATCGATACCCGCAACGCCACCGACGTGCTGGCGATCGACGCGCTCGCCGAGGGCAACCACCGCGCCGCGGCGAAGACGCTGATCGCCGACTTCGCCTCGCTCGGCCTTTCGCGCCTCGACAACACCGAGGGCATGTGCTGGGGACCGCCGCTTGCGGACGGCAAGCGCACGCTGGTGGTCGTGAGCGACGACAATTTCAACCCGCTGCAGACAACCCAGTTCGCGGCATTCGAATACACCGACCGACCATGACCATCGCCGTCACCTTCCTGCCCCGCACCGCACCGCCGCCGCTGCCTCCGATCGCCTTCATCGGCGGCGGCAACATGGCCAGCGCCATCATCGGCGGCCTCATCAAGCAGGGTACGCCCGCCAGCACCTTCGAGGTGGTCGAGCCTTTCGAGGAAGCCCGCACCAGGCTCGCGCAAGCCTTCGGCATTGCCGCCCACGCCGAGGCCGGCGACGCCCTTTCGCGCTGCGCCGTGGTGGTGTGGGCGGTCAAGCCGCAGACTTTTGCGGACGCTGCCGCCCCGGTGCGCGCGTTCGCGGCCAACGCACTGCACCTGAGCGTGGCGGCCGGCATTCCGTCGGGCAGCATCGCGCGCTGGCTCGGCAGCGAACGCGTGGTGCGCGCCATGCCCAACACGCCGGCGCTGGTGGGCCAGGGCATGACCGGCCTCTATGCGCGAGCCGCGGTGGACGCCGCCGACCGCGCCCTGGTCGGACAGCTGCTGGCGCCGACCGGCGAGCTGCTCTGGGTCGACGACGAAGCCGCGCTCGACGCAGTGACGGCCATGTCCGGCTCCGGCCCCGCCTATGTGTTCTATTTCATCGAGGCCATGACGGAGGCCGGCGTCGAGATGGGCCTGCCGCTCGAGCAGGCCCAGCGGCTGGCCATCGGCACCTTCACCGGCGCTTCGGCGCTTGCGCACAGCGCCACCGAGCCGCCGTCGGTGCTGCGCGAGCGCGTGACGTCGAAGGGTGGCACCACCCATGCGGCGATCACCTCGCTCGAGGGCGCCGACGTCAAGGCAAAGTTCAAGGCCGCCATCCGCGCGGCGCAGAAGCGCGCCGCCGAACTGGGCGAGGAATTCGGCCGCGCCTGAGCCTCGTCAGGCCGCCAATGCGCGCGGCCCGAGGAAGACCAGCCACTCGGCCGCCAGCGTGACGGTGCCGTCCTCGAGCTCGAGCAGCACCGCCTCCTTCAACAGGAAGCTGTCGCCGGGCTTGGACGCCACCTCGAGAATGCGCACACGTGCCCGGAAGCGCGCACCGACCGGCATCGGCCTGACGAAGCGCAAGCGGTCGAATCCATAGTTCAGCGCGTGGTTCGCATCGAAGGGCAGCAGCGTCCGCATGGCCTCGCCGGTCAGCCGGATCAGGTGCGACACCTGGAAGAAGCCCGGCACGATCGTTCCGCCGTAGCTCGCCTCGCGTGCGGCGCGCTCCGGATCGAGGTGGATCCATTCGCCCTCGCCGTCGCCCGACAGCGCCGCGTAGCGGTCGACCATCTCCTGCGTGATGAGGTGCCATCCGGACAGGCCTTCCTGGCCGATCTTCTGCGTCAGGCGATCGAGCATGTGCGTCCTGTCTGTCTAGCTAGCGAATGGCGTAGCCGGCCGCGATGCCGGCAAACACGGTGAAGCCCAGCCAGTGGTTCAGCCGGAAGGCCTTGAAGCAGCCGTCGCGGGTGCGCTCGCGGATCAGCCGCCAGTGCCAGGCGGCCTGCGCCAAGGCGATGCCGATGGCCGCGAAGAACACGGCCCCCAGGCCCCGGCTCGCGCCCGCCCACGCCCAGACGGCCAGGAAGATGCCGTAGCTCGCCATGACGGCCGCCACGTCGAGGCGGCCGAAGGTGATGGCCGAGGTCTTCATGCCGATCTTGAGGTCGTCGTCGCGGTCGACCATCGCGTACTCGGTGTCGTAGGCCAGCACCCAGAACAGGTTGCCGGCCAGCAGCCAGGCGGCGAACACGGGCACGCTGGCCTGCACTGCCGCAAAGGCCATCGGAATGCCGAAGCTGAAGGCAATGCCGAGCACCGCCTGCGGAACCGACACGAAGCGCTTGGCGAAAGGATAGGCCAAGGTGATGGCCAGCGCTGCGAACGACCACAGGATGGTGAGCCGGTTGGTCGTGAGCACCAGCCCGAAGGCCAGGAGCGCCAGCACCGCGCCCAGCGCGAGCGCCTCCCTGACCGACACCGCGCCGCTGGTCACCGGCCGCTGGGAGGTTCGCTTCACATGGCGATCGAAGTCGCGGTCGGCCACGTCGTTGACACAGCAGCCCGCGCTGCGCATCAGGATGGTGCCCAGCACGAACACGGCCAGCAGGTGCCAGCCCGGCCAGCCTTCGGCCGCGAACCACAGCGCGCCCAGCGTGGGCCACAGCAGCAGCAGCCAGCCGGCGGGGCGGTTCCAGCGGATCAGGTCGAGATAGAGCGCAAAACGGCGGGCAAGCATGCGGCGGGCAAAAAAAGAGCGGCCATTGTGCCGCTCCTGGGTTCCCGGGCTCGGGCGATCAATCTTCGAGCAGCGAGCGCAGCATCCAGGCGGTCTGGTCGTGCACGGTGCAGCGCGCGGTCAGCATGTCGGCCGTCGGGTCGTCGCCGGCTTCCTCGGCCACGGGGATGAATTCGCGCGCGATGCGCGACACGGTTTCGTGGCCCTTGACCAGGATGCGCACCATCTCCATCGCCTTGGGCGGGGTCTGGGGCACGTCGGGCACGGTGGCGATCTTGCTGAACTCGGCGTAGGAGCCCGGCGCGTAGTGGCCAAGGGCGCGAATGCGTTCCGCGAGCACGTCGGTGGCGCCCCAGAGCTCGGTGTACTGGCCCATGAACATCGCATGCAGCGAATTGAAGTGCGGCCCCGTCACGTTCCAGTGGAAGTTGTGGGTCGTGAGGTAGAGCGTGTAGGTGTCGGCCAGCACGCGGCTCAGGCCCTCGGCAATGGCGGCGCGGTCCTGCCGCTCGATGCCGATGTTGATGAGGGGCGCATTGCGGCTGCCGGATTCCTGCGCCACCACGGCGCCGCCCTTCTTGGGCACCTTGCCGGACGATGAGGACAACGATGTTTTCTTCGATGCTTTGGCCATGGCTGGAAACTCTTTCTTCAGGTTTTGCTGAACACGCCGTTATTCTGAAAGCCGACCCGCGGCTTCGCAACAGCGCCACTCTATCCCGGCGATCAACGAATTCGAACGGCCGCCGCGTAGGCCAAGTTCGCGTCTTTCCTTCTACGACAGCCGTTTGACACCCGGCAGCTCGCACGCATAGATCGCGTTGCGCAAGGCCGCGATCGCCTCGTAGCGCGTGAAGGTGCGGCGCCAGGCCAGCACCACGCGCCGCGTCGGCGGATCGCGGTCCTGCGCGTCGCGCACCGGCAGGTAGCGCACCATCTGCTCGGGCTCCTTGCGCCCCTTGACCTTGGGCTTGAGCGCTTCGGCCGGTACCGACAGGCGCGGCACCAGCGTCACGCCCATGCCCGACGCCACCATGTGCTTGATGGTCTCGAGCGACGAGCCCTCGAAGCTCTTGCGGATGCCCTCGGCGTTGCTCGAGAAGCGCGCGAACTCGGGGCACACCTCGAGCACGTGGTCGCGAAAGCAATGGCCGGTGCCCAGCAGCAGCATGGTTTCGTTCTGCAGCTCTTCCGAAGTGATCGACTCGCGGTCGGCGAACTTGTGCTTCACGGGCAGCGCCGCCATGAAGGGCTCGTCGTAGAGCGGCGCCATGGCCAGGCCGGTGTCGGGGAAGGGCTCGGCCATGATCGCGCAGTCGATCTCGCCGGCACGCAGCATCTCGAGCAGCTTGGCGGTGAAGTTCTCCTGCAGCACCAGGGGCATCTGCGGCGTACGCGCAATCACCTGGCGCACCAGGTCGGGCAGCAGGTACGGGCCGATGGTGTAGATCACGCCGAGGTTCAGCGGGCCCGCCAGCGGATCCTTTCCGCGCTTGGCGATTTCCTTGATGCTGGCGGCCTGGTCGAGCACGCTCTGCGCCTGCTGGACGATCTGCTCGCCGAGCGGCGTGACGGTGACTTCGCCCGCGCTGCGCTCGAAGAGCTTGACCTCGAGTTCGTCCTCGAGCTTCTTGATGGCCACCGAGAGAGTGGGTTGGGAGACGTAGCAGGCCTCGGCTGCCTTGCCGAAGTGCCGTTCACGGGCCACTGCGACGATGTATTTGAGTTCGGTGAGAGTCATAGCTTGCGTCAATTATGCGCAAGCGACCGTGACCGGACATTGTCTGGGGTCGGCCTGCAGATAATGGTGGCCCCATCGACACCGGTGCAGCCATGACCTTGTCCACCTATCTGCTGTTCCTGCCGGCCTGCTTCGCCATCAACATGGCCTTCGGCCCCAACAATCTGCTGTCGGTCACCAACGGCGCGCGCCACGGCGTTTCGCCGGCGGTCATCGCGGCCGGCGGGCGCCTCGCGGCCTTCGCCATCATGATCGCCATCGCGGGCCTGGGCATGGGCGCGGTGCTGGTCGCGTCGGAGCTGGCCTTCGACGTCATCAAGTACATCGGCGCCGCCTACCTTGTGTGGATCGGCATCCGCCTGCTGCGCGCCCCGGCGCCGGCGGCCGAAGCGCAGGCATCGGACGCGGCAGCGCCACCCTCGATGCGTGCGCTGGTGCGCCAGGAGTTCACCGTGGCGGCGGGCAATCCCAAGGCGATCCTGGTGTTCACGGCCTTCTTTCCGCAGTTCGTGGTGCCGGGGGCCTATGCCACCAGCTACCTGCTGCTGGGCACCACCTTCCTGCTGCTCGAAGTGGTCGCGATCGCGCTCTACGCGATGCTCGGCGCCCGCATGCGCCGGCTCGCCAGCGGCAGCCGCGCGATGCGCTGGTTCAACAAGGTGAGCGGCAGCATGATGGTCGGCTTCGGGCTGCTGCTGGCCTTCACGCGCCGCCCCGCCGCCTGAGGAAGCGCGTTCAGGCTTTCAGGTACTCCGCCTTGGTGCCGAGCCAGCGGTCGATGTGGCGCTGGGCCAGCTCGGGGTGCTTGTCGAGCATCAGCGGCGCGAGTTCGCGCGCCCAGTCGAGCAGCATCGTGTCGGTGCTGAGGTCGGCAAAGCGCAGCAGCGGCGCGCCCGACTGGCGCGCGCCCAGGAATTCGCCCGGGCCGCGGATCTCGAGGTCGCGCCGCGCAATCTCGAAGCCGTCGCCGGTTTCGGCCATGGCCTTGAGCCGGGCGCGGGCCGCTTCGCCGACGCGGCCGCTGTCGCCCGGCGCGTAGAGCAGCACGCAGGCCGAAGCCGCGGCGCCGCGGCCCACGCGGCCGCGCAGCTGGTGCAGCTGCGAGAGCCCGAAGCGCTCGGCATGCTCGATCACCATCAGCGAGGCGTTCGGCACGTCCACGCCCACCTCGATCACCGTGGTGCTCACCAGCACCTGGATCTCGTTGGCCGTGAAGGCCGCCATCACCGCCTGCTTCTCGGCCGTGGGCATGCGCGAATGCAGCAGCCCGACGTTGACGGCCGCGCCGAGCGCATCGGCGAGCTCGTCGCGCGTCTCGGTGGCGTTGCGCAGGTCGACCGCCTCGCTCTCCTCGATCAGCGGGCAGACCCAGTAGACCTGCCGGCCCTGGGCGATCTGCGCCTGGATGCGGTCGATCACCTCGTCGCGCCGGTGGTCGGCCACCAGCTTGGTGACGATGGGCGTGCGGCCCGGCGGCAGCTCGTCGAGCGTGGAAACGTCCAGGTCGGCGTAGTAGCTCATCGCCAGCGTGCGCGGGATCGGGGTGGCGCTCATCATCAACAGGTGCGGCTCGAGATGGCCCACGGCCTTGCCGCGCAGCGCCAGGCGCTGCGCCACGCCGAAGCGGTGCTGCTCGTCGATGATCGCCAATGCGAGGTTCTTGAAGCGCACCTTCTCCGAGATGACCGCGTGGGTGCCGATGACCAGGGCCGCCTCGCCGCTCTCGACCGCGGCCGACATCGCGTCGCGCTCCTTCTTCTTCTGGCTGCCGGTGAGCCAGGCCACGCGCAGGCCGCGCTCGGCCAGGAGCGGATCGAGCCAGCCGACCAGCTTGCCGAAGTGCTGGGCCGCGAGGATTTCGGTCGGCGCCATCAGCGCGCACTGAAAGCCCGCGTCGATGCAGCGCGCCGCCGCGAGCGCCGCCACCACCGTCTTGCCCGAGCCCACATCGCCCTGCAGCAGGCGGTGCATCGGGATCTCGCGGCCGAGGTCGCGCGTGATCTCCTCGCCCACGCGCTGCTGCGCGCCGGTCAGGCCGAAGGGCAGCACCGCGAGCAACTGCGCATGCAGCGAGCTCGCCTGCGGCTCGGCCGAGGAAGGCAGCATCGGTGCCCGCTGCGCCGCGCGCTCCAGCCGCGCCTGCAATTGCGAGAGCTGCTGCGCCAGCAGCTCTTCCGCCTTGATGCGCTGCCATGCCGGATGGCTGTGGTCTTCGAGCGTGGCCATGGCCACGTCGGGCGTCGGGTAGTGCAGGAAGGTCAGCGAACTGCGCAGGTCCCAGGCGCCGCGCCATCCGATCTGCACGGGAATCGTCTCGTCGAGCACCGCACGCGCCAGGCCCGAGCGCACCTCGCGCCGGAGCACCGGCTGCGGGAGGCCCGCAATGGTCGAGTAGACCGGCGTCAGCGCCTGCGGCAACGCCGTGCCGGCCGCCTTGACGGCGGGATGCATCATCTGCCGCCCGACGAAGCCGCCGCGCATCTCGCCCCGCACGCGCACACGCGCGCCGGCGGCCAGCTGCTTCTGCTGCGAGGGATAGAAGTTGAAGAAGCGCAGCTGGCAGGTGTCGCTGCCGTCGTCGATGGTGGCGATCAGCTGCCGGCGCGGGCGGAACACCACCTCGCATTCGGTCACCACGCCCTCGACCTGGGCCATGTCGCCGTCGCGCGTGTCGGCCAGGCGCACGATGCGCGTCTCGTCTTCGTAGCGCATCGGCAGGTAGAGCGCGAAGTCGATGTCGCGCACCAGGCCGAGCTTGCGCAGCGCGCGCTGCACGGCGCTCAGCCCGGCCCCGGGCGCGGCCGGGGCGGCAGCGGGCGGGCTTGTGGTCTTTTCGGGCGGCACGGACTTCGCGGAAGCGGGCATGGGACAATTCTGCCCGGCTCCGGCCACGTCCCACTCATCTTCCATGCCTCCTTGGCACGGGCCCGTCCGGCCCTCAAGCACCATGCGCGCCTTCACGCTTTCCGATTTCGATTTCGACTTGCCGCCCGAACTGGTGGCGCAACACCCGGCCCCCGAACGCACGTCCTCCCGCCTTCTCGACGGCACCGGCAGCACCCCGGTCGACCGCATCTTCAAGGGCCTGCCCTCGCTGCTGCGCGCGGGCGACCTGCTGGTCTTCAACGACACGCGCGTGGTCAAGGCGCGCCTGTTCGGGGAGAAGCCGACCGGCGGCAAGCTCGAGCTGCTGGTCGAGCGCGTGCTGCAGGGCCACGAAGTGGTGGCGCACATGAAGGTCAGCAAGAAGCCGCCCGTGGGCACCACGCTGCAGATGGTCGGCGGCTTTCGCGCGACGCTGCTGGGCCGTTGGCCGGAGGAAGACGGCGCGCTGTTCCGCTTCGGCTTCGAGAGCGACGCCGGCGAAGACCCCTATGCGCTGATGGCCCGCTGCGGCCACGTGCCGCTGCCGCCCTACATCACGCACACCGATTCGGCCGACGACGAGCGCCGCTACCAGACCGTGTTCGCGCGCGTGCCGGGCGCGGTGGCCGCCCCGACCGCCGCGCTGCATTTCGACGAGGCGCTGCTGGCGGAGCTCGAAGCGCGCGGCGTGCAGCGCGCCAGCGTCACGCTGCACGTGGGCGCCGGCACCTTCCAGCCGGTCAAGACCGAGAACATTTCAGAGCACACGATGCACGCCGAGCGCTACGAAGTGCCCGAGGCCACGCAGCGCGCGATTGCCGACTGCAAGGCGCGCGGCGGCCGTGTGGTCGCGGTCGGCACCACCACCGTGCGCACGCTCGAATCGTGGGCCAGGAGCGGCGAGGCCACGGGCGACACGCGCATCTTCATCACGCCGGGCTTCGTGTTCGAGCACGTCGACCTGCTGGTCACCAACTTCCATTTGCCGAAGAGCACGCTGATGATGCTGGTCTCGGCCTTTGCGGGCTACGAGCACGTGATGGCGCTCTATGCCCACGCCATCGCTCAGCATTACCGGTTCTTCAGCTACGGCGACGCCATGCTGCTGGCGCGCGCTTCCGCATGAACACCAGCGCCATCCGCTCCGCGCTGGCCGCGCTCGCATTCGGATGCGCGCTGCTGCTGCCCGTGGCCGTCCAAGCACGCGGCTACACCCCGCAGGGGCTGTGCGGCGTCTATGCGCGGCTCGACATCGGCAGCCCCGCGGGCACCTGCGTCGCGCTGCTGGCCGACGAGGCCCAGGGCCTGCGTGCGCCCCGGCGCATCCTCGAGGTGGCGCCGGGCCGCTACTGGGTCGTCGACATGGGCTCGTGGGAGCCGCGCCGCGGCCGCCTGCTCGAGATGGTGCTGCCCACCGAAGGGCCTGCGCCGCGGCGTGCGCGCTTGAGCGTGCTGGCCGAGCAGCTCGACCGGCCCCTGGGCCTCGTTGCCGGACCCGACGGCAAGATCTACGTCGGCGAGTCGGGCGCGGTCTGGCGCACGCCGATCCCTTCTTCGCCTGGCGGCGCGCTGCAGCGCGAGACGGTGATCGACGGCCTGCCGGGCGACGGCACGCATCCGCTCAAGGAACTGGCCTTCGGACCGGACGGGCGGCTCTACGTCAACGTCGGCTCCGACTCCGATGCCTGCCGCGATGCGTCGTCGAAGCAGTACCCGCTGCCCTGCCCCGACCTGGCCGGGCCGAAGCCGCGCGCCGCCGTGTACGAGGCCGTGCTCGCCGGGCCGGACCACAAGCTGCAGAGCTTCAAGCCCTTTGCCACCGGCCTGCGCAACTCGGTCGCCTTGACCGTGCTGCCGGACGGCCCCGCCAGGGGCACCGTGCTGCAGGGCGAGAATTCCATCGACTACGAAGACGTGGGCCAGCCGCCCGAAGAGCTGAACCGGCTGCAGGCCGGGCGCGACTACGGCTGGCCCTATTGCGTGGGCAACCGGCAGCCCGCGCGCGGCTACGAGAGCCGGCCGGGTTGCAAGGCCACCGAGGCGCCGCTGATGCTCTGGCCCGCGCACGCCGCGCCGCTGCAGATGATCACCGGGCCCGCGGGCAGCCGCTTCGCGGGCCAGCTGCTGGTCGCCTGGCGCGGCCACCAGCCGCCCGGCCACCGCGTGGTGGGCTACAGGCTCGACGCGCGCGGCCTGCCGTCGGGCAAGCCGGTCGAATGGCTCGCCGGCTGGAGCCCCAAGCCCGGCGTGCGCCCGATGGGCCGCCCCACCGGCATCACCGTCGACCGGCAGGGCCGCCTGCTCGCCGTCGAAGACTTCAACCGTACCATCCTGATGCTGCTGCCGGACACCGGCGCCGCCCTCCAGAAATGACCGCCACCACGTCCCTGCCGCGCCTGAAGTTCGAACTTCTCAAGACCGATCCCGCGAGCCACGCGCGCCGCGGCACGCTCACGCTCAACCATGGCGTGGTGCAGACGCCGATCTTCATGCCCGTGGGCACCTACGGCACCGTCAAGGGCGTGATGCCGCGCAGCCTCGAGGAGATGGGCGCGCAGATCATCCTGGGCAACACCTTCCACCTGTGGATGCGCCCCGGCCTCGACGTGATGGCCAGCTTCGGCGGGCTGCACCAGTTCGAGAAGTGGAACAAGCCCATCCTCACCGACTCGGGCGGCTTCCAGGTCTGGTCGCTGGGCGCGATGCGCAAGATCAGCGAGGAAGGCGTGAAGTTCGCCTCGCCCGTCAACGGCGACAAGCTGTTCCTCACGCCCGAGGTCTCGATGCAGATCCAGACCATCCTCAACAGCGACATCGTGATGCAGTTCGACGAGTGCACGCCCTACGACACCAAGGGCCACATCACGACCGAGGCCGAGGCGCGCATCTCGATGGAGCTGAGCCTGCGCTGGGCCAGGCGCTGCCAGCACGAGTTCGCGCGGCTTCAGAACCCCAACGCGCTGTTCGGCATCGTGCAGGGCGGCATGTTCGAGAACCTGCGCGAGGAATCGCTCGCGGCGCTGGTGGAGATGGACTTTCCGGGCTACGCCATCGGCGGCGTGAGCGTGGGCGAGCCCAAGGAGGAGATGCTGCACATCATGGGCCACACGCCGCACCGGCTGCCCGCGAACAAGCCGCGCTACCTGATGGGCGTGGGCACGCCCGAAGACCTGGTGCAGGGCGTGGCCGACGGCGTCGACATGTTCGACTGCGTGATGCCCACGCGCAATGCGCGCAACGGCACGCTGTTCACGCGCTTCGGCGACCTGAAGATGCGCAATGCGCGCCACAAGAACGATCCGCAGCCCATCGACCCGAGCTGCACCTGCCATGCCTGCGCGGGCACCTCGGGCGTTTCGTGGAACGACGGCGGGCGCGAGGGCTTCAGCCGCGCCTACCTGCACCACCTCGACCGCTGCGCCGAGATGCTCGGGCCGATGCTCGCCACCATCCACAACCTGCACTATTACCTGAACCTGATGCGCGAGATCCGCGAAGCGCTCGAGGCGGGCACGTTCACGGAATTCCGCGCGCGCTTCAAGTCGGAGCGCGCGCGCGGCGTCTGACGCGCAGGGCAAGCTACTTCGGCGGCTGGATCGCGAGTGGCGTGGCATGGGGCTCGATGCGCAGCAGTTCGTTCCTGAAGACCACGATCTGCCTGAGCGGCGCCTGCACCAGCGCGCCGCTCGCGTCCTTGTGCGAGGCGTACTGCCACAGCGTGAGCTGGCCCTTGGCCGCGAGCTGAGCGGCCAGCCGTTCCACGGCCGGGTTGGAGCCCGGGCCCAGCTGCGCCGCATCGGCGCCCACGATCACCTCGTCGCGCGGCGAGACCACCTTGAAGAGCTGCATGGAGGCCGCCGCCTGGGCGCGCACGGAGCGCACCGCCAGAGCGGCGGGAAGAAGCGCGACCCCAAGGAGGGTGCGGCGGGGAAGCGTGTTCGTCGTCATGGAGAAGGAGCGTAGCCACGCGCGCCCGCGCCGGCCATTCGCCGTAAGCCATACGCCTGCCGGCGGCCCCTCGCCCGGCAGGGGCACGCCCATCCGGTACGCTTGCCGCCCGTGTCCATCGCCGTTGCTGCATTCACATGACCGACGCATCACCACTTTCGCCCTACACCGCCCGCTATCCCTCGCTGGCCGGCCGCACCGTCTTCATCTCCGGCGGCGCCAGCGGCATCGGCGAGGCGCTGGTGCGGGCCTTCCATGCGCAGGGCGCGAAGGTCGGCTTCTGCGACCTCGATACGGCCGCCGGCACCGCGCTCGCGGCGCAGCTGCAGGGCGGCACGCCCGCGCTGTTCCGCGAATGCGACGTGACCGACATGGCGGCGCTCGCAGCCACCATCGCCGCGGTACGCGCGCAATTCGGCCCGATCGGCGTGCTGCTCAACAATGCCGCCAACGACCGGCGCCACGAGATGGCCGACGTCACCAGCGAGGACTTCGACCGCCTCGTGGCCGTCAACTTCAAGCACCAGTTCTTTGCCGCGCAGGCCGTAGCCGACGACATGCGCGCGCTGGGCGGCGGCTCGATCATCAACTTCGGCTCGATCAGCTGGATGATCAAGGGCCGGGGCTACCCGGTCTACCAGGCCTGCAAGGCGGCCGCGCGCGGCCTCACGCGCTCGCTGGCGCGCGACCTGGGCAAAGAGAACATCCGCGTCAATTCGATCGTGCCGGGCTGGGTGATGACCGAGCGGCAGGTCAGGCTGTGGGTCAAGCCCGAGTCGGCCGCGGAGATCGATGCGGCGCAATGCCTGCCGGGGCGCGTGATGGCGCAGGACATCGCCGCGATGGCGCTGTTCCTGGCGGCCGACGATTCACGCATGTGCACCGCGCAGGACTACGTGGTGGATGCCGGCTGGACCTGAAGCCTCTTGTCGCCCTTCAAAGCAAAAAGCCCGGCATGCCGGGCTTTTTGCTTTGTGCATTGCGCGCAGATCAGTCGCGCAGTTCCGCCGGCACCTTGCCGCCGTTGGCGGCCAGCTTGGTCATGACCTGGCGATGCAGCCAGATGTTCATCTTGGCGCTGTCGCTGGTGTCGGCGCCGTAGCTCAGTTCGGCGGCGAGCTGCTTGCGTGCGTCGAGGCTGCTGTCCAGGCCGAGCAGCTTCATCAGGTCGACGATCGACGTGCGCCAGTTCAGGCTGCTCGCACCGGGCATGCCGTCGAGCAGGGCCTCGACGTCCACCACCGTGATGGCGGGCGGCGGTGCCGCGGCGGCGGGTGCGCCTGCGGGCGCCGGGGCTGCCGGAGCAGCAGGTGCGGGGGCGGCGTTCGCGGAAGGAAAGATCTTGGAAAGGATGCTGCCGAAAATGCTCATGCTTTTTGCTCCGTCGAGGTTGATGGCTGACTGAAAACCGCGGCAGCGTGCGTGCCGCAGCCGGCGGTTGTAGCACGCGCATGCGGCGGCGCCGCTACACGGCCGGCTTCAGCGGCCCGCCGGGCGTGAACGAATCCACAGACCCGGGCGCCGATCCACCGGCCGCTGCCTGCGGCACGCGTGGCAGCGCGGAGGTACCGCAGGCATGGCAGAACTTCGAGAACGCGCTCTTGCGCGTCTCGCACTGGCCGCAGTGGTCGAACAGGCCGATGCCGCAGTGCGGGCAGAAGTCGATCTCGTCGTTCTTCAGGTCCACCGGGCGTTCGCAGCCGGGACACACGCCCTTGCCGAGCCGCGCGAGCGCGACGTCGTAGCTGAGTTCCTCGCGCCGGACCTGGTCGGGCTGCTGCTCGGCGAGCTTCTGGCGCGCGAGGTAGGCGTTGAGCGCCACGATCGCATAGCGCCCGACGAGCACCGTGACCAGAATGCCCACCACGTAGCGCACATAGCCGCCGTAGCTCGGCAGGTAGGGCACCAGTTCGACGAAGAAGGCGAACAACGCGAAGAAGATGAAACCCCAGACGAAGGGCCAGTAGGTGCTCTTGCGCTTCTTTGCGAACAGCCAGCCCGCCACGACCAGCAGCGGCAGCGTGAGCGCAAGGCGGTAGGCGAACACGCGCAGTTCGACGCGGCGGTACTCGGCGTCGAGTTTTTCCCGCGCATCGCGCTCCAGCAGCGACAGCGCTTCGCGGGCGCGCTGCTCGGCGTGGCGCGCGTCGAGCACGACCTGCTGCTGCGCATTCACCAGGCGCTGGACCTCGTCTTCCTTCTGCTTGAAGGCATCGAGCGCCTTGGTGCGTGCGATCAGCTCCGTGTCCTGGTCGGGCTGCGCGGTGGCGCGCCGCGTGGCGATCCAGTTGCCGAAGGTCTCTCGGGCGTTGGCGCTGGCCTGCCGCGCAGCGCTCTGCTGCAGGCGGACCTGCTCCAGCTCCCGTGTCGCCTGCAGCTCGGCGGCCTCCGACGCCTTGATGGTGCTGCGCAGCGGCTCGGCCGCGGGGCGGTCGATGAAGTCGTCGAGCTCGAGCGCCCGCTCGACCTGCGGCAGGTCGTCCACGATGGCGCCGCCGAGTCCGATCAGGAAGCTCGCGAACGCCAGCGCCACGAGCCAGAGCCCGCGACGAAACCATTTTTCGGACAGACGCAATGACTTGCTCATTTCATTCTTTCGGTGAGAGAGAGATTTCTTACTGCAGCTTGAACGCCACCGGCGCCGCGCCGAGCCCCGCGCGCGGCATCCATGCGAACACCGAGTCGACCGTCACCGTCTCGATGCGGTCCGAGAACCGCTTCTCGTTCGGATGGTCGTCGAAAGCCACGTTGGCCGAGCCCACGCGGCCGCCCAGCCGCGTGAGCGGGCCGAGCCGCAATGCGGTCGGTTCGTAGCCCTTGAACTGCATCCACGCCTGCGCCTGCGTGCGGCTGCCGATGGTGGCGGGCTCCATGGCCGCGGCCAGCGTCTCGACCGCCCACTGGTTCGACTGCTGGTACTTCTGCCCCCAGGCGTAGCTCACGATGCTGTAGGACGAGATGTTCAGCCGCACGATGCGCGCGGGCGGCTCATGGAGCGCGGCCAGCAGCTGCGTTTGCACGGCGGGCGTGGGCACCACCCAGGCGGCCTCGTAGCGCCACAGGTCGTCGAGGAAGAACTCGCCGAGCCCCTGCCGGTAGACCGCGGCCACGGCGGTGCCGCACTGGTTGAGCTTGTGCACCACGCGCCATGGACCCTCGTCGGTCTTGTAGGCGATGCCCAGGTGCGAATAGCGCAGGCCGTACTTGCCCAGGTCCTGCCCGGCGCGCGCCAGCAGCACGACGCGCGCGCCGCTGGCATCGAGCTGCTGCGAGGTGCGCTCGGCCAGCTGCATGCCCTTGACGATCAATTCGGCGGCTGGCCTGGCCTGTTCGCAGGAGCGGCCGGCCTGCGCCTGCAGCGGCAGTGCCGCCGCGAGCGCCAGCAGGAGCGCAGGAAAGGCCGTGCGCTTCACGACAGCCTCTCGTTGTGCAGCAGCGCGCGGCCGATGGCATTGGGCACGAAGGCCAGCACCTCGCCCGCGGCCGACAGCACGACGCCGCTGCCGATGACGCTGACCAGGACACCCGTGCCCACCGCCGCCGACACGCCGTTGGCGGCGCGCCCCATCACCTTGACGCTGGCACGCGCGCCGTCCGAGGCACGCTCCAGCAAATAGACGGTGCCATCGGCCGAAGCCTCGACCGCCACCACGGTGAGCATCGAGCCACCCACCGAGAGTGCGGCAGGCAGCGCGACCACGGCCGTCGCGGAGGCGCCCACCGCCGAAGCGGCACCCACGACCGAGGCCACCGGCAGCAGCGAGAGTGCGGCCGAAGCCTCGCTCTGCGCCTGGGCATGAAGGGGCAGCGTGGCGCCCGCGAACGCGGTGCAGGCGGCAACCAGAAGCGCAGCAACGGATTTTTTCATGGCGGTCTTTCGTGGATTGATGAAGAAGAAAAAAGCAGCGCTCATTCGGCCGAGCCGGCAGCAGCGGCTTCCTGGCGGGCGGCGCGGCGGCCTTGCAGGCGCGCGTCGACCAGGTCGGCCTCGTGGCGGTCGCGCAGGGTCTTGGCCAGCGTGAAGGCCGAGCTGATCAGGAACAGCCAGCTCACACCGAGGAAGGCCTTGTAGGCGTCGTTGATCTCCATGCGGACCAGGCCCCAGCCGGTCAGGCCCATCGCGGTGAAGAAGCTGCCCCAGACCACCAGGCGCCACATCGGCACGTCGCGGCTTGCCGTCGTGCCGCCGGCGCCCGCCTGCTGGCTGTCGCGCACGAACTTGGCCAGCATGAAGGCGGTGCTCAGGCAGAACACATAGCCCATCACCATGAACGCACGGTCCAGCGCCTCGCCCGGCAGCCAGCTCAGGCCGGTGGCACACAGGAACACGGCGATTGCGAACGAAGCCCAGGCCTGGAATTGCCAGGCCCGCGTGTCGCGCTGGATCGAAACGGTGGTGGAAGGGAAGGTTTGCATGAGTGCCTCGCGGCGTAGTGAAGGTGAGCGAATGATGGTTCGCTCCCGCACTGCGGGGCTCGAATACTTCGACCAGTTCCGGTTTGAGCCGCTACTGGTATCTGGGCAAGATACTTTTCTGGCGCCTCAGGCGGCCAGCAGTCCGCTCACGCGCTGCTGCAGCGCCTCGGGCCGCACCTCGGGCGGCGGCACGGCATGGCCGACGTTGAGCCCCACGCGGCTGAAGAAGCCGCGGCGGAAGGGCTTGGCCATGGCCACGTTCTCGCCGCCGCGCAGCTCGATGCGGCTGAAGTACGAGCCCCAGAGGTTGGTCAGCGCCATCGGGATCACCGGCGGCTCGATGCCTTCGGCGCGCGCGCTTTCGATGATCTTCATCACCCCGCGCTTGAAGGGCTGCAGCTGGCCGTCGCGCGTGATCGCGCCCTCGGGGAAGATGGCCAGCAGGTCGCCTTCGCGCAGCACGCCCAGCGCCCTGGCAAAGGCCGCTTCGTAGGCCGCCGGGTCTTCCTTCTGCGGCGCGATCGGAATCGCCTTGGCCAGCTTGAACAGCCAGCCGAGCACCGGCACCTTGAAGATCCGGTGGTCCATGATGAAGCGGATCGGACGCGGGCTCGCCGCCATCAGCAGGATGGCGTCGATGAAGCTCACGTGGTTGCACACCAGCACCGCGGCGCCTTCGGTGGGAATGTGCTCGTCGCCCTTGATCTCGAAGCGGTAGACGAAGTGCGACAGCATCCACGCGATGAAGCGCAGCAGGTACTCGGGCACCAGCATGAAGATGTAGAACGCCACCACGGCGTTGGCAATGCCCGTGAACAGGAAGATCTGCGGAATCGTGAAGCCGGCGCCGAGCAAGGCGCCCGCGATCACCGAGCTGCCGATCATGAACAGCGCATTGAGGATGTTGTTGGCCGCGATGATGCGTGCGCGGTGCGTGGGCTGGCTGCGCAGCTGGATCAGCGCGTACATCGGCACGCTGTAGAGTCCCGCGAAGAGCGACAGCAGCGCCAGGTCGGCCATCACGCGCCAGTGCGCGGGCTGGCCCATGAAGGCGCCCAGCCCCATGCCGGCGGACGGCGGCAGCGCACGCGACGCAAAGTACAGGTCGATGGCGAACACGCTCATGCCGATGGCGCCCAGCGGCACCAGGCCGATCTCCACCTGCCGGCGGCTCAGCGTCTCGCACAGCAGCGAGCCCACGCCGATGCCCACCGAGAACACCACCAGCAGCAGCGAGGCCACCTGCTCGTCGCCGTGCAGCACTTCCTTCGCGAAGCTGGGGAACTGGCTCAGGAACACCGCGCCGAAGAACCACATCCACGAGATGCCCAGGAGCGAGCGGAACACCACGATGTTGCCGTGCGCGAGCTTGAGGTTGCGCCAGGTCTCGCTGAACGGGTTCCAGTTGATCACCAGGCCCGGGTCGGTGGCGGGTGCCCGCGGAATGGCCTGCGCCACGCCGCGCCCGGCCAGTGCCAGCAGCAGGCAGGCCACCGCCACCGTGGTGTGGCCGACTTGCGGCAGCGCCACCAGCAGCCCGCCCGCGACCTGCCCGAGCAGGATGGCGACGAAGGTGCCCATCTCGACCATGCCGTTGCCGCCCGTGAGCTCGCGCGCGTCGAGCACCTGCGGCAGGTAGGCGAACTTGACCGGCCCGAACAGCGTGGAATGCAGGCCCATGAGGAACACGCAGCCCAGCAGCACCACCGCATCGGCGCGCACGAAGCCCCAGGCCGCAATCAGCATGATCGCGATCTCGAGGTTCTTGACGAAGCGGATCATCTTCGTCTTGTCGAACTTGTCGGTGAGCTGCCCCGCCGTGGCCGAGAACAGCAGGAACGGCAGGATGAACAGCGCGCCGATGGCCAGCCCCGCCATGGCCGGCGGCATCCAGCTCAGCTGGAGCTGGTAGGTCACCATCACGGTGAAGGCGAACTTGAAGAGGTTGTCGTTGGCCGCGCCCGCGAACTGGGTCCAGAAGAAGGGTGCGAAGCGCCGCTGCCCGAGAAGCGCGAACTGGTTGGCGTGGGCGTTCGCCTCGTGGGGCGCGGTGGCGGCAGTGGCAGCAGCGGCGGGGGTTGTCATTCGAAGAATTCTCCTCATGCCGTCAGGGCGGCGGCTGCGTCGGGATTGTGCCGCAGCAGGGTCGCGCGCCAGTTCATGTCGAGCTTGCGCAGCGCCGCCAGCACCGGCAGGCCCGCCAGCGATGCGGTCAGGTGCTTGAGGGTGTGGCCCGAAACCACCTGCTGCGTCGCCTCGTAGATCGCGTGGTCCGCCAGCTCGAAGACCTTGGCCAGGGCATAGAAGCAGATCACCCAGCCCAGCTTGAGCCCCACCGCGCCGCGCATCGGCGTGGCCAATGCGAGCGTGAGCACCAGCGCCATGCCGCCGAACTGCACGATCGCCCAGGGCAGCACGTTGCCGCTTTCCTGGAACACCTCGGCCGAGAGCAGCCCGGCCATCAGCACGAACCAGGCGGCCGGCCAGCCGGCGCGCTGGCTCACGCGCTCGCAGACCGCGATGCCGATCAGCCCCGCGAAAGCCACCGCCATGCCGGCGCGGTCGGCGGCGAGCCGGGCGCCATCGGGCACCAGGTGGAAGAAGGCCGATCCCGCGGCGGTGGCGACCAGGCCGGCAAAGAAAAGCCAGGCGCAGTCGAGCGTGTTGTCCGGCGGATCGTTGGCCGGCGGCGCCAGCGGGAACTGCGCCAGCGCCTCCTGGTGGGCCCGGTCGATGCGGTTGAGCCGGTACAGGCCCCAGAAGCCGATCAGCAGGAAGGGCAGGTTGCTCAGCACGTCCATCGCGTTGGGCAGGCCGTGCCAGCTGCGGTCGTCGGCGAACACCGAGGCAATGGCCACCTCGGCCGCCGGCAATGCGGGTCCGAACAGAGCCACCAGCGCGAGCAGCGCGAAGGTGAAGAGCAATCCGCGCTCGCGGCGGCTGAGGGTGGGCAAAGGCATGGCGGTCCTCGGTGGTGGGTGGCAGAAGCCGCGGAATTTAGTTGCCAGTCGCTCCACAGGCATCGAGAATCGATACGAGGCACTAATTCACACCTTTCGGTATCTTTTTCCAATACCTCCTTCCGCATCACCACCCTCATGAGCACCACCGTCGACCTCGTCCAAGCCCTCAAGAACGAACTCAAGAGCGCCCGCATGACCTACGCCGATCTGGCGCGCTCGCTCGACATGGCCGAATCCAGCGTGAAGCGCATGCTGGCCAAGAGCGACATGCCGCTGTCGCGCGTCGACGCGATCTGCCGCGCGCTCAAGATCGACTTCGCCGAGCTGGCGCGCCGTGTCGCCGACGCCCAGCCGCTGCTGAAGGAGCTCACGCAGGAGCAGGAAAAGGCGGTGGTCAAGGACAAGAAACTGCTGCTGGTGGCCATCAGCGTGCTGAGCCAGTGGACGCTGGAGCAGATCGTGGCGGCCTACCGGATCAGCGAGGCCGAGTGCATCGGCTGCCTGGCGCAGCTGGACCGCATCGGCATCATCGAGCTGCGCCCGCTGAACCGCTACCGGCTGAAGCTGGCCAAGACCTTCCGCTGGCGGCCGCACGGCCCGGTGATGGAGTTCTTCCGCGAGAACGTGGTGCTCGACTACTACGCCGGCGGCTTCGACGGCCCGGCCGAGGGGCTGCTGCTGGTGCATGGGCAGATCAGCCGCTCGCTCGCGCCCGCGTTCCTGGAACGCCTGCAGCGCGTGGCGCAGGACTTCGCGCAGCAGCACCAGACCGACCAGAAGCTGGCCGCCAAGGACCGCGAGGGCTACACGCTGCTGCTGGGCATGCGGAACTGGGAGTTCGAGGCCTTCACTAGGCTGCGCCGCGCCTGATTGGCTCTCCCCCAGGCTTCGCGCACTTCGTGTCGCTTCTCCACCCCCTCGCCGGGGGCAACACCAGCGGCCCGGCAAAGCCGGTTCCGCGGTGTTCCACGAAAAGGCCCGTCAGGCCTTGGCTGTTTCCAGCGCGTCGCGCGTGGTGCGCGCGGCCTTTTGGGCCGCCTCGGCAAAGTCGTCGCCCGAGGAGGCGTAGATGATGGCGCGCGACGAGTTCACGATGATCGGCGCATCGGGGCGCCAGCCGGCGCGCACCGTGGCCACCGCATCGCCGCCCTGCGCGCCAACGCCCGGAATCAGCAGCGGCACCGTCGGCGCGAGCTCGCGCACGCGCTCGATCTCGGCCGGGTAGGTTGCACCCACCACGAGGCCGAGCTGGCCGTTGAGGTTCCACGGGCCCTGCGCCAGCCGGGCGACGTGCTCGTAGAGGAAGGGCTGGCCCTCGATGTCCGCCAGCCGCTGGCCCTGCAGGTCGGAGCCGCCCGGGTTGCTGGTGCGGCAGAGCAGGAAGGCGCCCTTGCCCTGGTGCTTGAGGTAGGGCGCCACCGAGTCGAAGCCCATGAAGGGCGACAGGGTCACGGCGTCGGCGCCGTAGCGCTCGAAGGCCTCGATCGCGTACTGCTCGGCCGTGGAGCCGATGTCGCCGCGCTTGGCGTCCAGGATCACGGGCACGCCGGGCGCGTTGCGGCGCATGTGCTCCATCAGTTGTTCGAGCTGGGCTTCTGCGCGGTGGGCCGCGAAATAGGCGATCTGCGGCTTGAAGGCGATGACCAGGCCGGCCGTGGCGTCGACGATGCGCGCGCAGAAGTCATAGATGCGGCTGGCGTCGCCCTTGAGCTGCCCCGGGAACTTGGCTGGCTCCGGATCGAGCCCCACACAGAGCAACGAACCGTTTGTTTGCTGTGCGGTGGCCAGCTTGTCGAGGAAAGTCATGGGGTCCGATTTTACGGACCCGCCCGCCGCACCTCAGTTCGACGGTGTTTGCTGTTCAGCGGCCAGGCACAAATCCGCCCAGGCGCGGGCCTTGTCGGCCGGGTTTCGCAGCAGGTAGGCCGGATGGTAGGTGGCCACCGCCGGCACGCCGCTGGCCGAGGGCAGCGGCACCGCGCGGCCGCGCAGCTTGCCGAGCGGATCGGTGCTTTGCATCAGGCTCTGGGCGGCCAGCGGACCCATGGCGAGCACCAGGCTCGGCGCCAGCGCGGCGGCGTGTTCCGCGAACGCCTCGTCCATCGGACGCGGGCTGCCGGGCTGGCCGGCGCCCACGCCGCGGTGCGTGCGCATCAGGTGCACGGGCATCCTGCCGTCGTGCAGCTGGAGGGCGCGCAGCATGTTGTCGAGCAGCTTGCCGGCATCGCCCGCAAAAGGCTCGCCGTGGCGGCCGTCGGCTTCGGGCGGCATGTCGGCCACCACCAGCCAGCCGCCTTGCGCCGCTTCGGCGGCGGCCTCGGCGTAGAGGCGGCGGGGCGCATCGACCAGCACGGCGGCGCCCTGCCCGAGCAGCGCGGCGGGCGCGGTGGGGCGCGCCGCCGGGGCCGGTGCGGCTGCAACAGGCCTTGCGGCCGGCGCCTCGGCCACGGATGGCGCGCGCTCGCGGACGGTGGGCGGCGGCGCGGCCACCGCAGCCGCTTCCATGGCCGCGGGCGCCGCTTCGGCCACCTCAGGCATCGGCCACCAGACCTTCACGCCCATCTCGTCGAGCATCGCGCGCTGCCGGGCGTCGAGCTTCAGTGTCTGTACCGCGTTCATCGCAAGGCTCCCCAGGCAGAGCCTGATTCGTTCAATCGCAGGCTCATGACGACCGCGTCCTCGCGCTTGCCTTCGTGGGCCGGGTAGTAGCCCTTGCGCACGCCGACGCTGCGGAAACCGTGGCGCATGTAGATGTCGAGCGCGCGCCGGTTGCTCTGGCGCACCTCGAGCCAGAGCCACTGCGCGCCCTGCGCGCGCGACCAGCCGGTCAGCGCCTCGAGCATCAGCGGCGCCCAGCCCTGGCGCTGGAAGACCGGCGCCACGGTGATGTTGAGCAGGTGCACTTCGTCCACGCCCTTCATGGCGACGAAGTAGCCGATCAGCGTCTCGCCGAGACTGGTGATCGGCGTGCCCAGGTCGGGCCGCGAAACCGGGGCCAGCAGGCACTGGCAGTGGTAGCCGACCGCCATCGAATCGATGAAGTTGGCCCGCGTCCACGGATGGCTGTAGGCCGTCTGCTCGACCGCGCAGACGGCATCGAGCCGCTCGACGGTGAGCGGTTCGAGGCGGGCTTCGACGGGCTGGAGGACGGCGCTCATGGCTAGTTGGCAACAGGTGGAACCGCCAGGGCGGCCGCCTTGATGGCAGCGCGCTCATCGGTGGTTTGCGCCACTTTATCGCGAACATAGAGCGGCCAGGCATGCGCCGCATCCACCGTGCGTCCCGCGGCGAGCAGCGCGGGCGCCAGCCGCAGCATGGCGGTGGCTGTCGGCAGCACTTCGTGGCGCGCCGCGGCCGGTGCCAGGCGGGGGCCGTAGGCGGCAAAGGCGTTGCCGGCAAGGGACCAGCCGGCGGGCACTTCGAGCGCCTCGGGCGCGAGCAGCAGCGGTTCGCCGTCCGCGCCGCCCAGCCCACCGCCCCCGTCGAAGTCGTAGCGCGCGGCATAGAGCTGGTCCATGCGCGCGTCGAGCACCGCCACCACCTGGCGTGCGCCGAAGGCATGGCGCGCTTCCTCGGCCACGGCCAGCAGCGTGTCGACCGGCAGCAGCGGCACGCCGGCGCCGAAGGCCAGGCCCTGCGCCACCGAGCAGGCGGTGCGCAGGCCCGTGAAGGAGCCCGGCCCGCGGCCGAAGGCGATGGCGTCGAGCGCGGCCAGTTCGAGCCCCGCCTGGGCCAGCAGTTGCAGGATGAGCGGGATCAGCGTGCTCGACGCCTGCGCGCCGCCGGCCCCGCTGTGCATGAACAGGCGCTCGCCGTGGCGCACCGCCACCGACAGGTGCTCGGTGCTGGTATCGAAAGCCAGGAGCCTAGGCATCGCGGCACCCCGTGGCGGTGGCCGGCACTGCGGGCCGCGGAGCGGCGCGGCCGCCGGCCGATGTTTTCTGCACGCCGAACAGGATGCCGGCGGTCACCAGCAGCAGGCCGGCGATCAGGTTCCAGTAAAGCGGCTCGTCGAGCCAGATCACTGCGCCGAAGGCCGAAAGGCCGGGCACCAGGGCCGTGATCATGGTGCTGCGCACCGGCCCGAAGTACTGGATCATCTTCGTGAAGGTGATGCCCGAGACGACGACCGAGCCGACGCCCTGGAACAGCATCTGGAACGCCACCTCGCCCCAGGGCGCGGCGCCGATGTGGCTCACGACCGCGCCGCCCGCCACCAGCAGGCCGTAGACCGGAACGTAGGCCAGCAGCGCGAACACGGTGATGGCGATGGTCGCGCGCACGGCGTCGAGCCCGTGGCGGCGCGCCACCACGCTGTAGCAGGCCCAGCAGAAGGCCGCGGCCATGAAGAGCAGGTCGCCCTTCCAGACCTCGCCGCCGTCGAAGGCATGCAGCAGGCTGCGCCCGCCGACCACCAGGTCGCCGGCCACGATCAGCGCGAGGCCGAAGGCGCGGCCCGGCGTGATGCGCTCGCGCAGCACCAGGGCGGCCAGCAGCGTGGTCCACAGCGGCAGGCTGCCGGGCATCAGCACCGAGGCATGGCCCGCGGGCGCGAAGAAGAAGCCGCTGTAGGCCAAGAGGGCATAGGCCACGCCGCCGAAGATGCCGGCACCGGCCGTGAGGCGCAGCGACAGCGGCGACAGCCCGAACAGCGACGACGCGGTGCCGTCCTTGCGCCGCAGGTCCTTCATGACCATCCAGGCGCCCCAGGGCACCAGCACCAGGCTGGCACCGCAGATGCGCGCGAGCGCCAGGTCGAACGGGGTGAGCGAGCGTGCGGCCGAAGCCCGGGCGATCACGATGAAGGCGGTCCAGACCAGCACGGTGACCACGGCCGCGCCGATGCCGATCGTGCGGGGCGAGAAACGGGGCGGGGCGGGCATCCCCCGATTATCCAGGGCAGGCCGCGGCCGCGCCGGCCAGGGGCGAATCGGCGGCGGACCGGCGCGCTCAGCCGCCGTCGCTGCGCAGGATGGCAAGCCCGGCCTTGCGCAGCGGCGCCAGCGCGGCGGCGGGCGCTTCCGGCGACACCAGGAGGGTGGTCGCGGCCGAGACAGGTTGGATGACCCAGGCCGAGGCCGCGCCGATCTTTTCCGACGAGGCCAGCACCACCGTCTCGGCCGCGGCCGCCATGAGCGCGCGCTTGATCGCGGCCTCCTCGACGTCGCCGGTGGTCAGGCCCGCCTCGGCATGCACGCCGGTCACGCCCAGGAAGCAGGTGTCGGCGTGGATGCGCGAAATGGCGTCCATGGCCGCGGCGCCCACCGCCACCATCGAATGCCGGAACAGGCGCCCGCCGATCAGCACCACCTCGATGCCGGCATGGCCCGCGAGCTCGACCGCCACCGACGGACTGTGCGTCGCCACGGTGGCGCGCAGGCCGGCCGGCAGGTGCCGCGCCATCTGCACGGCCGTGGTGCCGCCGTCGATCAAGACCACCTGCCCGGGCCGCACCAGGCGCGCGGCGGCACGGCCGATCGCCACCTTTTCCGCGGTTGCGAGTTGCAGTCGGCCCGCGAAGTCGGCTTCGGCCCTGGCGACCGGCAGCGCGCCGCCGTGCACGCGCTGCAAGAGCCCCTCGGCGGCCAGTTCGCGCAGGTCGCGGCGGATGGTGTCTTCCGACAGTGCCAGCTCCTCGCTGAGCGACTTGGCGACGACGTTGCCGTCGCGCTGCAGGACCGAGAGGATGTGTTGCTTGCGCTGGCGGGTGAGCATCGGGCGATGGTAGCGGGCAGGACCGCGAATTGCACGAATTTTCTTGTTTCTGCACGAATTTGCGCATAAGCTGCGCACCATGACGACCCTCCACGACCGCGTCCGGGTGCACGAAGTCACCCTGCTTTCCGACAACTGGTACACGCTCAAGACCACCGCCTTCGACTGGCGGCGCAACGACGGCCAGTGGCAGCGCATGCACCGCGAGACCTACGACCGCGGCAACGGCGCCACGCTGCTGCCCTGCAACCTCGCGCAGCGCACGGTGCTGCTGACGCGGCAGTTCCGCTACCCGGCCTTCGTCAACGGCCATGACGACCTGCTGATCGAGGCGGCGGCCGGCCTGCTGGACAACGCGGCGCCCGAGGAGCGCATCCGCGCCGAGGTGGAAGAAGAACTGGGCTATCGCCTGGGCGCGGTGCAGAAGGTGCTCGAAGCCTTCATGAGCCCGGGTTCGGTGACCGAGAGGCTGCACTTCTTCGTGGCCGAGTACGAGCCGTCGATGCGCATCGGCGACGGCGGCGGCCTGGCCGAGGAGGGCGAGGACATCGAGGTGCTCGAGCTCGGCATCGACGAGGCGCTGGCCATGGTGGCGGACGGGCGCATCGCCGACGCCAAGACGGTGATGCTGCTGTATCACGCGCAACTGCATGTTTTTCCGCCGAGATAATCGGCACGATGCGTCTTCTTCGTCTCTCCTTGCTGCGCACCGCCTGCGCGCTTTCCTTCACCGCACTCGCCGTTCCGGGTGCCCTCGCGCAACAGGCCGCCTTTCCAGGCGAAGTGGAGACCGCCCTCGCGCGCGCCAAGGTGCCGCGCGATTCGGTGACGATGCTGGTGGCCGACGCCGACGGCCTGCGCCCGCCGCGCCTGGCCTGGCGCACGCAGGTGCCGGTGAACCCGGCGTCGATCATGAAGCTGGTCACCACCTATGCCGCGCTCGACCTGCTCGGGCCGGCCTACAGCTGGAGCACGCCGGTGTATGTCGACGGCACCGTGAACAACGGCGTGCTCAACGGCAACCTCTACATCAAGGGCCAGGGCGATCCCAAGCTGGTGCTGGAACGGGCCTGGCTGCTGCTGCGGCGCGTGCAGGGCCTGGGCATCACCACCGTGAGCGGCGACATCGTGCTGGACCGCAGCGCCTTCGATGGCGCGATCGAGAACAACGACCCCGCCGCCTTCGACGGCGAGCCGCTGCGGCCCTACAACGCGTCGCCCGAGGCGCTGCTCGTCAACTTCAAGTCGGTCAACATGGTCTTCACGCCCGAGCGCGGCGGCCAGCAGGCGCGCGTGAGCTACGAGCCGCCGCTCGCCAGCGTGTCGATGCAGCCCACGGTGGCGCTCGCGCCCGGCGAATGCGGCGACTGGCGCGCGGCGATCAAGCCCGACTTCAGCGACCCGAACCGCATCCGCTTCCTGGGCGCCCTGCCGGCCGCCTGCGGCGAGAAGAGCTGGGCCGTGGCCTATGCCGATCCGCGCTCCTACGGCCTGCGCGCCATCGGCGGCATGTGGGCCGAGATGGGCGGCCGGGTCGGCGGCCAGATGCGCGACGGCCGCGTGCCGGCCGGGCTCAGGCCGGCGTTCGAGTTCGGCTCGCCGCCGCTTTCGGAGGTGGTGCGCGACATCAACAAGTACAGCAACAACGTGATGGCGCAGCAGCTGTTCCTCACGCTCGGCCTCACGCAGAAGAACCGCGGCAGCTTCGAGGCCTCGCGCAGCGCGCTGGGCCAGTGGTGGCGCGAGCGCATCGGCACCGGCGAGGCACCGCCGGTGTTCGACAACGGCTCGGGCCTGTCGCGCGACGAACGCATCAGCGCCGCGGCGCTCGGCCGGATGCTGCAGGTGGCCTGGCGCTCGCCGCTGATGCCGGAGCTGGTGTCGTCGCTGCCCGCCATGGGGGTGGACGGCACGCTCAGGAAGCGCACGCTGCGCTCGGGCGGCGCGGCCCACCTGAAGACCGGCTCGCTGCGCGATGCGGCCGGCGTGGCCGGCTATGTGCACGGCGCGAGCGGCCGGCGCTACGTGCTGGTGGCCATTGCCAACGGCGAGAACGCCGGCGCCGCGCGCGCCGCGTTCGACGCGCTGGTCGACTGGGCGTCGCAGGACAACTGAGGGCCTTCGGCCGCTTGGCAGCGGCCCTGTACTGAAAACTTCTCTAGGTAGACGCGCCGCTTGCGCGTGGCCATGGCGCTGCACAGAATCGGACGCTCGTTCGATTCGACAACATCAGGAGCCACGCCTTGAAAAAAAAGCCGCAACGACAACTCCCCACTGCGCTGCACAAGATTGCGGCTCTGGCCGGTGCCACGCTGCTGCTGGTGGCCTGCGGCGGCGGTGGTGGAGGGGGCGGCAGCATCGGCATCGGCTTTCCGCCCCCGGCCGGCGACACCGGCCGCGGCACGGTCGTCACGGACCCGCCCGAGCAGACCGCCAAGCTCTCGGCCGACCAGTTCCGCACCAGCCTCCAGGCTACCGACCAGGGCAAGGCCCTGCTGCAGGTGGCCGGCACGCCCAGGTGCGGGGTCGAGGTGCGCTATCTCGAATACCGCACCATCGGCGCCAAGAACGAAGCCACCAACGCAACCGCCGCGATCATGCTGCCCTCCGGCGCCGACGTGGCCTGCAACGGGCCGCGCCCGGTGGTGCTGTATGCGCACGGCACCACGGCCGCGCGCAACTACAACCTCGCCAGGTGGACCGACGCCACGCAGCCGGCCGCCGGCGAAGGCCTGACGGTCGCCGCCATGTTCGCGGCGCAGGGCTACATCGTGGTGGCGCCCAACTACGCGGGCTACGACAAGTCGACGCTGCCCTACCATCCGTACCTCAACGGCGACCAGCAGGGCAAGGACATGGTGGACGCGCTCACCGCGGCGCGCAAGACCTTCGCGGGCATCAGTGCCAGCGACGCGGGCTCGCTGCTGATCACCGGCTACTCGCAGGGCGGCTACGTGGCGCTGGCGGCGCACCGCGAGATGCAGGCCACGGGCAGGCCGGTGACGGCGTCGGCGCCGCTCTCGGCGCCTTCGGCCATCGGCCTGCTGGCGGACTACCCCTTCATGGGCTGGCCGGCGCTCGGCAGCACGCTCTTCGTGCCGCTGCTCTCGGCCAGCTGGCAGCAGCAGTTCGGCGATGTCTACGGCAGCACCAGCGACATCTACGAGTCGCAGTACGCCACCGGCATCGACACGCTGCTGCCGAGCCTGACGCCCATCGCCACGCTGTATGCCGACGGCAAGCTGCCGCAGCTCGCGCTGTTTCCTGCCGGTGCGACGCCGGGCCCGGTGAGCCCGGAGCTGTCGATCTTCTACGGCGCGAACAACCTCATCCGCCAGAGCTACCTGACGCAGGCGGCCGGCGACATCCAGGCGAACCCCTGCCCCGGCAATGCGCTGCCCGCCACGGCGGCCTCGCTGAGCACCACCTCGCCGCTCGATTGCAGGCCGGCGGTGGGCTTTCGCAAGGCGGCGCGCGCCAACGACCTGCGCAACTGGCTGCCGACGCGGCCGGTGCTCATGTGCGGCGGCGCCAACGATCCGACCGTGAACTTCCTGAGCACCCGCGCCACCGCCGGCTACTTCCGCGCCCGCGGCATGCCCGCTGCGGCACTGACGGTGGTCGACCTCGAGGATTCGGCCACCACCGACGCCTACTCCGCCGCGCGCGCCGGCTTCGCCCAGGCCAAGAGCACGCTGGCGCAGAACACCCCCGGCAGCGACGCCGACAAGCGGCAGGCCGTCACCCTGGCCTACCACGGCACCCTGGCGCCACCGTTCTGCCTGGCTTCGGCGCGCGGCTTCTTCCAGGGCGTGCTGGCCGCCGGCGGCTAGCGAAAGGCCTGGGGGTCAGCCCATCGACGCGCGATGGAGGCGGTCCCGCACGCCTTCCCATTCGGGCGTGTCGGGCGGCGTCTCGACCCAGATCAGCTTGACGCCCTCGGCATCGAACTCGCGCAGCACCGCGAACAGCTGGTGCGCGCTGGCCGCCGCGTCGTCCGGCATGCGCCGCTGCAGCACGCGCTGCGAGTGGCTGCGCACCTCGGCGCGCGTCCACACGGCGATGTGGGCCGCGCCCGGGCCGAGCACGTCGAGGCCGGCCTGGATGGCCTTGGCATCCATCAGCCGCAGCTTGGCGTTCGGCGCGTAGTGCGCCTCGAGCGTGCCGGAGGCGCGCGGATCGGGTGTCTCGAGCACCTCGCGGTTGCTCAGGCGCTCGCCCGCGGCGGCCTCGATCTGCGCGCGCGTGATCAGGCCCGGGCGCAGCAGCACGGGCGCGCCGCGGCTGCAGTCGACGATGGTCGACTCGATGCCCACCTCGCAGGCGCCGCCGTCGATCACCGTCAGCGCATCGCCGAACTCGTCATGCACATGCTGCGCGGTGGTGGGGCTCACGCGGCCGAAGCGGTTGGCGCTCGGGCCCGCGAGCCCCGGCACGCCCTGCTCGGCGCAGGCCTCGAGCAGGGCCTGCGCGACCGGATGCGATGGGCAGCGCAGGCCGATGGTGTCCTGCCCGCCGGCGGCCGCGGCCGCCACGCCGGGCTGGCGCGTGACGATCAGCGTCAGCGGGCCGGGCCAGAAGGCCTGCACCAGCTTCTGCGCGAAGGGCGGCAGCGGCTGCGCGAAGCGCGACAGCGCCTCGGTGCCCTTGATGCCGGCCGCCACGTGGACGATCAGCGGATGGTCGGCCGGCCGGCCCTTGGCCTTGAAGATGCCGGCCACCGCCATGTCGCTGGTGGCATCGGCGCCCAGTCCGTAGACGGTCTCGGTCGGGAATGCGACCAGCCCGCCCGCGCGCAGCACGCGCACGGCCTCGGCAATGGCTTCCGGGGATTGGCCGTCGAGGATCATGCGAAGTCGGCCGCCGACAGCGCCGGCAGGCCAAGCAGCGTTGCGGCCTGGGAGGCCGCGGCGCGCACATTTTCGAGCGTGGCGCCGGTGAGCGTCAGGTGGCCCATCTTGCGGCCGCGGCGCGGTTCGATCTTGCCGTACAGATGCAGGTGCACGCCGGGCAGCGCGAGCACGTCGCTCCAGCGCGGCGCCACCGGCTTGTCGCCGCCCGCGGTGAACCACAGGTCGCCCAGCAGGTTCAGCATGATCGCCGGACTGTGCTGGCGCGGCGCGGCCAGCGGCAGGCCCGCGAGCGTGCGCACCTGCAGCTCGAACTGCGAGACGTCGCAGGCTTCCATGGTGTAGTGGCCGCTGTTGTGCGGCCGGGGCGCCATTTCGTTCACCACCAGCGAGCCGTCGGCCAGCGCGAAGAACTCCACGCACAGCACGCCCACGTAGTCCAGCCCGGTGGCAATGCTCTTGGCCGAGTTGATGGCCGCCTGGGCCACGGTCTTGGGCATGTTCTGCGCGTGCACCTCGGTCACGGCCAGGATGCCGTCGCGATGCAGGTTGCGCTGCGGCGGAAAGTGCACCAGCTGCCCGTCGCGGCCGCGCGCGACGATCACCGAGCATTCGAATTCGAGCGGCAGCAGCTTTTCGAGCACGCAGGGCACGCAGCCCACGGCCTGCCAGGCGTCGACCAGTTCGGCGCGCGTGGCCACGCGCTGCTGGCCCTTGCCGTCGTAGCCCAGGCGCGCGGTCTTGAGGATGCCGGGCAGCAGCATGTCGGAGGCGGCGGCGAGCTGGGCCGCGGTCTCGATGACCGCATAGGGCGCGCAGGCCACGCCGCAGCGCGTGAAATGGGCCTTTTCGGCGATGCGGTCCTGCGCGATGGCGATGGCGCCCGCATCGGGCGCCACGGGCCGGGCCACCGACAGCTTCTCCAGCGAGGGCGCCGGCACGTTCTCGAACTCGGTCGTGACCGCATCGGCCAGGCCCGCGAGCCGCGCCAGGCCGTCGACGTCGGCGTAGTCGGTGTGGATGTGGTGGTGGCTCACGCGGCCGGCCGGGCTGTCGGCGTCGGGGTCGAGCACGGCCGTGAAATAGCCCATGCGCTGGGCGGCATGGGCGAACATGCGGCCCAGCTGGCCGCCGCCGAGCACGCCGAGCGTGGCGCCGGGAAGAATGGGAAGGCCGTTGTTGCCGTTCACAGCGCACCCCCGCCTTGGGGCGAGAACGGCGACACGGCGGCGGCATCCGCGGCCGGCGGCGGCAGCGTCATGGCCTCGGCCGCGGCGGTCTGCGCGGCACGGAAGGCGTCGAGTCGCGCCCGCAGCGCCGGATCGTTCACCGCCAGCATGGCCACCGCGAACAGCGCCGCATTGGCCGCCCCCGCATTGCCGATGGCAAAGGTGGCCACCGGCACGCCCTTGGGCATCTGCACGATGCTGTAGAGAGAATCGACGCCCTGCAGGTGGCGGCTGGCCACCGGCACGCCGAGCACCGGCACCGTGGTCTTGGCAGCCAGCATGCCCGGCAGGTGGGCCGCGCCGCCCGCGCCCGCGATGATCGCGGCGAGCCCGCGCCCGGCGGCGCTTTCGGCATACGCGAAGAGCGCATCGGGCATCCGGTGGGCCGAGACCACCTTCGCTTCGTGCTGGATCCCGAATTGCTGGAGAATCTCGACCGCGTTGCGCATCGTCTCCCAATCGGAGTTCGAGCCCATCACTACACCGACCTGAATGGTTTCGTTCATGGTTCCAATTTTACGTTTCACCCCCAGTTGTTCCCGATGATCGACATCACTCTCGAAAATTTTCAGGCTGAACTGATCGAAGGCTCGGTCGCCACGCCGGTGCTGCTCGACATCTGGGCCGAATGGTGCGGACCGTGCAAGCAGCTCGGCCCGGTGCTCGAAAAGCTCGAAACCGAGTACGCCGGGCGCTTCACGCTGGCCAAGCTGGATGCCGACAAGGTGCCCCAGATCTCGTCGCAGCTGTCCGAAATGTTCGGCGTGCGCAGCATCCCGTTCTGCGTGATGTTCAAGGACGGCCAGCCGGTGGACGGCTTCGTGGGCGCCATTCCGGCCGACAAGATCCGCGAATTCCTCGACAAGCACGTGCCCGCCGCCGAGCAGGTCGAAGCCGCCTCCCAGGAGGCCGCGGCCCAGGAAGCACTGGCCGAAGGCGACACAGAGGGCGCGCTCGAGCGGCTGCAGCATGCGGTGGCGACCGACCCGGCCAACGACGATGCGCGCTTCGACTACATCAAGCTGCTGCTGCAGATGGGCCGCATCGACGATGCCAAGGTGGCGTTCGCGCCGGTGATCGCCAGGACCACGCTGGTGCGCCGCTTCGATTCGCTGCAGCGCTGGATGGACGCCATCGATTTTGCGGCGCCAGCCTCGGGCCCCGCGCCCACCCTGGCCGATTTCGACGCCCGCATTGCCGCCGGCAAGCGCGACTTCGACGCCCGCTTCGGCCGCGCGCAGTTGCTGATGGATGCGCAGCGCTGGACCGACGCCATGGACGAGCTGCTCGAGATCCTGATGCGCGACAAGAGCTGGAACGAGGAACTCGCGCGCAAGACCTACATCGCGATCCTCGACCTGATCGAGCCGCCCAAGGTGAAGGTGGCGGACGGGCAGATTCCGCCGGACGATCCGGTGGTGGCCACCTACCGCCGCCGGCTCAGCAGCGTGGTGCTGAGCTGAGCTGAACCGGCTGCGCGGCCGATGGCGGCAGGCGCATGCATCTTGGCGAGCCGGGGCGGCCTCGCATACGATGGCGGCGATTCAACTTGTTGCAATTGAGAAGGACACACCGGCCATGCGCTTTTCCGCCCGCCACCGCGCCCGCATCGCGCTTTCCGTTTTCGCGACCGCACTGATGGCGGCCGCCCTGGCTGGCTGCGGCAGCGGCATCAGCCTCGACGAGCCGATCGAGGGGCCGGTCTGGCGCCTGGTGCAGCTGGGCGACGAGCCCGTGCCGCCCGGCGGCGAAGCGCAGATCCAGTTCGACCGCAGCAGCGGGCGCGTCAGCGGAACGGGCGGCTGCAACCGCGTTTCCGGGTCGTTCACGCGCAGCGGCATCACGCTGCGCATCGGCCAGCTGGCCTCGACCCGCATGGCCTGCGCGGACCCGGTGCGCGGCGCCAACGAGGCGCAATTCATCTCGGCGCTGCAGACCACCGCGACCTACCGCCTGGCCGGCCCGGGGCGGCTCGCGCTGCTCGACGCGAGCGGGCGCACCGTGGCCACGCTGAACTCGGCGAGCCGCTGAAGCGGCCAGCCGCTTCCCTTTTCCTCAGCCCGTGAGGCGCTCCAGCGCTTCGCGGTACTTGGCCGCGGTCTTTTCGATGACCTCGGCCGGCAGGCGCGGCGCCGGCGGGGTCTTGTCCCAGGGCTTGCCGTTGATCCTGGTGGCTTCGAGCCAGTCGCGCACGAACTGCTTGTCGTAGCTCGGCGGATTGGTGCCCGCAGCCAGCGCGGCCTGATAGCCCTCGACCGGCCAGTAGCGCGAGCTGTCGGGCGTGAGCACCTCGTCCATCAGCACCAGCGTGCCGGCCTCGTCCAGGCCGAACTCGAACTTGGTGTCGGCAATGATCATTCCCTTGGCCAGCGCGATCTGCGCGGCGGTTTCGTAGATCTCGAGGCTGGTCTCGCGGATCTGCTGCGCCAGCTTGGGGCCGACGATCTCGACCACGCGGTCGTAGCTGATGTTCTCGTCGTGCTCGCCGGCCGCGGCCTTGGCGGCGGGCGTGAAGATCGGGCGCGGCAGCTTGCTCGCGTTGGTGAGCCCTTCGGGCAGCGGAACGCCGCAGACCGAGCGGCTTTCCTGGTATTCCTTCCAGCCGCTGCCGGCCAGGTAGCCGCGCACCACGGCCTCGACCGGGATCGGCGTCAGGCGCTTGACCAGCATCGAGCGGCCGGTGACCTGCGGCACCTCGTCGGGCCTGACCACGCTCTCGGGCGCTTCGCCCGTCAGGTGGTTGGGGCACAGCTGGCCGAGGCGGTCGAACCACCACAGCGCCATCTGCGTGAGGATTTCGCCCTTGCCCGGAATCGGCTCGCCCATGATCACGTCGAAGGCGCTGAGCCGGTCGCTCGCGACCATCAGGATGCGGTCTTCGCCGACGGCGTAGTTGTCTCGCACCTTGCCGCGCGCAAGCAGGGGCAGGCTCTGGATGGAAGAGGTGTGGACGGTGGTCATGGGACGGTGCTGCTGTGCGGAAACGGGTGACGGGGGAAAACGGATTGTGCGCGCAGAAAAAAGCCACCGCGAACGGTGGCCTGCGATTCGCGGAAAAAGTTTGTCTTCAGACCACTTCTTGCGCGAGCTCGCCCTTGGCGTACTTGGCGGCGACGACCTGCAGCGTGTCGCCCTTGATCTTGGCGCCCTGGCCTTCGCAGCCGAACTCGATGTAGCGCTGCTTGCAGATCAGCCTGGCGGCCTCGCGCGCGGGCTTGAGCCATTCGCGGGCGTCGAACTTCTCGGGGTTCTCGGCCAGGAACTTGCGCACCGCGCCGGTCATGGCCAGGCGGATGTCGGTGTCGATGTTGATCTTGCGCACGCCGTGCTTGATGGCTTCCTGGATTTCCTTCACGGGCACGCCGTAGGTTTCCTTCATGTTGCCGCCGTACTGGCGAATGATGGCCAGCAGCTCCTGCGGCACGCTCGACGAGCCGTGCATCACCAGATGGGTGTTGGGAATGCGGCGGTGGATTTCCTTGATGCGGTCGATCGCCAGGATGTCGCCGGTGGGCTCGCGCGTGAACTTGTAGGCGCCGTGGCTGGTGCCGATGGCAATGGCCAGCGCGTCGATCTGGGTGCGCTTGACGAAGTCGGCGGCCTGCTCGGGATCGGTCAGCAGCTGCTCGCGCGTCATGGTGTCGTCGGTGCCGTGGCCGTCTTCCTTGTCGCCCTTCATGGTCTCCAGCGAGCCCAGGCAGCCGAGCTCGCCTTCGACGGTCACGCCCAGGCGGTGGGCCATGTCCGACACCTTCTTGGTGACGTCCACGTTGTAGTCGTAGCTCGCAATGGTCTTGCCGTCGGCCTCGAGCGAGCCGTCCATCATCACCGAGCTGAAGCCCAGGTCGATGGCGCCCTTGCAGACGTCGGGGTTCTGGCCGTGGTCCTGGTGCATGACCAGCGGGATGTTGGGGTACTGCTCGATCGCGGCCTGGATCAGGTGCTTGATGAAGGCTTCGCCGGCGTATTTGCGGGCACCGGCGCTGGCCTGCAGGATGACGGGCGCGCCGGTTTCCTTGGCGGCCTCCATCACGGCCTGGACCTGTTCGAGGTTGTTGACGTTGAAGGCCGGAATGCCGTAGCCGTTGGCGGCTGCGTGGTCCAGCAGTTCGCGCATCGAGACGAGTGCCATGGGAAATACCTCGCGGAAATAGGGGAAAAAGAAGGCGGAAAGACGAGAGAAAACTGCCCCAATTCTATCGAGCCCCCTTGTGGGACGGCACTGACACGGGCCGCAGGCCCCTCCGGCGCGCAGCCGCAGGCGCTCCTAGATGGGCAGCTGCGTGGTCGACAGCACCTGCTTGAGCACCACGAAGGTCCGGATCTGCCGCACGCCCGGCAGGTACAGCAGTTGCTCCGCATGCAGGCGGTTGAAGCTGTCGTTGTCGCGCGTGCGCACGAGCATGAAGTAGTCGAACTCGCCCGTGACCACGTGGCATTCGAGGCAGCCCGAGACCTTTTGCGCGGCCTTCTCGAAATCGGCGAACGAATCGGGCGTGGAGCGGTCGAGCACCACGCCGATCATCACCAGCATGCCGAGCTCGAGCGCCTGGGCGTCGAGCAGCGCCACGATGCCCTTGACGAGCCCCGCGGCCTTGAGCCGCTCCACGCGGCGCAGGCAGGCGGGCGCGCTCAGGTTGACCTTGGCGGCCAGCGCCACGTTCGACACCGAGGCATCGCGCTGCAGGGCGCGCAGGATGGCGCGATCGGTGCGGTCGAGCTCCGCCGCCGCTTCGGCCGCCCGTGCCGGCGTGGTACGCAACTTTGTTGTGCTCATTGTGGTTCCGGCGAATCAAAAAACTCGGACTCCCCGATCTTGTCTTTTTTTGCACCGTAATTCCATCAAAGTTTGCAAGCACGTTTCGACGGCTTCTTCCTACGATCGATGGCATCCCTTTTTCTCGGAGCACACATCGATGAACCTCAAGAAATTTCCCCGCCACGCGCTCACCTTCGGCCCGACGCCGATCCATCCGCTCAAGCGCCTGAGCGCCCACCTGGGCGGCGAGGTCGAGCTCTACGCCAAGCGCGAGGACTGCAACAGCGGCCTGGCCTTCGGCGGCAACAAGACGCGCAAGCTCGAATACCTGATTCCCGAGGCGCTCGAGGGCGGCTACGACACGCTGGTGTCGATCGGCGGCATCCAGTCGAACCAGACGCGCCAGGTGGCGGCCGTGGCTGCGCACCTGGGCCTGAAGTGCGTGCTGGTGCAGGAGAACTGGGTCAACTACTCCGATGCGGTGTACGACCGCGTCGGAAACATCGAGATGTCCCGCATCATGGGCGCCGACGTGCGGCTGGACAGCGCGGGCTTCGACATCGGCATCCGCAAGAGCTGGGAAGAAGCCATGGCCGACGTGCGCAAGGCCGGCGGCAAGCCCTTTCCGATTCCGGCCGGCTGCTCGGAGCATCCGCGCGGCGGCCTCGGCTTCGTCGGGTTTGCGGAAGAAGTGCGGGAGCAGGAGGCCGAGCTGGGCTTCAAGTTCGACTACATCGTGACCTGCTCGGTCACGGGCAGCACGCAGGCCGGCATGGTGGTGGGCTTCGCGGCCGACGGCCGGGCCGACCGCGTGATCGGCATCGACGCCTCGGCCAAGCCCGAGCAGACCTTCGCGCAGATCGTGCGCATTGCCAAGGGCACAGCCGAGCTGGTCGAGCTGGGCCGCGACATCACCGACAAGGACGTGGTGCTCGACCGCCGCTTCGGCGGCCCCGAATACGGCCTGCCCAACGAAGGCACGCTGGAGTCGATCCGCCTCTGCGCGCGCCTGGAAGGCATGCTGACCGACCCCGTGTACGAGGGCAAGTCGATGCACGGGATGATCGAGAAGGTGCGCCTGGGCGAATTCCCGGCCGGCTCGAAGGTGCTCTATGCGCACCTGGGCGGCGTGCCGGCCCTGAACGCCTACAGCTTCCTCTTCAGGAATGGCTGAGCGGGCTCAGCTCGCGCGGCAGATCTTGAGCATGTTGGTGCCGCCGGGGGCGCCCATCGGCTCGCCGCAGGTGATGGCGTAGACGTCGCCGGTCTGCACGATGCCGCGCTTCTTCAGGTGGGCTTCGGCCTGCTCGAGCGCGGTGTCGCGGTCGCTCTCCGAATCCATCAGCAGCGGGCGCACGTTGCGGTAGAGCGCCATCCTGCGCTGCGTGGCCAGGCGCGAGGTCAGCGCGTACATCGGAATGTGCGCGCGGTGGCGGCTCATCCACAGCGGCGTGGAGCCCGACTCGGTGAGCGCGACGATGGCCTTGGCGCCCAGGTGGTGGGCCGTGAACAGCGCGCCCATCGCAATCGACTGGTCGATGCGGCTGTAGGTCTTGCCGCTGAAGTCCGCGTCGAGCGTCTTGTCCTCGGCCGCTTCGGCGGCTTCGCAGATGCGGCTCATCTCCTGCACGGTTTCGAGCGGATAGCGGCCCGAGGCGGTTTCGGCCGAGAGCATCACGGCGTCGGTGCCGTCGAGCACGGCGTTGGCGACGTCGCTCACCTCGGCGCGCGTGGGCACGGGGTTGGTGATCATCGACTCCATCATCTGGGTCGCGGTGATCACCACCTTGTCCATGTCGCGCGCCATGCGGATCATCTTCTTCTGCAGCGCCGGCACGGCGGCATTGCCCACCTCCACGGCCAGGTCGCCGCGCGCCACCATGATGCCGTCGCTCGCGCGCAGGATCTCCTCCAGCTTGGGAATGGCCTCGGCGCGCTCGATCTTGGCGATCAGCCCCGGCTTGTGGCCATATTCGGCCGCGGCCACGTTGCACAGCTGGCGCGCCATTTCCATGTCGGTGGCGTTCTTGGGAAAGCTCACCGCCACGTAGTCGGCCTGGAAGCTCATCGCGGTCTTGATGTCTTCCATGTCCTTGGCGGTGAGCGCCGGCGCCGTGAGGCCGCCGCCCTGCTTGTTGATGCCCTTGTTGTTGGAGAGCTCGCCGCCGAGCTTGACGGTGGTGTGCACCGCCTCGCCGCGCACGGCGTCGACCGTGAGCACGATGAGGCCGTCGTTCAGCAGCAGCCGGTCGCCGGGGCGCACGTCGCGCGGCAGGTCCTTGTAGTCGAGGCCGACCGCGTCGGCGTCGCCGGGCTCGGTGCGCGAGGCGTCGAGCACGAATTTGGCGCCCGGCTCGAGCCAGACCTTGCCCTGCGCGAACTTGCCGACGCGGATCTTGGGGCCCTGCAGGTCGGCCATGATCGCCACCTCGCGGCCCGTCTTGCGCGCCGCCTCGCGCACCATGGCCGCGCGGTCGATGTGGTCCTGCGCCGTGCCATGGCTGAAATTGAGCCGCACCACGCTGACCTTGTTCAGGATCATCTGCTCCAGCAGCTCGGGCGTGTTGGACGCCGGGCCGAGCGTGGCGACGATCTTGGTGGCGTGGCGGGGAAGGCGATCCGTGATCATTGAACTTGTCTCCATTTTGTATCCGCTACTGTATACACTTTGTGTGACAACAGGAAGCGGGCACCGCCGCGCGAGCGCGAAAAATCAGCCCGCGGCACGCTTGGCGAGGATTTCGAAAGCGGGAAGCGTCTTGCCCTCGAGCACCTCGAGGAAGGCGCCGCCGCCGGTGGAGATGTAGCCGACCTGCTTCTCGATGCCGTACTTGGCAATGGCCGCGAGCGTGTCGCCGCCGCCGGCAATCGAGAAGGCGCTGCTCTCGGCGATGGCCTGGGCGATGGCCTTGGTGCCGCCCGCGAAGGCGTCGAACTCGAACACGCCCACCGGGCCGTTCCAGACGATGGTGCCGGCCTTGCGCAATTGCGCAGCCAGGATCGCGGCGGTCTTGGGGCCGATGTCCAGGATCAGGTCGTCGTCGGCCACGGCGTTCGCGTCCTTGACGGTGGCGGGCGCATCGGCCGCGAAGGTCTTGGCCGTGACCACGTCCACCGGGATCGGCACGTCGGCGCCGCGCGCGCGCATGGCCTCGATCACCGCCTTGGCCTGGTCGACCAGGTCGGGCTCGGCCAGCGACTTGCCGATCGAAAGGCCGGCCGCGAGCATGAAGGTGTTGGCAATGCCGCCGCCGACGATCAGCTGGTCGACGTTGGCCGACAGGCTCTTGAGGATGGTGAGCTTGGTGCTGACCTTGGAGCCGGCCACGATGGCCACCAGCGGCCGCTTGGGGTGGGCCAGCGCCTTGGTGATGGCGTCGATCTCGGCCGCGAGCAGCGGACCGGCCGCGGCCACCTTGGCGAACTGCGCGATGCCGTAGGTGGTGGCTTCGGCGCGGTGGGCGGTGCCGAAGGCATCGTTCACGTAGATGTCGGTGAGCGCGGCGAGCTTGCGCGCGAGCGCCTCGTCGTTCTTCTTCTCGCCCTTGTTGACGCGGCAGTTCTCGAGCAGCACGACCTGGCCGGGCTTGACGTCGACGCCGTCGACCCAGTTGGCCACCAGCGGCACCTCGCGGCCGAGCAGTTCGCCCAGGCGCCTGGCGACGGGGGCGAGCGAGTCCTCGGGCTTGAATTCGCCTTCGGTCGGGCGGCCCAGGTGCGAGGTCACCATCACGGCGGCGCCGGCGTCGAGCGCCAGCTGGATGCAGGGCACCGAGGCGCGGATGCGCGTGTCTTCGGTGATGTGGCCTGCATCGTCCTGCGGCACGTTGAGGTCGGCACGGATGAAGACGCGCTGGCCGGCGGCCTTGCCCTGCGCGCAGAGGTCGGTGAATCGAATGACGTTCATGGATCTGGAGAAGGTGGTGGAAGACAGGTCGCCTTCCATTGTAGGTTTGGCCCCGGCACCGCTCTGAGCGCCTGTTGCGGCGTACCGATGCTTTTCATCCGCCCTTGGGCTGCGCCCGGGCGTAGCGCTCGAGGATCTCGACGAAGCTCGCGGCCGCGGGCGACAGGGTGCGCCGCGCCGCGCTGTAGATGCACACCTCGCGGTGGAAGTCGGGCGATTCGAGCCGCACCATCTGCAGGCCGTGGGCACGCACCAGCGGCGCCGAGTAGGTCGGGCACACCGTGAGCCCGAGCCCCGAGGCCACCATGCCGAGCGCGGTGGTCATGTACGACACCTCCTGGGTGCCCGGGCGCAGCATGAGCTCGCGCTCGGCCGGCGCCAGCTCGGGCAGCACGCGCTGGCGGAAGTCGCGCGTGGGCGCGATGAAGGTGTAGGGGCCGAGTTCGTGCCAGCGCACCTTGCGGCGCTTCGCAAAGGCGTGGCCGGGCGGGCAGATCAGCCAGTGCCGGTCGCGAAAGAGGGTGCGGCGCTCGACGGCCCCGTCGACCGCCACGTCCTGCCCCACCGCAAGCTCCACGTCGCCGGCCGTCACGCCGGCCAGCAGGTGCTCGGGGAGCGTGTCGGCCAGGCGCACGTCGACGTCGGGGAACGCCTCGCGGTAGAGCGCGATCACGCGCGGCATCAGCGTGCAGGCCATGAGCTGCGGCGCTGCAAGCCGCAACAGCCCTTTCTTCTTGTCACGCAAATCCGTGACGCCGGCCACCGCGCCCGCGAGGTCGGCCAGCAGCCGGTGCACCGAGGGCAGGAACTCGCGCCCGGCCTCCGACAGCTGCACGCGCCGCGTGTGGCGGTCGAGCAGCTGCACGCCCATCTCGCGCTCGAGCTCGCGCACCAGCACGCTGAGCGCCGACTGCGTGAGGTGCAGCTGCTGCGCCGCCGCGGTGAAGCTGCCGGTCTCGGCCACGGCAGCGAAGGCGCGCAACTGGCGCAGGGTCAGATTCATATGATTATTTCATCAATCGATGAATTAATTTCGATTGCATCATAAGACGCGGCATCGCCCAATAGCGGCTCACCGGAGACAAAAAAGCCATGCCGACGACTGCCAACGCGGCCCCGCCAGTTCGCGGGCTGCACCATTTCGCCTGGCGCTGCCGCGACAGCGAGGAAACCCGCCGCTTCTACGAAGACCTGCTGGGCCTGCCGCTCGCGCACGTCATCAAGAGCGACCATGTGCCCAGCACGGGCGAGTACTGCCCCTACGTGCACATCTTCTTCCGCATGCGCGACGGTTCGTACATCGCCTTCTTCGACCTGGGCGACGACGTCGCCGCGCTGCCTTCGCCCAACACGCCGGCATGGGTGAACCACATCGCGCTGCGGGTCGATTCCGTGGCCGACCTGCTCGCCGCCAAGGCGCGGCTCGAAGGCGCGGGCGTCGAGGTGCTGGGCGTGACCGACCACCACATCATCGAATCGATCTACTTCTTCGATCCCAACGGCCTTCGCGTGGAGCTCACCACGCCGACGGTGCCGCAGGCCGAGATGGAGGCGCATGCGCTGCGCGCCCGTGCGGACCTCGATGCGTGGACCGTGCGCAAGGCCGATCTGCGCACAGCGAGGGGTGCATCGCATGCCTGAGCTGCAACTCGCCGTCATCGACGTGAAGCCCGGCGCAGCCATGGAGAGCCAGTCGGGCCTGCAGATGCTTCGGCCGCGCATCTACGGCGCCTTCCGCGCGCCGCCGGGCCCGAAAAGAATCGCGGCCATCGTGATGCACCCGACCAGCAACTTCATGGGCCACTACCTGATCGGCCCGCTGGCCGAGCGCGGCATCTGCTGCATGGGGCTGAACTCGCGCTACGTGGGCAACGACACCGTGCTGCTGATGGAGCGCGCGATCCAGGACCTGGGCGCCGGCGTGCAGTACCTGCGCGCGGCCGGCTACGAGAAGGTGTTCCTGGTCGGCAACTCCGGCGGTGCGGCGCTCTCGGCCTTCTACCAGGCGCAGGCCGAGACGCTCACCGCCACCCACCTGCCGGACGGCGACCCGACGCACCTGCACCCGGGCGACCTGCCACCCGTGGACGGCATCGCGCTGTGCGCCGCGCACCTGGGCCGCACGCGGCTGATGCGCGACTGGATCGATCCGTCCGTGACCGACGAACACGACCCGCTCTCGGTGGACCCCGAGCTCGACATGTACGATCCGCGCCACCGCATGCCCTACGACCGCGGCTTTCTCGCACGCTTCAGCACGGCGCAGCAGGCGCGGCTGGGCCGCATCGAGCAGTGGTGTGTCGACCGCCTCGCGCTGCTGCGCAGCACCCCCGGCGCACCGCGCGACCAGACCTTCATCGTCTACCGCACGCATGCCGATCCGCGCTGCGTGGATCTTTCGCTCGACGCCAACGACCGCCTGCCGGGCAGCGTGTGGGGCGATGCGCGCCAGGTCAACTACTCGGCCAATGCGATGGGTCGCACCACCTCGCTCACCGCGTTCCTCTCGCAATGGTCTTCGCGCTCGCAGGCCGACGGGCCGGCCAACCTCGCGCGCACCAGCATTCCGAAGCTGCTGCTGACCTACACCGGCGACCAGTCGACCTTCCCGAGCACGCGCGATGCGTGGATGGCCGCGGGCGGCGCGCGCATCCGCAACGTCGACATCGTGGGCGGCAACCACTATCTCGCGGGCCAGCCCGAGCTGATTCCGAAGGCGGCCGACGCCATCGCCGAATTCGCCCACGCGCTGTAGAAGAGACATGGAAAGCTTTGCATTTGCGCCGGCCTACGAGTTGCCGGTCTGGCCCTTCGTGCCGCCGCCCGAGCTGGGCCGTGCGGAAGCCGTTCGCCACCCGATCGTGATCGTCGGCGCGGGACCTTCGGGCCTCACGCTGGCCTGCGACCTTGCGCAGCGCGGCGTGCGCGCGGTGCTGCTCGACGAGGACGACACCGTCGGCGTGCGCGGTGCGTCCTCGCGCGGCATCTGCTACGCACAGAAGAGCCTCGAGATCTTCGAGCGCCTGGGCATCTACGAGCGCATCGCGGCCAAGGGCATCACCTGGTCGTTCGGACGCACCTTCTCGGGCGAACAGGAGGTCTACAGCTTCAACCTGCAGGCGGAGAGCGTCTCCAGGCAGCCGCCCTTCATCAACCTGCAGCAGTTCTACATCGAGTGGTTCCTGGTCGAGCGCATCCTCGAACTCGGACTCACCGATGTGCGCTGGAAGAGCCGCGTGACGCGCGTCGAGCCCTTGAGCGATGGCGTGCGCATCGAGATCGAAACGCCCGCAGGCAGCTACACGATCGAGGCCGACCGGCTGATCGACGCGACCGGCGCCAACAGCCCGATCCGCACGCAGCTCGGCATCGACGCGCATGCCTCGCGCAGCACCGACCGCTGGTGCATCAGCGACGTACGCTTCAAGAAGCCGCTGCCCACCGAGCGCTGGACCTGGGTCGACGCGCCCTTCAACGAAGGCCGCGGCGTCTGGCAGCACCTGATGGCCGATGGCGTCTGGCGCATCGACTACCAGATGCCCGAGGACTGCGACACCGCCCACATCAGCCGGCCCGAAGTGGCGGGCGCGCGGCTGCGCGAGCAGCTCGGGCCGGGCGTGGAGTTCGAGTTCGTCTGGATCGGCCCCTACGGCTACCGCGACCACCTGCTGGACAGCTTCCGCCACGGCCGCGTGTTCTTCATCGGCGATGCCGCGCACGTGGTGAGCCCCTTCGGCGCGCGCGGCGGCAACAGCGGCATCCAGGATGCGGCGAACCTCGGCTGGAAGCTGGCGCTGGTCGCACAGGGGCAGGCAAACGATGCGCTGCTCGACAGCTACGACGCGGAGCGGCAACCCGCCGCGAAGCAGAACCTCGAGGTGACGAGCCGCTCGGCGCGTTTTCTCGCACCACGCTCGCCGGCCGAGCACACGCTGCGCCGCGCGGTGGTGGCGCTCGCCGCGCGCCATCCGTTTGCGCGCGCGCTGGTCAATGCCGGCCGCATGTCGGTCGCCAACGACTACCCGCCCGCGCCGCAGTTGCCGGAAGGCGCACGCACGGTGCAGAACCTTGCACTGCGCTGGGCCGGTGGCAGCGAGACCACGCTGATGCAGTTGCTGGCCGAGGGCACGCAGTGCCTGGGCCTGTGGCTCGCGCCGGCACGCGCCGAAGCCAGGGCGGCCATGGATGCCACGGCGTCGCTGCCGCTGCGCCTGCTCGCCATCGGTGGCGACAGCGGGCTGCCGGCACTGCAAGCCGACGAGACGCTCATGCGGCATCTCGGCCTCCACGACGCGGGCAGCTTCGTGCTCGTGCGGCCCGATGCCTACCGCGCCGCGACGCTGCCGCAGGCCACGCCCGATGCGATCGCCGCCGCGCTGCGCACGGCCCTCGCCCTCGACCACCACGCCCCATGATCACCGAGCCCCGCATCCCCGACCCCGACGGCTTCTACGCCGCGCTACTCGCCGCGCACGAAGGCCTGGGCGAAGCGCAGAGCGCCGACCTCAACGCCCGCCTCGTGCTGCTGCTGGCCAACCAGTGCGGCGACCAGGCCGTGCTGCTGGCCTGCATTCGCGCCGCCGCAGAAGACCCCACGACAACCCGGGAAGCCCCATGAGCGCCAACGTCTCCTTCGCCTCGGCCTCCGACACGCGCGAGCAGAAGCCGCAGCTGCGCGAGCTCGCGCCCGACGTGTATGGCTACATCAGCGACTTCGATCCGAACTGCGGCTTCGTCGTCGGCGACGAGCACGTGGTGCTGATCGACACGCGCCCCACGCCGCGCATGGCGCGCGACTTCCTGGCCGCCATCCGCACGGTGACCGACAAGCCCATCCAAACCATCGTGCTCACGCACTACCATGCGGTGCGCGTGATGGGCGCGAGTGCGTTCGGCGAGGTCGAGACCATCATCGCGAGCAACGGCACGCTCGACTGGATCCGCACGCGCGGCCAGGCCGATTTCGATTCGGAGGTCGGCCGCTTCCCGCGCCTCTTCGCGGGCGTGGAAGAGATCCCGGGCCTGACCTTTCCGACGCAGAGCTTCGAGCGCGAGATGAGCCTCTGGCTCGGCCCTGGCCGCAGCCAAGGCCGCGAGCTTCGCCTGATGGCGCTGGGCCACGGCCATTCGAGCGGCGACACGGTCGCGTGGCTGCCCGACTGCGGCGTGCTGTTCTCGGGCGACGTGGTCGAGAACCGCTGCGGCGTCTACGCGGGCGACGCCTACATCGGCGACTGGGCCGGCACGCTCGATGCGGTGCGGGCCCTGAAGCCGCGCGTGCTGGTGCCCGGCCGCGGGGCCGTGCTGCAGGGCGAGGCCGAATGCGCCGACGCCATCGGGCTGACCCAGGCGTTTCTCGGTACCTTGCTCGACAGCGTGAAAGCCGGCATCGCCGCGGGCGAAACGCTCAAGGGCTGCTTCGCGCGGGCAGAGGCGGCGATGGCCCCGCGCTTCGGCAGCTGGCCCGTGTTCCAGCATGTGCTGCCCTTCGACGTCTCGCGCGCGTACGACGAACTGCGCGGCATCGAACACCCGGTGGTGTGGACCGCGGAGCGCGACCGCGCGCTGTGGCAGACGCTGCGCGGCGAATGACCTGAACAGATTTCAAGACAAGCAACGGAGACAAGAAATGATGAAGCGACTGATTCCGCTCATGGCCGCGGCCCTCGCGCTGGCCATCCCCTTCGCATCGGCGCAGCAGCCCGCCGCCTACCCGAGCCAGCCGGTCAAATGGATCGTGCCCTATGTGGCCGGCGGCGGCACCGACAACCTGGCGCGCTCGCTGGCCGAGGCGATGCAGCCTTCGCTCGGGCAGCCGCTGGTCATCGACAACCGGCCCGGCGCATCGACCAACATCGGCGTCTCGGTGCTGATGCAGGCCAAGCCCGACGGCTACACCATCATGCAGGCCGAGAACGCGGCGCTGCTCTTCAACGAGCACATGTTCGCCAAGCTGCCCTACAGGCCCGCGAGCGACTTCACCTACATCGGCGCCATCGGCCGCTTTCCGGTGGCGCTGGTGGTGCATCCCGACTTTCCCGCCAGGAACGTGGCCGAGTTCGTGCGCTACGTGAAGGCCAACCCGGAGAAGGTGAGCTATGCCTCTCCCGGCAACGGCTCGCCGCACCACATGGCGATGGAGCTCTTCAAGCAGAAGGCCGGCCTGACGATCACGCACGTGCCCTACAAGGGCGCCGCGCCCGCCATGACCGACCTGATGGGCGGGCAGGTGCCCACGATGATGCTCGACCTGGCCTCGGGCCTGCCGATCATCAAGGCGGGCAAGGTGCGGGTGCTGGCGATCGCGCTGCCGCAGCGCGCGAGCGCACTGCCCGAGGTGCCCACCTTCGTCGAAGCCGGGTTCAGCGACGTCAACGCCTATGCGTTCCACGGCCTGATCGGCCCGGCGGGCATGTCGCCCGAAGCAGTGGCACGCATCAACGGCGAACTGCACAAGGCGATGAAGGCGCCGAAGGTGGCGAAGCTGTTCTCGGAGTTCGGCTTCGAGGCCCTGCCGGGCACGCCGCAGGATTTCTACAGGCTCTCGCGGGCCGAGAGCGATCGCTGGGGCAAGATCATCCAGGCCGCCGGCGTGAGGCTGGATTGAAAAAAAAGCAGGGCCGCCGGCTACCAGCCCAGGGAGAGGTGCAAGGGCAGGTACACCGCCATGCCCGCGAGCATCGTGCCGAGCACGCCGCGCCGCCAGTAGTAGTAAGCGGCGCCGACCACGGCCGCATACAGGCGTGCGTCGTGCAGCGTGGTGATCAGGTGGCCCTGGGTCATCACGATCTCGGGCGCGATCACGCCGGCCAGCGCGGCCGCCGGTGCATAGTGCAGCGCGCGGTGGGCCCACTCGGGCAGGCCCCAGGGCCGGTCGAGGATGAAGAAGAAGCAGCGCGTGAGCACCGTGACCGCGGCCAGTCCGACGATCACGCCCATCGTCCACAGGTCGGTGCCCCTCACTTGTCGTCCTCCGCGTCGGGGTCGAGCCCGAACCGCCTCTCGAGCCAGAAGCACAGCAGCACCGCGGCCCCGATGGCCACGACGATGTTGAGCTTGAGCGGCAGGGCATAGGCCGCCACCGCGGTGGCGCTGGCGACCAGCGCGGCCAGCACGCGCAGCCGCGTGGTGGCCATCGAGCAGACGATCGCCACCAGGCTCAGCACGCCGGCAAAACCCAGGCCCCAGCTCTGCGGAATGAAGTTGGCCAGCGCAATGCCCAGCAGGCTCATGCCCATCCAGGAGCACCAGGTCACGAAGTAGTTGCCGGTGAGGTAGGCCTCCTGCGACTGCTGCTCGGCGACGGTGGCCGGCGGCGCCGCGTACTGCCGGGTGAAGAGTGCATAGCTCAGGTCGGCCGTCAGGTAGCCGTGCGTCATGCGGCGCCAGCGCGGCATGTGCATGAGGTAGGGCCGCAGGTGCAGGCTGAAGACCACGAAGCGCAGGTTGACGCAAAAGCCCGTGGCCAGGATCACCCAGGCCGGCGCGCCCGCGAACAGCAGCGGAATGGCCGCGAGCTGGGAACTGCCGGCGTAGACCAGCAGCGTCATGGCCACCGACTCCAGCACGCTCATGTTCGACTTGACCATGGCCACGCCGGTCATCAGGCCCCAGGCGCCGATGCCCAGCGCGGCCGAGGACATGTCGCGGATGCCGGCGCGGAATTCGGGTCGGCGGCGAATGGCTGCGGAAAGGAACATCAGCCGAACCGCTGCCCGGGCTTCAGGTCGAAGCCGCGCAGGAAGTCGGCCACGGCCAGGCGCTTGCCGCCGGGCCGCTGCAGTTCGGTGGCCATCACCACCGAGCCGGCCGCTGCCACCGCCACGCCGGCGTCGCTCACAGCCAGCAGGGTGCCCGGCGCGGCCGAAACCGCGGCCGGCGGCGCCGCATGCGCGGCCCAGAGCTTGATGGTCTCGCCGTCGAGCAGGCTGTTGGCGCCCGGGAACGGGTCGAAGGCCCGGATGCGCCGCACGATGGCGTCGGCCGGCTGGTTCCAGTCGATCTGGGCTTCGTGCTTCTCGACCTTGCTGGCGTAGGTGACGCCCTCGGCCGGCTGCGGCGTGCGTACGAGGCGGCCGATGTCGGCCAGCGCCTGGACGATCAGGCGGCCGCCCAGTTCGGCCAGGCGGTCGTGCAGCCGGGCGGTGGAGTCGCTGCCGATGTCGAGGGCTTCGCGCAGCAGCATGTCGCCGGTGTCCAGGCCGGCGTCCATCTGCATGATGGTGATGCCGGTCTGCGCGTCGCCGGCCTCGATGGCGCGGTGGATGGGCGCCGCACCGCGCCAGCGCGGCAGCAGGCTGGCGTGGATGTTGAGGCAGCCGTGCGCCGGCAGGTCGAGCACCCATTGCGGCAGGATGAGGCCGTAGGCCGCCACCACCATCACGTCGGGCCGGGCCGCCAGCAGCGCCTCGCGCGCGGCCGCGGCGTCTTCCGGATACTTGCCGTCCAGCCGCAGGCTGCGCGGCTGCGCCACCGGCCAGCCGTGGGCGAGGGCGCATTGCTTGACGGGCGAGGCCTGCAGCTTCATGCCGCGGCCCGCGGGCCGGTCGGGCTGGCTCAGCACCAGCGCGATCTCATGGCCGGCGGCGGCAATGGCTTCGAGCGCGGCGCGCGCGAACTCGGGCGTGCCCGCGAAAACGACTTTCAGCGCAGTCAATCGCGGATCCGGACGAGTTCGAGGTCGTCCCCCGTGTGGTAGCGGCGGACCACGCCGGTGGGGTCGATGTAGATATAGAGCATGCGGCGCTCGTTCACGGCCTTGTAGCGCCAGGTCCAGACCACGCCGTCGAACGAGCTGACGCGGCTGGTTTCAAAAGGCCGGCCATAGAAGGCGAGCACGTCGTTCTGGCGCCACTGGTCGACCTTGATGTCGTGGCCGAAGCGCGCCTCGCTGAGCACCTGGGTCACGGAGACGACCTTGCCGGCGGCATCGACGTCGATGTCGGTGACCTCGAAGCCCGCCGGCATGCGCGAATACTGCAGGCGCTCGCCGCCGCCGGTGAGCGGATAGCGGCCCGTGGGCGGGCCCAGGCGCTGCAGGGTCTCGGCGGCGGTGGTGCCGGGAACGATGCGCGTGGGTTCGCTGGCGCAGCCCGCGAGCACGAGCGCTGCGGCAAGACCGAGCGCCCAGGGCCGCAGGGAGGCTTTCATGCCCGGCCCTCTTTGGCCTCTTCGCGCTGCTGCTTGAGCAGCTTGCTCTTGATGCGGTTGCGCTTGAGCGGCGACAGGTATTCGACGAACACCTTGCCCATCAGGTGGTCGAGTTCGTGCTGGATGCACACGGCCAAAAGGCCTTCGGCCTCGATGGTGCGCAGTTCGCCGTTCTCGTCCAGCGCCTGGACCTTGACCGAGGTGGAGCGCATGACGCCGTCGTAGATGCCCGGCACCGAGAGGCAGCCCTCTTCGTTCAACACTTTTTCGTCGCTTGCCCAGATAATTTCGGGATTGATGAGCACCAGCGGCTCGTTGCGTTCCTCGGACACGTCGATGACGACCAGCCGCTCGTGCACGTCGACCTGGGTCGCGGCCAGGCCGATGCCGCTGGCGTCGTACATGGTCTCGAGCATGTCGGCCACCAGGGCCTTGATGCGCGCGTCAACGCCCTGCACGGGCTTGGCAACCGTGTGCAGGCGCTTGTCCGGGTAACTCAGAATGATTCGTTTGGCCATGAAACAGGGGGAAAGTTGTGGCTATTTTCGCCAATTCCGCGACGCGGCGACTCCGGATCGCCTGAAAACGTTGCCCTCCCAAGGGCTTCGGGCGCAGAATTCGTAGCAAATTGTGAGATTCGTATGCGCGCCGATACGCGGCGCGCTCACCCATCCAGACATGAAAAAGCTCCGAATCACTGTCCGCCAGCGCCCGCATCTTCTCGCCACGTTGGCTGCCCTTGCGGTGATCACTGGCGGCACGACGGCGGCGTGGGCGCAGAACTACCCCGTCACGCCGCAGCAGCGCGCCACCGCCCAGCAAACCGCCCAGAGCGGCGTTCCGCTGAGCGAACTGGCGCCCAACGCGCCGGACGAATACACGGTCAAGCCCGGCGACACGCTGTGGGCCATCTCGCGCCTCTACCTGCTGCGTCCCTGGCGCTGGCCGGAACTGTGGGGCATGAACATCAGCGAAATCGCGAATCCGCACCGCATCTACCCGGGCCAGATCCTCTATCTGGACAAGACCGGCGGCCGTGCGCGCCTGACCATGCGCCGCGGCGCGGGCGGCAGCGGCGACGGCGGCACCATCAAGCTGTCGCCGCGCACGCGCTTCGACTCGCTGGCCGGCATGGCCTTGCCCACGCTCAACCCGAGCGTCATCGAGCCCTTCCTCAGCGAGCCGATCGTGGTCGATGCCGACACGCTGCAGGCCGCGCCGCGCATCGTCGCGGGCAACGACAGCCGCGTCCTGCTGTCGCGCGGCGACCGCGCCTATGCGCGCGGCAATGCCGAGACGCCGCTGCTCGAAACCCCGGGCCCGCTGAAGAATTTCCGCGTGTTCCGCAGCGCCACGCCGTTGAAGGACCCGGGAACCGGTGAAATCCTCGGCTACGAGGCGCAGTACCTGGGCAAGGCGCAGCTCCAGCGCGGCGAATCGACCACGGTCGAGACCACCAACGACAAGGACGTCATCACCGTGGTGCCGGCCAGCGTCGACATCATCGCGGCACGCGAGGAAATCCGCGCCGGCGACCGCCTGCTGCCCGAGCCGCCGCGCCAGCTGCTGAGCTATGTGCCGCGCGCCCCCTCCTCGCAGGTCGAGGGCCGCATCATCTCGGTCTATGGCAACGCGGTGCAGTTCGCGGCCCAGAACCAGGTGGTGGCCATCAACAAGGGCACGCGCGACGGCATCGACAGCGGCCACGTGCTGGCCATCCTGAAGAATGGCGAAACCATTCTCGACCGCACCGGCGCGCGCAAGGAAACCATCAAGCTTCCGAACGAACGCATCGGCCTCCTGATGGTGTTCCGGCCCTTCGAAAAGGTTTCGTACGCACTGGTGCTCGAGATCACCGACACTCCGAAGGCGGGCGACTTCCTCGTCAATCCCTGACGCTTTTCCGATTTTTTACCCGCTTTCTTTTTCCGCTTTCATTTGGACCGAGCAGAACTCGCAGGCTGGCTGCGGCTTTCACTGACGCCGGGCATCGGCGATGGCGCCGCGCGCCGGCTGCTGGCGGCCTTCGGCCTGCCCGAGAACGTCTTTGCGCAGACCGGCGAGGCGCTGCGCCAGGTGGTGTCGGCGGCGCAGGCCGATGCCTTGCACCAGCCGCCGCTGGGCCTGCAGGCCCAGCTCGACCAGACCTGGCAGTGGCTGCAGCCCGGCCACGATGACGGCACCGCGCGGCGCCTGGTCACGCTGGGCGATGCCGCCTACCCCGCCTCGCTGCTCGAGATGGCCGACCCGCCGTTGATGCTCTACGTGCTCGGCGCCGCGGACTTCGACCTGACCCAGCTCGGCCGCAGCATTGCGGTGGTGGGCAGCCGCAACCCCACGCCGCAGGGCGCCGCCAATGCCCGCGCCTTTGCGCGCGCGCTGGGCGACGCGGGCCTGCCGGTGGTGTCGGGGCTCGCGCTCGGCGTCGATGGCGCCGCGCACCAGGGCGCGCTCGATGCGGCCGGCGACATGCCGCGGCTCGCCACGGTGGCCGTGGTGGGCACCGGCCTGGACCGCGTCTATCCCGCGCGGCACCGCGACCTGGCGCACCGCATCACGCTGCAAGGGCTGATCGTGAGCGAGCTGCCGCTCGGCACGCCGCCGCTCACGCAGAATTTCCCCAAGCGCAACCGCCTCATTGCCGGCCTGGCGCGCGGCACGCTGGTGGTCGAGGCCGCGCTGGCGTCGGGCTCGCTGATCACCGCGCGGCTCACCTCGGAGCAGGGCAAGGAAGTGTTCGCCATTCCGGGCTCGATCCATTCGCCGCAGTCGCGCGGCTGCCATGCGCTGATCCGCCAGGGCGCGAAGCTGGTCGAGTCGGTCAACGACATCCTCGAGGAGCTGCCGTCGCCGCACGCGGGCAGCGCGGCGACGCCGGCTGCCGCGAACGGTGATGCCGGCGCTGTGTCCGCCGCGCGCGAAGAGCCCTTGCTGGACGCGCTCGGCTTCGACCCCGTGAGCCTCGACGCGCTGAGTGCGCGCACCGGCTGGAGCGCCGCCGCGCTGCAGGCCAGGCTGCTCGAACTCGAGCTCGACGGCCAGGTTGCGCGCCTGCCCGGCGGCCTGTTCCAGAGAACGGCAGCAGCGTAGCCCGCAGGCTTCGCGCAGGAAGCCTGCCGTCGAGCAACAAGCATCGGCTATATTGGGCCCATGTTCGAAGTGCTCGTGTTTGTCTACGAAAACTATTGGCGCGGCGATGCCTGCCCCGAACCCGAACAACTGGGCCGCAAGCTCAGCGCCCACGGCTTCGAGGCAGAGGAAATCCGCGATGCACTGCACTGGCTCGACGGCCTGAGCCTTGCCACGCAGGGCATGCAGCTCGAACGAAGTCCCGGCGACGACGCCGTGGCCACGGTCACGCTGCGCGGCGCGCCCGAAGCGGCCCTGCCCCAGTCGGACAACGCCATGCGGGTCTACTCGCAGGCCGAGCAGGAGCACCTGGGCGCCGACTGCCTGGGCTTCATCCGCTTTCTCGAATCGTCGAGCGTGCTGTCCTGCGGCTTGCGCGAGATCGTCATCGAGCGCGCCATGGCGGCGCCGGGCGATCCGGTCGCGCTCGACGAGCTCAAGATCATCGTGCTGATGGTGCACTGGAGTACTGGCATCGAGCCCGATGCGCTGGTGCTCGACGAACTCTGCGAAAGCCGCGAGGGGCGCGTCGCCCATTAGCCTGGCTAGTTCAGCAGCCGCTCCGGGTTGGCGTCGAGCTTGGCCAGCGCCTCGCGCGTGGCGCGCACCGTGAGCGTTTCTTCCTCGGCCGGCACCAGCAGGCCGGCCTGCAGGTAGTTGGCCAGCCGGCCGACCTGGATCAGGAAGCTGCGGCCATCGCTCGAGGCGAACAGGTGCAGCTGCTTGCGGTCGCTGCGCCAGACGAACTGCACCTGGCTCACGCGGTCGTTGTGGTCGAGCATGAACCAGTTGCCCACCTCCAGCTCGTGGGCCCACGCCAGCATGTCTTCGGCCGGAACGCCGCCCACGGTGTCGGCCACGACCTCGATCGAGGCGGCATCCACGCCCAGCAGCAGTTCGATGCTGTTCGCATCGAGCGGCAGGCTGGAGGCGCCGCCGTCGTCGCTGACGAAATCTTCCAGGTGCGCGAGGCGTTCGGCCATGGCCTCGATCTTGGCTGCGGGAATGGCCTCGGTCTTCGACAGGAAGGCGTCGGACAAGGTGGCGCCGATGGCCTTGATGTGGGCCTCCTGGGGCTCGTCGATGATGCCCAGCAGGTTCATGCCCAGGCGCAGGCGCTGCAGCAGCTGCGGCAGGTCCTGGATCACGCGTGCGCGGTCGGCGCGGTTGGGCTTGGCGCTTGCCGCCCACACCAGCTCGGAGGCCACGCGCTTGAGCATCACCGTCTGCTCGCCCTGGGCGCCGTAGCGCAGCGCGGCAATCGCCAGCACCTCGGCCCAGACCTTGAAGAGGAACTCGCGGATCTCTTCGCGCACCGGCATGTCGTTGAGCATCTTGCGCAGCTCGATGGTGTACTGGATCGCCATCGTCTCCTTTTGCTCGACCTGCTGCGCCACGCTCATGACGCGCTGGGTGGCGTCGCTTTGCGTGAGATAGCGGTTGAGGAAGGCGACGAACTCGTCGAACACCAGCTTGAAGACGCGCTGGCCGGTTTCGGGATACTGCTCGATCACCTGCACCACGCGCCGGATCTCGCCTTCGAGCGCACTGCCCGAGATGGCCGCGGCATCGAAGCCCATCACGCAGGAGCCCATGCGGTCGATCAGCATGCGCGCGGGGTGCTGCAGCGTGCCGAAGAACTCGGGCTCGGCAATGGCCACGCGCAGCACCGGCATCTGCAGGCGGGCAAACCACACGCGCGCCGAGAAAGGAATGCGCTCCTCGGCGAGGATGGCCTGGAACATGAGCGCCACGATCTCGACCGTGGCCTTGTCGGCGGTGGTGGGCGCCCTTTTCTTGAGCTCGGCGCTGCGCCGCCGAAGGTCGACCGCGGTCTGCTGGATGAGGGTGGCCTGATCCGCGGAGCCCGGCACGGAGCCCTGCATGTACTGCGAGGCCGCCACCCGGTAGGCGGCCTCGGCCTCGGCGATCGCGCCGGCAAAGGTCTTGGAGGCGGCGCGGGCGGACCCCGCGACAGCCGCGTGACCGTCCATTCCCGTCGTCGTCATCGAAGCCGAAGCCGGCGGTTCCGCGCCGATGCGGGCGGCGACGAAGCGCTTGAGGCTCAGAAGCGCCGTCTGCGCGCGCTGGCGGGCGACCATCAACGGCGAGCCGCCCGTGGTGAAGGCCGGCGCGGACGGCGCAAAAGCCCGTGCCTGTGGGGAGGAAGTTTCGGCGCCGCCCGGCCGCTGCACGGCACCCGCGGCCTGCGCCGCACCGCCGGCATAGGGCGATGCCGGCATCGTCGCCGGTCCGGTGGCACTGCCGCCGCCGCTGCTGCTGCCGGTGCGGCGGACAAAGCTCTTCAGATCGATTTCGGGCATCACGCCCTGGGAGACAAGGAAGGCGTTGGCGTCTTCATAGGCCTTGACGACCACGCCGACGAGCTGCTGCTGCACGGTGTCCTGCACCCGCGCCCACAGCGCGCGGCTCAGGCCGGCCGCCAGCCATTGGTCCACCAGCAGCCTGGCCAGGGTTTCGGGCCTGAGCACGTCGTGGGCGTCGAGTTCTGCGGTGCCTTCCAGGAACTGGATGCGCAGCCGCAGGTCGCTGAGTTCGAAGCTGGCCTTGTCGTGGATCAGCTGCGCCAGGCGCGATGAAAGGATGCTGCTTTCCATCGCGTCGTCGTCGATGAGTTCGAGCCGCAGCTTCGCGCCGGACGACACGGCCGGCGCCGCCCCCGGGGTGCCGACCGACCTGCGCCAGCCCGCCTGCGCGAGCGATACCCATTGCGAGGCCTGGTCCTGGAACGCCACGAAGTCGTCGCGGCTCTCCTGCATGGCGCGCGCGCTGCCGATTTCCGAGGCCTGCTGCGTCAGGCGGTCCCGTATCGCCTGCGCCAGCGGGACGATGACGCCCTCGGTGGCGCGAACGAAACGCTCGCGCGTCTCGCGTGCGAGCTGCAGGGAGGAAGCGGACCGCGCAATGCTCATTGAAGGATCGGGAAGACCAATGGGACTCTATTTTTCGGCGAAAGCCGAGAGCTTGCATCGGCAAGCGCCACCGCACAAGTGTGCATCACCTGCGGCATGGCGGCGGGCTTGCGCGGTGCGTCCCGTTGATCCGGCGCAAATCAGACCACGGCGCCGGCGTTCGGGTCGTCCTCGGAGCCGCCGTCGCGCTTGGTCGGGCCGCCCTTGATCAGGTCTTCGCGCTTGACGCCCAGCCACATCGCGATGGCGGCCGCCACGAAGGCCGACGAGTAGATGCCGAACAGGATGCCGATGGTCAGCGCCAGCGCAAAGTAGTGCAGCGTCGGGCCGCCGAAGAAGAACATCGAGAGCACCACCAGCTGCGTCGAGCCGTGCGTGATGATGGTGCGGCTGATGGTCGAGGTGATCGCGTTGTCGATGATCTCGACCGTGCTCATCTTGCGGTAGCGCCGGAAGTTCTCGCGCACCCGGTCGAAGATCACGACCGACTCGTTGACCGAATAGCCCAGCACCGCCAGCACCGCCGCCAGCACCGCGAGCGAGAACTCCCACTGGAAGAAGGCGAAGAAGCCCAGGATGATGACCACGTCGTGCAGGTTGGCCAGCACGGTGGCCACCGCGAACTTCCATTCGAAGCGGATCGCCAGGTAGATCATGATGCCCACCACCACCATGCCGAGCGCCTTGAGCCCGTTGGTGGTGAGCTCCTCGCCGACCTGCGGGCCGACCACCTCGATGCCGCGCTGCGTGGCCGAGGGATCCACCGTCTTGAGCGCCTGCATCACCTGCGCGCTCTGCTGGTCGGAGTTCATGCCCTTTTGCGCCGGCAGGCGGATCTGCACGTCGCGCGAGGTGCCGTAGCTTTGCACCTGCACGTCGGGATAGCCGAGCTTGCCGATGGCCTCGCGCACCTTGCCGATGTCGGCGGACTGCTGGTAAGCCACCTCCATCACGGTGCCGCCCGTGAACTCCACCGACAGGTGCAGCCCGCGGTGCAGCAGGAAGAACACCGCCAGCGCGAAGGTGACGAAGGAGACGATGTTCAGCACCAGCGCGTGGCGCATGAACGGGATGGTCTTGTGGATGCGGAAGAATTCCATGGCGCTTGTCCTTGACCTTTACTTGCCTTCAGCCACGGCGGTGCCGTCGGTCTTGGGGCGCCAGACCGTGCCGATCGACACCGTCTTGAGCTTCTTCTTCTGGCCGTACCAGAAGTTCACGAGGCCGCGCGAGAAGAACACGGCGGAGAACATCGAAGTGACGATGCCGATGCAGTGCACCACCGCGAAGCCGCGCACCGGCCCCGAGCCGAAGGCCAGCAGCGCGATGCCCGCGATCAGCGTGGTCACGTTGGAGTCGAGGATCGTGCCCCAGGCGCGGTCATAGCCGGCGTGGATGGCCGCCTGCGGGGAGGCGCCGTTGCGAAGCTCCTCGCGCACGCGTTCGTTGATCAGCACGTTGGAGTCGATCGCCACGCCGATGGCCAGCGCCATGGCCGCGATGCCGGGCAGCGTGAGCGTGGCCTGCAGCATCGAGAGAATGGCCACCAGCAGCATCAGGTTGACGGCCAGCGCGATCGACGAGAACAGGCCGAACAGCGCGTAGTAGGCGCACATGAACACCATGATGGCCAGGAAGCCATACATCACGCTCTTGAAGCCCTTCTCGATGTTGTCGGCGCCCAGGCTTGGACCGATGGTGCGTTCCTGGATGATCTCCATCGGCGCGGCCAGCGAGCCGGCGCGCAGCAGCAGCGCGAGGTCGGCGGCTTCGGTCACGGTCATCGAGCCGGAAATCTGGAAGCGGTTGCCGAGCTCGCCGTTGATCGACGGGGCCGTGAGCACCTCGCCCTTGCCCTTCTCGAAGATCAGCATGGCCATACGCTTCTTGTAGTTCTCGCGGCTCACGTCGCGCATGATCCGGCCGCCCTTGGCGTCCATGGTCAGGTCGACCTTGGGCTGGTTGCTCTGCTGGTCGAAGCCGGGCTGCGCGTCGGTGAGGTTTTCGCCGGTGACCAGCACCTGCTTCTTCACGATCACGGGGCGGCCGTTGCGCTCCAGGAACTTTTCGGAGCCGAAGGGCACCGGTCCGCCGCTCAGCTCGGCCGCGCGGCCTTCGGCGCTTTCGTCGACCAGGCGCATCTCGAGCGTGGCGGTGCGCCCCAGGATGTCCTTGGCCTTGGCCGTGTCCTGCACGCCGGGCAGCTGCACCACGATGCGGTCCAGGCCCTGCTGCTGGATCACCGGCTCGGCCACGCCGAGTTCGTTGATCCGGTTGTGCAGCGTGGTGATGTTCTGCTTGAGCGCCGCGTCCTGGAGCCGGCGTGCGGCTTCGGGCTTGATGGTGGCCACGAGGCGCCAGTTGCTGCCGTCCTGGCTGTCGGTGGTGGCGAGGTCCTGGAACTGGTCCTGGATCAGCCGCTTGGCCGCTTCCAGCGCGGCCGCGTCGCGGAACGAAACCTCGATGGCCTGGCCGTTGCGGCTCACCGAGGTGCCGCGGATGCCCTTGTCGCGGAAGGTGGTGCGCAGGTCGCTCGCGAAGGATTCGGCCTTCTTGTCGATGGCGCCCTTCATGTCGACCTGCAGCAGGAAGTCGACGCCGCCGCGCAGGTCCAGGCCCAGGTACATCGGGAACGCATGCAGCGCCGTGAGCCAGGCCGGCGAACGCGAAACCAGGTTCAGCGCCACCACGTAGGGCGGATCGGCCGGATCGGGCACCAGCGCGCGCTGCACCGTGTCGCGCGCCTTGAGCTGCTCGTCGGGGGTGGCGAAGCGCGCGCGCAGCGAGCCGCCTTCGAGCGTGAGCAGGTCGGGCGCAAGCCCGGCTGCCTTGAGCGCCTCCTCGACCCGGCTCTGGGTGGCCGCGTCGACCTTGACGGTGGACTTGGCCGCGGACACCTGCACGGCAGGCGCCTCGCCGAAGAAGTTCGGCAGGGAATAGATCAACCCCACAAGCAGCACGATCACGATGATCGCGTACTTCCAGACCGGATAACGGTTCATGAGAAAGCGCTTTTCAGAAACGGAACAGTGGCGTGACTTGGGGCCAGGCGCCGCAAAGCGCAAGGCCGGGCCGCGCGTTGATTGCCTGGCTTACTGCTTGACGGCGCCCTTGGGCAGGACCTGGACCACAGCGCTGCGCTGGATCTTGATCTCCACGCCATTGGCGATTTCGAGGCCGAGGTACTGGTCGCCGAGCGAGGTGATCTTGCCGAGCACGCCGCCGGCCGTTGCCACTTCGTCGCCCTTGGCCAGCGCTTCGATCATGGCGCGGGCCTCCTTCTGGCGCTTCATTTGCGGACGGATCATGACGAAATACAGCACCACGAACATCAGCACCAGGGGCAGCATGCTGCCGAGCGAGGACAGCATGTCGCCACCGCCGGAAGCTGCGGGTGCGGTTTGGGCGAAAGCAGAGGAAATGAACAAGAGAGTCTCCAGCAGAGAGAAGAGAGGAATGTCAGAAGCGCGGACCGGGCCCGCGGTTCCGCGGCCCCGAGGAAAAGGCCGCGAGTCAGAGCTTGAGGCGGCGTCGGCCGCGCGCAGCAGCGGGCATTGTATTCGTGGCAATGCCCCGCTCCGCGCGCTTATCCGGCGCGCGGGGCAGGGCTTTCCATGGGCTTGGGCTGCGCGTCTTTTGCTATCTTTTCAGGAGCAATGGCGCGGGACGGCCGGCGGTGCCGGACCGGCCTCCCGAAAAATCACGCGGCGGCGCGCTGCGACTGCTGCGGGTTGCGCCACTTGGCGAGCAGCTCGCTCCAGCGGGTGCGGGCGGCGGCGAGGTTGCGCTCCTTCACATGGCCGTAGCCGCGGATCTGCTCGGGCAGGCTCGCGATCTCCAGCGCCAGCGCATGGTTCTCGGCGCGAAGGCCAGCAATCACTTCCTCGAGGCTTGCGCGGTACTCGCCGATGAGCGCGCGCTCGGTCCTGCGCTCTTCGGTGCGCCCGAAGATGTCCAGGGCCGTGCCGCGCAGGCCCTTGAGCCGGGCCAGCAGCCTGAAGCCGGAGAGCATCCAGGGGCCGAACTTCTGCTTCTGCAGCTGGCCCTTGGCATTCTTCTTCGCGATGATGGGCGGCGCCAGGTGGTAGTTGAGCTTGAAATCCTTGCCCATCTCACCCTCGAACATGCCCTCGACGCGGGCGAGGAAGCTGCGGTCGGTGTGCAGCCGCGCCACCTCGTACTCGTCCTTGTAGGCCATGAGCTTGAACAGGTAGCGGGCCACCGTTTCGGCCAGCGCGGTCTTGCCGAGCGCCGATTCGGCCTGCCGGACCTTGTCCACGAACTGCCGGTATTCCTCGGCATAGGCCGCGTTCTGGTAGCCCGTGAGGAATTCGACCCGGCGCGCCACCAGGCTTTCGACGGTTTCGCGCTTCTTGAACTCGATGACCTGGCCCGGGCGCAGGCGCTTTTGCAGCTCGTCCGGATGGACGGCCGCCTGGCGGCCCCAGGCGAAGGCGGCCTTGTTGTTCTCGACCGCCACCGCGTTGAGCTCGATGGCGCGCAGCAGCGACTCGAGCGCCAGCGGGATCCAGCCCTTTTGCCAGGCAAAGCCCAGCAGCATGGGGTTGGCATAGAGGCTGTCGCCCATCAGCGTGGTGGCCGCGGCATCGGCGTCGAAGGTGCCGAGCGCATCGGCGCCGATGGCGCGCGCGATCTGGCTGGCGCAGTCGTCCTGCGGGTTCACCCAGTTGGCGTTGCGCACGAAGGCAGCGGTGGGCGTGCTGTGCGTGTTGAGCGCCACGTGCGTGCGCCCTTCGCGCATGCGCGCCAGGGTTTCGGCGTTGACGGCCACCAGCGGATCGGCCGCCAGGATGAGGTCGGCCGCGGCGGTGCCGACGCGCGTGGTGCGGATCGCGTCCTGCGACTGGCCGATCAGCGCATGGCTCCAGGTGGCGCCGCCCTTTTGCGCGAGGCCGGCCGCGTCCTGCGTGACGATGCCCTTGCCCTCGATGTGCGCCGCCATGCCCAGCAGCTGGCCGATGGTGATGACGCCCGTGCCGCCGACGCCGGCCACCACGATGCCCCACACCTGGTCCCGCGCCAGCACGGGCACGGCCGGTTCGGGCAGCGGGCCCAGCGCGAGCGGGGAATCGGCCTTGTCCCTGGCCTTTTTCTTGAGCTGCCCGCCTTCGACCGTGACGAAGCTCGGGCAGAAGCCCTTCAGGCAGCTCATGTCCTTGTTGCAGCTGCTCTGGTTGATGGTGCGCTTGCGGCCGAACTCGGTTTCCAGCGGCTCGACCGACAGGCAGTTGCTCTGCACGCTGCAGTCGCCGCAGCCTTCGCAGACCAGCTCGTTGATGACCACGCGCCTGGCCGGATCGACGGCCGTGCCCCGCTTGCGGCGGCGGCGCTTCTCGGTGGCGCAGGTCTGGTCGTAGATGATGGCCGTGGTGCCGGCGATCTGGCGGAATTCGCGCTGGACCTCGTCGAGCAGGTCGCGGTGCTTGACCGCCACGTGGTCGCCCGGGATGTTCACGCCCTCGTATTTCTCGGGCTCGTCGGTCACGATGACGACCTTCTTGGCGCCCTCGGCATGCAGGCTCTCGGCGATCTGCAGCACCGAGTGGCCCTCGGGCCGCTCGCCGACCTGCTGGCCGCCGGTCATGGCCACGGCGTCGTTGTAGAGGATCTTGTAGGTGATGTTCACGCCCGCGGCAATGCTCTGGCGGATGGCCAGCAGGCCGCTGTGGAAGTACGTGCCGTCGCCCAGGTTCGCGAAGATGTGCTGGTCGGTGGTGAAGGGCTGCTGGCCGACCCACGGCACGCCCTCGCCGCCCATCTGCGTGAAGCCGATGGTGGAGCGGTCCATCCAGGTGGCCATGAAGTGGCAGCCGATGCCTCCCATCGCGCGCGAGCCTTCGGGCACCACGGTGCTGGTGTTGTGCGGGCAGCCCGAGCAGAACCAGGGCTGGCGGTCGGCCCCCTGCACGCCGCCCACCTTGAGCACTTCCATCGAGCGCTCCTTGGCTTCGAGGATGGCCATCTGGGCGTCGATGCGCGCGTGCATGCCGGCGCCGGCCTGCTCCAGGATGCCGAGCTTGCGCAGGCGCTGCGCGATCGCCTTGGCGATCAGCGCCGGGTTCAGGTCGGCATTGGCGCGCAGCAGCGTGTTGGCGGTGGGGTTGGGCATGGCCCATTCGCCGCCGGAGAAATCGCCGTCGAGCTCGTTGAACTTGCCCAGCACGGTGGGGCGCACGTCGGCGCGCCAGTTGTAGAGCTCTTCCTTCAGCTGGTATTCGATGACCTGGCGTTTTTCTTCCACCACCAGGATTTCCTGCAGGCCGGTGGCGAAGTCGCGCGTGAGCTGCGCCTCCAGCGGCCACACCACACCCACCTTGTGCAGCCGGATGCCCAGCTGGCGGCAGGTGGCGTCGTCCAGGCCCAGGTCGATCAGCGCCTGGCGGGTGTCGTTGTAGGCCTTGCCGCTGGCCATGATGCCGAAGCGATCGTTCGGGCCTTCGATCACGTTGTGGTTCAGCCGGTTGGCCCGGATGTAGGCGAGCGCGGCATACCACTTGTAGTGCATGAGCCGCGCTTCCTGCTCGAGCGCGTGGTCGGGCCAGCGGATGTGCAGGCCGCCGGGCGGCATCTGGAAATCGGTGGGAATGACGATCTCGACGCGGTCCGGGTCGATCATGGCGGTGGCGCTCGACTCGACGATCTCCTGGATCGTCTTCATGCCCGACCAGATGCCCGAGAAGCGGCTCATGGCAAAGGCGTGGATGCCCAGGTCCAGGATTTCCTGCACGTTGGCCGGGAAGAACACCGGCGTGCCGCAGGCCTTGAAGATGTGGTCGCTCTGGTGCGCGGCCGTGCTGCTCTTGGAAATATGGTCGTCGCCCGCCACCGCGATCACGCCGCCCCATTCGGTAGTACCCGCCATGTTGGCGTGCTTGAAGACGTCGGAGCAGCGGTCCACGCCCGGGCCCTTGCCGTACCAGATGCCGAAGACGCCGTCGAACCTGTTGGTGCCCGCGGGCGAGAAGCCCAGCTGCTGGGTGCCCCAGAGCGCCGTGGCGGCGAGCTCTTCGTTCACGCCGGGCTGGAAGACGATGTTCTGTTCCTTCAGGAACTTGCTGGCCTTCCACAGCGCCTGGTCGTAGCCGCCGAGCGGGGAGCCGCGGTAGCCGCTGATGAAGCCCGCGGTGTTCTTGCCGGCCTGCTTGTCGCGCAGGCGCTGCAGCATCGGCAGCTTGACCAGCGCCTGGACACCGCTCATGAAGGCACGGCCGTAGTCGAGGCTGTACTTGTCGTCGAGCGTGACCGTTTCGAGGGCCTTGCGAATGTGCTCGGGCAGCGGTGCGTTCATGTTTGTCTGTCTCCGTGTGGCAGGGCCTCGTGGGCCTGGCTGATGGGGTGTGGGTCTGTGCCCGGGTAGGGCGCGAGCCCATGATCACGCAAAGTGTATGCCGGGGTGCGCGACAGGTGTTTGCGTTCTGTGCCCCAAAAAAGCGGCTTCCAGGAAGAATCTTGCTTAATATCGCCATCCATGGAAAGCATTGACAAGTTCGACCTCTCAATCCTGCAAGAACTTCAGGCCGACGGCCGCCTTACCAACGCCGAGCTTGCGCAGCGCGTGGGGCTCTCGGCCGCGCCCTGCTGGCGCCGGGTGCGCGCGCTGGAGGAGGCCGGCTTCATCAAGGGCTACCACGCCGAGATCGACCGCCACAAGATCGGGCTGGGCGTGCTCGCTTTCGTGCGCGTGGACACCGAACGCGTCACCAACGATGCAACGCTGAAACTGGAGGACGCGATCCGCAAGCTGCCCGAGGTGGTGGCCTGCCACTACATCAGCGGCACCGGCACCTTCGAGCTGCAGGTGGTGGCGCAGGACCTGGACAGCTTCTCGGCCTTCGCGCGCCAGCACCTCATGAACCTGCCGAACGTGAAAGACCTGCACACCAGCTTCTCGCTGGGCGAGGTGAAGGCCAGCAGCGCCTGGCCGCTCGGGCACCTGGCGCGCTAGCTGCACCCTAGAATTCCCGCCCACCCCGCATAGACATACCGCCGTCCGGCGGAACAAAGAGGAAGAGGTCCCCGCATGAACCCCATCCGCCGCGCCCTGGCGCTCGGCCTTGCCGCCGCCACGCTCGCCTTCGGCGCCCAGGCCCAGAACCGCGAACTCACCGTGGCTTCCAGCGCCACCTACGCGCCCTTCGCCTTCGAGAACAAGGACAAGCAGATCGTCGGCTTCGACATCGACATCATCAATGCCATCGCCAAGCAGCAGGGCCTGAAGATCAAGGTGGTCAACACGCCGTTCACGGGCATCTTCGGCGCGCTCAACAACGGCGACGTCGACCTCGTGATCTCGGGCGTCACCATCAACGACAAGCGCAAGCAGAGCTACGACTTCACGCCGCCGTACTTCGCGGCGCGCCAGCTGATCGCGCTGCCCAAGGGCAGCACGGTCGCCTCGCTGAAGGACCTCGCGGGCAAGAAGATCGCCGTGGTGAGCGCCTCCACGGCCGACGACATCACCTCGCGCGAGTTCGGCAAGACCAGCCCCAACATCCGCCGCTTCGAGAGCACGCCGCTCATCATTTCCGAGCTGGCCGGCGGCGGCGTCGATGCCGCCATGGGCGACAACGGCGTGATCGCCTACCGCGTGGCGCAGAACCCCGAGCTCAAGACGCTCGACGACAAGTCCTTCCCCGAGGAAGGCTTCGGCATCGTCGTGAAGAAGGGCGACAAGGCGCTGCTCGACAAGCTCACGGCCGGCCTGGCCGCGATCCGTGCGGACGGCAGCTACGCCGCGATCTACAAGAAGTGGTTCAACAAGGACCCGAACGCCCGATGAGCGCGTCCGGCCCGGGCGGAAGGGAGCCTTAGATGGAGCAGCCGATCCTCCTGTTCGGATGGTTCCGCTGGGACATCCTGGTCGAATACAAGGACCTGTTCTGGCAAGGCGCGTGGATGACGCTGCGCATGACGGTGGTGTGCGTGCTGCTGGGTGCGAGCTGGGGCCTGTGCCTGGCGCTCGCGCGGCTCGCCCGGCCGCGCCATGCGCCCTGGAGCTGGGTGGCGCGCTTCTTCCTGCGCTGGCCGGCCACGGTGTACGTGAGCTTCTTCCGCGGCACGCCGCTGTTCGTGCAGATCCTGCTGATCCACTTCGCGGTGATGCCGGTGTTCATCCACCCGGCGACCGGCCTCCTGATCAGCGGCGACCTGGCGCGCGAGCTCAAGCAGGAGCATGGCGCGCTGATCTCCGGCGTGGTGGCGCTCACGCTCAATTCGGCGGCCTACATCTCGGAGGTGTTCCGCGCCGGCATCCAGTCGATCTCGCGCGGGCAGTTCGATGCCGGCCGTTCGATCGGCTTCACGCCCATGCAGGTGATGCGCTATGTGGTGCTGCCGCAGGCCTTCAGGCGCATGCTGCCGCCGCTGGGCAACAACGCGATCGCGCTGCTGAAAGACACCTCGCTGGTCTCGGCCATCGGGCTGGCCGAGCTGGCCTACGCCGCGCGCACGGTGGCGGGCGCCTATGCGCGCTACTGGGAGCCTTATCTCGCGATCTCGGTGGTCTACTGGGTGATGACGCTCGTGCTCACGACGATGCTGCGGCGGCTCGAACACCGCCTGGCCCGCAGCGACAGGGGATAGGCACAATCGGGCGACATGCCACCGATTTCCCCCGAAGAAACACCCATTCCCCCGGCCCGGCCGCAGCCGCCGAAGTTCGCGGCGCTCGAGCCGCTCAAGCTGCCCGTGTTCCGCATGCTGTGGAGCACCTGGCTCATCGCCAACATCTGCATGTGGATGAACGACGTGGCGGCGGCGTGGATGATGACCTCGCTGACCACCTCGCCGATCTGGGTGGCGCTGGTGCAGTCGGCCTCCACCCTGCCGGTGTTCCTGCTGGGCCTGCCCAGCGGGGCGCTGGCCGACATCCTCGACCGCCGGCGCTGGCTGGTGGCCACGCAGTTCTGGCTGGCCGGCACGGCCATCGTGCTGTGCGCGGCCATTGCGATGGACATGATGACCGCGCCGCTCCTGCTGGCGCTCACCTTTGCCAACGGCATCGGCCTGGCGCTGCGCTGGCCGGTGTTCTCGGCCATCGTGCCCGAGCTGGTGCCGCGGCCGCAATTGCCGGCGGCGCTGGGCCTGAACGGCATCGCGATGAACGCCTCGCGCATCATCGGCCCGCTCACGGCCGGCATGCTGATTGCCAGCGCGGGCAGCGTCTGGGTGTTTGCGCTCAACGCGGTGCTGTCGGTGGCCTCGGGCTTCGTGGTGCTGCGCTGGCGGCGCGAGCACACGCCCAACCCACTGGGCCGCGAGAAGCTCATCAGCGCGATGCGCGTGGGCGTGCAGTTCGTCTGGCAGTCGCAGCGCATGCGCGCGGTGCTCTCGCGCATCACGATCTTCTTCTTTCACTCCACCGCGCTGCTCGCGCTGCTGCCGCTGCTGGCACGCAACCTCAAGGGCGGCGGCGCGGCCACCTTCACGCTTCTGCTGGCGGCCATGGGCGCGGGCGCGATCATCGCGGTGCTGTTCCTGCCGCGGCTGCGCCAGGCGCTCGGGCGCGACCAGCTGGTGCTGCGCGGCACGGTGCTGCAGTCGCTCGCCACCGCGGTGATGGCCTTCGCGCCCAACGCCTGGGTGGCGGTGCCTGCGATGTTCTTCGGCGGCATGGCCTGGATCACCGTGGCCAACTCGCTCTCGGTGTCGGCGCAGCTCGCGCTGCCCGACTGGGTGCGCGCGCGCGGCATGTCGACCTACCAGATGGCGATCATGGGCGCGAGCGCGATCGGCGCGGCGCTCTGGGGCCAGGTGGCCACCGTCACCGACCTGCGCTCCAGCCTCGAGATCGCCGCCGTGAGCGGCACCCTGCTGATGCTGGCGGCGCTGCGCTGGGTCACCGACGTCTCGGGCGAGGAAGCCGACATGAGCCCGGCGCGCGCCGGCTGGGCCGCGGGCCCGCCGGCGGAAACACCGGAGGAAAGCGGCCGCGTGGTCATCACCATCGAATACATGATCGACCCGGCGCGCGCGGCCGCCTTCCACCTGGTGATGCACCAGACCCGGCGCGCGCGCATCGGCCAGGGCGCCATAGGCTGGGAACTGCTGCACGACATCGCGGAGCCGGGCCGCTACCTGGAAGAGATCGTGGACGAAAGCTGGACCGACCACCTGCGCCGCTTCAACCGCGCCACGGCCGCCGACATGGCGCTGCGCGAGCGGCGGCTGGCCTTCCACATCGGCGAATCGCCGCCGGTGGTGACGCGCTACGTGGTGAAGCGCTGAGCGGCCTGCAACGCCTTCAGTGGAAGAACAGCAGCCGCGTCAGGAAGGTGTAGTCGGCCTCCGCCGCCATCAGCCCGGCCAGCACCAGCAGGCACAGGGGCGGCACCAGGATGGCGTAGACCAGCGACATCCGCTCCCAGGCCATGTGCATGAAGACCGCGACGATCAGCCCCGCCTTCAGCAGCATGAAAGCGATGATCAGGACCCAGCGCAGGTACCCCTGGAAATGGAAGTAGTCGACCAGGTACGACATCGTGCTGAGCACGAACAGCAGCCCCCAGATCTTGAGGTAGAGGCCGATCGGATGTTGCTGGCCAGTGACGGGGTTCATGATCTTCTTCCTCCTCACCAGAGATAGAACAGCGCAAAGATGAACACCCACACCAGGTCCACGAAGTGCCAGTACAGGCCGGCAATCTCGACGATCTGGTAGTTGCCGGACTTTTCGTAGTCGCCGCGCATCAGCTTGAAGGCCACGACGAACAGGAAGACCACGCCCGCCGACACGTGCAGTCCATGGAAGCCCGTGATCATGAAGAAGGCCGAGCCGAACTGCGCCGCGCCCATCGGGTTGCCCCAGGGCCGCACGCCCTCCTCCAGGATCAGCTTGGACCACTCGAAGGCCTGCATGCCGACGAAGAGTTCGCCGAAGGTCGCGGTCACGAGCATCAGCGTGGCGGCGTTCACGCGGTCGCCGCGGTAGGCGAAATTGACGGCCATCGCCATCGTCCCGCTGCTGGTGATGAGCACGAAGGTCATGATCGCTATCAGCAGCAGCGGGATGTCGGCGCCCCCCACGTGGAGCGCGAATACCTCGCTCGGGTTGGGCCACGGCATCGTGGTCGAGATGCGTACCGTCATGTAGCCGGTCAGGAAGCAGCTGAAGACGAAGGTGTCGCTGAGCAGGAAGATCCACATCATCGCCTTGCCCCACGAGACGTGGAACGCCTGTCGGTCGGAGGACCAGTCGGCAATCAGCCCGCGCCAGCCGTTGGCGGCGAGGGTCGGACTCGAGGGCGCTGCTGCGATCGTTGCGGTGTTGTTCACGAGATGCCTCCTCAGGATGTGCCGCAGATGAAGCGCGCCACTTCCGGCGTCACCCAGCCCAGCAGCGCGAACAGCACCAGCCATACCGCCAGCATGAAGTGCCAGTAGCGCGCGCACAGCGCGATGCGCCAGGCGGAGCTGGCCGGATCGGGCCAGGCGGCGTTCGCCGTCCAGGCCCACCCGACCAGCCCGCCCGCGAGGTGGAGCCCGTGCATGGCCGTCAACAGGTAGAAGAAGCTGCCCGCCGGATTGCCCGCCGGCATCACCTGCGCGCTCAGCAGCGCCAGCCAGGCCCACAGCTGCACGGCCAGGAAGCCCAATGCGAAGAGACCACCCGCCAGCAGCAGGCGACGGGCCCGCACCGGGCCGGGACCGCGCGAAGCGGCGCCGGCGCCCTGCAGCGCCACGCTGCCCGCCACCAGCAGCGCCGTGCTGAGCCACAGCTGCCACGGCAGCGCGATGGTCATCGCATCGCCGCCGCTCATGCGCATCACGTAGGCCACGATGAAGAGGGAGAACAACGCGGTCACCACGCCCATGAAGACCCACAGGCCGATGCCGGCCGCGCTCGCATGCGGATCGCGGGCGCGGCCATGGCCGCGGCCGGCACCGCGGATGCTCAAAGCGGCTCCTGAAATCATGCCGGTGCTCCCCGGACCTCGCTCTGGCCCTCTGGCTCGGGCTCCCCGGGCCCGGCTTCCGGCGGCGTGTTCTGCGCGATGAAATCCTCCGCCGCACCCGGCTCCCCATAGGCGTAGGCCCACCGGTAGACCACCGGCAGCCGCGGCCCCCAGTTGCCGTGGCCCGGCGGCGTGGCGGGCGTCTGCCATTCGAGCGAGGCAGCACGCCATGGATTGGCGTCGGCCGGCCGGCCGCGCCAGGCGCTCCAGGCGAGGTTGATGATGAACAGCAGCTGCGCCGCGCCGACGATCAGCGCGACCACGGTGATGAATTCATTCATGCTGAACGCCGATGGCGGAATGAACTTGTAGCCGTCGAAGTTGTAGTAGCGCCGCGGCATGCCCAGCACGCCCAGGTAGTGCATCGGAAAATAGATCGCGTAGGTGCCGAGGAAGGTGATCCAGAAATGCAGCCGGCCGAGCCGGTCGTCCAGCATGCGGCCGGTGACCTTGGGAAACCAGTGGTAGATGCCGCCGAACACCACCAGGAGCGGCGCCACGCCCATCACCATGTGGAAGTGCGCCACCACGAAATAGGTGCCGGACAGCGGGATGTCCACGCTCACGTTGCCGAGGAACAGGCCAGTCAGCCCGCCGATCAGGAAGGTGCACAGGAAGGCCAGCGCGAACAGCATCGGCACCGTCAGGTGGATGTCGCCGCGCCACAGCGTCAGGATCCAGTTGTAGACCTTGATCGCGGTGGGCACCGCGATGATCAGCGTGGTGGTCGCGAAGAAAAAGCCGAAGTACGGATTCATGCCGCTCACGAACATGTGGTGCGCCCACACCACCACGCTGAGCGCGCCGATGGCCACGATGGCCCACACCATCATGCGGTAGCCGAAGATGCACTTGCGCGCGTGCACGCTGATCAGGTCGGACACGATGCCGAAGGCCGGCAGCGCCACGATGTAGACCTCGGGATGGCCGAAGAACCAGAACAGGTGCTGGAACAGCAGCGGGCTGCCGCCCTTGTAGCCCGTCAGCTGGCCCATCGACACCAGCGCCGGCATGAAGAAGCTGGTGCCCACCGTCCGGTCGAGCAGCAGCATCACGCCGCTCACGAACAGCGCCGGGAAGCCGAGCAGCGCGAGGATGGTGGCAACGAAGATGCCCCACACCGTGAGCGGCATGCGCAGCAGCGTCATGCCTTCGCAGCGCGCCTGCAGCACGGTGGTCACATAGTTGAGGCCGCCCATCGTGGTCGCCACGATGAAGATGACCAGCGACACCAGCATCAGCACGATGCCGCCCGCATGGCCCGGCGTGCCGGGCAGGATCGACTGCGGTGGATACAGCGTCCAGCCCGCGCCGGTGGGACCGCCCGCGACGAAGAAGCTCGCCATCAGGACCACCACCGACAGCAGGTAGACCCAGAAGCTCAGCATGTTGAGATAGGGAAAGACCATGTCCCGCGCTCCCACCATCAGCGGAATCAGGTAGTTGCCGAAGCCGCCGAGGAACAGCGCCGTGAGCAGGTAGATCACCATGATCATCCCGTGCATGGTCACGAACTGGTAGTAGCGCTCGGCGTTGATGAACTCGAACTGGCCCGGAAAGCCGAGCTGCAGCCGCATCAGGTTGGACAGCACCACGCCCACCACGCCCACCGCGATGGCGGTGCAGGCGTACTGGACCGCGATCACCTTGTGGTCCTGGCTCCAGACGTAGCGGGTCAGGAAACTCCGCGGCGCGGGGTGCCCTGCGTCGTCGGCGTCGTCGGCGTGGTCGGCGTGGGACATGGCGTGTCCCGTGGGCGAAGGAGAGTTCATCGCACAGCCTTCTGTTCGGCGGCAGCCTGCGCCGGCGGACTGCCCAGACTCTGGATATAGGCCACCAGCGCGGCCAGTTCTTCATCGCTCAACTCGACCTTGGGCATGACCGGCGGGAAGCCCTTCACGTGGCGGGCCTGCGGGTCGCGGATGAAGCTGCGCAGGAAGGCTTCGTCGACCAGCGCGGTGGAGCCGTCCGCCATGGTTTCGGTCTTGCCGTACAGGCCCTTCCAGGTCGGCCCGACGCGCGGGCTGCCGTCGATCGTGTGGCAGGCCACGCAGCCCTTGCTGTCCGCCAGCGCGCGCCCCTGCTGCACGCGTGCATCGCCGCCGGCCGGGGCCTCGGGCGCCTTGGCCTGGGACTTTGCGAAGGTCGGCAGCGCCGCGTGCCAGGCCTTGTAGTTCGCCGGGTCTTCCACCACCACGTAGCCGCGCATGTTGGGATGGCCCACGCCGCACAGCTGCGCACACAGCGCTTCATAGCGGCCCGCGACGGTCGGCGTGAACCAGAAGCGGCTGACCTGCCCCGGCACCGTGTTCATCCGGGCGCGAAAGTTCGGCACGAAGAAGTCGTGCAGCACGTCGTTCGAACGCATCAGCACCAGCACCGGCTTGCCGAGCGGCAGATGCACCTCGTCGCCGGCGATGAGCAGATCGTCCTGCCCGGCCCGGTCGACGGGATCGATCCCGAACGGATTGGTGGCGCTGAAGAAGCGCGCATCGGTCGCGCCCAGCTTGCCGTCCTCGCCCGGAAAGCGGAAGCGCCATTGCCATTGCTGAGCCAGCACCTCCAGCACGAGCGCATCGCGGGGCTCCCTGACATAGTTCGCGTACACCAGGAGACCGGGCGCCAGCAGCGCCATGATGGCGACGGTGGTGCCGCCGATCAGCCAGCGCTCGAGCTTCCTGTTCTCGGGCTCATGCGCCGCGCGCTGCCCCGCGCGGTGGCGAAAGCGCACCAGCATGTAGGCGATGAACAGGTTGATGACAATGAAGAAGATGCCCGTGATCGCCAGCGTGATGCCAAGGGTGTCGTCCATCAGCTTCCAGTTCGAGGCAAGGGGCGTCGTCCACCACGGATTGAAGACGTGAAACAGCACCGAGCCGGCCACGATGAGCAACAGGGCAACGGCCATGGTCATGTGCGCTCCCTCGGCTCGGCATGGTTTCGGGGCTCGTGCGCGCGTCAGAGAAACGCCGGGACTTGCGGCTCTTCGCCCTCGAACCGGGCTTCGGGATGCGCGGAGCGCAGCAGCGCCTCGATGTCCCGCACGCGCGAACGCGGCAAGTCCACCATCAGCAGGATCTGCCCCTGCGCGATGGCCCCCTCGAAACGCTGCAGCCTGGGGCTCGGGATGGAAATGCCGATCATGCTGGCCGACCAGGCGCCGACCACGCCACCCAGGATGGCCACCAGCACAGCCACTTCCCATTCGGGGCCGTCGCCGACGATCGGGAACAGCAGCGCGGCCACGAGGCCCACGACGATGCCGCAGGCACTGCCGACCACCCACCCGGTCTTGGCTGCGTGGACGAGGTCCGAGGTTTGCCACACGTTGGCTGCATGGAGCCCGGCCATGTCCATGCCTTCCGGTCCGGCGAAATGAATGTGCGCGGCGTCGACGCGTGCCCACACCAGATCGTCCATCGCCCGCCTGGCGCTCGCCAGGTCCGGCATCAGCCAGTAGATGCGCCTCTTCATAGCGCCCCCTTTCGTCTTGCGACGAGTCAAGGAACCATGAATGACTTATATGCCCAAGGCAGGCCGCCATCAAGTGGGCGCCGCATTTCACGCGGCAGCGACATGGGGGTTATTGCCAACCCATCTTTTTTTGACCGATTGGATAATTTAGCTCATCATCCCGCCCCTGTTGCCCCACCACGAGGTACGCCACGATGAACCCGCACCCCCTGCGCAGCCGCTTCTGGTCCGACCTGACCAGCGAAGAGTTCTCCCGCCTGGACCGCGAACGGCTGATCGCCGTGCTGCCGGTGGGCGCGACCGAGCAGCACGGCCCCCACCTGCCGATGTCGACCGACACCGCCACCATCGACGGCATGGTGCACGCCACGCTGCCGCACCTGCCCGACGACCTGCCGGTGCTGTTCCTGCCGACCGTGGCCTACGGCAAGAGCAACGAACATTCGCGCTACCCGGGCACGCTCACCGTCTCGGCCACCACGCTGATCTCGCTGTGGAAGGACATCGGCGCCTGCGTGGCGAAGGCCGGCGTGCGCAAGCTGGTGCTCTACAACAGCCACGGCGGGCAGATGAGCGTGATGGACATCGTGGCGCGCGACCTGCGGGAGGAACACGGCATGATGGTCGTGGCCGCCAACTGGTACACGCTGGGCCTGCCCGAAGGGCTTTTCACTGCGCACGAAGGCCGGCACGGCATCCATGCCGGCGACCTCGAAAGCTCGGTGATGCTGCACCTCGCGCCCGACGACGTGCGCCGCGACCGGTTCCAGAACTTCCACTCGATGACCGAAGACCTGGCCGCCGAGAACAAATTCCTCTCGATCACCCCCAGCGGCAAGCTCGGCTGGCAGATGCACGACATCAACCCCGCAGGCGCGGCCGGCGACGCCACGCGCGCCACCGCCGGGAAGGGCGCCGCGGTGCTCGACCACGTGGGGCGGCGCTTCGTTGAACTGCTGCAGGAGGTGGACCGCTTTCCGCTGTCGCGCCTCGCCAACGAACCCGCCTGGCGCTAGGCTCGCCGACCATGGAAAGCCTCACGTCTTCTTCCCCGCCGCTGGTCGGCCTGCGCCACGTCAGCAAGCGCTTTGCCAACGGCACGCTCGCGCTGCAGGGCATGACGCTCGACATCGGCGAGCACGACTTCATCAGCTTTCTCGGCCCCTCGGGCTGCGGCAAGAGCACCGCGCTGCGGCTGATCGCCGGCCTCACGCGCCTGAGTTCGGGCGACATGCACTGGTCGGGCGCCAGCACCGGCGCGGCCAAGGACAGCAAAAGCGACCGCGACCTGGGTTTCGTGTTCCAGGAGCCCACGCTCATGCCCTGGGCCAAGGTGTTCGACAACGTGTGGCTGCCGCTCAAGCTCGCCGGCATGAGCCGCGACGCGGCGGCGCCCGTGGTGCAGCAGGTGCTCGAGATGGTCGGCCTCTCGCGCTTTTCCGACGTGTACCCGCGCGAGCTTTCGGGCGGCATGAAGATGCGCGTGTCGATCGCGCGCGCGCTGGTCACGCATCCACGCCTCCTGCTGATGGACGAGCCCTTTGCCGCGCTCGACGAGATGACGCGCATCAAGCTCAACAACGACCTGCTCGCGATCTGGCGCGAGCACCGCTTCTCGGTGGTGTTCGTCACGCACAGCGTCTACGAGTCGGTGTACCTCTCGAACCGCATCGTGGTGATGGCCGCGCGCCCGGGCCGCGTGATCGACGAGATCCGCATCGACGAGCCCTATCCGCGCGGCGAGGAATTCCGCACCTCGAGCCGCTACAACGCGCACTGCACCGCCGTGTCGCAATCCCTGCATGGAGCCCTGCATGGCATCGACATCGATCACTGAGCCCGCCGCGCTCGCCGATGCGGACACGGCGCCTTCCGAAGCCACGCTGCGCGCGCACGAAGACAAGGTGCGCCGGCGCGAATCGATGCTGCGCATCGCGGTGCCCGCGGGCATCGTCATCGCGCTGCTGCTGGCCTGGGAATGGATGGTGCGCGCCAACAACATCCCGCACTACATCCTGCCCGCGCCCTCGCTCATTCTTCGCACGCTGTTCGACAACTGGGGCTCGCTCTCCAGCGCGCTGTGGTTCACGGTGAAGCTCACGCTGCTCGCGCTCGGCGCGGCCATCGTGGGCGGCGTGCTGCTGGCGATTGCCTTCGCGCTCTTCAAGTGGGTGGAGATCGGCCTGTTCCCGATCGCCGTGATCCTGCAGGTGACGCCGATCATCGCGATCGCGCCGCTGATACTGATCTACGTGTCGAGCACCACCGCGGCGCTCCTGCTGTGCGCGTGGATCGTGGCCTTCTTCCCGATCCTGTCGAACACCGTCATCGGCCTGAAAAGCGCCGACAGCAACCTGCGCGACCTGTTCCAGCTCTACAAGGCCTCGCCGTGGCAGACCTTCCGCTACCTGCTCGCGCCGAGCGCGCTGCCGTACTTCATGGCGGGCCTGAAGATCGCGGGCGGGCTGAGCCTGATCGGCGCGGTGGTGGCCGAATTCACGGCCGGCACGGCAGGCAAGGAGACGGGGCTGGCCTCGCGCATCCTCGAATCGAGCTTCCGCACCGAGATCCCGATGATGTTCGCGGCGCTGCTGCTGGTGTCGTTGCTCGGTATCGTGATCTTCATCGTGTTCGCGGCCCTGTCGCGGCTGGTGCTCGGGCACTGGCACGAAAGCGAAATGCGCCGTGAACGCTAGGACCATCGTGCCTGCCGTCGATTGGGACGCCGTGCGCGCCGGCCTGCGCGGCCTCAACCTGATCACCGCGCCCGGCCAGCGCAGACAGCTGTCGAAGGACTTCTACTGGTACAGCCCCATCCTCACTGCGCAGCTCGCGGGCTGCATGGCCGACCTCGTCGTCAAGGTCAGCACCGAGGACGATGTGCGCCAGGCGGCGGCCGTGGCCGCGAAGTGGAAGCTGCCGCTCACCGTGCGCGCCGGCGGCACCGGCAACTACGGCCAATGCGTGCCGCTGGCAGGCGGCATCGTGCTCGACGTGACGCAGATGTGCCGCGTGCTCGACATCCAGGACGGCCGCATGCGCGTCGAAGCCGGCGCGCGCATGCACGACATCGACCTGATGGCCCGCGAAACCGGACAGGCCCTGCGCATGTGGCCCTCGACCTGGCACGTGGCCACCATCGGCGGCTTCATCGCGGGCGGCTTCGGCGGCATCGGCTCGTTCCGCCATGGCATCCTGCGCGACCCCGGCAACCTGCTGCACGCGCGCGTGATGACGGTGGAGCGCGAGCCGCGCGTGATCGAACTGCACGGCGACGAGATCCAGCAGGTGCACCACGCCTACGGCACCAACGGCGTGATCCTCGACGTGGAAGTGGCCCTGAGCCCGGCCGTCGAGTGGGTGCACTGCACTGTGCTCTTCGAGACCTACCGCGGCGCACTCGACTTCGGCATTGCGGCGCAGGCGCCCGCGCTCGACATCTTTCTCCTTTCGACGGTCGAGGCGCGCTTCTCGCCCTACTACACGGCGATGCGCGACCGCTTTCCGCGCGACCGGCATGCGGTGTTCACCATGGTCTCGCCCGCGTCGATGGCGGACTTCCGCGCGCTCGCCGACGCGCACGGCGGCACGATCTCCGTTGCCGGCACCGAGGCCGAACTGCTCGCCGAGGGCCTGCCGCCCGCCTACGAATGCGCGTTCAACCACACGACGCTGCAGGCGCTGAAGGCCGATCGCGGCTGGACCTACCTGCAGGTGGCCTACGCCCAGCCGTTCGACCCGGCCGTGGTCGAGCGCCACCTCGAAATCTTCGGCGACGACGTGCTGCAGCACCAGGACTTCGCACGCGCGGGCGGCGAATGCGGCACCTTCGGCATCCTGCTGGTGCGCTGGAAGGGCGAGGCCCACCAGTACGAAGTGATCCGCGAGATCGAATCGCAGGGCGGCTGCAGGATCTTCAACCCGCACGTCGTCACCATCGAGGACGGCGGCATGAAGACCATCGACACGCAGCAGATCGAATTCAAGAAGCGCAGCGACCCGATGGGTTTGATGAACCCCGGCAAGACGCGCGGCTGGCATGCCGACATGGCCGTCGAGCGCTGAAATGAAACCCGGCTTTTCTCTTCATCGCATTGGGAGTTCGATGCTTTGTTCAGGGGCGCAGCGCTTGATCCGCCTGCACAAGCGCAGCGTTCCTCGTGCACAGGGCGCCGGGTGCTCCCCCAGCCTGTGCACTCGCCCCGAACAGAAGCACCCCAACACACGCACCTCGGTCAGTGTCATTGCTGACATGAAAATACCCCGTCGCATTCAACCCAGGAGTTCACTGCCATGCGCGTTCCCGCTCTGACAATCCGTCCGCTTGCTCTAGCCCTCGCCCTCGCGGCCGCCGCCTTCGCCGCGCAGGCGCAGGAAAAAGTGGTGTTCGCCACCAACTGGAAGGCGCAGGCCGGCCACGGCGGCTTCTACCAGGCGCTGGTGGACGGCACCTACAAGAAATACGGCCTCGACGTCGACATCCAGCAGGGCGGACCGATGGTCAACAACCGGCCGATGCTGCCGGCCGGCAAGGTCGACTTCCTGATGACCGGCAACCTGCTGCAATCCTTCGACAACGTGAAGAACGGCGTGCCCACCGTGGTGGTCGCGGCCTTCTTCCAGAAAGACCCGCAGGCCATGTTCGCGCATCCGGGCCAGGGCTTCGACACCTTCAAGGACATGGCCAAGGCGCCCGTGGCCTTCATCGGCAAGGACGGCCAGTTCAGCTTCTGGCAGTGGATGAAGTCGGAGCACGGCTTCAAGGATTCGCAGCTCAAGCCCTACACCTTCAACGTCGGCCCGTTCCTCGCGGACAAGAAATCGATCCAGCAGGGCTACGCCATCTCCGAGCCGCTCTCGATCAAGGCCCAGGCCGGCTTCGACCCGGTGGTGCAACTGCTGGCCGACAACGGCTTCTCGACCTATTCGACCACCATCGAGACGCGCGCCGACCTCGTCAAGACCAAGCCCGAGACGGTGCGCAAGTTCGTCGAGGCCTCGATCATCGGCTGGAACAACTACCTCTACGGCGACAACAAGGCCGCCAACGAGATGATCGCCAAGATCAACCCCGACTCGCCCGTGGCCGCGTCGCAGGGCTCGATCGAGCTGATGAAGAAGATGGGCATCGTCGACAGCGGCGAATCGCTCGCCAAGGGCATCGGCGCCATGGACGAGGCCCGCGTGAAGGACTTCTACGACAAGATGGTGAAGGCCGGCCTCTACAAGCCGGGCGAAGTCGATCTGTCGAAGGTCGTGACCACGCAGTTCGTCAACAAGGGCGTCGGTCTCGACGTCCGCAAGAAGCTCGCTGGAAAGTAAGCGCGCCGATTTTTTTCTCCCGTGGGCCGCGCGGGGCTTGCGCCGGGGTCAGATGCCGGCGCCTGGGTTGCCATAAGGCACTGCGCGGCTCTTCATTCCCTGGGCTCTGACCCCGTCTCGCCGACCCGGCGAACCGGCCCTCCTCATGAAAACGCTCGTCGTCCACTGCCATCCGAACCCTGACAGCTTCAACCACGCGCTGTACCGCACCGCCCTCGAGGCCCTCGAGCCGCGGCACCCCGTCAAGGCCATCGACCTCTACGCCGAAGGCTTCGATCCCACGCTGACGCGCGAAGAGCGCATCGCCTATCTCGACAACCCCGAACTGATCCGCGAACGCGTCAAACCGCATGTCGAAGCGCTGCTGTGGGCCGAGCACCTGGTGTTCGTCTATCCCACCTGGTTCCACGGACCGCCGTCGATGCTCAAGGGCTGGCTCGAGCGCGTGTGGCTGCCGGGCGTGGCCTTCCTGCCGGCGCAGCGCAAGGGACAGCTCGCGAGGTCGGGCATGCGGCACATCCAGCGGCTGACGGTGGTGACCACGGGCGGCTCGCCGCGCTGGTTCGTGATGCTCATCGGCGACCCGGGCCGGCGGCTCTTCACACGCGCGCTGCGGGCGCTGTTCGCGTGGCGCTGCAAGGTCACCTGGCTGCAGCTGCACGACATGAACGCGGTCACCGCGCGCGACCGCACCCACTTCATCGAACGCGTTGCGCGCAAGCTGCAGAGCATCTAGCAGGAGAGAGACCCCACCATGAGCCTCGAACGCACGCTCACCGTCCGCGTCGAACGCATCTCGCGCCAGACGCCGGAAATCCTGGCCTTCGAGCTGGCCCACCCCTGGGGCCGCGCGCTACCGGGCTACGAGGCCGGCGCGCACATCGACGTGCACATGCCGGGCGGCTTCTCGCGCCAGTATTCGCTGGCGCGATGGTCTCTCTCGAATGCGCCGTCGAACGCCGCCTCGTCCTATGTGATCGGCGTCAAGCGCGAGGCCGAAAGCCGCGGCGGCTCGGCCTCGATGCACGAACGCGTGCGCGAGGGCGACCTGCTCGCGATCAGCGCACCGCGCAACACCTTTGCGCTGCGCGAAGAGGCCGGGCACCATCTGCTGATGGCCGGCGGCATCGGCATGACGCCGCTGCTGGCGATGGCGCAGGCGCTCGCGGCGCGCGGCGCCTCGTTCACGCTCTGCGTGTTCGCGCGCAGCGAGGAGCACCTGGCCTTTGCCGATGCGCTGCATTCGCCCGCGCTGGCGCCGCACCTGCGCCTGCACCTCGACCAGGGCGGCGCCAGCCAGCGCATCGACCTGCGCGCGCTGCTGGCCGAGCGCACGCCGGATACGCACCTGTACGTCTGCGGCCCCGGCGGCTTCATGAAGGCGGTGCGCGAGGCCGCGGCGCACTGGCCCGAAGACACGCTGCACGCCGAATACTTCGCCGCCCCCACCGACACGAACACGAGCACCGGCCTGCCCTTCACGCTGAGGCTCGCGCAGCGCGGCATCAGCGTGGCGGTGGCCGCCGACCAGACCGCCGTCGATGCGCTGCACGAAGTGGGCATCGACATTCCGGTGTCGTGCCAGCAGGGCCTGTGCGGCACCTGCGTGGTCGAGGGCGACGGCGAAGGCGCGGAGCACCGCGACTTCTGCCTCACGGGCAGCGAGCGGCGCCACAAGGTGGCCCTGTGCTGCTCGCGCGCCAAGGGCCGGGAACTGGTGCTGCAGCTGTGAGCATCGGCGAAGAAGAACAGGGCGACGGCGAGGCGCCCGCCACGCGCGGCCGCTCGCGCAAGTACACGCAGGTGCTCGGCCTCATCAACCAGGCCGCCATCGAGGTGTTCGCGAGCGAGGGCTTGGCCGGCGCATCGACCCAGGCCATTGCCGACAAGGCCGGCCTTTCGAAGGCGCAGCTGCACTACTACATCGAAAGCAAGGAAGCGCTCTACCGGCAGATCCTGCAGGACATCCTGAACGACTGGATCGTGGTGTTCGGCTTTGCCGACGAAGCCTTCGGCCCGCGCAAGGTGCTGGGCGACCTGATCCGCCGCAAGATGGTGTTCTCGTTCGAGCACCCGCTGCGCTCGCGCATCTTCACGGCCGAGATGATGCGCGGCGCGCCGGTGCTCAACAGCATGATGGACACGAGCAAGCAGCGCACCGACCAGGCCGCCGCCGTGATCCAGAACTGGATGAACCAGGGCCTGATGGACAAGGCCGACCCGATGCTGGTGCTGTTCCACATCTGGGCGGTGACGCAGTTCTATGCCGACCACGCCACGCAGGCGGCGTACTTCCGCAACGTGGCGCAGCAGGGCGACGACAAGGACCGGCGCTACCTGATCGAGCAGGTGACCGAGTTCCTGCTGAAAGGCGCGGGCGTCAGGTAGCGCGGTGCTGCGGCAGGTACATGGTGGCCTCGACCTCCACCAGCACCTCGTCGCCCGGCAGGAAGCGCGACACCTCGACCACCGTGCTGACCGGCGGCTCGCCCGGATAGAACAGCCCGCGCACGCGGTTGTAGAAGGCGTAGTGCGGCAGCTGGCGGAAGTACTGCACCAGCTTCACCACGTCTTCCATCGTGCCGCCATGCTCGGCTGCGATCTGGCGGATGCGCTCGAGCACGAACCAGCTCTGCGCCACGATGGGCGCCTCGAAGATGTCGACCGACATCTGGCCCGTGGCATAGCCCAGGCCCTGCAGGGCCGTACGGCCTTCCTCGGGCAGGGCGTCGTAGCCGGCCACGGCGCGGCGCGTGGCGGGGTCGACCGCGACCACGCCGCTCATGAAGACGAAATCGCCCACGCGCTTGGCGGCGGCGTAGTTGGCCATTGGCTTGCCCATGCTCATCGTGTCTGCTCCAGAATTTCCTGACCGCCACGGATCACGGTGCGCCGGCACCCGCGCGGGCCGACGAGCTCATGCTCGCCGGTGGCCGCGAGCAGCACCAGGTCCGCGGGACAGCCCGGGGCGATGCGGCCGTCCCACGCGAGGCCGAGCGCCTTCGCGGGGCTGATGGTGATGGCGTCGAGCCATTCTTCCGCGGGCGCGAGGTGCGCCATCTGCACGCCGAGGCCGAAGGTTTCCAGAAGGTCGTAGCTGCCATAGGGATAGAAGGCGTCCTGCACGTTGTCCGTGGCCAGGCTCGCACGCAAGCCCCGTGCCGCCGCCTCGTGGATGCGCGTGATGCCGCGCGGCACGGGCGTGCGGTCCCAGGCGCCCTGCAGGTAGAGGTTGGTGGTCGGCAGCGCGACGATGTGGATGCCGGCGCCGGCGCACAGCGCCAGCGTTTCGCTCGCGACGGCGTCGTCCTGCATGGCCAGCGAGCAGCAGTGGCCGCAGACCACGCCGCGCCGGAAGTCGCGTGCGCGCATCAGCTGCGCAATGCTGCGCAGGCCGCTCGCATCGGCGTCGAGGCCCTCGTCGACATGGAAGTCGAGGCCGAGGCCGTGGTCCTGCGCGAGGTCGAACACGCGGCCCAGCTTGTGCACCAGGCCCTCGTTGCGGTAGACGAAGGCGCCGAGCACGCCGCCCGCGCGCTTCACCTCGCGCGCAATGCGCTCGCCGGCCGCGAGGTCCGCGAACAGGTCCAGCGGCGTGAGCGAGACGAACTGCAGCTCGATGCGGCCGCGCCATTCTTCGCGCAGTGCCTCGAACACCGCCAGCGCGGCGGGCGGCTCGCCCTCCACCCAGTCGATGTGGGTGCGCAGCGCGCGCGTGCCCGACTGCCAGGCCTCGCGCAGCGCGCGTTCCATGCGCGGGCGCAGCGTCTGGCCGCTCCAGCCCGCGCGGTGCTGCGCCATGCGGTCGATGGCCGCGAACAGGTTGCCCTCGGCCGCGCCGACTTCCTGCACGGTGTAGTTCTTGTCGATGTGCGCATGCGCCTCGACCAGCGCGCTCAGCAAGGTGCCGCGCGGCTGCGACTGCGATGCGCTTGGCACGACGGCCTGCACCCTGTCGCCGGCCAGCGTGACGTCGAAGACCTGTGCATCGCCCGCGGCAAAGCCCCGCAGCCGCGATGGAATGCGCAGCGACTCGAGCTTCATGCGCGCTGTTGCAGCGCCCGCAGCCAGCCCAGCCCGGCCGAGGTGCCGCCGGGTTCCGAGCCGCGCCTGGGCCGGTACTCGCAGCCGACCCAGCCCTGCCAGCCGCTCTGCGCCGACACCTCGTCGATCAGGTCGAACAGGTAGGGGTAGTTCTGCTCGCCGATGTCGGGCTCGTGGCGCTCGGGCACGCCGGCAATCTGGATGTGGCCCACGCGGCCCGTGGGCAGGTACTTGCGGATCTTCATGGCCACGTCGCCCTCGACGATCTGGCAGTGGTACAGGTCCATCTGCACCTTGAGGTTGGGCGCGCCCACCATGTCGACGATCTCGTGCGCATGGTCCTGCCGGTTGAGGAAGAAGCGCGGGATGTCGCGCGTGTTGATGGGCTCGATCAGCACGTCGCGCCCGGCCTTGGCCGCCTCGGCGGCGGCCCAGCGCAGGTTGTCGACGTACACGGGCTGCACGGCCTCGCGCTCCAGGCCTTCGGGCACCAGGCCCGCCATGACGTGGATGCGCGGGCAGCCGAGCGCCACCGCGTAGTCGATGGCGCTGGCGATGCCTTCGCGGAATTCGGCGTCGCGCCCCGGCAGGCAGGCCAGGCCGCGCTCGCCGCGGTCCCAGTCGCCCGGAGGGGCGTTGAAGAGCACCTGCTGCAGGCCGTTGTGCTTCAGGCGGGCTGCAAGCTCACGGCGCTCGTAGGGGTAGGGGAAAAGATATTCGACGGCCTTGAAGCCGTCTTTCGCGGCGGCTTCGAAGCGGTCGAGGAAGTCGAGCTCCGGATAGAGCATCGAGAGGTTGGCGGCGAATTGGGGCATGGCGTGTTTTTACTACTACGGGTGGCTACCAGCGCGCGCCGAAGGTGCGGCGCAGTTCGTCGATCTGTTCGCTGCCGAGCGGCTCGGGCCTGGCGGGGCCGGCGAGCAGCTGGAGTCTTGCGGTTTCCTCGAGTTCCTCGAGCACCGCCATGGTGGCGGCCGGGCTCTCGTGCCAGACATTGGGGCCGAGCCGTTCGAGCATCACCGCGCGGATCGGCGTGCCGGCCGCGCCGTGGCGCTCGATGGCCTGCGCCACGAGTTCGGCCGCTTCGGGCGCGCCGGGGCGGTGGTACGGAATGAGCGGCACGTGGCCGACCTTCATCACGAAGTAAGGCGTGAGCGCGGGCAGCAGTTCGTCGCCCGGCGCGCTCGCCAGCGTGAGCGCGACGCAGTGCGTGCTGTGCGTGTGGATCACGCAGGCCGTGCCTGCATCGAACTTGCGCGCTGCCGCGTAGATGCGCGTGTGCAGCGCGATGGTCTTGCTGGCGCGGTCGCCGCCGGTCTGGTTGCCCTGCGCGTCGAGTTTGGCGAGGCGCGCCGGATCGAGAAAGCCCAGGCAGGCATCGGTCGGCGTGATCAGAAAACCGTCGTCCAGCCGCACGCTGATGTTGCCCGCGGTGGCATGCACGTAGCCGCGTTCGAACAGGCTGCGGCCGACGCGGCAGATTTCTTCTCGGGCTTGGTTTTCGGTCATGCAAGCACTGTAAAGGCCTTGGTGAAGAAATCGTCCCCCCCAAAATTGCCGGACTTGAGCGCGATGTGCAGACCCGCCCCGGGCGCAGCATCGGAACGCGCATGGCACCACGGCACCCCAGGATCGATCTGCGGGCCGATCTGCATCTGCGCGATGCCCAGCGCCTGCACGCAGGCACCGGAGGTTTCTCCGCCCGCCACCACCAGCTGGCGCACGCCCCGCTCGACCAGGCCGCGCGCAATCGCGGCAATGGTGCGCTCGACCATCGCGCCGGCTTCCTCGACGCCGAGCCTGCCCTGCACCGATTTCACGGCGCCGGCCTCGGCCGTGGAATAGACCAGCACCGGCTGCCTCTCGACCAGCGGCGCGGCCCAGGCCAATGCCTCGGCCGCGACATCCACGCCCGCGGCAATGCGCAGCGGATCGATGGCCAGCGCCGCGCCGCCGCGCTGGATGAAGTCGAGCACCTGCCGGTTGGTGGCCAGCGAGCAGCTGCCCGACACCACGGCGCGCAGTCCGCCGGCCGCCGGCAGTGCACTGGCCTGCGACGACGGTGCAAGGCCGAAGTTGGCCGGCAGCCCGATGGCCACGCCCGAACCCGCAGTGACCAGCGGCATCTTCGCGAGCGCCGGGCCAAGGCGCAGCAGGTCGTCGTTCGACACCGCATCGACGATGGCGATCGACACGCCCTCGGCCTTGAGCTGCTCGATGCGCTCCGCGACGGCCGCCGCGCCGCGCGCCACCACCGCATGGTCGATCAGCCCGACCTTGCGCGTGCACTGCGCCTGCAGCACGCGCACGAGGTTCGGGTCGGTCATGGGCGTGAGCGGATGGTTCTGCATGCCGCTCTCGCTCAGCAGCACGTCGCCCGCGAACAGGTAGCCCTTGAACACGGTGCGCTTGTTGTCGGGGAAGGCGGGCGTCGCAATGGTGAAGTCGCACTTCAGCGCCTCCATCAGCGCCTCGGTCACCGGGCCGATGTTGCCTTGCGGCGTGCTGTCGAAGGTGGAGCAGTACTTGAAGTAGATCTGCTGCGCGCCCTGCGCCTGCAGCCAGCGCAGCGCATCGAGCGACTGCGCAATGGCCTCGGCCGGCGCGATGGTGCGCGACTTGAGCGCCACCACCACCGCATCGACTTCCGCATCGAGCGGCGTGACCGGCACGCCGATGGCCTGCACCACGCGCATGCCGGCACGCACGAGGTTGTTGGCGAGGTCGGTGGCGCCGGTGAAATCGTCGGCGATGCAGCCGAGCACGAGCTTTGCCATGGTGTTCGGTCCCCCTTCAGTCCTTGGCGACGGGCAGCTTCACGGCCTGGGCGTTCTCGCGCACGTAGTCGCGCAGGATCGCGTCGAAGCTCGCGTCGGCCTTCAGGCCCAGCGCCTCGGCGCGCGCCGCGTGGATGCGGCTGGGCCAGCTGGTGACGATCTTCGCGATGGCGGCGTCGGGCTCCCAGTCGATCAGGCCAGTGGCCTCCTTGCCGGCGATGCGCTCCAGCGCCTGCGCCATCTCGCGCACGGTGGTGGTCAGCGCGGGCAGGTTGACCGCCGTGCGCGCGCCCCATTCGGCGGCGCTGGCCGTGGCCGCGCGCACGATGCCGGCGACGGTGTTGCCGGGCGAGGCGAGCGCGACGGGCGTGTCGGGCGACACGGGGCAGCGCGCGCGCTCGCCCGCCAGCGGCTCGCGCAGCATGCCGCTCAAAAAGCTGGAGGCCGCGCCGTTGGGCCGGCCCGGGCGCACCGAGACCGTCATGAGCCGCACGTTGCGGCCCTGCACGAAGCCCTTGCGCGTGAAGTCGGCCACCAGCTGCTCGCCGATGAACTTCTGGGTGCCGTAGCTGTTCTGCGGCGTCGGCAGCGTGGTGTCCTCGATCACCGCCGGCAGGCGCTGCTCGGGCGAATCGCCGAACACCGCGACCGAGCTGGAGAACACGAACACCGGCGCATGGCCCGCGCGGCGGCAGGCGTCGAGCAGCGCGCGCGTGGTGTCGAGGTTGCTGCGCATGCCCAGGTCGAAGTCCGCCTCGCATTCGCCGCTCACGGCTGCGGCCAGATGGAACACGGCGTGGGTGTCCGCCAGCGGCAGCGCGCCGTTGACAGCCTGCTCGTACAGGTCACCCTGCACGAACTGCACGCGCGCATCGGCCTCGAGGTCGGCGGGCGGCGCGACGCGATCGGCCAACGTGATGCGGGATATGGGCTGGGCCGCGCCGCCGGCCAATGCCAGCGGGCCGCCTGCGAGCAGCGTGCGGGCGAGCCGCGCGCCGACGAAGCCGCAGCCTCCGGTGATGAGAATGTTCATGGTGCTTGTCTTCCTTTGACTTCAGGCTTTCTTGTCGGCAGCCGGCAGTTCGATGCCGGGGAAAATCTTGATGACCGCGCTGTCGTCCTCGCGCGCGAAGCCCGCGGTGGACGCCTGCATGAACATCTGGTGCGCGGTGGACGACAGCGGCAGCGGGAACTTGCTCGCGCGCGCCACGTCGAGCACCAGGCCGAGGTCCTTCACGAAGATGTCGACGGCCGACAGCGGCGTGTAGTCGCCCGCCAGCACGTGCGCCATGCGGTTCTCGAACATCCAGCTGTTGCCCGCGCTGTGCGTGATGACTTCGTACAGCGCCGCCGGGTCCACGCCTTCGCGCAGGCCCAGCGCCATGGCCTCGGCGGCCGCGGCAATGTGCACCCCGGCCAGCAGCTGGTTGATGACCTTGACCTTGCTGCCCGCGCCCGCGCGGTCGCCCAGACGATAGACCTTGGCCGCCATCGCGTCGAGCACGGCGCCGGCCTTTTCATAAGCGGCGGGCGTGCCGGCGGTCATCATCGTCATCTGGCCGCTCGCGGCCTTGGCGGCGCCGCCGGAGATCGGCGCGTCGAGGTACAGGATGCCCTGCGCCGCCAGGCGCGCCTCGAGCGCGACCGACCAGTTCGGGTCCACGGTGGAGCACATCACGAACAGGCTGCCTGGTTTCATCGATGCCGCGCAGCCGGGCGTGGTGCCATCGCCGAACAGCACCGATTCGGTCTGCGCCGCGTTGACCACCACGGAAACCACGATGTCGCACTGCCCGCCGAGCGCGGCCAGCGTGTCGCAGGCCACGCCGCCGTCGCGCGCAAAGGCGTGGGCCACGTCCAGGCGCACGTCGAACACATGCGGCTCGTAGCCTGCGCGGCGCAGCGACTGCGCCATGCCGCCGCCCATGGCGCCGAGACCCACGACGCCGACGACGGGTGTGCTGGTGTTGGAAGTCATGTGAGGGTTCTTTCGATCAGCGGTTGACGAGTTGCTTGGGCGTGAGCCACACGCCGATGGCCCCGAGCACCAGTGCACCGGCCAGCACGTACATGCCGATCTGCGTGCTGCCCGTCAGGTCCTTGAGGTAGCCGATGAGGTACGGGCTCGCGAAGCCCGCGAGGTTGCCCACCGAGTTGATGGCCGCAATGCCGGCCGCCGCCGCCGTGCCCGAGAGGAAGGCGGTGGGCAGCGACCAGAAGAGCGGCGCGCAGGTCAGCACGCCGGCCGCGGCGAGCGAAAGGAAGGCGAGCGACACGGTCGTATTCTGCGTGTACGACGCGGCCACCGTGAAGCCCACCGCGCCCATCAGCGCCGGCACGATCAGGTGCCAGCGGCGCTCCTGCCGGCGGTCGGCGCTGCGGCCGAAGAGGTTCATCGCGACGATCGCGCAGATGAACGGAATGGCGCTCAGGAGCCCGATGTGCAGGTTGCCCTTCACGCCGGTGGCCTTGACCAGCGTGGGCAGCCAGAAGGTCAGCGCGTACTGCCCCATCACGAAGGCGAAGTAGATCAGCGCCATCCACCACACGCGCATGTCGCGGAACATGGCGGCCACCGAGTGCGGCCCTTTGGCGCCGTGCGCCTGGTCGCGCTCGACCTCGCGCTGCAGCAGGCTCTTCTCCTCGGGCGAGAGCCAGCGCGCATGCTGGATGCCGTTGTCCAGGTAAAGCAGCACCATCACCCCCACGAGCACGGCCGGAATGGCTTCGATGATGAACATCCACTGCCAGCCCTGCATCGACGACACGCCGTGGAAGCTGTCCATGATCCAGCCCGACAGCGGATTGCCGAAGATGCCCGCCACCGGAATGGCCGACATGAAGACCGCGATGATGCGCGCGCGCCGGTGCGCCGGGTACCAGTGGGTGAGGTACAGGATCACGCCGGGATAAAAGCCCGCTTCCGCCACGCCGAGCAGAAAGCGCAGGATGTAGAAGCTGGTGGGCGTTTCCACGAACACGAAGCAGGCCGACAGCACGCCCCAGGTGATCATGATCCGCGCGATCCAGATCCGTGCGCCCACCCGGTTGAGCAGCAGGTTGCTCGGCACCTCGAACAGGAAATAGCCGAGGAAGAAGATGCCCGCGCCCAGTCCGAACACCGTTTCGCTGAAGCCCAGGTCCTGCCCCATCTGCAGCTTGGCAAAGCCCACGTTCACGCGGTCGAGATACGCGACCACATAGCACAGCATCAGAAAGGGAACCAGGCGCCAGAACACCTTGGCATAGGCGCGCTTCTCGAGCGCGGCGTCGGCGGACACGGGCAGTGCGCCAACCGGAAGGGTGGAGGAAGTCATGAAAAAAGGGTTGTCCCGCTTTGGATGAGAAAGAGGCCTAGCCGCCGCCGGCTCGTGCGACTGCCGCCTTATTTGTCAGGTCATCATACAAATTTGATTTCAGAGCTTTGCCCCGGGTAAACCCGGAGACGCCGTTGTCCGCAGCGCCTTTTTGGTGAGCTTGTGTGTCGCGGCCGCTCAGCTGCCGACCGGCCAGCCTTCGACCAGCGGCCGCGCAAGCTGCGCGCCCTCCTGCTGCCAGAAGGCGGGGTCGGCCTGCTCGATGCGGCGGATCGCGTTGTCCATGTGGGACTTGGCCGCCTCGCGGGCGCGCAGCGCGTCGCCGGCCTCGATGGCCTCGACGATGCGGGCGTGTTCCTGCGCCACCTCGCGCGCGAAGTCGGCACGGCGCGCCTCGTTGGCGCGCGTGACGCGCGTGGCGCCGTGCAGGAACTGCCGCAGGTACTGCAGCGTGCCGATCAGGAACGGGTTGCGCGCGGCCTCGGCGATGGCGCGGTGAAAGCGCACGTCTTCCTCGGCGCCGTTGCCGCCCGCGGCCACGGCCGCATGCAGCGCGTCGATGGCCGCGCGGATGCGCTGCACGTCGTCGGGCGTGCGTCGCTCGGCCGCGAGCGCGGCCACCTCGGCTTCGAGCGCGCGGCGCAGCTCGACCATCTGGATCACCGCCTCGCGCGAAGCCACGTGCGGCATCTCGAAGCGCAGCGGCTCGACGCCCGCGGCGCGCACGTACACGCCGCTGCCCTGGCGCGAATCGAGCAGCCCCAGCGACTTGAGCCGCGACACCGCCTCGCGCACCACCGTGCGGCTCACGCCGAACTGCGCGGCCAGCGCAGCCTCGGTCGGCAAACGGTCGCCCTCCGACAGGCGCCCGCTGCGCACCTCGGCCGCCAATGCGTCGGCCACCTGGTCGGCGAGGCGGGCACCGGGAGCGATGGATTGGAAGCGGGCGGTCATGGGCGCGAAGGGGATGGGGCCTGCGACTCTAACGCAGGCCCGCACGGCAAGGCACCGGCAAGGCGCCGCCCGGAAGGCTCAGCCGAGTGCGTGGCGCGCCGCGTTCGCGATGCTCGCCGCATCCACCCCGAAGAAGCTGCGCAGCGCCGCGCGCGTGTCGCTGCGCCCGAACCCGTCGGTGCCCAGCGTGAGGTAGCGGCGGCCTTCGGGCAGGAAGGCGCGCACGCTCTCTGGCACGGCGCGCACGTAGTCTGTGGCGGCGACGATCGGGCCTTTGCTCGCGCCGAGCTGCTGCGCGATGAACGGCACGCCGGCTTCTTTCTCGCCCGCGATCGCGCGCTGCTCGCAAGTCAGGCCGTCGCGCGCGAGTTCGCTCCAGCTCGTCACGCTGAACACCTCGGCCTCGATGCCTTCATCGGCCAGCAGCTGCGCGGCCTTGACGACCTCGGTGAGGATGGCGCCCGAGCCCAGGAGCGTGACCTTCTTTTTCGCCTTGCCTGAAGCGGGCGCGTACACGCCGAAGCGATAGCAGCCGCGCAGGATGTCCGCCTGCGCGCCCTCGGGCACGTCGGGCTGCGCGTAGTTTTCGTTCATGAGCGTGACGTAATAGAACACGTCCTTCTGCTCGACCATCATTTCGCGGATGCCCGCATCGACGATCACCGCCATCTCACCCGCATAGGCCGGGTCGTAGGCCTTGCAGTTGGGAATGGTCGCAGCCACGAGGTGGCTGCTGCCGTCCTGGTGCTGCAGGCCTTCGCCGCCGAGGGTGGTGCGGCCCGAGGTGGCGCCCAGCAAAAAGCCGCGTGCGCGCTGGTCGGCCGCAGCCCAGATGGCGTCGCCCACGCGCTGGAAGCCGAACATCGAGTAGTAGATGTAGAAGGGCAGCATCGCGAGGCCGTGCACGCTGTAGCTGGTGGCCGCGGCCGTCCAGCTCGCGATGGCGCCGGCTTCGCTGATGCCTTCTTCGAGGATCTGGCCGTCGGTGGCTTCGCGGTAGCTCAGCACGGAGCCGATGTCCTCCGGCGCGTAGCGCTGGCCCACGCTCGAATAGATGCCGACCTGCTTGAACAGGTTGGCCATGCCGAAGGTGCGCGCCTCGTCGGCCACGATGGGCACGATGCGCGGGCCCAGCGCCTTGTCCTTGAGCAGGTTGCCCAGCATGCGCACGAAGGCCATGGTGGTGCTCATTTCCTTGCCGGCTGCCGCGGTGGCGAACTGCGCGTAGCTCGCGATGTCGGGCTTGGGCACCGCCTCGCACGAGGTCTCGCGTCGCGGCATGGCACCGCCGAGCGCGGCGCGGTGGCTGCGCAGGTACTGCATCTCGGCGCTGTCTTCGGGCGGGCGGTAGAAGTCCATCGCAATGGCCTGCGCATCGGTCAGCGGCAGGCTGAAGCGGTCGCGGAATTCGAGCAGGTCGACGTCGCCCATCTTCTTGTGCGAATGCGTGGTCATCTTGCCCTGCGCGGCGCTGCCCATGCCGTAGCCCTTCTTGGTGTGGGCGAGGATCACGGTGGGCCGGCCCGTGTGCGCGGCCGCGGCGGCATAGGCCGCATGGATCTTCACGAGGTCGTGGCCGCCGCGCTTGAGGCGGTCGATCTGCTCGTCGGTCATGCCTTCGGCCAGGCGCGCGAGCTCGGGGTTCTGGCCGAAGAAGTTGTCGCGGTTGAAGCGGCCGTCCTTGGCCGCGAAGGTCTGCATCTGGCCGTCGACGGTTTCGGCGAAGACGCGCGCCAGCGCGCCGCTGGCGTCCTGCGCGAAGAGGCCGTCCCAGTCGCTGCCCCACACGAGCTTGATGACGTTCCAGCCCGCGCCGGCAAAGAGCTTCTCGAGCTCGTCGATGATGCGGCCGTTGCCGCGCACCGGGCCGTCCAGGCGCTGCAGGTTGCAGTTGACCACCCACACGAGGTTGTCGAGCTTCTCGCGCGCGGCCAGCGTGAGGGCGCTCATCGATTCGGGCTCGTCCATCTCGCCGTCGCCGAACACGCCCCACACCTTGCGGCCTTCGCAGTCGAGCAGGTTGCGGTGCGTGAGGTAGCGCATGAAGCGCGCGTGGTAGATCGAGCTGATGGGGCCGATGCCCATCGAGCCGGTCGGGAACTGCCAGAAGTCCGGCATCAGGTAGGGATGCGGATAGCTGCTGAGGCCGCGCGCGCCGCTGCCTTCGGTGAAGGCGGGCGCTGTCAGTTCCTGGCGGTAGTGCTTGAGGTCGTCCTCGCCGAGGCGGCCTTCGAGGTAGGCACGCGCATAGACGCCGGGTGCGCTGTGAGGCTGGAAGAACACCAAATCGCCTCGATGATTTTCATCGCGCGCATGAAAGAAATGATTGAACCCGGTCTCGAACAGATCGGCCGCGCTCGCATAGCTCGCGATGTGGCCGCCGAGCTCGCCATAGGCCTGGTTGGCGCGCGCCACCATCGCGAGCGCATTCCAGCGCATCAGCGAGGCCAGCCGCTCCTCGACGGCCAGGTCGCCCGGGAACGGCGGCTGGTCTTCCACCGCGATGGTGTTGACGTAGGGCGTCGCGAGCTCGGGCTGCCAGCCGATGCGTTGCTGCCGCGCAAGGCGGGCGAGTTCCGCCAGCATCTGCCGTGCGCGCTGGGGGCCGTGCGCCTGGGCCAGCGCCAGGAAGGCATCGCGCCATTCGGCGGTCTCGGCAGGGTCGGGGTCGTGCGTGAGCGGCGTGTCGAGCAGCAGCGCGCGCATCTGGTCGGCGGAAATCGGGGCGTTCATGCCGGCACTTTAGGCCGCCATGCGACAAATTAGCTACCGGTGCAGCCAATTCCATGCGAGCCTTGCGGCATAAAATTCCGGCAAATCTTTATTTTGCGGCATTTCATGCAACTGGACACGATCGACCTGCGCATTCTCGACGAGCTGCAGCGCGACGGTGCGCTCTCGAACGTGGAACTGGCGCGGCGCGTGCACCTCTCGCCCTCGCCGTGCCTCGCGCGCGTGAAGATGCTCGAGGCGAATGGCGTGATCGACCGCTACGTGGCGCTCGCGAGCGCCAAGGCGCTGGGCCTGGGGCTCAACGTGTTCATCTCGATCAGCCTCACGACGCAGAGCAAGCAGTCGCTCGCCGACTTCGAACAGCGCATTGCCGAGCACGACGAGGTGATGGAGTGCTACCTGATGACGGGCGACAGCGACTACCTGATCCGCATCGCCGTGGCCGACATGGCGGCACTGGAGAAATTCATCCTGGAACAGCTCACGCCGATTCCGGGCATCGAGAAGATCCGCTCGAGCTTTGCGCTCAAGCAGGTCAGGTACAAGACGGCGCTGCCGCTGCCCCGGTAGGAGCAGCGGCAGCGCAATCGGTCAGAGGCCGATCAGGCCACCGTCATCCTTGGTGATGACCACCGTGGCCGAGCGCGGGCGGCTCTTGGCGCCGTCCGGCCAGTGGCTGATGTAGCCGTCCGGATTGCCGATGTCCTTCGAGCCTTCGCCCGGATGCTGGATGTTCACGAACAGCGCACGGCCATCGCCGGATTCGGCAATGCCGGTGATCTCGCAATCGGCCGGGCCGACGAGGAAGCGGCGCAGGCCATCGGTGCCGGGCGCCTTGCCCACGAAGGTGTTCTGCGTGCGCGTGGTGGCACCGTCGACGTTGGTGACCGTCCTGGCACCGCCGTCGCCCACCTGGCCGGGCAGCGCGGCCAGCAGCATGCAGTTGGTGACGTCGGTGTAGGCGCCGTCGTCCGTCTCCAGCCAGAGCAGGCCGGCGGTGGCGTGGCTGAACCACATGCCGTCGGGGCTGGAGAAGTCGTTGTCGGCGCTGAGCTGCGACAGGTTGACGTCGGCCGAGGCGGTGGAGCGCGCGCCGAACAGGTACACGTCCCACTTGAAGCTCAGCGAGGCCGGGTCGGCGTTGTCGTCGGCAAAACGCACGACGTGGCCGTTCGGATTGCCCTTCTGGTCCGCGCCGGCGGTCGTCTTGTCGTTGTAGAAGCGCGGATTGGCGCCATCGGTGGCGGTGATGGGGCGCGAGGCGGCGTTGGTGTTGGTGAGGGTGACGTAGACGTCGCCGGTCTTCGGATTGACGGCCGTCCACTCGGGGCGGTCCATCTTGGTCGCGCCGGCGGCGTCCGCGGCCAGGCGCGCGTTGACCACCACATCGGCCGCATCGGCAAAGGCGTAGGCCGGGTTGCTCGCGGTGATGCCGTTCACGCCGAGCTTCAGCTCGAGCCATGCGCCGGTGCCGTCGGCGTTGAACTTGGCCACGTAGAGGCGGCCGTCGTCCATGTACTTGTCGCCGGCCGCGATGCCGCCGCCCACGTCGGCCGCATCCCAGTTCTTCGCAGAGACGAACTTGTAGATGTACTCGTTGCGCGAGTCGTCGCCCATGTACCAGACCAGCGGCTTGCCGACCACGACCGGGCCGAGGCAGGCGCCTTCATGGCCGAAGCGACCGAGCGCGGTGCGCTTCTTGGGGGTGCTGGCGGGGTTGAAGGGATCGATCTCGACCACCCAGCCGTAGGTGTTGGCACCGTTGCGGAAGTCGTCGGTGGCGGTGGCGCCGACCACCTGGGCATTCCAGCGGCCGTAGATGTTGTCGGCCGTGTCGGGCGTGACGGTGGCCCAGAGTTCGCGGCCGGCGCTGGCAACGCCGTAGCGGGTGAACGAGGCGATCTCCTTGGCGCTGCGGCTGGGGTCGTCGGTGGCCTTGATGCGCCGGAAGTAGCCGGCCCAGTTCTCTTCGCAGGTCAGGTAGGTGCCCCAGGGCGTGGTGCCGTTGGCGCAGTTGTTGAGCGTGCCGCGGGTCTTGCTGCCATCGGTAGAGTACTTGGTCTTCAGGTAGTCGGTCTTGGCGGCCGGGCCCGAGAACGCCATTTCGGTGAGCGTGTGGACGCGGCGGTTGAAGCTCGAGTCCTGCTTGTAGCTCCAGGCGCTGCCGCTCTTGTTGACCTCGATCACGCTCACGCCGTGCAGGTAGAACTCGCGCAGCACTTCGTCGGCGGAGGTGCGCACCGCCGCGTTGCCGGTGCCGCTGATGGTCTGGCCGGCGGGGTGCAGGAACAGAGGGGTGATGGCTTCGTGGTTCATCACGAGCAGGCCGCGCGAGGCGTTGGCCGCGTCCCACTTGTTCGACGCATTCATGCCGAAGAAGGTCATGCCGTCGTGGTGGTCGCCGGCGCGGCGGTCGTAGGTGGCCGGATCGTCGGTGCCGTCGTTCTTGTAGGCGGCCACGCCCGCGGCGATCGGGTCGCCCAGGCGGTAGAGCACGCTCGCGGTGTAGCCGGCGGGCACGGTGACCACGTCGGCAAGGCTCTTGGCCACGGCATTGAAGCCGAGCTTGGCCGGTGCGGGCGCCGGCGCGGGGGCTGGCGCCGGTGCCGGCGCAGGAGCGGGCGCCGGTGCGGGCGGAATGATCGGGAAAGCCACGCCACCATCGCCGCCGCCGCCGCAGGCCTGCAGCAATGCGGTGCTGGCGGTGCCGACACCCAGGCCGAACAGTTGCCGGCGGCTCAGGCGCGAAGCGACCAGGTCGGTGAAGGACGGATTCGAAGTGGGGTTGGTGCCGATGTCGTCAAGATCGATGCCATTGGCGTCGGTACGGGTGTTTGCGGTCATGCGCAATTACTTTCGTGGGTTGGAAAAGAAACCAACCCGCGAAGTTAGGCACTTCGCATGACACCCGCGTGAAACGGCTCAGGGCGCCGGCGTTTGCCTTGGCCACAGCGCCCACAGGCGCAGCGGCTGGTTCATGCTGGCGGCCAGGCGCCCCGCGTCGGCGCCAGTGCCGGCAAAGTAGTCCGCGCGCACCGCGCCGACGATGGCGCTGCCGGTGTCCTGCGCCACCACCAGCTTCTGCAGCTGCGCCGCCGGCCCGCTCGATGCGAGCCAGACCGGCGTGCCGTACGGGATGCTGTCGCGGTCGACGGCGATGGAGCGCCCGGCCGTCAGCGGCACGCCCTGCGCACCGCGCGGGCCAAAGGCGGCGTCGAGCTCGCTCATGGTTTCCTCGCGGAAGAACACGTAGCGCGGATTGCTCCACAAGAGCTGCGTCACGCGCTGCGGGTTCTGCGCGGCCCATGCCTTGGTGTCGTCGGGCCATTTGCCGACCTTGGCCACGCCCTGGCCGATCAGCCATTGCTGCACGCTCTTGTACGGCTGTTCGTTGGTGGCCGAGAACGCCACGCGCACGGTGCGCTGGATGCCGTTGGCCTCGGTGATGCGAAGGCGCCCCGAGCCCTGGATGTGCAGCATCAGCGCGTCGATGGGGTCGGCCATCCATGCGATCTCGCGGCCGCGCAGCGCGGCCTGGGCTTCGGGCAGGGTTTCGATTTCCTGGCGGGTGTACCAGGGGCGGCGCGGCACCAGCCCGTCGGGCGCCTGGTAGATCGGCACGCTGAAGGTGGCGGTGGGCACGCGCGACGCCTCGTACACCGGCTCGTAGTAGCTCGTGAGCTTGCCTTCGCTCGAGCCCGCGAGCGACTCCACGCGGTAGGGCTGCAGCCTGTCGGTCATCCACTGGCGCTGCTCCTCGGGCGTGGCGATGGCCAGCTGGCGCACGTCGCGGCACAGCGGCGCAAAGGCGGCGTTGGGCCGCGCGCAATTGGCCAGGAGCGCAATCCAGGCTTCGTGCAGCGGGTCGTCGCCGAAACCCGGCAGCTCCGACCAGCCGACGGGCACCCACCGGCTCTTGGGGTGCGCGAGCGAACCGGTCAGCGGTCCGAGGTCGCGCGGCGGCGTGGCGGCCGGCCGGGCCGGGGCGTCGGGCGTGCGCGGGGCAATCGAGCAGCCGGCCAGCGTTGCTACGATCGCGAGCCCAACCAGCCACTGGAGTCCATTTCTCATGGGTTTGATTTTGCTTGAAGCCCTCGGGGCCGGGCTCGTGTTCATATTGATCGTCTGGTGGACCATGTTTTCCGGTCGAAAAAAAGGCGAATTGCACGGCGACGACGAAACCGCCGATGGCAGCGAAGCCGACGAGAAAAAGAATCCCCCGCCCGAAGCGTGAATTACTTGCGTAGCCAAAAGCCGCGGCGGCATGTCGGAGAACAGGCTACAAGCTATTACTTTAGTAGCAATCATCGCAGCATTCACGGGGCTTTGCAGAAAGTTTTCTTCTTTCCTGCAAGCTGGTAAGGCCGTACCATCGCAGGTTCGCCGAGGCTAAGCTGTGGCCCGCCTGATTCAACCTTGAAAGGGATTGCCATGAAAAAGTTTGTACTCGCCACCACCGCTGCCGCCCTCGTCCTGTCCGGCTGTGCCGGCGGCATGACCGAGACCCAGCGCAACACCGGCATCGGCGCCGGCATCGGCGCACTGGGCGGCGCGGCCATCGGCTCGGCCACCGGCGGCAACCGCGGCGCCATCGGCACGGGTGCCGTGGTCGGCGCCGCAGCCGGCGCGCTCGGCGGCTATCTGTGGTCGCAGCGCATGGAAAACCAGAAGCGCCAGATGGAAGCCGCCACCCAGGGCACCGGCGTGGCCGTGACCCAAACCCCGAACAACGAGCTCAAGCTCCAGATCCCGAGCGACGTCTCCTTCGACGTGGGCCGCTCCAACATCAAGCCCAACTTCGCGCCGGTGCTCGACCAGTTCGCGAGCGGCCTGCGCAACAACCCGAACGCCGAGGTGCGCATCATCGGCCACACCGACAACACCGGCTCGGACGCCATCAACAACCCGCTGTCGGTCGACCGCGCCGCCAGCACGCGCGACTACCTGGTGGCGCGCGGCGTGAGCGCCGCGGCCTTCCGCATCGAAGGACGCGGCTCGCACGAGCCGATCGCCAACAACAACAGCGATGCCGGCCGGGCGCAGAACCGCCGCGTCGAGATCTACGTGGGCGAGCGCGCGCCGCGGGGCTGACCGAATCGGCTGATATAAAAAGAAAGCCGGCCGTGCGGGAGCGGCCGGCGCCCATCGTCATCGTTTCATGTTCACAAAGAGGGAAAAACTCATGAGGAAGCTTGTTGTTTCGGGTGCGGCTGCGGCCGCATTGTTCGTTGCGGGGTGCGCCTCGCAATCGCCCGCGCCGGGACCGGCCGCCGCGCCGGCCGCCCAGGCGGCTGCGCCTGCCAACAGCTGGACTGCGCGCCTGGCGGCGCTCAAGACCGAGCTGGAAAATTCCACCAAGGGCACGGGCGTGGTGATCGAGCAGACCGCGGACAACCAGCTGCATCTCGTGGTTCCCAACGAACTGTCGTTCGACGTGGGCCGCGCCAACGTCAAGCGCAACCTGGCCCAGGTGCTCGACAACGTGGCCGAAGGCCTGCGCAGCGCCGCCGCGGCCAGCGTGCGCGTGGTGGGCCACACCGACAACACCGGCAGCGAGGAAGGCAACGAGCGCCTCTCGGTGAGCCGCGCCGACAGCGTGCGCAACCACCTGGTGAGCCGCGGCGTCTCGACCACGGCCATCACGACCGACGGCCGCGGCTCGCGCGAACCGCTGGCCGACAACAGCACGCCGGCAGGCCGCGCCCAGAACCGCCGCGTCGAGATCTTCGTGGCGGAAAAGGTCTGATCTCCTAGAGATCCCGCAGGCGGTTGGCCAGCTCGACCGCCGATTTCACTTCCATCTTGTCGAACACGCGTGCGCGGTGGACCTCCACCGTGCGCACGCTGATCGCCAGCTGATCGGCGATCAGCTTGTTCGGCAGGCCCTCGACCACGAGCCGCATCACGTCGCGCTCGCGGTCGGTCAGTTCGGCGATGCGGCCGGCCAGGCTGCGCCGCACGCGCCGCACCTCCAGCGCCCGCAGCGAAGCGCCCAGCGCCTGCTCGATGCGGTCGACCAGGGCGTTGTCCGAGAACGGCTTCTCGCAGAAGTCGAAGGCACCGCGCTTCACCGCATCCACGGCCGTGGGCACGTCGGCATGGCCGGTCAGGAAGATCACCGGCATGGCGTCCAGCAGGCCGCGCTCGGCGAGCCGGTCGAACAGCACCAGCCCGCTGGTGCCCGGCATGCGCACGTCCAGCAGCAGGCACAGCGGCTGATCGGGCAGCGGGCCCTCGGCCAGGCGCAGCTCGAAGGCCTCGGCGCTCGCGAAGTGCTCGCTCTCCAGGCGGCGCGAGCGCAGCAGCCAGGCCAGCGCCTCGCGCACGCTGGCATCGTCGTCCACGATGAAGATCAGGCCGTCGATCAGGGGTTGCATGTCATGTCGATTCCGGAAACGGGCGCAAAAGCCTGGGAGTAAATCATGTGCTCGGCAGGGTAAACCGGAACACGGTGCCCCGGGGCCGGTTGGGCTCGAAAACGAGCACCCCGCCATGCTGCTCCACCACGGTGCGGCACAGGCTCAGGCCCAGGCCCATGCCGTCGGCGCGCGTGGTGAAGAAGGGCGTGAAGAGGCGGCCCGCCACCTCTTCGCTGATGCCGCAGCCGAGGTCGGCCACTGCAAACTCCAGCCAGCGCCGCGCGTCCTCGGCCCCCGCCGGGCCGCCGACCGCGACGACACGCGACACGCGCAGCCGCAGCACGCGCTCGCCCACGTGCTCCGGCGTGTCCATGGCCTGCATGGCATTGCGCGCGAGGTTCAGCAGCACCTGCTCGACCAGCGTGCGGTCGCACACGGCCGGAGGCAGGCGGTCTTCGAGCACCACCTCGATGCTCACGCCGAGCTTGCGCGCCTGCAGCCGCACCAGCGGCAGCACCGCGTCGATCAGCGCCTGCGGCGCCACGGCCTCGCGCGTGCGGTCGCGGCGGCGCACGAAGTCGTGCACGCTGCGGATCACCTGGCCGGCGCGGTCGGCCTGCTCGGCAATGCGCCGCACCGCCATGGCCACTTCGGCCTGCTCGCCCTTGGCGTGGGGGCCCAGCATGTTGAGCGACCCCGTCGCATAGCTGGCGATGGCGGCCAGCGGCTGCGTGAGTTCGTGGCTCAGCAGCGAGGCCATTTCGCCCACCGTGGCCAGCCGCGCACTGGCCTGCAGCCGTTCCTGGCTGGCGCGCGAGAGTTCCTCGATGCGGCGCTGCTCGCTGATGTCGATGAAGGCACTCATCCAGCCGGTCTGCACGCGCTGCGCGTTGATCAGCGGGGCCTCGAAGATGAGCACCGGAAAGCGCGTGCCGTCCTTGCGCATGAAGACCGACTCGAAGCCCTCGCGCGGCGGCATGCCGCCGGCCAGCCGGCGGGCCTGCCGCTGCTGGTATTCGTGCGCCAGCTCGGTGGGCCAGTAGGGCGCCTCGATGGCTTCGCCGCTGCCGGCCATCAGCTCTTCGGGGCTGAAGCCGACCATTTCGCAGAACGCGGGGTTCACGTAGGTGATGCGCCCCTGCAGGTCGCGTGCGCGCAGGCCGGTGATGACCGAGTCTTCCATCGCCTTGCGGAAGGCCAGCGCATCGGCCAGGTCGCGTTCGGCGCGCAGCCGGCGGCGCGTGTCGCGCGCGAGCAGCACCAGCACCGACACCAGCGCAATCGAAATCGCAGTGACCAGCGCCGTCAGGACGTTCGGAAAAAGATCGGGCGCGGCGCGCCAGCCGTCCACGCGCAGCATCAGCGCGGCGCCGGGCAGGTCGATCAGCTGCTGCGAGGTGAAGACGCGCGTCCCGGTGCGGCGCGAGGTGCCGAGCGCCACCAGGCGCGTGCCGTCGGCCTCGGTGAAGGCCACCTCCTGGCCGCGCGTGAGCGTGGGGCCGACCAGCTCGATGAGCGTGTCGCGCAGCGAGTAGCTCGCCACCAGGAAGCCGCCCGCGTCGATCGGCACGCAGAGTTCCATCACCTCGACGCCGCCTCCGCCGAGGATCGGCACGTAGTGGCTCGGCGAATAGGCCGGCGCGCCGAGCTTGCGCGCGGCCGCGCAGGCGAGCCCCACGTCCGACTGGTCGGCGCCGCGGCTCTCGTCGGCGATCAGCCGCATGCGGTAGGGCGTGTTCACCGCTTCGAGCGGACGCAGCGCGGCATCGCGCCATTCGAGCCGGAGCCACTCGCGGTGCTCGCGCAGCAGGGAGGCGGCGGCTTCGGGCCAGTGCGTGCGGTCCAGGCCCGCGGCCTGGGTGGCGCGCAGGCTCTGGGCGTTGCGCTGCAGGCCGATGCGAAGGTCCGAGACCGCGTCGGCGGTGTCGCGGTCGAGGTTCGCCTGCACCTGCTCGACCTCGTGCCGGCCCGCGAGCCACACCACCGTGACCAGCAGCGCCGACACCAGCACGGCCAGGATCAGCCAGAGGAACCAGCGCTGCCACAGCGAGCGCAGCCGCGCGAACGCCGACAGCGCCCACCGCGGCGGTGCGACAGTCAGGGCGGCCTCCTCCATCTAGAGCACGCAGTGCGAGAGAACGGGCAGCTGGGTGCGCACGCGCTCGATCTGCCCGGCATCGAGGTCGAACAGCACCACGCCCTCTTCGCTCGCCTGCTGCGCCACCACCGTGCCCCAGGGGTCGACCACCATCGACTGGCCCCAGGTGTGGCGGCCGTTCTCGTGCGTGCCGCCCTGCGCGGGCGCCACCACCCAGGCCAGGTTCTCGATGGCCCGCGCGCGCAGCAGCACTTCCCAGTGCGCGGCGCCCGTGGTGCGGGTGAAGGCGCTGGGCACCAGCAGCAGCTCGGCGCCCCGTTTGGCGAGCGCGCGGTACAGCTCGGGAAAGCGCAGGTCGTAGCAGACGCTCATGCCCACGCGCCAGCGGTGGCCGTCGCGCGAGGGCAGCTCGAACACCACGGGCTCGGCGCCCGGCGCGATGACGCGGCGCTCGTCGTAGCGCTCGCTGCCGTTGTCGAAGAAGAAGAGATGGATCTTGTCGTAGCGCGCCACGCATCGGCCGTCGGGCGCGTAGCACAGCGAGCTGTTGAACACGTGCTCGGCGTCGCCGCTTTCGATGGGCAGGGTGCCGCCCACGATCCAGAGCCCGAACTCGCGCGCCGCATCGGCAAGAAAGCCCTGCACGGCGCCCGCGCCGGCGGTCTCGCGCAGCCCGAGCTTGTCGGTGTCGCGCGCGCCCATCATGCAGAAATACTCGGGCAGCACCGCGAGCTCGGCGCCTGCGGCCGCGGCTTGCGCGAGCAGGCCGTGGGCGCGCGCGAGGTTGGCTTCGCGGGCGATGGCCGACACCATCTGGATGGCTGCGACTTTCATTGCGTGGTCTCCGTTTTCACTTGCCCTGCCCACCGGCCGGCGCCGCGGCGGGGCCGGGTACGTTCGGCAGGATGGATCGTGGCACCTTGGCTATTTTGGGGTCGGCCCAGGTGCCTTCGATGTGGAACTCCTGCGTGGCCGCGGCCGCAAGCGGCTTGCTCAGCACCCACTGCGCAAGGAAGGTGCCCAGGCCGATCGCAGGGTTGATCGCGGTGGCCACCAGCGCGGCCGTGCCGGCGTTGATCTCGGGCACCACCACCACGCGCAGGTCCTGCGTTTCGCGCACGATGTCGGCCGAGCCGTCCATCAGCGCGCCCGCGTTCACGCCCTTCATCTGCAGGTTGTTGGTACTCGCGATGCCGTTGTGTATTTTTGCGTCGCCGCGGATGAAGTCGAAGGCGAAGCCCTGGCTGAAGACATCGCGGAAATCCAGCGTGAGCCGGCGCGGCAGCGCCTGCAGGCTCAGCACGCCGAGCAGCTTGGCAAGCCCGGGGTCGGCCTTGAGGAACTGGCCCGATTCGACGTTGACCTGGAGCTGCCCGCCCAGGCTCGGATAGTCGAGCGAGAACGGCGAGCCGCGCCAGTTGACGTCGCCTTCGAGCCGCCCGCTGCCGCGCCGCAGGACGCCGGACATGCCGAAGCGCGTGAGCAGGTCGCCGGCGTCCGCGATGTCCAGCCTGAAGGTCATGGCCGTGCGGCGCTGCTCTGCGCGCCCGGGGGTGCCGCCCGGCGCGGCGGCCCAGGTGCCCTTGGCCGAAAAACTGGCCTCGGGCATGGTGAAGCTCAACTTGTTGAGCATCCATTCGCGGCCCGCGCCGCCGCGGTTGACGGCATCGATCTCGGCGCGGCCCAGGCGCTTGCCCAGCAACTCGAAGTCGTCGATGACGATGTCGAGCGCGGGCAGCGTGCCCGGCTGCTCGTCGAGCAGGGTTTCGACCTGCCTGGCCTCGGTGGGCGCAATCTTGAGCCGCGCAAGCCGCGCATAGAGCCGCCCGGCCTGGGCGTGGCGGTACTCGGCATAGCCGCTCAGTTCGGTGGCGTCGATGTTGGCGCGCCAGAGCGCGCCGTCGCGCGTGCCGCCGAGCACCACGTTGTGCAGCGTGCGCCCCGCGATGCCGAGTTCCTGCGCCCGCACCGCAATGCGCGTGGGCAGGTAGCCCGTGGCCGCGTCTTCGGGCCGCTCGGCGCCGCCCGCCGCTTCGGGCGCGCTGCCTCCGGTGTCGCCGACCAGCGCCTGCCACGCGGGCATGTCGAGCTTCGCCACGTTGACGTTGGCCAGCACGCCCTTGTCGGGCAAGGGGGCGGTCTCGCCCGCGGCAAGGCCGATGCCGATGCTGCCGCGCAGCACGCGCGCTTCGGTGCCGGAGATGTCGCGCACATAGTGGGCGGCGCCGATGCGGCCGAGCTCCATCGAGAGCTGGTCCTGCACGGCGACGGCGGCGCCCGCCCGGGTCTCGCGCTGCAGCACCTTCTTCTCGATGCGCAGCGGCATCTGTTCGTCCGCCGTCTTCACGAGCGGTGCGGGCAGCTGCAGGGCCAGGCCCTGCAGCGTGCTGGTGAGCGAGAACTCCGGCGCGCCGTCGCGCATCGAGAAGGTGACCGCATAAGGCGTGCTGCCGCTCGCCTTGGCCGCAATGCGCGTGAGCCAGTCGGCCTCGCGCGCAGCGCGCAGGCCTTCGGCCGTTGCGGTGCCCTGCGCCTTCAATGCCACCTCGCGGTTGGGCCCGGCGAAGCGGCCGCGGCCTTCGACCCGGACGTCGCCACCGAGCAGCCTGGCGTTGACGCCGGCCAGCGAAAACCCCGTTTCGGTGAAGCCGACGACGCCCTTCGCATGGGTGAAGGACGGCGCCTCGGGCACCAGCTGCAGCTCGTTGTCGGCGAGCGCGATGCTGGCCTGGACCTTGGCCGCCTCGAGTGCGGCCAGCGGCAGTTCGAGATGCAGGCGGTAGTCGGCCGTGCCGGTGGCGCGCACGCGGGACAGCGCCTCGCCGGTTTCCCCGGCCAGCGGCGCGCCCACGCGCAGCAGTTCGGCGAGCGGGCCCTTGGCCTGGGCATCGACGCGCAGCAGCGAGGCATGGTGCGACATGTCGGCAATCTGCGCCTCGGCCTTGGTCACCTCGATGCCGGTGGCGCCGGCCAGCCGCCCGCGCGCATTGCGCACCAGCATGCCCGCGCGCTCGAACACCAGTTCGCCCGAGAGCCCGGTGAGCGCGGGCCAGGCCGGCGCCGGCGCGCCGCTGCGCGCCGCGGAGGCCGGCGCCTTCGATGCCGTCGACGCGGCAATGGCCGAGGCCGGCGGCACATAGGCGTAGTTAACGTCGGCCACCTTGGCCGCGATGCGGAATTCGCCCTGCTTCGGGTCCATGAACGGCATGTCGTGCAGGTCGCCGCGCACGCGGAAGTCGACGCTGCTGGCCGTGCCCTTGGTGACCGCATCGCGCACGTAGTCGCGCGTGTGCTGGGGAATCTCGAGCGGCAGGTAGCGGAACACGCGCGTGCCGTCGGCGCGGGTCAGCTTGCCCTGCAGGTCGAGCACGCCGGGGTAGAGCGACTGCCCGCGGGACACGGCGGGATCGCTGGTGCGCCAGCTGGCTTCGGCTTCGCCGTCGGCATCGGCATTGGCGAAGCGCAGCTTGGAAACCTGCAATTGCGCATGGCCCTTGTCGAGCTTCCACTGCAGCTGGGCCGCGAGCCGGTCGATGGGAATGACCGGCTCCTCGAACACGCCCGGAAATTCGAGCGCGCCCTGCGCCATCGACAGTGCGGCACTGCCGCCGGCCTGGGTGGCGTCGAACTCGATGGTGGCGCCGCTCAGGCCGGGCGCGCCGGCGTGCGGCCGCTGGGCCGCCGGCGCGGCGCCGGTGGGTCTGGCTGCGGTGGCCGGCGGGACGGGGGTGGCTTCAGGCGGGGCCGCCGGCTGCGATGCGACGCGCAGGCCGCTGATCCGCCCCTTGGCCTGGTAGCGCTCGGGCGCGCCCAGCGAACCTTGCCAGTTCAGGTCGATGCGCTCGACCAGCCCGCGCGGCGCATAGGCATCGAGCACGCGGTGCGTGGCATCGCCCAGCGGCAGCCGGTCGGCAATGAGGGCCAGTGCGGCCAGGTCGAGCCGGTCGGCGCGCAAGGCGCCCTGCTCCGGCGTGCGGCCCCGCGCGGGCGAGTGCTGCAGCCACAGGTTGCCGCCGGGCCAGCGCATGCCGTCCGCGGTGTCGAACTGCAGGGCGGTGGTCGAGAACTCGAGCTTTTCGTCGTCCAGCTGGCCGGCCAGCCGTCCGGTCACCGCGCGCAGCACCAGCGGCTGCAGGCCCCGGCCCAGCGAGGCATCGATGCGGTTGAGCCCGAGGTCTGCCGCGCCGCCCACGATCTGGCCCCTCTTCACGTCGGCCCAGAGGCGCAGCGCGCCGTTGCCTTCGCGGATGCGGGCGTCGAGGGAGACATAGCGGCCCAGGCGGGTGACGTCCATGTAGGGCAGGTCGGCATAGAACTGGCCGTCCCAGGTCTGCCAGCGGCCCGAGCGCACCGACAGCAGCGGCTGGCGGAACTGCCCGCGCAGCGTGAAGCGCTCGCCCCATCCAACCGGCGGCGTGGCATCGAGCCTGAGGCCGTGGCGCCGGGCGCTGTTGCGCGCGACAAAGCGCACATCGGTCAACAGCAGGGGCTCGGCCTGGCGCTGCTCGTCGGTCCAGCGCACGGTGCCGCCTTCGACCACCAGCTCGCGCTGGGCGAAAAACCAGTCGGCGGCGCGGGTCTCTCCGGTGGTGTCGGTGTCCATGTGCAGGCCCGCCACGTGCAGCTTGCCGAGTGCATCGCGGCGCACGTCGACCTGCGGCCCCTCGATGTAGAGCTGCTCGAAATTGAGGCGCCACAGCGAGCGCGGCGACACGCTCGCCACCACCCGAACGAGGCGCAGGGCTTCCCGCTTCTGGGCGTCGTGCAGCACCACGTCGCGCAGTTCGAAGACGGGAAACAGACTATCGGAACGGGCGGTGATCGACCCGATGCGCACGGGTACCCCGATGGCCTTGCTGGCTTGTGCCTCGAGCGCGCCACGGTAATCGCCGATTCGCGGCACAATCCACGCGTGTAGGACAACCACTGACAGTGCCAGCAGAAGCCATGCAGCGATCAGTAAACCCAGCAGCCAGCGCGCCGTCGCAGCGGTGATCTTGAGCAGACGTGAAGGGGAAGACGCCGTGTCGTTCATTGAGGATCGCGCTGTGTCCGGAATTATGACCGCCAGCATTCAGAGGGGTTCCACGGAAACCAACACCAGTGTGAACCAGTTGCCAGCCACGCCATCGACAGCCGCGACCGAGGTCGCGCTCTCTTCCTATTCGCGCTTCGTCCAGCGCCTGCGCCGCAGGTATGCGGCCGAGCTTGCATTGCTTTCCCCTGGCGCGCCGCGGCGCGAGTCGATGTCGAAGGCCTACGAGGCACTGCGCGAACGCGGGGACGGCGTCGGCGATGCGTTGCGCATTGTGCGGCAGCTCGTGATGGAACGCCTTGTCACCCTCGATTGCGATGACCAGGCGCCGCTGGCCGTGGTGACCACCGCCGTGACCGAACTCGCGGAATTCGCGCTCGACGTCGCCTGCCGCGACGCCTGCCAGGAACTCGACGCGGTCCACGGTGCGCCGCTCGGCCCCGAGGGGGAGCGCGCGCAGCTCTGGGTGGTGGGCATGGGCAAGCTCGGCGCGCGCGAGCTCAACGTGTCGAGCGACATCGACCTGATCTACCTGTACGACCTGGACGGCGAGACCCGCGGCGATGCCGACGGCCGCGGCCGCCTCTCCAACCAGGAGTATTTCTCGCGCGCCGTGAAGCGCATCTATGCGCTGGTGGGCGACACCACCGAGCACGGCTTCGTGTTCCGCGTCGACCTTGCGCTGCGGCCGAACGGCAATTCCGGGCCCAGCGTGGTGTCGCTCGATGCGCTCGAAGAATATTTCCAGGTGCAGGGCCGCGAGTGGGAGCGCTTTGCCTGGATGAAGAGCCGGGTGGTCGCGCCGCGCGACGTGGTCGCCGACGGCCTTGCGCAGGGCCTGCGCGCCACCGTGCTGCCCTTCGTGTTCCGCCGCTACCTGGACTACAGCGTGTTCGATTCGCTGCGCACGCTGCACCGGCAGATCCGCGAGCAGTCGGCCCGCCGCAGCGCGGGGCGGCCCGAGCGCGCCAACGACGTCAAGCTCTCTCGCGGCGGCATCCGCGAGATCGAGTTCACCGTGCAGCTGCTGCAGGTGGTACGCGGCGGCCAGTTCCCCGAACTGCGCACGCGCCCCACGCTCGACGCACTGCAGCGGCTCGCGCGCGCCGGCCTGATGCCGCAGGAAACCGCCGACACGCTGGCGGCGGCCTACGAATTCCTGCGCCGCGTGGAGCACCGCATCCAGTACCTGGACGACCAGCAGACCCACGTGCTGCCGGTGGCCGACGACGACCTGCGCTGGATCGCGCAGACCATGGGCTACGCCGGCTGCTGCCCGTTCCTCGAGCAGCTCGACACGCACCGCGAGTTCGTGGCGCAGGAGTTCGACAAGCTGCTCGGCGGCGAGAAGCCCTGCAACGGCAAATGCAACGGCAAGAAGGCGGCCGCCCCCACCGACCTGGCCGACCTGCTCGATGACCTGCCGCCGGCCTTTGCCGACCGTATCCGCAACTGGTGCGAGCAGCCCCGCGTGCTGGCGCTGCGCGAGGAAACGCGCGCACGGCTGCGCCAGCTGGTGCAGCGCACCGGGCAATGGCTGAAGGAGCCCGACGGCGACGGCCCCGGCCAGACGCCGCGCCATGTGGACGCCGCCCTGCGCTGGGCCGACTGGATCGAGCCGCTGCTGCGGCGCGAGAGCTACCTGGCGCTGCTGGTCGAGCGGCCCGCGGTGCAGGAACGGCTGCTGAGATTGCTCGGCGCCGCGAAGTGGCCGGCGCGCTACCTGATGCAGCATCCGGGCGTGATCGACGAACTCGCGAGCGACGAAATGCTCTCGGGCCGCTTCATGGCGGCCGAGTTCGAGCGCGAACTCGAGGCGCGCCACGCCTCGCTCAGCCGCACCGGCGAAGCCGACGAGGAGCGCCTGCTGAACCTGCTGCGCCATGCCCACCACGCCGAGGTGTTCCGCACCCTGGCGCGCGACGTGGACGGCCGCCTCACGGTGGAGCAGGTGGCCGACGACCTGAGCGCGCTGGCCGACGCCACGCTGCGCGTGACCGCCCATTGGTGCTGGCCGCATGTGCGCAACAGGCACCGCGAGCTGCCGCAGTTCGCCATCATCGGCTACGGCAAGCTCGGCGGAAAGGAGCTGGGCTACGGCAGCGACCTCGACATCGTGTTCGTCTACGAAGACGACGACGAGCGCGCGGGCGAGGTCTACGCGGCCTACGTGCGCAAGCTGATCAACTGGCTCACCGTGAAGACGCGCGAGGGCGACCTGTTCGAGATCGACACCGCGCTGCGCCCGAACGGCAACTCGGGCCTGCTGACGACCAGCTTCGAAGCCTACGAGCGCTACCAGCTCGGCCGCGGCAGCAACACCGCATGGACCTGGGAGCACCAGGCCATGACCCGCGCGCGCTTCGTGCTCGGCAGCGCAGCGCTCGGCACCCGCTTCGATCAGGTGCGCGAAGCCGTGCTGGTGGCGCCGCGCGACCGCGAGGCGCTCAAGGCCGAGATCATCGCAATGCGCAACAAGCTGCGCGGCGCACGGCCGGTGAAGGCCGATCGCTTCGACGTCAAGCACAGCCCCGGCGGCATGGTCGATGCCGAGTTCGCGGTGCAGTTCCTGGTGCTGTCGGCCTCGAGCGGGCACCCGGAGCTGATTCCCAACGTCGGCAACATCGCGCTGCTGGTGCGCGCGGAAGAAGCCGGCCTGCTGCCCGCCGGCGTCGGCCGCAAGGCTGCCGCGGCTTATCGCGAACTGAGGCGCGTGCAGCACCGCGCGCGCCTCAACGAAGAACCGACCCAGGTCACCCCGCCCGCACTGGCCGCCGAACGCGACGCGATGCTGGCGCTATGGAAGGCGGTATTTGGCTGAGCGCACCCGCTCCCTCGCCACCCCCGCGCTGGCCGCCTGCGCGGTGGCGGTCGCCGTCCTCCTCGCGGGCTGCGCGAGCGGCACGCGCAGCGGCGGCGGCGCACTGAGCGGCCGCGACGGCCCGGGCAGCAACATCCCGTCCGACCTCGACCGCGTACCCGACGCCGAGCCCCGCGTCGAAGCCATCCGCAGCAGCGGCGGCACCAGCAAGCCCTACACGGTGCTGGGCCGGGCCTACCAGCCGATCACCGACGACCGGCCGTTCCGCGAATCGGGCATTGCCTCGTGGTACGGCCGCAAGTTCCACAGCGCCTCGACCGCGAGCGGCGAGCCCTACGACATGTACGCCATGACGGCCGCGCACAAGACGCTGCCGCTGCCCAGCTACGTGCGGGTGCGCAACCCGGCCAACGGGCGCGAGGTGATCGTGCGGGTGAACGACCGCGGGCCCTTCGTCGACGGCCGCATCATCGACCTGAGCTACACGGCGGCGCTCAAGCTCGACCTGCTGCGCGGCGTGGCGCCGGTGGAGATCGAGCGCATCACGAACGAGGACATCCGCACCGGGGCGTGGCGGCGCGATGCGGGAACGGCGTACGCCTCGGCCTCGCCAGCGCCGGCGCAGCCCCAGCGAGCGGCGGCTGCACCGGTGGCCGTGCCCTCGGCCTGGGTGGCGCCGGTGGCGATGACCGCTGCAGCGCCGGCCTCGGCAATGCCGGTCGCGCCGCAAACGCCCATCGCGCCGGTGACGCCCGCCGAGCGGATCGCGCAAGCCGGGCCCGCGCCCGCGCCCGAGCCGGAGGCCGCATCGCCCCGCCAGCCGATCATGGTCACCGACCTCCCGCCGATGGCGCCGCTCACCGCACCGCCACCGGCGTCCCGGGCCGCATCGCAGGACTCTGCGCCCTCCTCGTCTTCGGCCGCGGCCGCAGGCTTCTGGGTGCAGCTCGGCGCCTTCCGCGAGCGCGATGGCGCCGAGGGCCTGCGGAGCCAGGCGGCGCGCGGCCTGCCGACGCTGGCGCCGCAGCTGCGCGTGTTCAGCGAAGCCGGCACGCACCGCCTGCAGGCCGGGCCGTTCGCCTCGCGCAGCGAAGCCGGCGAGGCCGTCACGCAGCTGCGCGAGAGCCTGCGCATCGCCCCGATGGTGGTCGAGCGCCGCTGAAGAAATTCAGTCCAGCGCCTTGACGGCGACCGGCATGCGCATGCCGACGTTGATGCGGTTCCAGGTGTTGATCTGCGCGACAGCCACGGTGAGCTCGGCGATCTCGACGTCGCTGAACTGCGCCTTCAGGGCTGCGAACTCGGCTTCGCGCTCATCGTGGTTGTCGGCCAGCCGCGTGAGCGATTCGGCCCAGGCCAGCGCCGCGCGTTCGCGCTCGTTGAAGAAGCTCACCTCGCGCCAGGTGGCCAGGCTGTTGATGCGCTGCCATCCTTCGCCCTGCTTGCGCAGGTCGCGCACATGCATGTCGAGGCAGTAGGCACAGCCATTGATCTGCGAGACGCGCGCGAAGACGAAATCGAGCACTGTCTTGCCGACAGTGCTCGAATCGATGCTGGCGCTGACGGCCAGGATGGCTTCGAATGCCTTGGGGATGGTCTTGAACCAGTTCAGGCGGGGGGTCGTGTTCATGAAGATGCTCCAGTGAGTCTGGGTTGAAAAATCTGCTTCCTACCCACTGAAGACGGGCCAGCCCTCGGCCCTGTGACACGCCGCCGGAAAATTACTTCAGCGAATAGAGCTGCGCGATGCGCGCGAGCTTGTCGGGGTTGCGCTGCACGCGGACGCGCACGATGCGCTCGCCCTCGATCTCGAAGGTCTGGGCCGATTCGAGCTGGCCGTCCAGGAAGCGCAACAGCCCCGGCTCGCCGTTGATCTCCACCAGTTCCATGCGCACCGCGGCGCCCATGCGACGCCACAGCGCGAAGTACAGCTGCGCGAGCCGCTGGCTGCCGCGCAGGACCTTGCTGAAACTCTGCACCTTACCGCCGCCGTCGCCGATGAGCTCCACGTCTTGCGCCATCAGCGCCTTCAGATCCTGCAGGCTGCCGCGCGCGGCCGCATCGGCAAAGGCGCGCAGCAGGCGCTCGTGGGTTTCGCGCGGCACCTGGAAGCGCGGGCGGGCCTCCTGCACCTGCGCCTTGGCACGGTGCACCAGCTGCCGGCAGGCGGCCTCGCTCTTGCCGAGCGTGCGGGCCACTTCGTCGTAGTCGGCATCGAACACTTCGCGCAGCAGGAAGGCCGCGCGCGCCTCGGGCGCCAGGCGCTCGAGCACGGCCAGGAAGGCGACGGAGATGTTGTCGGCGCGCTCGAGCAGTTGCTCCGGGGTGTCCGGCCCGCCGGTCAGCGTGGGCTCGGGCATCCAGGCGCCGATGTAGTGCTCGCGCTGGACCTTGGCGGCGCGCAGCCGGTCGATCGAAAGGCGCGTGACGACGGTGACCAGCCAGGCTTCGGCGCTGCCCAGGGCGGCCTTGTCGGCCTCGTGCCAGCGCAGCCAAGCGTCCTGCACCACCTCCTCGGCCTCCGCGACGGAGCCGAGCATTCGGTAGGCGATGCCCTGCAGGCGGCGGCGGTGGCTGTCGAAGGCGAGGGTGGGATCGTCCATGCTCACAAGACGGGCGACCCACCGGGTTTGTGACAGGCGGCCGCTATGCGCCCTGGTATTCGGGCTTGGGGCCGAGCGTGGCGGCCAGTTCCTTGCGATAGCGGTTGAGTTCCTGCACGGTCTTGAAGCTGCGGTTCATCAAGAGGCTCAGGTTGTGCAGGATGCGTTCGCCGACCTTGCTTTCCCAGACCGCGTCGAACTTGATCTGCTTGTCGAGCCAGTGCTCGAGCCAGTCGGGATCGGGCATGCGGCTCTGGATGGTGTCGTTGGGGAACAGCGCCTTGTTGACGTGCAGGTTGGTCGGGTGCAGCGCCTGGGCGGTGCGGCGCGCGCTGGCCATCAGCACGCCCACCTTGGTGAAGGCGGCGCGCGCCTCGTCGCCGAACTTTTCCATGGCGCGCTTCATGTAGCGCAGGTAGGCGCCGCCGTGGCGGGCCTCGTCCTGGCTCAGCGTGGTGTAGATGTGCTTGATGACCGGCTCGGTGTGCCACTGGGCGGCACGGCGGTACCAGTGGTTGAGGCGGATCTCGCCGCAGAAATGCAGCATCAGGGTTTCGAGCGGCGGGGCCGGGTCGAAGTCGAAGCGCACTTCGTGCAGCTCCTGCTCGGTGGGCGCATGCTGGGGGCTGAAGCGCTTCAGGTACTCCATGAGCACCAGCGAGTGCTTCTGCTCCTCGAAGAACCAGATCGACATGAAAGCGGAAAAATCGCTATCGTGGCGGTTGTCGCGCAGGAACATCTCGGTGGCCGGCAGCGCCGCCCACTCGGTGATGGCGTTCATCTTGATGGTCTGCGCCTGCTCTTCGGACAGCAGCGAAGCATCGAACGACTGCCAGGGAATGTCCTTGTCCATGTCCCAGCGGACAGATTCGAGTTGTCTGAAGAGTTCCGGATAAAGCATCAAAGTCTTTCTAAGGCCGTCGATTTTAGTCGGCTCGTTTGGCGCACCCATGACAGACGCGCGATGATGTGTGGATAAGCGCGGTCTTATGACGCGAAATGCACACCTTTTTGTCTTCAGGAGCCCCCTTATGCGAATCCCTGCCGCCCTGGCCGCATGCCTCCTTGCCGCTGGCACGGCGGTCGCCCAGGCCCCCTCTCCCACACCCTCTCCTGCGCCATCCGCCCCGGCCGACGGCGCCGCCGCTGCGGCCTGCCCGCCCACACTGCAACACACCTTCCCGCGGCTGCAGGACGAAAAACCACAATCGCTGTGCCAGTACGCGGGCAAGGTGGTGCTGGTGGTGAACACCGCGAGCTTCTGCGGCTTTACCCCGCAATACAAGGGGCTGGAGGCGCTGGACAGCAAATACCGCTCGCGCGGGCTGGTGGTGCTGGGCTTCCCGTCCAACGATTTCTCGCAGGAATCGGGCTCGAACAAGGAAATCGCCGATTTCTGCGAAAGCACCTTCGGCGTGAAGTTTCCGATGTTCGCGAAGTCGTCGGTGCGCGGCGCCAATGCCAACCCGCTGTTCAAGCAGCTCGCGCTGGCCTCCGGCACCACGCCGAAGTGGAATTTCTACAAATACCTGATCGGGCGGGACGGCAAAGTGGTGCAGGCCTGGTCCAGCATGACGGCGCCCGACGAGAGCGCCTTCGTCAAGGTCATCGAGAGCCAACTTGCGGCGGGGGGCTGACGGCCTTGCCGCTGTGAACCAACGGTCACAAACGTTTACCACTGGAGGGGGAACCGGGCTGGCACACTGTGCTCATAACGGACGAGGGCAGCAAATGCCTTCCAGTTTTCATGTTGCGAGGTCTTCCAGGCGTCTTGTCTGGTCGAAATCCCGAGGCGATTCTTCTCCTCCTCCCTCCCTCCCTCCTTCGCGTCGGGGCGCCTCGCAGCATTTTTGTATTTCCCGCACGGGCGGGGCGCGGCAGACACCGGCGCCCTGAAACGAAAAAGGCGCCTCTGGCGCCTTTTTTCATGGTTGGGTGTCGATGAAGCTGGGCCGCAGCATCAGCTTGTCGTACAACTTTGCGAGGTTGGAGTGGCGGTTGCGCCAGTCGATCTCGGGAAAACGCAGCCCCAGCCAGCCCAGCGCGCAGCCCACGGCGATGTCCGAGAGGCTCAGGTGGATGCCGCTGCAAAAGGGCTTGTCGGCCAGCCCCTTGGCCATGGCGGCGATGCCGCCTTCGACCTTGGCGCGCTGGCGCTCGATCCAGGCGGCGCTGCGCTCGCCGTCGCTGCGGCCGGACCAGGTGGCTTCCAGGCGCCAGAGCACGCCGGCGTCCATGACGCCGTCGGCCAGCGCTTCCCAGGTCTTGACCTCGGCGCGCTCGCGGCCCTGCTGGGGAATCAGCTTGCCCACGGGGGACAGGGTGTCGAGGTATTCGACGATCACGCGCGAATCGAACATCGCGTCGCCGCCTTCCATGATGAGGCAAGGCACTTTCCCGAGGGGGTTGGAGTGCGCGATGGTGGTGTCGGCCGCCCAGACGTCCTCGATCACGAACTGGTAGTCGAGACGCTTTTCGGCCAGCACCACGCGCACCTTGCGCACATAAGGGCTGGCGGCCGATCCGATCAGTTTCATGAAAGCTCTCTCCCCTTGGATTGATGACGTTTGTTCATCTTCATTTTAGGGGAAGGGCCAAGGAGCAGGCCCCGATCCGTGGCAAACGTGCATCGGCGCCAAGCCACCTAAAATTCGGGGAATGAGCTTCTCCACCGTTTCCGCCCTCTCCCCACTTGATGGCCGCTATGCGGCCAAACTCGCGGCCTTGCGCCCGCTGATGAGCGAACAGGGCTACATGCACCGGCGCGTGCAGGTCGAAGTGGCGTGGTTCATCGCGCTGTCGGACTGCGGCTTTGCCGAATTCAAGCCGCTCACGGGCGGCGCCCGCAAGTACCTGCTGGGCTTGGTTTCGCACTTCTCGGAGGCTGACGCGCTGGCCATCAAGGACATCGAAAAGACCACCAACCACGACGTGAAGGCGGTCGAATACTGGATCAAGTCCAAGTTCGAAGCCCGGCCCGAGCTGCTGGCCGCCGCCGAGTTCGTGCACTTTGCCTGCACCAGCGAAGACATCAACAACACCAGCCATGCGCTGCAGATCCAGGCCGCACGCGAGAAGGTCATGCTGCCGGCCATCGACGGGCTGATCGCCAAGCTGCGCGAAATGGCGCACCAGTTCGCCGGCGTCTCGATGCTGTCGCGCACGCACGGCCAGACCGCCAGCCCGACCACCGTGGGCAAGGAAATCGCCAACGTGGCGGTGCGGCTTTCGAAGGCGCGCGCGCAGATCGCCTCGGTGCAGCTGCTCGGCAAGATGAACGGCGCCGTGGGCAACTACAACGCCCACCTGGCGGCCTGGCCCGACTTCGACTGGGAGGCGTTCAGCCGCAAGGTCATCGAAACGCCGGCGCCGCTCGGCCTGGGCCTGAGCTTCCAGCCCTACAGCATCCAGATCGAGCCGCACGACTACATGGCCGAGCTGTTCGACGCGGTGGCGCGCGCCAACACCATCCTGATCGACTTCTCGCGCGACATCTGGGGCTACGTGAGCCTGGGCTACTTCAAGCAGCGGCTCAAGAAGGGCGAGATCGGCTCCTCGACGATGCCGCACAAGGTCAACCCGATCGACTTCGAGAATGCCGAGGGCAACCTGGGCCTGGCCAACGCGGTGCTGCGCCACCTGAGCGAGAAGCTGCCGATCAGCCGCTGGCAGCGCGACCTGACCGACAGCACGGTGCTGCGCAACATCGGCGTGGCCTTCGGCTATGCCACGCTGGCCTACGCGAGCCTGGCCACGGGCCTGGGCAAGCTGGAGCTCAACGAGGAAGCGCTGGCCGAAGACCTCGATGCCTCGTGGGAAGTGCTGGCCGAGCCGATCCAGACGGTGATGCGCCGCTTCGGCGTGCAGGGCGCCTACGAGCAGCTCAAGGAAGTGACGCGCGGCAAGACCGTGACGGCCGAAGCGCTGCACGGCCTGATCCGCTCGCTCGACATTCCCGAAGCGGAAAAGGAACGCCTGCTTGCCATGACGCCCGCGAGCTACGTGGGCAAGGCCGCGGAGCTCGCCAGTAGAATCTAGCCTTCCCGCACGCCGATGCAGCAGCCGCCCGAGGGCGGCTGTTTTCTTCGTGCCGTGCCCCCTTTCCAGCCAACGCGCCCCGTGCGGCGCGCCAGCCAACAACCAGACGGGGCTCTTTCGAAGCCCCTGTTGTCCATGCTGCGCGCCCCCCTGAGACGTCTCTGGCTCAAGATTCACCGCTGGATCGGCCTTTCGCTCGGTCCGGTCCTGGCCCTCACGGCGCTGCTTGGCGCCGTGCTGGTGGTGGCCTTGCCGATCGACCGCTACGCGCATCCCGCGCTCTTCGTCGCGCGAAGCGCGGCCGATGCGAGAACGGGAATGGCCGCGCTGCCGCTCGAACCGCTGCGCCAGCGCATCCTGGCCGAGTTCGGCCCCGGCACCAGCTTCACGCTGCGCCCGCCGCGCACCCCGCACGAGACGCTCTGGGTGTACGTGCGCGGGCCCTGGGATGGCACGCTCTATCTCGACCCCGCCACCGGCGCGGAGCAAGGCCGGCGCGGCTCGCACGAAGGCGCCTACAACCTGCTCTTCGAGCTGCACAGCAGCCTGCTGCTGGAAGACACGGGCAAGGGCATCCTGGCCTTCGTGGCGCTGGCCTACCTCTTCCTGCTGGTCACCGGCCTGGTGCTCTGGTGGCCCACGCGCTGGCCGCCGTCGCTGCGCATCGTGCTGAACCGCGGCCTGCTGCGCGGGCTGTTCGACCTGCACCGGATCGGCGGCGCAGTGCTCGGGCTGGTGATCGCGGTGTCGATCTTCACGGGCGCGTACATGGCCTGGCGGCCGCTCGGCGGCTTCATTTCCACCGCCATGGGCCAGGAGCTGGTCAAGCCGCCCGTAGTTCCGAAGGGCCCCGCAACAGGTCCGCGGCTCTCGCTCGACGAACTCGTCGCCCGCGCCCGGCAGGTGTTTCCGGGCCAGCCGGTCGGCTATGCCCAGGTGCCCGCCAAGCCGGACCGCCCGATGCGCGTGCGCTTCCGGCTGCCCGACGATCCGCATCCGAACGGCATCAGCTCGGTGTGGCTGCATCCGCTCACGGGCGAGGTGCTGGCGGTGCGCCGCTGGCAGGACCTGGACGCCGGCAGCGGCGCGGTGGTGGTGATCTACCCGCTGCACACGGGCGAGCTGGGCGGACTGGTGCACCAGGCAATCACCGTGCTGCTCGGCCTGGCGCTCGGCGGCCTGGGCCTGAGCGGCCTCTGGCTCTGGTGGCGGCGCCGCGCGGTGGCCGCCGCAGCCCGCGACATCGCCCTTGCCAACAACCGCACGAGCTCCTGAGCGGAACGTCGCGGCTTTCGATTTACCGATCTCCGAGGAGAAACCTTGTTCAAACAAAAGAAGTGCGCCGCGCTGGTCATGGCGCTGTTCCCCATCAGCTTCCAGAGCCTGGCGGCCGAAGCCGAGCCGGCCGGCTCCGCATCCGGCGCGAAGTCGCTGGAGGCGGTGACCGTCACCGGTGACTGGCTCGGCACGCCCAGCGAGACCAAGGTGCTCGAGCATCCGGGCGCGCGCAGCATCATCGAGCGCACGCAGATCCAGGAAAGCGGCGCCACCAGCGTGCGCGAGGCGCTGCGCCAGGTTCCCGGCGTGCAGGTGCAGGAGAGCAACGGCACGGGCGGCAGCGACATCTCGCTCAACGTGGGCGTGCGCGGCCTCACCTCGCGGCTGTCGCCGCGCTCGACCATCCTGCTGGACGGCGTGCCGCTGGCCTATGCGCCCTACGGCCAGCCGCAGCTTTCGCTGGCGCCGCTGTCGCTCGGCAGCCTGGAAGCGGTCGACGTGGTGCGCGGCGCGGGCTCGGTGCGCTACGGCCCGCAGAACGTGGGCGGCATCATCAACTTCGTGACGCGCTCGATTCCCAAGCAGTTCGCGGGCGAAGTGAGCGTGGGCGTTGAAAGGGCCAGCCACGGCGGCGGCCTCAAGACCACGCCCAGCCTGTTCATCGGCGGCACCAACGAGAACGGCCTGGGCCTGGCGCTGCTCTATTCGGGCACGCACGGCGACGGCTTTCGCCGGAGCAACGACCACACCAGCATCGACGACCTGATGCTCAAGGGCGCCTACCGCCTGTCGAAGACCGACGACATCGCGGTGACGCTGCATCACTTCGAGGGCAAGGGCCGCATGCCGGGCGGGCTGACCACCGCGCAGTTCGCGGCCGACCCGTTCCAGTCGGACCGCCCGTTCGACGAATTCACGGGACGCCGCACCGACGGCTCGGTCAAGTACACGCACGACGACGGCGTGAACAAGTTCGAGATGCTGAGCTACTACACGGACTCCTACCGCAGCAGCTACCTCGAGCAGGAAGGCACCGGCGCCAACGCCGGCCGGCGGCGCCTGACCTCGGCGCCGCGCAACTACAAGACCTACGCCTTCGAGCCGCGCTACTCGCGCCTGATCGATTCGGGCAGCGTGGTGCAGGAGATCAGCGTCGGCGCGCGCTACCTCAAGGAAGAGGCCTCCGAAGTGGCGACGCGCAGCGCCTACTACCGGCCGAGCGCGGGCTTCGACGCCTACACGCTCGCCCAGCCCGCCTACCAGTCCAGCAAGGGCGGCACCACCGCCCATGCCGTCTACATCGACGACCGCATCGACTTCGGCAACTGGACGGTCACGCCCGGCGTGCGCTACGAATCGATCCGCTCGCACAACGACGTCTTCACGCTTGCGAACGGCCGGGTCACCGGCGCGAACTATCCGAAGATCGACTCCAACGAAGTGCTGCCGACGCTGTCCGTGCTCTACCGCATGAACGAACGCTGGTCGGTGTTCGCGAACGCCGGCGTGTCGTTCGGGCCGCAGCAGTACGCGCAGCTCGCGCAGTCCACCAGCGGCCTGCACCCCGAGAAGGCCAAGACCTACGAGATCGGCACGCACTACAAGGGCGAGGCCTGGAGCGGCGAGCTGACGCTGTTCAACATCAACTTCGACAAGGAACTGCTGCTGGCCCGCTCCATCACCGGCGACGTCGGCCAGTGGACCGACCTGGGCGCCACGCGGCACCGCGGCCTGGAGTCGGCGCTGCGCTACCAGCTCGGCAGCCTGAGCGACTCGCTCAAGGGCCTGTCGGTGTCGGCGACCTACACCTACACGCAGGCGATTGCCAAGGCCGGGGCCTTTGCCGGCCGCGACCTGCCGTTCTACTCGCGCCAGGTGGCCACGCTCGGCGCGCGCTACGAGCGCGGGCCGTGGACCTTCAATGCCGACGTGTACGCGCAGTCGAAGCAGCGTTCGCCGGGCTCGCCCGACGACGGCGCGCAGTACATCACGCAGGAAGACTCGACCGGCCGGCTCGGCAACATTCCGGGCTACGCCACCATGAACCTGCGCGCCGCGTACGACTTCGGCCCGTCGATGAGCCACCTGAAGCTGGCCGTGGGCGTCAAGAACCTGTTCGACCGCCGCTACTACAACCGCTCGGTCGACAACAACGGCGGCAAGTACGTGGGCCAGCCGCGCACGGTGTACCTGCAGGCCTCGGTGGCGTTCTGACGCGGCCCATGGGGGCGCATACACTCGCGCACCCATGGCCCTCAAATCCACCATCTTCAAGGCCGCCCTCGCGGTGGCCGACATCGACCACGGCTACTACGCCGACCATGCGCTGACCCTGGCGCGCCATCCGAGCGAGACCGACGAGCGGATGATGATCCGGCTCGTCGCGCTCGCGCTCAACGCGCACAAGCTGCAGGACGTGTGCAACGGCGACGGCACGCTGGCCTTCGGCGCGGGCCTGTCGAACGTGGACGAGCCCGATGTCTGGCTGCGCGACTTCACGGGCGAGACCAAGCTGTGGATCGAGGTCGGCCAGCCCGAGGACAAGCCCGTCATCAAGGCCTGCGGCAAGGCGGACGAGGTGATCGTCTACTGCTTCAACCACGCCGCCGAGATCTGGTGGCGCGGCATCGAGAACAAGCTCACGCGGCCGCAGAACCTGCAGGTCTACCGGGTGCCGACGGAAGCCTCGCAGGCGCTGGCCGCGCTCGCGCAGCGCAGCATGCAGCTGCAGGCCACGATCCAGGAGAACACGCTGACGCTGGGCGACGGCACCCACAGCATCGACGTCGAGCTCTTGCGCTGGAAGTAGCCTCAGGCCACCGGCATCATCGCGCCGCAGTGCCAGCACTGCTCGAAGCCGCCTTCGATGCGCTCGCCGCAGGCGCACTGCCAGTTGCGCTGCGGCCGATGCTGCGCCGCATGCAGCACCTGCTGTGCGCGCTCGAACTGTGTTTCGTCGTCGATCCAGATCTCGGGCAGGCACTGGTCGGGCGGCAGCTGGCCCATGACGGCGCCCAGGTATTCGCGCTGCACCGTCGCCTCCACGCCCTCCTCCCGCAGCGCATGCACCCACAGGACCGCGATCGCGAGGTTCGGAGCCTGGGCAAGTCGGCGCATGGGGCGGCCTCGTTCAGGGGGTGTCGTCGGGGCCGAGGGGCTCGGCGGGATCGTCGGGCCACTGCGGGGGCTCGGCCTCGCGCGCACGCTCGGCGTACTTGTTGAAGCGCCAGGCCGAGTCCTCCATGGTGATGCGGCGCCAGGTCACGCGCTTTTCGGCCGGCGTCATGGCGGGCCAGTGCTGCACCTCGTCGAAGCTGCGCCCGCAGCCCTTGCACTGGTCGTCGCCCTGGCTGGTGGAGCAAATGGCGATGCAGGGGGTGTCAGGCGTGGAGTGGTACCAGTCGAGCCAGGCGGCCCAGGCCTTTTCGGGAAAGCCGAACTCGTCGACCTCGTCCTCGTGGTGGAACACCATGAGCGCGTAGACCTCGGCCAGCGCGCGCAATTCGGGCGCCAGCGTGATGCCGTCGGGCGAGGGGCTTTTCTCCCGCCAATGGTTGATGGCGGCCTCGATGTCGGTGATGTGAATGGCGGCCATGAAGAGAGAAAAATCAGCGAGCGGCGATCATAGTCCGGCAATGTCCCACGTCAGCCGAAGGTTATAGAGGCTGCAAAACCCATAGCGCCGCAGCCCCTGTTCATAAGGCCTTCGATAGCATTCTTTTTGAAGCCCAAAAATTTTCAGGTTGCCAGAACAGGGGCCGCGATGCTCTAATCCCGCCCACGAAGGGGAGTAGCTCCCGACCGCCGCGCACAACGGCGGAAATCGACAGGTCGTCAATACGAAGCACAACACTTCCGGCCTGCCGGGCAACACGTACCCCCCGGGGTGCGCGCTGTCGAGCAAGACCTTCGATTTGAACCTGCGCAGGTTTGGTCGAAGCGTTCCAGAAATCCCCGGTCTTCATCGCCCGGTCTTCGCCATCGCTTCGACATTCCTGCACGGGATGGATCGAAATGCAACGCATGCGCCGGACCGGCGCCATCCAGCCTAGGATGGACGGACCGCGCGAAGACAAGAGGAATCTATGGAACAGTTCATGACCCCGGAATTCTGGGTCGCGGTCGGTCAGATCATCATGATCGACATCCTGCTCGGTGGCGACAACGCCGTCGTCATTGCCCTGGCGTGCCGCAAGCTGCCGCCCGCGCAGCGCACCAAGGGCATCCTTTGGGGCACGGCCGGTGCCATCGTGCTGCGGGTCATATTGATCTTCTTCGCGCTCACGCTGCTGGCCATTCCGTTCCTGAAACTGGTCGGCGCCGCGCTGCTGGTGTGGATCGGCATCAAGCTGCTGGCGCCCGACCATGACGACGCGCACGGCAACATCCAGAGCAGCGACAAGCTGTGGGGCGCGGTCAAGACCGTGATCGTGGCCGACCTGGTGATGAGCGTGGACAACGTGATTGCCATCGCCGGTGCCGCGCAAGGCGCCGGCCAGGCCCACCAGATGCCGCTGGTGATCTTCGGCCTGCTGGTGAGCATTCCGATCATCGTCTGGGGCAGCCAGCTGGTCATCAAGCTGATGGACCGCTTCCCGATCATCATCACGCTCGGCGGCATGCTGCTGGGCTGGATTGCCGGCACCATGGCTGTGTCCGATCCCGCACTGGCGAACACCGCCGCCTGGACCTGGGTGCCGAAGCTCCCTCAGACCGACACCATCAGGTACGCCGCAGGCATTGCCGGCGCGCTGCTGGTGCTGGCCATCGGCAAGTGGGTGGCCCTGCGCCAGGCTCGCCAGAAGCCGGCCGAAGCCGCAACGTCGTCGAGCTGATGGCCGCCTGCAGGGGCTTGGCGAAAATGCTCTTCCCCTGCTGCCCGGTCTCTGCCACTCTAGCTACTTGAAGGAGCACCCATGGAAAAGGTCATTCTGTACGTCGACGACGCCGGCTACGCGGCCGAGCAGTTCGCCGAGCTTGCTCCGGACGCCGGCAGCGTCGTGGCACGCCATTGGGTACTCGTGGCCTGCGCTCCGCGCATGACGCACCGCATCAGCAAGTGGGTGAGCCACAGCGCGCGCGAGAACTGGCGCGCCAAGTGGTTCAGCAAGGTGCAGGCGCAGCTGCTGCCGCTGCTCGAACGCAATGGCGGACAGGTGACGCCGGTGCTGGCCAAGGGCCCGCTGACCGACCTCACGCAGCAGCTCAAGCGCGAGCATTCGGCCACGCTCGTGGTCGACGCGCGCCGCCCCAAGATCGGCGTCGACCTGGAGCCGGTCACGCTCGACCAGGCGCCGCCGCGCCAATCGGGCTGGGCCTTTCCCGGCGCCGTGATGGGCATGGGTGCGCTGCTGGTGCTTGCGAACGAGCTGGCCGAATAAGGGCGAACCGCCCCCCGTCAACGTGTCAACGAGCCCCGGTGCGGCAACGCGCCGGGGCTCGTTGTTTTGGGGGCTCTGGGGTATCCTGCGCCGCATGCGCATCATCATCAAATGGCTGCTCAGCGCCGTCGCGCTGCTGGCGGTGGCTTATCTCTACAGCGGCGTCCAGGTCAACAGCTTCGGCTCCGCGCTGATTGCCGCGGCCGTCATCGGCCTGCTCAACATGGTCGTGCGGCCGGTGCTGGTGGTGCTGACGCTGCCGGTCACCATCGTCACGCTCGGGCTGTTCCTGTTCGTGATCAACGCGCTGCTGTTCTGGGCCGCATCGGGCCTCTTGTCCGGCTTCCAGGTCAGCGGCTTCGTGGCGGCGCTGATCGGCTCGCTGATCTATTCGCTGCTGGGCCTGGTCATCGAAGCCGCGCTGGGCGGGCTGCTCTCCAAGGGCTGAGCCGTCGGGCGAGCAGCGCCCTCCTCGCTCACTTCAGCGGCGGCTCCTCGGCCTGCCGCTTCACCAGCACCTCCACGGCCCGCGCGCGGGTGTCGATGATCGACGCCTCGTAGTGGTCGACCGGCACGCCGGGCTTGCGGATCAGCTCCTGCGCGGCCTTGAGGCGGTCGCGTGCGGCCGGATAGTCGAGGATGGCCACGTTGGCCTCCGCATCGGCGCGCACCGCACGCACCGTATCGTTCTGCGCGCCGTACAGGTTGGCCAGGGCCCGCCAGGCCGTGGCGTCGCGCGGATTCGTGGCCACCCAGTCGCGCAGCACCGGCACCATGGGCGCGGGCTGGCGCGTGGCCACGGCGGCATCGGCCGCGAGCAGCATCTCCGGACGTTCCTTCGACTTGATGTCGAGCAGGCCCGCGGCCTTGGGGGCGCCTCCGCCGGCCAGCTCGATCTCGGCATTGAGCCAGCGCGCCAGCCTGGCGGCCGAGGCGTCGTCGGCGGTGCGCGCCGTCAGCCGCTCGGCCATGGCGCGGGCGGCGCGGAAGTCGCGCAGCTCCTTGGCCGACAGCGCGGCCGCGTAGAGCGTGCCGGCCTGCTGGGCCGCGCTGCTCTTGGCGAATTCGCCGCTGGAGGCCGCATCGACCCACAGCCGCAGCACGTCGACGCCCGGCCGCGTGAGCACGCGGGCGCGCGCGGCGATCATGGCGTGGTCCATGGCCAGCGGCATGGCCGGGGCGGTGTCGGGGCGGAACTGGAAGCGCCCCTGCATGTCCGAGATGCGCTCGGACGTGAGCGGATGGCTGCGCAGGTAGGGGTAGGAGCCGTTGTCGTTCAGGCGCGAGGCGTACTGCAGCTTCTCGAACATGGCGGCCGCGCCCTGCGGCGCGAAGCCCGCCTGCGTCATCACGCCAAAGCCGACGCGGTCGGCCTCGCGCTCCATGTCGCGCGAGAAGCTGAGCTGGTTCTGCATGAACAGCGCCTGGCTGCCCATCATCACGGCCTGGCCCGCGTCGGCGTTGCGGCTCTTGCTGGCCGCGATCATGCCCAGGATCAGGCCGGCCAGCATCAGCGGCATCTGCTTGCCCTGCTGGTTCATGATGCGCGAGATGTGGCGCTGCGTGACGTGCGACAGCTCGTGCCCGAGCACCGTGGCCAGCTCGTCGCGGCTGCCCACGGTGGCAATCAGGCCCATGTTCAGGCCCAGGTAGCCGCCCGGCAGCGCAAAGGCATTGATGTTGCGGTCGCGCCCCAGCAGGATGGTCCAGGCAAAGCGCTCGTCGAGCTCGGGCGTGAGCTCGCCGCGCTGGCGGGCGGCAGCCAGCAGGCGCTGCCAGATGTCCTGCACGTAGGCGGCGACCACCGGGTCGTCGACGTAGTCGGTGTCGCGGTAGAGCTCGCGCGCAATCTGGTCGCCCAGCTGGCGCTCGGCACTGGCGGTCATTTCGCCGCCGTCGCCCAGGCCCGGCAGCACCTGCATCTGGGCGCGGGCCGGTACCGGCAGCAGAACCTGGCACGCTATCAAAACGGTAGCGCAGAGCGACCGCAAGGCGGGCGCGGCGGAAGTCTTTCGGGTGGCAAAGGGAGTCAAGCGCGGCATTCCTCGTCCATGGCTCGGGCTCGTATGATGCACCTCCACACCCGAACGTTCACACATGAGTTCCCTCACCCATTTCGATGCCCAGGGCCAGGCCCACATGGTCGACGTCGCGGCCAAGCCCGCCACCCATCGCGTGGCCGTGGCCACCGGCCGCATCGAGATGCAGCCCGCCACGCTGGCGCTGATCGAATCGGGCACCGCCAAGAAGGGCGACGTGCTCGGCATCGCCCGCATCGCGGGCATCCAGGCCGCCAAGAAGACCAGCGACCTGATCCCGCTGTGCCACCCGCTGGCGCTCACGCGCGTGGCGCTGGCGTTTGCGCTGGCCGAAAAAGGCAATGCGCCGCAGGTGGTGTGCACCGCCACCGTCGAGACCGTGGGGCCGACCGGCGTCGAGATGGAAGCGCTCACCGCCGTGCAGGTGGCGCTGCTCACCATCTACGACATGTGCAAGGCGGTGGACCGCGGCATGCGCATCACCGACGTGCACGTGCTGGAAAAGCATGGCGGCAAGTCGGGCAGCTACCTGGCCACCCCTCAAGGCTAGGGCGCCTGCCCGTCGACCGGCAGCCCCTTCAGCCAGCGCTCGTACTCCGCCGGAAAGGCGATGCGGAAACGCTCCGCCTGGTCGCGCGCCTCCTCGCCCCGCCCCATCAGCTCGGCGCTCTCGATCAGCTTGACGATCACGCGCGGCTCGGGCGAGAAATGCAGCGTGCGCTCGGCCAGTGAATGCATCGCGGCGGCGTTGGCCGGCGTGACCGCCGTGAGCGTGAGCTCGGCAAAGTCGACCTGCCTGGCGAAGAGCCACGATTTCCTGGCCTTGGCGAGCGTCCCGTCTTCATAGGCCGGCAGGCGCTCGTCGCGCGCCAGGTAGATCTGGCTGATGCGGATGTAGTCCCAGGTGGCATAGCCGACCACCGCCATCAGCACCACGGCCGCGACGGAAGACAGCACCGGCGGCTCGGGCCACCGGGCCTTGAACCGCTGCCGCAGCGATGAAGCCGTTGCGGCACGCCGCGCCGGCCACAGCATGCCCAGGCACAGCCCGAACACCAGCTGGAACGGCCCGTACCAGAGCGGATATTCGAGCAGGCTGTGCAGCGCGATCGCGCCCAGCATGCCCCACGCCATGAGCCGCACCGGGTCGTGCTCGCGCCAGGGCCTGGCCGCCATCACCATCCAGAGGAAACCGCCGCAGACCAGCACCGACACCGGAATGCCCATTTCCACCGCCAGGTGCAGCGGCAGGTTGTGCGCGTTGTCCAAGATCTCCGGGAAGCGCGGCCCGTCGTACAGCGTGCTGTAGTGCGCGAAGGCCAGCTCGCCCCAGCCCCACCCCGCGAGCGGGTGCGCCGCAATCAGCGAGAGCACGTTGCGCCACAGGATCATCCGCGTGTGGTCGCCCGGCGCGCCCTCCTGCAGCCGCTGCATCATGCCCTCGACCTCGCCCGCCGCCAGCTGCGGCAGCAGCCAGGCGATGGCGAAGTAGACCGGCACCATCGCCAGCAGCACCAGCGGCGGCGGCAGGCTGAAGGGCGGCCTGCTGGTGGCGCCATCCGGGGCCGCGCCGCGGCGCTCCCACCGCGCGATGAAGGCGGCAACGCCCACGATCGACAGCAGCTGGAGCAGGCCCGTGCGCGAGGTGGACGCCGCCGCGGCCACCAGCAGCAGCAGCGCCGCCGCCACCAGCCAGCGGCGAATGCGCGCCGAGGGCTGCGCCGCGTAGATCCAGAGCGCAGCCACCAGCGCCATGCTGATCAGCGTGGCGAACTGGTTGCGCTGGCGCAGGTTGCCATAGGCCTGTCCCAGCGCGGGCGTGGTGGTCCAGGGCACCAGCGGCTCGGCCAGGCCGTAGTACTGGAGCAGGCCCAGCACGGCGCTGGCGAGGCCGGCCACCAGCACGCCCACCGCCAGCACCCCCGAGGTGCCCGCCCCGCCGCGCGCCATGCCCGCGCCCACGCAGGCTGCGGCCGCCATGGCGGCGAGCACGACCACGGCGGGTAGCCATGCGGCGGCGCCGGCATGCGGGGAGGAAAAAAGCACGACCGCGGCCGCCCCGGTACCCAGCCAGGCCCAGATGCCGCGCGCCGGCACGGCGGCAGGAACGGCCAGAAGCATCGCCGCCAGGCAGACCCAGGTGGCCAGCAGCTGCCAGGCCTGGACCGACGGGCCGGCGACGAGGGGGCAGAGGAACGGAAACGCCACCAGCCCGGCACGCACGGCGCCGACGGCCTTAGGCGAGAGAGCGTCGGCCTCGGCAGGCACTGCGCGGGAAGTCATTCCGCCGATTGTGCCGACCGGCCGGGCCGACGAATGGCGGCGGGTGAGAGACGAGCGGTTTTGCGGGAAAACACATTTGGAGACATTCTTGGACAACTGTCTACAACTGTTGTTCGGCCCCTGCTCAAGTGCGGCCGCGCTCGAAAGATGTCAATGAAACAACCTTCTGTTCCGCGCCAGCCCATGAGAGATCGGCGCGGTTCACGTGGCTTCACGCTGATCGAAGTGATGATTACCGTGGCGATCATCGGCGTGCTGGCGGCCATTGCCATTCCCAGCTACCAAGACTACGTGCGGCGCGGCTACGTGGTGGACGGCACCAATGCCCTGGCGACCATGCGCGCCGATATGGAGCGTTACTACCAGGACAACCGGACCTACGCCACGTCGGGAACACTGGTGCCGCCATGCGATGCGAGCGTGGCGGCGAGCAAGCGCACCTTTGGCAATTTTCTGGTGAGTTGCCCGGCGCCCGGCGCACCTACCGGAACGACCTACACGCTCAAGGCCGTAGGAAGCGGTCCGGCCAACGGTGCCATCTACACGATCAACGAACTGAACGTGCGAGCTACTGCTGGAATGCCTCCTGGATGGTCGGGCTGGACCAACACCTGCACCACTTCGTGGATCGTGAAAAAGGGCCAGACGTGCTGACACAGCATCGCCCTTGCAGTCGCCAGAGAGGCTTCACTCTGGTCGAGATGGTCATAACCTTCGCGATCATGGCACTTCTCGCCGCGCTTGCCATGCCGTCCATGCTCGGATGGGTTCGGAACAACAAGATCCGCACGGTCAGCGACTCGCTGCAGAACGGACTTCGTCTCGCCCAGGCCGAAGCCACGCGCCGCAGCCGGCAGGTTGTCTTCGCGCTGACGGACGACAAACCCGCAGGCGCTAGCACCGCCTACACGGCAAAAACCGACGGAAGCAACTGGGCAATTGAGACGGTGGCCGCACTCACCGAAGACGGAACCGGCGCGTTCGTTGAAGCCGGCGTCCTGCGCGATGTGGGTTCGAACGTGATGATTTCCGGACCAGCGGCCATTTGCTTCAACGCTCTTGGGCGCCTTGTCGCGAACGCATCCCCGGGTGTAACTGGCGCGAATTGCGGACTCCCGAGTAGCTCGGCGCATGTGTACACCATCACGATGAGCGATCAGGTCACAGGCGACAGGCCGTTGAAAGTCACTGTTGCGCTAGGCGGGCAAATCCGTCTGTGCGACCCCTCCAGGACTCTTTCAAGCAGCCAGCCTGACGGCTGCCCCGCGTCGCCATGAAACGTTCTCAAGCCTCCTCTTTTCGTCGCGGGCAGACCGGTATCGCGCTGCTCGAAGTTCTGGTTTCCGTGCTGCTCTTCTCGTTGGGTCTGCTTGGCCTCATTGGACTGCAGGCGCGCGCCATCAGTTTCTCGAGCGATGCAGAAGACCGCAATCGCGCTGCGCTGCTGGCGAATGAGGCGGTCGCGTTGATGTGGCTCAACAAATCCGTGAACGTTCCCGCCGGCGAGTTGAGCAGCTGGCAGTCACGTGTCGCTGACCCGCTCGCCGGCGGCCTGCCCAGCGGAGACGGGCAAGTGAACGTGTCTGGCACAGCCGCCACCGTGGTCATCAAGTGGCGCGCCCCAACACACGATGCAGACAGTCAACTCACGACACGCGTCGTATTGCCCTGATGAACAAGTTGCACACTCCAAGGGCCATACAAGAGCGTGGCCTGACATTGATCGAACTGCTGGTCGCCGTGACCATCGGTTTGGTCGTGACCCTGGCTGTCACCAGCGCGGTGATATTCGGCGAATCGACCAAGCGAACCACGACCTCCGTCAACGACATGAGCCAATCGGGCTCCTATGCCGCATATGTGCTCGACCGTGCAGTGCGCAGTGCAGGCTCCGGCTTCGCACAGTCGTGGGACCTTGGCGTATTCGGCTGCAAGCCGCAGGTTAAAAAAGGCGCCACGACCATCCTGCCGCGCACCACCGCCTTTCCTGCTCCATTCGAAAAATTCCTGGGAGGCGCCGCCGGCAGCGCCAATCTGCGCGTTGCACCCGTGGTGATTGGCAAGGGCCAGTCTCCAGACGGGGTTTCCGACGTGTTGATGGTGATGAGCGGCAACGGCGCTGCAGGCGACGTGCCGCGCCCGATCATCGCGGCGGGCGCGAGCGCCAACATCCTGCGCCTGGACAACACGGTGCAGTTGAACAAGAACGACCTCACGCTGATCAGCCAGGTCGGAGCGGACTGTCTGCTCGAACAGGTCGATTCGACATTTGTCGACAGTGCAAGCAACGAACTTCTGCCCTTAGGCGGCACGAACGCGTACTACACGGCAGGCAGCGGAACCACGCTCGCCGCGCTGGCCGCCAGCGGCTCGGCATACCTCACCCTCTTGGGCAACGACACTGCAAAGAACGTGCAGTTCCAGTTGTTCGGTGTGAGCAACGACCGCACCCTGTTCAGCTACGACCTGTTGCGCAGCAATGGAACGGACACTCCACAGGCCTTGGCCGACGGCGTCATGGAAATGCACGCGATCTATGGCGTCGATTCGAACAAGGATGGAATCCTCGACGCGTGGGCGGCGCCTGACTCGGCAGACTATGGCGTCGCCGCCAAGATGGCCGTAGCGGGCACCACTGCCGCGGAAATTGCAGAAAGCACAAGAAAGATCGTCGCGGTGCGCGTCGGCCTGCTGCTGCGAAGCAGCACTCTCGAAAGAGACGAAGTCACTCTCAAGATTCCCGCCATGTTCAGCGGCACGGGCGTCGCCCGCGCTGAAGTCAACTTGCCGGCAGGCGATGCCCGTCGCTATCGGTACCGGGTCGTCGAACTCACCATTCCGCTGCGCAACCTGCTGTTGCTGCCTTCATCATGAAAACTTCTTTCCGCCGGCGTCCCGCAGAGCGCGGCGTCGTGCTCCTGCTTTGTCTCATCGTTCTGGTCGTGCTGCTGGCCGGTGGCGTTGCCGTCATGCGCTCCATGAACACCTCACTCTCCAGCGCCGGCAATCTGGCGTTCAAGCGCGATCTGGTCAACCAGGGTGAACAGGCGGCCGACACAGCGTTGAAGCTGTTCGGCACCGGCGCGCTTTCTGCTGCCGGGGCCGACATCGCAAGCGCGAAGGCTCAGAACTACAGCGCAGAAAAATTGCCTTCGAACGATCGCGGCATTCCTCTCGCCCTGCTCAGCGACACGGCATTCGATGCCGTAGCCAGCGCGACAAACGATATCAAGGACGCCTCCCGAAAGGACCAGGTCAAGGTCCGCTACATCATCGACCGCCTCTGCAATGCACCTGGTGCCCCAAGCAAGAGCAACTGCGTGTATGCGCCGGGAAGCACCGACGTACGCGGCGGAAGCGTGCAGGAATCCCAGCGGCCGCCGCCGCCAAAGGCATTGGTCTACAGACTGAGCATTCGTGTGGACGGTCCCCGCGACACGCAGGTTTTTCTGCAGTCCTCTTTCACGAAGCCCGAATAACAAATCTCGGACCCGTCATGAACATATCTTCAGTTCCCGCCGCACGCCTTGCCCGCGCCACCGCGCTCGCTGCCGCCCTGCTTGGCGTTTCGGGCTTGGCCGAGACTGCCAGCCTGGCGAACCAGCCCGTCTTTTCAACCTCCAATGTGCCCGGCAATCTGGCCCTGACGCTGTCGGTGGAATGGCCAACCGCTTCGCGCACCGCGCACACGGCGGCCTATGCAAGCGGCAGTACCTTCCTGGGCTATTTCGATCCGGACAAGTGCTACACCTATGTTGTGGATGCAACTCGCAACGAGACCGACACCGGCGACAAGAGCTACTTCAATCCGACCGGCATTGCGACAGGCCACAAGTGCAGCGCGGTCGTGGGCACCTGGAGCGGAAATTTCCTGAACTGGGCGGCAACCGCAACCATCGATCCGTTCCGCTGGGCCATGACCGGCGGCAGGCGCGTGGTGGATACGCCGACCGAAACGATCCTGGAAAAGGGGTTTCACTCGGGACAGGGCCTGTTCGGCGATCGCACCTTGCCTGTCGGTGAAATTGCCGGTGCAACGCCATTCCCCCAAGCAACCAGTCTTGGCATCTCGGTCAATGGCCGAGGCTATGCGATGCGGATCACCACCACCGGCGGCACGCTCAAGGGCGAGTACTTCAAGAAGGCCAACAAGACCCTGGCGGGCTCGCCAGATGCCACCGTTGACCCGGATAGCGCCGATCACGATTGGGGCTCAAAGGAGCCCGTATCAGGCATTGGAAAAGACAACTTCGCAGCGCGGTATACAGGCACATTCGTTGCCCCCACGACCGGCACCTACACCTTTCGCATACGTGCCGACGACGGTGTACGCCTGTGGATATCCAACGTTCTAAAGATCGACAAGTGGATCGACCAGGGGGCGACGGACTACGACGCGACCGTAACCCTGAACGCCGGGCAGAGCTTCGATGTCAAGATCGAGTATTACGAGAACTCCGGCGACGCATCCCTGCAATTCTCGTGGAAGAAGCCAGGCGACAACTCCTTCAGCATCTTCACCAGTGACGCCACTGCTGCGACATCCGGCGACTACACCATGCGCAACAAGGTCTGCGTGCCCACGGCACCCGGCGGCGTGGAAAGCAATTGCAAACAGTACGGCTCCAACTGGAAGCCTGAGGGATTGATTCAGCAGTACTCGCGAAGAATGCGCTTCAGCGCCTTCGGTTACCTCAACGAGAGCGGCAATCAACGCGATGGCGGCGTGCTGCGGGCGCGTCAGAAATTCGTCGGCCCGTTGCAGCCGATGCCGGGCCTTCCGGATGTCGCAAACACCGAGAAGGAATGGGACGACAGCTCCGGTGTTTTCGTTCGCAATCCAAATCCGACGGATGCCGCGGCCACTTCTGCCAACGGCGTGACGATCAGCGACAGCGGGGTGATCAACTACCTCAACAAGTTCGGGCAGCTGATCCCGGGCAACTACAAGTCCAACGACCCGGTCAGCGAACTCTATTACGCCGCATTGCGCTACTACCGGAACCTGGGCAATGTGCCCGAGTGGAGCGACCTGAACACGACAGACAAGGCCACCACCGCAAGGCGCCTCGACGGCTTCCCGGTGATCAAGGATTGGGACGACCCGATCCAGTATTCATGCCAGCGCAACTTCGTTCTGGGCATTGGCGACATCTATACCCATGGTGACAAGAATGTACCGGGCAATACCAACAACGCTGACGAGCCGGCAATGCCCGCCAAGGTCACCGCGGATACGACCGTCAACGCAGTGACGGCCACCAACAAGGTCGGCCAGTTGCAAGGCATGGGAGACGACCTGGGCACGCGCACGAACATCTCCAACAACTGCTGCAGCAACAACTCGGCCCGCATGGCGGGCCTGGCCTACGATGCCAATACCAAGGACATTCGACCTGACGACGCTACCAGCCCGAACACCATAGGGAAGCAGACTGTCCAGACCTACTGGGTCGATGTGCTCGAGCAGGCCTTCCAGGCAAACAACCAGTTCTACCTGGCAGCGAAATTCGGCGGACTGAAGATTCCCACCAACCTGCAGAGCACCTTCGACCCCTACAGCTTCCTCGGCCCCATTCCGCAGACCTGGTGGGCGACCAGCACGGACACGCTCACCGATACGCGCGGCACAGGCACGACGCAACCCCGGCCGGACAACTACTTCACCGCCGGGCGGCCAGACGCCATGGTCGACGGGCTGACGCGGGCCTTTGCAAGCATTGCCAATGCGATCAAGTCGTACACCACGTCGTTCTCGCTCTCGAGTCCTCAGGTGTCGTCTTCAGGGTCGGCCTCCTATTCGTCGCAATACGATTCCAATGGGTGGACCGGCCTGCTCACGGGCAGCCTGCTTACCTTTCCCGACGGCGTACCGACATCGAGCGAACGCTGGAACAGTTCCACGACGCTGGAGGCCCAGTTGGCCGGCACCGGCTGGGACACCGCCCGGCAGGTCGTGACCTGGAACGGCACCACCGGCGTGCCTTTTCGCAAGGCCAGCCTCACGGCAGCGCAGGTGACCGCGCTCGATACGCCATGGGCCACCGGCGACGACAGCGGCGATTTCCTCAACTACCTGCGCGGAGACCGCAGCAAGGAAAGAACCGCCACCGACGACACCAAACCCTACCGTCGTCGCGCCCTGCTGCTCGGCGACATCGTGAATGCCAAGGTGACGCCGGTGGGCCCGCCTTCCGGGCAACTCTCGAACACGGTGAATCCCGGGTATGCCGCCTTCAAGACTTTGCGCGCCAGCCGGCCGACCATGGTCTATGTGGGCGCCAACGACGGCATGCTGCACGCCTTCAACGGTGCATTGACGGGGACGGACGCAGGGAAGGAACAGTTCGCCTATGTGCCCAGCGTATTGTTCTCCGGCCCAAGCAGCCCGGCCACGCCGTCGATCGACGGACTGCGGCAGCTCGGCAATCCGGACTACGACCACCGCTACTACGTGGATGCGTCTCCCAAATCCTTCGACATCGACTTCAACACCGCCGGCGGCACCTTCACCACAAGTGCGAACGGCAATGGCGCCGACTGGCGCACGGTTCTGATCGGCGGCCTCGGCAAGGGGGGCAAGGGCTTCTACGCCATCGACATCACCGATCCCGCGAGCATGACGACCGAGGACATCGTCAAGACCAAGATCCTTTGGGAGTTCACGGCTGCCACGGCCGGCGTCGGCGACACACTGGGGTTCAGCTTCGGGACTCCCATGGTGCTGAAGACAAAAAAATATGGCTGGGTGGTGGTGCTCACCTCGGGCTACAACAACGGTGACGGCTTCGGCTACATCTACTTCGTGAATCCGAGAAACGGCACGCTGCTCGAGAAGGTCCAGACCGGCAATTCTTCTGCCGGGCTGACTCAGGCGACAGCCTATATCGGCGACTTCACCGACGGAACGGCCGATGCCATTTACGCAGGCGATCTGAATGGCCAACTCTGGCGCTTCGACGTGACGGCCGCCAAGGGCAGCACCGGCGTTTACCCCGCACCGCTGAAGCTTGCAACACTTGCGGACGCCAGCAGCAATGCGCAGCCGATCACCACGCAACCGCTGGTGGAAATCGATCCGAGGTCGAAGAAGCGCTACGTCATGTTCGGAACAGGCCAGCTGCTGGACACCGTCGACATCAGCTCGTCCGCGGCGCAGAGCTTCTATGCCATCGTCGATGGCAACGCAACGAGCTTTGGCACGGGGGGCACCTACCCGGTCACGCGGAGCCTCCTGACACAAATCACCGAGGCCAACCTGAAGGGCACCACGCCGGTCAGCTTCGGCAACACCCAAGGTTGGTACCTCGACCTGGGCAAGGACACGACCATTGCCTGGCGCATGGTGCTGAACCCGACTTCGTTCAATGGCGTGGTGGTGTTCTCGACCCTGCTGACCACGGGCAACGCCTGCAGCCCTTCGGGCCAGAGCCGCATCTATGCGGTGAACTTCGGATCGGGCACTTCCGCCCTGCTTCCGGTTGGAACCGCTTATGTGGCCTACAGCAGCGCGATCACCGACATCCAGATCGTCAACAACGACGGCAAGATGCAGGGCATTGCCGGCGATGTGGATGGCAAGCTTCATCCACCGAAAATCAACTTTGGCGGAGGAACGTCGCTGCGATTGCTGAACTGGCGGGAAGTGCCGACGATTGATTGAGTGGACGGGCCAGCTGCCCGCACGCAAGCGGAAACGAGAAGCAGGACGCCCGATGAATCTCATCGGGCGTTTTCAATTTGATGGGCAGTGAGGCCCCTCCTGCTTTTGGATCCATACAGACTACTCAAACTTGCGGCGGACGGTAGCCGTAAAGTTCGTCGGAATCTGCGCAAGGGTCAGATTTACTTCGGCGTTGACAGATAGTTGTCAATGTCGGAAATTCGTCGTCAGCTCCGGAGAGATTGGCGGACGCCTTACGTCGCCGCGCGGATCCTGGTCGTCATTCCAGTGAATGATGTAGTTCGCCATTGATGCTCCAGATTTCGATGCCCTGGATCTACGAGCCAAAGAAGCCTCTCCGCTTTCCGATCCCCTCGCGTACCGTAGATTCGAGCGCGGTGACCTGGTCCTTGACCTCAAGGATTGCGTCGAGCGTTTCGCCTGACCGGGAAATGGAGAGCCTGCGCCAGTGCTTCTCCAGTTCAGGCCTTTCTATGTCCGACTGGTTGGAAGCCCAATTGAGGACCCTTTCAGAATAACGCTCGGGATGCTCAAGGACATGTGAGGCTACTTCCTGCTGCTCTGGGGTTTGATAAACGCGACCCACGAGATACTGGAGCACGATATCCGGCATCTGCAGGAGTTCCTCGGCTTTCATCAGACCCATGCCATATTTGGTTGGCAAGTTCCAGGCGAGGCTCCTGGCCAGTTCCGGTTCCGCTTTTCTTGCCAGGGTCCATCCATCCTTCATGGAGCTGCCGGCCGTGTGGGCCTCCATCCCGTTCGTGAACTTGGTGGCGAACTCCGCTCTGACCCCAGGTTTGAGGAAAAACTCTTCACTGCATTCTGCGAGTTCCGAGCCAGGAATTCCAGCCGCCAGGCCTGCATCAAGGAAGCTCACGAGGGTGCTCAGCGACATGTCGATGTCACTCCGGATCGCCAGAAGCCGCGCCAGCTGCGGCAGTTCGATGGTCAGGCTAGGACTTCGAACGACGGCTCTCACCAAAGCGCACTCATCAACTTCAGCCCTCTCCGCGAGTGCGCGCTCCTCAGCAGTGTCGTGGTGAAAGTACGCATGCTTTGCCCCCCAAAACCTCACGATCGCAGCCGCATCTCCAAGCGCCAGCTTGACCAGCCAATCCGGTGGACGACTCATGTGCAGTACCAGCATTGCGTCGATCAATTGGAGCCTCGACTCGGTGCATAGATCGGGCCACGCCGCCTTGATCAGCGGCTGGCACAACGGGCTTTTTCTTGTCAGCTCCTCGAGCACTGATTCCAAAATCATCGGACGGCCTCGCTTTCCTCTTCATATCGGAATTGGACAGCTTCACCAGCCGCAAGACAAGGCTTGCTTCCTCGACACCGCAGGAGCCGAAACACCGTTGAGCGCTCTCGCTCCGCCTTGTCTGATATCCCGTACCTTCGTCAAGCGGTAATAGATGTCTAAGTTGCGGGCGAGAGATGGAGCGTTCCGATGATCTTTATCGTCATCGGCGAACTTTATTTCCCCCCACACCTCTGGATGCCGTAGCGCTCCTGGGCCTGCTTATAGCTGAGCTCGCCCTTTTCTACCTGATCGACCACCATGAGCTTGAAAGCCAACCTGTATTCGCGCTGCGAGCGTTTGACACCTGATTCCATTGACTTGCCTTTTCTAGGTCTCAACCCAGATCAGCAGACGCAAAAAAGCCGCCCGAGGGCGGCTTCTTGGATACCGTGAAGATATTAGGCGGCGGCGGCAGCGCAGGTCTTCGGGCGGAGCTTTTCAACCACGTTGCTCGTGCAGGTCCAAGAACCGGCTGCGCCAGCAGTCGTGTCTTGCGTGCGGGTCCAAACGATGGTTTGGCCGTTGATCGAAGCAGTCCCAGCAATCGTGCAGGTAATCGTCGATGCGCCGGTCGTGGCGACGTTCAGAGCGATCGCGCTGCAACGGCTGGTGACGTTGCTGGAAAGGCCAGCGAGTTGCGCATTGGCTGCAGTATTACCGGTCAGAGCGGTTGCCTGAGCAGCCGTGATGCCCTGGCTCAGCTTCTCTTCGATGTTGGTCTTAGCCGGGGTGATTTCAGCGAGTGCTGCGGTGACCTGCGAACGGGCTGTGTAGTCCTGATAAGCCGGCAGAGCCACAGCAGCCAAGATACCGATGATCGCCACAACGATCATCAATTCGATAAGGGTGAAACCCTTTTGCACATTGCGTGCGATCAAACGACGGTTCATTCAAAACTCCAGGTTGGTTTGTAGAGCCCGGGAACCAAGCCCGGAGCGCAGTACCTTCCGCAGCATCTGTGCCACCCCGCTTCCGAGCCTTGCGCCCCCGAAACCGAGCACTTTCCACTCAGTTCAGTTACATCAAGTGACAGAAACTGCTTCCAGATGCTACAGAGCGTGACAAATTTGTCAGCCCTCGCCGGCTCCCTGACTCAAAAAGTCAGCACCCCATCCGCCTTCAACCACCGGATATCCCGCTGCGCCAGCCCCGCCACCTGGTGCCCGGCCAGGGCCTCGATCTGCCACATGATCTCTTCGGTTTCCGCAGGCTTGGTGTGGGTGATGTAGATCGGAAACTGCTTGCCCGGGTCGATGTGCGCCAGCTCGTCGGCCAGCGCGCGGGGCGACAGGTGCAGGCTGCGCTCGGCCAGGGCCTGTTCGCGGTTGCTGAATGCCGTTTCTATGACGAGCATGGCCACGTCCAGGGCGTTGAGGCGGTCCCAGAAGGGGGTGTTGCGCTCGGTGTCGCCGGTGAAGACCCAGTTGGCGCCGCCCTCGGCGCGGCTCACGGCAAAGCCGCAGGCGGGCACGGTGTGCACGGCCGGCAGCACCTCGATGCGCTTGGGGGCGGCGGTGCCCAGCTGCAGCACCTGGCCCACGGCAATGTCGTGAAAGCTCACGAAGGGGGCCTCGGGGCTGGGAATGCTCTCGAAGTCGGGCCAGATGACGTTGTTGAACACATGGGCGCGCAGCGCCTCGATGGTGGCGCGCAGGGCGTGCACGCGCAGCGAGCGGGTGCGGCGGCCGCCCACGGCGTCGAGCATGAGGGGGAGGGCGGCGATGTGGTCGAGGTGGCAGTGGGTGAGCACCACGTCGTCGATGCCGGCCATTTCGTCGAGCGTGAGGTCGCCCACGCCGGTGCCCGCATCGACGAGCAGGTCGGTGTCGATCAGGAACGAGGTGGTCCGGCAGTCCTTGGCAATGGCGCCCGAGCAACCCAGCACGCGAACCTGCATTGTGAGAGACCCTCTGCTTGTGTCTTCTGCCGTCATTTGGTTTCGAAGCGGGTTGCGCCGTCCCATTCGGGGTCTTGGGGCCGCAACGCCATGGAGGCTAATCGTTGTGCGTAGAGCTGGTAAAGGACTTTTTTGGCATCCGCGGCCAGGAGCGGATCCAGCAAGTTCCGGCCCATGGCCCAGTCCTGGCGGCGGTAGGCGGCCAGCACTTCGGCCCAGCGCTGCAGCTGGGCGGATTGCTGCAGTGCGGCAGGCGTTTGCGCCTCTGCTTCCGTGGTGGCGCCCAGCGGCGTGAACACGGCCACGGCCTGCGCCCGTCCCTTGACGAGCACGCTGTCGAGCTCCTGCCAGACGAAGCCGGGCGCGAGTTCGCGGGTGGCGCCGCTGGCGACGATCTCCACGCCGTAGTGCACGCTCAGGCCTTCGAGGCGGGAGGCGAGGTTGACCGCATCGCCAACGACGGTGTAGCTGCGCCGCGCGGCCGAGCCCATGTCGCCCACGCTCATGACGCCGCTGTTGATGCCGATGCCCACGCTGATTTCGGGCCGGCCGGTGGTGCGGTGGATCTTGTTGATGTCGCGCACGGCCTCGGCCATGTCGAGCGCGGCGCGCACGGCCAGGGTGGCGTGGTCGGGGGTGTCGATGGGGGCGCCCCAGAAGGCCATGACGCAGTCGCCCATGTATTTGTCGACGGTGCCGCGGTGGGTGCTGATGACGCTGGTGAGCCGGTTGAACACGTTGTTCAAGAAGGCCTGCAGTTCGGCCGGGGCCATCTGCTCCGACAGGCGGGTGAAGTTGCGCATGTCGCAGAACATGACGGTCATGTGCTTGCTCTCGGCGCGCATGCTGTAGCGGCCGGGGGTGACGAGCATTTCGTTGACGAGCTGCGGCGGCACGTAGGTGCCGAAGAGCCGCACCAGGCCGCGGCGCGCGCGCGACTCGACGAAGTAGCCCCAGCCCATGTTGAAGGCAAAGGCCAGCGCCGCCATGGCCAGCGCGGAGGCGAGCGGCAGCACGAGGTTGTGGTGCTTGTACAGCCAGGCATTGACGCCAACGAGCGCCGCGAGGGTGGCAACGGCAAGCACCACCGCGCGCGGGGCGGGCAGCAGCGACAGGCCCAGCGCCAGCACGAGCCCCGCGGCCAGCACGCTGAGCACTTCGTAGCCGGGGGCGTAGTCGGGCACGGCGAGCAGGCGGTGGTCGAGCATGGCCGAGACGATGTTGGCATGCACTTCGACGCCGGGAAACGCGGCGCCCACCGGGGTGGCGCGCAGGTCTTGCAGGCCCGGCGCGGTGGCGCCGACGAGCACGATGCGGTCCTTCAGCTCGCCGGGCGCGAGCTGCCCTTCGAGCACGTCGCCGGCGGACACGTAGCGGAACGACCCGCCCTGCGCGCCGCCGGGGCCGCGGAACGGCACCTGCATGGAAGCGGCTTCGTTGACGGGTATGCGCAGGCCGCCGACCAGCAAGGACTGGAGCGGCGGCGCGGCGGCGCCTGGTCCGCTGGGTGCAAAGACCGGCCGCACGGGCGGCGTGCCGCTGGCGAGCCGGTAGACGGCGAGCCCCAGCGATTCGTAGTAGCCGGGCCGGGCGCGGTCGCCCTCATAGCGGGCGATGAGCGGCACGGCGCGGATGACGCCGTCACCGTTCGACATGACCAGCGTATTGAGAAAGCCCGCCGCCGGCGCGGCATCGGCCAGCACGGGCAGGCTGGCGCCAAAGCCGTTCCAGGCGGTGGCATAGCCGCGGCCCGGCGGAAAGGCCTCGGCCTGCAGCACGGGGGCCGGCGGCAGCTGGCCCTTGGCGCCGGGCTTTTCGGTGCGCGTGAAGTAGTAGCCGAGCGCCACGCGCTGCCCCTGCATGGCGGCGGCAAAGATGGCGTCGTTGTCGAGCGCGGGGGCGAGGCGGTCGATTTCGGCGGCCAGGCCCGGCATTTCGCGCAGCGGCCCGCGTGCGATCTGGCGCAGCTTGTCGAGGCCGGCGCTGCGGTCGGGCTCGACGAACATCACGTCGAAGCCCAGCGCCGCCGCCTGCTGCCGCCCGGTGAGCTCCCGGGTGAGCCGGGCCAGCTTGTCGCGCGACCAGGGCCATTGGCCCTGCCGGGTGAGGCTGGCGTCGTCGACGTCGACGATCACGATGCGCGGATCGAGCGTGCCCGGCATGGTGGCGCGCAGGCGCGTGTCGTAGATCAGGTGGTCGAGCCGGTCGATGGCATCCAGGCGCCAGAGGCCGGTGGCATGCGCGAGCGCGAGCAGGACCGGCAGCAGGGTGATGGCAATGCGCAGCCCATGGCGCCTCATGGCAGTCACCAGCGCACCCTTGGCGCCGCGCCGCCGCAAGGAAGATCAGACCCGCACGAACTGCATGCGCGTGGCGCCGCCGAGCTCGAGCACGTCGCCTTCCTGCAGCCCGACGGGCTCGGCGCCGAGCGGAGCGCCGTTGAGCGTGACGCCGCCCATGATGGTGGAAGCCAGGTAGCTCTGCCGGCGGCGCGTGACCACGGCCACCGCGACGCCGGGCTTGCCGATGGTGGTGACCACCTTCTGCAGCGCCACTTCCTGGCCCAGGTCGGTGCCCGAGAGAACGCGCAGCGCGGGCATGCCCAGTTCGAGCAGCGCGCCGGCTTCGGTGGGCGCGGCCGACAGCGGAACGGAAGCCGCGTAGTCGCCGCGCGCACCGCGGGTGGAATCGGCATCGGTGGCCGCGCTGCTGCGGGCGCGGAAGTGCAGGCGGCAGCCGCCGATTTCGATGACGTCGTTGTCCTTGAGCTTCTGCTGCTTCTGGACGACGATCGCATTGACGTAGGTGCCGTTGGTGCTGTTGAGGTCTTCAATTTCGACTACGCCGCCGCGCATGTGCAGCACGGCATGCTCGCCGCTGACGGCGAGATTGTCGAGCACGATGTCGTTGTAGGCGCGCCGCCCCAGCGTGGTCCGGTCCTTGGCAAGCGCCATTTGCCCGATGACAGTGCCATCGATCGAAATGATCATCTTCGGCATTGCCGACTCCCTGAAAGCATGTTTTTATTCAGGCGCACTGCCAACGCGCGCCCTGGCCAGGACAACTGAAATATTGTCCCGGCCGCCATTGTCGTTGGCAACGGCCACCAGGAGTGATGCTTTCTGCTGAAGCTCGACATCGTGGTTCAAAAGCGTGAAAAGCTGCGCATCCGGGACCATCTCGCTGAGCCCGTCGGAGCAGAGCATATAGAGATCGTCGGGCCTGGCGGTGTGCTCGTGCATCTCGAGCACGACCTGCGGCTCCACGCCCATGGCGCGCGTCACCAGGTTGCGGTGCGGGGAGATCAGCGCCTCCTCGGCCGTGATGGCGCCGGCGTCGAGCTGCTGCTGGCGCAGCGAATGGTCGCGCGTGAGCTGCTCGAGCTTGTTGTTGCGAAGGCGGTAGCAGCGCGAATCGCCGATGTGGCCGACCAGCACGCGCTGGGGCCGGAACGCGGCCAGCACCAGGGTGGTTCCCATGCCGTGGAGTTCGGCATTGGCCAGGCCGGCTTCGAGGATGGCGGAATTGGCCTCGTCGGTGGCCGCCTGCAAGGCACGCCGGACCACGCGCGCGGGCGCCTGCAGGCCGGCCTGCGCGAACCAGCGCGCGAAGCTGGCGTGCACCAGCGACACGGCCATGGCGCTGGCCACTTCGCCGCCCTTGTAGCCGCCCATGCCGTCGGCCAGCACCGCCAGGCCGAGCGCGGGGTCGACGTGCAGGTCGTCCTCGTTGTGGGCCCGCGCGCGGCCGACGTCGGTCAGCGCCGCAAAGTCCCAGGAGAGCTGGGGCCGGGTAGAGAAAAGGGACGCGCCGACACTCGCCATATATTTTCAGAAGTGTCGACGCGCGACGGTTTCAGCGCCCCGCGCCGGCCTGCGCGCGCCGCTGAAGCAGGCGGCCCACGGCAACCACGAAGAAGGCACCGGCGGCGGCTGCCGCATGGAGGAGCCACGGATTGTCAGCCAGCACCTCGCGCAGCGAGACGTCGCTCACGATTGTTTCGCCGCCGACCCAGCCGATCAGGGCGGCGCCCAGCATGACGACAATCGGAAAGCGTTCCATCAGCTTGATCATGAGCGTGCTGCCGAAGATCACCAGCGGAATGCTGATGGCCAGGCCAAGCACCAGGAGCGGCATGTTGCCCTGCGCGGCGGCCGCCACGGCAATCACGTTGTCCAGGCTCATGACCAGGTCCGCCAGCAGGATGGTGCGCACGGCCGCCATCATGCTGCCGTATTCCTTGGCTTCGCCATCGCCATCATCTTCTTCCTCGCCGAGCAGCTGCAGGCCGATCCACAGCAGCAGCAGGCCGCCGACGATCTGCAGGTAGGGCAGCGCCAGCAGCCTGGCCGCCACCACCGTGAGCACGATGCGCAGCACCACGGCCGCGCCCGAGCCGAGCAGGACGGCTTTCTGCTGCTGCGCGGGCGGCAGCGCACGGGCCGCCATGGCAATCACCACGGCGTTGTCTCCCGAAAGAATGATGTTGATCCAGACAATCTTGATCAGACCGATCCAGAAATCGGCGCCTTGAAGGAGTTCCATGTCTCTTGTTCCACTGTGTTGTAGTGAAAAAAGCGCCCGCAATCCAGATTGCGGGCGCTTTTTCTTTTTGCGTGGTTCGCGAGAAACTGCCTGGGGCTGGTTTAGAGCTGTGCCTTGAGCAGCTTTGCGAGTTCCGAGAAGTTGCGCGTCACGGTGAAGCCGCACTCTTCCATGATGGCGAGCTTGGCATCGGCCGTGTCGGCGCCGCCCGAGATCAGCGCGCCGGCGTGGCCCATGCGCTTGCCGGGAGGCGCGGTGACACCGGCGATGAAGCCGACCACCGGCTTCTTCATGTGTTCCTTGCACCAGCGGGCCGCGTCGGCTTCGTCGGGGCCGCCGATTTCGCCGATCATGATGACGGCGTCGGTGTCGGGATCGTCGTTGAAGGCCTTCATCACGTCGATGTGCTTCAAGCCGTTGATCGGGTCGCCGCCGATGCCGACTGCCGACGATTGGCCGAGGCCGATTTCGGTCAGCTGCGCCACGGCTTCATACGTGAGCGTGCCCGAGCGCGAGACCACGCCGATGCGGCCCTTGCGGTGGATGTGGCCGGGCATGATGCCGATCTTGATTTCGTCGGGCGTGATGAGGCCGGGGCAGTTCGGGCCCAGCAGCAGGGTCTTCTTGCCGCCGGCCGCTTCCTTGGCCTTCATCTTGTTGCGCACTTCGAGCATGTCGCGCACCGGGATGCCTTCGGTGATGCAGATCGCCAGGTCCAGGTCGGCCTCGACGGCTTCCCAGATGGCGGCCGCGGCGCCTGCCGGCGGCACGTAGATCACCGACACGGTGGCGCCGGTCTGCGAGGCGGCTTCCTTCACCGAACCGAAGATCGGGATGTTGAAGATCGACTCGCCGGCCTTCTTGGGGTTCACGCCCGCGACGAAGCAGTTCTTGCCGTTCGCGTATTCCTGGCACTTCTCGGTGTGGAACTGGCCGGTCTTGCCCGTGATGCCTTGCGTGATGACTTTGGTGTCTTTGTTGATGTAGATCGACATGACTTGTTCCTTAGGCCTTCTTGACTGCTGCGACGACCTTCTGGGCCGCTTCCGCCATGGTGTCGGCGCTGATGATCGGCAGGCCCGAATCGGCCAGCAGCTTCTTGCCTTCGACTTCGTTGGTGCCCTTCATGCGCACGACCAGCGGCACTTGCAGGTTCACGGCCTTGCAGGCTGCGATCACGCCGGTGGCGATGGTGTCGCACTTCATGATGCCGCCGAAGATGTTGACCAAGATCGCTTCCACGTTCTTGTTCTTCAGCATGATCTTGAAGGCTTCGGTGACCTTCTCGGGGGTGGCGCCGCCGCCCACGTCCAGGAAGTTGGCCGGCTCGCCGCCGAACAGCTTGATGGTGTCCATGGTGGCCATGGCCAGGCCGGCACCGTTCACCAGGCAGCCGATGTTGCCGTCCAGCGAGATATAGGCGAGGTCGAACTTGGAGGCTTCGACTTCGGCCGCGTCTTCTTCGTCGAGGTCGCGCAGGGCCACGATTTCGGGGTGGCGGAACAGCGCGTTGCTGTCGAAGTTGAACTTGGCGTCCAGCGCCATGACCTTGCCCTTGCTGTCACGGTTGAGCGGGTTGATCTCGACCAGCGAGGCGTCCGTCTCCATGTAGCAGGTGTAGAGCTTCTTGAGGATGTCGACCGTTTGCGCGGTGGAGTCGGCCGGCATGCCGATGCCGTCGGCGATCTGCTTGGCCTGTTCGTCGGTCAGGCCTTCCTTGGGGTCGGCATACACCGTGATGATCTTCTCGGGCGTGGAGTGGGCCACTTCCTCGATGTCCATGCCGCCTTCGCTCGAGGCGATGAACGCGACCTTCTGCGTGGCGCGGTCGGTCACGGCCGAGACGTAGTATTCCTTGTTGATGTCGGCGCCATCTTCGATGTAGAGGCGGCGCACCTTCTGGCCTTCGGGGCCGGTCTGGTGGGTCTTGAGCTGCATGCCGAGGATCTCGCCGGCGAGCTTCTTGACGTCCTCGATGGACTTGGCGACCTTGACGCCGCCGCCCTTGCCGCGGCCACCCGCGTGGATCTGGGCCTTGACGACCCACACGGGGCCTCCAAGCTTCTGGGCGGCCTCGACCGCCTCCTGAACCGTATAGGCCGGGATGCCGCGCGGCACCGGCACGCCGAACTTGGCAAGGATTTCCTTGCCTTGGTACTCGTGAATCTTCATGAGGGATGTCTCTCGGAAGGAGGAGGTTGAGAACGGGGATCTGGGGTCTGAGGCGTCTTTGGCTCTGTTGCTCGCGGGCGACGGCAGCCTGACGGCTGGGGGCGGCGAACAACCGCGGACTGTATCATGGTGCGGCGCACCAATACTCGACGTGGCCTTGCGGTCAATACGTACTTTCTTCTAGCCCCTCTACGCATACTCCGATATGGCCAAGGTTTTCATCGACGGCGAAGCCGGCACCACCGGCTTGCAAATTCGCGAGCGGCTCCAGACGATGCCGCAGATCGAACTCGTGAGCATTGCGCCCGAGCTGCGAAAAGACGTGGCCGCCAAGCGCGAGCTGATGGCCGGCGTCGACCTGGTGGTGCTGTGCCTGCACGACGATGCGGCGCGCGAATCGGTCGCGCTGATCGACCAGCTGCCCGGCAAGAAGCCCAAGATCATCGACGCCTCCACCGCGCACCGCGTGGCGCCCGGCTGGGTGTTCGGCTTTCCCGAACTGGTGCAAGGCCACTGGCAGGCCGTGGCCGCGGCCGACCGCGTCGGCAACCCGGGCTGCTATGCCACGGGCGCCATCGCCATGGTGCGGCCGCTGGTCGACGCCGGCCTGCTGCCGGCCGACTTTCCGATTTCGCTGCCTTCGGTGAGCGGCTATTCGGGCGGCGGGCGGGCCATGATCGAAGACTACGAGAACGGCAAGGCGCCGCTTTTCGAGACCTATGCGCTCGGCCTCAAGCACAAGCACATTCCTGAAATCATGCAGTACACCGGCCTCACCCGCAGGCCGGTCTTCATTCCTTCGGTGGGCAATTTCAAGCAGGGCATGCTGGTGCAGCTGCCGCTGCACCTCGACCTGCTGCCCGGCAAGCCGAAGGCCGGCGACCTGCAAGAGGCCCTGGCCGCGCACTACGCCAGGAGCAACACGCCCGAGCAGTTCGTGAAGGTGCTGCCGCCGACCGACGACGGCAAGCTCGACGCGCTGGCGCTCAACGACACCAACAATCTCGAAATTCGCGTGTTCCCGAACGAGGACCATCGCCACGCCGTGGTGATTGCGCGCCTGGACAACCTGGGCAAGGGCGCGAGCGGCGCCGCGGTGCAGAACCTGAAGCTGATGCTGGCGCTCTGAGCGCCCGCTGCTGAGCCTCCCTTGGCAGGCCGGGGCCGCGCGCCCGGCCGTCAGTCTTCGTCGAAATCGCTCCGGAGCACCTTGGCGACCACCGCGCCTGAAAAGCCGCGCGCCAGCAGGAAGCGCGTTTGTTTGGCGCGCTCCTTCGCATCGGCGGGCGGCGCGTCGAAACGGCGGCGCCACAGGGCCGTGGCGCGTTCCACCTCGGTGTCCTGCAGGCTGGCCACGGCCTGTGCGATGGCCTCGGGCGCGATGCCCTTGGCCTGCAGCTCCTGCCGCACCCGCAGCGCGCCCGATCGGGCGGCGCGCTGGTTCAGCACCGAGGCCACCACGCGCGGCTCGCTGATGAAGTCCCTGGCGGCCAGCTCGTCGAGGGCGCGGGCGAGTTCGCCGGGTGCTTCCTCGTGCTTTGCCAGCTTGCGCTCCAGTTCCGCGCGCGAATGCTCGCGCTGGCTCAGGAGCCGCAGCGCGCGGCCTTTGAGGGAGGGGGCGCCGAAAGCCATGCGCTGCCTTCGCGCGTGCTCGCCGGCTTACTCGCCCTTGTCGGCTTTGTCGACCTTGGCCGCCTTGGCGGGCTTCTCGGCCTTTTCGGGCGCGGGAGCGCTGGCATCGGCCGCCAGCAGCGGAATGCCCAGCGATTCGCGCACCTTGTTCTCGATCTCGCGCGACAGCTCGGGGTTCTCGCGCAGGAACTCGCGGGCGTTGTCGCGGCCCTGGCCGATCTTTTCGCCGTTGTAGGCGTACCAGGCACCCGACTTGTCGAGGATCTTGGCGTTCACGCCCATGTCGATGATCTCGCCTTCGCGGCTGATGCCTTCGCCGAACAGGATGTCGAACTCGGCCGTCTTGAACGGGGGCGACACCTTGTTCTTCACCACCTTGACCTTGGTTTCGTTGCCGATGGCCTCGTCGCCCTTCTTGATGGTGCCGATGCGGCGGATGTCCAGGCGCACCGAGGCGTAGAACTTCAGCGCATTGCCGCCGGTGGTGGTTTCGGGCGAGCCGAACATCACGCCGATCTTCATGCGGATCTGGTTGATGAAGATGACCATGCAGTTGGTCTTCTTGATGGTGGCGGTGAGCTTGCGCAGCGCCTGGCTCATCAGGCGGGCCTGCAAGCCGGGCAGCGAGTCGCCCATTTCGCCTTCGATTTCGGCCTTGGGCGTGAGGGCGGCGACCGAGTCGACCACGATCAGGTCGACGGCGCCCGAGCGCACCAGCGAATCGACGATTTCGAGCGCCTGCTCGCCGGTGTCGGGCTGGCTGATGAGCAGGTCGGACAGGTTCACGCCGAGCTTCTGGGCGTACTGCACGTCGAGCGCGTGCTCGGCATCGACGAAGGCGCAGGTGCCGGCCTGCTTCTGCATCTCGGCGATGACCTGCAGCGTGAGCGTGGTCTTGCCCGACGATTCCGGGCCGTAGATTTCGATCACGCGGCCGCGCGGCAGGCCGCCGACGCCCAGCGCGATGTCCAGGCCCAGCGAGCCGGTGGAAACCACCTGGACGTCCTCGAGCGCCTCGCCCTCGCCGAGCCGCATGATCGTGCCCTTGCCGAACTGCTTTTCGATCTGGGCCAGCGCGGCCTGCAGTGCCTTGGCCTTTTCGCTGCCTGCGACCGAGATGCTGCTGCCTTTGACGAGTGCGTCCATGAAGAAATCTCCTTGAAAATCAACGGTTTGTGTGTGACTGCGATCCATCTGCTTTTAATTACAGGCTGGATGCTTGAACAGTAGTGTAGGGGCTCGTTGGTTTGAGTAAACCCATTTTTTGGTCAGTTTGCTTTACCATTTAGCCGATGGCCGAAAACGCTTTTCCGACCGATCCGGACGCCTGGCGGCAGACCCACCTGGGCCGCCTGCTGGGCCATGCGATGCGCCGCTTCGACGAGCGCGTGCTCGAACTCATGGCGCACGACGTCGACGTGCCGCTGGCGCTGTCGAACCTCGCGGCGCGCGCGCAGGTGAGCGCTGCGCACATCCACATCACCCGGCACCTGGCGCGCGAAGGCTCGCGCCTGACCGAGCTGGCCGGGCGCGCCGGCATGACCAAGCAGGCGATGGGCGCGCTGGTGGACCAGTGCGAGGCCTGGGGCCTGGTCACGCGCGGGCCCGACCCGCTCGACGCGCGGGCGCGGCGCGTGCTCTTCACGGCCGACGGCCTGGCCTGGCTCGACGCCTTCCGCGGCGCGGTGACGCAGGCCGAGCGCGAGTTCCGCGCCAGCGTGGGCAACGACGTCGCCACCGTGGTAACCATCGGACTCGAGGCCTACACGGCGGGCTAGACTCGGATGGAGGGACATATGTGAACGTGGCGCCGGGGCGGCGCCCGAACCGGCCGGAGGTGGCTCATGCGGATTCTGATTGCCGAAGACGACCAGGTGCTGGCCGATGCCCTGCTGCGCAGCCTGCGCACCTCGGGCGCGGCGGTCGACCACGTGGCGAACGGATCGCAGGCCGACACCGCGCTCATGACGCACAGCGAGTTCGACCTGCTGATCCTCGACCTGGGGCTGCCCAACCTGCACGGCATCGAGATCTTGAAGCGGCTGCGCGCGCGCGGCTCGCAGCTGCCGGTGCTGGTGCTCACCGCGGCCGACAGCGTGGAGGAACGCGTCAAGGGCCTGGACCACGGCGCCGACGACTACATGGCCAAGCCCTTCAGCCTGCAGGAACTCGAGGCGCGCGTGCGGGCGCTCACGCGGCGCGGCATGGGCGCCACCAGCAACACGATCCGCCACGGCCCGCTGGTGTACGACCAGGCCGGCCGCGTGGCCACCATCGACGGCAAGATGGTCGAGCTGTCGGCGCGCGAACTGGGCCTGCTGGAGGTGCTGCTGCAGCGCGCGGGCCGCCTGGTCAGCAAGGACCAGCTGGTGGAGCGCCTGTGCGAATGGGGCGAGGAAGTAAGCCTGAACGCGATCGAGGTCTACATCCACCGCCTGCGCAAGAAGATCGAGAAGGGGCCGGTGCGCATCGCAACGGTCCGCGGCCTCGGCTACTGCCTCGAGAAGATTCCTTGACGCGCCGCCCCACGTAGTGCCCGAAGACCCCCGGGGGCAACTGCCTTGAAACTCTTTCAGCGCGCGCAGCGCTCCCTGTTCGGCGAGATCCTCGACTGGATGCTCACGCCGCTCCTGCTGCTGGTGCCGGTGAGCATCGGCGTGACGTGGCTGGTGGCGCAGGGCATTGCCAATGCCCCCTTCGACCGCGCGCTCGAATACAACGTGCAGACGCTGGCGCGGCTGGTCACGGTGCAGCAGGGGCAGACGCAGTTCGTGCTGCCGCAGCCGGCGCGCGAGATCCTGCGGGCCGACGGCGCCGACCGCGTCTACTACCAGGTGCTCGACAGCCACGGCGCGCTGCTCAGCGGCGAGCCCGACGTGCCGCATCCCAGCACCGACGAGCCCCCGGTCCCCGGCGTGGTCACGCTTCGCAACGGCGAGATGCGCGGCAAGTCGGTGCGCGTGGCCTCGCTCTGGCTCGCGGGCCCCGACAGCGACACGGAGCCGGCGCTGCTGCAGGTGGCCGAGACGCGCGAGAAGCAGTCGGTGCTGGCCACCGAGATCATCAAGGGCGTGCTGCTGCCGCAGTTCGCGATCCTGCCGCTGGCCGTGCTGCTGATCTGGCTGGCGCTGGTGCGCGGCATCAAGCCGCTGTCGGTGGTGGAGGCGCGCATCCGCGAGCGGCGCCCGGGCGACCTGAGCCCGCTGGACGAATCGTCGGTGCCGCTCGAAGTGGTGCCGCTGGTGTCTTCGGTGAACGAACTGCTGGACAAGCTCAACGATTCGATCCACACGCAAAAGCGCTTCCTGGCCGATGCGGCGCACCAGCTCAAGACGCCGCTCGCGGGCCTGCGCATGCAGGCCGACCTGGCGCAGCGCGAGGGCGCCAATGCCGACGAGCTCAAGCAGTCGCTCAAGCAGATCGGCCGCGCCAGCGTGCGCGCCACCCACACGGTGAACCAGCTGCTCTCGCTCGCACGCGCCGAAAGCACCGGCGCCGGCACCGGCCGCCAGCCCTGCGACCTGGCGCGGCTCACCATCGAGGTGGTGCGCGAAGCGGTGCCGCGCGCGATCGAGAAGCGCATCGACCTGGGCTACGACGGCGCCGAGGCGGGCGCGCCCGGCGTGGTGATCGAGGGCAACCCGACCCTGCTGAAGGAGCTGGTGCGCAACCTGCTCGACAACGCCATCAACTACACGCCATCGGCCGCCGAGCGCCCCGGCGTGATCACCGCGCGCGTGCTGGCCGACCCCTTCGGCCAGGTGGTGCTGCTGCAGGTGGAGGACAACGGGCCGGGCATTGCGGAGGCCGACCGCGAACTGGTGTTCGAGCCGTTCTACCGCGTGCTCGGCAACGAGGCCGACGGCTCGGGGCTGGGCCTGCCGATCGTGCGCGAGATCGCCAACCAGCACCATGCGCAGGTGAAGCTGGAGGACGCGCATCCGGGCCGGCAGCCGCCGGGGGCGCGCTTCACGGTGCGTTTCGAGGGCGAAGAAGCCGCAGCCTGAGACGCGGCGGCGGGTTCATCAGGGCGTGCCCTTGGCGTCCTTGCGGATCTGGAGCCACTCGGGATGCACCTGGCGCGCGAGGCGCTGCGGTTCGCGCTCGTTGAAGCCCGCGGGCGCCAGGCCAAAGCCGGCCAGGTCGCCGCGCGACCACAGCCAGTAGCCAAGGTTGGCGACGAGCAGGGCAATCAGCACCAGGCGCAGTTTCATGGTGGCCGGCCTCAGAACGCCATGCCGCTCGGGCGCACGCTGACTTCGTCGCTCGAGACCAGTTGCAGCCCGTCGGCGGTGCGCACCTGGAGTTCGCCGCCCCAGGCCACGCCCTCGCACAGGCCGAAGCTGCCGTCGCTGAGCTGGACTTGCCGCCCGCGCAAGGCGTCGCGCGCGGCAAAGCGTTCGGCAAACGGCCCGAAGCCCTGGGCCTCGAAGGCCTGCACGCTGCGCACCAGCGGCGCGGCCAGCTCGGCCAGCACCTCGGGCGCAGTGGCATCGGGGCGCCACTGGCGCAGCCAGGCCGGCGGGGTGCGCATGCCATCGCCTTCGCGCGGGCCGATGTTGATGCCGATGCCGATCACCAGGTAGCGCGGCGGGGCCGGCGCGTCGGCACGGCCCGCATGCGGCATGGCGGTTTCGATCAGGATGCCGGCCAGCTTGCGGTCCTCCACCCACAGGTCGTTGGGCCACTTGAGGGCGACCTTGGCCGCGCCCGTGGGATCGAGGCTCTCCGCCACGCTCACGCCCACGGCCAGCGAGAGGCCCGCCCATTCGCGCGGCGCGAGCGGCAGGCCGAGCGAGAAGGTGAGGGAGGCGGTGCCTTGTTCTTCGCCCTGCTGCGCACTCTGCCAGGGCCGGCCGAGCCGGCCGCGCCCTGCCGTCTGGCGCTCGGCCACCAGCAGCACCGGCGGGGTGTGGCCGGCGCGCGCGCGGCGCATCAGCTCGGTGTTGGTCGAATCGATCTCGGCCACCGCCTCGACCGTGAAGCCGGGCAGGAGCGGCGCCACCGCCGCGGCGATCCGGTCTTCGAGCCAGGCAGCCTGGGTACCCATCATGCTCAGCCCTTGCCGGCTCCATCGTCCTTCTTGGACTTCTTTTTTTCCGACTTCTTTTCAGCCTTTTTTTCGGCCTTCTTGTCCGCCTTCTTGGCTTCCTTCTTCTCGGCCTTTTTCTTGTCGGCCTTCTTCCTGGCCTTTTTCTTCTTTTTCTTTTCTTCGTCCTCGTCCTTGGGCGTCAGCAGCGTGCCGCGGCAATTCTCGGAGCCGCACCAGCAGGGAAACTCGGACAGCAGCTTCGGCGTGTAGGGCTCGTCGATGATCAGGCCGTAGTCGTAGTTGAGCTCTTCTCCTGCAGCAATGTTGCGCAGCGCCTTGATATAAACGCGCCCATTGATCTCGTCGGCCTCGCAGTTCGGCTCGCACGAATGGTTGATCCAGCGCGCGTCGTTGCCCTTGACGTTGCCGTCGATCACGCGCCCGTCGTCGATGTGGAAGTAGAAGGTGTGGTTCGGCTGGGCCGGGTCGTGCGGGTGGCGGCGCAGCGCCTCTTTCCAGCTGATGACCTCGCCCTTGTATTCGATCAGCGTCTCGCCCTCGGCCAGGTCGTCCACGGCGAACACGCCGTTGCCGTGGACATCCGAGCGCCGCATCTGGATGCGGCGGCCGGCGAATTGTGGGGATTTGGAAGGCATCGCCGAAGTCTGTTAGGTTGAATATGCACACATGCGCGTGTGCGCGTGCGCACGCGGGAAGCCGCAGAGTATAGAGAGCCCTTAGATGACAAAGACTTTGGTAATCGCAGAAAAGCCGTCGGTGGCACAGGACATCGTCCGTGCACTCACGCCGGTGGCCGGCAAGTTCGACAAGCATGACGAGCATTTCGAGAACGACAGCTATGTCGTGACCAGCGCTGTCGGTCACCTGGTCGAAATCCAGGCGCCCGAAGAGTTCGACGTCAAGCGGGGCAAGTGGAGCTTCGCGAACCTGCCGGTGATTCCGCCGCACTTCGACCTGAAGCCGGTCGACAAGACAAAGACGCGCCTGAACGCCGTGGTCAAGCAGGCCAAGCGCAAGGACGTGACGCAGCTCATCAACGCCTGCGACGCGGGCCGCGAGGGCGAGCTGATCTTCCGCCTGATCGAGCAGTACGCGGGCGGCAAGACCGGCCTGAACAAGCCCGTGAAGCGCCTGTGGCTGCAGTCGATGACGCCGCAGGCCATCCGCGACGGCTTCGACGCGCTGCGCACCGAAAAGCAGATGCAGGGCCTGGCCGACGCCGCGCGCTCGCGCTCCGAGGCCGACTGGCTGGTGGGCATCAACGGCACGCGCGCCATGACGGCCTTCAATTCGCGCGACGGCGGCTTCTTCCTGACGACGGTGGGCCGCGTGCAGACGCCCACGCTGTCGGTGGTGGTCGAGCGCGAGGAAAAGATCCGCAAGTTCGTGAGCCGCGACTACTGGGAAATCCACGGCGTGTTCCAGGCCGAAGCCGGCCAGTACCCGGGCAAGTGGTTCGACGCCAACTTCAAGAAGCCGCCGCCGGGCCCCGACGGCACGGCCGACGCGGAGATCCGCGCCGACCGCGTGTGGAGCGAGCGCGAGGCGCGCGAGATCGCCGATGCGGCGCGCGGCAAGCCCGCCACCGTGACCGAGGAAAGCAAGCCCACCACCCAGGCCTCGCCGATGCTGTTCGACCTGACCTCGCTGCAGCGCGAGGCCAATGGCCGCTTCGGCTTCTCGGCCAAGACCACGCTCGCGCTGGCGCAGAGCCTGTACGAGCGCCACAAGGCGCTGACCTATCCGCGGACCGACTCGCGCGCGCTGCCCGAGGACTACCTGCCGGTGGTCAAGGACACCATGAAGATGCTCGCCGACAGCGGCATGAAGCATCTCGCGCCCTTCGCGCAGCAGGCGGTCGACGGCAGCTACGTGAAGCCGAACAAGCGCATCTTCGACAACGCCAAGGTGTCGGACCACTTCGCCATCATCCCGACGCTGCAGGCGCCCAGCGGCCTCTCCGACGCCGAGCAGAAGCTCTACGACTTCGTGGTGCGCCGCTTCATGTCGGTGTTCTTCCCGAGCGCCGAATTCCAGGTCACCACGCGCATCAGCACGGTGGAGGCCGGCGGCAGGAAGTACCCGTTCCGCAGCGACGGCAAGGTGCTGGTCAAGCCGGGCTGGCTCGCCATCTGGGGCAAGGAAGCCATCAACGACGACGACGAGAAGGACGGCAAGAACCTGGTGGTGGTGAAGCCCGGCGAAACGGTGAAGACCGAATCGGCCGACCTGAAGGCGCTGAAGACCCGTCCGCCGGCGCGCTATTCGGAAGCCACGCTGCTGGGCGCGATGGAAGGCGCCGGCAAGACCATCGATGACGACGAGCTGCGCGAGGCCATGCAGGAAAAAGGCCTGGGCACGCCAGCCACGCGCGCGGCCACCATCGAAGGCCTGATCACCGAGAAATACATGCTGCGCGAAGGCCGCGAGCTGATCCCCACGGCCAAGGCCTTCCAGCTCATGACGCTGCTGCGCGGCCTGGGCGTGGAGGAACTCTCCAAGGCCGAGCTCACGGGCGAGTGGGAATACAAGCTTGCGCAGATGGAGAAGGGCGCGTTGAGCCGCGACGCCTTCATGCGCGAGATCGCCGAGATGACGCAGCACATCGTCAAGAAGGCCAAGGAATACGACCGCGACACCGTGCCGGGCGACTACACGACGCTGTCGACGCCATGCCCCAACTGCGGCGGCGTGGTGAAGGAGAACTACCGCCGCTACAGCTGCACCGGCAAGGCGGGGCAGGAACCCTGCGGCTTCTCGTTCGGCAAGTCGCCGGCGGGGCGCACCTTCGAGGTGGCCGAGGCGGAAGTGCTGCTGCGCGACAAGCACATCGGCCCGCTGGAGGGCTTCCGCTCCAAGGCCGGCTGGCCCTTCACGTCCGAGATCGTCCTCAAGTACGACGAAGAGGCGAAGAACTGGAAGCTGGAGTTCGACTTCGGCGACGACAAGAACGCCGACACCGGCGAGATCGTCGATTTCAGCGAGCAGGACACGGTGGGCCCGTGCCCGGTCTGCGGCGCGCCGGTGTTCGAGCACGGCAGCAACTATGTCTGCGAGAAGTCCGTGCCCACCACTGCGCAGCCGACGCCGAGCTGCACCTTCAAGACCGGCAAGATCATCCTGCAGCAGCCGGTGGAGCGCGCGCAGATGGAAAAGCTGCTGGCCACCGGCAAGACCGACCTGCTCGACAAGTTCGTGAGCATGCGCACGCGCCGCGCCTTCAAGGCCTTCCTGACCTGGAACGCCGAGGAAGGCAAGGTGACCTTCGAATTCGCGCCGCGCGAAGGCGGCAGCAAGTTCCCGCCGCGCAAGACCTTCGGCAAGGCCGCGCCGGCGGGCAAGACCGCGGCGGCCAAGAAGGTGGCGGCGAAGAAGACACCCGCCGCCAAGAAGGCCCCTGCCGCGAAGAAGGCCGCGGCGCCGCGCAAGCCCGGTGCGGGCCTGAAGCCCAGCGACTCGCTGGCCGCGGTGATCGGCGCCGAACCGGTGGCGCGCACCGAGGTCATCAAGAAGCTCTGGGACTACATCAAGGCCAACGGCCTGCAGGACGCGGCCAACAAGCGCGCGATCAATGCCGACGCCAAGCTCAAGCCGGTGTTCGGCAAGGACCAGGTGACGATGTTCGAGCTCGCGGGCATCGTGGGCAAGCACCTGTCGGCGCCATGAGGGCGGGGCGCAGGCATTTCGCCGCCGGCCTCGCAGCCGGCGCGGCGGTGTTGTTTGCCGGCGCGGCCAGCCTGGCGCAGGCCGCGGCCTGGCCCGACCGGCCCGTCAAGCTGGTGGTGCCGTTCCCGCCCGGGCAGGCCACCGACATCTTCGCGCGCGCGCTGGCCGAGCAGCTCGGCAAGCGGCTGGGCCAGCCGGTGATCGTCGACAACAAGGCCGGCGCCGGCAGCAACATCGGCACCGACTTCGTGGTGCGTTCGCCGGCCGACGGCTACACGCTGGTGGTGGCGGGCAGCGCGATGGCGGTGAACCAGACGCTCTACGCCAAGCCGGGCTTCGACCCGCGCAAGGACCTGGTGGGCATCTCGCTCATCGCCACGGTGCCGCTGGTGTTCCTGGCCACGCCCGAAAGCGGCATCCGCAGCATGGCCGACCTGGCCGCGCGCGCGAAGGCCGAGCCCGGCCGGCTGAGCTATGCGAGCGCCGGCATCGGCGGCACGCAGCACCTGTCGGGCGAGATGTTCAAGTCGGCCGCGCGCGTCTTCATCACCCACATTCCGTACCGCGGCAGCGGGCCGGCGCAGTCGGACTTCCTGGGCAACCAGATTCCGCTGATGGTCGACTCGGTGACGGCCGCGCTGCCGCACATCAAGTCGGGCAGGGCGATTGCGCTGGCGGTGACCTCGGCCAAACGCTCCTCGCAGTTGCCTGACGTACCCACCGTGCGCGAAAGCGGCGTGGCCGGCACCAGGGACTTCGAGGCCGTCGGCTGGCTCGGCCTGATGGCGCCGCGCGGCACGCCGCCCGAGATCACGGCGCGGCTGAACCAGGAAGTGACCGACATCCTCAAGAGCGAGCAGATGGCGCGCTTCATCCGCGACCGGGGCTCCGAGCCCGCACCCACCACGGGCGCCGAGTTCGACCGCTTCGTGGCGAACGAGATCCAGCGCTGGGGCGGTGCGGTGAAGGCCTCGGGCGCCAAGCCCGAGTAGCCCGCCTCCGCGCGCCGGTCAGGCTGCGGCCGGCGGCGCTTCCTCCTCCGCGCTGCGATCGGCATCCGCCAGCAGCCAGCGGCGGAAGTGGTCGAGCGTGGCCAGCTGGCCACGGCCCTCGGGGTAGCAGAACCAGTAGCCCTGGTCGCCGCGGTAGCCGCCGCCCGGCAGCGGCTCGTCCACCAGCCCCGAGGCGATCTCGTCCTGCACCAGGCAGCGCGGCACCAGCGCCACGCCCATGCCCACCATCACCGCGCGGATCATGGTCTGGAACTGGTCGAACTGCGGCCCGGCGAGCGGATCGAGCCCGCGCACGCCATGCGCCTCGCTCCATTGCAGCCACGATTGCGGCACCGTGACGTGGCGCAGCAGGGTGCAGCGCGCCACGTCCTGCGGCGTGCGGATGGCGGCTTCGGCCAGGCCCGCGCGCGGCGCGATCAGCGCCACGTCCCGCCCGGCCAGGTAGTGCGAGCGCGCGCCGGGCCAGTGGCCGTCGCCGAAGAGGATGGCGCAGTCGAGCTCGGGCCGCTCGAAGTCGTAGCCGTGCACGAAGGGCACGAAATGCAGCGTGATCTGGGGATGCTGGCGCTGGAAGTCGGGCAGGCGCGGAATCAGCCACTTGGCGCCGAAGGTGGGCAGGGTGGACAGGTGCAGCGCGCCGCCGCCGTCGCCGCTGGTGATGAATTCCAGCGTGGCCGCCTCCAGTTGCGCGAGCACGGCGCGCACGGCCTTCTCGTAGCGCTCGCCCGCGGGCGTGAGCGCCAGGCGCTTGCGGCTGCGCTCGAACAGCGGCACGCCGATCCAGCGCTCCAACTCCTGCACCTGCTTGCTGACCGCGCCCTGCGTAAGGTGCAGCGCCTCGGCGGCGCGCGAGACGCCGCCGAAGCGCACCACGGTGGAAAAGGCGCGCAGCAGGTTCAGCGGCGGGTTGAGGCGGCGGAGCGACATGGCGGGATGCCCATTAAAACATTCCAAATCAGAATGTTAGCTGGTCTATCCTTTGCTTCAAGTAGTGCAGCAACTTTTGCTTCATCACTTCTGGTCTCATTGGAGAAATCCCCATGCAACGTCGTCATCTTCTTTCCGTCCTGGCTGCTGTTTCTGTCGCGCCTGGAATATCCTTTGCCCAGCAAGGCAAGCCGATCCGCATGATCGTGCCCTTCCCGCCCGGCGGCGCCACCGACATCACGGCGCGCGTGCTGTCGGAGCCGCTGGCCAAGATCCTCCAGCAGCCCGTGGTCATCGACAACCGCGCCGGTGCCGGCGGCTCCATCGGCATGGCCGAGGTGGCCCGCTCCGCGCCGGACGGCCTCTCCATCGGCGTGGCCACGCTTTCCACGCACGGCGTGAACCCGGCCGTCTACCAGAAGCTGCCGTACGACCCGGTCAAGGGCTTCGTCGCCGTGACCGAGCTGGTGAAGGCGCCGGGCGTGGTCGTCATCAACCCGCGGGTGCTGCCGGTGCAGAGCTTCGCGGAACTCGTGAAGTACCTGAAGGCGAACCCAGGCAAGGTGTCGTACGCCTCGCCGGGCAACGGCACCATCGGCCACATGTGGGGCGAACTCTTCAAGAGCAGCACCGGAACCTCGATGGTGCACATTCCCTATCGCGGTGCGGGCCCGGCCATCAACGACGTGCTCGCGGGCGAGGTGCCGGTGTACTTCGACCAGGTGGCCTCTTCGCTGCCGCATGTGAAGGCGGGCAAGCTGAAGGCGCTGGCCGTGTCCTGGAGCAGCCGGCTCGACGTGCTGCCCGAGGTGCCGACCTACCGCGAGCTCGGCTATCCGGCCAACAACGATCCGTCGTGGTTCGGGCTGGTGGCGCCCGCCGGCACGCCGGCCGACATCGCGCTGCGCATGCAGCAGGCGGTGGCCACTGCGCTCAAGGACGCCGCGGTGCGCGAGCGCCTCGCGCTGCAGGGGCTCTATGCGTCGGGCACCACGCCGGCCGAGTTCGCGAAGCAGATCGACAGTGAGATCGAGAAGATGAAGAAAGTCGCCGCCTTCGCTCGCATCCGATTGGACTGAGACATGAACCCCCACGCTCATCACTTCGTGTATTCGCTGCCCCCCGAGGGGGCGCAGGCCTCCCTTGGGGCGGCCCGGCGGGAGGCCTGACCTGCCTATGCATCCTGTTCTGAAGCTCATCCAAACCCGCGCCCAGGTGACCAGCGTCGCCGGGCACACGCCGCTGGTGCTCGATTCACCGCACAGCGGCACCGTCTACCCCGAGGACTTCCGGCCCGCGTGCGACCTGGCCACGCTGCGCCGCGCCGAGGACACGCACGTCGAGAAGCTCTACGCCTTTGCGCCCGCCATGGGCGCGGCGTGGATCGAGGCGCACTTTCCGCGCAGCTACCTGGACGCCAACCGCGACACCACCGAGCTGGACACCGCGCTGCTCGACGGCCCCTGGACCGAGCCCCTGTCGACCGACCCGCGCGTGCTTTCCAAGGTGCGGCTCGGCAAGGGCCTGGTCTGGAAGCTCACCGACGAGGGCCTGCCGATCTACGACCGCCTGCTCGGCGTGGAGGAGGTGCGCGCGCGCATCGACAACTGCTGGCGGCCCTACCACGCGGCGGTGGCCGAGGCGATCGAAGCGGCGCATGCGCGGCACGGCTACAGCATCCACATCAACTGCCACTCGATGCCGGCGGTGGCGGGCAGCCATGCCACCGATTTTCCGGGCCTCGTGCATGCGGACTTCGTGATCGGCGACCGCGACGGCAGCACCGCCGACCCGGCGCTGTCGCAAAGGATCTGCGAGCACCTGCGCGCGCGCGGCTACAGCGTGGACTACAACCATCCCTACAAGGGCGTGGAACTGGTGCGCCGGCATGGCCGGCCGGCCGGGCAGCGGCACAGCATCCAGGTCGAGGTCAACCGCAGGCTCTACATGGACGAAGCCACGCTGGCGCTCGACGAAGCGGGCGCGGCGCGGCTGCGGCAGGACCTGCAGTCGATGGTGGCGATGCTGCTGGCCACCGATCCGCGCTGACCGGCAACAACCCTGCCGCCGGCGCGTGTGTTGTTGCAGCGCCGGAAAAGCGCCGGCCTATAGTGGCCGCAAGTCCCACCATTGCCTGGAGTTTTACGTGAAGCCATTCATTGCAGCTGTTCTTGCCATCGCCATGGGCGCCCTGGCGGGCTGCGCCGGCACGGGGTCGGCCGGCAGCGGCGATCGCGCCGCCTCGTCGTCCGGCAGCGGCGTGACGGTGTTCGGCACCATCGACGCGGGCGTCAGCGGCAGCTCGAACCGTTCCGATCGGCGCTAGCCGGCGCCGGCCAATCCGCCCGTCAGCGCCGCAGCAGCGCCTGGCGCAGCACCCGCGCCGCGCGGTCGCGGATCCGGCCGTGCCCTGCATCCGGCACGGTACGCGGCGCCACCTTCGCGGTGGCGCAGGCCCAGAGAAAGTCGTGCAGGATCGGCGTGTCGTCCACCGTCTCGGTGCTGCCGTACTTGTGGAATTCGGGGTGCCACTGCGTGGCGGCGATGTAGCTGCGGCCCCTGTCGGCGCTGCGGCGGATGGCCTCGGGCACGCGGTCGGGCAGGCTCCAGGCCTCGATCTCGAAACCCGGCGCCAGGTCTTTCACGCCCTGGTGGTGGATGCTGTTGACCTTGGCGGTCTTCACCTCGGGGTAGAGCTTGGCCAGGCGCGTGCCCTGCACGATCTCGATCTGGTGGAAGTTCTGGTCGTAGGTCACGGGGTCGCGGTGCCGCACGGCTTCAGGGTGCTCGTGCTGTGCCTCGATGTCCTGGTAGAGCGTGCCGCCGAAGGCCACGTTGATCAGCTGCAGCCCTCGGCAGACGCCAAAGATGGGCTTGCCGGCCTGCTCGAAGGCCTCGACCAGCGCCAGGTCGTACAGGTCGCGGATGCGGTCGCCCACCCAGGCATCCTTGAGCGGCACCTCGCCGTAGCTGCCGGGCCAGACGTCGGCGCCGCCGTGCATCACCACGCCGTCGAGCCATTCGGCGTAGTGCGAGAGCTTGGTGTCGCCGCGCGCGGTTTCGCCCGTGGGGCAGGGCACCATCACCACCATGGCACCGGCCGACATGAGCCAGTGCGCGATGGACTGCTCGACGTACTGCAGCGTCTTGTTGGTGAAGAGCGAACGCGCCGGATCGGCATGGGAAAAGCAGGCGGACAAGCCGATCTTCAGCCGGGCGGAAACGGGTTGCGGCATCGCGGGACGAGCAGGGCGTGCTGTGCGGAAAGGAAAGTCCATTGTGGCGCTTTGGCCTCTCGCACGGGGTCGGACGACACGCCAAAGTATGCTTTCAACGCCGCCACGACCAAGAAGGAAGACAAGCCATGAAAACGATCAAGGGCCCGGCCATATTCCTGGCCCAGTTCGCCGGGGACGAAGCCCCGTTCAACTCGCTCGACGCCATTGCCGGCTGGGCCGCCGGGCTGGGCTACAAGGGCGTGCAGATCCCGAGCTGGGACGCGCGCCTGTTCGACCTCAGGAAAGCCGCCGAGAGCAGGACCTACTGCGACGAAATCAAGGGCACGCTGGCCGCGCACGGCGTGGAGATCACCGAGCTGTCGACCCATCTGCAGGGCCAGCTGGTCGCGGTGCACCCGGCCTACGACGCGGGCTTCGACGGCTTCGCGGCGCCCGAAGTGCGCGGCGACCCGGTGCGGCGCCAGCAATGGGCGGTGGAGCAATTGCACTTCGCGGCCAGGGCCTCGGCCAACCTGGGGCTCACGGCGCACGCCACCTTCTCGGGCGCGCTGGCCTGGCCGTATCTCTATTCGTGGCCGCCGCGCCCGCCGGGACTTGTCGAGGAGGCCTTCGACGAACTCGCGCGCCGCTGGCGCCCGATCCTCGATGCCTTCGACGCGGCGGGCGTGGACGTGGGCTACGAGATCCATCCGGGCGAAGACCTGCACGACGGCGTGAGCTACGAGATGTTCCTGGAGCGCGTGGACAACCACCCGCGCGCCTGCCTCTTGTACGACCCGAGCCACTTCATGCTGCAGCAGCTCGACTACCTCGCCTACATCGACCACTACCACGAGCGCATCAAGATCTTCCACGTGAAGGATGCCGAGTTCAACCCGACCGGCAAGCAGGGCGTGTACGGCGGCTTCCAGAGCTGGATCAACCGCGCGGGGCGCTTCCGCTCGCTGGGCGACGGGCAGGTCGATTTCAGCGCCATCTTCTCGAAGATGGCGCAGTACGACTTCCCGGGCTGGGCGGTGCTCGAATGGGAGTGCTGCATCAAGCACCCCGAGGACGGCGCGCGCGAAGGCGCCGCCTTCATTGCGGACCACATCATCCGGGTGGCGGAGCGGGCCTTCGACGATTTTGCGGCGGGCGGCGTGGACGTGGCCGCCAACAAGCGGATGCTGGGGATCGGCTGAGACGCTTTTTAATCGGCTGAGACGTTTTTCAGCTATATCTTCGATAGCACCAAACACTTGACCGGCGGGTGTTTGATGCCGAATTCGCCAATGCGTTGTTTTTAAGACAAGCAACTGTCATGCCCTGCGGGCTATAATGCCGGGTTCGTTTCGATACCACGACGAAGCACTTTTCGTCACTCCGCCGGCTGACCTGCACCGTCCCTTGGATTTTTCAGGCCTCTTTCCCCCAAGCCGGCTTCACAGTGTGTTGGAGCGCCAGACCGGGCGCCCATGATTGCCACCACTGCCTTCGTTCTTGTTGAAGCGAATAGCGCGTCCGCCGCGCCATTCCGGCCGGCCCACGCCCGTTTTCAATTTTTTTTCAGGCATTTTGCGCACACTTTTTGCGCAGGGTGCCAAGGCTTCATGGACATCATTCAACACAGTATCGCGGTGGGCAAGTACCTTGTTTCCCCGCTCATTCGCCACCAGGACGACGGCAATTTCGCCGCTTCCGTCTCGATCCGCTCCGGCCGGGGCAGCGGCATGCACGACCGCGTGATGCGTTTCACGCCGCGCTTTGCCAGCCACGCCGCCGCCGCACGCTACGCAGTCTCGGAGGGCCTCGGCTGGGTGCGCGAACGCCACCCCCGCAGCGCGCCGCTCGCTTTGCCGTGCGCGGGCTGAAACAATTACGCCCATCTTCATCTCCAACACACATCGAACGAGAATTCAGAGGTAATCACACATGCCCAAGGAAGAACTGATCGAAATGAACGGCGCAGTGACCGAAGTCCTGCCCGACTCGCGCTATCGCGTGACGCTCGACAACGGCCATCAGCTGATCGCCTACAGCGGCGGCAAGATGCGCAAGCACCACATCCGCATCCTGGCGGGTGACAAGGTGTCGCTCGAGCTCTCGCCCTACGACCTGACCAAGGGCCGTATCACCTTCCGCCACCTGGAGCGTCGCGGCCCGCCGCCGACCAACTCCGGCAACAACAACGCACCTCGCCGCTGATCCGCGACGGACGAAGGGCCTTGCAAGCGCCCCGCGGCGGGCGCTTGCAAGGCCTTTGTTTTTGTTGCGGCCGCCCGGCTGCAAAACGATGACCACATCCCATTCCACAGCCGGCGGCCCGCCAGCCGGCAACGGTTTTGCCACGCTGGCGCTCTCGCCCCAGATGCTGGCCAACCTCACGCAGCTCGGCTACACGCAGATGACGGCGATCCAGGCGGCCGCGCTGCCGCCGGCGCTGCTCGGCAAGGACCTGATCGGGCAGGCCAAGACCGGCAGCGGCAAGACCGCCGCCTTTGCCCTCGCGCTGCTTGCCAACCTGAACCCGCGCCGCTTCGCCATCCAGGCGATGGTGCTGTGCCCGACGCGCGAACTGGCCGACCAGGTCACGACCGAAATCCGCCGCCTGGCGCGCGCGGAAGAGAACATCAAGGTGGTCACGCTCTGCGGCGGCGTTGCGCTGCGCGGGCAGATCGCCAGCCTGGAGCACGGCGCGCACATCGTGGTGGGCACGCCGGGCCGCATCATGGACCACCTGGAGCGCGAGAACCTGAACCTCGAGGCGCTCAACACGCTGGTGCTCGACGAAGCCGACCGCATGCTCGACATGGGCTTCTTCGACGACATCGTGAAGGTGGCGCGCCAGTGCCCCAAGGAGCGCCAGACGCTGCTGTTCTCGGCCACCTACCCCGAAGGCATCGCCAAGCTCGCGCAGCAGTTCATGAAGAGCCCCGAGCAGATCACGGTGCAGGCCCAGCATGAAGGCAGCAAGATCCGCCAGCGCTGGTACCAGGTGAAGGAAAGCGAACGGCTGCACGCCGTGAGCCTTTTGCTCGACCATTTCCGCCCCGTGAGCACGCTGGCCTTCTGCAACACCAAGCAGCAGTGCCGCGACCTCGTCGAGGTGCTGCAGGGCCAGGGCTTCAGCGCGCTCGCCCTCTTCGGCGAACTGGAGCAGCGCGAGCGCGACCAGGTGCTGGTGCAGTTTGCCAACCGCAGCTGCTCGGTGCTGGTGGCGACCGACGTGGCGGCGCGCGGGCTCGACATCGCGCAGCTCGAAGCCGTGATCAACGTCGACGTGACGCCCGACGCCGAAATCCACATCCACCGCATCGGCCGCACCGGCCGGGTGGGCCAGCAGGGCGGCGCCGAGGGCCTCGCGCTGAACCTGGCCAGCATGGACGAGATGGGCAGCGTCGGCAAGATCGAGCAGCTGCAGGGCCGCGAATCCGAATGGCACCCGCTGGCCGAGCTCACGCCGGGCAAGGGCGCGCCGCTCGCGCCGCCCATGGCCACCTTGCAGATCGTGGGCGGGCGCAAGGAGAAGATCCGCGCCGGCGACGTGCTGGGCGCGCTCACCGGCGACTGCGGCTACGCCAAGGACCAGGTCGGCAAGATCAACGTCAACGAGTTCTCGACCTACGTGGCCGTGGAACGCGGCATTGCGGCCGAAGCGGCGCGCAAGCTCTCGAGCGGCCGCGTGAAGGGCAAGAGCGTGAAGGTGCGCCTGCTGGAGCTCTGAAAGTCACCCTGCCGTGCCGGTTGCTTCGGCTTCCGGCAGGCAAAATCCCCGCTGTGGCCTAATTGAGCCTCGAACATCACTTTTTTACCCGAGCTTTTCATGCCCAAGAAAATTCGTACCGAAGCCGACCGCGTTGCCACCCCGAAGCCGACGCCCCTGCCCGGCTACGCCCTGCCCAAGTCCGGTGGCGGCCAGAAGGTCAGCCTGGAACGCGGCACCGCCACGCGCAGCAAGAAGAACCCCGGCAAGCGCGCCAAGAAGGGCGGCTGATCCAGCCCCCACTGGCTCGCAAGAGCCGCGACGAACGCGCCCCCGGGCGCGTTTTGTCATTGGGGAGCCCCCGTCAGATCCACAGGCCCGCGATGTCCGACGACAACCAGATCTTCATTCCGCCCTCGTTCTTCGCGGTCTACAGCGATGCGCGCCAGCGCCTCCTGGAGCCGATCGGCGTGGTGCGCGAGCGCTACGAGATCTGCGAGGACCTGGCCAGCCACCTGGTGGGCCACGCGCAGATCCAGCACCACACCGAGGTGCCGGTCGAGGGCGAGATCCTGCGGCGCATCCATGCCGGGCTCACGGCGCCCGAAGCCGGCGTGTCGGCGGCCGAGGCCGGCTGGATCGTGCAGCGGCTGGCCGAGCTGCTGGGCTGGCCCGGACCCGAGCCGGCGCCGGCCGAAGACTGAAGCGCGGACGCCCAATGGGGCAACTGGCTACATTCATCGAATGACCAGCCGCACCACCGACCTCCTGCTCACCGCGGCCGCGCCCGCCATCTGGGGCAGCACCTACATCGTGACCACCGAGCTCCTGCCGGCCGACTACCCGCTGACGGTCGCGCTGCTGCGCGCGCTGCCGGCGGGCCTGCTGCTGCTGCTGATCGTGCGCCAGCTGCCCGAACGGGCGTGGTGGGGGCGCATCCTGGTGCTGGGGGCGCTGAACTTCTCGATCCTCTGGGCCATGCTGTTCCTCGCGGCCTACCGCCTGCCGGGCGGCGTCGCCGCGACGATCACCTCGGTGCAGCCGCTCTTCGTGGTGTTCCTGGCGAGTTTCTTCCTGGGGTCGGCGGTGCGCGCGCTCTCGGTGGCGGCGGCGGTGGTCGGCATCGGCGGGGTCGCGCTGCTGGTGCTCACGCCGAACGCCGCGCTCGATGCGCTCGGCATTGCCGCGGCCTTTGCCGCCGCGGTGTCGATGGCCTTCGGCACGGTGCTCAGCCGACGCTGGCAGCCGCCGGTTTCGGCACTGGCCTTCACGGCATGGCAGCTGACCGCGGGCGGCCTGCTCCTGCTGCCGGTGGCGCTGTGGCTGGAGCCGCCGCTGCCGGCGCTCAGCGCCGCGAACTGGATCGGCTTCGCCTGGCTCGGCCTCGTGGGTGCCGCGCTGACCTACATCGTCTGGTTCCGCGGCGTGGCCCGGCTGGAATCGTCGGCGATCGCGCCGCTGACTTTCCTGAGCCCGGTCACGGCCGTGATCCTCGGCTGGGCGCTGCTGGGGCAGAGCCTGTCGGTGCTGCAGGTCGTGGGCATCCTCGTGGTGATCACGAGCATCTGGCTCAGCCAGCATGCGCAGCGCGGCGTGCAGCCGCCGGCGCTGGCAAGGCCGGCCGCCCGCTAGACCGAGCGAGCCGGGGCGGCGCGCTTCAGCAGGGCCAGGTAGCCGCCGGGCTGAACTTCCATGCGCGCGGTGGCGCCGCGCCGCTGCAGCAGGCGGTGCGCCCTCGGCAGGCTCCAGCAGGGCAGGCTGGTGAACATGTGGTGCTCGCAGTGGTAGTTGACCCAGTAGGGCGCCACCAGCGCGCGTTCGAGCCAGCCGGCGTGCGTAGTGCGCGCCTGGCGCAGCGGATCGGCCTCGTTCTGCGCCACCAGCGCATGCTCGGCGATGTTGCGCACGCGGCTCACGAGCGGCAGCCAGGTGGCCATGGGCAGCAGCCACATCAGAAGCCAGGCCCATCCATACCCGGCCAGCGCGAAGGCCAGCAAGCCGAGGCCGTTGCCGGCAAGGAAGCGCCGGTCTCTTGCCAGCTCGCGCCCGAATGCCTTCAGCGCCGATTCGCCGGGTGCGCGACGGCGGATGCCATCGGCGATGTGGCCGAAGCGCTGCTTGTAGAAGGTCTGGCCGGTCAAGTCGCGCACGACCTTGCGCCACATCGAATCGCGCGTGACCGGAAAGGGCGCCGACAGCACGAGGTCCGGGTCTTCGGTCTGCTGCACGAAGCGGTGGTGCTGCAGGTGATAGGGCCGGTAGTCGCGCAGCGTGGACGAGCACAGCCAGTGGCCCACCCAATCGTTGACCTTGCGGTTGCGGTGCAGGCCCGCATGCGCGGCATCGTGCATGAGAATGAACAGGCCGAGCTGCCGCGCGCCGACGATCGGCACCATGAGCGGCATGGTCCACGGCCAGACGATGCCCACGAGCATCGCGGCGCCGATGACGCCCCAGCAGTGCGCCACCAGCCACAGGCCCTTCCATGGCGAGCGGCGGGTGAGCGACTGCCACTCTTCGGCGCTGAAGAAGTCCTCGGGTTGGGCGCGGGGGGCGACGGCCATCGGGCCAGTATGCGCCGATGGCCCGGCCGCGGCACGCGGAATTCCCCGGGCTTGCCGCCCGGCGGATGCGCCCGCAAGCCAGGACCTCAGTTGTCGATCACCTTGCGGGCGAACAGCTCGAGGTAGTCCATCAGACGATCGGCGCCGGCAACAGCCGCGGCCTCGTCGCCGGTCGCGATGCCCTGCGCGAGTTCGAGGTGCGCATTGGCGCCCTCGACGATCTCGCCCTCATGCTGGTAGGCGTACCAGAAGCGCCGGCACTGCACGATGAGCGGGATCACGGCCTTCACCGCCGAATCGTTGTGGCTCGCCTGGTGGTTGACGAGGTCGAGCGCACGGTCGGCCTGCATGTAGTCGTTCAGGTCGCCGCGATGGGCGGCCTTCACCATCAGCTCGGCGCAGCGCACGATCTCCTTGCGCTGCAGCGCGGTGGCGCGGCGCGCCGAGCAGGCTGCGATCAGCCGTTCGAGCACGCGCCGGGTCTGGATCACGTCGAGGTGGTCGGCCAGGTCGATGGTCGACACCAGCAGGCCGCGGCGCGGCTGCTGCACGATGAGGCCGATGGATACCATGCGCATCAGCGCCTCGCGCACCGGGGTGCGGCCGAGGCCGGTGCGCTCGGCGAGATCGGCCTCGACGATCTGGCTGCCGGGCTCCAGCTGCAGCGTGGACAGCAGCGTCTCGATCGCGTCGTAGGCGAGGTCGGCGGCTCGTCGCTTGGGCTGGGGGCGGGGCACGGTCTTCGGGGGGGCCATTGGTTTCTTTTGCTACTGGTGCTGCTGCTTCGGCTTCATTGTCGGTCCACATCGCCATCGGGGCGCGCGAGGCCGGCCAGGGTGGCGATGCGCGCCGGCGAGAGCGGCGGCCGCGGCGCGGGCGGCGTCCAGCCGAACAGGAACTGGGCCGCATCGCCGCAGACACGGCCCTGGCAGGCGCCCATGCCGCAGCGGCGATGGAGCTTGGCGTCGGTCCAGCCGCTGCAATCCGCGAGTGCCGAAAAGGGCACGTCTTCGCAGCGGCACACGAGGGTGTCGGGCTGGGGCATCTGCCTGATGGCGGGGCCGAGCGCGAAACTGCGGTGCAGCTGCGCGGCGAAGGCATCCCAGCGGGCGCGCCCGGCTTCGTGCAGCCTCGCTGCGCGCTCGTTGCCGACGGCTGCATGGCCGGCGATGGCGCCCTGGGCCAGCGCGCGCTCGCTGCCGCCGAAACCGGTGCATTCGCCGGCCGCGTAGATGCCGGGCAGGCTGGTGGCTTGCAGCGCATCGACGGCCAGCGCCTGTGCGCCGCCGTCGGCGGGCGCGAGGGCACACCCGAGCATCCGGCCGAGCTGCGTGTTGGGCACGAGGCCGAAGCCGCAGGCGATGCGGTCGCATGCGATCTCCTCTTCGCGGTGGCCCCGGAGAAGCCGAACCGATTCGACCTGTGCGCCGCCGTGTGCCGAGACGACGTGCGACGAGGTGCGGTACTGCAGATCGGCCAGCGTCACCGCCTGCGCTGCCTTGCCAGGCCAGCGCAGCAGGCTGGCGGCGAAGCCCGCGACTGCCGCGAACGAAGCCTGCTCGGCGGTGCGCACGACCTTTGCGCCCGCCGCGCGCGCAGTCGCCGCGGCGGCAAGCAGCAGAGGTCCGCTGCCGGCGATCACGATGCGCTCTCCTTCGACCGGCAAGCCCGCCTTGATGAGCGCCTGCAAACCACCCGCGCCCGTGACGCCGGGCAGCGTCCAGCCCGGGAAGGGCAGCAGCAGCTCGCGCGCGCCGGTGCAGAGGATCAGCTTGTTCCACCGCATGCGCCAGCCGCGCTCGGCATCTTCGAGCAGCAGTTCGTCGCGCGCCGGCGCCGCGACGACGCGCGTGCCGCTGCACACGCGGATGTTGGCGTGGCGCCCGAGCGCATCGCGCCAGGTGCGGGCAGCCGCGGGCAGCGTTGCGCCGGGGCCGTCGCGCCAGATCTGCCCGCCGGGTGCGGGGTTGTCGTCGATCACGGCGATCGATGCGCCGCTCGGCGCTGCGGCCACCGCCGCAGCCATGCCGGCAGGGCCTGCGCCGACGACAAGCAGGTCGCAGTGCTCCAGCGCCATGGCCGTCATGCCGAGGTCTCCACGCGCATGCCTTCGGCGCAGACCGCCTGGCAGGCGAGCCTTTGCCGGCCGTCGATCCGCACGCGGCATTCCTGGCACGCGCCCATGCCGCAGAAGGGCGCGCGCGGCTGGCCCGTGACGGAGGTGCGCGCCACGCCCATGCCGCCGGCCAGGCGCAAGGCGGCGGCGACCGAGCTGCCCGCCTTCACGCGGACGGGTTGGCCGTCGATGTGCAACAACAGCACGGGCGCGCTCATGCCGTCTCCAGCAAGCCGCGCGGCGCATAGGGCGCCGCGTCGAACCCGGGTGCGGCGCCGGTCATCAGCGCCGCGAGCAGGTGCGCGCTGCCCGGCGCGGTGGTCACGCCCAGGCCTTCGTGGCCGACCGCGAGCCAGAGCTTCTCGCGCCAGGGGTGCTTGCCCAGCAGCGGCAGCCCGTCGGGCGTGGCCGCGCGCATGCCAGTCCACGAGCGGACCGCGTTGAGCTCCGCAAGCCCCGGCAGGTAGCCGAGCGCGCGCTGCAGCATGCGCGCGAGCATCGGCGCTTCGACGGCCGGATCGGTGGTGCCGAACTGGCGCGAGGAGCCGATCAGCAGCTGGCCCGTGGGCCGCGGCTGCACGTTGAAGGCGACCGAATCGCCGTCGCTGTGGTGTGCGCTCGTCACATAGCCGAGTTCGACGAGCTGATGGTGCACCGTGCCCGGGTAGCGGTCGGTGATCAGCAGGTGGCCCTTCTTGGGGCGGATCGGGAGTTCGGGGCACAGCGCCGTGGCCTCGATGCCGCTGGCCAGCACGATTTGCGGCGCGCTGCGGCGGCTGCGGTCTGCGAGGCGCAGCGTGCCGTCGTCTTCGATGGCATCGACCTTCGCGTGCTCGACGCGGATCGAAGCGCCGCCCTGCGCGAGCAGCCAGCGCGCCGCGTTCGGCGCATAGAGGATGCCGTCGCCGGGCACTTCGAGCGCGCCCGCAAGGCCCTTGCGCAGTGCGGGCTCGGCGCGCGCGAGCGCAGGCGCATCGAGCAGGCGGCTTTCGACGCCGTGTGCATGCAGCCGCTGCCGCTTGCGCTCGGCCTCGGCCATTTCGTCTTGGTTCGCGGCGATCCAGAGCGTGCCGCAGGCGCGGTACGCGCAGTCCTCGCCCATGCGCGGCGCCAGGGCGCGCCACTGCGCAATCGAATGGCGGCTCAACGCAAGTTCGGCCGGGTTGTCGTCCATCACCACCAGGTGCCCCATGCCCGCGCCGGTGGCGCCGCCGATGCGCGCATCGAGCACCAGCACGCGACGGCCAGCCTGCGCCAGCGCATGCGCGCAGGCGGCACCGACGATGCCGGCGCCGATGACGATCACATCCGCGTTCATGAAGTGTGGCCTAGCGTTCTTCGCGAAACACCGCGGAACCGGCTTCGCCGGGCCGCAGGTGTTGTCCCCGGTAGGGGGGAGGAGAAGCGACACGAAGTGCGCGAAGCCTGGGGGCGAGCCTCACGTTCTGATGCCCCAGCCGAAGGGGTCGCTGTCGTCGATCAGCAGCGTGGCTTCGGCGCTGATGTGCGCGCGGCCGCGCAGCGTCGGAATGACCTTGCCGTCTTCCAACGTGTAGCTGGCCTCGAAGCGGCTGCCGATCACGCTGGCCTGCGTCCACGCTTCGCCCGGCGCGAGCTTGCCGTCGGCCGCGAGGCAGGCGATCTTGGCGCTGGTGCCGGTGCCGCACGGCGAGCGGTCGTAGGCATTGCCGGGGCACAGCACGAAGTTGCGGCTGTCGGCGCCTTCGCTGTCGTCGGAAAAGAGTTCGATGTGATCGATCTCCGCACCCTCGGCGCCCGTGATGCCTTGCGCCGCGAGCGCGCGGCGCAAGGCGGCGGTGTAGCCGGTCAGCGCGGCGAGGTTGTCGCTGGCCACGCGCTGGCCGTGCTCGCTCACAAGGAAGAACCAGTTGCCGCCCCAAGCCACATCGCCGCGCACGGTGCCATGGCCAGGCAGCTGCACCGCCGCCTGGTGCAGATGCCGGTAGGCCGGCACGTTGCGCACGCTGACCGAACCATCCGCATGCAGCGTGGCCGTGACCGTGCCCACGGGCGTCTCGATGCGGTGTTCGCCGGCGCCGATGCGCCCCATGTGCGCGAGGCTCGCGACCAGGCCGATGGTGCCGTGGCCGCACATGCCGAGATAGCCGGTGTTGTTGAAGAAGACCACGCCGGCTGCGGCATCCTTCGACACGGGTTCGCACAAGAGCGCACCCACGATCACGTCGCTGCCGCGCGGCTCGAGCACCGTGGCCGCGCGCCATTTGTCGTGCTGGTCGGCCAGCAGCGCGCGGCGCTCGGCCATGGAGCCGCCGCCGAGGTCGGGAAATCCGCCGACGACCAGCCGCGTGGGCTCGCCGCCCGTGTGCGAATCGATGACCTGGATGCGCTGCAGCATGTCGTTCCTCGGGTTCAGTAGCTCGCGAGGGGAACGGGCGCGGCGTTCTTGAAGGTGAACACCGTGATCGGCGCCTGCTTCATGTTGCCCTTGTCGTCGTAGCTGTAGGTGGCGGCCACGCCTTTGTAGGTGGTCTTGTAGAGCTCGGCGCCCACCTTGTCGGGGTCGATGGAGTTGGCCTTCTGCATCGACTCGCCGATGAACAGCAGCTGGTCGTAGTACGAGGCGGCGTAGGCATCGGCGTCGGCGTTGAAGCGCTTCTTGAACTTGGCCTTGAAGGCCGGGCCGCTCTGCGCCTTCTCGAGGATGGAGCCGCCCTGCGCGCAGAACACCAGGTCGTTGACCGCATCGCCGCCGAGCTTGCCGGTGGCCGGGCTGCAGACGGTGTCGCCGCCCAGCAGCTTGCCGGGCACGGCCAACTGCTTCATCTGGCGCGCCATGGGTGCGGCCTGCGGCGCATAGCCGCCGAAGAAGATGGCTTCGGGCGCCTTGGCCTTCATGTTGGTGAGGATCGCGGTGAAGTCCACGGCCTTGTCGGTGGTGAACTCCTGGCCCACGATGGTGAGGCCCTGCTTCTTCGCTTCCTTGGTGAACTCTTCCGCCAGGCCCTGGCCGAAGGCGGTGCGGTCGTCGATCACGCCCACCTTCGTCACCTTGAGCACCTTGGCCGCATACACCGCCATGCTGGAGCCGATCTGGTTGTCGCTCGCGATGATGCGGTAGAGGTTCCTGTAGCCGCCCTGCGTGACCTTCGGGTTGGTGCCCACGGTGGAGACCATGGTGCCGCCATCGGCATAGATGCGCGACGCCGGAATGGCCACGCCCGAGCAGTACGGGCCCATGACGTACTTGACGCCGTCGTCCACGAACTTCTGCGCCACGCTGACGCCGGACTTGGCATCGCACTGGTCGTCTTCGGACACCAGCTCGAACTTCAGCGTCTTGCCGCCGGCCGTGATCTTCCTCGCGTTGAGTTCCTCGATGGCCAGGCGCACGCCGTTTTCGTTGTCCTTGCCCGCGAAGGCATTGGGGCCCGAGAGCGGCCCGCTGTGGCCGATCTTGACGACCTGCTCCTGCTGCGCATGCGCATGGCCTGCGATGGCGATGGCCGCCACGAGGCCGAGAAACGGAATCATGTGTTCTTTGGACTTCATGCTTGTTCCCAGGTAAGGACGATGAAAAAGAGTGAGAGCGCTATTACACGACCGACTGGTACTGCACCGGCCGCGTGGCCAGCGCCTTCTTCACGATGGCCTCGATGGCCGCGCGCTCCTGGCCGATGAGCGGCAGCCGCGGGCGGCGCATGTGCTCGCTGCCCACGCCCACCAGCACGTCGATCAGCTTGAGGTTCTGCACCAGCTTGGTCGACACGTCCAGGTGCAGCATCGGCGTCATCCACTGGTAGAGCTTCAGCGCTTCGGCGAACCGGCCCGCCTTCATCAGGTCGTAGAGCGCCACCGTCTCGCGCGGGAACGCGCAGCCCACCCCGGCCAGCAGGCCGTCGCAGCCCAGCGCCAAGCCTTCGTAGGCCAGGTCGTCCACCCCCAGGAACAGCTGGTAGCGATCGCCCACCGTGTTGCGCAGGTCGGTGATGCGGCGGATGTCGTCCGAACTCTCCTTGATGGCCGCGATCCATTCGCAATCCGCCAGCTCCAGCATGTGCTCGGGCTTCAGGTCCACCCGGTAGGCCACCGGGTTGTTGTAGACCATGACGGGCTTCTGGGCCGCGTTGGCGATGGTGCGCACATTGAGCATGGCTTCGCGCGCGTCGGCCACGTAGATCACCGAGGGCATCACCATGAAGCCGGCCACGCCGAGCTGGTTGGCCCCGTCCACGTAGCGCAGCGCCTCGCGCGTGCTGGTTTCCGACACATTGGCCAGCACCGGGATGCGGCCGTCGGCGGCTTCCAGCGCGATCTTGGCGACTTGCAGCTTTTCTTCGAGCGTGAGCGTGCTGGCTTCGCCGAGCGAGCCGCAGGTCACGAGGCCGTGGATGCCGTTGCGGATCTGGAAGTCGATGTGGCGGGCGGTGCCCTCGGCATCGATGCTTTCGTCGGCGTGGAACTTGGTGGTGATGGCGGGGAAGATGCCTTGCCAGCGGGGTTGGGTCACGTGAGCGCTCCTGGATGTGCGGTGGGGAAGGCCCGTACTTTAAATATATTAACGATATATCGTCAAGATATGCGTCGAGTGGGCGCTCTTCCGGGTCGGGTTCTTCTGTGATTTCGGGGCGAAGGCGGGACGCGTTATTCAGGGCGCGATCACGCCGACGGGGGACATTCGCGGAGGGGAGTACCCGGTGGCCTGTGCACGCGCCCCGAACAACGGCGCCCTGAACAAGAGCGCCAAGAACAACAGCACAAGATCAGTCGATCTTCGCCCCCGAAGCCTTCACCACAGCCCCCATCGCATCCCAGTCCGCGCGCAGCAGCTTCTGGAACTCTTCGGCGCTCTGCGTGCGCGGCTCCACGCCCAGGCGCTTGAAGCGCTCCTGGATCGCCGGATCGGACAGCACCTTGTTGGTGGTCGCGTTGAGGCGCTCGACCTCGGCCTTGGGCGTGCCGGCCGGCGCGAGCAGGCCGATCCATGAATCGAAGGCGTAGCCCGGCAGGCCGCTCTCGGCCACCGTCGGCAGGTTCGGCAGGAACGGGCTGCGCGCCTGGCCCGTGGAGGCGAGCAGCTTCATGCGCGGATCGGCCTGGAAGCCCATCACGCCGATGCTCGACGAGATCACCGCCTGCACGCGGCCCGCGAGCACCTCGTTGACCGCCTCGCCGGTGGACTTGGTCGGGATGTGCGTCATCTGCAGCCCGGCCTTGGCAAGGAACGACGCCATCGCCAGGTGCGTGGCGCTGCCGTTGCCGGCCGAGGCGTAGTTGTACTTGCCCGGGTTGGCCTTGACCTCCTTGATGAAGTCGGCCGTGCTCGACACGTTGAGCCCGCTCGCCACCGCCAGCACATAGCCTGCGTTGCCGATGCTGGCCACGCCCACGAAATCCTTCAGCGGGTCGTAGGAGAGCTTGCTGTACAGGAAGCCCGCGATGTTGTGGCTCGCGGCCGCGAGCACCAGCGTGTTGCCGTCCGGCGGCGCCTTGGCCACGACGGCCGCGCCCACCGTGCCGCCCGCGCCCGCGCGGTTCTCGACGATGGCGCTGGCGTTGAGCGCCGCGCCCAGCTCGGCGTTGAAGGCGCGCGCCACGGTGTCCTGCACCGCGCCGGTGCCGAAGGGCACGACGATGTGGATCACGCGCTGCTGCGCGTGCACGGGCGTGAAGGCGCCGAGCGCCGTGGCGGCTGCAAGGGCAGCGAGCGAGCGCCGGGTGAGCAGGGTGGGGGTCATCGGGGTGGCCGCTTTCATCATCGTCGTTGGCAGTGGAAAAATTCAGGCACCCGACGGCAGCCAGCGCTGCACCAGCTTCACGAAGTAGCTGGCGCCGATCGGAATGATCTCGTCGTTGAAGTCGAACGAGGTGTTGTGGATGATGCAAGGGCCGGGCCCGTGGCCATCGAGCCGGTGGTCGCCGTCGCCATTGCCGAGGAACGCATAGCAGCCGGGCCGCGCGAGCAGCATGTGGGCGAAGTCCTCGGCGCCCATCACGGCGGGGAAGTTGTCGGTGACCATGCCGTCGCCCACCACTTCGCGCATCACGCTGGCGGCAAAGCGCGCCTCGGCCACGTGATTGACCACCGGCGGCGAGGAGCGGTTGAAGAAGACCTCGGCCGTGCAGCCGTGCGCCGCGGCCACGCCGGCGGCCACTTCGCGCAGCCGCGCCTCGATCTTGTCGATGGCCTCGATGGAGAAGGTGCGGATGGTGCCGCCGACCGTGGCCACGTCGGGAATCACGTTGGGCGCATCCGAGCCCTGCAGCTGCGTGACCGCGAGCAGGGCGCGCTCGGTGCTCGGAATGGTGCGCGGCACGATGGTCTGCAGCTGCTGCGCGAGCGTGACCACCGCGGCCACCGGGTCGATGCCGGTGTGCGGCATCGAGGCGTGCGTGCCGCGCCCGTGCATGGTGATCCTGTAGGTGTTGCTCGAGGCCATCAGCGCGCCTTCGTTGAGCGCGAAGCGGCCCACGTCGCCGACGGGAAAGTTGTGCAGCGCAAAGACCGCGTCGCACGGAAAGCGCTCGAACAGGCCGTCCTGGATCATCTTCCTGGCGCCGGCCTTGCCCATCTCCTCGGCGGGCTGGAAGATGAAATGCACGGTGCCGTCGAAGTCACCCGGGCCCTGCTGCGACAGGTGCCAGGCGGCGGCCAGCAGCATGGTGGTGTGGCCGTCGTGGCCGCAGGCGTGCATGCGGCCGGCATGCGTGGACTTGTGGGCGAACTCGTTGGCCTCGTGCAGCGGCAGCGCATCCATGTCGGCGCGCAGGCCGATGGTGCGCGTGCCGGTGCCCTTGCGCAGCACGCCGACCAGGCCGGTGCCGGCAATGCCGCGGTGCACCTCGATGCCCCATTCGGCGAGCAGGCCCGCCACCTTTTCGGAGGTGCGGTGCTCCTCGAAGCCGAGCTCGGGATGGGCGTGGATGTCGCGCCGGATATCGACGAAGCGGGAGGCGTGGGCGGCAAAGGAGTCGACGATGTTCATGGTGGCAAGGGTCGTGGGGGCGAACGATTCTGGCGCAAGGCGGCGAGGGGCGCCATGCGCAGTGGCGAAGAGGCGATCGGTCAGAGGCCGGCCAGCACCTGGCCGAGCGTCTCGGCCAGCAAGTCGGCATGGGCTTCGGTAAACACCAGCGGCGGACGGATCTTGAGCGTGCTGGCGTGCTCGCCGGTGGCGCTCAGCAGCACCTGCCGCTCGCGCAGGCCGTTGACGATGCGCGCGGTTTCCGCGGTGGCGGGCGTTCGGGTGCGGCGGTCGGTGACGAGCTCCACGCCCACGAACAGGCCCGCGCCGCGCACGTCGCCGATCAAGCTGTGGCGCTCGGCGAGCTTCGCGATCTGCGCACGCAGGTAACTGCCGACGCGCTGCGCATGGGCCATCAGCCCTTCGCGCTCGACCACGTCGAGCACCGCCATGCCCGCGGCCATCGAGACCGGGTTGCCACCGAAGGTGTTGAAGTAGCGGCACTCGCGGCCGAAGGCGGCCAGCACCCCGGGGCGCACCGCGAGGCCGGCCAGCGGATGGCCGGCACCCAGCGGCTTGCCCATGGTGACGATGTCGGGCACCACGCCGTGCCGCTGGAAACCCCAGAACGCATCGCCGGTGCGGCCGAGGCCGGGCTGCACTTCGTCGGCGATGAAGAGGCCGCCGGCCTCGCGCACCGCCTCCACCGCCTCGGCCATGAAGCCGGGCGGGTCGGTGAAGATGCCGTCGCTCGAGAACACCGTGTCGACCATCAGCGCGGCCGGGCGCATGCCATGCTCCTTGAGGTCGGCGATGGCCGCGCGCACGCCGTTCGCGAACGCGCGGCCCAGTTCGCCGGGCGCGATGCGGTAGCTGTCGGGCGCCGGCACGGTGCGCACCGCATCGCCGAGCTGCACGAACTTGCCCAGCGAGGGCGAGGCCTCGGCGATCGACGCGGTGACGCCGTGGTACGCGAAGCGCGTGACGATCAGCCCCTCGGCCTTGGTGTGCGCGCGTGCGATGCGCATCGCGAGGTCGTTGGCCTCGCTGCCGGTGCAGGTGAACATCGCATGCGCGAGTTCGCCCGGCATGGTGGCGAGCAGCCGCTCGGCGTAGTCGAGCACGCCTTCGTGCAGGTAGCGCGTGTGGGTGTTGAGCACGCCGGCCTGGCGCGCGATGGCCTCGACCACGTGCGGGTGGCAATGGCCGACCGAAGCGACGTTGTTGTAGGCGTCGAGATGGGGCCGGCCCTCGGCGTCGTACAGCCACACGCCTTCGCCGCGCACCGGGTGCAGCGGCGTTTCGTAGAACAGGCGGTAGGCCGGGCCGAGCACGCGCGCGCGGCGCTCGACGAGGGCCTGGATCGAAGGGGCGAGGGTGGTCATGGGCAGTCTCTCAGAGATTCAGCGCGCGGCGGAAGGCGGCCGTCGCGGCGGCGCTGCCGACGCGCTCGCAGGCCTGCAGCCGCGCCCACGACAGCGGGTTGTTGCGCAGCAGGTAGGGCGCGTTCTCGGGATAGCGCGCGGCGCGCCAGCCGCTGATGGCCACCACCATCACGAGCCGCGCCGTGATCAGGTCGAACAGCACGCCGGCCTCGGCCGGCGACAGCGGCCGCACCGCGTGGTACGCGGCGACCAGCGGCACGATGGCCGCGAGCGGATCGCCGTCGGTGCCGGCCTGGTAGGCGGCGGCCACGGCGAGGTCGTTGATGCACGGTGCGCGCACCATGTCGCCGAAGTCGAGGATCGCGGCGATGCGGTCGGTGTCGGCCGGGTCGACCAGCAGGTTGTAGATGTTGAAGTCGTTGTGGATCGGCTGCGCGGGCAGCGTGCGCAGCACGGGCTTGGCATCGCGCTCGAAGCGGTCGAGCGCGGCGGCGGCCAGCGCGCGGCGCTCGGGCTCGGCGATGTGCGCGAGCAGGCCGCGCACGCCGTCGGCGCGCTGCAGGTCCCAGGGCAGCGGCAGCTCGCCGGCCGGGTGGTCGAAGCCGGCGAGCGCGAGGTCGAGCCGGGCCAGCATGCGCGCGATGTTCTGCTGCTGCAGCGGCGTGCGCGGCGCCTCGGGCAGCGGCAGGCCGGGGAGGTAGCTGAAGAGGCGCACCACGCGCGGCAGGCCGTCGCCCGGGTCGCACACGAAAGAGGCGGCGCCGCCTCGCGTCGGCACGATGCGCTGCACCGGCAGGCCCGGGTCGGTGGCCGCGAGATGCAGCAGGGCCTTGGTCTGGAAGTCGGCGACCAGCGCAGTCTCGGCCGGGTGCGAGATCTTCAGCATGAAGCGGGCACCGTCGGCGGCGCGCTCGAGCCGGTAGTTGCGGTCGCGCTCGCCGGTCAGTGGCTTCATCTCGCCGTCGATGCCGTAATGCTCGCGCGCGAGCTCGCGCACCCAGGCGTCGTCGAGTGCGGGCGAGGCATCGCTGAGCACCTGCGCGTCGGCGAACTCTGCATTGGTCATGAGTGCACCCTTGGCGCTGCGCGCCTTCCCGCCGAGCGGGAGCGAGCTTGCTTGGGGCGGCCCGGTGCTGCGCTCATGCCGCGCTCTCGAATCCGCGCAGCGCGCTCGCGATGTTCGGACCCAGGTCGTCGGAAAGGTAGCCGCCTTCCTGCACCAGCACCGTGGGCAGCCCCAGGCGCGCGATCTCGGCCAGCAGCACGGCGAAGCCGGCGGTCTGGATCTTCATGCCCTTGTAGGGATCGCGCTCGTGCGCATCGAGCCCCAGCGCCACCACCAGCGCGCCGGGCGCATAGGCGCGGATGCTGTCGCAGGCGTCGCGCAGCGCGGGCAGGTAGCCGTCGATGTCGGTGCCCAGCGCGAGCGGCTTGTTGATGTTGTAGCCGAGGCCTTCGCCTTCGCCGCGCTCGTGCGCATGGCCGATGAAGAAGGGCGTGAAGTTGCGCGGATCGCCGTGCAGCGAGATGGTCAGCACGTCGGCGCGGCGGTAGAAGATGCCCTGGGTTCCGTTGCCGTGGTGCACGTCGATGTCGAGGATGGCCACGCGGTCGTGCACGCCGCGCAAGTGCTGCGCGGCAATCGCCACGTTGTTGAGGTAGCAGAAGCCGTTGGCGCGGTCGGCGTACGCGTGGTGGCCGGGCGGGCGGCACAGCGCATAGGCCGCGCGCTCGCCATCGAGCACCAGCTGCGCCGCATGCGTCGCCATGTTCGCCGAGGCGATGGCGGCCTCCCAGGTGCGCGCGCCGATCGAGCAGGCGTTGTCGCCCATGTGGAAGCCGGCCTGGCCGACCACGCTGTCGGGGTAGGTGCAGGGCTGGCCCGGGAAGGGATGGATGTTGGGCATCACCTCTTCGGAGGGGTCGTCCAGCAGCTGCCAGCGCGCGTAGGCGTTTGCTAGAAATCGCAGGTACTCGGGCGTGTGGATGGCGGCGCGCGGGCCGGCGCCGAAGTCGCGCGTGGCGACGATCTCGTGGCCCTCCCGCTGCACCGCCTCGAGCAGGCGGAACGCGCGCTCGGGCTGCTCGTTGCTGCGCTTGAGCTTGCCGCGCACCATGAAGAGCTGCGGATCGTGGTCCTTGTGCGTGTCGCTGTAGACGACTTTCATCGGTGTGTTTCTCCAGTCTCAGGCATTGGCGGGAAGGGGTGCGGCGCCGTGCTGCTTCACGAACAGTGCACGCACGTGCTGCCAGGCGTCTTCCAGGTGCACGCGCATCGCGGCCTTGGCGGCCTCGGGGTCGCGGCGCACCAGGGCGTCGACGATGGGGCGGTGGGTCGCGGCCATCGCGGTGGGGTCGTGGTAGACCGCGTCGATCAGCGCGATGATCATCTGCATCTCGGTCTGCGTGTTCATGAAGATGCGGTGCAGGTGCGCGTTGCCCGAGAGCTCGCAGATCAGCGTGTGCAGCGCCAGGTCGTTGGCGATGCGGTGGTGCTGCGGCTGCGTGTTGGCCTCGCGCACCATGGCCTCGACCAGCGCCTGCACGCGCGCGATGCCCGCGTCGTCGGCCTTGCGGCAGGCCAGCTCGATGGAGGTGAGCTCCAGGCTCAGGCGCACTTCGAACAGATCGTCGATCTCCTGCACGCTGATGGTCCGCACCGCGAAGCCGTGGCGCGGCTTGGCGACCAGCACGCCCTGGCGCTCGAGCCGCCGCGCCGCCTCGCGCACCGGCGCGCGGCTCACGCCCATGCGGCGCGCGATGTCGGCTTCGACGATGCGGCTGCCGGGTGCCAGGCGGCCTTCGACGATGGCGCGCGTCAGCTGGGCCTCGACCAGGCCGACGAGGTCGGTCGACTCGACCGATTCGAACAGGGCCGCGTCGGCAGCAGCAGGAGGAGGAGAAATTGTGGAAGTTGCCATGTTGCTTGTCTCGTCATTGGTGTGCGCCAGGGGCGATTCTTCACCGGATGGCATCCGGCGCGGCCGGTGCGGTCTTCAGGCCCCGCCCCGCGCGCGCCAGGTAGATGCCCGCCGCCATGATCAGCGCGATGCCGGCCATCGCGATCGCGTCGGGCGGCCGGCGGAACCAGAAGGTGCTGAAGGCCACGGCCAGCAGCAGCTGGAAGTAGTTGAGCGGCGCCAGCGTCGAGGCCTCGACACGCTCGAAGGCGGCCAGCAGCAGCCACTGCGCCGCCGCGCTGCAGGCGCCGCCCGCCAGCAGCAGCGCCACGTCGCCCCAGGGCGGCGGCTGGGCGGGCAGGAAGAAGGGCGCGGGCAGCAGCGTGACGACGAAGCAGGCCAGCGCGGTCCAGGCGTACTGCACCGGCCCCGCGACCAGGCCCGCGAGCCGCCGCGTGAGCAGCTGGAAGATCGCATAGCAGACGGCCGCCACCGCCATCAGCACCGTGCCGAGCAGCGGCAGGTCGGCGCCCGGCCGCACGATCAGCAGCATGCCGCCGAAGCCGACCGTCACGGCCACCCAGCGGCTGCGCCGCACCTGCTCGCCGAGCAGCCACGGCGACAGCGCCACCATCAGCAGCGGCGCGGTGAAGTAGATGGCCGTGGCTTCGGCCAGCGGCATCCAGATGAGCGCCGTCATGAAGCAGGTGGCGACCGTCGCGAGCATCAGCCCGCGCAGCAGCAGCAAGGGCTTCTGCGGCGTGCGCCACATGCGCAGGTCGCCATGGCGCAGCAGCATCGCGAAGGCAATGCCGCTCACCGCGACATAGCGCATCACGTTGACGAAGGGCGCCGGGTAGAACTGCAGCATGTACTTGCAGAACGCGTCGTAGGAGGCAAAGGCCACCAGCGCGCAGAAGAACAGCGCCACGCCGGCGCGCCTGGAGCCCGCCGGACGCAGTGCGAGGGCCGTGGCGGCGGTGCTCATCGCGCGGCCTGGAAGCCCCGCAGGAAATTGTCGAGCGCGGGGCCGATGGCCTCCACCATGTAGCCGCCCTCCTGCACGACCACCGTGGGCAGCTTCAGCGCGCCGACGCGCTCGCCGATGTGGCGGTAGGCGTCGAGGTCGAGTTTCAGCACGCTGATGGGGTCGTCCTTGTAGCTGTCGAAGCCGAGCGCGAGCACCAGTGCCTTGGGCGCGAATTCGCGCAGCGCGGCCGCGCCCTGGTCCACCGCCTTGAGGAACACCGCGTTGTCCGCGCCGTGCGCGAGCGGCAGGTTCAGGTTGAAGCCTTCGCCCGCGCCCACGCCGCGCTCGTGCGCGTAGCCGGTGTAGAACGGGTAGTAGCCCGAGGGATCGGCATGCGTCGACACGGTCAGCACGTCGCCGCGCGCATAGAAGATGTTCTGCGTGCCGTCGCCGTGGTGCGCATCGACGTCGAACACCGCCACGCGGCCGTGCCGCTCGCACAGGCGCTGCGCCGCGATGGCGCTGTTGTTGATGTAGCAGAAGCCGCCCGCGCGGTCGCGGTGCGCGTGGTGGCCCGAGGGGCGGCACAGCGCATAGGCCGCGTCGCCGCTTTCCAGCACCGCATCGGCCGCAGCCACCGCGGTGTGGGCCGAGCGCAATATCGAGCGCCAGGTGTGCGGGCCGAGCGGGCACGAGAGGTCGCTGATGTAGTAGCCCGTGCGTGCCACCAGCGAAGGCGACGGACACGGCGCGCGTGCCACGCCCGGCGTGCCGTTGTCGTAGGGCGAAAGATTCGGCAGCACCTCGATGCCGGGCTCCACGCCGGGCACCTCGAGCTCGCGCCACAGCGCGTAGGCGGTTTCCAGGTAGTCGAGGTAGTCGGCGCTGTGCACGGCTTCGAGCGGCGCGCGGCCGTAGTCGCGCGGCTCGGCCAGCGCAATGCCGCGCAGGGCCAGCGCATCGCGCAGCGCATGCGCGCGGCTCGGCAGGTCGGTCGGCTTGCAGATGCGGCCCAGCCGCATGAACTGCTGCGGGTCGTGCAGCAGCTGCTCGTCGGTGAAGAAGGCCTTCACGCGAAGCTTTCTTCGAAGATCGCCATGGCACGGCCGAAGCGCGCGAACATGTCGTCGACCTGTTCGGCCGTGATGATGAGCGGCGGGCAGAAGGCGATCGAATCGCCCATCGCGCGCACGATGAGCCCCTGCGCCAGCGCGAGCTCGGCGAGGCGGGCGCCGGCCTTCTGCGCGGGATCGAAGGGCGTGCGCCTGGCGGGGTCGGCATACAGCTCGATGGCGCCGATGAGCCCCACGCCGCGCACCTCGCCGACGTACCTGCGCGCGGCGTGGGCCTGCAGCCCTTGCTGGAATTGCGGCACGAGCGACTGCACGTGCGCGAGGATGTTCTCGTCCTCGTAGACCTTGAGCGTCTCCAGCGCGATGGCGCAGGCCACCGGATGGCCCGAGTAGGTGAAGCCGTGGCCGAAGGTGCCGATCTTGCCGCTGTTGGCGGCCACGGCCGCATGCACCTTCTCGCTGACCATCACGGCCGAGATCGGCACGTAGCCCGAGGACAGCGCCTTGGCCGCGGTCAGGATGTCGGGCCTGAGGCCGAAGGTGGCCGAGCCGAACATCTGGCCGGTGCGGCCGAAGCCGCAGATCACTTCGTCGGCAATGAGCAGCACCTCGTACTTCGCCAGCACCTTCTGCACCTTGTCGAAGTAGGTGGCCGGCGGCACCAGCACGCCGCCCGCGCCCATCACGGGTTCGGCGATGAAGGCACCGACCGTCCCGGGGCCTTCGTCGAGGATGCGCTGCTCGAGCGCGGCGGCCAGCCGCGTCGCGAAGTCTTCCTCGCTCTCGCCGGCTTCGGCGTAGCGGAAATGGTGCGGGCAGTCGACGTGCAGGATGCGGTCGATCGGCAGATCGAAGTCGCGATGGTTCGGCACGAGGCCGCTCAGGCTCGCGGCCGCGACGGTGACGCCGTGGTACGCATTGCGGCGCGCGATGATCTTTTTCTTTTCGGGCTTGCCGATGGCGTTGTGGTAGTACCAGACCAGCTTGACCGCGGAGTCGTTGGCCTCCGAACCCGAGTTGGCGAAGAACACCTTGGACATCGGCACCGGCGCCAGCGCGAGCAGCTTTTCGGCCAGCGCGATGGCGGCCGGGTTGGAGCGGCCGTTGAACGTGTGGTAGTACGGCAGCCCGTGCAGCGCCTCGCTGCCGGCCTTGGCCAGGCGTGCGTTGCTGAAGCCGAGCGACGCGCACCACAGGCCCGACATCGCCTCGAGATAGCGGCGGCCCTGGTCGTCCTCCACGAAGATGCCGTCGCCGCGCTGGATCACCAGCGGGCCGAGCTGCGGATGGGTCGCAAGGTTGGTGAAGGGGTGCAGGTGCGCGGCGATGTCGTTGGCGGCGTTCTCTGCGTGCGTGCTGGCGTTCATGAAGGCGGTTCCGTTGTGTAGGGAGTTCAATCAATAGCCGCGCGCCAGGTCGACCTGGTTGGCGGGGCGGCGGCCCTGCCGCACCGACGTGAGGTTGTCGAGCGTCTGGCGCGCGATCACGAGGCTGTCGGTGCGCGTGGCGATGTGCGGCGTGACGAGGATGCGCGGGTCGCCCCAGAACGGATGGTCCGGCGGCAGCGGCTCCTGCGAGAACGCATCGAGCGTGGCCGCCGAGAGCTGGCCCGCATCGAGCGCCGGCTGCAGGTCGGCCTCGACCAGATGGTCGCCGCGGCCGACGTTGATCAGGTGCGCGCCGCGCGGCAGCTTTGCGAACAGCGCGGCATCGAGAAAGCCGTGCGTCTCGGCGGTGAGCGGCAGCAGGCACACCAGCGTGTCGCACCCCGAGAGAAATTCGTCGAGCTGCGCCGCACCGTGGAACCCGGCGACGCCGGACGGCAGGGATTCTTTCGCGCTGCGGCTCCAGCCGCGCACGGGGTAGCCGATGGCGGCCAGCGCCTCGGCGCAGGCCATGCCCAGCGTGCCCAGGCCCGCAATGCCCACGCGATGGTGGCGCGGCGACACGATCGGCTGCTCCTCCCACCGGCGGACCGCGGAACTCGCGACGTAGGCCCGCATGCCGCGGTGCTGCTGGACCACGGCCCAGCAGACATAGGCCGTCATGCCGGCCGCCATGCCGGTGTCGACGATGCGGCACAGCGGCAGATGGCGCGGCAGCTGCGCATCGGCCGTGATGTGCTCGATGCCCGCGGCCAGCGACTGCACGAGCCGCAGCTTCGGCATCTGCGCGAGCAGGCCATGCGGCGGAAACCAGCAGACGGCCGCATCGATCTCGTCCAGTGCGCCGAGCTCCGCGCCCAGGCGCAGGTCGATGCCCGGATGGGCCTCGCGGAAGGCCGCGGCGAGGTACTCCATGTCCAGCACCTCGCTCAGGATCGCCACGCAGGGCACGTCGTCCTTCGGCGCCATCACGCGACCAGCGCCTCGGCCGGCGACGCGGCGGACACCAGCCGCGGCACCGCCTCGATCAGCTTGCGCGTGTAGGCGTGCTTCGGATCGCCGAGCACCTTGTGCGTCTCGCCGTATTCGACGACCTCGCCGCGCTGCATCACCGCGATGTGGTCGCACATCTGGCCGGCCACGCGCAGGTCGTGCGTGATGAAGACCATCGCGAGCTGGAACTGCTCGCGCACCTGCGCGAAGAGTTCGAGCACCTGCGCCTGCACCGACACGTCGAGCGCCGACACCGGCTCGTCGGCCACCAGCAGTTCGGGCTGCATGGCCAGCGCGCGGGCAATGCCGATGCGCTGGCGCTGCCCGCCCGAGAACTCGTGCGGATAGCGCTCGGCCGCGTCGGCGCCCAGGCCCACGAGCTTCAGCAGCTCGAGCGCACGCGCCATGGCTTCGGCCTTGCCCACGCCCTGCGCAATGGGCCCGCCCGCGATGGCCGCGCCCACGCGGTGGCGCGGGTTCAGCGATGCGTACGGGTCCTGGAACACCATCTGGATCCTGCCCGCGGCCTCGCGCCGGAAGGCCGGCCCCTGCGACAGGCTGCGGCCCTTGAAGAGGATGCGGCCGCTGTCGAACGGCGAGAGCCCCACCAGGCAGCGCCCCACGCTCGACTTGCCCGAGCCCGATTCGCCGACCAGCCCCAGCGTCTCGCCGCGGCGCAGCTCGAAGCTGACGTTCTTCGCGGCCTGCACCGAGCGGCCGCGCTTGAACAGGCCGTTGCCCGAGCTGTAGGTCTTGCACAGGTCCTGCACCTGCAGCACGCGCGCGACCTCGCCGGTCGGCGTGGCGCGCTCGGCATGGCCGGTGGGAATGGCGGCGATGAGCTTGCGCGTGTAGGGGTGCTGCGGCGCATCGAGCACCTGGCGCACCGGCCCGGCCTCGACCACCTGGCCGGTCTGCATCACGACCACGTGGTCGGCAATCTCGGACACCACGCCGAAGTCGTGCGTGATGAACAGCACCGCCGTGCCGCGGCGCTGCTGCAGCTCGCGGATCAGCGCGAGGATCTGCGCCTGCGTGGTCACGTCGAGCGCGGTGGTCGGCTCGTCGGCAATCAAGAGCACGGGCTCGAGCACCAGCGCGCAGGCGATCATCACGCGCTGGCGCTGGCCGCCCGAAAGGCGGAACGGATAGGCGTCGATCAGCAGTTCCGGGTCGGGCAGGCCGACGTCGGCCAGCGCGGCCAGGATGCGCCGCCGCTTCTCGGCCGCGGGCACGCTGCCGTGCGCATCGAAGACTTCGCCGATCTGCTCGCCGATGCGCATCACGGGGTTGAGCGCCGTCATCGGCTCCTGGAACACCATGCCGATGCGCCGTCCGCGCAGCTCGCGCATCTGCGGCTCGGTGAGCTGCAGCAGGTCGCGGCCCTCGAACAGGATCTGCCCGGCCACGGGCTCCACGTGCGGACGCGGCAGCAGGCCCATCACGGCATTGGCGATCATCGACTTGCCCGAGCCCGATTCGCCGACCACGCACAGCGTCTGGCCCGGCAGCACCGACAGCGTGGCGCCGTCGACGGCCAGCGCGCGGTCCGCGCCCCTGGGCAGGCGGATGCCCAGGTTGACGACGTCGAGCACCGGCTGCACCGGCTTCATGGGCGTGACGGTGGCGCTCATTTGCCCCTCCCGTCGAGCCGCGTGTTGAGCCCGTCGCTGAGGCCTTCGCCCACCAGGTTGAGCGCAAGCACGGTCAGCACGATGGCCAGGCCCGGGAACAGCGCCATCCACCAGGCCTGGCGCAGCACCGTGCGCGCGGCGCCCACCATGTAGCCCCAGCTCATCTGGTTCGGGTCGCCCAGGCCAAGGAAGCTCAGGCTCGACTCCAGCAGGATGGCCGTGGCCGTCATGAGCGAGGCCATCACGATGATGGGCGACATGGCGTTGGGCAGTATCTGCGTGAGGATGATGCGCGGTGTCGACTGGCCCGCGAGCAGCGCGGCCTGCACGAAGTCGCGCTGGCGCAGCGTGAGGAACTCGCTGCGCACCAGCCGCGCCACCGGCGGCCAGGAAACGATGGCAATGGCCACCACGATCGAATTGACCGAGGGCTGGAAGATGGCCACCAGCACGATCGCGAGCGCAAAGCTCGGCACCGCCTGGAACAGCTCGGTGAAGCGCATCAGCGCCGCGTCGATCCAGCCGCCGAAGTAGCCGGCAATGGCGCCGAGCGTCACGCCGATCAGCAGCGCGACCACGGTCGACACCAGCCCGATCAGCAGCGAGATGCGCGCGCCGTGGATCACGCCCGAGAGGATGTCGCGGCCCAGCGTGTCGGTGCCGAGTGCGAAGCCGGGCTCGGTCCACGGCCGCAGGAACGGCTGCTCGACCATGTTCCACGGATCGTTGGTCGCGACCCACGGGCCGATGAGGGCGACGACCGCCACCAGCACCAGCACGGCCATGCCGAGCACGGCGCCCTTGTTGCGGCAGAAGCGCCGCCAGAATGGACTTTGCAGCAGGGTCATAGCTCGATCCGGGGATCGACCAGCGTGTAGACGAGGTCGGTGATGAGATTGAACAGCACGGCCATGGCCGCGGTCACGAGGAAGGCGCCGAGCAGCAGGTTGTAGTCGCGCTGCAGCAGCGCGTCGAACATCAGGCGGCCGATGCCGGGCCAGGCGAACACGGTCTCGGTCAGCACCGCGCCGCCGATCATTCCGCCGGCCTGGATGCCCGCGAGTGTGACCACCGGCAGCAGCGCGTTGCGCAGCACGTGCGCGCGCAGGATGCGGCCGGGCTTCACGCCCTTGGCGCGCGCGGTCTTCACGAAGTCCATCTGCGCCACCTCGAGCATGGCGGCGCGCGTCATGCGCGCATACACCGCCATGTAGAAGAGCGCGAGCGTCAGCGCCGGCAGCACCAGGTGGCCCGCGATGTCCCAGGCCAGCGCCAGGCCGGTGGCGCCGGAGCCCACGGTGCTGAAGCCGAAGCCCGGCAGCCAGTCGAGCTGCACCGTGAACACCAGCACCGCCATCAGCGCGAGCCAGTAGAGCGGCGTAGCATAGAAGATGAGCGCCACCACGGTGATCGAGCTGTCGACCCAGGTGCCGGCGCGCCGCGCGGCCAGCGCCCCGAGCGTGATGCCGAACAGCAGCGACAGCGCAAACGCGGTGCCGGTGAGCAGCAGCGTGGCGGGCAGCCGGTCCATGATGAGCTTGAGCACCGGCTGCTGCTGGCGGTACGAGAAGCCCAGGTCGAGCTGCACCACCTTGCCGACGTAGGTGGCGAGCTGCGTCGTGATCGGCTGGTCGAGCCCGAACTGCGCGCGCAGCTGCGCCACGAACTGCGGATCGGACGCGCCCGCCTCGCCCGCCAGCACCGACACCGGATCGCCCGGCGCCGCGCGCACCAGCATGAAGTTGACCGTGGCGATCAGCAAAATCGCCAGCAGGCCCTGCATCACGCGGCCCAGCATGAACTGCGTACGTTTCATCGGCAACTCCTGTTGCGTTGCATGTGCTGCGGGCTGGCCGTCATGCGAGCGTGGCTGTGCCCAGGCTGTCGTTCAGGCCGATGCCGGAGGTGATCAGGTTGCCAAGCTTGGTGCGGTACAGCGTCGGAAAGTTGAGCTCGTGCAGCCAGGCCACGGGCACTTCGTCGAGCAGGATCTTCTGCACCTGCAGGTAGATGGCCTTGCGCTTCTCGGGATCGCTCTCTTTGGCGCCGGCGTCGAACAGCTCGTCGACCTTCGGGTTCGAATAGCCCTCGACGTTGTTGAAGGGCGAGCCCTTGGCGATGTTGCTGGTGGTGTAGTTGCGCGCCACGCCGAGCGCCGGGTCGCCGTACTGGTAGACGTAGGTGAAGGCGAGGTCGTAGTCCCACTCGTTGAGCTTCTGGTTCCAGCCGGCCACGTCGGTGGCCACGAGCTCGACCTTGATGCCGGCCTGCGCGAGGTTCTGGCGCAGGATCTCGGCCGAACGCGCCCAGGTCTCGCCGTAGGGCAGCGGCAGCAGGCGCAGCGTCTCGCCCTTGTAGCCGGCTTCTTCGAGCAGCTTCTTGGCGGTGGCCACGTTGCGCGGGTACTTGGCGACGTCGGTGCTGTGGAACTTGATGTTGCTGTTGAACGGCCCGGTCGCCGGCTTGGCGAAGCCCTGCCAGGCGATCTTGGCCATGGCTTCGCGGTCGATCGCGTACATCACGGCCTGGCGGAACTTGACCTTGTCCATCGGCGCCTTGCGGTTGTTGAGCCACAGCCACGAATGCGGCGCGAAGAACTCCCAGCCCTTGGTGGTGACCGCCGCGCCCGGCAGCTTGGAAAGCCGCAGCACGTCGAAGTACTCGACCGCGCCGCCCGGCACCAGGTCGACCTTGCCCGACTCGAAGGCCGCCGCGCGCGAAGCGGCATCGGGAATGATGTGGAAGTAGACGCTCTCGACCAGCGGCACGTCCTTGACGTGGTACTTGTCGTTGGCCACGAGCTGGATGTACGAGCCCTTGACCCACTCCTTGAACTTGAACGGCCCGGTGCCGATGGGCGTGGCATTGGCCGGGTTGGTCGCGAACTCGGTGCCTTCGTAGATGTGCTTGGGGATCATCGGCATGCTGCCGACCTCGAAGATGCCGATGAAGGGGCCGAAGGGGTACTTGAGCTTGAACTCCACCGTGAGCGGATCGACGGCCTTGATGCTTTCCACCGCCGCCAGGTTGGCGCGCAGCCGCGCATGCGTCTTGCGCAGGAACACGTCGGCCGAGAACACCACGTCGGCCGAGGTGAAGGGCTTGCCGTCATGCCAGGCGACGCCGGGCTTGAGCTTGAAGGTGTAGAGCGTGCCTTCCTTGTTGACGGTCCACGAGGTCGCCAGCGAGGGCAGCGGGTTGATCTTCTCGTCGTAGCGCAGCAGGCCCTCGTAAATGTTGCCCGAGATCATCTGCGTGGGGCCGTTCTGCGTGATGCCCAGCATCAGGCCCGGCGGCTCCGGCTGCACCACGGCGTTGATCACGCCGCCCTTCTTGCCTTGCGCCAGCAGGTGCAGCGGGACACCCGCCAGCGTCAATCCGGCGGCCGAGGCGGCGCCCATCTGGATGAGGTTGCGACGTTTCATGTGCGGAAACTCCTTGTGGCTCTGTGCGAGCGGGTGGGGACGAAGAAACAACGGGAACGCAAGAACGCGGGCGCCGCAAATGGCGGCGCCGCCGCGCTCAGTCGCGGTACGACGTGGCGGGAAGCGGGTCGATGCGCTGCAGCAGTGCGCGCCATTCGCGCGCGTTGGGGTCGGGCTGGCCCGGCTGGCGCACGCTGTCGCCGCTTTCGTACTGCTGCGCGGTCTTCTCGCAGACCTCGGCCGGCACCGGATACACCGGCAGGCCGCTCGACTGGATCGCCACCTGCACGCGGCAGGCGCGCTCCAGGTTCAGCATCAGGATGAAGGCCTCCGAGACCGTGCGCCCCAATGTGACCAGGCCGTGGTTGCGCAGGATCAGCGCGCGCGCGGTCGGGCCCAGGTCGGCCACCAGGCGCTCGCGCTCGTCGGCATCGAGCGCGATGCCCTCGAAGTCGTGATAGACCACGCGGTTGTAGAACTGCAGCGCCCACTGGTTGCAGGGCTGCAGCCCGCCCGCCAGCGACGACACCGCCACGCCCGCCACCGTGTGCGTGTGCAGCACGCAGGCCGCGTCGTGGCGCGCCGAATGCACCGCGCTGTGGATGGTGAAGCCGGCCGGGTTCACGTCCCAGGGCGAGTCGTCGAGGATGCGGCCGTCCAGGTCGATCTTGACCAGCGACGAGGCCGTGATGTCCTTGAACAGCATGCCGAAGGGGTTGATCAGGAACTGGTCCTCGGTGCCCGGCACGCGCGCGGAGATGTGCGTGTAGATGCTGTCGTCCATGCCGTAGTGCGCCACCAGCCGGTAGGCGGCGGCCAGGTCTTCGCGCACCTGGCGCTCGGCATCGGAAACGGGTGGGGCCTTGCGGCCCACTGCCTGCAATTGCATGTCGCGTTCCTTTATCAGGCCCGGCGGAAGGCCGCCGGCGCCATGTTCGGGGTTCATCGGATCGACTGTGAAAACTGTCGACAGTCAACCGACGACAGTCTTAAGCAATATGCAGGCCTGCGTGATGGGGTAAGCCCTTGGTGAGGCGGATCGAAGTGCGCAAAGGCGCGCCGGCAAAGGGCGGGTGCCAGGAAAAACGCCGCGCGCACCAGGAAAAGTGCGCGCGGCGCGTGGGGCCGGACGATGCCTTTGGGGCGGCTTGGCTGCGCCACGAAGGCGCCGGATGCACCAGGGTGCAGCGGGAAAGACGCACCTCAGCGCAGGCGGCCTTCCTCGCGCAGCCGCGCGCCGATGCGGCGGATCTCGGCCTCGCCCTGCTCGAGCGCCGCCTTGCTGGTGTGCACCGAGTAGTGCCCCATCACCAGTTCATGCGGATGCTTTGCGGCCGAGCCCAGCACGAAGGACGTGTCGCCGTGGGCCACGAAGCCGATGGCTGCGCCCGATTCCTCGAACACCGCCAGCTCGCCGGCGGCGACCGGTTCGCCGCCGCCCGCATCGAGCCGGCCCGCGTCGACCGCGATCCAGCCCACCGTGTGGCCGGCGGGCGGCGTGTAGCGCCAGTGCTCGCCGTCCTTCAGCTGCACGGCCAGGTAGTTCATCGGCGCCGGGGCCGGAATGGGGCTTTGCGCCGCGCCGTGGCGCCCCAGCAGCACGCGCGCCGGGCCTTCCCGCGGCACCTGCGAGGGCGACAGGTAGATGCTCTGCGCCGGCGCGTTTTCCTCCGAGGCCGGCAGGGCCACCCAGAGCTGGAAGCCCTGCACGCGCTTCGTGTCCGGCGCGGGCGCGCCGTCGTGCCACACGCCGTTGCCGGCGCGCATCCACTCGACGCCGCCGGCCGGCAGCACGCCCTGTTCGCCGGTCGTGTCTTCGTACAGCGTGTCGCCTTCGATCAGCCAGGTCAGCGTGGCAATGCCCGAATGCGGATGCATGCCGAAGCCCTTGCGGCCGCCCGAGGTGTCGAAGCCGAAGAGGTCGAGGAACACGAAAGGCTTGAGGAATTCGCCCAGGTCGCCCGGGCTCATGAGCCGCGTGATCGGCCCGTGCTGGGTGCCGCGCGTGCGGTAGACGATGGCGCGGGCTTCGGTGGTGGTGGCGGTGTTTGCAACGGCGGTGGTCATGGGAGGCTCCTTAACCGATGGAAAAAAATCAGGCGGCGCTGGACATCGGCACGGGCCGCAGGCGCCAGGCCACCAAGGCCGACAGCAGCATGAGCACCACGGCCGGCGCGGGACTGCCGCCGATCAGCACGAGGTGCGTGGCCACGGCGCCGGCCATGGTCGCGGCCAGCAGCAGGCCGCCGGTGAAGCCGGTCGCCGGCACCAGCAGCAGCACCGCGCCGCCGACCTCGACCACGCCCGTCACGTAGCGGAACCACTGGCCGAAGCCGACCGCCTCGAACACCTGGACCATCTGCGGCACGCCGGCCAGCTTGGCGAGGCCGGCGGCACCGAAGGCCAGCGCCAGAAGAATGCGAACGCCCCAGACCATGCGGCGCTGGGTTGGTGAAGTGGAAGCGAGAGCTGAGGAAGTCATGGGCACAAGGTTAGGGCTGCACCCATTGGTCGACTAGACGGCAGAATCGGATTGCACTCGTCCATCAATAGAAGGAATCACCGCCATGCTCGACCTCAACGACATCGCCATCTTCGTGCAGGTGGTGCGCCACGGCAGCTTTGCCGGGGCGGCGCGCCGGCTGGGCCTGCCGCCCAACACCGTGAGCCGGCGCATCCAGCAGCTCGAGGCGCAGCTGGGCACGCGGCTGATGCAGCGTTCCACCCGCAAGCTCACGCTGACCAGCGCGGGCCAGGCGTTTCACGAGCGCTGCGCGGGCGCGGTCGACGGGCTGGTCGAGGCCGGACAGGCGCTGATCACCGGCAGCCAGCAACCCAGCGGGCTGGTGCGCGTGGCGGCGACGGCCGATTTCTTCGACTTCTTCCCGATGGAGTGGGTGGCCGATTTCCTGGCCGCGCATCCGCTGGTGCGCGTCGACTTCGTTCTAAGCGACGCCCGGGCCGACCTGATCGCCGAGCAGATCGACATCGCGTTCCGCGGCGGCGCGCTGCCCGACTCGGGCTACGTCGGCCGCAAGCTCCTGGGCGCCCGGACCGACGGCATGGTCGCGAGCCCCGCCTACATTGCCGCGCGCGGCGCGCCCGCCACCCTGCAGGACCTGGCGGACCACGACTGCGTCACCTCGCCCCATCCGAGCGGCCGCACCCTCTGGCGCCTGGCCGGCCCCGGCGGCGCGGAAGAAGAAGTGCAGGTCACGGGGCGCTTCAGCGGCAACACCGCGCAGGCGCTGCGCAAGGCCGCGCTCGCCGGCCTGGGCATCGCGCTGCTGCCGCCCACCATGGCCAGGCTCGACCTGGAGGCCGGCCGGCTGGTGCCGGTGCTGCCGCAGTACCAGCGCACGGGGCAGGGGCTGAGCGTGCTCTACCCGAGCCGCAAGCACCTGCCGCTGGCGGTGTCGGCATTCATCGGGATGGTGATGGAGAAGCTCAGTGCGGTGGAGGCGCTGCCGGAGATGCTGCGCACCGACCGGATTTCATGACCCATGCTCAGCCGCGCGGGGCCGTGTTGCGCAGCGCGTGCCGAATGGTCGACAGGCCGCGCAGCAAGTGCGCATCGAGCTCCTCGAGCATCGCGTTGAGGTCATTGCCGATGGCCAGCTCGAGGAACAGGCGGTGGTTCTCCGCGAAGTCGGGCTTGGGCGCGTGGGTCAGGCGGCACACCGCAAAGCCGAGCTGGATCTTCTGCGTCATCTGGCGCCAGACATCGAGCAGCAGCTGATTGCCGCAGCGCTCGTAGACCAGGCCGTGGAAGTGGGCCTCCGCCGCGCTCTCGCGATGCAGCTCGCTGCTGGAGGCGGCTTCGGCCAGTGCCTCGTAGCGTGCGGTCATCTCGGCGCGAAAGGCTGCGTCGCGCTGCGGCCACAGGCGGATGAACGCCTGCCTTTCCATGATGCGGCGCACTTCGTACACGTCGCTCATGGTTTCCTCGCTGATGTCGGTCACGTAGGTGCCGGCGTAGGGCTTGTTCACGAGCAGGCCGGTCTCGATGAGCTCGCGGATCGCCTCGCGCAGCAGGCCGCGGCTGACGCCGAACTGGGTGGCGAAGTGGCTCTCGACCAGCTGCGTGCCGGGCGCGATCTTGCCGGTGAGGATGGCGTCGCGCAGGGTCTGCGCCACGTAGTCGCGCCGCGTGGCCGAGGGAGCGGGGGCGAAATCGGGGAGGGTCTTCATCGCGGCGGGTCGGGTGTCGGGGCGTGGGCGGTGGGCGTCAATGGCTGCGCGAGGCAAGGCGCTTTTCGAGGCGGCTTGCGGCATAGGCGCCAGGGTAGATGAGCACGAAGTACACCACGGCCACGGCCGTCAGGATTTCCAGCGGCCGGTAGTAGGCGGCGCTCAGCGCGCGCCCCTGGTACATGAGCTCGTGCACCGCGATGACGGATGCGATGGATGTGTTCTTCGCCAGCTCGATGCCGCGGTTGGTGAAGGCCGGCAGCATGCGCTTGAGCACCTGCGGCAGCACCACGCGGCGCAGCACCTGCACGCGCCGCATGCCCAGGGCGCGCGCGCCCTCCCACTGGCCCGCCGGCAGCGAGGCGATGCCGCCGCGGAAGATCTCCGAGCAGTAGGCCGATGCGTTGAGCGAAAGCGCCAGCAGCGCCGCCACATAGGGCGTGAGCTGCCAGCCCGTGAGGATCGGAAACGCGTAGAAGAACCACACCAGCTGGATCAGGATCGGGATGTTGCGGAACAGCTCCATGTAGCCGCGCGTCGCGGCGCCCACGAGGCGGCTTTTCGAGCGCGCGCCCAGCGCGACCAGGAGGCCGATCGCCATGGCCGAGGGAAAGGCCACGGCCCACAGGCCGGCCGTGACGCCCACGCCCTTGAGCAGCACGGGCCAGTGCTGCAGCACAGCCGAGAAGTCCCAGGTGAAGTCCATCGTCAGTGTCCTGCGGCGCGGGAGGAAATGGCCAGGCGATGCTCGGCCATGCGTGCGACGAGGCTCAGCGAGAACAGCGCCAGGAAGAAGATGGCCGCGACCACCGTGTACACCTCCAGCGGCCGGAAGGTGATCGAGTTGACCTGCATGGCCTGGTAGAGCAGGTCGGAGTAGGCCAGCGTGGAGGCCAGCGCGGTGGTCTTGATGAGTTCGAACGAACGCTCGATGAACGGCGGCAGCATGCGCGCGAGCGCCTGCGGCAGCACCACGCGGCGCAAGGCCTGGTGCGAGCGCATGCCGATGGCGCGGGCCGCCTCCCACTGCCCGCGTTCGATCGACACCAGGCCGCCGCGGAACACCTCGGCGAAGAACGCGCCCGACTGCGTCGACAGCGCGATGACCGCCGCCGCGTACGGGTCCAGGCTCACGCCGATGAGCACCGGCAGTGCGTAGAAGGCCCAGAAGAAATGCACCAGCGGCGGCGTGTTGCGATAGAACTCGATCACCCACAGCGCGGGCCTCGCGAGCCACCCCCTGCCCGAGAGCCGAAGAGCCGCGAGCACGATGCCGAACACCACGCCCAGCGCGATGGCGACGGCGGCGATCTTCATCGTGCCGACGAAGCCCGCCAGCAGCATGTCGCGATGCGCCCAGACGCCGCTAAAGTCCCATTCGTAGTTCATGTGCGCCCGCCTGCCCGTTCGATGCGTCCCGGCCTACTGGCCGAGCGTTTCCTTCATCACGCCGGGCACGGTGGCCGGGTCGATGCCCTTGGTCTTGAGGTACTGGCCGTACAGCGCCTGCGTCTGGCCCGAGGCGTAGAGCTTGCCGATCAGGCCGTCGAGCTGGTTGCGAAAGCCCGCATCGGCCTCGCGCCGGATGCCCACGCTGGTCGGCAGCGCGACGACCGGCTGCGGCACCTGCACCTTGCCCTTGCGGATCTTCGAATACGCGATGACCAGCGCCGGGTGATAGAAGCCGATCGCGTCGACGCGGCCCGACATGAAGGCCGCCACGGTCTCGTCGGTGTTGGTGAAGCGTTCGATCTTCGCTTTCGGCAGGCGCGTGGTCAGGTCGCGGTCGGTCGCCGTGCCGAGCGCCACGCCGATGCGCACTTCGGGCTTGTCGAGGTCGGCCCAGTTCTTCGCAACAAGGCCGTCCTTCGCGAGCACGCCCTGCGCATACCAGAGCAGCGGACTGGCCGGAAAGTCGATGGCCTTCTTGCGCTCTTCGGTGGCATCGAGCACGAACATGGCATCGATCTGCCCGGCCTGCAGCGCCGCCACGCTGTTGCCCCAGGTGGTCTCGACCGGCGTCATCTTCACGCCCATCTCCTTGGCGACCTGTTCGCCGAGCAGCACGCCGAGCCCGGTCCAGGTGCCCGAGGCGGGATCGCGGAAGTACCACGGATCGCCGGGCGCAACGCCGATGCGCAGCTCGCCGCTTTGCTTGATCTTCTGCAGCGTGCTGGTCTGCGCGCCGGCGGCAAGGCTGCCGAGCGACAGGGAGGCGGCCAGCGCAAGGGAGAGGGCACGGCGCAGGCGCCGGAAGGGAGTGGTGGCGTTCATGGGATGGCTTTCCGTGGACTGAAGTTGAAGGGAGCAGGCGGTGTGCGGTGTTCAGGCGGCGGCGGGCAGCGCGCCGTGGGCCTCGTTCGCGCTGGCGATGTAGGCGCGGTAGAGCGCGTCGAGCCGCTGCGTGAGCGGGCCGAGCGGCGCCAGCGCACGGCCGTCGACCGACGACACCGGCGTGAGGCCGGCCAGCGTGCCGGTGACGAAGGCCTCGTCGGCCGCGTAGACCTCGGCCAGCGTGAAGTCGCCTTCGTGCACCGGGATGCCCGCCTCGCGTGCGAGCCGCACCACGGTGGCGCGCGTGATGCCGTTGAAGCAGTAGCGCCCCGACGAGGTCCACAGCGCGCCGTGGCGCACCACGAAGAAGTTGGTGGAGTTGCAGCTCGAGACGAAGCCGCTCGGGTCGAGCATCAGCGCCTCGTCCGCGCCGGCCTGGATGGCCTGGATCAGGGCCTGGATCAGGTTGAGGCGGCTGTGCGAGTTGAGCCGCAGGTCGAACACGTCCGGCCCGCTGCAGCGCAAGGTCGAGGTGAAGAGCTTCAGGCCGTTGCGCTTGGCCTCCGGCGTGACCACCTTGTGCTCGGCCACGCACACCACGGTGGCGCCGCCGATGATGAAGCGCGGGTCCTGGTTGGGCGTTTTCTTGACGCCGCGCGTGACCATGAGCCGCGCGTGCGCGCCGTCGCGCATGCCGTTGCGCAGGAAGGTGTCGACGACCACCTGCTTCGTCTGCGCCCGGGTCATGCCGATGTCCAGCGCGATCGACTTCGCGCCCTCGTACATGCGGTCGATGTGGGCGTCGAAGGACACGATGCGGCCGTCGACCAGGCGCACGCCCTCCCACACGCCGTCGCCGCACACGTAGCCGGCGTCGAACACCGACACCACCGCCTGGTGACGCGGCACGAACTGCCCGTTCACGTAGACGAGCACTTCGTCGTTGCGTGCATCGGGCGCGTAGGCCTGGGAACTGGTCTTCGAGGGGGCGCTGTCGGCGTGCATGAATGAGGTCCTGGGATCAGAAGTGGAAGGCGGTGAAGCGCTCGATGAAGCGCTGCGTGCGCTCCTGCTTCGGGTGCTTGAGCACCTCGTCGGGCGTGCCGCTCTCGTGCAGCAGCCCGTCGGCGAGGAACACCACCTTGCTCGCGAAGTGGTAGGCAAAGCCGAGCTCGTGCGTGACGAGCAGCATGGTCCGGCCTTCATCGGCCAGCGCGCGGATGGTGCCGAGCACCTCGCCGACCAGCTCGGGGTCGAGCGAGGAAGTGGGCTCGTCGAACAGCAGCACCTCGGGCTCCATGGCCAGCGCGCGGGCGATGGCGACGCGCTGCTGCTGGCCGCCGGACAGGTGGCCCGGGTAGGCGGCGGCCTTGTCCGCCAGGCCCACCTTGGCGATTTCGGCCAGCGCGCGCTCGCGGGCCTGCGCCGCGGGCAGGCGCTTGACGGTCACCAACCCCTCCATGACGTTCTGCAGCACCGTCATGTGCGGGAACAGGTTGAACTGCTGGAACACCATGCCGACCTGCTTGCGCACCTCGCTGAGCTCGGCCTCGCCATAACGCAGCGTGTCGGAACCCGGCACGGGCCGGCCCACGGCGCGCCCCTTGAGGACCACCTGCCCGGCGGAGGGCACTTCCATGAAGTTGAGGCAGCGCAGCAGCGTGCTCTTGCCCGAACCGCTCGCGCCGATGATGGCGATGCGGTCGCCCGGCAGCACGTCAAGGTCGATGCCGCGCAGCACGTGGTGGCTGCCGTAGCGCTTGTGCAGGGCCTGGATGCGGAGAACGGGCGGCGGGGCGGCTGTCATGGCATGGGATGTTATTGATTGTCGGACAATCGACAATCGGGAGTTGTACTATCCATGCAAAGTCCATGCCATATGCCTCACGGGGCCGCTCGCCAGCCGCACGCGCCCGCTTCGCCCCTGCGGGAGAATCGCCCCCCATGAAAATCGAAAAAGACACAGTCGTCACCCTCAAGTACAAGGTCGCCGACGCCCAGGGCAAGCTCATCGAAGCCAGTCCCGAGCCGATGGCCTACCTGCATGGCGGCTACGAGAACACGCTGCCCAAGATCGAGGAAGCGCTCGATGGCAAGGAAAAGGGCTTCCAGACCACGCTGAACCTGGCGCCCGAGGACGCCTTCGGCCTGCGCGACGAGTCGCTGGTGCGCAGCATTCCCAAGTCCGAATTTCCGCCGGGCGTGAAGGTGGGCGGGCAGCTCGAGGGCCGGCTCGACGATGGGCGCGAGCACCTCTTCACCGTGATGAAGATCAAGGGCCCGGTCGTGCTGCTCGATGGCAACCATCCGTGGGCAGGCAAGGCGCTGAAATTCAGCCTCCAGGTGACGGACGTGCGCGCGGCGCTGCCGGTGGAGATCGAGCATCGGCACGTGCATGGTGCGCACGGGCACCACCACTGACCTGTAGCTGGGTCATGGATTTCCCGAACGCTTCCAACATCTCCAGTGTCTTTGGCGTTGTCGCGCCCTTGCTGATCGGGGTGGCTTTCCTCTGGGTGGTGTGGCGAACTGAATCACGCCACGTCCTCTTGAGCCGCTTATGGCAGTTGGTTCATGGGAAGCAGGAAATTTCTGATCCACAGGTTCGCGCTTTCGTCGATGAGCAAACAAGCCTGATCTCCTTTCGTATGTTTGCCGGCGTGCCCGTCGCCAGCTTGGAAGAGGCACATCGACTCATTGAATGGACGAAGCTGAACGGAGTGCAGATGCGCACGCTGAGCGTGTGCGGAGAACTCTTTGATGCGGAGCTTCGTCAGGTTCGGGTTCACAAGCTGCCGTCGCGTTCTTCGCAAACTTTGAGGCTGGGCTGGCTTTTTTTCGTAGTCGCGATCGGCCTCGTCTGTGTGACGAGTCTCTTCTCCTCTCAGACGCTCCTCACGCTGAAAAGCACGCAACGATCTTTCTGGGCAAGTCCAACTGAGATGAAGCCTGCTTGGCCTCTCAGCGCCGCGGCATTGAAAGCCGACGACTGCTTACAAGCTGCAAGTGCGAATTCAGCGCGCACGTCGTTCAGCGAACAGGAAGTCAACATTCTTTGTGGCATTCTGAAATCGGATGGCATGGCCGAGTTCATGAAGAAGGCATTGGGCGAGCAGCGATGGTCTCTGGTCATGTTGATTGCCTTCGCTCTGTGGCTCTCGTGGATGGGCCTGTTTTCATGGGCGTCCGGATCCGTAGCTCACAAGTTGGCAAAGCGCGGCATTGATCCATCGCTCCCAGGTTCTCAGCTGAACCTGGATCTGAGCGCCTAGCTTCGCTTTTCCCAGAACCGCGGCGCCTTTTCGATCCTGCCCAATGCCTTGCGGCAGGCCTTCGCGCCCGCCGCATGGCGTCCGCTGAACCAGCCGACGGCAAACCATGCGCGGGCATCGCGCCCCGTGGCTTCGCGGTAGAGCGCGAGCGCCACGGCTTCGTCGTTGAATTCGCCCAGCGCGTCCTGCGCGGGACGCAGGCGCTTCAGGTAGCGCTCGGCGGCCGGTTTTTTTCCCTCGTCCTCATCGGCGAACAGCGGCGCCACGAATTCGGCCAGGTAGCGCAGGCGCTTGAGCCGCTTGCGCGTGCGGTGCTGGTCCTCGGCGGCCAGCGATTCGAAGCGCTGGCCGTCGCGCACCACCTGTCTGTGCAGGCGCTGCAGGCGCTTGCGCAGATGGCGTCGCGCCTCGCCGGCGTCGAGCGGCGCCGGCGCTGACGCTGACGCGGGCTGCCCGGCACCTTCGGCATCGGCTTGCGGCGCAGATTCCGCAGCGGTCGCTGCGGTAAAGCCGATCAGCGACACCAGCACCGACTGGAACGCGGGTGCGCGCACCACCTCGCCGGGCGACGGCGCCTCGGCCGCCGCATCGTCGCCAGCCAAGGGATCGAACTCCGGCGCCCCCGCATCGCGCAGTTGCGGCTGCGCCAGCTTCACCACCTGCTCGCGGTCGCGCAGGGCGCCGAGCGCGCGAAAGGCCTCGACCAGCGGCGGCTCCCATTCGGCGCCGTTGAAAAGATCGGTGCGCGGGTCGAGCCCCACCAATTCGCGCAGCGCGGTGCGCAGGCGCCGGATGCCGATGCGCAGCTGGTGGATCTGTTCTTCATCCGTGCTGCCCGCGGCGATCTCGCTCGCATTGGGCAGCATCTGCGCCAGGCAGGACGCGACCACGGCCTGCTGGATGGCGCGGCCGTCCGGCTTTTCTTTCTCGTCGGCAAAGCGCGGCGCCTCGGCCTTCACGGCCGGAACCACATCGAGCTTCGCCAGCAGGCGCGCGCCGCGCTCGGCCTTGGACACGGTGCTGAACCACAGGCCATGCTGCTGCGACCAGCGGTGCGCGAGCGCGACCAGGCCCGTCACGTCGCCGCGCTTGAGTTCGAGCTCCAGTTCGCACACAGGCGATTCGCTCTGGTCGGGCGTGCCCGCATGGGCGACGACCTTGCCGACATCGAGCGCCAGTTCCACCACGGCCGCGCCGGCGCCGGTGGTGCGCACGTCGCGCGTGAGCCGCGCGATGTCGGTGGACTGCCGCTCGACCAGCGGGGCACCGCTCGCGGCCAGCACCTTGGCAAGCCGCTCGCCCACGGGCGTGCCCTGGTGGCGCTGCGGGTCGATGGCCGGCGCTGCACCGCCCGCCGCCGCGGCGCCAAGGTCGACGTTGTGTTCGAGCCGGTGCAGCGCGTTGTCGCCGGTGGCCTTGGCGGTCTGCACCCAGCGCCGCCCCTCCTTGCGCAGGCGCAGCACGATGCCCTCGGCGGCCAGCGCCTGGTCGGCGGTGTCGAAGTAGCGCGCCTGCAGGCGGGTGCGCACCACGGTGCCGCGCCGCATGGCGGCCTCGACGGCTTTCAGGCGCCCCGCGGGAATGTGAAACTTGAACTCGATTTCCATGGCGGCCATGATGCTCTGTCTTTCTCACTTCGCGCCATCCGGGCACTGCCGCTGCAATGGATAGGCGGCAGGAAGGCATGCACCATGACCACCCTCGACCCCACCGCTCTCCTGGCCGCCGGAGCCGCGCAGTCAGCCAGGGCACTGGCCGCCAGGCAGGTGAGCGCGGTGGAATTGTGCGAAGCCGCCATCGCCCGCATCGAAGCGCTCGATGGCACGCTCAACGCGGTGGTGGTGCGCGACTTCGCCCGCGCGCGCCGCCAGGCCGCCGAAGCCGACGCGGCCCTTGCGCGCGGCGAGCGCCGGCCGTTGCCGGGCGTGCCGATGACGGTGAAGGAGGCTTTCAACGTCGCCGGCCTGCCGACCAGTTGGGGCCTGCCGCCGTTTCGCGATTTCGTGCCGCGACAGGACGCCGTGGCCGTGGCGCGCCTCAAGGCTGCAGGCGCGGTGATTCTCGGCAAGACCAACGTGCCGCCGGCGCTGGCCGACTGGCAGTGCGCCAATCCGGTGTACGGCCGCACGGTGCACCCGCTCGACGCCGGGCGTACGCCGGGCGGCTCGTCGGGCGGCGGCGCGGTGGCGGTCGCCACCGGCATGGTGGCGCTGGAACTGGGCTCCGACCTCACGGGCTCGCTGCGCGTTCCCGCAAGCTTTTGCGGCGTGTACGCGCACAAGCCGAGCGATGGCCTGCTGCCGACGCGCGGCTTCGCGTTTCCGGGCACCGAGGAGGCGCCGGCCGCGCTGCCCTCGGTGGTCGGGCCGATCGGCCATTGCGCTGACGACCTCTCGCTGGCGCTCGATGTGCTGGCCGGGCCCGATGCGGCCCATGTGGCGCAAGGCCGCTTCATGCTGCCCGCGGCGCGCCATGCAGCGGCGAAGGATTGGCGCGTGCTGGTGGTCACCGCCCATCCGCAGGCCGCGGTAGCGGCCGATGTGCGCGCCGCGGTCGAAGGCGCCGGGCAGCGGCTGGCGAAGGTCGGCGCCTCGGTGGCCCAAGCCTCGGACCTGCTGCCTGATCTGGCCGAGGTCGGCGACACCTACGGCCAGATCGTGCAGACCGTGCTCGCGCATGCCGAGCCGGGCGGCCGTTCGCCGATGCAGCTGCACACCTGGTTCGACCTGCTGGCCACGCGAACGCGCATCCGTGCGCAGATGCGCACGTTCTTCACCCGGTTCGACGCCGTGCTGTGCCCGGCGGTGGGCTGCGAGGCCTTCGAGCATGTGGCCGAGCCCGATTTTGAGAAGCGCACACTCACTATCGATGGAAAGCCCACCCCCTATGGCGCGCTAGCTGCCTGGTCCGGACTCGCGAGCCTGGGCGGGCTGCCCGCCACGGTCGCTCCCGCGGGCTTCACGGCCGGCGGATTGCCGCTGGGCGTGCAGATCGTCGGCCCGTATTTCGAGGACCGCAGCACCCTCGCGCTGGCCGGGCTGCTGGCAAAAAGTGCCGTTTGAAAAAATGATGTGGACGCCGTCCATTTTCTTTGGTATCTTTTGTGGACGGTGTACACAACACACCGGCAAACCTCCGATCCACTCTTCATCGATACAGGAAGACAACCATGGCCAACAAGCAGATCTTCGTGAACCTCGCCGTCAAGAACCTCGACAAGTCCAAGGCGTTCTTTGCCGCGCTGGGCTACGCCTTCAACGAGAAGTTCACCGACGCCAACGCCGCCTGCATGGTGATCCAGGAAGGCAGCATCCACGCCATGCTGCTGGTGGAAGACTTCTTCAAGACCTTCACGAGCAAGAGTCTCACCGACACCAGCAAGAGCACCGAGGTGCTGCTGTGCCTGTCGTGCGAAAGCCGCGCCGAGGTCGACGAAATGGTGGCCAAGGCGGTGGCCGCGGGCGGCACGGTGCCGCGCGAGCCGCAGGACTACGGCTTCATGTACGGCCACGGCTTCCAGGACATCGACGGCCACCTGTGGGAGCTGATGTACATGGACCCGAACGCCGAAATGCCCGCGCAGTGACGTTCCGCCACAGCGGACAAGAGCGATGCCCATCGTTCCATATGCGCTCCTCACTGTTGCGCGGAAGGCCCCTTCCCTGAAGCGGGTGCGCCCCGATATTCCACAAAGCAGCGTCGCCGCGCATTCAGCGGCGGCACACCCAAACGAAAGGAATACCGAGGTGTCCAGCAACAACAGCAGCAGCCATATCGAGGAAGGCCGCAGCCCCGTGCTGCAGGTGAGCCCGCTCGGCTTCCCGTGGCAGACGATCGACCCGTTCCTGTTCTGCGTCTATCACGACGACGCCTATCCGAAGGCCAACGCGCAGATGGGGCCCGAGGCCCCGCTGGCGGGCCGCCAGATCGGCCAGGACTTCAGCCGCAAGGACGGCTGGAGCATGTACCACGGCGACACGGTGCCGGGCTTTCCCTCGCACCCGCACCGCGGCTTCGAGACGGTGACCATCGTGCGCAAGGGGCTGGTCGACCATTCCGATTCGCTGGGCGCCACCGCGCGCTTCGGCGGCGGCGACGTGCAGTGGCTCACGGCCGGCAAGGGCATCGTGCATTCGGAGATGTTTCCGCTGCTCGACGCGAACGCGCCCAATCCGCTGGAGCTGTTCCAGATCTGGCTCAACCTGCCCGCCAGAAGCAAGATGGCCGAGCCGCACTTCACGATGTTCTGGTCGGAAGCCATTCCGCACTTCGCGTCCGACGACGCGGCGGGGGGCCGCACCGAGGTCGCGGTGATCGCGGGCCGGTTCGGCGCCGCTGCCGCGGGCAGCGCGCCGGCGCCGATCCACCCGCTGGCGCCGCCGCCCGATTCATGGGCCGCGCAGGCCGATGCCGACGTGGCGATCTGGACGCTCAAGATGACGCCCGGCGCGCAATGGACGCTGCCGCCCGCTGCGGGCGAAGGCACGCGGCGCATGCTGTACTTCTTCAAGGGCGCGGTGGCGACCATCGCAGGCCGGCGCGTGGAAGGCCCGGCCGCCATCGAGCTGCGCGCCGGCGCGGCCGTCGAGTTGCGCAATGGCGATGAGGAAGCGGGCGAATTCCTGCTGCTGCAGGGACGTCCCATTGCCGAGCCGGTGGTGCAGTACGGCCCGTTCGTGATGAACACGCAGGCCGAGATCAGCCAGACGCTGGCCGACTACCGCCGCACGCAGTTCGGCGGCTGGCCCTGGAGCGATCCGGCGCCGGTGCATGACCGCGATGCGGCGCGCTTTGCGCGGCACCCCGGCGGGCGCGAGGAAAAGCCGGCGGCCTGAACCACGCGGGCCCGCGGCCTCAGAGCGCCTTGAGGATCTCGGTCGCGGGTGCGGTCATGCTGGGCACGAACTCGATCACGTGCGTGCTGGCCACACCGCTCTGCACGAACGGGTCGCGTGCGAGCACCGCATCGAGCGCGGCGCGGTCGCCCGAGCGCGCGAAGATCACGCCGCCCTTGCGCGGCACCTGCCGGCCCGAGGCCAGGAACAGACCGCTCTGGTAGTGCTTTCGCAGCCACGCCATGTGCCCATCCATCAACGCATCGAGCTCTTCAAGCGGACGGATGTAGGTGAGGGTGACGATGAACATGGCAGGGGCGGCAAGTGGATCGGAAGGCTCCGATCGTATGGCCTGAAGCGCGGGCATTCCATGACCAGAAGTAACGGAGTGATCCAGGTTTTACGGCTTTCTGATACGGTCTTTTTTGTTGCCCTCAGCTGCAAAGGAGAGTCGCCCATGCCGCTTCGCTCGCCGGGCCTTTTGCCGCCCAGCTTCGTACCGCCGTACCTGCTGGACCGGCTCGCGCAACATGCCAGTGCGCATGCCAGCGCGAAGGCGGCGCAGACGCTGATGATCGATCGCCAGCACCGCGCCCTGCGCGAGGCGGTGGCCGGGCAGGGCGTGTCGTCGGGCCCCGCGCCCAGCTATGTGCGGCGCGGCTCGCCGGCGCGCGCCATCCACGACGCACAGCACACCATGACCCTGCCGGGCCGGCTGGTGCGCGCCGAAGGGCAGGCCGCCACCGGCGACATCGCCGCCGACGAGGCCTACGACTACCTGGGCGCCACCTACCGCCTGTTCCACGACATCTACGAGCGCGATTCCATCGACGGCGCAGGCCTGCCGCTCACGGGCAGCGTGCACTACGGCAACGACTACGACAACGCCTTCTGGAACGGCAGGCAGATGGTGTTCGGCGACGGCGACGGCGAGGTCATGAACCGCTTCACCATCGCGGTGGACATCATCGGCCACGAGCTCACGCACGGCGTGATCGACCACGAGTCGGGCCTCGTCTACCAGGGGCAGCCGGGCGCGCTCAACGAGTCGATCTGCGACGTGTTCGGCGCGCTGGTCAAGCAGCAGCTGCTCAAGCAGACGGCGCAGCAGGCCGACTGGCTGGTGGGCGCGGGGCTCTTCACCGGCAAGGTGAAGGCGCGCGCGCTGCGCTCGATGGCCGAGCCCGGCACGGCCTACGACGACCCGGTGCTGGGCAAGGACCCGCAGCCCGCCCACATGAAGGACTTTGTCGACACGCGGCAGGACAATGGCGGCGTGCACATCAATTCCGGCATTCCGAACCGCGCCTTCCATCTCGCTGCCACGGCCATCCAGGGCCCGGCATGGGAGACGGCCGGGCGCGTCTGGTACGACACGGTGTGCGACCGGCGGCTGCGCCAGGATGCCGATTTCCTGGCCTTTGCACAGCTCAGCGTGGAAAATGCGGCCAGGCGCTTCGGCGCCGGCAGCGCGGTGCACAAGGCCGTTGGCACCGCATGGGACACCGTGGGAGTCACACCATCATGATTCAGCTTCCGCCCCTGGACCAGGCTTCCGTCGTGCGCGTGACGCGCGAAGGCGGCGTGGCCTACGTGCCGGGCCTGTCGCGCCCGCGCAGCTACCAGCTGGGCAACTGCAGCGAGGAACTGCGCCAGCAGATCGGCGAAGCGCTGCAAAGCGCGGCGCCCCACGCAGGGCCGCGCGGCGGCCCCGGTTCGCCGGGCGGCGACCAGCGCTTCTACCGCGTGGAAGTGGTGGTGGAAAGCGCCACCTCCCATTCGGGTTCTTCGGTCAGCTTCGAGGTGCCCGAGAACGAGGCGCCCGAGTCGCTGGTGCACCTGTGGAAAGACGCGGCCGAGCGCTGAGGCTCCGTCTTCACCACCGAATCAAAGGCCGCCGAGCACCGTCGATGCCACCAGCCACACGTTGGCCGAGCTGATCACGCCGAACAGGCCCCAGGCCAGCAGCTTGACCAGCGCGCCGCTGGCAAAGCCGCCCATCAGCGCGCGGCTGCTCGTGAAGCGGATCAGCGGCCACATCGCGAAGGGCAGCTGAAAACTCAGCACCACCTGGCTCAGCACCAGCATCTTGCCCACGCCGCCATCGCCGAACCACCAGACCCCCAGAAACGCCGGCCCGAGCGCCAGCCCCCGCGTGATCAGGCGGCGCTGCCAGCACGGGATCTTCAGGTCGAGAAAACCTTCCATGATGATCTGGCCCGCAATGGTGCCGGTGAAGGTCGAGCTCTGGCCCGAGGCCAGGAGCGCAATGCCGAACAGCGTGGCCGCCATCGCACTGCCCACGATGGGCTCGATGAGCCGGTAGGCGTCGTCGATCTCGGTCACCTCCACATGGCCGGTGCTGTGGAAGGCGCTGGCCGCCAGCACCATGATGGCTGCGTTGACCAGGAGCGCGAGCGAGAGCGAGAACACCGCGTCGAAGGTGCAGAAGCGCACCGCCTCGCGCCGCGCCGCGTCGCTGTCGGCCACCAGCCGGGTCTGCACGATCGACGAATGCAGGTACAGGTTGTGCGGCATCACGGTGGCGCCGACCACGCCGATCGCAAGGTACAGCGCGCCCGGCTGCTGCAGCCGCTCGAAGCTGGGCGCAAAGCCCATCGCCACGCCGAACCAGTTGGGCTGCGACATCGCAAGCTCCACCACGAAGCAGCCTGCAATGGTGCCCACCAGTCCGAGCACGATCGCTTCGACGCGACGGAAGCCGGCGCCCTGCAGCCCCAGCACGAGCAGCGTGTCGAATGCCGTGATGCCGATGCCGACCGGAATCGACACGCCGAACAGCAGGTGCAATGCGAGCGCGCTGCCCAGCACCTCGGCCAGGTCGCAGGCCACGATGGCCAGCTCCGCGCCCAGCCACAGGAAGCGGTTCACGCGCGGCGAATAGTGCTCGCGGCAGGCGCGCGCCAGGTCTTTCTGCGCCACCAGGCCGAGCCGCACACACAGCGTCTGCAGCAGCATGGCCGCGAGGCTCGCGAGCAGCACCACGAAGAGCAGGCCGTAGCCGAAGCGCGAGCCGGCCTCGATGTCGGTCGCCCAGTTGCCCGGGTCCATGTAGCCCACCGAAACCAGGAGGCCCGGGCCCGCATAGCGCAGCAGCTTCTTGCCGAAGGGCAGGTCCTGCGGGACCGCCACGCTGCCCTTGACTTCGGAGGGACAGAACGGCGCGGTGGCCGTGCGGGGCAGGGGAAAGAACATGCGGGCGATGATAGGGTCGCGCGCGGGACCGCCGGCGGGGCGGCCGGTCTTTTAGATTCGGCGGTCCCCTTCCGCACACATGCAACAACGGAGCTTTTTTCCATGATCCACGTCGTCGCCGTCATCACCGCCAAGCCGGGCCAGCGCGCCAGGCTGCTCGAAGCCTTTGCCGCCAACCGCGCGGCCGTGCTGGCCGAGGAGGGCTGCATCGAGTACGGCGCCACGGTCGACGCAGCAGGCGTGCCGGCATCGAAGGCCAGCTTCGGGCCGGACACCTTCGTGGTGATCGAGAAATGGGAAACGCTGGCCCACCTGCAGGCCCACGCGGTGGCACCGCACATGGCGGCCCACGGGGCGAAGACCAAAGAGTTCGTCGAGAGCAAGCTGATCCACGTGCTCGAACCGGTCTGAAAGATCGGCCTTCGCACGCGGCGCAATGCCTGCTACCCTCGCGCCGGGATCAGGCATCCCGAGGAGGGACACAAGGCATGGCGATCTTCTTCAGACCGCAGGGTGCGCGCTTGCGCGCTTTCACCGCAACGCTCTACGCATCGGCCGCGGTCGTGCTGGCGTCTGGCTGCGCGCAGCTCGCCGCGCCGCCCTATGCGGCCGACTACGAGGCGCTCGACCGCCTCGAAGCCGCGCGCCCCGGCATGGTGGCGGTCGCCAAGGTGCAGCCGACCGACCCGAACGACAAGGTCAACACCCTGAGCCTGCGCCGCGCGAAACTGCTTTCGCCCAGCGGCACCTTCGCGCAATACCTGGAAGACGCGCTGATGCGCGACCTGGGAGAGATATCGGCCTACGACCCCAAGGCCCCGACCCGCATCGCGGCGCGGATACTCGTCAATGAACTCGACCTCGGCGTGATCAACGGCACCGGCCGCATGGACGTGGAGGTGGTCGTGACGCGCGCGTCCGCGCAGAGGCTGCGCAAGACCTACCGCGGCGAGCTTGCCTTCGATTCGAGCTACGCCAACATCGTGGCCGTGCCCGCCGGCCAGGCCGCCTACCCGCGGCTGGTGCGCGCGCTGCTGCGCCAGGTGTATGCCGATCCGCAGTTCATCGCGGCCATTGCGCCCTAGCCACAGCCATCGCCGGAGAAAGCCGCACCATGCCTTTTCTTTTTTCTTCGTGCGCTCGCCTGTTTGCCGCTGCGGTCCTGACGGCCTTGCTGGCAGCCTGCGCCCATCCGATCACGATGATCACGGAAACCGCGCCGCCGCGGTCGCAGGCGCGCCTCCTTCCCAAGAAGGTGGCCTACGTGATGACCGACGCCCAGCGCGACCAGCAGGTGATCACCGCCGGCGGCAGCGGCGACCGCGTGAGCTACTACCCGTACCGCGACCTCGAGAAGTCGATCCGCGACGCGCTGCGCGCGGTCTACCGCGACGTGGTGGTGCTGCGCACCGCCGGCGATGCAAAGGCCAACGAAGCGGCGGGCGTGTCGCTGGTGTTCACGCCGCAGATCAAGACCGATTCGAGTTCGTCCTCGTGGATCACCTGGCCGCCCACGTCGTTCACTGCCGAGGTGAGCTGCGTGGTGAGCGATGCCGCCGGCGCCGAGGTCACGCGGGTGCGCGCGGTCGGCAACGGCACGGCGGAGTTCGGGGAGTTCAACGGCGACTACGGGCTCGCCGCACGGCGCGCCGCGACGCGGTTGACGTCGCAGCTCAGCAGCGAGATCCGCAGGAACGAGAAGCTGCGCTGAAACGCCCAAGTGCCTCGCCCATGAAAAAAACGCGCCCGAGGGCGCGTTTTTTATTGCCGAGGCCGCGAAGCTTTTTACTTCGCCACGACCTTCACCATCTCCAGGCACTTGTTCGAGTAGCCCCATTCGTTGTCGTACCAGCTCACGAGCTTCACGAAGGTGCCGTCGAGCGCAATGCCGGCTTCGGCGTCGAAGATCGAGGTGCGCGGGTCGCCGCGGAAATCGGTGGCCACCACCTTGTCCTCGGTGTAGCCCAGCACGCCCTTGAGCGCGCCTTCGCTCTGCGACTTCATCTCGGCGCAGATTTCCTTGTAGGTGGCTTCCTTCTCGAGCTCCACCGTGAGGTCGACCACCGACACGTCGGAGGTCGGCACGCGGAAGCTCATGCCCGTGAGCTTCTTGTTGAGCTCGGGAATCACCACGCCCACGGCCTTGGCGGCGCCGGTGCTCGAGGGAATGATGTTTTCCAGGATGCCGCGGCCGCCGCGCCAGTCCTTGTTGCTCGGGCCGTCGACGGTCTTCTGCGTGGCGGTGGCGGCGTGCACGGTGGTCATCAGGCCGCGCTTGATGCCCCACTTGTCGTTCAGCACCTTGGCCAGCGGCGCCAGGCAGTTGGTGGTGCAGCTGGCGTTGCTGACGATGGCTTCGCCGGCATACTTCTTGTCGTTCACGCCGTAGACGAACATCGGGGTGTCGTCCTTCGACGGCGCCGACATGATCACCTTCCTGGCGCCCGCGTCGAGGTGCTTCTGGCAGGTTTCCTTGGTGAGGAAGAGGCCGGTCGATTCGAGCACGATGTCGGCGCCGACTTCGTTCCACTTCAGCTGCGCCGGGTCGCGCTCCTGCGTGAGGCGGATCTTCTTGCCGTTGACGATCAGCGTGTTGCCTTCCACCGTGACTTCGCCCTTGAAGCGGCCGTGCACCGAGTCGTACTGGAGCATGTAGGCCAGGTAGTCGGGCTCGAGCAGGTCGTTGATGGCGACGATCTCGATGTCGTTCTTGAAGTTCTGCACCGCTGCGCGCAGCACGTTGCGACCGATGCGACCGAAGCCGTTGATACCGAGTTTGATAGCCATCTGATTTGCTCCTAAGGTTGAAAAACTTGTGGTCGGACAGAAAGGGAGAACGCCTCGCCGGGCTCAGCCGCGCAGGGCGGCTTCGACCGTGGCGGCAACGTTCTCGGCCGTGAAGCCGAAGTGCTTGAACAGCGCCGGTGCCGGTGCCGACTCGCCGTAGCTGTCGATGCCCACGACGGCCGCGCAGCCGTATTTCCACCAGCCGCCGGTGCAGCCCATTTCCACCGCGATGCGCGGCAGCTTCTTGGGCAGCACGGCCTTCTTGTAGGCCACGTCCTGGCGGTCGAAGGTGGTGGTCGAGGGCATCGACACCACGCGCACGGCAATCTTCTTTTCGGCCAGCAGCTTCTGCGCGGCCAGCGCGAGCTGCACTTCGGAACCGGTGGCGATGATGACCGCGGCGGTCTTCTTGCTCTTGAGGCCGACGGCTTCGGGCTCCGACAGCACGTAGGCGCCGCGGCTGATGTCGCCGAGGTCGCCCTTGGGCGCATAGGCGATGTTCTGGCGGCTGAGCAGCAGCGCGGTCGGGCGCGACTGGTTCTGCAACGCCACGGCCCAGGCCACGGCGGTTTCGGCGGTGTCGCCCGGGCGCCAGACGTCCAGGTTCGGAATCAGGCGCAGCGACGCGGCGTGTTCGATCGACTGGTGCGTCGGGCCGTCTTCGCCGAGGCCGATGGAGTCGTGCGTGAACACGTGCACCACGCGGCGCTTCATGAGCGCGGCCATGCGGATGGCATTGCGGCTGTAGTCGCTGAAGGTCAGGAAAGTGCCGCCGTAGGGAATGAAGCCGCCATGCAGCGCAATGCCGTTCATGATGGCCGCCATGCCGAACTCGCGCACGCCGTAGTTGATGTGGCGGCCGACCACGCCGTGGGGCGGTTCGGTGTTGTCGGCGGTGCTCTCGGGTGCGGCTTCGTCTTCGGCACCCTGGTTCGGCTGCTGGACCGGCACATCCATGACCACCGCGCCGGTCTTCGCATCGAAGCGCAGGGCGGCCGTGCTCTTGGTGTTGGTGAGGTTGGAGCCGGTGAGGTCGGCGCTGCCGCCGAGCATTTCGGGCAGCGCGGCGGTGAAGGCCTCGAGCGCGAGCTGGCTGGCCTTGCGGCTGGCCACGGTTTCGCCCTTGGTGTGGGCGGCCACCACGGTGTCGAATGCCACCTGGTGGAAGTTCTTGGGCAACTCGCCCCGCATGCGGCGGGTGAACTCGGCGGCGAGTTCGGGGAAGGCCTTCGCGTAGGCGGCGAACTTGTCGTTCCAGGCGGCTTCGGCCTTGGCGCCTTCAGCCTTGTGGTCCCAGTCGGCGCGGACTTCTTCCGGCACTTCGAAGGCCGCATAAGGCCAGTTCAGCGCAGCGCGGGTGAGCGCGATTTCATCGGCGCCCAGCGGCTCGCCGTGGGCCTTGGCGGTGTTGGCGCGGTTCGGGCTGCCCTTGCCGATCTGCGTCTTGCAGATGATGAGGGTGGGCCTGGACTCTTCCTTCTTGGCCTTGGCGATGGCCTTGGACACGTCCTTGGCGTCGTTGCCGTCGATCGGGCCGATCACGTTCCAGCCGTAGGCCTTGAAGCGTTCTTCGGTGTTGTCGATGAACCAGGGCAAGACCCTGCCATCGATGCTGATGCCGTTGTCGTCGTACAGCGCGATCAGCTTGTTCAGGTGCCAGGCGCCGGCCAGCGCGCAGGCTTCGTGGCTGATGCCTTCCATCATGCAGCCATCGCCCAGGAAGGCGTAGGTGTGATGGTCGACGATGGCGTGGTGCTTGCGGTTGAACTCGGCCGCGAGCAGCTTCTCGGCCAGCGCAAAGCCCACCGCATTGGTGATGCCCTGGCCCAGCGGGCCGGTGGTGGTTTCCACGCCGGGGGTCACGTCGACCTCGGGGTGGCCCGCGGTCTTGCTGTGCAGCTGGCGGAAATTCTTGAGCTCGGGAAGGGGCAGGTCGTAGCCCGTGAGGTGCAGCACCGAATACAGCAGCATCGAGGCGTGGCCGTTCGACAGCACGAAGCGGTCGCGGTCGAACCAGTGCGGGTTCGCGGGGTTGTAGCGCAGGTGTTCGCCCCAGAGTGCGACGGCCATGTCGGCCATGCCCATCGGTGCGCCCGGATGGCCGGAGTTTGCTTGTTGGACGGCATCCATGGCCAGCGCGCGAATCGCGTTGGCCATCAGGGCTTGGTTTGCCATGGGCGGTGGACTTTCGGGGAATGTGGATTGGGGGGAACCCGCGATTTTACCGGCCTCGCTCCAAGCCCCTCCGATACGGCCAGAACACCCCACTGATGCTCTTTGGCGACACCCGGGCTGCTAGAGTTGCCACCCATGCACGGGCTGCACCTCACCGCCGATCTCCACGACTGCCAATGCGCCATGCAATGGCTCACCGACAAGGAGGCGCTCGGCGCCGTCTGCCTCAAGGCGGCGACGGCCGCCGGGCTGCAGCCGGTGGGCAAGCTGGTCCATGGCTTTCCGGCCACGCCGCAAGGGCCGGGCGGGGTCACGGCCACCGTGCTGCTGGCCGAATCGCACCTGTGCATCCACACCTGGCCCGAACAGCGCGGCGCCACGCTCGACGTGTATGTGTGCAACTTCGGCGGCGACCATTCGGCCAAGGCGCATGCGCTGATGGAATGCCTGGTCGCGCTTTTCCAGCCGCGCCACAGCGAACGCAACGAGCTGCTGCGCGGCCGCGTCGCCGCGTGAGCACCCCGACGTCCGCGCGGGCGATGATCCTTGCCGCCGGGCGCGGCGAGCGCATGCGGCCGCTGACCGACACCACGCCCAAGCCGCTGCTCGAAGTGCGCGGCAAGCCGCTGATGCAATGGCCGATGGAGGCACTGGCTGCGGGCGGGTTCACCGAACTGCTGGTCAACACCGCCTGGCTCGGCGAAAAGATCTCCAGCCGCTTCGGCGCCAATCCCTTGCTGGACGGTCACCCTGCGCTATCGATTTCATACTCCGACGAAGGCCGCGACTTCGGCGAAGCGCTGGAAACGGCCGGCGGCATCGTGCGTGCGCTGCCGCAACTGGGCGAGATTTTCTGGGTCGCGGCCGGCGACGTGTTCGCGCCGGATTTCACCTTCACGCAGGCGTCGGTGGACCGTTTCGCGGCCAGCGGCAGGCTGGCGCACCTGTGGCTGGTGCCGAACCCGGCGCACAACCCGAAGGGCGATTTCGGCCTTTCCGCGGGCGGCCTGGCACTCAACTCGGCGGCCGAGAAGTACACCTTCTCGACCATCGGCCTCTACCGGGCCGCACTTTTCGCGCCGCCTTACTGCGGCATCCCGGCCGGCAACCCGGCGGGCGCCAAAGCCCCGCTGGCACCGATCCTGCGCGCCGCGATGGACAATGAACTCGTGAGCGCCGAGCTCTACGCCGGTCCCTGGACCGACGTGGGCACGCCCGAACGGCTTCTTCAACTGAACACGCCAAGATGACCTCAGAAGACAACAGGATCTACGCCGAGCGCCGCGCGCGCCTCGCCTCGCAACTGGGCAAGGACGGCATCGCCATCGTCCCGACCGCGCCCGAGCGCCAGCGCAACCGCGACAGCGACTTCCTGTTCCGGCACGACAGCTACTTCTACTACCTGACCGGCTTCACCGAGCCCAACGCCTGGCTGGTGCTCGCGGGCGACGGCCGCAGCATGCTGTTCTGCGCGCCCAAGGACCTGGAGCGCGAGATCTGGGACGGCTATCGCCTGGGCCCCGACGCGGCCCCTGCGGCGCTTGGCGTGGACGAGGCCTTCTCGGTCGACGAACTCGACGCCCGGCTGCCCAAGCTGCTCGAGAACAAGTCGACCGTGTGGTTTCCGTTCGCGATCCACAAGGGCCTGGAAACCCGCGTCGACGGCTGGCTGCAATCGGTGCGCGCGCGCGTGCGCTACGGCGCGCTGTGCCCCGAGGAGCTGCACGACCTGTGCGGCCCGCTCGACGAAATGCGCCTGGTGAAGGACGCCCACGAGCAGGACATCATGCGGCGCGCCGCGCAGATCAGCGCACGCGCCCACATCCGCGCGATGCAGCTGTCGGCGCGCATGCTGCGCGAAGGCAAGGACGTGCGCGAATACCACCTCGATGCCGAGCTGCTGCACGAGTTCCGCCTGGGCGGCTCGCAGTACCCGGCCTACGGCTCCATCGTGGCGGCAGGCGCCAATGCCTGCGTGCTGCACTACCGCGCCGACGCGGCGCCGGTGCGCAGCGGCGAACTGGTGCTGATCGACGCGGGCTGCGAGCTCGACGGCTACGCGAGCGACATCACCCGCACCTTCCCGGCCAACGGCAGGTTCAGCGGGCCGCAGCGCGCGCTGTACGACCTGGTGCTGGCCAGCCAGGACGCCTCGGCCGCGGCCACCAGGGCCGGCAACCGCTTCAACGATCCGCACGACGCGGCAGTGAAGGTGCTGGCGCAGGGCATGCTCGACCTCGGCCTGCTCGACGCCAACAAGGTCGGCGGCGTCGACGACGTGATCGACTCGCGCGCCTACTTCCAGTTCTACATGCACCGCACCGGCCACTGGCTCGGCATGGACGTGCACGACTGCGGCAGCTACGTCGAGCCCACGCAGGTCGGCGAGGTGAGCGAGCGCAAGGATCCGCTGTCGAACGAGGTCATCAAGAACCGGCCGAGCCGCATCCTGCAACCCGGCATGGTGCTGACGCTGGAGCCCGGCATCTACGTGCGCCCCGCCGAGGGCGTGCCCGAGCAGTTCCACAACATCGGCATCCGCATCGAGGACGACGCAATCGTCACGGCCACGGGCTGCGAACTCATTTCGCGCGGCGTGCCGGTGAAGGCGGACGAGATCGAGGCACTGATGCGAGCTTGACGGCGCGCTGCGACACCGGCGGCGGCGCATGCCGCGCCTGCAGGAAGTCGATGAACACCCTGAGCTTGCGCGGCATCTGCGCGCGGCTCGGGTGGTACAGGTAGAAGCCCGGAAAGGTGGGCCACCAGGGCTCGAGCAGCGGCACCAGGCGGCCGCTTTCCAGATCGCCGCGCACCATGCCTTCGAAGGCCACCATGATGCCCGCGCCGTCGCGCGCGGCGGCCAGCAGCACATCGCCGTCGTTGCTGATCAGCGGCCCGGCCACTTCGACGTCGAGCACGCGGCCGTCCTGCGCGTATTCCCAGCGATAGAGGCCGCCCGTGGTCAGGCGGTAGTTCAGGCACTGGTGCTCGCGCAGGTCCTCGGGCGTCTTCGGCGGCCTGCGCCCCGCCAGGTAGCGCGGCGACGCGAGCGTCACCATGCGCTGCGGCCCACCCACCGGCAGGGCCACCACGTCCTGCGCCAGGCTTTCGCCGAGCCGGATGCCGGCATCGAAGCCGCCTTCTACCAGCTCGATCATGCGGTTGTCGCAGACCAGCTCCAGCGTGATGTCGGGATAGGCCTCGGCAAAGTCCGCGAAGTGCGGGTTCAGCAGCAACTCGGCCGACACGCGCGCGACGTTCAGGCGCAGCAGCCCGGCCGGCTTGTCGCGCGCCTCGTCGAGGCCTTCGATCGCCTGCGCGAGCGCGGCCAGCGCCGGCTGCGCGCCCTTGAGCAATTGCTGGCCCAGCTCGGTCACGCCGACGCGCCGCGTGGTGCGGTCGAGCAGGCGCACGCCCAGCCGCCCCTCGAGCGTGCGCACGGTCTGCGACAGGGCCGAGGGCGATACGCCCAGCTCTTGCGCGGCCCGCGTGAAGCTGGCGTGGTGCGCAACGCGTGCGAAGGCGGCGATCGCGGGGAGCAGTTCGGGGGACATGCGCGAATTATGAGGACGCGCTTGCGCCGGCGGCTCGCGCCGGCACTACCTGGCCTGCAGCAGCGCCCCCACCTCCAGCAGCACCAGTTCGTTGTCGTCCGCCTTGTTGGGCTCCCGGCTGCTGGAGAAAGGCAGGTTGTTGTCGTTGCCCACCACGATGTGCGTGGCATCGACCACGTCGACGTTCTCGATCGTGAAGAACGGGAACTTGAGCACGCCGTCGTTCAGCGGCTTGCGCGCGAGCTTGGCCGGGTCGGCCATGTTCAGCAAGTCGATGTAGCCGATCTTGCGCACCGCGCCGCCCGCATTGGCCTCGCTCAGCTCGATCTTGTAGACGCGCTTGAACTTCGCGATGTCGTGGAAGCAGTCGCTGCGCTTCTGGCCTTCGGGACAGGCCTTGTCGCTGGTGCCTTCGCCGTTGTCGCGCTCGATGATCAAACCGGTGGTCGCATCGATCATGTTGAAGTCGCCGATGGCGTGGCCGTTGGCTTCGAGCGGGTATTTCCAGTGGCGACCCGTCCACTTCTCGGTGGCCACGTCGAACTCCAGCACGCGCAGCGCTTCCTTGCCGTCCAGCTTCTCGTAGTCCTTCGCCTCGGCATTCCACACCGGGCCTTCGAGCAGCGCGTAGAGCTTGCTGCCGTCCTTGGACGCGGCCATGCCTTCGAAGCCCTTGGAGCGTTTGACCTGGAAATCGACCGCGCCGCCCGGTGCGCCCGGCGTGGTGACCGCCGGATGGTCGGGCGAGCGCACGGCCTTGCCGTCGACCTGCGTCTCGAACACCGCGAGCACCTTGCCCTTCCGGTCGGCCTTGATCAGGAAGGGACCGAACTCCTCGCCGATCCACAACGCGCCGCCGGCAAACTGGAAGCTCTCGGGATCGAAGTCGGAGCCGGTCAGGTAGCGCTGCTTGGTGCCTTCATGGACGATGCGGAACGGCACCTTCTTGTCAGGGTCGTGCAGGAAGATGGTGTTCAAGCGGTTGAACCTGCCGCTCTTGAAGTCCACCTTGTAGTGGTTCAGGTAGAGCATGAAGTCGGGCGAGTTGGCCTTGGCGCCGGCGCCGTTGTCGGTGAGGATCCAGAACGAGCCGTCGTCCATCTTCTTGATGCCCGAGTGGCCCTGCAGCGGCTGGCCCTTGAAGGGCACCGAGACACCGGTGCCGCGGCCGGCCGAGAGACCTTCCACGGTGCCCAATGCCTCCACGCGCTTGCCCGAGGTGAACTTGCCGCTGGCCTGCAGGTCGGCGGATGCATCCCTGGGCGCGGCGACGAAGCTTTGCGCGGGCAGCACGGCGTGGCCCGCGAGCGTGGCGGGGTAGGCGGTCTGTGCACAGGCATGTCCGCAGGCGAGCGCGGCGGCCAGCGCGATGGAAGAAGAACAGAAGAAAGAGGCAGTGCGCATCATTGGAAAAGAGGGGTTCCGTGTCGAAACGCGAGACCATGCCGGCCAGGCGTGACGCGGCCATGACATGGGCTGAAGGCACCCCGCGCCTTCAGCCCAGCGCCGCGCCCGCGACGTGCCCGCGCGTGAACGCCTCCTCAAAGATCGAGTAGCCCGACCAGTCGGCGTGGGCGAACGAAAGCCGGCCCGCGACCACGCGGCCATGGTGCGCCACGTCCGGCGACATGCGGTGCGCGCCGATCTGCGCAAGCAGCCCCGGCCGCGGGATCGACATGGCGTGGCCATAGCGCGTGATCTCGATGCGCGTGGCGAGCGAAGGCAGGTCGGGATGCGGCACCGAGAGCTCGGCGAGCAGGTCGTCGCGCCATCCGGTCCAGGGGCGGTCGAGCAGCAGGCGGCGGCCATCGGCGCCGTCGTGGCGGCTCGGGCCGAGCGGACGGTACCAGCTCAGCACGGTGCCGCGCGGCGTGGGGTCGAGCGCCTGATGGCGCGCATCGACGTAGCCGAGGCCGCGCGTGCCGTAGATCACGTTGTCCCAGCTCGGCGCGGCGCCGGGGCGGTCGGCAAGCGGCCCGCGCAGGTGCACGTTGGCCACGAGCCAGGGGGCATAGCGCAGATGCGCGGCGGCGTTCTTCAATACCTCCGGCGCGTTCTCGACCACGCGCGCGGCAATGAACACCGGCAACGCGACGATGCAGCGCTCGGCCTGCCAGCGCACCAGCGATTTGGACGTGGCATCCCACGCATCGACCTCGACGCCGCCGCGAAGCTCGGCGATGCGCGCGACGGCCTGGCCTGTATGCAGCCGGTCGCCCAGGGGCTCGGCCAGCCGCTTCGTGAGCCAGCCGTTGCCCTCTGGCCAGGTGAGCACGCCGTCGCGCTCGGCGTTCGGATCGGCGCCGCTGCCCGATGGCCCCGGCGGGTGAAATCCGTGCCGGCTAGCGAAATAGTGGATGCCGGCCCAGGCCGAGACCTGTTCGATGCCCGCGCCGTAATCGTCGCGGCAGCAGTAGTCGAGGTACCAGCGCAGCTGCGCATCGCCGAAGCCCTCGCCGTCGAGCCAGTTCGCGAAGGGGAGGGCATCGAGCGCGAGCAGCTCGGGCGTGACCGCGGCCCTCTGCGCGGGAATGGCGAAGTGCGCCGCGTGCTGCAATGCATCGATGCGCTGCGCGAACCTGCGGTATTGCGCGTGCGTCTCGGTACCCACGCCGTGCACGGGCAGCAGGCCGTCCTGCCACTCGCCCTGGAAGAACAGCCGCTCCTGCGGGCTGTGGCAAAGGTGGCGCTCGTCGTACTCCCAGCGGCCTGCCACGCGCCGGCGCAGGCCGAGTTCCTCGAGCAGGTCCTGCACTTCGCGCGCATCGTCGCCGGGCGTCGGCAGGTAGTGCGCGCCGAGCGGACAGGCAATGCCGCTCACCATGCCGCCGCGCGCATTGCCGCCCGCCGCGTCCTCGAGTTCGAGCAGCACGAAGTCCTCGATGCCCGCGAGCCGCAGTGCGCGCGCGGCGGCGAGACCTGCGACACCGCCGCCGGCAATCACCACGCGCGTGCGCTTGACGGCTGCCGGAGGCGAACTCTTGAGCGCGCCGTCGCGCAGCGCATGGCCGCGCGCCACATCGATGCCGGTGAAGCCGCCTTCGATGGGCGGCACCTGGGCCTCGCAGCCCGCGAGCGCAAGGGCGCCGGCCACACCGAGGAAATCGCGCCGCTGCATGCCGTCCGCCCCTAGTGCGTCGTGATGACCTTGCCCCACTCCTGCTCGTAGGTGGTGACAAGGGTCTGGTTCGACAGCCGGTTCACTTCGGCCGGCACGCGCGCCATGTCGAGCGGAAAGTCGAACATCAGCGGCAAGGTGGAAGGCGAGAGAAAACGCAGGCCCGAAGGCAGCGCCTCGGGCATCCGGTACGGCCGCCGGCCCGCGATGATGTAGCCCCATTCGCCGAAGCTCGGCACATGCGCATGGTAGGGCGTCGCGCGCAGGCCGACCGATTCGATGGTCGCCGCCACGGTCCAGTAGCTCTTGCGCGCAACCAGCGGCGAGGTGGTCTGGATCACCGCGTAGCCGCTCGCCGAAAGGCGCTTCTCGAGCAGCGCATAGAAGCTGTTGGTGTAGAGCTTGCCGATCGCGAAGTTGGTGGGATCGGGGAAGTCCACCACGATCACATCGAAAAAGTCCCCCGCCTCCTGCAGCCACTGGAACGCATCGGTATTGACGATCTTCACCTTCGGCGACGCAAGCGAGTGCCCGTTGAGCGCCGCCAGCGTTTCGTGCGCCGTGAAGAGCTGGGTCATGTTCGGATCGAGCTCCACCAGCGTGACCGATTCGACCGAGGGATATTTCAGGACCTCGCGCACCGCCATGCCGTCGCCGCCGCCGAGCACCGCGACTTTCTTCGGCGCGCCCTGCGCGGCCATCACCGGGTGGACGAGCGCCTCGTGGTAGCGGTACTCGTCGCGCTCGGCGAACTGCAGGTTGCCGTTCAGGAACAGCCGGTGCCCGAGCTGCCCGCGCGTGACCACGATGCGCTGGTAGGGCGAGGTGGCGCTGAACACGATGCGGTCCTGGTAGAACTTGTCCTCGGCCAGCGTGGTGATGTGGCCGGCCCCGGCGAAGGCGCCCACCAGCGCGGCCAGCGCGAGGAAGCAGGCCAGCGCATGCGCGCCGATGCGGCGCAGCTCATGGCGGAACAGCCACAGCGCCCACACGGCCACGGCGGCATTCATGATGCCGAACAGCAGGCCGGTGCGGATCATGCCGAGCTGCGGCACCAGGATGAGCGGAAAGGCCACCGACACCGCCAGCGCGCCGAGGTAGTCGAAGGTGAGCACCTGCGACACCAGGTTCTTGAGCTGGATGTTGCGCTTGAGGATGCGCATCACCAGCGGGATCTCGAGCCCCACCAGCGTGCCGACCACCACCACGAGCCCGTAGAGCAGCAGGCGGAACGCGCCGGGCACATAGGCGTTCGCGAGGAAAAGAATGGCCGGCAGCGCGCCGCCGACCAGCGCCACGAGCAGTTCGATGCGCAGGAAGTGCGCCGGCAGCTGGCGCTCGAAGAAGCGCGAGAGCCACGAACCCACGCCCATCGCGAACAGGTAGGTGCCGATGATGGTGCTGAACTGCAGCACCGAGTCGCCGAGCAGGTAGGAGCTCAGCGCGGCAGCGGTCAGCTCGTAGACCAGCCCGCAGGCCGCGACCACGAACACGCTGGCGAGCAGCGCGATCTCGACCGGCTGCGGCCCGCGCGCATCGGCGGAATGCGCGGACACGGCCGCCTCCCCGCTCAATGGATCGCTGCGGCGACGATGACGCAGATGCCCAGGCTCATGGCGGCCACCACCAGGCCCAGCGCCACGTTCTGCTTCTCGACGATCTCGCCCCAGAGGTCGTAGGGCGTGACCTTGTCGATGATCAGGAAGCAGAGCCAGAAGATCAGCACGCCAAGCAGCGCATACACGAGCGATCCGAGGACCACGCCCGGTTTCAGCCATTCAAATCCCATGGGGACCTCCAGTCGTAGTTGCAGTAGTGGGTGACATCAGCGCGAAGCTATGTTGCTCTCGTTCATTTGTGGCCGCCGCCGCTCGAATAGCCGCCGTAGGACCCGCCGTAGCTGCGCGACCCGCCGGACGACCCTCCGCTGCAGGTGCTCAGGATGACCAGCAGCACGATGATGACGACCACGATCAGGATGATGGTGCCGCAACCCAGCCCCGATGCGGCGCTGACCGGCAGCGCATCGCCGCGCACGAACATGTCCTTCTTGTCGTCGAGCTTGAAGGCGGCGGACACCAGGCCGCTGTCGAGCTTGCTGCCCGAGGACCAGGTCAGCTCGTTGGCCGAGCGTTCCATCGAGAGCAGCGCGCTGCCGCTCGCGAAATCGCGGTTGAAGGTTTTCTGGCCGCGCTCCACCTGCCAGTAGAACTCGCCTGCCACGTAGGTGGTTTCGGCGTTGTAGGCGTATTGCTGCGCGTAGCGCTTGCCGAGGTAGGTGGCGCTGCTGCCGTTCTCGGCCATCACCGGCGCGCCGGTGGTCGGCTTGACCATGCTCCAGCCGTCCTCGGCATCGACCAGGAAGCTGAAGCCGCGCCTCTTGTTGTACAGCAGGTATTCGTTCCAACCGAAGTGCTCGTCGTCGCCGGGCTCCACGCCCATGCGGTGCTGGAAGCCCACCACCTGCCATTGCGCGCCCTGCAGCTGGCCCATGCTGCCGATGGGGATGAGCGGGCGAACGGGTTCGTTCTGCTCCGCGTGCTTCAGCTCGCCGCCGATGCCCTGCGACAGGTCGATGATGCTGTTGCACGAGCCGCAGGTGATGCTCTTGCTGTCGGCCAGGTTGGCCGTGACGGGTGCGCCGCAGTTCGGGCAGTTGAAGGCGCGGCCTTTTTCGTCCTTGGCGGATTCGTCGCGCAGGCCCGTGAGCTGCAGGTCCTCGAGCTGCACCGAGCGACCCAGGTAGGCGCCGGGCGGCTCGGTGCCGTAGTCGATGCTGAGCACCAGGCCCTTGTCGCTGCGCAGCTCGACCATGGGGAACGGGCGGCCCAGCTCGGGCAGGTGCGGCAGCTCGCCCTGCGCGGAAAGCAGCGCCACCTGCTCGTTCGACGAGACGGTGTAGCTCTGGCCGTTGAACGCGGTGGTGGCCCCCACGCGCAGATCCGTGGGCGGCGGCGCGGCGCGCTGCAGCTCGAAAGGCAGCGCGAAGACATAGGCGCCGTTGTCCTCGCTCAGGATGCCGGTGCGGTCGCCATCGAGCGCGGCGATCCACTCGGTCCAGCGCCCGCCCGGATGGCTGTACTGCAGCCGGCCGACGATGGTGAACGGCTGGTTCTGGATGCGGCCCGCGGCAAACAGCTGCAGCGGACTGAAGTCGTCGAACAGCTCCGCCATCTTGCCGATGCGCGCGAGCGTCTCGCCCTGGCGCACGACGGTGCTCTGGCAGTACGGGCAGACTGCGAAGGCCGACTGCGCGGACCTGAATTCGACCGGTGCGCCGCAACCAGGGCAGGGCGCACGGTAGGCGCGCTGGGCGCCTGCTTGCTCAGCCATTGCCGGTGCTTAGACCAGCTTCTTGAGCAGTTCCGCCTTCTTGGCGTCGAACTCTTCCTGCGTGAGGATGCCCTTGGTCTTGAGCTCGCCGAGCTTCTCGAGCGTGGTCATGACGTCGGCCGGGCTCACCACGGCCACGGCCGGCTGCTGCTGGGTCGCCGCGGCCTGGGCCGCTGCGCTCGGGCTCAGGCCCTGCGCGAGGTTCTGCGCCAGCACCTGGCCCAGCGCGACGCCGGCGCCCAGGCCCATGGCATCGCCCGCGATGCCGCTGCCGCCGCCCGCGCCTTCGGCAAACTTGGGAATGGCCTGCGCGGTCTGGTACTGCATGAACTTGCCCATGTCGTTGCCGACCATGCCCATGCCGATCTTCTGGTCGAGGATCTTCTGCAGCTCTTCGGGCAGCGAGACGTTCTGGACCGTGATGTTCTCAAGCTTGATGCCGATCTTCTCGAACTCGGGCACCAGTTGTGCGGCCAGCGCCTGGGCGAACTGGATCTGGTTGGCGGCAAGGTCCAGAAACGGCACGCCGCTGGAAGCGATGGCGTTGCTGATGTTCTGCAGCACCAGCCCGCGCAGCTGGCCGTCGAGGTCGGCCACGCCGTAGACGTCGCGCGTGCCCGAGATCTCGGTGTGGAACAGCTTGGCATCGCCGATGCGGAAGCTGTAGTTGCCGAAGGCGCGCAGGCGCACGGCGCCGAAGTCCTTGTCGCGGATGGTGATGGGCTGGGGCGTGCCCCACTTCTGGTCGACCTGCTGGCGGGTGCTGAAGAAGTAGACGTCGCTCTTGAACGGGGACTCGAACAGCTTGTCCCAGTTCTTCAGGTACGTGAGCACGGGCAGCGTCTGCGTCGTGAGCTTGTACATGCCCGGGCCGAACACGTCGGCCACCTGGCCTTCGTTGACGAACACCGCCACCTGCGACTCGCGCACGGTGAGCGAGGCGCCGTTCTGGATTTCCATCTCCGCCATCGGAAAGCGCCAGGCCAGCGTGCCATCGCCAGTCTCGGTCCACTGGATGATGTCGATGAACTGTTTCTTGATGAAATCCATCAGGGCCATGGCCGCTCCTCGTCGAGTTTTTTTCCGGACTGCGCATATTGCCACATCGTCTTGACGGGTCTTCGTGCTTTCGGCATGGCCGATCTCCGCCATGCGGCCTATGGCGCCGCGGGCCGAGGTCTACAATCGGCGCCCCCAGAAGAAGCGCCACCAGGAGCAACGGCCCATGTCCGATTCGACGATCTCATCGACCCCCACGCCCGAAGACAAGCGCGCCGAATTGCGGCGCGCCGCCCTCGAGTACCACGAGCTTCCGGTGCCGGGCAAGATTGCCATTGCCGCCACCAAGCAGATGGTCAACCAGCGCGACCTGTCGCTGGCCTACTCGCCCGGCGTGGCCGCGCCCTGCGAGGAAATCGTCAAGGACCCGGCCAACGCCTTCAAGTACACGGCGCGCGGCAACCTGGTGGCGGTGATCACCAACGGCACCGCCGTGCTGGGCCTGGGCGACATCGGCCCGCTGGCCGCCAAGCCGGTGATGGAAGGCAAGGGCGTGCTGTTCAAGAAGTTCGCCGGCGTCGACGTGTTCGACATCGAGATCGACGAGAAGGACCCGGCCAGGCTGGTCGAGGTGATCGCAGCGCTGGAGCCCACCTTCGGCGCCATCAACCTGGAGGACATCAAGGCCCCCGACTGCTTCTACGTCGAGCGCGAACTGCGCAAGCGCATGAAGATCCCCGTGTTCCACGACGACCAGCACGGCACGGCCATCACCGTGGCGGCGGCCATGCTCAATGGCCTCAAGGTGGCGGGCAAGGACATCAGCGAGGTCAAGCTGGTCACCTCGGGTGCGGGCGCCGCGGCGCTGGCCTGCCTGAACCTGCTGCTCAAGGTGGGCCTGAAGCGCGAAAACGTGTTCGTGACCGACCTGGCCGGCGTGGTCTACGAAGGCCGCGTAGAGCTCATGGACGACGACAAGCGCCAGTACATGCAGAAAACCACGGCCCGTACGCTGGCCGAGGTGATCGAGGGCGCCGACGTGTTCCTGGGCCTGTCGGCCGGCGGCGTGCTCAAGCCCGCCATGGTGGCCAGGATGGCGCCGCGCCCGGTGATCTTCGCACTGGCCAATCCGAACCCGGAAATCTCGCCCGAGGACGCCCATGCGGTGCGCCCCGACGTGATCATGGCCACCGGCCGCACCGACTACCCGAACCAGGTCAACAACGTCCTGTGCTTCCCCTACATCTTCCGCGGCGCGCTCGATTCGGGCGCCACCACGATCACCGACGAGATGGAAATTGCCGCGGTGCGTGCCATTGCCGACCTCGCCCAGGCCGAGCAGAGCGAGCGCGTCGCTGCCGCCTACGTCGGCGAAAAGCTCACTTTCGGACCTGAATACCTGATCCCGAAGCCCTTCGATCCGCGTCTCATGATGAAGATCGCCCCGGCGGTGGCCAAGGCCGCCGAGGAAAGCGGCGTGGCTTCGCGTCCGATCAAGGACATGGACGCCTACCGCGACCGCCTGCAGAGCTTCGTCTACGCCTCCGGCACCACGATGAAGCCGATCTTCGACGCCGCCAAGCGCGCGCAGAAGAAGCGCGTGGCGTACTGCGAGGGCGAGGAAGAGCGCGTGCTGCGCGCCGCCCAGATCGTGGTCGACGAGGGCATTGCGCGCCCCACGCTGATCGGCCGCCCGGCCATCATCGCGCAGCGCATCGAGAAGTTCGGCCTGCGGCTGAAGGAAGAGCTCGACTACGACATCGTCAACGTCGAGCAGGACCACCGCTACCGCGACTTCTGGCAGACCTACCACCGCATGACCGAGCGCAAGGGCCAGACGGTGCAGACCGCCAAGATCGAGATGCGCCGCCGCCTGACGCTGATCGGCGCCATGCTGCTGCACAAGGACGAGGTCGACGGCATGATCTGCGGCACCTGGGGCACCACGCTGATCCACCTGCACTACATCGACCAGGTGATCGGCAAGCGCCCCGGCGGCTGCGAAAGCACGCCGCAGGACGTGCCGGTGTACGCCTGCATGAACGGCCTGCTCCTGCCCGACCGCCAGGTGTTCCTGGTCGACACCCACGTCAACTACGACCCCTCGCCCGAGGAACTGGCCGAGATCACGACCATGGCGGCCGAGGAAATGATGCGTTTCGGCCTCAAGCCCAAGGCCGCGCTGCTGTCGCATTCCAACTTCGGCACCAGCAACGAGCCCAGCGCCATCAAGATGCGCAAGACGCTCGACCTGCTGCGCGTTCAGGCGCCCTGGCTCGAAGTGGACGGCGAAATGCACGGCGACGTGGCGCTCGACAGCAAGCAGCGCGCGATCGTCATGCCGCACAGCGCGCTGGCGGGCGACGCCAACCTGCTGGTTTTCCCGAACATCGACGCGGCCAATATTTCCTACAACCTGCTCAAGACCGCGGCCGGCGGCAACATCGCGATCGGCCCGGTGCTGCTCGGCGCCGCCAAACCTGTGCATATTCTCACGGCCAGCGCAACAGTTCGGCGCATCGTGAACATGACAGCCTTGACAGTCGCCGACGCAAACGCAGAGCGATAGGCCATTTGGCGAGAGTGGCCGCCAACTTAAAGCGCCACTCGATCCCCTTGCGACTGCTCAAACTTTGGGCAGTCGCTTGCTATTTTCGCCAGCGTGGTGCACACTCGCGGGCTTGAATTTGCGGGTTAACCCCAGGGTTGGCTGCCAATTCGGAACCCCGCTCTTTTCTTGTGGTGCCCCATGGCGGCTTACGCCTCGATCACGTCCTCTGTCACTAAGTTTGCGCTCACCGGCTTGATGCTGGCGGCGTTGGCGACGGGGGCCGAGGCCCGCGGATGGTTCGGCACCGGAAAGCCCGCCCAGGAATCGATCGCACTGTCCGACTTGCCGGTTCAGGGCCAGCGAACCTACGAAGCCATCCTGAATGGCGGCCCCTTCCGATACGAAAAGGACGGCACGGTATTTGGCAACCGCGAGCGTCTTTTGCCGCCCGCGCGGCGCGGTCACTACCGCGAGTACACGGTGGCAACGCCCGGCTCGCGCGATCGCGGTGCACGGCGCATTGTCTGCGGCGGAGAACAGCGCACCACCCCCGAGGCCTGCTGGTACACGGCAGACCACTACGCGAGTTTCAGACGGATTGCACCATGAGCGATGACAACGACTTGAGCGGCGCCCCGAAGCGCCCCGAAGAAATGATGATGACTATGGAAAGACCAGCGGAGATGACTTTATCCCTTCGTGCCGTACGCCCGAACATCGTGCAATCGATTCGTGCGTTCCGCGTGAACGACTTGCAGGAAGCCGCCAACGCCGCGGGCCAGCATTTCCTGTACGCCAACCTGGGGAACGCCCAGACCAAGCAGGACGTCCTGGACCTGATCGCCCAGCAGTTCACCTTTCCGGCGCATTTCGGCAAGAATTTCGACGCGCTGTACGACTGCATGACCGACCCGTTGCATAAATCGGGCCCGCAGCCCGGCTTTGTCATCGTGCTCGAGCAGATCCCGGCCAACGCCAAGTTCGACAAGGAAGCGCGCGAGCAGCTGCTCGACATCTTCCGCGATGCCTCCGACTACTGGGGAGACCGGAAAGTCCCGTTCCGCTGCTTCTATTCTTTTCTGTAGCCCGTTCTGCACACACCAGCCAAGCAGAACGGGCGAACGAGGCTCAGCCGAACGGCGCAGCACTCGATGGCATCGAAATCAACGGCAACACCGCCAATGCGGCAGCCGGCACGGAACCCGAAGGCGAGAAGATGCCGACCGACAAACTGGTCGACGTCTCGCCGCTCGCATTGCGCATGAGCAGCCCCTTCAACGCGGGCTACTGGCTCGCAGCGGCCTGAATAGGCCCCCCTGAAGCGGCTCACTTCGTGTAGCCGCCTCCCCCTCGAGGGGGCAACACCTGCGGCCCGGCGAAGCCGGTTGCGCGGTGTTCACGAACGAAAGCCCGCCTTTGCCAAGGCGGGCTTTTTCATGGGCGCGGGGGAACGGCTTGAGCGAGCGCCACGTATTCGGCCACCGGCACCTCTTCGGCGCGCCGCTGGGCGTCGAATTCGCCTGCAAAGCCGTGTTCGTCCAGCCACTTGCCCAGCGTGTGCCGCATGATCTTGCGGCGCTGGCTGAAGGCCACCTGCACGATTTCGCCCAGGCGGGCGGCATCGACGGCCGGCGGCTCGGCCAGCGGCACCATCCGCACCACCGCGCTGTCGACACGCGGCGGCGGATCGAAACTCTCGGGCGGCACGAACAGCACGTTTTCCATCCTGTAGCGCCACTGCAGCATCACGCTCAGTCGGCTGTAGTCGGACGTGGCGGGCCGCGCGACCATGCGGTCGATCACTTCCTTCTGCAGCATGAAGTGCTGGTCGGCAATCAGGTGCGCGAAGCCCAGCAGGTGGAACAGGATGGGCGTGGAGATGTTGTAGGGCAGGTTGCCGACCACCCGCAGCGGCGCCGCGAACCTGGCGGCCAACTCGGCGAAATCGACCTTGAGCACGTCGGACTCGATGACATCGAGCTGCGGATGCTCGCGCAGCCGCCTGGCCAGGTCGCGGTCGAGCTCGATGACGGTCAGGCGCCCGAGCCGCTCGACCAGCGGCTGGGTGAGCGCCGCCAGGCCCGGACCGATCTCGACCATGGCATCGCCAGGCTGCGGCGCGATCTCCTGCACGATGGCATCGATGATGCCCCCGTCGGACAGGAAGTGCTGCCCGAACCGCTTCCTGGCGATGTGTGCCATCAGGACTGGGGCGCCTCGCGGTATTCGACGTAGGCGCGCGCGCGCACCTCCTGCACCCAGGTGCTGAAGGCTTCCTCGACCCGCTGCTCGCGCAGCACCGCCCGCGCGGCTTCGCGCTGCTCGGCCTGGGTGAGCTTGGATTCACGCCGGCCGACCACCTGGATCAGGTGCACGCCGAAGCGCGACACCACCGGGTCGCTGATCTGGCCCGGCGCCAGGCGATCCATGGCTTCCTCGAACTCGGGCACGAACTGGCCCGGGCGCGACCAGCCCAGGTCGCCGCCTTCCTTGGCGCTGGCGTCCTGCGAGTTGTCGCGCGCCAGGCCGGCGAAGTCGGCGTTGCCGGCCTGCAGGCGGCGCTTGAATTCCGCGAGCTGCGCGACGGCCTGCGCGGTGGTGCGCCTCGGGTCGTTGAGCAGCAGGATGTGGCGCACCTGCGTCTGGGTCACGGTGGCATCGGCGGCGCCGATCTGGGCCTTGGCCAGCACCTTGAGCACGTGGAAGCCCGCACCCGAGCGGATCGGGCCGGCAATGCCGTTGACCGGCGTCGACTGCGTGGCTTCGACGAACAGCGACGGATAGCGGTCGGCGCTGCGCATGCCGACGGCGCCGCCATTGGCGCGGTCCGGCGAATCGGAGTTTTCCTGCACCAGCTTGGCGAAGTCCTCGCCCGAGCGGGCACGCTGCGCGAGGCCTTGGGCCCGCTGCTGCAAGGTGGCGACCTGCGCCTCGGTGGCGTTCTCGGGCACGGCGACCAGGAGGTGCGCGAGGTTGATGTTCTGCAGTGCCGCGTCCTTGGTGGGAGCGTTGCGCTGGTCGCGCAGGTATTCGTCGGCCTCGGAGTCGCTGATCTTGACCTTGGACTCGACCTCGCGGTCGCGCAGGCGCGTGAGCAGCAGCTGGTCGCGCAGGTCGTTGCGGAATTCGCGCAGCGAGAGGCCCTCGGCCACCACGCGGCGGCGCAGCTCCTCGACGCTGACCTGGTTCTGGCGCGCCACGGTCTGCTCGGCCTGGTCGATGGCAACGTCGTCCACCTTGATGCCGTTTTCCTTGGCCAGCTGGAGCTGTGCGCGCTCCGAGATCAGGCGTTCGAGCACGAGGCGCGTGAGCTCGGCGCGCGGCACGCGCTCGGCCTCGGCATTTTCCCGCATCAGGCGCGTGACGCGCGACTGCACCTCGGTGTTGGTGATGGGCTCGGAATTGACCAGCGCAACGATGTATTCGGCCGCGCGCTGCACCGGCGCGGCGGTGGAAGGCGCGGTGCGCGGCGCCGGCGGCGCCAGGCGGGGACCGGCGCGCATGATGTCGGTGATGCCGCTGCCGCCACCGGGACGCAGGCCCTGCGCGCCCGAGGTTGCGGCCAGCGCCGCGAGGCAGCCCAGGGTCAGGATGGAACGGATGTGTTTCATGGCGTTGCTCAATCGTCTCAGTCGTAATTGGTGAAGCGGCTCGGCCCTTCGGTGGGCTGGCGAAGGGGCTGGTAGCGCTGGATGTTGGTCCGCAAGGTCTGCATCGGGCTCGAGCCGATGCTGGAGAACCCGACGAATTCGAGCTGGAACATGATGCGGGTGTTGGCCGTCACCGTGCCGGTCGTGATGCGCTGCAGCACCACGCGCCCGATCCAGCAGCAGCCGTCGTACTCGAAGCCGAGCACACCGTCCGTGAGTTTCTTGTCCTGCAGGCTGTAGTTGAGCCGGCCGACCGCATACCACCGCCCGCCGCCCTGGCCCTTGCCCGGGCCGAGGTCCTTGCCCTTGTCGCCCCACAGGTCGTTGAGCGGCCACTGCCAGCCCACGTCGAAGGACTTGTTGCCGTCGGTGGCGAGGGGAGTGGTGGGCGCCTGGTAGCGGAAGGCCGCACTGAGGTTGCGGTACGGCCCGGGGTTGTAGCGCGCGGTGATGGCCGAGCGCTCCGACTTGCGCGTGTCGGGGTTGTACTGGACGACCGTGTCCAGGCTCCACTTGGGCGTCCAGTTGATCTGGGCGCCCAGCAGCAGGTCGCTCGCACGGTCGGTCACCGGCGTGCCGCCCGGCAGCGTGACCCTCTGGTCGCTGAAGCGCAGCCGCTGCGCAACGCCGAAGCGCGCCGCCTCGACGCCGGTGTCGGGATCGATCAGGCGCGAGGTCACGCCGAGCGTGAGCGTGTTGGTGTCGGAAATGCGGTCGTTGCCCGAGAAGGCGTTCTCGGTGTAGATGGTCGCAAAGCTGAAATCGTTGGCCGCCGAATCGTAGTTCGGCAGCATGCTCTGGTTGCGGAACGGCGTGTAGACGTAGTAGGCGCGGGGCTCCAGCGTCTGGCGGAAGGCGCGGCCGAAGTAGTTCGCGTCGCGCTCGAAGATCAGGCCGCTGTCGAGGCTGAAGGTCGGCACCGTCCGGTTGCTCGAGGTCGGGAAGAAGTACAGCGAGTTCGGGTTGTAGGGCACGCCGTTGACGTACTGGGTCCCGTTCACGGTGAGCCTGGGAACGTCGGACTGCGGCAGGAAGTAGTTGTACGAAGCCGTGTTCAGCTGCAGCTTCGGGATGACGAAGGAGCTCGGCGTGATGAACGGCCGGCTGATGGTGGCAATGGCCAGGGCGCGGTCGCCGTCGGGCTGCGACTGCTGGTTGATGTCGAAGCCCGGCTGGCCGGCCAGGATGGTGTTGACGCGAAAGCGCGTGTAGTCGAGGTTCAGCGAAACGTCGAAGCCGTGCCAGTCGTACTTGTTGTAGTTGGCCGTGATCTGCGGCATCCGGTCATAGGACGGCACGATCGGCGACAGGCTGTATTGCAGCGTCTGGTAGCGCAGCGCACGGATCCCGCCGTTCCAGTCGCCCTTGCTCCAGTTGAGCGACGCGTCGTTCGACAGCTGGCGCTGGGCCAGCGTGGGCGTGCGCGTGAAGTCGCGCCAGTAGTCGTTGTCGCTGACCCGGTTGATGTTGATGTTGGCCGCGAGCGAATCGAGCCCGAGCGCCTTGGCGTTGAAGTCCTGGTGGTGATTGGCCCAGATGCCCCAGCGCTTGGTGCTGGGCGGCGCGCCGAAGCTCAGGTCCGAGGCCTGGATTTCCCCGTTGGCGAGCTGCTGCAGCTGTGCGGCGCGCGTTTCGTTGTAGCGCTGGCCCACCAGGCGGTCGCTGCCCATCAGGTCCATGCGGACGCTGCCGCTGTATTCCTTCTCGAGGTAGCGGAATTCCGAGCCCAGGTTGAGGCCGCGCTTGCTCATCAGCGTGGGCGTGAAGGTGGCGTCGCGGTTGGGCGCGATGTTCCAGTAGTACGGCTGCGAGATCTCGATGCCGTTGGTGTTGTCGACGCCGATCGTGGGCGGCAGCAGGCCGCTCTTGCGTTCGTTCGACAGCGGAAAGCTCACGCTCGGGATCGGCGGCGTGCTGATGCCCATGAAGCTCAGCCGCGCGTCGGTGGCCACGCCGACGTTTTCCTCGGTGTCGGTGGTCAGCGTGGCTGCGGACAGCAGCCAGGCCGGCATCCAGCCCGGGTAGTCCTCGCGCCGGCAGGTGGTGTAGGTGGCGCTGCGGGCCACCGACACGTTGCTGTCGACGAAATCGATGCGCTGCGCCTCGCCATGCCCGCCGGTGGCAAGGAAGGAGTAGCGCACGTTGTTGAAGAAGCCCTCGAAGGTCTCGAGCTTGAGCTCGAGCTCGGGGCCTTCGTACACATTGCCGGCCTGGTTGACGCGCACGTTGCCGCGCGCCCTGGCGCGGTCGTCGGGCTGGTAGTACTCGAGCCGGTCGGCAGTGATGGCGACTTCGCCGCGCCGCAGCGTGGCATGGCCTTCGACCACGGTTTCGAGATCCTGGCGGCCCGACAGGCGGTCGCCGGTGATCAGGCTGGGCAACTGGCTGCGTTCGGCGGGCGGCAGCGTTTCGGTCAGCTGCGGCGTGCGCTTGAGCGTGAGCGGACCATCGAGGCCCCCGGCCGGCTGGGCCGAGGCGCCGTGCGCATGCAGCAGCGCCAGCGACAACACGGCCAACGGCAGGGGCGGGCCGGAACGCAGCAAGGCAACGCGCCGCCTCATCAGGCCTCCCGCCGCATCGTTCCGGAAAAGGTCCGCAGTCTTCCCGAGGAGGGCTGCGAGTGCACAGGGTGCCAAGCGTGGGGGCTTTGGGTCGTAGGCATCGGTCAGGAACGAAGGATCGTCGGGAGGACGGCGCGGCAGGCCGGCAGGTTGCAGGAGCCGGCGGCAACTCTGTTCGACCAGGGAGGACCGCAGGAGTTGCCGCGCCAGGCGGATTTGTAGAATCGATTATCCATGACAGCACCCCCGCTCCCGGCCTCCGAGCCCACACCCTCCGCCACGGCCATTCTCTGGGCAGATCCGCAGCGGGCTGCGGCGTTCCAGAACTGGCTGGCCGGCATCGGCGCCGCGCACGGCCTGCTGCCCGAGACGGTGCGCCTTGCGTCCGCCGATGCGAGCTTTCGCCGCTACTTCCGCATCGACGCCACGGGAAGCGCCGCCAGCCGCATCGTGATGGATGCGCCGCCCGACAAGGAGAACAGCGAGCCCTTCGTGCAGGTCGCCCGCCTGATGGCCGAGGCCGGCGTGACCGCGCCGCAGGTGCTCGAGTGGGACAGGACCCACGGTTTCCTGCTGCTCGACGACCTGGGCCGCGAAACCATGCTCGACGTGATCGATGCGGCCCGGCCCGACGCCAGCCGCCCGCTCTACGACCAGGCGATCGATGCGCTGATCCGCTGGCAGCTGGCCTCCAGGCCGGGCGTGCTGCCGCCCTATGACCGCGCATTGCTCGAACGCGAACTGGCGCTTTTCCCCGAGTGGTACATCGGGCGCCACCGCGGCATTGCGGTCGAGGGCCAGCTCAAGGAGCGGCTGGAACGCAGCTTCAGGCTGATCGTCGAGAACAACCTGGCCTCGCCCAGCGTCTACGTGCACCGCGACTTCATGCCGCGCAACCTGATGGTCCGCAATGGGGCCGATCTGGGCGTGCTCGACTTCCAGGATGCGGTCTACGGTCCGATCACCTACGACATCGCGAGCCTGATGCGCGACGCCTTCCTGAGCTGGGATGAGGAATTCGTGCTCGACGTCACGATCCGCTACTGGGAAGCCGCCCGCAAGGCCAGGCTGCCGGTCGATGCCGATTTCGGCGCGTTCTACCGATCGGTCGAATGGATGGGGCTTCAGCGCCACCTCAAGGTGGCCGGCATCTTCGCCCGCCTGACGCTGCGCGACGGCAAGCCGCGCTACCTGGCAGACACGCCGCGCTTCATCGCCTATATCCGCTCCACCGCCAGCCGCTACATGGAACTCACGCCGCTGCTGCGGGTGATCGACGAGATCGAAGGCACTTCGGCGCTGACCGGCTTTGCCTACGGCAGGGTCTAGATGCCCCGTTTCCACTGCCCGGTGCCTTTGACGGCAGGTGCCACGCTCGAACTGCCACCCGGCCCCGCGCGCCACGTTCAGGTGCTGCGCATGCAGCCCGGCGACGCACTCACGCTGTTCGACGGTTCGGGCGGCGAATATGCGGCCATGGTCGAGCGCATGGGGCGCAGCGATGTATCGGTGACGATCGGCGCCCATTCGCCTGCCGAGCGCGAGGCCGTGCGCGCGGTGCACCTGGCCGTCGGCATGCCGGCCAACGAACGCATGGACTGGCTGGTCGAAAAAGCCACCGAACTGGGCGTCGCGAGCGTCCAGCCGCTGGCCACGGCCCACGGCGTGCTGCGCCTTTCGGGCGAGCGCGCCGAGAAGAAAAGGGCGCATTGGGAAGCGATTGCCATTGCCGCCTGCGAGCAATGCGGCCGCAACCGCGTGCCGCGGATCCATCCGGTGCGGCCGTTCTCGAGCCCCTCGGCCTGGATCGGCACGAATGCGGGCGACGCCCCGCTGCGCCTTGTCCTGAGCCTTGCCGAAGGCACGCGGCGCCTTGCCGATGCCACCGCCTCCGCGCCGGCCGATCGCAGCGTGCTGGTGCTGAGCGGCCCCGAGGGCGGCCTGAGCAGCGCCGAAGAGCAGGAAGCGCTGGCATGCGGCTTTGCGCCGGTCACGCTCGGGCCGCGCGTGCTGCGCGCCGAAACCGCGGCGCTTGCCGCACTGGTATTGCTCGCCGGCCTTTGACAGGCGTTTTCCGCAACGGCCTGCCCCACATTCCATCCCCATCACAAGAAAAGGATCTCCACGCCATGCCTCGTTCGCCACGCGCCCTCCGGCTTGCCCCTCTCGCGCCCCTTGTGCTGGCCCTGCTCTGCGCCGCGCCGGGCGCGCAGGCCCAGAACACCGCCGTCGCCCCCACGCCGGCGCAGGTCACCCCCGAGGTGGAAAAGACCTTCACGCAGCTGATGGCGGCGCCCGCGATCCAGAAGCTGCTCGACGCGGTCAAGGCCGACCATGAGCGCTCGATCGAAGACCTGAAGATGCTGACCGAGATCGAAGCGCCGCCGTTCAAGGAAAGCAAGCGCGCCGAGGCCTTCCTTGCGCGCATGAAGGCGCTCGGGCTCGCCGACGCGAGGATCGATGCCGAAGGCAATGTGGTCGGGCTGCGCAAGGGCACGGGAAACGGCCCCAAGCTGCTGGTCTCCGCCCACCTCGACACCGTGTTCCCCGCCGGCACCGACGTAAAGGTGAAGGAGCGCGACGGCAAGCTCCACGCGCCCGGCATCGCGGACGACACGCGCGGCCTGTCGGTGCTGCTGTCATGGCTCAAGGTGCTCAACGACAACAAGATCCAGACCGTGGGCGACCTGCTCTTCGTTGCCAATGTGGGCGAGGAAGAGCTCGGGAACCTGCGCGGCATGAAGGCCATCTTCCGCGACCACCTCGACATCGACGGCATGGTGGGTCTGGAGCCTTCGCCCGACGGCAACGTGCTGGTGCTCGGCACGGCGAGCCACCGCTACGAAGTCACGTTCAAGGGGCCGGGGGGCCACAGCTTTGCCGCGTTCGGCCAGGTGCCCAGCGCGATCCACGGCATGGGCCGCGCCATTGCCAAGATCGCCGAAGTCCGCACGCCCAGCTTTCCCAAGACCACCTTCACCGTCGGCACCGTGGGAGGCGGCACCTCGGTGAACACCATTGCGCCCGATGCCCGCATGGCCATCGACATCCGCTCGGACGACATGGCGTCGCTGCTGGAGACGGAAAAGAAGATCCTCGCGGCCATCGACGAAGCGGTGGCCGAGGAGAACAAGCGCTGGAACGTGGCGACGCTGACTGCCAGCAACAAGCTGATCGGCGACCGGCCGGGCGGGCGCACGCCGTCCGATTCGGTGATCGTGGAAGCGGCCGTCCGCTCGAACACCGCCTTCGGCCACAAGACGCTGCTGCGCGGGGGCAGCACCGACGCCAACGTGCCGATGTCCTACGGCATCCCGGCCATCATCATCGGCGGCGGCGGAAAGTCGACCGGCTTCCATGCCCTGAGCGAGTCGATCGACGTGACAGATGCCTGGAAAGGCGCGCAGAATTCGCTGGTGACAGTGCTGGGTCTGGTCGGCGTGCAAGGGGTAAGCCCCGCGTTGCTGCCGAAACGCGCACCGCGTCCCAGGTAATTTGTCACGCTGCGGGCTGAAAAGTAGACAAGCTCGTTCGCTCGCGGCCCTTCGCGCTGGGAAAATGCCAGCGGTTCTGTCACACACCAAGGAAACGTCCATGGGAATGCTCGATTCGGTACTCGGCCAGGTTCTCGGGGGCGCCGCCCAACAGCAGCAGCCGCAAGGCGGCAGCATCGGCGGGCTGGGAGACCTGGGGGGCCTTGCCGGCGCGCTGGGCGGCCTGCTGGCCAACAACGGCGGCGCGGGTGGCCTGGGTGGGCTGGTCTCGAAATTCGAGCAGGCCGGCATGGGCGACGTGATCGGCTCCTGGATCGGCAAGGGCGAAAACCAGCCCGTATCCGGCGGCCAGCTGCAAGACGCGCTGGGCAGCGACACCATCGCCAGCATCGCCTCCAAGCTCGGCATCAACGCGCAAACGCTGCTGCCCATGCTGGCCACCATGCTGCCGGCCTTGATCGACCAGCTCACGCCGCAGGGCAAGGTGCCGGAGCAGGGCCTGGACAACCCGAACGACCTGCTGGGTGCGCTCGGCGGCCTGCTGCAGAACAGGCAGCCTTGAGCGAACTTTTTGCTCATCGGAAATTCCGGCGCCCGCGAGGGCGCTTTTTTTGGCCTGCCGCATTTCGGCTGGCGCATCCGCGGCGATTCGCGTAGAACCGCAGCCTTCCATGCCGCAACGCGCTTTCGCCGCCATTTCTCCATGAACCGCAACCTCTGGCTGCTCGCCATCTGCCAGGGCCTGTTCCTGACCAACAACGTCACCTTCATTGCCATCAACGGGCTGGTGGGCCTGAGCATCGCGCCGCGCGGCTGGATGGCCACGCTGCCGGTCATGGGTTACGTGGTGGGCGGTGCGCTCACCACCGGGCTGGTGGCGCGCACGCAGCAGCGCTTCGGGCGGCGCGGGTCGTTCCAGATCGGGCTGGCAGTGGGGCTGGGCTCGGCGTTGCTGTGCGCATTCGCGGCCATCTCGAAGAACTTCTGGCTCCTGTGCCTTGCCACGGTGGTGGCGGGCTACTACAACGCCAACGCGAACCTCTATCGCTTCGCGGCCGCCGAACTCGCAGCCCCGGCCTGGCGCGAGAAGGCGGTGTCGCTGGTGATGGCCGGCGGGTTGATCGGCGCCGTGGCAGGTCCCAACCTGGCGGCCGCTACGCGCGAGGCATTCGCGGTGCCGTTCGCGGGCGCCTACATCGCGCTGGCGGCGGTGGCGCTGCTGTCGATGGCGGTCATGCGCTTCATCGAGTTTCCCGCCACGCTCACGCGCCAGCAGGCGATGGGCGGGCGGCCGCTGTCGCAGATCATGCGCCAGCCGGTGTTCATCGTGGCGGCCGCGGCGGGGGCGCTGGGCTTTGGCGTGATGAACCTCCTGATGGCCGCCACGCCCATTGCAATGCAGATCTGCAGCCTGCCTTTTTCCGATGCCGCGCTGGTGCTCGAATGGCATGTGATCGGCATGTTCGCGCCGGGCTTCTTCACCGGCCACCTGATTCGCCGCTTCGGCGCGCTGCCGGTGATGGGCGTGGGGCTCGCGCTCAACTTCGGCTGCATCGCCGTCGCGCTGTCGGGCGTGGAGCTGCAGCACTTCCTCGTGGCCCTGTGCCTGCTGGGCGTGGGGTGGAATTTCCTGTTCACGGGCAGCACCACGCTCTCGCTCACGGCCTACACCGCGGAAGAGCGCGACCGGGCGCAGGGCGCGCTCAATTTCTGCGTGTTCGCGACGCTCGCGCTGACTTCGTTCGCCTCGGGCGTGCTGGTCACGACGCAGGGCTGGCAGCTGCTGAACTACGGCTCGCTGGTGCCGATGGCGCTCACGGGCGCGGCGCTGCTGTGGCTTGCGCAGACGCGCCGGCGCGAGGCTGCGGCCGCGGGCACCTGAAGCGCTTCTTCTTCAATCTGGCGGAAAGCGCTTGCCGAGCCAGCGCTGCAGCGCGGCGAACACGGGTTCGGCATCGAGCTCGTTGAATATCTCGTGGTACAGCGTTTCGAAGCACTGCGCTTCGACCATGCCGCCGGGCGCAGCGGCGGCCGCGAAGGCCCGGCTGGCGGCCGGCACTACCAGCCGGTCGTCGCCTGCATACAGCAGCAAGGTCGGCACCGGCCAGTGCGCCGCCGCCTGCTGCACCACCGCCCCTTCGTAGGCAAGAAAGCGCGCGAGCCGGCCGCCGATGCGGTCGTGCGTGAGCGGATCGTCGCGGTAGGCCTGCACCACCGCCCGGTCGTGCGAAAGGAAGTTGTCGTCGAGTCCATTCCTGACGCGCAGCCCGGGCGCAATGCGCGGCAGCACCGCGAGCAGCGCCTTCTGGAATCCGCTCAGGCCCGGGTCGAGCCCCGGCGAAGACAGCACCAGCCCATCGACCGGACGCAACCCGCGCGCCACCAGGCTGGCAGCAACCAGCCCGCCCAGGCTGTGGCCGAGCAGCACCAGCGGCAAGCCGGGGTTCTCGCGCCGCGCATCGTCGATGACCCGCGCGAGGTCTTCGACCAGCCGCAGCTCGCCGGGCAGTGCGCCGCGCGCGCCGGACGATCCGCCGTGGCCATGATGGTCATGGGCCCACACTGCGAAGCCCCATGCGTGCAGGCGCGCCGCGAGTCGGTGATAACGCCCGGCATGCTCGCCGAGCCCGTGCACCAGCACGACGACGCCGCGCGACGCGCCGGCCGACGGGAGGCGGCGCAGCAGCAGCGTTTCGCCGTTCGGCGTGGGCAGCGACACCCGCTGCGGCAAAGGCAGCAGCAGCGCCGCCGCCGGGCTCAAGCGGCCACCGGCTCCGCGGCCGCGGCGCGGTGCGCGGCCGGCAGGGCCGCAATCACCTCGGCCACCGCGGCCGTGAGCTTCTTGGCATAGGGCACGTGCAGGAACTCATTGGGGCCGTGGGCATTGCTCTTCGGACCCAGCACGCCGCAGACCATCATCTGCGCCTTGGGGAAGCCGGCGCTCAGCATGTTCATCAGCGGGATCGTGCCGCCCTGGCCGATGTAGCCGCAGGACGCACCGAAATGCGCCTGCGAGGCCTTGTTGAGCGCATCCTCGAACCACGGCGTGATCGTCGGCGCATTCCAGCCGGTGGCGCCGCCTCCGCTTTCGAAGGTCACGCGTGCCTGGTAGGGCGCGTTGTCCTCGAGCAGCGCCTTCAGCTGCTGCACCGACTCGGCCGCGTCGACCAGCGGCGGCAGGCGCAGCGAAAGCTTGAAGGCGGTGTAGGGACGAAGCACGTTGCCCGCGTCCTTCAACGCCGGGAAGCCTTCTGCACCCGTCACCGACAGCGTGGGCTTCCAGGTGCGGTTGAGCAGCGCCTCGACCGGATCGGTGGTGGTCGGCAGCGCGAACATGGTCGAGCCGCCGCAATCGTAGTGCGCCCAGGGAAAGCGCTTGTAGACCTCGTCGCCCAGGATCGCCGCGGTGGCCCTGGCCTGTGCCAGCCGGTCGGCCGGCACTTCGCAGTGGAAGCTCGCGGGCAGCAGCCGGCCGGTGGCGCTGTCCTCGAGGCGGTCGAGCACCTGCCGCATGATCCGGAAGCTCGAGGGCACGAGGCCCGAGGCGTCGCCCGAGTGGATGCCTTCGGTCAGCACCTCGACCTTGAGCGTGCCGCTGGCCATGCCGCGCAGCGAGGTGGTGAGCCACAGCTGGTCGTAGTTGCCGGCGCCGGAGTCCAGGCAGATCACCAGCTCGACGTTGCCCAGCCGCGGACGCAACGCATCGACATACGGCAGCAGGTCGTAGGAGCCGCTTTCCTCGCAGGTCTCGATCAGCCCGACGATGCGCGGATGCGCTGCGCCCTGGTTCTTGAGCGCCTGCAGCGCGGCGATGCTGGCGTAGACCGCATAGCCGTCGTCGGCGCCGCCGCGCCCGTAGAGCAGGCCGTTCTCGTACTTGGGCGTCCAGGGGCCAAGGTCGTTGCGCCACCCGGTGAATTCGGGCTGCTTGTCGAGGTGGCCGTACATCAGCACGGTCTCGTCCATGTCGGTGCCGGTGGCGGCCACTTCGAAGAACAGCACCGGCGTGCGGCCTTCCAGGCGCACGATCTCGAGCTTCAGCCCCTCGACCTTCTGCGCCTCGACCCAGGCCGCCGCATTGCGCAGCACGGTCTCCAGGTAGCCGTGGGCCGACCAGTCCTTGTCGAAGCCGGGCGACTTGGCGGGAATGGCGATGTAGTCGGTGAGCTGCTTGAGGATGTCGCCGTCCCATTGGGCGCTGACATCGGACAGGGCGCGCTCGGCATCGAGCAGGCCGGCAGGCATTTCGCGGTGCAGGGGGGCGTTCATCGGGTTCTCCGCGGCTAAGGAAAAAATCGCATTTTGCGCCCTTGGGCGAGCGCGCGTAGAGTGCGGCGATCTCAACCCGGAGCGCAATGTGAGCAAGGCAGCATCGACTCGGATCAAGGTGGGCATCGGCGGCTGGACCTACGAGCCCTGGCGCGACAACTTCTATCCCAAGGGGCTCGCGCAGGCGAAGGAGCTGCGCCATGCGAGCCGCCAGGTGAGCGCCATCGAGATCAACGGCACCTACTACAGCACCTTCAAGCCCGAGACCTTCCGCAAATGGCACGACGAGGTGCCGGAAGAATTCATGTTCTCGATGAAGGCCTCGCGCTTTGCCACCAATCGCAAGGTGCTGGCCACCGCGGGAGACTCGATCAAGCGCTTCATCGACAGCGGCGTGAGCGAACTCGGCGACAAGCTCGGCCCGATCGTGTGGCAGTTCATGCCCACGAAGCCCTTCGATGCGGAAGATTTCGAGGCCTTTCTCGAGCTGCTTCCCAAGAAGGAAGGCAGCCGCGCGCTGCGCCACGTGATGGACGTGCGGCATCCAAGCTTCATCACGCCCGGCTACCAGGCGCTCGCGAAGAAGCACAAGGTCTCGACCGTGCTCACCGACGCGGACAAGTTTCCCTCGTTCGAGGAGCCCGAAGGCGACTTCGCCTATGCGCGGCTCATGATGGCCGACGCCAAGCTCAAGACGGGTTATGGGCCGAAGGCGCTCGACGGCTGGGCCGAGCGCGCGCAGCGTTGGGCCGAAGCACCCAAAAAGCGCGACGTGTTCGTCTACTTCATCAACGGTGCCAAAGAGAAGGCACCGGCCGCGGCCGGTGCCTTGCTGGAGCGCCTGGGTTGGAAGCCGCCTGAAGAGGCGGCCTGATCGGTCAGGCTGCGGCTTGCAGCGACGGCTTGGCGCCGAAGCTGATTTCGCCGGACAGCTGGCCGCCTTCCTCGATCACGATCTTGCCGTAGCGGATCTTGCCGGTGACCTTGCCGGTCGAGTGGATCACGAGCTTTTCGCGCACCGTGAGATTGCCGTCGAACACGCCGCGGATCTCGGCGATGTCGATCTCGGCCGAGCCCTTGAACTCCCCCTGTTCGGCGATCTGCATCAGGCGCGAGTCCATGGTCGCTTCGACCAGGCCTTCGACCACGAGCGTGTCGCAATCGGTGATCTCGACGCCCTTGAGCTTGATGTTGGGGCCGACGGTGAGCTTGCTGCCGCCTTCCTTGGCCGGTGCGGCCGCCGCGGAGAGGCCCCCTTGCTGCGCGGTCAGCGACGAAGGATTGACGGGCGAGCCCGAGAGATTGGTGCCCGAGCCCACCAACGGCGCGGGGCGAGAGGTCAACGAGTCGGTATCACGATCACGCTTGCCGAAAAAGGGGGACTGTGTGGCCAATGGGGAGCTCCTCAACAAAACGACTATCGTAAGAACCCGCTCGCGGCCTGCGGCACTTCATTGCGCAAGAAACGTAACTGAATAAGTCCCCGGACGCCCGATAACGACACTCTCCCGTGACCCCGGCCCTGCAAGATGACCCGATCGAACACCGCACCTGTCGCCCGGAGCCTCGCGATCTCCTCGACCATCGACTCGCGCTTCGACAAGCCTGCCAGCGGCTGGCGGCGCCAGCTGTTCACGGTGATCTTCGAGGCCGACACGCGTGCGGGCCTGCTTTTCGACCTGGCCTTGATCGCCGTGATCGTGGCCAGCGTGCTGGTGGTGATCCTCGACAGCGTGCAGTCGATCCGCGAACAGTGGCGGCCCGTGCTCAACACACTCGAATGGGCGTTCACCATCCTGTTCACGCTCGAGTACATCGCACGGCTCGCCTGCGTGAACAAGCCGCTGCGCTATGCGCTGAGCTTCTATGGCGTGATCGACCTGCTCGCGCTGCTGCCGACCTTCCTGGTGGCGTTCGCGCCCGAGCTCGCCTACCTGATCGACGTGCGCGTTCTGCGGCTTGTGCGCGTGTTCCGCATCTTCAAGCTGTCGCGCTACTCGGTGGAATACCGCGCGCTGGTCTCGGCCGTGGCCGCGAGCCGGCGCAAGATCACGGTGTTCGTGGGCTTCGTGATGCTGGTGGTGCTGGTGATGGGCACGCTGATGTACGTGGTGGAAGGCCCGGTGCACGGCTTCACGAGCATTCCGGTGGCGATCTACTGGGCCATCTCGACCATGGCCACGGTGGGCTTCGGCGACCTTGTGCCCAAGACGGACCTCGGCCGCGCGATTGCCTCGGTGATGATGCTGCTCGGCTGGGGTGTGCTGGCCGTGCCGACCGGCATCGTGACGGCCGAGATGGCGCGGCGCGGTCCCGACGACGACACGCCGGTGCCCGTGGCGCTCGCGTCGCGCGGCGTGCTGGCGATGACCCCGCCCTCGGCCGTGGCCGCGCCCGCGCGGCGGCTCACGCCCGCGGCCAGACGGCGCGCCCTTGCGCAGCATCGTCGAGGCGGGCGATGAAGGCATTCGCGTCGGGCTCGGGCAGCGTGAACGTGAAGTCCACCGCGTCGCCATGCCGCACGTCCACCAGCGAAGCGCCGGCCGCCGCGGCAATCTCGCGCCGCACCAGCCCTTCGAGCGCATAGGGCACGCTGCATTGCAGCAGCTGCTGGCGCACCAGCGGCACCAGCGCGGCTCCGAGGCAGGCCTGCGCCACCGCATCGGTGTAGGCCCGCACGAGTCCGCCCGCACCCAGCTTGACGCCGCCGAAGTACCGCACCACCGTGGCGAGCACGCCTTCGAGCTGCTGGTGCCGCAGCACTTCGAGCATGGGGCGCCCGGCCGTGCCGCCCGGCTCGCCGTCGTCGTTGGCGGCCGACTGGCCGCCCGCCATGAGCGCCCAGCAGACATGCGCGGCGGCAGGATGCTCGCTGCGCAGGGATGCCACCACGGCCAGGGCCGCGGCCCGGTCGGCCACCGGCTGCACGCAGCCGATGAAGCGGCTCTTCTTGATCAGCAGCTCGCTGTGCGCCGGTTGCGAGAGCGTGAAGCTCATGGAGCGGCCGTTGTTTTCAGTCGGGGCGCGGAATCGCTCAGCGCTCCCGCTCGAACTTGAACACGGCCGTGCCCGCGCGCGCATTGGGCAGCCAGCGCACGCTGCGGCCTTCCTGCACGCCGAAGGCATCGAGCACGCGCAGGCTGTTCTTCTGCGCCAGCACCTCGAAATCCTTGAAGGTGCCGACCCGGATGTTGGGCGTGTCGTACCACTGGTAGGGCAGGCGGCGCGTCACCGGCATGCGGCCGCGCGCAATGCTGATGCGGTTGGGCCAGTGCGCGAAGTTGGGAAAGGCCACGATGCCGATGCGGCCCACGCGCGCGGTTTCGCGCAGCATGATCTCGGCGTTTCGCAGATGCTGCAGCGTGTCGATCTGCAGCACCACGTCGAACGAGGCGTCGTCGAACATCGCCAGGCCTTCATCGAGATTCAGCTGGATCACGTCGACGCCGCGGCGGATGCACTGCAGCACGTTGCCGTCGGCAATTTCCACGCCGTAGCCGGTGCAGCCGCGCTCGCGCTGCAGCAGGTCGAGCAGGGCGCCGTCGCCGCAGCCGAGGTCGAGCACGCGCGCGCCCTCGGGCACGAGGTTGGCGATGAGCCGCTGGGTTTCAATATCGCTCACGATGCGCTCCCTTCGGCCAGCACTTCTTGCGCCACGCGCTCGAAGTAGGAACGCACCACGCCCATGTAGCGCACGTCGTCGAGCAGGAAGGCGTCGTGCCCGTGCGGCGCGTCGATCTCGGCGTAGCTCACGTTGCGGCGGTTGTCGAGCAGCGCCTTCACCAGCTCGCGGCTGCGCGCGGGCGAGAAGCGCCAGTCGGTCTTGAAGCTCACGAGCAGGAACTTGGCCGTGGCACCGGCGAAAGCCGCGCTGAGGTTGCCGCCGTGCGAGCGCGCGGGGTCGAAGTAGTCGAGCGCTCGCGTGATCAGGAGATAGGTGTTGGCGTCGAAGTATTCGCTGAACTTGTCGCCCTGGTAGCGCAGGTAGCTCTCGATCTGGAACTCGACATCCTGCGTGGAGTAGCGGTAGTCGAGCCCCGCCGCCTCGCCCTCAACCGCGCTGCGCAGGATGCGGCCGAACTTCGCGTTCATGACGTCGTCGCTCAGGTAGGTGATGTGGCCGATCATCCGCGCGATGCGCAGGCCCCGCTTGGGGATCACGCCATGCTCGTAGAAATGGCCACCGTGGAAGTCGGGATCGGTGACGATGGCGCGGCGCGCCACTTCGTTGAAGGCGATGTTCTCGGCCGTGAGGTTGGGCGCGCTGGCCACCACCACGGCATGCCGCACGCGATCGGGGTACTGCAGCGTCCACGACAGCGCCTGCATGCCGCCCAGGCTGCCGCCCATCACGGCCGCGAGCGTGCGGATGCCGAGCGCGTCAAGCAGCGCCGCCTGCGCATCGACCCAGTCTTCGACCGTGACCACCGGAAAGTCCGCGCCATAGACGCGGCCGGTGGCGGGATCGGCGTGCATCGGGCCGGTGGAGCCGAAGCAGGAGCCGAGGTTGTTCACACCGATCACGAAGAAGCGGTCGGTGTCGACCGGCTTGCCCGGACCCACCATGTTGTCCCACCAGCCCTCGGACCGCGCCTGGCCTTCGTAGGTGCCGGCCACGTGGTGCGAGGCATTGAGCGCATGGCACACCAGCACCGCGTTGCTGCGCTCCGCGTTCAGGCTGCCGTAGGTTTCGTAGGCGAGCGTGTAGCTGCCGAGGGACGCGCCGCTGCGCAGGGCCAGCGGGCCCTCGAACTGCATCGACTGCGGAGTGACGACCAAGGGAGGTGACGACATCAATGAAAAACCCGGCCTCGCCAAAAACGAGCCGGGTTGCTTGTTCGCCAACTTGACTGTCTTTAGCTGAATTTATTAAGCGCCCGCAAGCTGTAGCAAATCGGCGCAGGCGGCAGTATATCGCCCCGCCGCGCTACCAGCCGACGATCATCACGAGGCCGAGCACGAGGAAGATCGCGGCCGAGATGCCGTGCACCAGCTTGATGGGCACGCGCCGCACGATCTTCTCGCCGAGCCACACCACCGGCGCGTTGGCCAGCATCATGCCGAGCGTCGTGCCGGCGACCACCCAGACGTAGTCCTGCGTGAAGCGGGCGGCCAGCATGACGGTCGCGATCTGGGTCTTGTCGCCCATTTCGGCCAGGAAGAACGCGACCAGCGTGGTGCCGAAGACCCCGTAGTGGGTGGCCGCGGGGGCGTCGTCTTCGTCGAGCTTGTCGGGAATCAGCATCCACGCCGCCATCGCGATGAACGAGCCGCCCAGGATCCAGCGCAGCATGTCGGGCCCGAGCCAGTGGGTGATCCAGTTGCCGACCGCACCGGCCAGCGCGTGGTTGACGATGGTGGCCGCGAAGATCCCGAGCACGATCGGCCAGGGTTTCCTGAAACGCGCCGCGAGCAGGAGAGCCAGCAACTGGGTCTTGTCGCCCATTTCGGCGAGCGCAACCACGCCGGTTGCAACGAGAAAAGCTTCCATGAAAGAGAGGGGTTCCTTGGGCCGAAGGACGCAATTGACCGTGCAACACCTTCGGCCATAGTCCCGAAGTTGCACGGTCAAAGGTCTCGCCAGGTGTGTTCACTGCACGCGCCATGTCCTGTGTGGGGCAGGACAAGTCTGTTGACGCGGGCCCTTCTCGCGATGGAAGGCGGCTACTCCCCAATGACGGGTCGGATTCTACCTGCTGCGCTGCAGACATCGGCCGAGTTTGTAAGCGTGCGCTAGCTTCTCTTAAATTTTTCGAGGCCCTGCAGGATGCAGCAAATTACTGCTTGCATTCCACGTATTTCACCCATAATGCACGAGCCTCCCTCTTCATTTTGCCGGGGAGGCAGTTCGGTGATCGGTCAGTTTCGCGCGACTCGACGGCTCTCGTTTGAGTGATGCTTTCGGGACTCCATCGCTTTTCTTGCTATGTGTTTATAGGAGTCCCTTGATGGGCAACAAACTGTATGTCGGCAACCTGCCTTATTCGGTGCGCGACAGTGATCTCGAACAGGCTTTTGGACAATTCGGCGCGGTGACCAGCGCCAAGGTCATGATGGAACGCGACACGGGCCGCTCGAAGGGCTTCGGCTTCGTCGAGATGGGCAGTGACGCGGAAGCGCAGGCGGCCATCAATGGCATGAACGGCCAGCCGCTCGGCGGCCGCAGCGTCGTCGTCAACGAAGCACGTCCCATGGAAGCACGTCCTCCGCGCAGCGGTGGTGGCGGCGGCTACGGCGGCGGCGGTGGTGGTTATGGCGGCGGTGGTGGCGGTGGCTACGGCGGCGGTGGTGGCGGCTACGGTGGTGGTGGCGGTGGCCGCTCCGGTGGTGGCGGCGGCTATGGCGGCGGTGGTGGTGGCCGCTCCGGCGGTGGTGGCGGTGGCGGCGATGGCGGCTTCCGCAGCCCCTACGGTGCCGGCCCGCGTGGTGGCGGCGGTGGCCGCTCCGGCGGTGGTGGCGGCTACGGTGGCGGCGGCAACAGCGGCTACTGAACGCTGCATCCCGGCACACACAAGCAAAAAAGGCTCCTCAGGGAGCCTTTTTCATTGGAGCCGCCGCCCCGGCGAATTCATCAGCCTTCGCCGCTGCGCTTCTTGCGGGCGCGGCCCTGCACGGCACGGTCGAGCAGCGCGTTCGGCAGCATGCGCATCAGCTTGGCGACCACGCCCATCTGCCAGGGAATCACGCGGTAGCTGGTGCCGGCCTCGATGGCGCGCAGCGCCTGGTCGGCGAAGTCCTGGGCCTTCATGAGAAAGGGCATGCCGTAGCGGTTGCCCTGGGTCAGCGGCGTGTCGATGTAGCCGGGGCAGAGCGTGACGACCTTGACGCCGCTGTTGTGCAGCTCGCCGCGCAGGCTCTCGCAGTACGCGACCACGCCCGCCTTGCTGGCGCAATAGGCGCCGTGCCCCGGCAGCCCGCGAATGGCCGCGACGCTCGCGATGCCGACCAGCCGGCCGCTGCCGCGCTGCCTCATTGCCGCCACGAAAGGATGGAAGGTGGCCATCAGGCCGACGTTGTTGGTGGCGAAGGTCCGGGCCATCACCTCGATGTCCTCGCGCTCTGCCGTGTCGATGCCCACGCTGATGCCGGCGTTGGCAATCACCACGTCGGGCAGGCCCTGGCGCTCGACGCAGGCAGCGCCGGCGGCCACGATGCTGTCGGTCTGCACCACGTCGGCGCCATAGACCTGGTAGCGGGCGGGGTCCAGCTGGCGTTCGCCGGCCCAGGATTCGATTTCCGCGGTGCGCCGCGCAACCAGCGCCAGGCGGTAGCCCGCCTCGTAGAAGCTGGCCGCCAGGGCCTGGCCAATGCCGCTCGATGCGCCGGTGATGAAGACAAGCGGGGATGGGCTCATGCGCGGGTTCAGCGCGGCTTGCCGGCCGCCGAGGGAATCAGCACGCCGCGCACCCGGCCGGTCAGGTTGGCAACGCCGCTCAGGTTGTCGTAGTCGAGGTTGTCGGCGGTGAACTGGTCGCTGCCGCGGATGAGCGTGACCGGCTTGTTCGAGGTCACGCGTTCGGTGTCGAGGAAGGCATGCAGGAAATCGCCGCGGAACTCCAGGCGCGGCGTGGACTTGCCGTTGGCGCCCACCACCGGGTCGCGGATGACGATGGCGTTGCCGAAGAGCTGGATCTCGCTGCCATCGGAATTCGAGAGGCCGCGATTGGCGGTGGCGTGGGTGGTGTAGCCCTGCGGCGACACGGAGCGCATGCGCACGTCGTCGACCTCGACGGTGTCGGTGTCGGGATAGTGCCGGCCTTCCTTGCCGTGGAGTTCGCTGCGCAGGTCGCCGTTGGGCAGGAAGTTCTTGATCACGAAGCCGCGCATGAAATAGTCGGGCTCGTGCGTGGGCGCGGCCTTGGCCGTGGGTTCGAGCAGCTTGGGCGCGTTGCGCACGAGCCAGTAAGTGCCGAGCGCAACGGCCGCCGTGAGAATGATGGGCAGGTAGATCGTGGCGCGGTCGAGCACGTCGCGCAGCAGGTTCCAGGCACGCTTCATTGCCTCGGGCCCCGGGCGGCGTCGAGCAGGCGCCGGTACTGGCCGCAGGCGGTCAGCAGCAGATCGCAGAACTCGCGCGCCGCGCCTTCCCCGCCGCGTGCGCGGGTGACGTAGTTGACCGCATCGCGCACTTCGACATGCGCATTGGCGGGCGCGGCCGCAAAACCGACGCGCGCCAGCACGGGCAGGTCGGGCCAGTCGTCGCCGATGGCCGCGGCCTGCAGCCAGCTGAAACCGAGCTCCTCGAGCATGGCCTGCGCCGCCGGCAGCTTGTCTTCGGTGCCGTAGCGCACGTGCTGGATGCCCAGTGCTTCGAGCCGCACGCGCAGCGGCTTGGAGTCGCGCCCGGTGATCACCGCGGGCGTGATGCCCGCCAGGCGCAGCAGCTTGAAGCCGTAGCCGTCCAGGATGCTGAAGCGCTTGAGGGTTTCGCCATGCTCGGTGAAATACACGCCGCCGTCGGTCAGCACGCCATCGATGTCGAAGAACGCGATGCGCACGTCCTGCGCGGCGAGCAAGGTCTCGGCCTGGAAGTCGATCGGCATCAGATGACCTTCGCGCGCATCAGGTCGTTGGTGTTCACCGCTCCGACGATCACCCCCGCGCCATCGATCACGAACAGGCGGGTGATGCCGCATTGCTCCATGAGTTCGGCCGCTTCCACCGCCAGCGCGTCGACGCGGATGGTGCGCGGGTCACGGTGCATGATGTCGGCCGCCTTGGGCGTGCGCAGGTTGGCGCCGGCCTCGATCAGGCGGCGCAGGTCGCCGTCGGTGAAGATGCCCAGCGCCCGGCCGTCGGGCTCGACCACCGCGGCGGCACCGAAGCCGTTGATACTCATCGCGCGCATCAGCTCGCTGACGGTGGCCGTCGGCGGCACGCGCGGTACATCGTCGCCCGAGCGCATCACGTCACTCACATGCGTGAGCAGCTTGCGGCCCAGCGCGCCGCCGGGGTGCGAGCGCGCGAAGTCCTCGGAGCCGAAGCCGCGCGCGTCGAGCAGCGCCACGGCCAGCGCGTCGCCCATGGCCATCTGGGCCGTGGTGCTCGCGGTGGGGGCGAGGTTGAGCGGGCAGGCCTCCTTGGCAACGCCGGCGTCGATCACGATGTCGGCGTGGCGCGCGAGGGTGGAATCGGTGCGGCCGGTCATGGCGATCAGGGGCACGCCCTGGCGCTTGACCACTGGCAGGATCACGGTGAGCTCGTCGACCTCGCCGCTGTTGGAGATGGCCAGCACCAGGTCGACCGGCTTGATCATGCCGAGATCGCCGTGGCTGGCTTCGGCCGGGTGGACGAACATGGCCGGGGTGCCGGTGGAGGCCAGCGTTGCCGCGATCTTGCGGCCGACATGGCCACTTTTTCCCATGCCCATGACGACCACACGGCCGCGCACGTCGAGGATCTTGCGCACGGCGTCGATGAAGCTCGGGCCCACGCGCGACTTGAGGCCGAGCACGGCATCGGACTCGATGTCGAAGGTGGCGCGCGCCCGCGCCAGGATTGCGTCGGCGTCGACCACGGGGGGCAGGGGAGCTGAACTCATCGGCGGATTTTACGGGCCGGCCGGCGCGCGCCGCCGCCCGGTACAAGCCGCACGTTCGGGGCATGGACATTGCTCTAGCATCCGGCCATGTCCTCGTTCGATCTCACGCTGATGTATTTGCTGGCCGCAGTGCTCGGCGTGGTGGTCTGCCGCTCGCTGAAACTGCCGCCGATGCTGGGCTATCTGTCGGCCGGCGTCCTGATCGGGCCGCATGCGCTGGCATTGGCGCAGAACTCCGAGGCCATCCGCCATCTCGGCGAATTCGGCGTGGTGTTCCTGATGTTCGTGATCGGGCTCGAATTCAGCCTGCCCAAGCTGCGCGCCATGCGCAAGCACGTGTTCGGCCTGGGCCTGCTGCAGGTGCTGCTGACCATGGCCATTGCCACCGCCGGGGCGCTCCTCATCGCCTCGCAGCTCCCGCCGGCCTGGCGGCTCGGATGGCAGACGGCGCTGGCGCTGTCGGGCGCCCTCACGATGAGCAGCACCGCGATCGTGGTCAAGCTGATGGCCGAGCGGCTCGAGCTCGAGAGCGAACACGGCAAGCGCGTGATGGGCGTGCTGCTGTTCCAGGACCTGGCGGTGGTGCCGCTGCTGGTGCTGATTCCCGCGCTGGGCGCGCCGCCCGAGACGCTGGCCAAGGCCATCGGCCTGGCGCTGGTGAAGGCCACGCTGCTGATCGGCGTGCTGCTCTACGGCGGCCCGCGCATCATGCGCTGGTGGCTCACGCTCGTTGCGCGGCGGCGCAGCGAGGAGCTCTTCATCCTGAACGTGCTGCTGGTCACGCTCGGCCTGGCCTGGCTCACCGACCTGGCCGGGCTGAGCCTGGCGCTGGGCGCCTTCATCGCCGGCATGCTGGTGTCGGAGACCGAATACAAGCACCAGGTCGAAACCGACATCCGCCCGTTCCACGACGTGCTGCTGGGCCTCTTCTTCATCACGGTGGGCATGTCGCTCGACTGGCACATCGTGGTGGAGCGCTGGGCGCTGGTGGCCGTGCTGCTGGTGCTGCCGCTGGCGTTCAAGCTGGCGCTGGTGACGGTGCTGGCACGGGTGCTGGGCGCCACCGCGGGCGTATCGCTGCGCACCGGCCTCTACCTGGCGCAGGCCGGCGAATTCGGCTTTGTGCTGCTGGCGCTGGCGCAGGAGCGCAGCCTCTTGCCGCCGTGGCTGGCCCACCCGGTGCTGGCCTCGATGGTGCTGTCGATGCTCGCCACGCCGTTCATCGTGATGTACACCAACGCCATCGTGCGCAAGCTGGTGGCAAGCGACTGGCTCCAGCAATCGCTGCAGATGACCAGCATCGCGCGCAAGACCATCAACACCGCCAAGCATGTGATCATCTGCGGCTACGGGCGCTGCGGCCAGAACCTGGCGCGCATCCTGGAGCGCGAAGGCATTCCCTACATGGCGCTGGACCTCGACCCCGACCGCGTGCGCCAGGCGGCTGCGGCGGGCGATTCGGTGGTGTTCGGCGACGCGGCGCGGCTGCAGGCGCTGATGGCGGCCGGCCTGGCCCGCGCCAGCGCCGTGGTCGTGACCTATCTCGACGTTCCGGGCGCCATGAAGGTGCTGGCCAACATCCGCTCCCACGCGCCGCAGGTGCCGGTGATCGTGCGCACGCAGGACGACCTCGACCTCGAGAAGCTGCAGGCGGCCGGTGCGACCGAGGTGGTGCCCGAGGCCATCGAGGGTTCGCTGATGCTCGCAAGCCATGCGCTGGCGCTGGTCGGCGTGCCCATGCGGCGCGTGATCCGCGTGGTGCAGGACCAGCGCGACGCGCGCTACAACCTGCTGCGCGGCTACTTCCACGGTGCGGACGACGACAACGCCGACGAGCTCGACCACGAGCGGCTCAACACCTTCACCCTCACCCCCGGCGCCCGCGCCGTCGGCCAGACCCTGGCGCGGATGGCGCTCGAAAGCCTGGGCGTGCGCGTCGCCAGCCTGCGCCGCCACGACGGCCAGAACCAGGTGTTCACCGACGACACCGTGCTGACCGACGGCGACACGCTCGTGCTGTGCGGCAAGCCCGCCGCCCTGGCCGTGGCCATAGAGCGCCTGCAAAAGGGCTGAGCCTCTCCGCCCGGAGCGCGTGAGCTCAGTTCATCAGCGAGGGATTGCGCTTTTCTTCCTCGATGCGCTGCTGCCGTCGCACGGCTTCGCACTGTGCATGCGGCTTGTATTCGGGCTTGAGGCACTGCGCGGCCATGCACTGGGCCTTCGCGATGAAGTTCCGGTCGCCACAGAGAGCCTGGGGATCGGCAGGCGCCGCCGGTGCCGGAGACGAAGGAGGCGCGGCGGCGGGAGCCGGTGCGGGCTCGGTCGCGCCAGGCTGCAAGGGCGCCGCTGGCGCCAGCTTGCGCGGCTTGGCCGTGGCGGATGGCGGCTTGGGATTGGCGGCGGCCGGCGCGACCGTCGCCGCAACCGATGCCGCAGCCTCCGCGGCGGGCGGCTCGGCGGCAGGAGGTTCTTCCGGCACCGCCGCAGCCGGCTCGGGCAGCAGGGCGGGCGCAGGGGCCGGCATGGGAGGCACCGCAGCCGGAGAAGTCTCTTCGGACGGCTTGCCGGTTCCGTAGCCGTACCAGCCGGCGGCGATCATGAGCAAGCCCACCGCCAGCAACGCTCCCCACAGCCACATGCCGCGGGAACGCGACGGCTTCTTCGGCGCGCCGGCGCCGGCGGGCCGCCGCGTCCTGGTCCCGGAGGAAGAAGAAGAGGAGGATTTCTTCCTCGCATGGCCATCCCGCTGCCGCAAAGGCAGCCGCTCGGAAGACCCCGGTGCGACGATGACGGTCTTGTCGTCGTCCAGCAGGCCCGCGCTCGCGGAAGAGGCAGCGGAAGCCGCGCAGGCGCCGGTTTCGAACAGCCCGCCCGGAATGGTGGGCGCACGCAGTTGCGCGGGCGCCGTGGCGGCCCACTCGCGCTCCGATCTGCTGCCGGGGGCCGGAGGCGGCGCCATCGGCGCGGGGGCCGCAGGCGCCAGCTTGCCGCCGCAGCCGCGGCAGAAATTGGCGCCCTCGCGGTTCTCCGCGCTGCACACCGGACAGATCAAGGCCATGACGACGGACTTCTAGGGAAAACGATTTCAGGAAAACTGGCGGCGAAGAGCCGTCGAGGCCAAATTCGAGGGGGCGAAGCGGCAGGCCGGTGCTCAGGTCACCGCGACGCGCTTGGACCGGTGGGCCATGCGCTTGGCGATCACCGCGCCGAGCCCCATGGCAATCTCCAGGGCCAGGTTGGGCTGCCGGTTCGACATTTCCGCGAAGCGGATCGCCGTGAGGCGCCACACGCGGCCCGCGCCGGTGACCACCACGTTGGCGGAGTGCGGCTGGCGCGAGAAGAAGGAGCCTTCGCCCACCACCGATCCAGGCATGAGCACGGCCAGCTTCATCTGCTCCTTGCTGCTCACGCGGTGCACGCTGATGGCGCCGCTCTCGAGGAAGTACACCGACCGGTCGTGCGTGCCCTGCTCGATGAGAACGTCGCCGACACCTGTCTCGATGGGCTGCAGGTAGCCCGCCAGCGTTTCCCACTGCTGTACGTTGAGCGTCAACGCGAAGGCGTCGCTGCTGCTGTTGTTGTCCGCGATTGCGCGGCTCAGGTTCTGGATGGACATGCTTTTCTCAACCCCCGCATCTGTGCCGGAGTATCCGCGAAGGGCGCGGCTTTCGACTACAACTCTTTACGTTTTTCGGGCGAGCTGTCGCTATTTGCCGATACAGAAGCGAGAAAAGATGACACCCAGCAAGTCGTCGGCGCCGAACTCGCCGGTGATTTCGTTCAGCGCGTTCTGCGCGAGGCGCAGTTCCTCGGCCAGCAGATCGAGCAGCTGCGCCTGCGCCGCCAGATGGCCCGCGGCCAGCGCCAGGTGGATCTCGACCTGGCCCAGCGCCTGCACATGGCGCGCCCGCGCCAGGTAGACGCCCTCGGGCACGGCCTGCCAGCCGGCCATGGCCAGCAGCTGTTCGCGCAGCGCCTCGATGCCGAGGCCGGTCTTGGCGGACAGGGCGATGCCTCGGGCCGCACCCACCGTATCCGGCATTGGCGCGGCGTCCTGCTTGTTCCAGACATCGAGCACCGGCACGCTCGCGGGCAGCTTCTGTTGCAGCCCGCGCAGGATCTCGGCGTCGGCGGCGGCATAGTCGGGCTGGCCGGCACGCGTCAGGTCGTGCAGGAACAGCACGGCATCGGCGCCCTCGATCTGGCCCCAGGCGCGGGCCACGCCGATCTGTTCGACCTCGTCGCTGCTTTCACGCAGGCCGGCCGTGTCCACCACGTGCAGCGGCACGCCGTGGATCTGGATGGTCTGCGACACCACGTCGCGCGTCGTGCCCGCCACCGCGCTCACGATGGCCAGCTCGGCGCCGGCCAGCGCGTTGAGCAGCGAGCTCTTGCCCGCGTTGGGCTGGCCTGCAATGACCACCTTGATGCCTTCGCGCAGCAGCGCGCCTTGTTTTGCGCGCTGCTGCACTGCCGCCAGCTGCATCTGCAGCTTCGCCAGTTGCCCGGCTGCATCGGCTTTTTGGAGAAAGTCGATTTCCTCTTCCGGAAAGTCGAGCGTCGCCTCGACCAGCATGCGCAGGTGGATCAGCGCATCGCGCAGCGCGTGGATCTCGCGCGAAAAGGCGCCCGAAAGCGACCGCCCGGCGCTGCGCGCGGCCGCCTCGGTGCTGGCGTCGATCAGGTCGGCAATGGCTTCGGCCTGGGCGAGGTCGATCTTGCCGTTGAGAAAGGCGCGCTGGCTGAACTCGCCCGGTTCGGCCACGCGCAGGCCGGGCAGGCGCGGCCGGCCGGTGACCGGGTCGGGCTCGGCGGCGGCTTCGAGGCAGCGCGCCAGCAGCAGCTGCAGCACGACCGTTCCGCCGTGGGCCTGCAGTTCGAGCACGTCTTCACCCGTGAACGAATGGGGCGAGGGAAAGCAGATGGCCAGGCCGTGGTCGACCGGTTCGCCGGCCGCATCGCGGAAAGGGAGATAGGTGGCTTCGCGGGGCTTCAGCGGCCGGCCGCAGAGCGCGTCGACCAACGGCGCGAGCCGGGCGCCAGACACCCGCACGATGCCCACCGCCCCGCGCCCCGAAGCGGTGGCGATGGCGACGATGGGATCGGTGGTGCGGGCGAAGGTCATGGAGGTGCGATTCTTTCAGCAAAAAGAAAAAGGGCCGCGCAGGCGGCCCTTTCTTGCGAGTGACGCAGGCAGCTGCGGCTTACTTGCCCAGCACGCCCAGCCGCTTGTTGATGAACCACTGCTGCGCGATCGACAGCACGTTGTTGGTGATCCAGTACAGCACCAGACCGGCCGGGAAGAAGATGAACATCACGCTGAACGCGAGCGGCATGATCCACATCAGCTTGGCCTGCATCGGATCGGGCGGCGTCGGGTTGAGCCAGGTCTGGAACAGCGAGGTGAGCGTCATCACGATCGGCAGGATGTACCAGGGGTCCGGTGCCGACAGGTCGGTGATCCAGCCGATCCACGGCGCGTGGCGCATTTCGACCGACGACAGCAGCACCCAGTAGAGGGCGATGAACACCGGGATCTGGATCACGATCGGGAAGCAGCCGCCCATCGGATTGACCTTCTCGGTCTTGTAGATCCGCATCATTTCCTGCTGCATTTCCTGCGGCTTGTCCTTCAGCCGCTCGCGCATTTCCATGATCTTGGGGTTGATGGCCTTCATCTTGGCCATGCTTGCGTAGGCCTTGGCGTTGAGCCAGTAGAAGGCGGCCTTCAGCAGCACCACCAGCGCCACGATGGCCCAGCCCCAGTTGCCCAGGATGCCGTGCAGCTGGTTCAGCAGCCAATAGAGCGGCTTGGAGATGATCGCGAAGATGCCGTAGTCCTTGACCAGGTCCAGGCCCGGCGCGATGGCTTCGAGCTTCTTTTCTTCCTCGGGGCCGGCGAACAAGGCGCTGTTGACCACCTGCGTCTGTCCCGGCGCGATCTTCGGCAGCGTCGCCACCATGGCGACGGTGTAGAGATTGTCGCCCAGGTCCTTCACGCGGAATTCGCGCTTGAGCTGTTCGCTGGCCGGGTCGCCCTTGAGCAGCCAGGCCGACACGAAGTAGTGCTGCACCATGGCAATCCAGCCATCGTTGGCGGGCGGGGGCGGCTGGACCTTGCCCTTGGCAATGTCCGAGAAGTCGAGCTTGTGGAACTTCTTCTCGTTGGTGTAGGCGGCCGGACCGGTGAAGGTGTTGGTGCCGAACATCGTGCCGGCGGCCACCGTGCCGTGGCGCAGCAGCTGCATGTAGAGCTGCGCATCGCGCGGCTGGTCGCTCACGTTGACGACCTCGTGGCGCACGCCGATGGTGTAGTCGCCGCGGTTGAAGATGTAGGTCTTGACGTACTTCAGGCCGCCGACCGGCGCGCTTTCGAAGCCCACCTCCAGCGTGTTCTGGCCTTCGGCCATTTCGCGCGGACCGGCTTTCGGCGCCATCGGCGTCAGGTGGTTGGGGAAGCGGTCGCCGGTATCGACGGGGTTCAGCAGGCCGGTCTGCGCCAGGTAGCGGGTGGCCGGCGAGGCATTCTCGAACAGCACGACATGCTTGGTGTGGTCGGCCTCGTCGTACTTGAGCAGTTCGAGGTAGTTGACCGTGGCGCCTTCGCTGTCGATCACCGCCTTGAACAGGTCGGTGGTCACGTTGACCTGCTCGCGCGGCGCCGCGGGCGCGGCCTGCGTGGGCACGGCGCCCGCGCTGCCGCTGGCGGCGGATGCGGTGGGCACGCCGTTGCCGGCGGCTGGCGTGGTGCCTGCCGGAGCGCTGGCCACGGCGGCCGGCTTGCTCGATGGCAGGAAGGTCGGCTTGTTGCCGTTGAAGACCTGCCATTGGTCCCACAGCAGCACCAGCGAGAAACCAAAAATCACCCACAGGATCGTGCGGCGGATATCGTTCATGACGAAGACTTCTTGTCGGAGGAGAGGAGAGACGAAAACAGTGAGCCTGACTTGTCAGTACGACACTGTGATGCCGGTGGAACCGGATCGTGCCCGCCCTGGCACCAGGGCTGGCAGCGTGCGATGCGGTGCAAGGTGAGACAGCTGCCCTTGAGCGCACCGTGCACTTCCAGCGCCTCGATCGAATACACGGAGCAGGTCGGCGTGAAGCGGCACGACTGGCCGAGCCAGGGGCTCAGCAGCAGGCGGTAGCCCTTCACGAGGCCGATCAGCAGGCGTTTCATGAGGAGGAGGGAGAGGAGGAAGCAGAGGGGGGCACGGCCGGCGGCACCGGCGCACGCGCGGCGCGCGCCAGCAACTGCTGGAGTTCGGCCCGAACGGCAGCCTTGAGCTTGTCCGAGGAGGCGCTCACGAATTCCTTGCGGTCGAAACCCGCGCGCAGCCGCACCACGTGCGCAGCACGCGGCAGGCCGGCGTCGGGCGCGGCGCTCACGGTGTAGATCTGGCGCTTGATGGCATTGCGCGTGACCGCGCGGCGCGCCCAGCGCTTGGGCACCATGGCGCCCAGCCAGACATCGTCGGACGCGAACAACGGCTGTGCGCTCGACGAAAGATCGAGCGCACAGCGATGCAATGCGAAATGAGCAGTGCGCGCCACGGTGGCACCTGCGAGGACGGCCTGGAATTGCGCGCGGGTCTTGAGCCGCTGCATGGAAGCCGAGTCGCGTCCGCCGTTACGGGTCGGGCCAGAAGCGCTGGCTGCAGGAGCTGGCGCTGGCGGTTCGGCTGCTGGCAACGGCAGGCGGGCTGCCGTCAGACGGCCAGGCGCTTGCGGCCCTTGGCGCGGCGTGCGTTGATGACGGCACGGCCGCCGCGGGTCTTCATGCGGACCAGAAAGCCGTGGGTACGGGCGCGGCGGACTTTGGATGCTTGGTATGTGCGTTTCATGATGGTTCCTGATTCCCTGTTTCCGCAGGCGAAAAAGCCGCGGGCGCCGGAGAGCGTGTTTCGGATTGGCCCCCGAAAGACGCAATGAGGTTTTCAGGGAAACCCGCAATTATCGCAAACATTCGGGCCCCGAACAATCTTCGACTGGATTTGCGGGCCTTTCGCCGCCGCGGGCAGCGTGTGGATAAGGTTTTGACAAGTTAGAATGCGAAGCGCCTTCAGCAGAGAATATCCACAATACATATACCAAAAAATGCCCGAGGGTTTCACCATTTTTTCAAGCGCCCATGTCCACTGACGGCATCGGCGAAAGCCTCTGGCAAGCCTGCGTCGACCAGCTCGCGCAGGAGCTGTCCGAGCAGCAGTTCAACACCTGGATCAAGCCCCTGACAGCGCAGGTCGCGGACGACCTTTCGCGCATGACGGTGTTCGTTGCCAACCGCTTCAAGCTCGACTGGATCCGGGCCCAGTACGCAGGCAAGATTGCCGCCATGGCCGAGAAGATGTACGGTCAGCCGGTGGCGGTTGAGTTAGCACTTGCTCCGCGGGAAGCGCCCGTGCGTTCTGCCCCGGTTGCCGTGCTGGCCGAAACCGACGTGCCGCGGGACGTGGCCGGCCCGGGCGAGGAGCCTGCCAACGCCGGCTTCAAGAACCGGCTGAATTCAGGCCTCACTTTCGACACGCTGGTGGAGGGCACGGCCAACCGCATGGCGCGCGCCGCCGCCATGCACGTGGCCGGCATGCCGGGCCACCTGTACAACCCGCTGTTCATCTACGGCGGCGTCGGCCTGGGCAAGACCCACCTGATGCACGCGGTGGGCAACCGGCTCCTGGCCGACCGCCCGGATTCCAAAGTTCTCTACATCCATGCCGAGCAGTTCGTCTCGGATGTGGTCAAGGCCTACCAGCGCAAGACTTTCGACGAGTTCAAGGAGCGCTACCACTCGCTCGACCTGCTGCTGATCGACGATGTGCAGTTCTTCGCCAACAAGGACCGCACGCAGGAAGAATTCTTCAATGCGTTCGAGGCCCTGCTGGCCAAGAAATCGCACATCGTGATGACCAGCGACACCTACCCGAAGGGCCTGGCCGACATCCACGAGCGGCTGGTCTCGCGCTTCGATTCGGGCCTGACGGTGGCGATCGAGCCGCCCGAGCTCGAAATGCGCGTGGCCATCCTGATCAACAAGGCGCGCGCCGAATCGGCCGAGATGCCCGAGGAAGTGGCCTTCTTCGTCGCCAAGAACGTGCGCTCCAACGTGCGCGAGCTCGAAGGGGCGCTGCGCAAGATCCTGGCCTACTCGCGCTTCAACCAGAAGGAGATCTCGATCGCCCTGGCGCGCGAGGCGCTGCGCGACCTGCTGTCGATCCAGAATCGGCAGATCTCGGTCGAAAATATCCAGAAGACGGTGGCCGACTACTACAAGATCAAGGTCGCCGACATGTACAGCAAGAAGCGCCCGGCCAGCATTGCGCGGCCGCGGCAGATCGCGATGTACCTGGCCAAGGAGCTCACGCAGAAGAGCCTGCCCGAAATCGGCGAGCTGTTCGGCGGGCGCGACCACACGACGGTGCTGCACGCGGTGCGCAAGATCTCGGGCGAGCGCCAGCAGCTCACCGAGCTCAACCAGCAGCTGCACGTGCTCGAGCAGACGCTCAAGGGCTGATCCCGGATGTCATCAGGCATGCCCCTCGCAACAGCGGAGAATGGCGTCTCACTGGCGGATTCAAAGAGATAAGAGAAGAGGAAGAAGACATGATCGTTTTGAAGGCAACCCAAGACAAGGTCCTCGCCGCGCTGCAGTCGGTGGCAGGCATCGTGGAACGGCGCCATACGCTGCCGATCCTGGCCAACGTGCTGATCCGCAAGACCGGCGGCCAGCTGCAGCTGACCACCAGCGACCTCGAGATCCAGATCCGCACCACGGCCGAACTCGGCGGCGATGAAGGCAACTTCACCACCACCATCGGCGCACGCAAGCTGATCGACATCCTTCGCACCATGCCGGCCGACCAGACCGTGAGCCTCGAATCGAGCGCGAGCAAGCTGGTGCTCAAGGGCGGCAAGAGCCGCTTCACGCTGCAGTCGCTGCCGGCCGAGGACTTTCCGCTGGTGCAGGAAGCCGCCAACTTCGGCCCGGTGTTCAGCGTGCCCCAAAAGACGCTGAAGGACCTGCTCTCGCAGGTTTCGTTCGCGATGGCCGTGCACGACATCCGCTACTACCTGAACGGCATCCTGTTCGTGGCCGAAGGCAAGCAGCTGAGCCTGGTGGCCACCGACGGCCACCGCCTGGCGTTCTCGTCGGCCACGCTCGACGTCGAGGTGCCGCGCCAGGAAGTCATTCTTCCGCGCAAGACCGTGCTCGAGATGCAGCGCCTGCTGTCGGACGCCGAGGGCGCCATCGAGATGCAGTTTGCGAACAACCAGGCCAAGTTCAGCTTTGGCGGCATGGAGTTCGTCACCAAGCTGGTCGAGGGCAAGTTCCCCGACTACAACCGCGTGATTCCCAAGAACCACAAGAACAGCGTCACGCTGGGCCGCGCGCCGCTTCTGGCCAGCCTGCAGCGCACAGCCATCCTGACGAGCGAGAAGTTCAAGGGCGTGCGCCTGAACATCGAGCCCGGCACGCTGCGCATCGCATCGAACAACGCCGAGCAGGAAGAGGCGCAGGACGAACTCGACATCGACTACGGCGGCGACGCCATCGAGATCGGCTTCAACGTGACCTACCTGATCGACGCGCTGTCCAACATGGGCCAGGACATGGTGAAGCTCGACCTGGCCGACTCCAACAGTTCGGCCCTGTTGACCATCCCCGAGAACGCATCCTTCAAGTACGTCGTGATGCCGATGCGAATCTAGAAGCCAGAAAACACAGCGCCTTGCGCAGACAGCCCGCGGCCCTCCGCGGGTTTGCGCTTTCAAGAGGCAGGAAAAACCGGCTCCGAGAGCCCGAGAAATCCCGTGAATGCCGTGAGAGATAGAGGAATATCCGAATGAGTGCAGAAGAGAACAAGCCCGAAGTACCCCACACCGAGCCGGTCTACACGCCCGAAATCGAGAGTGCGGTACCGATCGAGATCACGCCCGCCGACACCAGCTACGGCGAAGGCTCGATCACGATCCTCGAAGGGCTCGAGGCGGTGCGCAAGCGCCCCGGCATGTACATCGGCGACACCTCCGACGGCACGGGCCTGCACCACCTGGTGTTCGAGGTGGTCGACAACTCCATCGACGAGGCGCTGGCCGGCCATTGCGACGACATCGTCGTCACCATCCACACCGACAACTCGATCTCGGTCACCGACAACGGCCGCGGCATTCCCACGGGCGTGAAGATGGACGACAAGCACGAGCCCAAGCGCTCGGCTTCCGAAATCGCGCTCACCGAGCTGCACGCGGGCGGCAAGTTCAACCAGAACAGCTACAAGGTGTCGGGCGGCCTGCACGGCGTGGGCGTGAGCTGCGTGAACGCGCTGAGCGTGATGCTGCGCCTGGTGGTGCGGCGCGAAGGCAAGATCCACGAGCTCGAATTCAGCCGCGGCTTCGTGCAGAACCGCCTGCTCGAGATCGTGAACGGCGTCGAGGTGTCGCCGATGCGGATCATCGGGGAAACCGACAAGCGCGGCACCGAAGTCCACTTCCTGCCCGACACCGAGATCTTCAAGGAGAACGCCGATTTCCACTACGAAATCCTCTCCAAGCGCCTGCGCGAGCTGAGCTTTTTGAACAACGGCGTGCGCATCCGCCTGAAGGACGAGCGCAGCGGCAAGGAAGACGACTTCTCGGGCGCCGGCGGCGTCAAGGGCTTTGTCGACTTCATCAACAAGGGCAAGACCGTCCTGCACCCCAACGTGTTCTACGCGATGGGCGAGAAGCCGGCCGACACCTACGGCGGCATCCCGGGCACGCACATCGGCGTCGAGGTGGCGATGCAGTGGAACAGCGGCTACAACGAGCAGGTGCTGTGCTTCACCAACAACATCCCGCAGCGTGACGGCGGCACCCACCTCACGGGCCTGCGCGCCGCGATGACCCGCGTCATCAACAAGTACATCGAAGAAAACGAGTTCGCCAAGAAGGCCAAGGTCGAAGTCACCGGCGACGACATGCGCGAAGGCCTGTGCTGCGTGCTGAGCGTGAAGGTGCCCGAGCCCAAGTTCTCGAGCCAGACCAAGGACAAGCTGGTGTCCAGCGAAGTGCGCGCGCCGGTGGAAGACATCGTCGGGCGCCTCTTGACCGACTACCTGCAGGAGCGCCCGAACGACGCCAAGATCATCTGCGGCAAGATCGTCGAGGCCGCCCGCGCCCGCGAAGCCGCGCGCAAGGCCCGCGAAATGACGCGCCGCAAGGGTGTGCTCGACGGCATGGGCCTGCCCGGCAAGCTGGCCGACTGCCAGGAAAAGGACCCGGCGCTGTGCGAGGTCTACCTGGTGGAGGGCGACTCCGCCGGCGGCTCCGCCAAGCAGGGCCGCGACCGGAAGTTCCAGGCCATCCTGCCGCTGCGCGGCAAGATCCTGAACGTGGAAAAGGCGCGCTACGAGAAGCTGCTCACCAGCAACGAAATCCTCACCATGATCACGGCGCTGGGCACCGGCATCGGCCGCGCCGGCGCCACCAGCGCGGGCGGCGGGGCGGACGACTTCAACGTCGCCAAGCTGCGCTACCACCGCATCATCATCATGACCGACGCCGACGTCGACGGCGCCCACATCCGCACGCTGCTGCTCACCTTCTTCTACCGGCAGATGCCGGAGCTGGTCGAGCGCGGCCACATCTACATCGCGCAGCCGCCGCTGTACAAGGTGAAGGTCGGCAAGGAAGAGCAGTACCTGAAGGACGGCCCCGCGCTGGACGCCTTCCTGCTCAAGGTGGCGCTGAAGGACGCGAGCATCGAGACCGGCGGCCCCAACTCGACCACCCTCGCCGGCGACACGCTGGCCGAGCTCGCGCGCAAGCACCAGCTGGCCGAGGCCGTGATCGCGCGGCTGCGCAACTTCATGGATGCCGAAGCCCTGCGCGCCATTGCCGACGGCGTGGCGCTCGACCTCGACACCACGCCCGCGGCCGAAGCCTCGGCCGTGGCGCTGCAGGCCAAGCTGCGCGAGCTCAACACCACCGGCGTGCCGGCCGAGGTGAGCAGCGAGTTCGACGCCCGCACCGACAAGCCGCTCTTGCGCATCAGCCGCCGCCATCACGGCAACGTCAAGAGCAGCGTGCTCACGCAGGACTTCGTGCACGGCGCCGACTACGCCGCACTCGCCGAAGCCGCCAACACCTTCCGCAACCTCTTGAGCAGCGAGGGCGCCACCGTCCGCCGCGGCGAAGGCGAGCGCGCCAAGGAAGAAAAGGTGGCCGACTTCCGCATCGCGATGAAGTGGCTCATCGGCCAGGCCGAAAACGCCACTTCGCGCCAGCGCTACAAGGGCCTGGGCGAAATGAACCCCGCGCAGCTGTGGGAAACCACCATGGACCCGACCGTGCGCCGCCTGCTGCGCGTGCAGATCGACGACGCCATCGAAGCCGACCGCGTGTTCACGATGCTGATGGGCGACGAGGTCGAACCGCGCCGCGAGTTCATCGAGCAGAACGCGCTGCGGGCGGCGAATATCGACGTGTAAATTTGCAGAGCCGGGACTGCCGGCAGGGATGACTGACGACGGTCATCAAGAAAAGGGCCTTTGGGCCCTTTTTTTTTGGCAGTACTTTCACCAATCGGCCTCCGTTGTCAGGCGAAAGTCAGGAGTCCGATCCAGAATTGAATTCCAAAGTATTACTTCTGCTCGCGGACTCCGCCTGAACCTCGTTTCAGGGGAAGGAGCCCAAAAGCGATCCGGAGGATGCGATGTGCGTCGCCAACATGAATTCCATCGGGGCTTCGGAAACGATGTATCGGGTGTGGACGGACGACCCTGGCGGCTTCTCTACCCAGAGGATCACGCCGATGCACCACAACTTCCACGAGCATCCCCTGTTTCAGGTGCCTGAACTCGTGAAGCTCGGGATGGACCTCTCGAAGCTGGACCAATGCAGGTTCATGGACCCGAAAAGGACGGTCGCGTCCAGGCTCGCGCACGACAGCCGGCCTCCTGACGGACGCAGCATCGAGGAATTCTTCCAACGCATGGAGGAGCCGGGTTCTTCGGTGGCCTTCTACAACATTGAAGTCATCCCCCGCTACCAGGCCCTGCTGATGTTGGTGGTGAATTCGATGCGCTCCTTGGTCGAGCGCGAGCAACCGGACATCTTCAGGGTGAACGGATTCGTCTTCTTCGCTGCGCCGCCTTCCGTCACGCCCTTTCACATCGATCGCGAGAACAACTTCTGGCTGCAGCTGCATGGACACAAGATCCTCAACGTCTGGGATCACCGCGATCGCAGCATCGTGCCAGCCGAAGCCGTGGAGGATTTCATCGTCACGCAGTCACTCGGGAAAGTGCACTTCAATGAAGCGTTCTTGTCGCGCGGGCTGGAGTTCGATGCACAGCCGGGGGATGCCGTCTACTTCCCGAGCACCTCGCCCCACATGACGAGGTCCGAGGTTGGCCGCGCCGCCCCTGGCGATCGCCTTTCGATCTCGATCGGGGTGACCTTCTACACCGCCGCCACGCGCGAGGTGGCCCGCATTCACCAAGTGAACCGGCTGATGCGCAAGTGCGGGCTGTCTCCCTCGTATCCGAGGGAATCGCCGACGGCGGACGCTGTCAAATCAGCCGTCGGCGGCCTGGTTGGCGCCGGCCGGGCCCGGCTTGGCGCAGCGCGCGCCCGGTTCATCTGCATGACCTCGGCGCGACGCTTCAAACACACGCCGCCGCCGGGCTCCTACTGAAAAACGAATCTGCGAAACCTCTCCGATCCTGACGGTTTCGGAGACCGGCGCCAAGCCTGACGGCCCCGGGACTCAGATCGACCGGTGCACGCGAACGCCGTTCCTGCCGCCCCGGCCTCGCTGCATCATCCGCGCGACGCGCGCCAACCCGCCGGTCCCGCTCGCCGCGCGGCCAACCAGCGCACCGCCGGCGGCTCCCGCCAACAGGCGGCGTCCCAGCGAGCGGCTGCGCCCCGCCGTCAGCAAGAGCAGGAGGCCCGTGCCCAGAACAGCGAGATGCTCGCCCGGGAAACCTGGCCGCCGTGCGTCCTTCTGCTTGATTGCCTCGATCCTGGATCCAATGGTCATTTGAAGCTCCTTTCTGCTGTACGAACTTTCTTCATAACCAGCGATGCAATGCACCTCTGTAGGCGCCGATGACGTGCATCGCGTCGAATCGGGCCCACAGCGCGGCCTCTCAGGGTTTTCATAGGGAGGAGCTTTCAAAAGGGCGCCGACGCCCGTCACACACCTGTCATCAGCTATTAAAACAATAGCGTTCAATACGTCCCCGAGGATCCTTCCTCGTAAACGCTATATCTAGCCCGACTCTTGCTAAGCAAAATCCTCGACGGATTTCACGTCACCCCATGATCGAGGACATCGAAGCAATGAACCTTATGCGTCTGCGGCAGCCGATGGCTGCACTGGTACTGGGCGGCACAGCAGCATTCTTCGGGGCGATGACATCGGCCCATGCGTTCTCGAACCCGCCCATCCAGATGGCGCAGGGCGTCGAATACATGTGCGGCGGCACGAACAAGGCCGAGGCGGCCTTCATGCAGATGGTCTCGCCGCGCTGGGCGGCCACCATCGAATTCGGCATCAACGACAGCGCGCAGCGCGGCAATTTCCCGGTGCGCGCAGCGGTCCAGGTGCGCGAGAAGTACACGGGCCGCCCCGTGATGGAGGCGCAGTCGCAGGGCCCCTACATGCTCGCGCGGCTGGATCCGGGCGCCTACGACGTGAACGTGACGCTCGGCGGCCTCACGATCACGCAGACGCTGACGGTGATTGCGGGCGTGCCGGCCCGGGCGGTGTTCATGTGGCCGTCGAACTTCGACATGGCCTCGGTGATGCCGCCGATGCCGCAGGCGCTCGCGCAGTCCTCCGCGGCGCGCTGAGCTTCCCCGTCCTTTCTTCTTTTCCCGGCTCGGCCGGGCCTGGCCCTTTCCGTTAAGCCTTGCCTAAGCCGTGCGCCGCACAGTGGCGCCGTGGCCCTCCCCGGCCACGCAGACAAGCAAGCAAGAAAGGACCAGACCATGACCCCCCGGATTTCATCGCAGACGCGGCCCCTGGCGGCCGCCATGCTGTGCGGCGCCGTTCTTCTCGCGGCGCTTTCCTCTTCGGCGCATGCGGCGTTCAACCCGCCGATCCGCATGGCGCACGGCATCGAATACATGAGCGGCGGCATCGGCAGCGACGAGGCCAAGCTGATGGAGACGGTGGCGCCGCGCTGGCCTGCCACCTTCGAATTCGCGATCAAGGACCACAAGGGCGCCGAGTTCGCATCCGACGTGCGCGTGACCGTGCGCGACAGCCATGGCGCCGTGCTGCTCGACAACGTGGAGTCGGCCGGCCCGTTCATGGTGGCGCGACTCGACCCCGGCACCTATGAAGTGGAGGCTCGCTTGCGTGGAAACACGCTTAAGCAAACGCTGCAGCTCAGGCCGGGCACGCCCGCACGGGTGGCATTCCTGTGGCCGGCGGGCACCGATATGGCTTCTGCCGGCACGCGCGCGGTGCAGTAGGCTGCGAGTCACAATCTCGAGAAGGGCCGCCGGGCCTTCGGCTTTTCTGTCGGCGTCGCTCGCGGCGCCTGCTATCCGGTAGCCCGGCGCTATAGAAAAAATAGCGAGAGGCCGATCGCAGGCCACCTTGAATGCGCGGCATGCGCCTTGCAGATGCCGTATCCCGGGCAACGCCCGTTCCCATTGCCCCCATGCCGATACGTTCCCTGAGCGTGCTCACCGCGCTCCTGCATGCCTACATTGCGCTGCGCCTGCTGCCCGCGCTGGCCATGCTCACGCCGGCCTGGCCGCTCGCCCTGGCCGCGCTCGCCATCTCGGCTCTCACGATCCCGCTGCCCTTTGTCTCGCGCGGCAGGGAGCGCGGCGCCTCGGCGGGCGAATTGCTCCAATGGACGGGGCTCATCAGCATGGGCTGGTTCTCCTCGCTGTTCGTGGCGACGCTGCTGCGCGATGCGGGCCTGCTGCTCGCCTGGCTGGCGAGCGTGCTGTTCGGCGCACCGGTGCCCTGGCATGCCGTGCTGCCATGGAGCGCGATGGCCGTGCTGGTGCTGGCCACGCTGGTGTCGATGGTGGGTTTTCTCAATGCCCGCCGCACGGCGGACGTGAAGCGCGTGGAGGTTCCGATCCGCGGACTGCCGGCGGCGCTCGAGGGCTTCACGATCGCGCAGCTCAGCGACATCCACGTCGGCCCCACGATCCGCAGCGCCTACATCCAGCGCATCGTCGATGCGGTGAACCGGCTCGGCGCCGATGCCATCGCGATCACCGGCGACCTGGTGGACGGCAGCGTGGCCGAGCTGCGCGAGCACATCGCGCCGCTGGCCGGCCTGCGTGCGCGCCACGGTACTTTCGTGGTCACCGGCAATCACGAGTATTACGCCGGTGCGCACGCGTGGATCGACGAGCTGCGCAGGCTGGGCCTGAAGGTGCTGCTCAATGAGCATGTGGTGCTGCAGACGCGCAACGTGCGGGGCGCCCAGAACGACGAAGAGCTGTTCGAGAGCCAGCTGGTGCTGGCGGGCGTGACCGACTACACGGCCGGCCATTTCGACGCCGCGCATGCCAGCGATCCGCACCTGGCGCTGTTCGACGCGCCGCCGCTGGTGCACACGCGGGTGCTGCTAGCGCACCAGCCGCGCAGCGCGACGCTGGCGGCCCAGGCCGGCTACCAGCTGCAGCTGTCGGGCCACACGCACGGCGGCCAGTTCTTTCCGTGGAACCTGTTCGTGCCGATGCAGCAGCCCTTCACCGCCGGCCTGCACCGGCTGCACGACATGTGGGTCTACGTGAGCCGCGGCACGGGTTACTGGGGGCCGCCGAAGCGCTTTGGCGCGCCGTCCGAAATCACGCTGCTGACCCTGGTCGTGGCGCGCGGGTGACGCGCCCGCCCGGTCAGTCGCGCAGCTCGGCCAGCCGCCGGGCGTTCGAGGTGGCTGCGGCGTGGATCGGCTTCAGCCCTTCGCGTGCAATGCGCACTGCCGCGCCCGAAAGCCGGCTGGCCGTGCCCGCCGCCCGGGCCGTAGCCTGGACGAAGGCATCGCTGCGCTGCGCGGCCTGTGCGGGGGTGACGCTGCCGGCCATCGACAGAAAAGCCCCGGCACTCAGAAGCCAATGCTGCAGCGCGCGGTTCGCCAGCGAGACATGGCTGCTGTGCCATTGCCTGACCATGGCGGCCCCGGATTCGCCCGCGGCGGCGATTTTTTCATCGCCCATGAGCTGAAACTCCGCGAGATCGGCCGCGCTGGGCGCGAGCCCCGCCTTGGCGATGCGCTCGGTGCGCATCTGGATCACGGACCCGGAGGACAGCAGCATCTCCTGGGTCTTGAGGGCCACGTCGACCCACAGCATCAGCGGGTTGGACAGGCGGGCGACAGAGGTGAGGGATGGCATGGGCGCGATCTATGAGGACGGATGAACACCACTATAGGCGCGAGCCGCAGCAATTGCTGCATCGCAACAAAATCGACTCTGCAATTTTGTTGAACAAGTCCTACTTTTCGACATGGCAATAGCTTCGACCCTCGGCGCGGACTGCAGGGGAAAGTAATTATTTCTTTTCTTTCATTATTTGAAGACAACAACCACATCATGAAAGCACACAGGTCCGCGTCCCTCGGGTCCGCCGTGTTCGCAGGCGTCCTGAGCCTGCTCGGCGCACAGGCTCATGCGTTCGAAGACAGCGCACGCGGCTTTTATTTCGAGGGCGGCCATGCGCCGCATGGCGACAAGGGCGGCACGGAATCGGCCACGGTGGGCGTGACGCTGCCGTGGTCGCCGCGCCAGCCGGTGCACGAAGGGGCACTCACTTCGTACTGGGATCTGTTCGCGAGCCATTGGCATGCGCCGGCCCTGGGCAGCGGTTCGCGCAACTACACGCAGATCGGCGCGATCTACACGTGGCGCTACCGCTTCGACAGCGGCAGTTCGCCGTGGTTTGCCGAAGGCGGCGTCGGCGGCACGGTGATGGACCACCTCTACAGGACGCCCGACCGCACCTTCAGCACCGCGTTCCAGTTCACCGAAGTGCTGGGCGTGGGACGCAGCTTCGGCGAGAACGGCAAGCACGAACTGACGTTGCGGCTGCAGCATTTTTCGAATGCCGGCATCAAGAAGCCCAACCCGGGCGAAAACTTTGTCCGGCTGCGCTACACCTATCACTTCTAGCGCTTCGACGGCGTGGCATGCCGCCAGCGCCGCGCACGCAATTCAGTGACGAAGTACGCCACCGTGGCCACGCCGAGCGGCAGGAGGTAGTAGAGCCCGCGGTAGACCAGCAGCACGCCCAGCAGCCGGCCTTGCGCCACCTCGTGCGAGAGCAGGGCAAGGAACACCGCCTCCAGCACGCCCAGACCCGCCGGCACGTGCGTGACCACGCCCGCCACCGCGGCCACCAGCAGCACCGCGAGCACCGCGTGATAGGCCACCTCGCCCTGCAGCAGGACCCAGATCACGCTGCCGATCAGCGCCCAGTTCAGGCACGACATCGCCAGCTGGAGCAAGGCCATCCGAAGGGACGGCACCTTGAACGGATAGTGGCGCAGCCGGAACACGTGCCCGCTGGCCAGGGCACACAGCACGAAGTAGGCCGCGGCCAGCAGCAGCAGCACCGCGCCCAGGATGCGCAGCCCGCCGTTGCCGACCTTCCATTCGGCCGGCAGCGCCAGCGGCCAAAAGCAGAAGGCCACCCCTGCCACCACCAGGTAGCCGAGCCAGTTGGTCAGCATGCTGAAGCCGAGCACGCGCGTGATGGTGCCGTTGGGAAGGCCCAGGCGCGAATAGAGCCGGTAGCGGAATGCCACGCCGCCCACCAGCGAACCGAGGTTGAGGTTGAAGGCATAGCTGATGAAAGTCACGCCCATGACGGTGCGGGCGCCGAGCGGGTGGCGCGTGAGATGGCGGCCCAGCAGGTCGTAGGTGCTGTAGGTGGTGAAGCTGCCGGCGGCCAGCGCACCGGCCAGCCACAGCGTGGCCGCAGGCAGCGCGCGCATGGCGTCGAACACCTCCTGCCAGTCGATGGAACGCGCCTGGCTCACGAGCAGCCAGGCGATCAGGGCGAAGAAGGCCCAGACTGCGATGCGCCGCAGCCAGGGCCACCAGGGCCTGTGCGCAAGTCTCGCGGTGCGTGTGCTCACTGGGCGGCCTCCATGCTCCTTCGGAACGGCCGGCGGGCGCTCATGCCGCTTCCGTCGGCGTGGCCCCGTTGTCGCCGGCGCCCTCGCGCTTTTCGCGCTTCCCGGCAAGCTCGGTGGCCTCGGCCAGGGTGAGGCGCGGCACCTGCCGCGGCAGCCATCCCAGCCACGACGGATACCAGCGCAGGAAGTGGAAGATGAAGAAGCTGCGTACCAGCCGCCAACCGCTCCATCCGTTTTCCAGGTCGGCCGCGCCGATCTGCTGGCAGCTCTCGCGCATAAGCTTGTCCATGCGCTCCCACAGCAGCTGGTTGAAAGCCTTGTCGCGCGCGAACACGTTGGCCTCCAGGTTGAGCGACAGGCTCAGCGGATCGAGATTGCTCGAGCCGACCGTGGTCCACTCGTCGTCCATCAGCGCGACCTTGGCATGCAGCGGACGGTCGCAGTATTCGTAGATGCGCACGCCCGCATGCAGCAGATGGTGGTAAAGCATGGTGGCGGCCGTCTTGACGATCGGCATGTCGGGCTCGCCTTGCAGGATGAGCCGCACATCCACGCCGCGCCGGGCAGCGCGGCGCAGCTCCTTGATGAGCCTGTAGCCGGGAAAGAAATACGCGTTGGCAATCACGATGCGCTTGCGCGCGGCGCGGATCGCGGCCAGGTACTCGCGTTCGATGTCGCCGGTGTGGCGGCGGTTGTCGCGCGTGAGGAGCACCGCCTCCACATCGCCGACGGGCTCCCGGTCGACGGGCGGCGCCTGCTTGAGCCGGCGGCGAAACCAGCGCGGCCCCTTGTCGCCGAGCGCGATGGCGCGCAGCACGAACTGGTGGATCTGCGCCACGACGGGCCCGCGCAACTCCACCGCGTAGTCCTGCTTGGCCTTGGGTCCGAAGTCCAGCAGATGGTCGGCCGAATAGTTGATGCCGCCCACGAACGCGAGTTCTCCATCGACCACCACGATCTTGCGGTGCATCCGTCGAAACACGTTGAGCCGCTGGCCGAGGATGCGCTGCCCCGGATCGAACACCCGCACCCGCACGCCCACGGCGCTCAGCTGCGCGATGAATTCGCGCGAGAGATCGGGCGACCCGAAGCCGTCGACCATCAGGTCGATCTTCACGCCGCGCCGGGCCGCCGAGCGCATGGCGGCATGCAGCGCAAGGCCCACCTTGTCCTCGAACAGGATGAAGGTCTCGATGATGACTTCGCGCTGCGCCTGGCGAATGGCATCGAACACGCGCGCGAAGAACTCCTCCCCGTTCTCGAGCAGCGCGATGCGGTTGCCGCCCACCCACTGGCCGACGTTATCCATGGCGTTCACCGCAGGTCATGGGGGTCCGCTTCAAAGATCGATGTTCGCCACCAGCGGTGCGTGGTCCGACAGGTGCGACCAGGGCTTGCGCGGCAGCACCACGGGCGCGTGCACGCCCGCGTTGCGAACATAGATGCGGTCCAGCGACAGCAGCGGAAAGCGCGCCGGAAAGGTCTTGGCGGCCGAGCCGTTCGCATGCACGAAAACCTCGCGCAGCGCGGCACCTTCCTCCAGCACCTGGTGGGCACGGCCGCGCCAGTCGTTGAAGTCGCCCGCCACAATCAGCGGCGCATCGGCGGGCACCTCGTCGCGCACGATGTGCAGCAGCAGTTCGAGCTGCTGCTGCCGGTGCGCCTCGGCCAGGCCGAGATGCGCGCAGATCGCGTGGACGTCGACCGCGCGGCCCGGCAGGCGCAGCACGCAATGGAGCAGGCCGCGCTTTTCGGGCCCGGCCACCGACACGTCGTGGTTGCGGAAATGCACGATCGGAAACTTGGACAGCACCGCGTTGCCGTGGTGGCCCCTCGGGTACACGGCGTTGCGCCCGTAGGCGAACTGCGGCCACATGGTGTCCGCGAGGAATTCATAGTGCGGCGCCTCGGGCCAGTTGTTGACCTTGCGCGAATGGCGCGAATGGGTACCGAGCACTTCCTGCAGAAACACCACGTCGGCTCCCACCGTGCGCACCGCGTCGCGCAGCTCCGGCAGGATGAACTTGCGGTTGAGCGCGGTGAAGCCCTTGTGGGTGTTCACCGTCATGACCTTGAGCGAGGTCGGCGCCGCGGAGGCAAGCGGAATCGGGGAGGAAGACATCGGTCTTGAGGTTGTACGTTGCCGCGCCCGTCGCGCCTGTAGGAACGCGCCACCTTCTTCACCGCCTTTCGCGACGGGACGGCCGGCTCCTACAGGCAGGCCTGCCGCACCCCGACACGGGCCGCATCCGGGGCCTCCTACGGTGGTTTTCAAGCCGCAGCAAAAAAGCCGGCGGTCTTCTTCATCCTCATTTTCCAAAGGAACGCACCATGAAGCACGCAATCCTTGGCGCCACGGCGCTGGCCGGCCTGATGGCCGCGGCCGGTGCCGCCATGGCGCAAGCCACGTCGATACCCGCCCAGCCGGACCCGGCCGTGGGCGGCCAGGCCAGCACGCAGACACCCGCCGGCGTGCCCAACCCGCCGCAGCGTCCCGACGCCAGCATGCCGGTGTCGCGCGAAGCCGTGAAGGCCGAGGCACGCGCCCACAATCGCAACAACACCAACAACCTGGTGCCCAAGGGCGAGGCCAGCACCACCGTGAACGGACAGCCGAACGCCATGCCGCAACCCACCGGCGAGATGTCGCGCGCCGAGGTGAGCCAGCTGGCCCGCAAGCCCAAGCCCCAGTTCGGCCAGCCAGGCGAGCGGCCGGACGTGCCCACCAACCCGACCGAAAAGACCGGCACGCCTCAATAGGCGCCCATTTACGACCATGTACGAAAAAAGCCCGCGGTGCTCGAGGCATCGCGGGCTTTTCATCGTGTGCACCGGCGCGGGCGCACTGTCTGCAGGTCAGCTCTTGGCAGGCGCCGCGGAATGCTGGCCGCCGTGGTCGCCGTGACCATGATGGCCGCGGTGGCCGTGCATGCCGGCATGCACCGTTTCGGCATCGAAGGTCTTCTGCTGCTCGGGCGTCAGCGCGGCATAGAAAGCCTTGGTGGCCTCGGCGCGCTTGGCGAACCTGGCGCTGCGCTCGGCCTGGCGGGCCTGCATGCGCTCCAGGCGCTCGGGCGTGGTGAGCTTGGCGAATTCCGCACGGTCCATGCGCTGCGCGCGGGCCCCGGCCGGCGGCTGGCTGGCCGCTGCGAAGCTGGTCCACGCGCTTTCCTGTCCGGCGTTCAGCTTGAGCTTTTCCTTCAGCGCGGCAAGCCGTTTGGCGCGGTGCTCCTGCATGCGCTCCATGCGCTGTGCCGGATCCATGCGCTTGCGCTGCGCCTTGGGTGCTGCGCTGTCCTCGGCCTGCGCAACGGCAGCCGCGGGCGTGGAGGACGAAGTGACGGGTGCCGCCGGGGCCTGTTGTGCAAAGGCGCCCGAAGAGGCGAGGGCAGCCGAGCCCAGAAGGCTGGCCCAGATGATGCGTTGGCGAAGAGAGATCATGAGAAGTGCTTCCTTTCGAAGAAGCCCGCCGCCAATGGGCAGCAGGTGAGACGAAGTGTGGAAGACCTCTGTATCGGCGCGGTGAGCCGGAAGTGAGCGTGCGTAAAGAATCATGAACGCGCAGGCCTTTCACCGCCCGCAGCGTGACTTATTTGGGCCTTGGTGGCTTCAATCCGCGGTCGGGCGCCTGCAGCTTGCCCGAGCGCAGCTCGCCCACCGCCAGCGCCACGGCGCGGGCCACGTTGCGCACTTCTTCCTGCACGCCTTCGTCGGCATCGAGGCTGTCGTGGCTGGTGGCGTAGGGCTCGTAGTAGCCGATGTAGCGGTCGAGCCGGGCCTGCGCGCCCGCGTCGATCAGGCCCATCCAGTCGAGCCAGTCCGACAGGTTGCGCCGCAGGCTCTCGGCGCCGGCCACGTCGCCGTGCACCACCACGCCGTAGACCCGTCCCGCCAGGTGCTTGGGATAGCCCCAGCCCTGGAGTTCGAGGGCCTTGGCTTCGTCGGGCTTCTTGCCGTGGGTGCTGGTCGGGTCGGGGTTGCCGCCGTCGGCGCACACCAGCCGGTCGGCCATGAGCTTGAGCGGGCTGGCCGACTGGTACCAGTGCGTGGGCGTGAACACGATCACGCCATGCGCCGCCACCCAGCGCTCGTAGATCTCGTTCATCCAGTCGCCGGTCTGGCGCATCGCATGGTTGGGATAGCAGCTGCAGGGCCAGTGGCACAGCGGCATGGCGGTGGACACGCAGCCCTTGCAGGGATGGATATGGCGCCCGTAGTCGGAGGCGAGCAGGCTCAGGTCGAGCACGTCGACGTCGATGCCGCAGCCATCGAGCACCTCGCGCGCGAGCTGCAGCAGCCGCCAGGTCTTGGAGATTTCGCCCGGGCAGGTGCCGTCGTTGCGCGGCGAGCCGTTGATCAGCAGCACGCGCGACTTCGTCTGCGCCCGGCCCCAGGCGGCCTGCGCCGCATCGATGCGCGCTCTGGCTTCGAGCCAGTCGACGGAAAGTTCGTAGTCGGGGTCGGCGTGGCCGGGGCCGGCCTTGCGCGTGACGGGTGCCTTGCGGCCTTGCTCGTAGGCCTCCCATGCGATGAGCTCGATGCGCTGCAGCGCAGCCTTTTCAGCCTGGAAGGCGGGGTCCTGGAACGGCTGCATGAAGCGCTCGTGGAACTGGCCGCGCTTCAGCGTTTCGGGTGCCTGTCCCTTGCGGACCTCCGGGGCTTTGATCGTGCGGTGGGGCATGGCAGTCAATCTATGCCCCATGCGTGCGCCCGTGACCTGCGGGCGATGCCGATTTGCGGTAGGCCGGCGACTACATCAACCGCCGAACTTGCCGCTCTGGAAGTCCTGCACGGCCTCCTTCAGCTGCTCCTGCGTGTTCATCACGAAGGGGCCGTATTGAGCGATCGGCTCGTGCAGCGGCTTGCCGGCAATCAGCAATGCGCGCGCCGGGCTGTGGTTGGTGGCCCCGGCACGCAGCACCACGCCATCGCTGCCGGGGTCGTTCGCAAGAATGGCCATGCGGCGCGTCGGCACCTCGCTGCCCGCGATCCACACCGATTCGCGGAACGCATACACCAGCGCGTTGTGGTCGTCGGGCAGGGGCTGGGCGAATTCGGCGCCAGGCGGCAGGGTGATGTCGAGGTACAGCGGCTCGGTGTGCTCGCGCCGCACCGCGCCCTCGATGCCATGGCTCGCGCCCGCGATCACGCGCACGTGCACACCCGCGGCGGTGGTGTATTCCGGGATTTCCTCGCTCTGGATGTCGCGATACCAGGGCTCGCGCATCTTGTCCTTGGCAGGCAGGTTGAGCCAGAGCTGAAAGCCCTCCATCAGGCCGTCCTCCTGCTCGGGCAGTTCGCTGTGGACGAGCCCGCGGCCGGCCGTCATCCATTGCACGCCGCCGTTCTGCAGCAGCCCCTCGTGGCCTGCGCTGTCGCGGTGCCGCATGCGGCCCGCGATCATGTAGGTCACGGTTTCGAAGCCGCGGTGCGGATGATTGGGAAAGCCGCCGATGTAGTCGCCCGGGTTGTCGCTGCCGAAGGCGTCGAGCATCAGGTAGGGATCGAGCCTTTTTTGCAGCGGCTGCTGCAGCACGCGGGTGAGCTTGACGCCGTCGCCATCGCTGGTGGAAACACCGGCCACGATGTGGTCGATGCCTCGCGGGGTGGCCACGGGATCGGTCGGGTGGTTGGCGTGGTGGTTTGCATTCGTCATGCAGCCATGGTGGCACTAACGGCCCGACCGCGCCACCCGGGAGGAATTGCCGAACCGGTCCTGGCGCCTCGGCGCGGCTTCAGCGCGGCCACTGCTGGCGCTGCCAGTAGCGGTACTGCCACTGCGTCGAGAAACCGGCGCGCCGATAGAGCGCATGGGCGGCCGTGTTGTGTGCGTCGACCTGCAGGAACACGCGCTCGAAGCCGCGCTCGAGCGCGGCCCGCGCAAGGCCCGCCAGCACGCGTCCGGCCAGGCCCTTGCCGCGGTGGGACTGCTCGGTTCGCATGCCGTGCACGCTGGCCCATCCGTGGCCGAAGGCCATGGCGCCTGCCGCCACGGTTCGGCGGCCCTCGCGCACGCTGGCGTAGAGCGAGTCCTGGGCGCGCGACAGCGCCCGCACGCGGTGGGCGCCATCCACGGGATCGAAGCCCTCGCCGAGGAACAGGGTGGCCCAGGCGTCGTCGGGGGCAAGGTCGACATCGGCCAGCGCGGCGCCAGGCGGCACCACCTCGCGCATGCGCCTCGCGGAGCCGATCTGCACGCAGGTCGGCGAGTCCCCGACGTAGTGCCGCTGCTCCAGCTCCGACTGCAGCGCCACGAAAGAGGGCACATCGGCCAGGCGGAACGCGGGCACGAACTGCCGGCGGTCGTAGCGCTCCTCGATGCGGTCGATCGTGCGGCCTGCGACCGGCTCGCGGTGCAGCGGAACGGCCGACCTGGCGCGCTTGACGGTGCCGTCGTCGAAGGGCAGCAGCCAGCCGTCGAGCTCTTCGACGGCAAGGGGCGAAACGGCGGCCACGGTGGCGCGCTCGATGGCTTCAACCTCGTTCATGGGAAAGCCTCCGGCGCCGTGAATCTGGCGGCCGCCACGCTCTTGAGCAATGCCTCGCGCTGGTTGCGGCTGATGCCGCGCACGCTCTCGGCGACCCACTTGGTGCGGTCCGGGTCGATCTGCCCGTCGCGCCGCCATTGCTCGAGCACCGCCTGCGGCTTGTGCAGCATGGACGCGAGCCAGACCGCCTGCGCAGGCTCCAGGCTGCGCGCGGAACGCTTGAAATAGCGCCGGGCGGCGGCTTCGGCGCCGCACAGGTTGCCGCCCCACGGCGCGTTGTCCAGATAGAGCTGCAGGATGCGGGCCTTGCCCAGGGTCTGCTCCATTTCGACCGCGTAGAGCAGCTCGCGCAGCTTGCGTTCCGCCGTGCGGTCGCTGCCGGTCACCAGCATCTTGGCGAGCTGCTGCGTCAGCGTGCTGCCGCCGCGCTTGGGCTGGCCTTCCTTCTGGTTGTTGTCGATCGACGCGACGATCTCCGCCAGGTCGTAACCGGCGTGGGTGAAGAACCGCTGGTCTTCGGCCGCGATGACGGCGCGCGCCAGCCAGCTGTCGTTGGCCAGCTTCGATGGCGCGCCGCAGCTGGTGCGCGCGCCCAGCATGGCTTCGGTGCCCAGCCCCTCGACGGTGAACTGGCTCACGGTGGGCTGCACCGCGAACGTGGCCTCGGGCAGCGCGACCTGCCCGCGCAACGCCAGCGTGCCGCCGATGCGGGCGCGCTGCAGTTCGGGCAGGTTGGGCGCGAGCACCGCATACCAGCGGGCAATCGGCGCGTCCTTGATGTCGGCGCTGAGCTGCAGGCCCTTTCCCTTGGGTGGCAGGTGTCCTTCCCATTGGCCCTGGAGCATGGCGGCGGCCTCGGCGCTGCGCGGCGTGGCCTCGATGGTGCCGCCCAGCGTGTTGCCGTCCCGCTTCACGGTGGCGACCAGGCCCTCGAACACGATCGGCTGCGTGCCGAGCGCGGCAACCTCGGCGCTGCAGGGCGAGCAGCGCACTTCGAGCACGCCTGTCGCTTCCTTCCAGGCGAAATGCAGGGTGCCGAACCGGCTGTCGAACGAATGTCCGTCCAGCCGCGGCGCGAACCAGGACGAGGTGGCCAGGCGCACCGCCGTGGGCACGCCCACGGCAATGCGCAGCGGGCCGGCCTCGACCGTGGTGCTCCACTCCCCCGCCGCCGGCGCAAGCACCAGTTTCACTATCAGGAAGATAGCAACGCAGGTTGTCACCACAAGGGCCAGCAGCCCGTAGATCACGAATCGCAGAAACTGTTTCACAAAACTCTCATCACATCGGCCTCGCCACCGTCACAGCTTGCCACGGACCGCTCGAGCGTCCACTGGCCGCCGCCCAGTACCAGGCTGAAGTGTCGGTGAAAGACGTGCCTTCGGCATCGACGATGCGCTCGCAGACACGGATCTTTTGCGTGCTGTGCCGTTGCGCAACAAAACAGCGCCACAGCCGCTCCTGCGCATCGCGTTCGAGCCGCGCCTGTTCGATGCGGAAACCCAGCGCGCGGTAGCAGTCGGCCGCCGGATGCAGCATGCGCGTGGGGGCATTCACCGCACGCATCACGATCGTCTGCGTGCCGTCGGTCATGCGGCCGATGGCGCCCGGAAAGCGGTCGGCAAAACGCTGCTCGACGTCGCCGAGCGCCAGTGGCCGCAATGGAACGCCGTCCCATTGGCTGGGCCATTCATGCGAGGCCATGGCCATCGAAGGCTCGGGCGGCGCGCGCAGCACCGCCGCGGTCGACCACAGCATGCACAGCAGCATCGCGAGCGCGAAGGCCGTCTTGTGGCCGATGCGGTTGATGAAATGGTTGGCAAACAGCGCCTCAAAGAACCGTGTCGACATGGCGGCCTCCTTGCGCGGTGATCAGGCCCGGGATCGGCCGGTCGGCGAACGGGGGCACGGCGCGCATCGGCACCATCAGGCGGGCGATGCCGCTGCATACCGCGGCCAGCACCAGCAGACCGAGCAGGTTGTGCGCCCAGGGCGCGAGCGGATGGCCTGCGCCTTCGAATGCAATCAGCACGCTGTTGCGCAGGATGTTGCCGCCCAGCACCAGCAGGCCGACCATCGGCAGCCGGCGCAGGAAGCCGCGATCGCTCTGGCGGGCCCAGAGCGCAACCGCGCAGGCCGTGAAGTAGCCGAGCCACACCATCTGCACGCCCGAGCACGGCGCGTCGACGATCACCAGCCGGCCATCGACCACCAGGCTGCTTCCCTCGCGCGCCACGCTGAAGCCCGGCGCCAGCAGCCAGCGGCTCGCCTCGGCCGTGATCACGCGCAGCGGATAGCCTGCATAGAACTGCAGCGACGACAGCAGCGGCAGCGCAAGCACCGCCAGGCCGGCCACCGGCAGCACGGCCACGCGCCGCGGCAGGAAGGCCAGCAGGCCGCAGGCCAGCGCCAGCACGGCCACCAGGCCCGCGGCGAGCGGCGGCAGCGCGGGCAGGGCGCCGAGCCCGGTGCGCAGCACGGTCGCCAGCACGGTGCCGGCGCCGGCCAGCGCCAGCCAGCCCAGCTGCGGCGCGGCCCGCAGTTCGCGCCGGCAATGCCAAGCCAGCGCAGCCAGGGCGGCCAGCGCCAGCAGGCCCAGCGGATCGTCGGAGCCATCGCGCAGGCGCCGGGCCATCCAGGCCCAGGTCGGCGCGAGCGCGGCGAATTGCAGTGCGAGCCAGCCGGCAGCCGGTGCACGGTCGACGTGGATGCCCCAATCCACGATGCGCGGATGGCGATGGGCGAGTGCGGCCAATGACATTTTTCTTTTTCCCTGGCTCAGGCCGTGAAGCGGCGCGGGTCGTTGCGGCGCGCGCGGCGGCGCAGCATCGCGAGCATCGACAGCACCACGGCAATGGCGCCCAGCGTCTCGGGCTCCGGCGTGCTCGGCACCTCGGCGCCGAGTGCGAGTTCGCTCACGCCCTGCGGCAGCGGCAGCGGCTGGTTCACGCCCACGCTGTTCTGCGGCGCGGGGTTGCGCACCACCTTGTCCACCGCGATGAAGCTGGTGTACTGGGTCAGCAGGCTGTACTTCAGGCCGAGCTCGGTGATGCGCTCCTTGAAGGCGCTGCCGCCCTCGAGCGTCTCCTGGTCGCTCAGGCTCTGAATGCGGTGGCGCGCCCACAGCGTGCGCAGCGCGGCCGTGTCCTGGCGCAGTTGCGGGTCGATACGCAGTTCCTGGCGGTACGGGCCATTGGCGCCCTGGCCTTCGACGATGACGCGGCCCTTGGCCTTGCCCTCGGCGTCCGCGCGCCACTTGCCGAACACGATCACCGGGCGCTCGCCCAGCACGTCGGGCAGCGCCTGCGGCTCCACGTCGTACACGTCGAGCCCGCCGAAAGTCAGCTTCACGTTGGTGAGCACCGGCGACTCCACCATGCGGCGGAAGCGCGCGGCCTGCTCCGGCGCCTGGATCGGGTCGGTGATGATGAAGGGCTCGCCCATGCCGGCGCGCGCAATGCCTTCCATGAGGCTGCGGTTCACCGACGAACCGATGCCGAAGGCGAACACATTGGCCCTCGAAAGGTTCTTGCGCACGAGCTCGAAAGCCTCGCGCTCCACGCTCACGTAGCCGTCCGTCACCAGGACCACGGTGCGCGACACGTTCTCTTCCTTCGGCTCGGCGTAGACGCGCTTGAGCGCGGGAATCAGCTCGGTGCTGCCGCTGCCGCCGTAGTTCTGGATGGTGGCCAGCGCCTGCTCGATGTTGGCGCGCGTAGCCGGCACCGATTTGGGCGAGAGCATCTTGTTGCTGCCCGAGAACAGCAGCACGTTGAAGGTATCGCTCGGCCTGAGGCCGCCGATCAGGCGTTCGAGCACCGTCTTGGCGGTGTCGAGCGGAAAGCCGTGCATCGAACCCGAGATGTCGACCACGAAGATGTAGTCGCGCGGCGAGATCGCGCTGGCGGCCACGGCCTTGGGCGGCTCGACCATCGCGAGAAAGAAGTTCTCGGCACTGCCGCCGGTGTTCTGGCCCTTGTAGAGCATCAGGCCCGATTCGATCCTTTCGCCCGCAAGGCGGTAGTCGAGCACGAAGTCGCGGTTGTCCGCCGGCCGGCCGTCGGCCGCGAGCACGATGTCGGCATGGCGGTCTTCATCGCTCTTCTTCACCTCGATGGCGTGGGAAGAGGAACGCACCTCCTTCAGGCCCATGGGCGTGTCGATGCTGGCCTTGAGCCTGAAGCTGGTGCCGGACGCCACCCCCGCGCGCAGCGTGGGCTGCGCCACCCACTTCGCCTGGGCGTTCTGCGACTGCGGACTGTTGTAGCGCGGGCCCACCACGGTGGGAAAGACGAACGCATAGTTGCCCGACTGCGGCACCAGCAGTTCGGTGTAGCGCAGCTCCACCTTCACGTCGTCGCCCGGCAGGATGTTGGCGACGTTCATCTGGAACACGTTGGGCAGGTGCTGCTCGAGCAGCGCGGCGGTCTTGCCTTCCTTCCTGGCGGTGTCGTATTCGATCTGCGCCTGCTGCTTCTCGCGGATCTGCGCGGTGATCAGCCGGTCGGCCAGGCGCACGTTGAGGCCGCTCACGGCAGCCTTGGTCGAGCCCGGAAAAACATACCTGGCTTCGATGGCGCGCTGGCCTTCGTTGCGGTAGGTCTGCGTGACGGTCACGTCAGCAATGACGCCCGAGATCTTCACCGCCACCTCGGTGGCCTTGAGCGGCAGGCGGTCGACCGAGGGATCGTCGCTCTTCACGAAGAAGTACGGGCTCTCGGTCTTCAGCCGCGGGCCCGGTGCTTCCTGGGCATGCACGGGGTTCAGGCTGAGCGCGACGAAGCCCGCCGTGGCCAGGCTCACGGTGGCGAGCCAGAGCCAGCGGCCGGGACGGGTGGAGTTGTGGGCATCCATGGCGGTGTGGGTGTTGGTGTCCGTGCGAACTTGCACAGCCGCAACTGTCGGCACCGCGCGAGAAGGAAATTGGAAGGCTCCTTGAAGTCCGGCGTGCGGATGCCGCCTTGTGTGAAGCCTGTGTGAAGTCTGCCGGCGGCTGCGCTTCACACGCGCTTCGGATGGCACGGCGAGCATCGCGGCTTCGACAATCGACGAGGAGAAAAACATGTTCCAGTTGCTGAAGGCCCTGCAGGGTTCGATGCTGGTCAAGGTGGCCGGGCTGCTGCTGCTCACGCTCTTGCTGTGCATCCCGCTGGCCGAGATCAATGCGATCAACCGCGAGCGCGGCAACAGCCAGCGCGAGGCGGCCGCGGAACTCGCCGCCACCTACGCGGGCCCGCAGACCGTGGTGGGCCCGCTGCTGCTGGTGCCCTATGTGGAGCGCTGGATGGAGCCGCTTCGCAATGCGCAAGGCCGCGTGATCGGCCAGGAGGCGCGCAGCAAGGAAATGACCCATGTGGTGTTTCCCGACAAGCTGCACATCGAAGGTTCGATGGCACCGCACGAACGCTACCGGGGCATCTTCAGGATTCCGTTCTATACGCTCGACGCCACGCTCGGCGGCGGCTTTGCGCCCTTCGATCCCAAATCGGTGGCGCACAGCGAGACCGATTCGCGCATCGAATTCAAGGCACCTTTCGTCGTCTTCGGCACGAGCGACCTGCGCGGGATCGATGGTTCGCCTTCGATCGCGATGAACGGCGAGGCCTTGCGTTTCAGGCAGCGCGTGCCGGGCCTGGCGGACGACGCCTCGCTGGCCGATGGCATCCACGCACCGCTCACCGGCGCAGCGCTCGCCGCATGGGAGGCAAAGGCTGCGCTGCCGTTCGAGATGAAGCTCGGCCTCGTCGGGCAGGACACGCTCTCCATGGTGCCGATTGCCGAAGAAACCACCGCCCACCTGCGCTCACCCTGGGCGCATCCGAGTTTCGGCGGCCGCTTTCTCGCCACGCAGCGCGAAGTGACGCCGCAGGGCTTCGATGCGCACTGGCGCGTGTCCTCGCTCGTGACTTCCGCACGCGAGCAGGTGCGCGCCGGACTGTCGGGCCGCGGCGATGCCGCCACGGCGGCAGCCGTAGTTGCAACCAACCATGCGCAACGCAACCTCGGCCCGCTGCAGACCTTCGACGTGTCGCTCGCGCAGCCGGTCAACGTGTATTCGATGAGCACGCGCGCCGGCAAGTACGGCGCGCTCTTCATCGGCCTGGTGATCATGGCGGCCTTCATGTTCGAGCTGTTCCGCAGGCAGCGCATGCATCCGGTGCAATACGGCCTGGTCGGCCTCTCGATCGCGCTGTTCTTCCTGCTGCTGCTGGCCCTGTCCGAGAAGCTGGCTTTCTCGCTGGCCTACGCCAGCGCGGCCGGCGCGAGCGTGCTGCTGCTCGGCATCTATTTCAGCGCGGTCTTGCAAAGCTGGAAACGCGGCGCGGGCTTCGGAGCCTATGTCGCGGTACTCTATGGCGCGCTCTACGGCCTGCTGGCATCGGAAAGCAATGCGCTGCTGCTCGGCGCCCTGCTGACATTCGGCATGCTGACGGTGCTGATGCTCGCCACGCGCAAGGTCGACTGGTATGCACTGTCGGCCGGGAACCCCCGAACGCCCGAGCCGGTCTTACCTGAGGCGGCCGCGTCCGTGTAACCAACGCTACGGACTGTTTTTTTCCTTACCTTTTTGCCACTGATTCCCATGGACGATTCTTCTCCTTCCACCGAGCCCGCGCGCTCGCCGCGTTCGGTGAAGCTGCGGCGCGCGGCGCGGTGGAGCGCCATCGCGCTCGGCTCCGGCACGCTGGTGCTGCTGGTGGCCGCCGTCGTTGCGGTGGCCGCCATCTATCCCCGGCTGCCCGACATTTCCGAACTGGCCGACTACCGGCCGAAGCTGCCCCTGCGCGTGTACACGGTCGAAGGCACGCTGATCGGCGAGTTCGGCGAGGAGCGCCGCACGCTCACGCCATTTGCCAGCATCCCCAAGGTCATGAAGGACGCCGTGCTCGCGGTGGAAGATGCGCGCTTCTACGACCATGGCGGTGTCGACTACAAGGGCTTCGCGCGCGCGGCCGTGGCCAGCCTGAAGGGCGGACGCAAGCAGGGCGCATCGACCATCACGATGCAGGTGGCGCGCAACGTCTACCTGAGCTCCGAACGCACGCTGAGCCGCAAGGCCTACGAGATCCTGCTGGCCCTGCGCCTGGAGCAGCAGCTCAGCAAGGACCAGATCCTGGAGATCTACCTGAACCAGATCTACCTGGGCAATCGCGCCTATGGTTTTGCCGCTGCGTCCGAGGCTTATTTCGGCAAGCCGCTGCAGAACGTCACGCTGGCCGAAGCCGCCATGCTGGCCGGCCTGCCCAAGGCGCCCGGCGCGAACAACCCGGTGGCCAATCCGCGGCGCGCCCGCGCACGCCAGCTCTACGTGATCGACCGCATGCAGGAAACCGGCTTCATCACCGCCGAGCAGGCGGCCGAGGCCAAGAAGGAGGAGCTGCACCTGCGCGATGCCGCCGACCCGGACCGGCTGCATGCGGAATACGTGGCCGAGACGGTGCGCCAGATGATGTACGCGCAGTACGGCGACAGCATCTACACCAGCGGCATGAAGGTCTACACCTCGCTGGTCGCGGCCGACCAGGCCGCGGCCTACAGGTCGCTGCGCAAGGGCATCATGGACTACGAGCGGCGCCAGCCCTATCGCGGGCCGGAGCGCTTCGTCGACCTGCCGAGCGATCCCAAGGAAGTCGACGAGGCGGTGGACGAAGCGCTGGCCGAGCACTCCGACAACGGCGACGTGATGGCCGCCGTGGTGCTGGAGGCCGGCAGCAAGGAAATCAACGCGGTGCGCGCGAACGGCGAAACCGTGCAGATCACCGGCGAAGGCCTCAGGCCCGCGCAGTCGGGGCTCGCGGCGAAGGCACCGCCCCATATCAAGATCCGCCGCGGCGCGGTGATCCGCGTGGCCCGCACGCCGAAGAACACCTGGGAGATCACGCAGCTGCCCGAAGTGGAAGGCGCCTTCATCGGCATGGACCCGCGCACCGGCGCCATCAAGTCGCTGGTGGGCGGCTTCGACTTCGGCAAGAACAAGTTCAACCACGTGACGCAGGCCTGGCGCCAGCCGGGTTCGAGCTTCAAGCCCTTCATCTATTCGGCCGCGCTCGAGAAGGGCTTCACGCCCGCGACCATCGTCAACGACGCGCCGCTGTACTTCGAGCCGGGCACCCAGGGCGGCCAGCCCTGGGAACCGAAGAACTTCGACGGCGGCTTCGAGGGACCGATGCCGCTGCGCACCGCACTGATGAAGTCGAAGAACCTGGTGACGGTGCGCGTGCTGCAGGCCATCGGCGCGCCGTATGCGCAGGAGTGGATCACCCGCTTCGGCTTCGACAAGGACAAGCATCCGGCCTACCTGCCGATGGCGCTGGGCGCCGGTTCGGTCACGCCGATGCAGATGGCCACCGCCTATTCGGTGTTCGCCAATGGCGGCTACAAGGTCAATCCGTACCTGGTCACGCGCATCACCGACCTGCGCGACAAGGTACTGCTCGAGACCGAGCCGCCGGTGCTCGACGAAAGCCGCCGCGCCATTCCCGAGCGCAACGCCTTCATCATGGATTCGCTGCTGCAGAGCGTGGTGAAGGGCGGCACCGCCGCGCGCGCCTACCAGGCGCTCAGGCGCGACGACCTGTTCGGCAAGACCGGCACCACCAACGACTCCTTCGACACCTGGTTCGCGGGCTTCCAGCCCACGACGGTAGGCATTGCATGGATCGGCTACGACACGCCGCGCCAGCTGGGCGTGCGCGGCGAAACCGGCGGCAGCCTGAGCCTGCCGATCTGGATCGGCTATATGCAAGCCGCGCTGAAGGGCGTGCCGGTGAGCAAGATTGCCGAGCCGCCGGGCGTCGTCAACATCGATGGCGAGTGGTACTTCGACGACTTCACGCCGGGCCACAGCGTGGCCAGCCTGGGCGTGGAGAGCGAGGCGCCGCCAGTGCCGGCCGAAGAACTCACGGGTGTGCCGCCCCTCGCTGCCCCGCCGCCGCTGGGCCCGCCGCCGCAGCCCGAAGAGCGCAACCGCATCCTCGATTTCTTCCGCTGAGGCGGCATGGCGGGAAGGAGCCGTAGCGAGTCTCTACACTCGGTGCGGCTCCTTTCGCTTTACCTTCCCACGCCTCTTTCCCCATGGAAATCCTTATCCTGGCGACGTCGATCGTCGTCGGCGCCTACATCCTCAAGTCCAGGGACCAGCGCCAGCGCATCGCGCTGCTCGGCAGCCACCTGGGCAGATACCAGATCGAAAGATTGATGGAGAGCCTCACCGAAGGCTACCTGCGCTGCCTGGGCGAGGACAACGCCGAGCGGCGCCAGCAGATCTGGAGCCTGCTCGACTCCACCGAGGAAAAGCTCTCGGCCCAGTTCGACAGCTTTGCCGCCGAATTTGCGCGGGTCGACGCGGCGGATGCGCGCGTGAGCAAGCTGCCCGTGGCCATTCCCTTCGCGCACAAGCTGTTTCCGGCCGCGACCTTCGACCTGCGCGAGGCGCTGGCCATCCACGCGCGCGGCATTGCCGATGTCATGCGCAATGACGCGGGCCGCTCGCCAAAGGCCAAGGCCTTCACCATGTCGGCCGAACTGTTCCTGATGCAGCACACCTGCCACTGGTTCTGCAAGTCGAAGACGGTGGCCTCGGCGCGCATGCTGGCGCGGCACAAGACCTCGTACGAGCAATTGCTCGAGGCCGTGAGCCCCGCAACGCGCAGGGCCTACGCGGCGCTCACGGGCCAGTGACCCGTTCAGTGGTGTGACGGCAGCAGCGGCAGCGTGAGCGTGGCCACCGCGCCGCCGCGCGCCGCATTGCCGAGCTCGATGCGCCCGCGGTGCAGCGCGGCAATCTCCTTCACGAAAGCCAGCCCGAGTCCGGTGCTCTTCTTCTGGCTGTGCGGCCGCGCGAGCGAATAGAACTTCTGGAAGACCTTTTCCTGTGCGTAGTCCGGAATGCCCGGGCCATGGTCGCGCACGCTCACGCGCGCCAGCTTCGAGGTGGTTTCCAGCGTCAGCAGCACCTCGCTGCCCTGCGGCGAAAAATCGATCGCGTTGTCCAGCAGGTTGCTGATGGCGCGCCGCAGCAGGAACGGATCGCCCTCGGTGCGGGCCTCGGTGCGGATGTTCACGCGCACGCCGATGTTGCGCTTGGCCGCCGCGGGCTGCGCGCTGATGGCGATGTCCTCGATCAGCGAAGCCAGCGCCACCGGCTCCGTGCGGTCGAGCCCGTGGCGGGTTTCCAGCGCGGTGAGCTCCATCATGCGGTCGACGATTTCCTGGATGCGCTGCGTCTCGCGCTCGATGTTCTTCAGGAAGCGCTCGCGCTCCGCATGCGGCATCGACGGCTCCTGCAGCAGCTCGGCCGCGCCGCGGATCGCCGAGAGCGGGCTCTTCACTTCGTGCGTGAAGGTCTGCACGTAGTCGGCCACGTAGTTGCGGCCGGTCAGCGCATCGCGCATTTCGCTGAAGCCGGTGCGCACCGCATCGACCGCGCGCCGCGCCATGCGCGAAAGGCTCAGCGTGCGCTGCGCACGCACCCAGGCCCAGTAGTCCGAGATCAGCCCGAAGGGCCGCACCAGCCAGACCGAGACGATCACCGCCAGCAGCAGCAGCGCCAGCCCCGAACCCACGCCCACCCACAACGTGCGTGCGCGGGCGTCTTCGACGAACTGGCCGAAGCTCTGCACCGGCTTGCCGACGCTGACCATGCCGACGATCTCGTTGTTCCACCGGATCGGCGCGCCCACGTACATGACCGAAGTGCGCGGATCGCCATCGACGTCGCGCGAGGTGCGCGCGCCGTACAGGCCGGCGAGCGTGCGGCTCACGTCGCTCCACTGCGAGTAGTCGGTGCCCAGGTGCCTGCCGAGCGAATCGAACACCACGCGGCCGCTGCGGTCGGTGACGTACACGCGCAGCTCGACGCGGTTCTTGTGCAGGTTGTAGATCTGCGCGGAGAACTCGCGCGCATAGACCGTGCGGAACAGCGGCTCGAGCCGCGCGGTGTTGAGGGCGCCCGCGATCACGTCCTGCTCGACCAGGCTGGCCATGAGCTGCGAAGTCTCGACCAGCGATTCCTCGGCCGATTCGCGGTAGCGCGGATCGATGTCCGACACCACGCGGTAGAGCAGGAAGGCGATGCCCGCCGTGTAGATCAGCAGGATTCCAATGAATATCCGCGTGCGCCGGCTCACGGCGTCGGGGGCAGTTCTTCGTTCAGCGCATAGCCGGTGCCGCGCAGCGTGCGGATCGGCTCCACCTCGGGCGCCACGGCCTTGAGCTTGGCGCGCAGGGTCTTCACATGGGCGTCGACCGTGCGGTCGAAGCTGTCGCTCGCGTCGTCCCAGACCAGCTGCAGCAGTTCGTCGCGCGTGAAGACGCGTCCCGGGCGCTGCACCAGGAGCCGCAGCAGCCCGTATTCGTAGCGCGAGAGCTCGAGCAGACGTCCGTAGTAGCGGATTTGCATCCGCTCGTTGTCCAGCGCAAACGGCATTGCGGGGGGCTGGACGGACGCTGGAGGCGCCGCGCCCGGAATTCGAGGGGGTACCCCGTCGCCCGGTCCTGCGGGCGCTCCGGGGGCCGCTCGTGCGCTGCGCCGCAGGATGGTGCGTACCCGCGCCACCAGTTCGCGCGGCGAAAAGGGTTTGGCGATGTAGTCGTCGGCACCGAGTTCCAGCCCCACCACGCGGTCGATCTCGTCGCTTCGGGCCGTGAGAAACAGCATCGGCACCTCGGCACCGCCCTGCGACTGGTTCAGCGCGCGCAGCCGCTTGAACAACTCGAAGCCGTTGAGGTCGGGCAGCCCGACGTCCAGGATCGCGAGCGCCGGCGGTTCCTGTGCGAACTGCGCGATGGCGTCTTCGGCCGTGGCGCACCAGACCGGCGTGAAGCCGTCGCTCTTCAGGACGTACTGGAGGGTGTCGGCAATGCCTGATTCGTCTTCGGCGATCAGGATCCGCGGTTTGAAACTCATCCCCGGATGTTAGCGAGCGAGCGCCGATCGGCGAGGCAAGTTTGGCTGCGTGGCGCTGCGGACACGGCGCGGCCGTTCACGGCCTTTTTTTCGGGCGCAGCGCTGTCCCCGTTTCTATTTCTTATTTCTCTTATTCAAATTAGTAGTAGTAGATAAGGGCAGCGCCGGTCTGTGGACAGGGCACTTTTTCCCTTGCGTGACATGGACTTGTCATGCCCGCGTCACTGTGCGCAGCTGCGCTTTTGTGCTGTCGCGCCAAAAGGGACAACATTGCGGGAAGCGCCGGCCCTGTGGATAACGCCCTGCTTGTGCCGGAAATCTCCCCAGAGTTGTCCTTTGACACGGTCCGGAAAATCTGCCAAAGGCGTTTTTCGGCGCGAGAAATTCATTGCCTCATATTTGGGCAGACTGTAGATTTTCCTTGCAAATCAATCACTTAGCTTTCTCTTACAAGGAAGCGCGAGTGTTATCCACAGAGTTGCCCAAGCTTTGTGGGGAGAACCGGCGGCGGAACCTTCGGGCTCCATGCCGAACGAACTTTGTCCTTCAACCAGTGGAAATTCGAACGTGACACCTTCCGAAACCCGGGCCATCGTGTCCCTCAGCCTCCTGGCCGCCTTCGTCGACGGCGAGAAGCACGAGCGCGAACGCGCCGAGATCAAGCGCATTGCCGAGGGTCTTTCGCAGGCCGACGGCGTGAACCTGCCCACGCTCTACCAGGACGTCCTGATGAAGCGCGTCTCGCTGGCTTCGGTCGCCGGCGAACTGAAGAGCACGGAATCGAAGCAGCTGGCCTACGAAATGGCGGTGTGCGTGTGCGATGCGGACGGCACGCAGTCCGATGCCGAGCGCATGTTCCTGCTGGACGTGCGCACTTCGCTCGGGCTCGATGCCTCGGCGGCGCAGTTCTCGCAGCAGGCGGAAGACATTGCGGCAGCGGTGCCGGCGGCGGCCACCGTCACGGCCACGGCGCCTGCCGCTGTTGCTGCTGTGCCATCGCCCGACAGTGCGGAGCTCGACAAGTCCATCCTCAACGCGTCCATCCTCAACGGCGCGCTCGAACTGCTGCCCGAAACGCTGTCGACCATGGCGATCATTCCGCTGCAGATGAAGCTGGTCTACCGCATCGGCAAGGCCTACGGCTACGAGCTCGACAGCGGCCACGTGAAGGATTTCCTGGCGACGGTCGGCGTGGGCCTGACCTCGCAGTACCTGGAACAGGCCGGGCGCAAGCTGCTCGGCGGCCTGCTCGGCAAGATGGGTGGCGGTCTGCTGCGCGGCCTCGGCAACCAGGCGGTGAGCTCGGGCATGAGCTTCGCCTCGACCTACGCGCTCGGACACGTGGCCAAGCGCTACTACGCCGGCGGCCGCACGCTCTCGGCGCAGATGCTCAAGGAAACGTTCTCGGGCGTGGTGCAGGAAGGCAAGAGCCTGCAGACCCAATACCTGCCGGCCATCCAGGAAAAGGCCCGCACCCTGGATGCCGGAAAAGTGCTGTCGCTTGTCAGAGGGGCCTGATCTTTTCTCAGGAACACCGTGGAACCGGCTTTGCCGGGCCACCGGTGCTGCCCCCGGTGAGGGGGTGGCGCAGCGACACGAAGTGCGCGAAGCTTGGGGGAGAGCCTATTTCGCTAGATCGTCGAGGATGGGGCAGTCGGGGCGCGCATCTCCGTGGCAGCAATGCACCAGGTGCGCGAGCGTGCTGCGCATCGACTGCATGTCGGCAATGCGCTGTTCCAGTTCGCCCAGGTGCTTTTGTGCGATGCGCTTCACGTTCGAACTCGCGCGCCGGCGGTTGTGCCACAGGCCCACGAGCTCGGCGATTTCCTCCATCGAGAAGCCGAGATCGCGCGAGCGCTTGATGAAGCGCAGCGTGTGGATGTCGGCATCGCCGTACTGGCGGTAGCCGCTTTCGGTGCGCGCCACCGGGGGCAGCAGGCCCAGGCCTTCGTAGTGCCGCACCATGCGCGCCGAGACACCCGAGAGCCGTGCGGCCTCGCCGATCGAGACAGTGCCGAAGCCGCTCATTGGACCCGGTAGCCGGCGTTCTCGATGGCCGCCACGATGTCCTGGCGAGGCTGCGCGCTCAGCACATCGACATGGCCGGTTTCAAGATCCACCGTGACCTGCGCTTCGGGGTCCACCGTCTGTACCGCGTTCTGCACCGCGCTCACGCAGTGGCCGCAGCTCATGCCCGAGACCTGGAATTTCTGGCTCATCGTCTTTGCTCCTCTGTTGAATGAAATGAAGTGAACGAGGCGCCAGTTTGAACCTTCTCATGATGTCAATGTCCAGTGCAGGGTCACTGCGTGCTGCGGCTTGACCTTGCCATGATGTGAGACTTTAGCCTCGGGCCATGGACAATCTGCTGCAAAACCTACACGACCCGATGAGCACCCTGGATCTTTCCGTCGGCGGCATGACCTGCGCCTCTTGCGTGATGCGCGTGGAACGCGCGCTCAAGAACGTGCCGGGCGTGCAGGACGTCAGCGTGAACCTCGCCACCGAATCGGCGCGCGTGGTCACGGCCGCCGGCGGCGAAGACATGGACGCCCGCCTGCGCCGCGCGGTGCGCGCCGCGGGCTACGAGCCGCGCGCGGCAGGCGGCGCAGCCGACGAGGCCGCTGCGCTGTCGCCCTGGCATGGTTTCGGGCCCGTGGGCATCGGGCTGCTGCTGTCGATACCGCTCCTGGCACCGATGCTTGGCCAACCCTTCGGGCAGGACTGGATGCTGCCACCCTGGGTGCAGCTGCTGCTGGCGGCGCCGGTGCAGTTCTGGCTCGGCGCGCGTTTCTACCGCGCGGGCTGGCATGCCGCAAAGGCAGGTACCGGCAACATGGACCTGCTGGTGGCACTCGGTACCAGTGCGGCATTCGGCTTGTCGCTCTGGCTCTGGTGGCGCGCGGGCGAGCACGCGGGGCACGGCGGCGTGCCGCATCTGTATTTCGAAGCCTCGGCCGTGGTGATCACGCTGGTGTTGCTCGGCAAGTGGCTGGAGGCGCGCGCCAAGCGGCAGGCTACCTCGGCCATCCGCGCGCTGCAGCAGCTGCGGCCCGAGACCGCGCACCTGGTGGGCCTGCGCGGTGAAAGCGACGTGCCGCTGGCCGAGGTGATGGTGGGTGACCGTCTCGCGGTGCGTCCGGGCGAGCGCGTGCCCGCCGATGCGCGCGTGATCGAGGGGCAGTCCGAGGTCGACGAATCGATGCTCACGGGCGAGCCGCTGCCGGTGCCGAAGGGACCTGGCGATGCACTGACGGGTGGCGCCGTGAACGGCGACGGCCGCATGGTCGTCGAAGTGAGCGCAGTGGGCGCCGAGAGCGTGCTGGCGCGCATCATCCGCCTGGTCGAGGATGCACAGGCCGCCAAGGCGCCGATCCAGCGGCTGGTGGACCAGGTCGCGGCCGTGTTCGTGCCGGTGGTGCTGGCGATTGCGCTGGCCACGCTGGCAGGATGGCTGCTCGCGGGCGCCGGCATCGAGGTGGCCATGATCCATGCGGTGGCCGTGCTGGTCATTGCCTGTCCCTGTGCGCTGGGCCTGGCGACGCCTGTCGCCGTGATGGCCGGCACCGGCGTGGCGGCGCGCCGCGGCATTCTCATCAAGGACGCGCGCGCGCTGGAGCTTGCGCACCGTGTCGGCACCGTGGCCTTCGACAAGACCGGCACGCTGACGCTGGGCCGCCCGGTGCTCACGGCGCTGGTGCCGGTGGCGGGCGGCAGCGACGAAGCCGCATTGCTCGCAACCGCCGCCAGCCTGCAAGGCGGCAGCGAGCATCCGCTGGCGCGTGCCGTGATGGCGGCGGCCGCACAGCGCGGCCTGCAGGCGCCGCCGCTGAGTGCGATGCAGGCGATGCCTGGCCGCGGCGTGCGCGGCCAGGTGAATGGCGAGCCCTGGGCCATTGCCAGTCTGCGCTGGTGCGCGGAACTCGGCGCCGTGCCCGACGCCGCGCAGCTCGAGCGCCTGCACGCGCAGGGCGCCACGCTGTCCGCGTTGCTGCGTTTCGACGCGGCGGGCGCTGCCCGGGTGCAGGCGCTGCTGGCCTTTGCCGACGAGCCCAAGCCCGAGGCCGCGCAAGCCATCCGAGCCTTGCATGCGCGCGGCCTGCGCGTGGTGATGATCTCGGGCGACAACCTGCGCGCCGCGCAGGCCATGGCGGCGCGGCTCGGCATTGCGGCCGAGGACGTGCGCGCCGAGGTGCTGCCCGCCGACAAGGCGGCGCAGGTCAGCGCCCTGAAGAAGAACGGCCAGGTGGTCGCGATGATCGGCGACGGTGCCAACGACGCACCCGCGCTGGCCGCGGCCGACGTGGGCATTGCCATGGCGCCCGCGGGTGGCGGCACCGACGTGGCGATGGAAGCTGCGGGCATCACGCTGATGCGCGGCGACCTGGCGCTCGTGGCCGAGGCGCTTGAGCTCTCGGCGCGTACGGTGGCCAAGATCCGGCAGAACCTGTTCTGGGCCTTTGCCTACAACGTGGCCGGCATTCCGCTGGCCGCATTCGGGCTGCTGAGCCCGGTGGTGGCGGGCGCGGCCATGGCGCTGTCGAGCGTCAGCGTGATGGCCAACGCGCTGCTGCTGCGGCGCTGGAAGCCCTGAGCCCAATCGATTTCAGTCGATCAGCAGCGCCAGCAGGTGGTCGTCGATGTAGTCGGCCTCGCCGGCGCGCTTGTAGAACTTGCGCAGGGTGCCTTCGTACTCGAAGCCCAGTTTCTCGTAGAAGCGCAGCCCCGGCGCGTTGTCGCTCTCGGCATAGAGCTCGATGCGCTTGACGCCCTCGGCCTTGAGCCTGGCAATGGCATCGGTCACCATCGCCTGCGCAATGCCCTTGCCATGCAGTGACGGATCGACCGCGAGCGTGCCGAAGCAGGCCACGTGCCGCGCGCGGCCCGGATAGCGCGTTGCGCGGTAGAAGCCCGCGACGCGGCCGTCGACTTCGTAGACATGGAAGCTGCGGCTGTCGACCAGCTCCTTGTAGATGGCGCGGAATTCGTCGAGCGGCATCGGGTCGTAGCCGAGGAACGGGACCACGCTCTCGTGCATGTAGATGGAGAAGACCGCTTCGAGGTCCTGGGGTGTGGCGAGCCTGCGCATGGATGACGGGTTTTCTGCGGATGCGGCGAAGGCGCCAGCATACCCAGTCCCGCCGGCACGCTGTTCTTCAACGGCCCGCGATCAGCACGGCGTTGGTGCCGCCGAATGCGAACGAATTGGAAAGCACGTAGCGCAGGTCGCGGGCTTCGCGCGGCTCGCCGCGCACGAAGTCGACATCGAAGGCTGCGTCGGGAATCCGCAGGTTGGCGGTGGGAGGAAGCATCCCGCGCGCCAGCGTTCGCAGCGCGACCACGAGTTCGATCGCGCCGCCGCCGCCCAGCACATGGCCGTGGATGGCCTTGGTGGCGCTCACGGGCGTGGCGTTGCCGAACACTTCGCGGATGGAGGCGGCCTCGGCGGCGTCGCCGGCAATGGTCGCGGTGCCGTGCGCATTGATGTGGCCGACTTGCGCGGGCTCGATGCCCGCATCGCGCAGCGCCGCGCGCATGGCGCGCGCCTGGCCGGCGGTGTCGGGGTTGGTGACGTGCGTCGCATCGCAATTGGTGGCGTAGCCCGCAAGAAAGAGCGAAGAGGCATGAATGGCGCCTCGCGCATTGGCATGCGCCGCTGATTCGAGCACCAGCGCCGCCGCGCCTTCGCCCAGCGCGAAGCCCGCGCGGTCGCCCGAGAACGGCCGGCAGGCGCTGGCCGGCGCACCAGGCGGCGGCGGCGCCGTCACGCGCATCGCATGCCAGCTGGCCATCACGCCCGGCGTGAGCATGGCCTCGTGTCCGCCGACGATGGCCGCGTCGATCCAGCCGCCCCGGATGGCACGCATCGCCTCGCCGATGGCCACGGCCGACGACGCGCAGGCGCAGGCATACGCAATGGCCGCGCCCTGTGCGCCGAACTGCAATGCGAGCTCCGCCACCGCGGCATTGGGCATCACGGTGAGCACGGTCGTCGGCCGCATGCGGCGCTGCTGGCCGTAGAGTGCGCGCGTGGTGTCGTCGAAGCTGCCGGCGCCCGCCAGCCCGCTGCCCCAGAAGATGCCCAGGCGCTCGGGGTCGATGCTGCCGGCGCCGAGTCCGGCCTGCGCGGCGGCATCCCGCGCGGCCGCGAGTGCCATGGCGGTGCCTCGATCGAGCGGCAGGCGCGAGCTGCTGCGCACGGCGCCCGCGTCGAAATCGCAGGCGGCCACGGCAAGTTCAATCGGATCGAGGCCTTCGATCTCGAGCGTTCGCGCGCGCGCCGCGGAATGCCCGCTGAAGAGCGCTTCGTCGAACAGTCCGGTGGTGCAGCCCAGCGGCGTGACGAAGCCGATGCCCGTCACCTGTACGCGCGTGCTGTTCACGCCTGCGCGGCCATCGGCGAATCGAGCTTGCAGTCGATCTGGGCTTCGATCGCCTCGCACAGGTGGCCGAGCGTGATGCCGGCCTCGCGCGGATCGAGCCGGTCTTCGGGCAGGCGCAGATGGAAGGCGTCTTCCACCGCGAACACGAATTCCATCAGCGACAGCGAATCGAGGCCGAGTTCGGACAAGGCCGCGCCGGGCGCGATGGTGTCGCGCGCCACGTCGAACTGGTTCACCAGGATGCTTGCGATGCTGTTGAAGACGGGCGAAGCCGAGGAAAAGGAGGAAGAGGGCATGGCGTGCTTTGTTTCAGGCGGCAAGGGAGCCTGCGGACAGGGCGCTGGCGGGGTCGGCCGTGCCATGCGCCACGGCATCGGCGAAGGCGGAGGTTTCGCGCGCCACCTGGTGGCGGTCGTTGTCGATCGTGATCATGTGATAGCTGTTGGCGAGCACCACGCTGCGGAACGTCCCGCAACGAAGGCCGCGCGCAAGGAGGCCGAGATTGGCCACGCTGGCCACCTCGTCCTCGCGCGCATGCAGCGCGAGCACGCTGCCGCATTGCACGCGGTGCAAGTTGCGCCTCACGTGGCGGATCAGCCGGTCGTGCTCGCGCAGGTGGCCCACGCCGATCACCGCGCTGCCGGCGCTCGACACCTTGCGGCGGTGCAGCTCGCGCGCGATCCAGGCGCGCACGCGTTCGTTCTTCACGCCGTAGGGCGGGCATTCGCGGTACTGCCAGAACCGCCCGAGCGGCGTGTAGAAGGCCAGCGGCAGCAGCACCTGCGTTCGCGGCACGGCCCAGCCGTCGAAGCGCAGCGTGGTCGACATCAGCACCAGCGCGTCGACGCCGCTGCCGCAGCGGATGGCCGCGCCGAGCGCCAGCGACGATCCGGCCGAGATGCCCACCAGCATCACGCGATCGTGCTGCGTGCGCAGCGCCTTCACCCGTGCCTCGATGGCGTCGATCCAGCGTTCGTACGGCAGGGCCCGCTGCACCGGCGCGGCGGCATCGAAGGAGTAGCCGTCGACACGCATCGGATGCACCGGGTAGCCGCTGGCGCGCAGGGACGATTGCACGGTCAGGAGCTCGTCAGGTGTGCTGCATAAACCATGCAGCAGCACGATGGCCGTGCGCCGCACCGCGGGATGCACCACGCTCAGGAGATCGGAGGGATCGCGGGCGCTCATCGCGTTGTCCGAGCGGCCTGGAAGGAGACCCGTGCCGCAGGTTGCTGTCGTATGCTCATGGCGCGTTTATCGCCGGGGTGTGCTGACCGGCCGCTGACCCTCCTTCGCGCAAGAATAGGCACTTCAAACCACCACACACCATGCGAATCCTGCTTGTCGAAGACGACGCCGTGCTGCGCGACGTGATGCTGCGCAGCCTTGCGGATGCCGGCCACCGGGTCGACGTGTCGACCAACGTCGAGGACGCCGACCACCTCTGGCGCGTGCAGCCCTTCGATGCGGTGCTGCTCGACCTGAACCTGCCGGCCACGGCCAGCCCCACCAGCGGCCTGGCGAGCGGCCTCAATGCCTTGCGCCAGGCGCGTGCCCGCGGCGACCGCACGCCGGTGCTGGTGCTGACGGCGCGCGGCCGCACGGAGGAGCGCATCGCGGGCCTCGATGCCGGTGCCGACGACTACCTTGGCAAGCCCTTCGACCTGGCCGAGGTCGAGGCACGGCTGCGCGCACTGGTGCGGCGGGCCAAGGGCACTGAAGACATCGTGCTGCTGGGCCAGCTCAAGCTGGACCGCAAGGCGCGCCGCTTCTCCATCGCGAGCGGGCCGCTCGACCTGCCGGCGCGCGAGTTCGAGGTGCTGTGGGAGCTGATGAGCCCGCCGGGCCGCACGGTGAGCAAGCGGGCGCTGTCCGACAAGCTCTCCAGCTTCGACGAATCGCTGGGCGACAACGCGCTGGAGGCCTTCATCTCCCGGCTGCGCAAGAAGCTGGCCGGTTCGGGCGCGGGCATCCGCACGCTGCGCGGCATCGGCTACCTGCTCGAAGCCGAAGTGTGAGCCGCACGCAACCGGCCGCGCCCGGGCCATCGAAGGCAGCGCCTTCGCTCACGCGGCGCGTGCTGCGCAATGTGCTGGTGCCGCTGGCGCTCACGTGGATGGTGGGTGCGGTGATCGCGCTGGTCATCGCCAACTACTTTTCCGAGCAGGCCTTCGACCGCGCCATGCTCGACGATGCCTATGCGCTCTCGGCCAACGTGCAAGCGGGCGAGCGCGGCATCGAGCTGCTGCTCACGCCGCGCGAAGTGGCCACGGTGCTGTTCGACCAGGTCGACAAGATCTACTTCGCGGTGCAGCGGCTCGACGGCACGCTGATCTCGGGGCAGGCGGGCCTGAATGCACCGCTGCCGGCCGCAGGTGCGCACTATCGCTTTTCGGACGTGGACTACGACGGCAAGGTCCTGCGCGCAGTGGTGCTCGAGCCCGTCACCGAGCCCGCCCGCCTGATGCCCTACCGGGTGGTGATTGCGCAGACCACGCTGAGCCGCGCGGCACTGGTGCAGCGGCTGCTCGGCTATGCATTGGCACCGCAGGTGCTGCTGCTGATGCTGCTCGCGGTATGGCTCTGGCATGGCATTCGCAGCGACCTGCGTCCGCTCGGCGAGCTCCAGCAGGCGCTGGACCGCCGCGACGTGTACGACCTTTCTCCGGTCGCGGTGGTGCGCACCTCGCGCGAGGTGCAGCGCCTGGGCAATGCGGTCAATGCGCTGTTCGACCGGCTGAACCACAGCGTGCGCGCGCAGCGCGAGTTCGTGGGCAACGTGGCGCATGAGCTGCGCACGCCGCTCGCGGGCATCCGCGCACTGGCCGAATACGGGCTCGCGCAGCACGATTCCACGGTGTGGCGCGAGCAGCTCGCGCGCGTGGCCGAGCGGCAGGCCCGTGCCAGCCATCTGATCGACCAGCTGCTGGCGCTCGCGCTGGCCGACGAGGCGCGCACCGGCCTTGCGCGCGAGCCGGTGCGGCTCGACATGTTGGCCGAGCAGACGGTGCTGCGGCACCTGGCCCGCGCCGACGCGCACGGCGTCGACCTGGGCGCGCGCGGCCTCGACGAGCGCGTGACGGTGCTTGCGAACGAAGCGCTGGTCGAAGGCATTCTCGACAACCTGATCGACAACGCGCTGCGCTACGGCGGGCGCACCATCACCGTCGAGCTGGCGGGCCGCACCCTGAGCGTGATCGACGACGGCCCCGGCATTCCGCTGGAAGCGCAGCGCGACCTGATGCAGCGCTGGGCGCAGGGGCCGGCGGGCCAGAAGCTGGGGCAGGGCTCGGGCCTGGGGCTGTCGATCGTCGCGCGCTATGCGGAGCTGCTGGGTGCCGAGCTGCGGCTCGATGCGGCCGAGCCCGCGGGACTGCGCGTGAGCGTCGCCTTCGCGGAGCTGCGCCCGACGGCGGCCGGCGATTAATCCCCGAACTCCACTTCGCCTTCGATCTCGACCGGGATGCTGAACGGAAGCTCCGCCATGCCGACGGCACTGCGTGCGTGGGCGCCGATCTCCGGACCGAAGAGCTCGAGCACGAGGTCCGAGAAGCCGTTGATGACGGCGGGCTGCCTGTCGAAGCCCGGTGCCGAAGCCACCATGCCGAACACGCGCGTCCAGGCCGTGATGCGGTCGAGGTCGCCGAGCGCGCGCTGCAGGCTGCCGAGCATCGCCAGCGCGGTGAGCCGTGCCGCTGCGTAGCCCTGTTCGACCGTCAGCTCGCGGCCCAGCTTGCCGAGCGGCGCAGCGATGGTGCCGTCGGCATTCAGCGGGCCGTGGCCCGAGACGATGGCGCGGCGCCCGGCGATGCGCACGAACGCGAAAGGCAGCACCACGCCGGGCGGCGGCGTGACCGGCGGCGGCAGCACAAGGCCGAGCGCGGCGAGTCGCTGTTCGATTCGGGCCATGGCGTTTTCTCCTGCGAGCTCAGTCCAGCGCCGGATAGTCCGTGTAGCCCTTGGTGCCGCCGCCGTACATGGTGGCCTTGTCCACGGCGTTGAGCGGTGCGTTCTCGCGCAGGCGGCGCACCAGGTCGGGGTTGGCGATGAAGGGCTTGCCGAAGGCCACGAGGTCGTCGCCTTCCTTGACGGCTTCGTCCGCCAGCGGCTTGTCGTAGCCGTTGTTGACCATCCATGCGCCCTTGCCGCCGGCCTGGCGGTAGGCGGCCTTGAGCGCCTCGTAGTCGAAGGGGCGGTCCTCGATCTCGCGCGGGCCGCCGGTGGCGCCTTCGATGATGTGGATGTAGGCCAGGCCGAGCGGGGCGAGCTGCTTCACCACGTAGGTGAAGAGCGGCTGCGGTTCGGAATCGTGCACGTCGTTGGCCGGCGTGACGGGCGACAGGCGGATGCCGGTCCTGCCGCCACCGACCGCGTCGACCACGGCGCGCGTGGCTTCCAGCAGCAGGCGGGCGCGGTTCTCGATGCTGCCGCCGTAGTCGTCGCTGCGCTTGTTGCTGCCATCCTTCAGGAACTGGTCGAGCAGGTAGCCGTTGGCGCCGTGGAGTTCCACGCCGTCGAAGCCGGCGGTTTCCACCGCATTGCGCGCGGCGGCCGCGTAGGCGTGGACGATGCCGGGCAGTTCCTCGGCGTCGAGCGCGCGCGGCTCGGAGGTTTCGACGAAGGTCGGTACGCCCTCCTTGATGAGCACGGTCTTGGTCCTGGCAGTGATGGCCGAGGGCGCGACGGGCTTGCCGCCGCCCGGCTGCAGTTCGCTGTGCGAGACGCGGCCCACATGCCAGAGCTGCACCACGATCTTGCCGCCCTTGGCGTGCACCGCGTCGGTCACGCGCTTCCAGGCGTCGAGCTGCTCGGTGCCGTAGAGGCCCGGCACGTCGGCATAGCCCTGGCCCTGGTGGCTGATGGCGGTGGCTTCGGTGATGAGCAGGCCCGCGCTGGCGCGCTGCGCGTAGTAGGTGGCGGCAATGTCCTGCGGGACCGCGTTGGGCGAACGGTTGCGCGTGAGCGGCGCCATCACGATGCGGTTGGCGAGCTGCAGGTCACCGGCCTGTACGGGATCGAAGAGGGAGGGCATGGCGAAACGTCAAAGAGTGGGACAGAGGCCGCGAGGCTAAACCTGCGCGGCCAAACCTGCTGTCGCACGGTTGTCCGTTTGCTGCTAGGCGTTCAGGGCGTCGCGATCGGACCCGGCGAGCGCGAGCAGTTGCGCGCCCACGCGCACGGGCATCGCGAGCAGGATCTGCCCCATGCCCTTGCCGAGCGGATCGTTGCGCAGCGACGCCATGCCGCCGCCGCCGAGCGCCTGCTCGCAGACGAAGTTGAAGGCGCCGATGCCCGGCACTTCGTAGCGCCTGACCGGCCCCTTGACCAGGTGTGCGAGCCATTCGGCCGCGCGCGCTTCGCTGAGCTGCTCGCGCAACAGCGGCAGCAGGGCAGGGTGTCGCGCGATGACGCCGATGTTCGAGGCGTCGCCCTTGTCGCCGCTGCGGGCCCAGGCGAGGCGGATGAGCGGCACTTCGATGGCGTCGGCATCGATGGACACCACGGCATTCGCGTCGCCGGCTGCATGCCGTGGCAAAGGCGCGTCGGCAGCCGCCGCAACCACGGCGTCGCGCGGCAATTCGATGCGCTGCCCGTCGATGCTCACGCGCGCCTCGACCTTCGACTTGTCGAGCAGGAAGGCGTACTGCCGGATCGACGGCGAGACCGAGGGCCGCCCGCCCGCGCCCGTGGTGCCCGGCGCCCACGAGGTGCCGGCGGGCGCCACTTCACGCGCGAAGAGTTCCAGCGCCTCCTTGCGCGCATGCGTGACCGCGAGCCGCAGCACGGCCTCGCGCGTCTGCAGGGCCCGCGCATGCGGGCCGTAGCAAGACTCGGCTCCGAGCACCTCGAGCTGCGTGCCGCTGTAGGGGCCGAAGCCTTGCTGCTCGAACAGCGCACCGGTGCGCGCGAGGATCGCCTCGCCGGTGCGCCTGGCCTTGGCCACGGCGTCGAAGCCGACGATGGTGAGCTGTGCCGCGGCCTTGAAGCCCTCTGCATAGGTGGCGCAGACCTTGTAGCTCGCGGTGGGCGCGTGGCCCCGCGCACCATGCACGCGCACGCGGTGCTCGCCGGCCTGCGCGATGCGCACCTGCGTGAAGTCGGCCACCACGTCGGGCAGCAGGTAGGCCGACGGATCACCGATCTCGTAGAGCATCTGCTCGCCCACCACGGCCGGCGTGACCTTGCCGCCAGTGCCCGCGGGCTTGGTGACGACGAAGCCGCCATCGGCGCTGCACTCGACGATCGGATAGCCGATGTTCGGCCAGTCGGGCACGGTGTCCCAGTCGGTGTGCAGCCCGCCCGTGGCCTGGCAGCCGCATTCGATGATGTGGCCCGCGAGGCTGCCCGCTGCGAGCAGGTCGTGGTCGCCGGGCTGCCAGCCGAACGCGTGCATCAACACGCCGAGCGTCACGGCCGAATCGACGCAGCGGCCGGTAATGACCACCTGCGCGCCCGCATCGAGCGCCGCCTGGATCGGCCGCGCGCCGAGGTAGGCATTGGCCGTGAGCACGCGCTCGGGCAGCGGTGCGCCGCTCTGCAGTTCGCGCACGGGGGGCTGTTGCTGCCGCAGCTGCGGCAGCAGCGGCGATACGTCGTCGCCGCTGACCACCGCGATCTTCAGCGCGATGCCCTGCTCGGCCGCGAGTGCGGCCAGCGCGTCGGCGCAGCCCTGCGGATTGACGCCGCCCGCATTGCTCACCACGCGGATGCCCTGCTGCACGACGTCCTTCAGCACCGCCTTCATCGCGATGGAGACAAAGTCGGTGGCGTAGCCGAGCTCCGGCTTCCTGAGCCGCGCCGCCGCGAGGATCGACATCGTGAGCTCGGCCAGGTAGTCGAACACCAGGTAGTCGATCTGCCCGCTGGCCACGAGCTGCGGTGCGCCCACGCTGCTGTCGCCCCAGAAGCCCGAGGCGCCGCCGATGCGCACGACGCGTTCGCTGCTGTTATTGCTGCGCGCGTTCATCGGCCGCTCCACCGCGGCTTGCGCTTTTCGCGGAAGGCGAGCTGGCCCTCGGCCGCATCTTCGGTGAGTGCGAAGAGGCCGATCTGGCTTTCGGTGAAGGCCATCGATTCCTCGAAGGCCATGGCCTCGATCTTCTTCATCGTGTACAGGCCGCGGCGGATGGCGGCGGGCGACTTGTCGAGCATGCGGCCGAGCAGCCAGTCCAGGCTTTCGTCGACGTCCTCGCCCACGCGGTTCACGAGCCCGTGTTCGAGCGCCTGCGCGGCGGTGATGGGTTCGCCGGTGAGGCACATCTGGGCCAGCACACGGCGCGGCAGCAGGTTGCCGAGCACGCTGAGCACCTGGGCGGGAAAGAGGCCGACCTTGACTTCGGGCAGGCCGAACACGGCGTGGCTGCCGGCAGCCGCCATGTCGCACATGCCCAGGATGCCCATGCCGCCCGCCATGCAGGCACCGTTGACGCGCGCGACCAGCGGCACCGTCAGCTGCCGGGCCTGGCGCAAGAGGTTGGCGAAGCCCTGGTACGGCTCGGCATGGTCGAACTTGAAAGCGCTGCCGCCCTGCAGGTCGGCACCGGCGCAGAAGGCACGCGCGCCCGCGCCGGTGACGACCACCGCGCGCACGGCGCGGTCGGCGTCGGCGCGGGACAGTGCCGACGAGAGTGCCGCGAGCACGCCGGGGCTGATGGCGTTGCGGCGCTCCTCGCGGTCGATGGTGAGCCACATCACGGGCCCGCGCATCTCCTCGCGCAGTTCTTGGTGATGATGATGAAGGGCAGGGGCTTCGGCCATCGTCGGATCCTTCGCTACGGAGTCTGGAGCAAGGCCGTAGCGTGACCCGAAAAAAAAGCCGCGGCATGCGGCTTGTGGCTGAAGCAGCCCGGGTTTTCCCGGGGCTGGGGCGGACTGCTTCGCGGCTCTTGCGAGCTTCTGTCGGCTTCTTCTTACTTCAGCAGGCCTTCGGCCTTCATCGCATCTTGAACAGCGGGGCGAGCGGCCACGCGCGCGTGCCAGGCCTGGAGATTGGAGAAGTCCGAGATGTCGACGCCGGTAGGCTTGGCCCAGTTGGTGACGGTGAACAGGTAGCCGTCGGCCACGCTGAACTGGTCGCCCATCAGGTAGGGCTTGTCGGCAAGCTGGCCGTCGAGCCATTCATAGCGCGACTTGAGCTTGTTCTTGAAGATGGCCTTGGCTTCTTCGGGCATGTTCGGATTGAACAGCGGGCTGTAGCCCTTGTGCATCTCGGTGCCGATGAAGGTCAGCCACTCCTGCAGGCGGTAGCGCTGCAGCGTGCCGGCGGCCGGTGCGAGGTTCTTGGTGGGTGCCAGGTCGGCGATGTACTGCACGATGGCCGGGCCTTCGCGCAGGCGGGTGCCGTCGTCGAGCTCGAGCATCGGCACGTAGCCCAGCGGGTTGATGCCGTAGTAGTCGGTGCCGTCCTGCAGCTTGTGGGTCTTGGTGCTGGCCAGCACGGGCTCGAAGGCAAGGCCTGCCTCGTGCAGCGCGATGTGGGGCGAAAGGGAGCAGGCGCCGGGCGAGTAATACAGCTTCATGCGAAGAAATCTCCAATGTTGGGAATATGGATAGCGGGAATCGATCCATGGACCAGCGGGCATGCTAGCGGGTTTGCGCGCTGGGCGTTTGTCCTACGGCCGCTCGCGCGGGGCGACTATCGGGGCGGGAACGGCCAGTTCCTAAGCTCCCCCGCACGGTGGGCGAGGCCTGCCGCAAGGAGTTTTTCAGATGTTGAAGTACGCGATTATTTTTGCCTTGATCTCGCTGGTGGCCGGATTGCTGGGCTTCGGCGGCATCGCGGCAGGCGCAGCCGGCATCGCGAAGCTGCTGTTCGGGTTGTTCCTGGTCCTGGCGGTGGTGTTCGTGGTCCTGGCGGCACTGGGGATTGGCGCGGTGAAAAAGGCAATCGATTGATGCACCGTCCGCAACCGCTCTGGCCGCGGCCCCGCCCACTCGGCCTGCTGCTGCAGAGCCCGGCCCATCGCGTGGTGCGCGTGTTGCTCGTCACCCAGACCCACTGGCAGCTTCCCGAGCATCGCTTGCGGCGGCGGCATGCCTGAGCGCAGTCTGTGCTATTAAATTTATAGCAAACTGTTCAATATACATAGGGAAGTAATGGGCCACGGGGTGGTTTAGGCGCCATTAACCATATTGCCCGCATTTCGAACGCAAACCGGCACCCCCGATTAAAATCGGTGCCCCCTTTGCGCAGCGCACGCGTCAGTAGTGCGCCCCCTCTTTCAAATGCTGTACCCCGAAGAATTCGATGTGATCGTCGTCGGCGGTGGCCATGCCGGCACCGAAGCCGCGCTGGCCGCTGCACGCATGGGCGCCAAGACGCTGCTGCTCTCCCACAACATCGAGACGCTGGGGCAGATGAGCTGCAATCCATCGATCGGCGGGATCGGCAAGGGCCACCTCGTGAAGGAAGTGGATGCGCTGGGCGGCGCCATGGCCATTGCCACGGATGAAGCGGGTATCCAGTTCCGCATTCTCAATTCGAGCAAGGGCCCGGCGGTGCGTGCGACCCGCGCGCAGGCCGACCGCGTGCTGTACAAGGCCGCGATTCGCCATCGCCTGGAAAACCAGCCGAACCTGAGCCTGTTCCAGCAAGCCGTCGATGACCTGATGGTGGAGGGCGACCGCGTGGTCGGCGCCGTCACGCAGGTGGGCATCGCCTTTCGTGCGCGCACGGTGGTGCTCACCGCTGGGACTTTTCTCGACGGCCGCATCCATGTGGGCCTGGACAACTACCAGGCCGGACGCGCGGGCGATCCGCCGGCGGTCAGCCTGTCGGCACGGCTCAAGGAACTCAAGCTGCCGCAGGGCCGCCTGAAGACCGGCACACCCCCGCGCCTGGACGGCCGGAGCATCGATTTTTCGAAATGTACCGAACAGCCTGGCGACGGCATGCCGGGTGGGGCAGGGCCGATGCCGGTGTTCAGCTTCATGGGGCGGGTCGACATGCATCCGCAGCAGATGCCGTGCTGGATCACCCACACCAATGCGCGTACGCACGACATCATCCGCTCGGGCTTCGACCGCAGCCCGATGTTCACCGGCAAGATCGACGGCGTCGGTCCGCGCTACTGCCCGAGCGTCGAAGACAAGATCAACCGCTTTGCCGACAAGGAAAGCCACCAGATCTTCCTCGAGCCCGAAGGGCTGACGACCAACGAGTACTACCCCAACGGCATCTCGACCAGCCTGCCGTTCGACATCCAGTACCAGCTCGTGCGCTCGATGCCCGGGCTGGAGAATGCCCACATCCTGCGGCCCGGCTACGCCATCGAGTACGACTACTTCGATCCGCGCGAACTCAAGAGCAGCTTCGAGACGCGCTCGATCAAGGGGCTGTTCTTTGCTGGACAGATCAACGGCACCACCGGCTACGAAGAGGCTGCGGCCCAAGGCCTGTTTGCCGGCATCAACGCGGCGCTCCAATGCCGTGGCGAGGAAGCCTGGCTGCCGCGCCGCGACGAAGCCTACCTGGGCGTCCTGGTAGACGACCTGATCACCAAGGGCGTGACCGAGCCTTACCGCATGTTCACGAGCCGCGCCGAATTCCGGCTGCAACTGCGCGAGGACAACGCCGACATGCGCCTGACCGAAGCAGGGCGCAAGCTGGGCCTGGTGGACGATGCGCGCTGGGACGCTTTCAGCCGCAAGCGCGACACTGTTTCACGTGAAACAGAACGACTCAAGTCGATCTGGGTGAATCCGCGCAACCTGCCGGCATCCGAGTCGGAGCGCGTGCTTGGCAAGGCCATCGAGCACGAATACAACCTGGCTGACCTGCTGCGTCGGCCCGATGTGAACTACGAGACGCTGATGTCGCTGGACGGCGGGAAGTACAGCGCAGGGTCGCCGCTCAGTGAAACCGAGATCGAGCAGATCGAGATCTCGGCCAAGTATTCTGGCTACATCGAGCGCCAGCACGACGAAGTGGAGCGCGCTGCACATTTCGAGAACCTGCGCCTTCCGAACGACTTCGACTACAGCCAGGTCAAGGCGCTGAGTTTCGAGGTTCGCCAGAAGCTCGACAAGCACCGGCCTGAAACACTGGGCTTGGCGTCGCGCATTTCGGGCGTCACGCCCGCCGCAATTTCCCTGCTGATGATCCATTTGCGAAAAGGCGGCCACAAGGCATTCAACCGCGACGCCGCCACGGAAGCCGCCGCAGCATCGCAGCCCACCCAATGAGCGCGCCCATCGACACGCTGCGCCAGGGCGCGGCAGCCCTGGGCACGGCCTTGTCCGATGCGCAGGCAGAACAGCTGCTGGCCTACGGCACGCTGATGCTCAAGTGGAACAAGGTCTACAACCTCACGGCGCTGCGCGATCCGGCCAGCGTGCTGACGCACCATCTGCTCGACAGCCTGGCGGTCGTGGCCCCGTTGCAGCGCGAGTGGGCAGGGAAGGGTAAGCTGCTCGACGTCGGCTCTGGCGGCGGCCTGCCGGGCGTGGTGATTGCCGTCATGCGGCCGGATCTCGAGGTGAGCTGCCTCGATGCGGTTGCCAAGAAGGCGGCTTTCGTCCAGCAGGTGGCAGCCGAACTCGAATTGCCCAACCTGCGTGGCTTGCACGCACGCGTCGAATCGCTGACGGGCAGCTATGAAGTCATCAGCTCCCGGGCCTTTGCCTCGTTGCCTGATTTCTTCAACGGCTCCCGGCACCTGCTGGCACCGGGCGGTGTCTGGCTTGCCATGAAGGGCAAGGTACCCACCGATGAACTCGCTGCCTTGCCCCCAGGTATCGCAGTGTTTCACGTGGAACAATTGACCGTGCCGGGCCTGGACGCCGAGCGTTGTATCGTCTGGGCGCGCCAAGAAGTGGCCTGAATCGCCAAAAAAAGAGGTCGCCGCGCCGGCGAAAGCCGGTGCCGAACGATCCCCGTCGGGCCGGCCTCGCTTAGACTCGACGCCTCCCCCTGGCTCTCCTTCTCGAGGCAATTCCCATGTTCGGCATCGCTGACTACGGCGCATTCGTCGCCGCCATCGTCCTCTTTCTCCTGATTCCCGGTCCGGGCAACCTCGCGTTGATCACGTCGACCAGCAAAGGCGGAATCCGTGGCGGCCTGGCAGCCACCTTGGGCGTGATCGTCGGCGACCAGTTCCTGATGTGGGCGGCGGTGGCGGGCGTGGCGGCCGTGCTGGCGGCGTATCCGGCGGCGTTCAAGGCGGTGCAGTGGCTGGGCGCCGCCTACCTCGCATGGCTGGGCGCCAAGATGCTGCTGGCCAAGCCAGGTGCGGCACCGATTCTCAACATCCGCCCCAGCCATTTCCTGCGCCAGGCTCTCGCCATCACCTTGCTGAACCCCAAGGCCATCGTGTTCTACATGGCCTTCTTCCCGCTGTTCGTCGATCCCGCACGCCACCAGGGCGTGGTCACTTTCGGCGCCATGGCGGTAACGATTGCCGCGCTGACCTTCCTCTACGGCCTCACTTCGACGCTGCTCACGCACTTCCTGGCGGAGCGCATCCGCGCCAATCCGCGCATTTCGGGCACGCTCGAAAAGCTCGCGGGCGTCTTCCTGATTGCCTTCGGCGTCAAGCTCGCCATTTCCCGCTGATCCTCATATGGCCAAGATTTTCTGTATTGCCAACCAAAAGGGCGGCGTCGGCAAGACCACCACCACCGTCAACCTAGCCGCCGGGCTGGCCAAGGTGGGCCAGCGGGTGCTCATGATCGACCTCGATCCCCAAGGCAATGCAACCATGGGTTCGGGCATCGACAAGCGCCAGCTGGAGCTCACGGTGTACGACGTGCTGCTCGAGTCGGCTTCGGTGGCCGAGGCGCGCGTCAAGGCCGACAAGCTGGTGGAGGGCGGCTGCGGCTACGACGTGCTGGGTGCCAACCGCGAACTCGCCGGCGCCGAAGTCGAAATGGTGGCGCTCGACCGCCGCGAAAAACGCCTGCGAACGGCGCTCGCCGCGGTAGGTGCCGAGTACGACTTCGTGCTGATCGACTGCCCGCCGAGCCTGAGCCTGCTGACGCTCAACGGCCTGTGCGCCGCGCATGGCGTGATCGTGCCGATGCAGTGCGAGTACTTCGCGCTCGAGGGGCTCACGGACCTGGTCAATACCATCAAGCAGGTGCATGCCAACCTCAACAAGAACCTGCAGATCATCGGCCTGCTGCGCGTGATGTTCGATCCGCGGATCACGCTGCAGCAGCAGGTGAGCGAGCAGCTCAAGGCCCACTTCGGCGACAAGGTGTTCGACACCGTGATCCCGCGCAACGTGCGGCTGGCCGAGGCGCCGAGCTATGGCCTGCCGGGCGTGGTGTTCGATCCGGCCGCCCGCGGCAGCCAGGCCTTCGTTGCCTTCGCAAAGGAACTGGTCGAGAAGATGCCGCCCGCCAGCGCCTTCGCATCCGGGGCCGTTGCGCCTCCCATTGCGCCGGTCGGTCCGGTCGCGCCGCCCAACCTGGCCGTTCCCGAGGACGTGCTGTCGCCGGCCGGCGGCCCCGATTCTGGCGAAAAAAGCTTCTGATGGCCGAGTCTCGCGTCTTCCTGCTGCCGGGCTGGCAGAACAGCGGCCCTGGCCATTGGCAGACCCGGTGGGAGTCGGTCCATGGCGACCACCGGGTCGAACAGCACGACTGGATGCGGCCGCTGCGCGGCGACTGGTCCGCGCGGCTCGAAGAAGAGGTGCTCGCAGCGCCTGGCCCCGTGGCCTTTGCAGCGCACAGCCTGGGGTGCATCCTCGTTGCGGCCTGGGCCGCGCATTCGCGCAACACGCACAAGGTGCGGGGTGCGCTGCTGGTGGCGCCCGGCGACCTCGAACGCGACGACCTGCGGCAGTTGATTCCGGGCTGGGCGCCCATCGTGCGCCAGCCGCTGCCCTTTCCCTCGGTGCTGATTGCCGCCAACGACGATCCCTACTGCGAGGCCGCGCGCTCGCGCCAGATGGCCGCCGACTGGGGCGCGCGCTTCGTCGACACCGGTGCGGGCGGCCACCTGAACGCCGAATCCGGCCTGGGCGACTGGGCCCGGGGCCGGCAACTACTGAACGAAATCTCGACGAAAGACACGCACTGATGGCGACCAAGAAACCCAAGGGCCTGGGGCGCGGCCTCGAAGCGCTGCTCGGCCCGACGGCCGCGCCGTCCGCCGACCCCACCGGCTCCGACGAGGGCGCCGCCGCGCAGAATCCGAACACGCTGATGCTCGACGAGATGGTGGCGGGCGTCTACCAGCCGCGCACCCGCATGGACGAAGGCGCGCTGTACGAACTGGCCGAGAGCATCAAGGCGCAGGGCATCATGCAGCCGATCCTGGTGCGCCGGCTCGATGCCGAATCGGCCGCCGCCAAGAACGCCGAGTACGAAATCATCGCGGGCGAGCGCCGCTTCCGCGCCGCCAGGCTCGCGGGTCTCGACCGCGTGCCGGTGCTGGTGCGCGACGTGCCCAACGAAGCCGCAGCGGCCATGTCGCTGATCGAGAACATCCAGCGCGAAGACCTCAATCCGCTTGAAGAAGCCCAAGGCCTGCAACGCCTGGTCTCAGAGTTTGGGCTCACTCACGAAGCTGCCGCACAGGCCGTGGGCCGGTCGCGCAGCGCGGCCAGCAACCTGCTGCGGCTGCTGAACCTGGCCGAGCCGGCGCAGCAGATGCTGATGGCGGGCGACATCGACATGGGCCATGCCCGGGCGCTGCTTTCGCTCGACCGCGGCACGCAGATCACGGCCGCCAACCAGATCGCGGCCAAGAAGATGTCGGTGCGCGAAGCCGAGGCGCTGGTGAAAAGGCTGGCGGCCGAGTTCACCCTCACGCCGTCTCGCCGCAGCAACGACGGCGAGAAGTCGCGCGACCTGCAGCGCGTGGAAGAGGAACTGGCCGACCTGCTGACCGCCGAGGTCGAGGTCCGCATCAAGAAGCGCAGCAAGCGCGGCGGCAAGGTGGAGGAGAGCGGCGAGCTGGCCATCCACTTCGGCTCCATCGAGGCGCTCAACGGGCTGATCGAGCGCATCCGCCGAACGGCCTAGGCGCAGGGGCGTCCAGTCGGACATTCGCGTGATTGATTCTTGCAATCTTTTACGCGTATCCTCGCCGCTGACGTTTTCAACACCAGATCTCGACGAGAGGGAGTTCTCCATGAAGTTCAGGACAAAGTTTCCGTTCGCGGCCGTGGCTGTGGGCGCGCTGCTGCTGACCGGTTGCGTGACCACCGACATGCAGATGGGCAGCCAGTCGGCCAAGACCATGGCCACGGGCAGTGCCGCGGGCTCCGCCACCGCCGGCGAAAGCGGCCAGCTCGAGCGCTGCGAATCGCCGCTGGGCACCGTCTCGCTGATCGAGAACGTGAATGCCGGCTGGTACACCATCCTCACCGGCGAATACCGCCTGCCGCCCACGGCCAACCTGCTGCGCCTGCTGGTGCAGCAGTCGAACTGCTTCGTGGTGGTCGAACGCGGCGCGGCCGGCATGAACGCCATGACGCGCGAGCGCGCGCTCATGCAGTCGGGCGAAATGCGCGGTGGCAGCAACTTCGGCCGCGGCCAGATGGTGGCTTCCGACTACGGCCTGTCGCCCGAGATCGTGTTCAGCAACAGCGATGCCGGCGGCATCGGCGGCGCGCTGGGCGGGCTGGTCGGTGGCGGCCGAGGTCGCGCCCTTGCGGCCGTTGGCGGCAGCTTGCAGACCAAGGAAGCCAGCGCGCTCCTGACGCTCATCGACAACCGCTCGGGCGTGCAGGTGGCGGCTTCGGAAGGCAGTGCCTCCAAGACCGATTTCGGCGCCTTCGGCTCGGTGCTCGGCAGCCGCGCGGGCGGCGGCCTCGGTGGCTACACCAACACGGCGCAAGGCAAGGTGATTGCCGCGGCCTTCATGGACGCCTTCAACCAGATGGTGCGTTCGCTGCGCAGCTACAAGGCGCAGACGGTGCGCGGCCAGGGCCTGGGCGGCGGCGGCCGGCTCGGCGTGGATGGCGGCGCGGCGCCGTCGCAGACTTACGTGCCGGCCGAGCAGCCGGCGCCCGCACGCCGCCGCAGGTAAGCAAGGCGCACAGCCACCGACAAGAAAGCCCGGCGCTCTTGCGAGCCGCCGGGCTTTTTCATGAGCGTACTTCCGAAGGGATCAGAGCGCGAAGATCTTTCCGGGATTCATGATGTTCTTCGGGTCGAGCGCGCGCTTGATCGTGCGCATCATGTCGATCGCACCCACGCCTGCTTCCGTCACCAGGAAGTCCATCTTGTGCAGCCCCACGCCGTGCTCGCCGGTGCAGGTGCCCTCGAGCGCCAGTGCGCGGCTCACGAGCGAGTGGTTCAGTTCCTCGGCCTTCACGCGCTCTTCGGGGATGTTCGGGTCGAGCAGGTAGCCGAAGTGGAAATTGCCGTCGCCCACGTGGCCGACCAGGAAATAGGGGATGCCGCTGGCATCGGCCTCGGCCACGGAGTCGAGCAGGCAGTCGGCCAGGCGCGAGATGGGCACGCAGGTGTCGGTCGAGATCACGCGGCAGCCGGGGCGCGACTGCACGGCCGCAAAGTAGGCGTTGTGCCGCGCGGTCCAAAGGCGCGTGCGCTCTTCGGGCGTGCTGGCCCATTCGAAGGCATTGCCGCCGTGGCCGCTCGCGAGCTCCTGCACCGTCTCGGCCTGCTCTTTCACGCCGGCCGGCGAGCCGTGGAATTCCATCAGCAGCATCGGCTCTTCGCGCAGGTTCAGCTTGGCGTAGGTGTTGACCATGCGCACCGTGTTCACGTCGATCAGCTCCACGCGCGCGATCGGCACGCCGAGCTGGATGGTCTCGATGGTGGTGCGCACCGCGGCCTCGATGCTCGGGAAGGAGCAGATCGCGGCCGAGACCGCCTCGGGCAGCGGATAGATGCGCAGCGTGACTTCGGTGACCACGCCCAGCGTGCCCTCGCTGCCCACCATGAGGCGCGTGAGGTCGTAGCCGGCGGACGACTTCTTCGCGCGCGTGCCGGTGCGGATGACGTCGCCGCCGGCCGTGACCACTTCGAGCGCCAGCACGTTCTCGCGCATGGTGCCGTAGCGCACTGCGTTCGTGCCGCTCGCGCGCGTGGCGGTCATGCCGCCGATGGACGCGTCCGCGCCCGGGTCGATGGGAAAGAACAGGCCCGTGCTCTTGATCTCGTCGTTGAGCTGCTTGCGCGTGACGCCGGGCTGCACGGTGACGGTGAGGTCGTCGGCATTGACCGACAGCACGCGGTTCATGCGCGAGACGTCGATGCTGATGCCGCCCTGCACCGCGAGCAGGTGGCCTTCGAGCGACGAGCCCACGCCGAAGGGAATGACCGGCACGCTGTGCTCGCTCGCGAGCTTCACCGCGTCGGCCACGTCCTGCGTGCTTTCGGCAAACACTACCGCCGAGGGGGGCGGTGCGTCGAAGGAGGACTCGTCGCGGCCATGCTGCGTGCGCACGGCCATGGCCGTGGAACAGTTGACGCCGAAGCGCGCTTTCAGGCCTTCGATCAGGCTGTCGGGCACTTCGCGCAGATGAAGCTCCGGCATCAGGTGCGAGGTTTGGGTCGGGGCGTTCATCGGGCGTCTCCTGGGGTGAAATGGGGGCGGGGCTCTGCTCGGCCATTTTACGGAGCGAGCACCATAATGCGCTTCGGAAAAAGCCATGAACCCCACGACCCTCGCGGCGCTTGCCGCATTCCCTTCGCAGCTCGAAGCCCACTACGCGGCCATTCCCGATGCCTTCCGCCACTGGGCGCCGCCCTCGTGGGAGGGCGTGCCCAGCGAGGCCTTCACGGCCATCGAGCAGCTCTGCCACGTGCGCGACATCGAGGTCGAGGGCTATCACGTGCGCTTTCGCCGCACGCTGGAAGAAAGCCATCCGACGCTGGCCTCGATCGACAGCGAACCGCTCGCCATTGCGCGCGCCTATGGAATGGCCGACGCGGCAAAGGTGCTGGCTGAATTCCGCATCGCGCGTGCCCGGACCATGGAAATCGTCTCGAACCTGACGGACATGCAACTTGCGCGCACGGCCGTGTTCGAAGGCTATGGGCCGCTCACGATGCGCAGCCTTGTCCACTACCTCTGCAGCCACGACCAGCAGCATCTGGCGGGCCTGCAATGGCTGGCCGGCAAGATCGACGCGTCAAAGGCCGCAGTCGCTGCATAAACCAGGAGCATCCATGGGCAACCGACTCTCACAGATCGCCACGCGCACCGGCGACGACGGCACCACCGGCCTCGGCGACAACACCCGCGTGCCCAAGGACCACCTGCGCGTGCACGCGATGGGCGACGTGGACGAACTCAACTCGCAGATCGGCCTCTTGCTGTGCGAGCCCATGCCGGAGCCCGTGCGCGAGCTGCTGGTCGACGTGCAGCACCAGCTCTTCAACCTGGGCGGCGAGCTTTCGATGCCGGGCTACACGCTGCTGAAGGCCGACGCGCTGCTGCAGCTGGACAACGCGCTGGCCGAGCACAACGCCGCCTTGCCGCGCCTGGCCGAATTCATCCTGCCCGCGGGCACGCGCGCGGCCTCGCTCGCGCACGTGTGCCGCACGGTGGCGCGGCGCGCCGAACGCGCCGTGGTGGCGCTCGGCGCGACGGCCGAACTCAACGATGCGCTGCGCCAGTATCTCAACCGGCTCAGCGACCTGCTCTTCGTGCTCGCGCGCGTGCTCAACCGGATGAACGGCGGCGACGACGTCTACTGGAAGAGCGAACGCATGGCGCGCGCCGCGGCGGCAGATGCTGCCGAGCCCAACGACGAAGAAGGAAGCCCATCATGACAAAGAAGACGTTTGCCCATGCATTCACGCAGACCGCGTGCGGCGCCGCGCTCCTGCTGCTGTCCGCCGCCAACGTTCACGCGCAGAGCGCCGACAGTCCGCCCAGGACGGAGCCCGCGCACACGCTCCAGCCGCCGCCGCGTGACAGCAAGGTCGTGAACAGCGTGCAGCGCGGCACCCACGCCGCCGGCCGCGGCATCGACCGCGCAGAGAACGCGACGCGGCGCGGCGTCAACAACGTTTCGGAAAAAGCCAGCCGGCCGGTGCGCCGGGTGGGGGAGTCCTTCGGACGCAAGCTCGCCCCGGGTTCCAGCGGCCGCACTGCGCCGCCGCCTGTGGGGCCGCAGGGTAACGCGCCTTGATGTGAGCGCTCGTTCAGGGGAGTACCCGGTGGCCTGTGCACGCGCCCCGAACAAAAGCCCCGAACAAAAGCCCCGAACAAAGACCGAAGCCGCAACACGCAGACCACCAGAAATGGCAAGAAACATAGAGATCAAGGCCCGCATCGACAGCGTGGAACGCGTGGCACTCATCGCCGCGAAGCTCGCCGATTCAGGCCCGGTCGAAATCGCGCAGGACGACACCTTCTTCCGCTGCGACAACAGCGTCGACCGCCTCAAGCTGCGCACCTTCGCGCCCGACCGCGCCGAGCTGATCTTCTATCGCCGCGCCAACAGCAGCGGCCCAAAGGAATCGTTCTACCTGATCTCGCCCACCACCACGCCCGACGCACTGCGCGAATCGCTCACGCTTGCCTGGGGCCAGGCAGGCCGCGTGCGCAAGCAGCGCCGGCTGTTCATCGTGGGCCGCACGCGCGTGCACCTCGACCGCGTGGAAGGCCTGGGCGAATTCCTCGAACTCGAAGTGGTGCTGAAGGAAGGCGAGCCTGCCGAGGCCGGCACGGCCGAAGCGCATGGGCTCATGGCGCAACTGGGCATTGCGTCCGGCCAGCTCGTGCAGGGTGCCTACGTCGACCTGCTGCAGGCCGCCTGAGCCTTGCGGTCAGCGCCAGCCCGCGGCCTTGAGTTGGTCGGCGAGCTGCTGCGCAACGCGGGCATAGCCCTCGGCATTGGCATGGATGCGGTCGGAGCGCAGCGATGCGTCCGACAGCACGCTCGAATACACATTGGCCACGAGCAGCGCCTGCCCCGACTTCGCCACCTCCTCGTAGAACAGCGCATCGCTCAGCGAGCCGACGGCCGCGCGCATCGCGTCGGGCGAGGGCGTGGCCAGCAGCGCCACGTAGGGCGTGTGCGCGCGCGCCTGGCTGACAAGGGCTGCGAGGTTCTCGCGCGTGGCCGCTGGCGACACGCCGCGCAGCATGTCGTTGCCGCCGATGCCGATCAGGACCGCGTCGTAGCTGCCGGCGGCCAGCAGCGGCGGCAGGCGCTCCAGTGCGCCGGCCGAGGTGTCGCCATTGAGGCCCGCGTTCTCGATCTGCCAACCGGTGAGCTCGCCCAGCTTCACGGGCCAGGCGGCCTCGGGCGGCGCGCCGTAGCCGAAAGTCAGGCTGTCGCCCAGCGCGAGTACGCGGGCATCGGATTTCAGCGCGGCGGCGGAGGGCTTGCGCTTGCCGCAGGCGGCCACAAGGGCGGCAGCGGGCACGCCGGCCAGCAGGTGGAGGAGGTGGCGTCGCTTCATGCTGCGCGCCGCCTCAGTCAGGACGCTTGAAGAAGCGGTACAGGCCCGCAACCAGCATGACCGCGCCCAGCAGGGCCACGGCGGTCTGGCCGCCTTGATAGCCGCCGATGCCGGCAGGCGGGCCCGACATGAGCCACCTCAGGAGCATGCCCCCGCCCCACACGATGCCGATGGCACCAATGATCTTGTCACGCATGTTGATGATGGCGCCTCCACGCCCTGGATGGTTTGGAGGCCCATTGTCGCCAGGGTCGGACAACACGCCGCCCCGATACCAGCCCTTACCTGATTTCACCTGACGGCGACCTGATGCGTGCGGGGCAGACACAAGCACCGCTGACAATGGATTCGTCATCAACACGAAGGAGTTCCAGATGATCATCAAGTCAAAGAGCATGGCCGTCGCTGCTGCGGCGCTCGCGATGTGCATGGCAGCGGGAAGCGCCTTCGCACAAGGCCGCGGCCATGACGGCGACCACGGCAACCGCGGCAACGGCCATGGCAACGGCCGCTACGAGCAGCAGGACCGCCGGTTCGATCGGCACGACGACCGCCGCTACGGTCGCGAGGACTATCGTCCCGGCCGCCATTTCGATCGCCGCGGCTACCCCCAGCCGCACGCGGAATGGCGCCGTGGCGGGCGCGTGCCCCACGAGTACCGAGGCCGCAACTACGTGGTGAACGACTGGCGCGCCTACCGCCTGCAGCAGCCGCCGCGCGGCTACCAGTGGGTGGGCGTGGGCGGCGACTACGTGCTCGCGGCCATTGCCACCGGCGTGATCGCGCAGATCATCGTGGGCAGCCAGTAACCAGCCGGGCGCGCAGGCTGCTGCTGCGCGCCGAACATTTCAAGACCGCCGCGGGCTTCCTGCGGCGGTCTTTTGTTTTGGGCCGCGCGAGCCTCTCAGGCCACCACCGTGGGCAGCGACTGGGCGCAGACATTGCGCCCGGTGATGGTGAGCCGCAGGCCGCCGCCGTGCCATTCGAGCCAGTTCAGGCTCACGTAGGCCTCGATGTCGCTGTCGTCGATGCGGTCCGCCTGGCGGCTCTGCAGCAGCTCCACCGTGGCGGGCAATGCCCGCCTCAACCGCTCGCGCCGCTCGGCGGCGTCGGCGGCCTTCAGGGCGGCCCTTGTTTTCTGTTGCTGCTGCGGGGTCGATGCCATTGCTGATCCGTTCCGGGAAGCCAAGGAATTAACCCGAATGTACGCTCCCTGTGTGAAGCGGCGCGCTTCTTTTTAAAACCTGTTGCTGCAGGCGCCGAATGCATTGCGCAGACCCTAGATTTCGTAGTGTGATCCCTTCGCTTCATCGCCCAGAGCCTTTTCGACGACCGCGCGTGTCAACGTGGGTGCGAACGATTCGATGAAGGCGTGGACGTACTTGCGCAGGTAGTTGCCGCGCCGCACCGCGAGCTTGGTCATGTTGATGCCGAAGAGCCGGCCCGCATCGAGCGCGCGCAGCTGCGTGTCGCGCTCCGTCTCGTACGCCACGCCGGCCACGATGCCCACGCCCATGCCCAGCTGCACGTAGGTCTTGATCACGTCGGCGTCCATCGCGGCCAGCACGATGTTGGGCGCGAGCCCGCGCTGTGCAAAGGCCTCATCGATGCGCGAGCGCCCGGTGAAGCCGGTGTCGTAGGTGATCAGCGGATGGCGCGTGAGCGCCTCGAGCGTCAGCGGCGCATCCAGCAGCGCATGGCCCGGCGGCACGATCACCGAATGCGTCCAGCGGTAGCAGGGCAGGGCCACCAGCTGGGGATAGTCGCCCAGCGCCTCCGTTGCTATGCCCACGTCGGCCTCGCCGTCAATCAGCATCTGCGCGATCTGCTTGGGCGAGCCCTGGTGCAGGTGCAGCTTCACGTTGGGAAACTGCGCGCGGAATTCCTGCACCGCCACCGGCATCGCATAGCGCGCCTGCGAATGCGTGGCCGCCACCGAGAGCAGGCCGCTTTGCTGCGCCACGAACTCCTGCCCGGCATGGCGCAGGTTGCTGCTCTCCATCAGCATGCGCTCGATGATCGGCAGCACGTGGCCGCCCGGCTCGGTGAGCCCGGTGAGCCGCTTGCCGGCGCGCACGAAGAGCTCGATGCCGAGCTCTTCCTCCAGCTCGCGGATCTGCCGGCTCACGCCCGGCTGGGAAGTGTGGAGGGTATGGGCGACTTCGGTCAGGTTGAAGCCGCAACGAACGGCCTCGCGTACCGAGCGCAGTTGTTGGAAGTTCATCTGGCGCGGAAGAAGATCGGGGGGAAGGCACAGGCCCGCAGCGGGCCGAGCGGCGATTCTCGGCACAAGTGCTTATGCGGGGAACGATGCGTTTGTTGGTTTCACATGAGCAAAACATCTGTGCCGGCCTTTTTGCGGGAGCGCCTGCAGTGGATTTGCAATTTCGCACGACTGTGCTAAAGTTGACCGCATGGACGCCAAGACCCAGAAAAGCGAACTCACCCGCGCCGCCATCGTCGGCGCGGCGATGGACCTTGCGCTGGCCGAAGGCCTGGAGGCCATCACGCTGCAGGCCGTGGCCAGCCGCCTGGCGCTCTCCAAGAGCGGCGTGTTCTCGCGCGTGGGTTCGCGCGAGGCGCTGCAGAAGGCGGTGATCGAGGAATACGGCCGCCGCTTCCTGGCCGACGTGTTCGTGCCGGCCATGCAGAAGCCCAAGGGCCTCGCGCGGCTCGACGACATCGTCGGGCGATGGATTGCCCGCACCCGCGACATCGAGGCCGAAACCGGCTGCATCTACATGGCGGGCGCTTTCGAATACGACGACCGCGAAGGCGAGCTGCGCGACCTGCTGTTCGGCGAGATCACGCGCTGGCGCGCCGCGCTGCGCCGCACGGTGCTCCAGGCGGTGGAAACCGGCGAGCTGCGGCCCGACACCGACCCTGCGCAGCTGGTCAGCGAATTGAACGGCCTCGTCATGGGCCTGTTGCACGACGCGCGCTTCCTGCGCGACCCCCAGGCCGCCGATCACGCCACGCAGACCTGGCAGCGGCTTCTTTCGAGCTACCGCGCCTGAGCCACGGCACAGGCCATTCCGTTCCGTCTTTCTTTGTCTCAATTTCGCACGATCGTGCGATAAAAGGAGAAGCACCATGCTGATCATCGCCCTCTGTCTTGCCGTCTACCTGGGCGCCATCGGCGCCGAAACCGTCCGCACCGCGCTGCGCAGCCTGCCGCGCAGCAACGAGGACTGGGTCTGGTACTGAATGAAGAACGCAGGAGCCCATCGCATGACGAGCACCACCACCTCCGCGGCCACGCATGCCGCCCAGTCCAACTACTACCGCCCGGGCCGCCTGATGCGCGCCTTGCGCTTCGGCCTGACCGCCTCGCAGCGCCTGTGGCCCGCGCTGGGCGTGCGCGCCGCCTACCGCGTGTTCGGCACGCCGCTGCCGCCCAAGTGGCTCTACCGCGGCCAGGGGCCCGGCGCGGCGTGGCGGCGCGAGGCCTGGGCTTTCGAAAACGCCGGCCTCGGCCTCTATCACCCGGCTGCGCAGGACTTCGGTGCGCAATCGGCACCTGTCGTGCTGCTGGTGCACGGCTGGGGCGGGCATGCGGGGCAGATGCTGGCGCTCGCGCAGGCGCTGGCCGATGCGGGCCTGCGGCCGGTGCTGCTCGAACTGCCGGCCCATGGCCGCAGCGCAGGCACGATGAGCAACTCGCCGCAGTTCGCGCGGGCCATCGCGTATGTGGTTGCCAGGCTGGCGGCCGACGGCCATGCGCTGCGCGCGGTGGCCGCCCATTCGCTGGGTGCCAACGGGCTTGCGCTGGCGGCCGCGCAGGGCCTCAACGCCGAACGGCTGGTGCTGCTTGCGCCGCCGGCATCGCCGCGCGAATACACGCGCTACTTCGCGCACACCTTCGGCCTCAGCGAGGCGACGCGCCTGGCCATGCAGCGGCGGTTCGAGGCGCGCGAAGGCGTTCTGATGGCGCAACTGGAGCCGGCGGCCGTCGGTCCGCGCATCGCGCAGCCGACGCTGATCGTGCATGACCGCGACGACCGCGTGAACCGCTTTGCCGACGCACAGGCCTACAGAGACGCGATCAGGGGAGCGCGGCTGGTGGCCACGCAGGGACTGGGGCACCGCCGCATCCTCAAGGAGGAGGACGTGGTCCGCCAGGTGGTGCGCTTCGTGGCGCAGTCCTGAGCGGTGGGCAGGGCGGGCCGGCAATGCCGCCAGCCGCGCGTTCTTTCTTCAGCGCGCCGGCGAGGGGGCCGGGTCGGGCAGCTCGATCTTGATGTCGAGCACTTCGAGGTCGTCCTGCTTTTCCAGGTGAACCTTGATGTCGTCGGCATTGATCTTCACGTACTTGGAGATCACCGCCATCAGCTCGCGCTGGAGGTCGGGCAGGTAGTCGGGGCGCTTCTTGCCGCTGAGGCTGGACCGCTCGTGCGCGAGGATGATCTGCAGCCGCTCCTTGGCGACGCTGGCTGTCTTCTTCTTTTCGCCGAGCAGGAACGAGAAAAAGGACATGGCCTACTTGCCTCCGAAAATTCGCTTGAAGAAGCCCGGCTTTTCGGCGTCGACGAAGCGCATCGGGCGGTCTTCGCCCAGGAAGCGCGCCACCACGTCGCTGTAGGCCTTGGCCACGTCGGTTTCCTTGTCGTGGATCGCGGGCACGCCCTGGTTGGAAGCCTGCAGCACGCTTTCCGATTCGGGAATGACGCCGATCAGCTTGATGCGCAGGATGTCCTGGATGTCTTCCAGCGAGAGCATCTGGCCGCCGGCCACGCGGTTGGGGTTGTAGCGGGTGATCAGCAGGTGCTCCTTGATGGGGTCGCCGCCTTCCTTCGCCCGCTTGGTCTTGCTGCTGAGCATGCCCAGGATGCGGTCGGAGTCGCGCACCGAGGATACCTCGGGGTTGGTCACCACGAGCGCCTCGTCGGCAAAGTGCATGGCCATCATCGCGCCGGTCTCGATGCCGGCGGGCGAATCGCAGACGATGTAGTCGAAGTCCATGGCGGCCAGGTCGGTCAGCACCTTTTCGACGCCTTCCTGCGTGAGCGCTTCCTTGTCGCGCGTCTGCGAGGCCGCGAGCACGAACAGGTTGTCGCACTGCTTGTCCTTGATGAGCGCCTGGCTCAGGTTGGCCTCGCCCTGGATCACGTTGATCAGGTCGTACACCACGCGGCGCTCGCAGCCCATGATGAGGTCGAGGTTGCGCAGGCCCACGTCGAAGTCGATCACCGCCGTCTTCTTGCCCGCGAGCGCGAGGCCCGACGCGAAGCTGGCGCTCGTCGTGGTCTTGCCGACGCCGCCCTTGCCTGAGGTCACCACCACAATTTTGGCCATGGCCATTCCTTCTTGTTTCGATTCGGTTATTGGTTGTCGGATGCGGCGCGGCCCGTCAGGGAATCGCGTCGATCACCAGCTTCTTGCCGTCCAGGCGTATCTGGGCGGGCTTGCCGAGCACCGGGTCGGGCAGCGGCACTTCGTTGGTGCGATAGATGCCCGCGATGGCCACGAGCTGCGCTTCCATGCAGGTCGAGAAGATGCGCGCCTCGGTGTTGCCGCGCGCGCCGGCAATGGCCTTGCCCCGCAGCGGCGCGTAGACGTGCACGTTGCCGTCGGCAATGACCTCGGCGCCGAAGCTCACCACCGCGGTCACCACCACGTCGCCGCCGCGGGCGTAGACCTGCTGGCCCGAACGCAGCGGCTTGTCGATCAGCAGGGTGCCGTTGGCCGGCACCGGCACTTCGCGCACGATCTGCGGCGCTTCGCTGGCGGGCGCCGGCGAAGCGGCCGGTGGTGCCGGGGAGCGCGGCGCGGGCGCCACCGGCATGGCCGTGAGCGACAGGCCGGCGGCGCGGGCCGCGGCATTCTGGGCGTTGTTGCCCCCGCGCACCGCAATCGGCTGCGTCTGGTGGCGCGCCAGCAGGCCGCGCAGCGCCGTGAAGTCGAGCTCGGCGGGTTCCTCGCCGCTTTCCTCGTCCGGCTGCAGCTGCGAGAGGTCGATGACCACCGGCTCCTGCTCGAAGAAATCGGGCGAGTCGGCCAGCTGCGCGTCGAGGGCCTCGGCCAGCACGGCCAGATCGGCCGTCTTGAGGATCACTGCGATCAGCGGCAGCGTGGCGCTCTTGAATTCGAAAACCGCCTTGGTGCGCGCGGCGGAGACATCGGCCATTGGAAAACGTCGGTGCGAAAAGCGTTGAAGTCTAACGGGCGCGGGCTTCCGGCCAGTGACCGGGGCCCGCTTCAAGCGCCTCGGACAACATTTCTTGCACGAGGTTTCACTTTGCAGGGCCTCAGGCGTTGCGCGTCCGGCCCAGAAGCGCGTAGAGGATGATGGCCCCGAAAGTCGCGGTGCCGATGCCGCCCAATGCGAAATCGCCGAACTTCAGCGTGAAGTCGCCGGTGCCGATGATCAGCGTGATGGCGGCCACGATCAGGTTCTTGTTCTGCGAGAAGTCGACCTTGTTGTCGACCCAGATCTTGGCGCCCGCAATGGCGATGAGGCCGAACACCACGATGCTCACGCCGCCCATCACCGGCAGCGGAATCGCCTGGATCAGCGCGCCGAACTTGGGGCTGAAGCCCAGCACCAGCGCAATGAGCGCGGCCACCACGAACACCGCCGTCGAATAGATGCGCGTGGCCGCCATCACGCCGATGTTCTCGGCATAGGTGGTCACGCCGGTGCCGCCCGAGGCGCCGCTCACCACGGTGGCAATCCCGTCGCCGATGAAGGCGCGGCCGATGTAGGGGTCCAGGTTGCGTCCGGTCATGGCCGTGACCGCCTTCAGGTGGCCGAGATTCTCGGCCACCAGGATGATGGCCACGGGCGCGATCAGCAGCATGGCGTTGGCCGTGAACACCGGCGCGGTGAAGGTCGGCATGCCGAACCAGGCCGCGTTGGCGATGCCGCCCAGGTCCACCGGCTTGCCAAGGCCCATGCCGTTGGTCAGCGCCGCATAGACCAGCGTGGCCAGGATCAGCCCGACCAGGATCAGCAGCCGCTGCAGCATGCCGCGCGTGAACACCGCCACCAGCCCCACGCAGAGGAAGGTGACGGCCTGCATCCAGGAGTCGAAATTGCTGGCCGCCATGTTCTTGATCGGCACGCCCGCCAGGTTGAGCCCGATCACCGCCACCACCGCGCCCGTGACCACCGGCGGCATGAAGCGCTCGATCCAGCCGGTGCCGATCGCCTGCACGAGGGCGCCGATCAGGATGTAGACCACCCCGCAGGCGACGATGCCGCCCAGCGCCACCGCGATGTTGGCGTTGGGCCCCTTGCCCGCATAGCCGCTGGCCGCGATCACCACGCCGATGAACGCGAAGCTCGAGCCCAGGTAGCTGGGCACCTTGCCGCCCGTCACCAGGAAGAAGATCAGCGTGCCGATGCCGCTCATCAGGATGGCGATGTTGGGATTGAAGCCCATCAGGATGGGCGCCAGCACCGTGGCGCCGAACATCGCGATCACGTGCTGCACGCCCATCGCGCCGGTCTGCAGCCAGGGCAGGCGTTCGTCGGGCGCGACCACGCTGCCTTCGGTGGCGGCGACTTCGCGCCAGCTGAACAGGTTGCTCATGAGTGGTTATCTCCTCGGTAGTTATGTTCCTGGGGGGCTTCTCTCGGCCCGCTGCCGCCCGCGTGCCGGGCGGATCTTCTTCACTTCGCTAGCGCGGCGGCAGCACCGCCATTGTGATGCGTGAGACGCAGGTCAATTCGCCCGCGTCGTTGGTCATGTCGATCTGCCACACCTGCGTGGTGCGCCCGCGGTGCACCGGCCGCGCGGTGCCCGTGACCCAGCCGCTCGCGGCCGAGCGGATGTGGTTGGCGTTGATGTCCAGGCCCACGGCCCGGTCGCCTTCGGGGGCCGAGTAGTGCGCGCCGCAGGAGCCCAGCGTCTCGGCCAGCACCACCGAGACGCCGCCGTGCAGGATGCCGTAGGGCTGGCGGGTGCGTTCGTCCACCGGCACGCGGGCGCGGATGAAGTCGTCGCCCACCTCCAGGAATTCCATGCCCAGCGTGGACACGGCGGTGCCGATGTGGTTGCGGGTCAGTTCCTCGACAGAGATGTCTTTTTTCCAGATACGCATTCGGTTTCTCCGGTGCAGGGTTTTGGAAACTATAGCGACGGGGGCTGACAGCGGCAGTCGCCTTTGCGTGCTAAGTTGGCCCGATGAAACGCCCCGTCCGCCGTTGGCTCATCGGCATCGCCGCAGTCTTGCTGCTGGGCACCGGCGCGCTGGTGTGGGTGGCGAGCACCCGCCTGCCCAGCGACGAGGAAGTGGCCGCGCGGATTGCCGACGGCTTCGAGAAGCGCTTCGGCGTCGGCCTGAAGATCGGCGGCGCGCACTGGGCGCTGTGGCCCAGCCCCGTGCTGGTGCTGTCCGACGTGGCCACCGAGCAGCCGCGCCCCGTCACGCTGCGCCGCATCACGGTCCAGCTCAAGCTGCGGGAGCTGCTGCGCCGGGTCATCGCCATCGACGAGGTCGAGATCGAAAGCCTGGTGCTGCCGCGCGAGTCGGTGCGCGCGTTCCGCGGCAAGGGCCCCAAGCCGAAGGAGGGCGCCCACATCGTCGCGTTGCCCGTGCCCTGGACGCTGGCGCCGGTTCCGCTCGAAAAGCTGCGCTGGCGCGACCTGAGCTGGATCGATCGGCGCGACATTGCGCTGGCCTACGACGGCGAAATCAGCTTCGATGCCGGCTGGCGTCCGCGCCAGCTGCGCATCGAGCGCGCGGGCGTGTCGCCGCCCGCCCGGCTGCGGCTGGACCGCGCCGCCGGACAGGACCGGTGGCGCACCCGCATCGACATTGGCGGCGGCACGGCGAACGGCGTGACCTGGTTCGAGGCCTTGCCGCCGAACGACCTGCTGCGCGTGTCGGCCGAACTCGAGCCCCGGCAGGTGGACGTCGAGGGCCTGGTGCAGGCCTTCGGCCGGCGCAGCGCCGTGGCCGGCAAGGTCTCGGGCCAATCCACGCTGGTGGCCGAGGCGGGCGAGGTGGGCGCGCTGATGCGCAGCCTGCGCACCCGCACCGCCTTCTCGGTCCAGCCCGCCACGCTCACGCGGCTGGACCTGGCCAAGGCCGTGAGCACCGCGGGCATCAGCCGCGGCGGCACCACGCCGCTCGAAGAACTCACCGGCGTCCTCGACACGCAGGGCACCGACGACGGCGTGGTGCTGCGCTACACCGGGCTCAAGGCGCGCTCGGGCGTGCTCACGGCCAGCGGCCACCTGCGGCTCTTCAACCGCAAGCTGGACGGCGAGATCGCGGTCGACCTCATCGACGGCGTAGTGGGCATGCCGCTGAAGATCGGCGGGACGATGAGCGAGCCCGAGGTGTCGCTGACCGGCGGCGCGCTGGCCGGCGCGGCGGTCGGCACCGCGCTGCTGCCGGGCGTGGGCACGGCCATCGGCGCCCGCGCGGGGCAGCAGATAGAAAAGCTCTTCGGCACCGAAGAGCCGGCGAAGAAAAAGGCGCCGCCGGCGGCTCGCAAGGGCCCGTCGGTTTCTCCCTGAGGTGCCGGCGGGGCTTGCGGCTGAAGCCCGCTGAAGCCGCGCGGCTGCGCACCTCGAGAGGCGTCAGCCGAAGGCCTTGATGACGGCTGGCACCGTCAGCACCGCCGTGTAATAGCCCATGAACTGCACGCCGGTGTTGAAGCCGATGGCGCGCGACAGCAGGCCGCCGAGCAGGCCCATCGTGAGGATCACCAGCAGGCCGAGCAGTTGTCCTTCCCATACGCTGATCACCACGATCAGGCCGACGAAGGTCGCGATGATGGCCTCGTGGCTCACTCTGCGCGAGACGAAGAGCGCCGCGTGGCGCGCGAAGTTCATCGTGAACGGATAGGCCACGAGCGCCGCGAGCACCACGGCCAGCATGCCGTAGCCCAGGAACTCCCAGTGGTTCAGCAGGTTGTGCAGGTTGTGTGTCTGGCCGGTGGCCGAGTCGATGGTGAACACCGGCGGCGCATTGAAGAGCGGCGCCGCCGGCCCCGCCGCCACCGGGCTCAGCGGCAGGCCGATCGCAATCAGCGGGATCAGCGCCTCGGCGATGTAGGTCGCCTCGGTCACGCCGTTGCGCGCGGCCAGCGTGGTGGTGAGCCGGTGGTAGGCGTGCTTGATGCGCGAGCCCACCAGCTCGCCCAGCACCACCGTCATCGCGACCGGGCTGAACACGAAGGTGGCGCTGGAGATCGCGGCGGTCGCGAAGGTCCACTTCACCTGGCCGCGGTCGAGCACCTTGAACGGGTTCGGGAAGTAGCCCGACCAGCCCTTCACGTCCGGCGCGAGCGAGAAGGTGCGGACCTTGTCGCGCTTCATGCGTGCACGGGCCGCGGGCGAGATCACCGAGAACAGATCGGCCACCAGCGGTCCGATCGCGATGCCCAGGAAGTAGCTGATGCTGAGCTTCACGCCGTACTTGCCGGTGAGCGCCTGCAGCGCCAGGATCACCATCACGAACGGCACCAGCGTGGCCACCGAGGCCCAGCGTCCGCCCGAGAAATACGCAATGGCCACGGCCGCCACCACGAAGATCCAGGGCGCCGCCTTGGTGATGGCCGCGCCATAGGGCGCCAGCAGCACAGCAAAGAGCACGGCCAGCGGCACCGCGAGGAAGGCCGCGATGATCGCGCCCGACACCATCTTGCGCAGCGCGATGTGCGGCACGCCGAGGTTGCGCAGCAGGTTCGCGTCCTGCAGCAGCGGCGTGGCCATGGTGTCGCCCGGAATGCCCAGCAGTGCGGTGGGCACCGCATGCGTCATGTGCTTGGCCACCGCCGCTGCGAGGAAGAAGGTGAACACGCCTTCGGGCGGCACGCCGAGCAGCACCACCAGCAGGGTGAGCGGCGCGAGCGTGGTGGTCTCGTCGGTGCCCGAGACGAGGCCGATGGCCGCGAACACGATGGCGCCCACCAGGCCCATGCCGGTGGCGACGAGGATCTGGTCGAGGAGTGCGGCGTCGATCACGGTGCGGCTCCTTCGGCATTCCTGGCGTCATGGGTACGGGGCTTGTACGACGCAAACAGGTCGTGGATCTCCAGCTCCTTCATCTCGCGCACCACGGACGGCGGCAGGTCGTCCATCGAGCCCAGGTCGCCGTGCTCGCCGGCCAGCTCGGCCAGCACTTCTTCGCGCCAGCGCGGATCGGCGTCGGTGCCTTCCACCACTTCGCGCTTGGGCGTGAAGAGCTTCGCGCAGATCAGGCCCGACACCACGCAGCCGCCGAGGCCGGCGAGCATGGCGTAGGCGCGCGCCAGCTCGGGCGTGCTCACGGCGTTCGCGAGCACGCGGCTGGCCACGAGATAGCCCGCGAGGCTCACCGCGACGGCGATGGTGATCGACCATCCGAGATGGCCCAGGTCGGCCGTGTCGCCCCATATCTCCACCAGCCGCCATCTGGCGCGCGTTGCACTGTCTGCGTTCATTTTTCGTGTGTCTCCGTCTGTGGTTGTGTGACGGCCATTCCCATGGCCGCCGCGGTATCGGCCGCGGTCCGTGGTGCGGGGCTATGCCCGCATTTCTTTTCTTCCTGCTTACTTCTTGCGCAGCGCTTCGAGCAATGCCACGGCACGGTCGGTGCGCACGTCGTGCTCTGCGGCCATCTGCCTGGCGATGCTGTCGATCTCGTCGCCGGCGGCGCCCGCGACGAGCGCGATGTTGCGGGCATGCAGTGCCATGTGGCCGCGCTGGATGCCTTCGGTGGCGAGCGCGCGCAGCGCGCCGAGGTTCTGCGCGAGGCCCACGGCCACCGCGACTTCGCCGAGCTCCTGTGCCGACTTCACGTCGAGGATCTTGAGGGCGAGCCGCGCGAGCGGATGTGTCTTCGTGGCGCCGCCGACCAGCCCCACCGGCATCGGCATCTCGATGGTTCCGACCAATGCGCCCGCCGTGTCCTTCTCCCAGGTGGTCAGCGAGCTGTAGCGCCCGCTGCGGCACGCATAGGCATGCGCGCCGGCCTCCACTGCGCGCCAGTCGTTGCCGGTCGCGACGATCACCGGATCGACGCCGTTCATGATGCCCTTGTTGTGCGTTGCCGCGCGGTAGGGGTCGATGGCTGCGAAGGTGCAGGCGTCGATCACGCCTTCGACCACTTCCTCGCCGCTGCGTTCGCGCGTGGCCAGCACCGAAGGCATAAGCCGCACGCGCGCACGCGCCAGCCGCAGGTCCGCCAGGTTCGACAGAATGCGCAGGCGCACCGTGCCGCCCGTGAGCTTCCCGACCAGCGGCGACACCGCCTCGGCCATCGTATTGACGGTATTCGCGCCCATCGCGTCGCGCACGTCGACGACGAGGTGCATCACCACCATCGCGCCGCGCGGCGTGTCGCCGAACACATGCACCTCGATGTCGCGGCAGCCGCCGCCCAGGCCGATCAGCACCTTGTCGCGGCTGTTCGCCACGGCCAGGATCTGGTCGCGCGCACGCAGCAGCGCGAGCCGCGCGCCATGCGGGTCGGTGATGCCGATCACCTGCACTTGCGCGCGCATCAGCGGCCCGGTGCTCGAGGCTTCGAAGCCGCCGCCCTCGCGCGCCAGCTTGGCCATGAAGGAAGCGGCCGCCACCACCGAGGGCTCTTCGACCGCCATCGGCACGAGGTAGTCGCGCCCGTTCACGGTGAAGTTGCCGGCCACACCCAGCGGCAGCTCGAAGGTGCCGATCACGTTCTCGACCATGCCGTTGGCGCGGTCCACGCCGAGGGCCCCGGGTTGGGCGAGCAGCGCCGCTTCGTCGTCGGTGAGCGAGGCGGCCTGCGCGATGTGGGCCAGGCGCTGCGCGGGCGTGAGCGCGCGGAAGTTGGGAATGCGGGAATCGGCGACCATCGTTGCTTGTCTCTTCGGAAGATGAATTCGGGAGCAGGCAATTTAGGTCGGCTGTACCGCCGGCGGAAGGCACAGTTTGGCGGGACAGTGCGGACAGTGGTGCGCCGCGGCGGCCTGCTGTGTCACAGTCGCAGCCCATGACCACGATCGCCGATTCGCTTGCCGACACCCTCGCGCGCCAGATCGCGAGCGGCGCCTACAAGGCCGGCGACAAGCTGCCGTCGCTTCGCGAGCTCGCGCAGCTGCACGGCTACGCCAAGAACACCGTGGTGGCCGCGTTCGAGCTGCTGGTGTCGCGCGGGCTCGTCGAGCCGCGGCGCGGTTCGGGCTATTTCGTGCTCGCGCAGTCGACCCCCAAGCCCGTCGAGGAAGACGCGGGCAGCCTCGGCCGCGCCATGGACATCGTGTGGCTCATGCGCGAGCAGCTCAAGACGCAGCCCGACGCGGTGGCCGTGGGCGACGGCTTCCCGCCGGTCGAATGGCTGGCCGACGTGCGCCTGGACAAGTACCACCCCAAGGTGGTCCGCACCGGGCTCGGCGCGCTGTTCCGCTACGGCAGCCGCTTCGGCTATGCGCCGCTGCGCGACCACCTCGTGCGCAAGCTGGCCGACTTCGGCATCGGCGCCGAGCCGCGGCAGATCGTGCTCACGCACGGCGCCAACGAGGCGATGGACATCGTCATCCGCTATTTCGTGCCGCCGGGCGGCAAGGTGCTCGTGGACGACCCGGGCTACTACCCGCTGTTCGGAAAGCTCAAGCTCGCGGGCGCGCAGATGCTGGCCGTGCCGCGGCTGGCCGACGGGCCCGATCTCGACGTGCTGGAGCGCCTGCTGATGGCCGAGCGGCCGCGCCTCTTCTTCACGCAGTCGCTCGCGCACAACCCCACGGGCTCCGACATCTCGCCGGCCAAGGCCTTCCGCGTGCTGCAGCTCGCACAGAAATACGACCTGCTGATCGTCGAGAACGACCCGCTGGCCGACTTCAAGCCCACGGCCTTGCCGCGGCTCTCGGCGCTCGACCAGCTGGAGCGCACCATCTACATCGGCAGCTTCTCGAAATCGTTCTCGGCGGCGCTGCGCGTGGGTTTCGTCGCCTGCGGGGCCGACCTGGCGAGCGACCTCGCGGACCTGAAGGCGCTGATCCACGTGAGCAGCTCGGAGTACAGCGAGCGCACGGTCGACGTGATCCTCAGCGAAGGCCACTACCAGCGGCACCTGAACCGCCTGCAGAACCGGCTCGGCGAGGCCACGCGCAAGGCGTTGCAGCTGTTCGATTCGGTCGATGCGGAAGTCTTTGCGCGCACCCCGCAGTCGCTCTACGTCTGGGCTGCGCTTCCCGGCGTGGCCGACTCGCTGGTGCTGGCGAAGGAACTGCTGCCGCGCAAGATCGTGATGGCACCGGGCCGCATCTTCAGCACCGATTCGACGCAGGTCTCGCGCTGGTCGCGCTTCAACGTCGGTGCCATGGCCGACCCGCGCTTCGCGAAGGCGCTGCGCACCGCGCTGCGGCGACGTCCCAGCGGTTGATCTTCTTCAGTCAGTCGCGCAGCCGGATCACCTGCAGGTCGTGATCCGCGCCGGCATGCAGCCGCGCCACCTCGGCCGCGCGGCGCGTGAGCACTGCGCGCTGGTTGATGTAGCCCTTGTCGGTGATCTCGCCTGCGTCCAGGTTTGGCGGCTCGGCGAGCAGCAGCGCGCGCGTGGGGCATTGCGAGGAACCCGCGCCTTCGCTGCGCAGCGTGCGCAGCACTTCGGCGATGCGCCCGGCCAGCGCCTGCGGCGCGAGCGAGGCGGCTTGGGGGCTCGCGAACACCAGCATGCCGATCTCGTCGCGGTCATGGCCCGTGAGCACCACGTCCTGCACGTGCGGCGCCAGCATCGAGACCAGCTTCACGCGCAGCGTGCCCACCGAGACCCAGGTGCCGCTCGAGAGCTTGAAGTCCTCGGCCACGCGGCCGTTGAAGATCACGCCCTGCGCAGGATTGGCGGGGTCCGCAGGAAAGCCGGCATCGCCGATGCGGTAGTAGCCCTCATCGTCGAAGGCTTCGGCTGTTTCGCGCGATGCATGGCGGTAGCCCGGGAACACGGAGACGCCCTTGACGCGCATCTCGAGCTTCTGGCCGTTGGGCACGAACTTGAGCTCGAGCCCCGGCAGCGGCGCGCCGATGCAGCCCGCGCCCTCGAGCTTCCAGTGTGCTGAGGTGATGGCCGGCGAGGTCTCCGTGGCGCCCCAGGAGGTGGTGAGCCACAGCGGCCGCTCGGGCCGCACGCGCTGCGCCACGGCTTCGAGCCGCTGCCAGGTCGAGGGCGCGAGCGCCGCGGCCGCATAGAAGGCCAGCCGCAGCCGCGAGAGCACTTCGCGCGCAAGCGCATCGTCGGCTTCGAGAAAAGGCAGCAGCATGTCGAAGCCGCGCGGCACGTTGAACAGCAGCGTGGGCTTCACCTCGCGCAGGTTGCGCACGGTCTTCTCGATCAGGCCCGGCGCGGGCCGGCCCTCGTCGATGTAGAGCGCACCGCCATGGGCGAGCACCATGTGCAGGTTGTGGTTGCCGCCGAAGGTGTGGCTCCAGGGCAGCCAGTCGACCAGCACCGGTTTTTCCTGCGCGAGGAAGCGCCAGGTCTGCGCCATCATCTGCTGGTTGGCGCAGAGCATGCGGTGCGTGTTGATCACCACCTTGGGCTTGCCGGTGGAGCCCGAGGTCAGCAGGTACTTGGCGTGGGTGTCGGGCAGGATGGCCTGGTAGGCCTGCATCACGGCCGGAGTCTCGCTCGCCTGCAGCAGTTGCGCAAAGGGCAGGGCGCCCGCATGCGCATCTGCGTTGCGGCTGAACACCGCGGGCGCTTCGACGCCGCAGCCCGCGAGCGCGCCGCCGTAGACCTTGGCGTCCGAGGCGTAGATCAACGCCGGCTGCAGCGCCTGCAGCATGCCGTGCAGGCGCGACGGGTCCTTGGCCAGGCGCGAATACGCGCTCGACAGCGAGCAGGCGGTGCGCCCGATGTGCATGGCCGCCAGCATCAGCACCGCGTGGTCGATCGCGTTGTCCGAGAGGATCACGATCGGCTTTTCGGCCGGCAGCTTCAGGTCGAGCAGTGCCTGCGCGACGGCGCCCACGGCCTCGCGCAGTGCCCGGTAGTCGAGCTTTCGCCAGCCTTCGCCGCTGTCGTCGCGTTCCGCGAAGGCCAGCGCCTCGGGCGTCTCGCGCGCCCAGCGCTCCAGCCATTCGCCGATGCAGCGCGCATACGGCTTGAGCGCCATCGGCGATCGCAGCGCGAAGGAGCCGTCGTCGAAGTCGATGCGAACCGTGCGCGGCGGGGCGATCTGGCTTTCGTCCAGGAGAAAGTCGTCGTCGGTCATGTCAATCGAGTCTGCCGGTGTCGGCTTTGGCGCGAATCAGGTTCAACAGCAGGATGTCCCGGGCGGCCTCGAGCTCGGCCACGCGCCGCGCACCCAGTTCCTCGGCCACGCCCTCGGCCACCTTCTGCTTGAGTTCCGGCGTCATCGTCGGCGCGCCCAGGTCCTTCCACCAGTCCTCGATCGGGCCGCCCAGGTGCGCGAGCACATGTTCGATGCCGCCCGCGCCGCCCGACAGATGCAGGTTCATGAACGGCCCCATCACCGCCCAGCGCAGGCCGGGGCCGTGTGCAATGGCGGTGTCGATGTCGGCCACGCTCGCCACGCCCTCGTCGACCAGGTGGAAGGCCTCGCGCCAGAGCGCGGCCTGCAGCCGGTTCGCGATGTGGCCCTTGACCTCGCGCTTCACGTGGATCGGCCGCTTGCCGATGGCGGCGTAGAAGGCCATCGTGCGTTCGACGGTCTGGGCCGAGGTGCGCTCGCCGCCGACCACCTCCACCAGCGGAATCAGGTGCGGCGGATTGAAGGGATGGCCCAGTACCACGCGTTCCGGGTGCTTGCATTCGGCCTGCACCGCACTGATCGCGAGCCCCGAGGAGCTCGACGCCAGGATGGCGTGGGCCGGCGCGGCCTCGTCCATGCGCCGGAACAGGTCGGTCTTGAAATCCAGCCGCTCGGGGCCGCTTTCCTGGACGAAGTCGGCCTGGGCCACCGCGTCTTCGAGCCGCGCATGAAAGCGCAGCCGCCCGGCCGAGGCGCCAGTGGCCAGGCCGAAGCGCTCCAGCGTGGGCCAGTGCGCGGCCACGGCCGCGTGCAGCCGTGCCTCGGCATCGGGCGAGGGATCGGTGGCCTCCACGTCGAGGCCGCGCGCGAGGAAGAAGGCGGCCCAGCTGGCGCCGATGACGCCGGTGGCGACCACCGCAACGCGTTTCGTGGCAATCGGTTCCATCTGCATCGCCTCAGGAATCGGCCGTGAAGCCGATCTTCTTGACCAGCGGGCCCCAGCGTTCGGCCTCGGCGCGCTGCGAGCGCGCCATCTCCTCGGCAGTGGAGCCCTGGGCGATCAGGCCGACCACGGCCAGGCTGTCCGTCACCACCTTTTCCTTGATGGCCGCGTTGATCGCCGCATTGGCCGCCGCCACCACGCTGGCCGGTGTCCTGGCCGGCGCGTAGAAGCCGAACCATTCCTCGGTCGTCAGCTCGGCGAAGCCCTGCTCGGCAAAGGTCGGAACTTCGGGCGAGAAGGGCGAGCGCGCCTTGCCCGAGGTGGCGAGCAGCCGCAGCTTGCCGGCCTTGTGGTTGGGAATGAAGTCGCCGCTGGGCGTGACCATGGCGGCGATCTGTCCGCCCACCACGTCGGTCACGCCGGGGATGGAGCCGCGGTAGGGCACGTGCTTGAGATCGACGCCATTGTTCAGGCCCAGCAGCGCGCCGATGAAGTGCGGCGTCGAGCCGGCCGCGGGCGAGCCGTAGCTGGCCTGGTTCGGGTTGGCCTTGGCCCAGGCCAGGAAGTCCTTCACCGTGCGCACCTCGGGCGGCACCAGCGGGCCGACCGCGAGGCCGTGGTGCATGACGGCGGCGATCGACACCGGCACGAAGTCCTTGGCCGGGTCGTAGCTGAGCTTGCTGTAGATGTGCGGATAGATCGAGGTGCACGAGAAGGGCGAGAGCGCCAGCACGCTGCCGTCGGCCGGCGCGCTCTTGAGGGTTTCCAGCGCGATGCGCCCGCCGGCGCCCGGCTTGTTCTCGACCACCGCCACGTTGCGGGAATAGGCCGAGCCCGCGAGCTTTTCGCCGACGCGGCGCGCCACGCTGTCGCCGGCGCTCCCGGCCGGGAAGCCGTAGTAGATCTTGACCTGTTCGAGCGCCTGGGCCAGTGCGGCCAGCGGCGAGAGGGCGCCCAGCGCAGTGGCTGCGCCGAGCGTGTGGAGGAAGTGGCGGCGGGTGTTCATGGGATGTCTCCTTGGGTTGTTCTTCAGCGCGGCGCGAATTCGGGGCGCGGGCCGCCTCTGCGCGGCAGCCCCATCATCTGCCTTGCTTCGGCCGGCGTGGCCACTTCCATGTCGAGTTCATGGATGACGCGCACGATGCGTTCGGTGAGCTGCACGTTGGTGGCCAGCTCGCCGTGGCGGAAGTAGAGGTTGTCTTCCAGCCCCACGCGCGCATGGCCGCCCAGCAGCAGCGCCGCCACGTTGGCTTCCAGCTGCGAGGTGCCGATGCCGCTCACGCCGAAGATGCTGCCGCGCGGCAGGGTGTCGACCATCATCTGCAGGAAGCGCGGCGAATACGGCATCGCGTTCTGGAAGTTGCGGTGCACGTTCATCACCAGGTTGATGAAGTAGGGCTCGTCGTCATGGCCTTCCTCGATCAGCGTGGCCGTGTCCTGCAGGATGTGCGTGGGGCTGAACACCTCCCACTCGGGCTTGATGCCGCGCGCCTTCATGCCGGCGGCAAGCTCGCGGCCGCGGGTGATCGGCGTGTCCATCAGGATCTGCTTGCCCTCGAAGCTCAGGTTCAGCGTGGTGGCGTCGAGCGTGCACATCTCGGCGCCCGCGTCCATGCCCTTGATGCGCTCTTCCCAGGCGATCTCCCAGCGATCGCCGGCCAGCGGCTTCACCATGTCGCCGTGCACGCCGCCGCCGGTGGAGTTGTTGATGACGATGTCGCAGCCGGCGTTGCGGATGCGGCTGTTGATGTCGCGGTACACGTCGGCGCTGCAGGTGGCGCCGTCGTCGGGGCGGCGCGCATGGATGGCGGCCACGCTGGCGCCGGCGTTCCAGCAGCGCAGCACGTCGGCCGCGATCTCGTCGGGCTGGGTGGGAAGGTGGGGGTTCTGCGACTTGTGCGCCATGCCGCCGGTGGGGGCGATGGTCACGATCACTTTGCGCTTGGACGACATGCTCCGGGTCTCCTGGGGTGTCTTCTTTCATGAGGGGCGCGCTATTATTTTTGGCGGCGCAGGCACACTCAGTCATTGCGACGACATTTGGAGTCAGGGTTTACGCGGCGCGGCCCCATTTCCACGCCATCAGGAGCTTTCTTTTCATGTCCACGACGAAGCCGGCCTTCAAGGCGGCATCGCTGACGATTCCCCAGTTGCTGCAGCGCTCGGCCTGGTATCCGCTGCTCGACGAAACGGCGCGCGAGCGCGTGCTCGACGAAATCCGCGAGGTCGAAGTCGCGGCCGGCGCCGCGCTGTGCCGGCGCGGCGATACGCCGTTGCACTGGTACGGCACGCTCGAAGGCTTGCTCAAGTGGTCGATCACCTCGAGCGACGGCCGCTCGGTCACCTTCGGCGGGCTGTCGGTGGGCAGCTGGTTCGGCGAAGGCACGCTGCTGCGCGGCGCTCCGCGCTCGGCCGACGTCATTGCGCTGCGGCCCAGCCGCGTGGCCCAGTTGCCGCTGGAGACTTTCGAGTGGCTGCACCGCACGCAGCGCGGCTTCGATCATTTCCTGCTGCAGCAGCTCAACGAGCGGCTGCACTGGTTCATGGGCAACTACGCGGCGCACCGGCTGCTCGACGCCGACGGCCAGGTGGCCCGTGCGCTGGCGGGGCTGTTCCATCCGTGGCTGTATCCGGGCAGCGAGCTGCACCTGCAGACCTCGCAGGAGGAGATCGCCAATCTTTCCGGCGTGTCGCGCCAGCGCTGCAATGCGGCGCTGAACCGGCTGAAGGAAGCGGGCTTCCTGCGGATCGAGTACGGGGGGATCACCGTGATCGATCTGGAAGGCTTGCGGCGATTCATCAGCGAATGAATGAACGGGCTTCCTCTCCCGCACGCGGGAGAGGAAGCAAGGCCGCTCAGCGCGTGTGGTAGGACGGCGCGCGCTCGTACACCGGCGTGTCGATGCCTTCCATGCGCGCCTTCAGCTGCAGCGCCAAAAACTGCGAGTAGTGGCGCGACTGGTGCAGGTTGCCGCCGTGGAACCAGAGGTTCTCGACCTGCGTGGGCTTCCACATGTTGCGCAGTTCGCCCTCCCAGGGGCCCGGGTCCTTCGGCGTGCCGGAGCCCAGGCCCCAGCACTTGCCGACCTTGTCGGCGATCTCGGGCGAGATCAGGTCGGCCAGCCAGCCGTTCATGGAGCCGTAGCCGGTGGCGTACACCAGCAGGTCGGCCGGCAGCTCGGTGCCGTCGGTCAGCGTGACCGAGCGCTCGTTCACCCGCTCGATGTTCACGCCGCTCTTGAGGTGGATGCTGCCGTTGGCCACCAGCTCGGAGGCACCCACGTCGATGTAGTAGCCCGAGCCGCGCCGCAGGTATTTCATGAAGAGCCCGGAGCCGTCGACGCCGAAGTCCAGCAGGAAGCCCGCTTTCTCCAGCCGCGCGTACAGGTCGGCATCGCGCTTCTTCATCTCCTCGTACACCGGGATGTGGAAGGTGTGCATGATCTTGTAGGGCACCGAGGCGAAGATCAGGTCGCCCTTGTGGTGGTCGATGCCGTTCTTCACGGCCTGCTCGGAGTAGAGCCCGCCCAGCGCCAGCTCCATCAGCGACTGCGACGGCGCGATGTGCGTGGACGAGCGCTGGATCATCGTCACGTCGGCGCCGTGCTCCCACAGCGCCGCGCAGATGTCGTGTGCCGAGTTGTTCGAGCCCAGCACCACGCACTTCTTGCCGGCATAGGCCTCGGGCCCGGGGTGCTGGCTCGAATGGTGCTGGTCGCCCTTGAAGTTCCCTGCGCCCGCGATCTTCGGCACGTTCGGGTAGCCCGACACCCCGAGTGCGAACACCAGCTGCTTCGGCCGCAGCACCACCTGCCTGCCCTCGCGCTCCACCGTCACTTCCCAGCGCTGCGTGGCCTCGTCGAAGCGGGCCTTCTTCGCATTGGTGGAGCTCCAGTAGTTGAGCTCCATGATCTTCGTGTACATCTCCAGCCAGTCGCCGATCTTGTCCTTGGGCGCGAACACCGGCCAGTCGTCGGGAAAGGGCATGTAGGGCAGGTGGTCGTACCAGACCGGGTCGTGCAGGCACAGCGACTTGTAGCGCTTGCGCCAGGAGTCGCCGGGCTTGGCGTTGCGCTCCACGATGATGGTCGGCACGCCCAGCCGGCGCAGCCGCGCGCCCAGCGCGATGCCGCCCTGGCCGCCGCCGATGATCACCACCTCGGGCTGCTCGGTGTAGCCGAGCGCGGCCTCTTCGTCGCGGCGTTTCTCGAGCCAGTTCTTGCGGCCCTTGTGCACGCCGTGCTCCGCGCCCTTGATGCGGTTCTCGCCGGTCTTTTCCTCGAAGCCCTTGAGCTCGGTCATGGTGGTGAGCAGCGTCCAGGCCTTGCCGCCGCGCAGCCGAAGATGGCCGCGGCCGCGCGCCACGCGTGTCTCGAAGCTGAACCAGGCATCGACCACGCCGTCGGCCTCGGTCGCCTCGCCCTCCAGCGCGAAGGCCGTGGGCTGCGCGTCGGCCAGCCGCGCCTGCAGCATCGCGCGGATGGCACCCGCGCCTTCCTGCGTGCGGATGTTCCAGGTGAAGGCGACGAGGTCGCGCCAGTAGCTGTCGGCCTCGAACAGCGAGACGGCCGCGTCGACGTCGCCGCGCGCGAGGGCGGCGGCAAAGTCGGCGAGCCAGGTGGCGGCGGCCCGGGTGGGACCGGTGGTCGGGTCTGTCATTGCATGTCTCCGTGTGTCGTTGAACGAATCGAATCGCGGCGCGGCAAGGCGCACGCGGTGTTCGTTGCGCAGCTTTCGTGCCGTGCGGGGCAGGGCGAAGAATCAACGGCTTGGCGGGGGGTTTGTCGCAGGCGCTTGTCGCTGTCTCACCGAGACTGAGACAATGCATGAGAATCTGAACGACGTATAAAATTAGACGAAGTTCAAATTAAAGGGGCCACACCGTGACAGAACCCGACCCCCCCGGCCGCCGCGAGCGCCGGCGCACCCAGACGCTCGACCACGTGGCGTCCACCGCCATGCGCCTGTTCGAAGCGCAGGGCTACGACGCGACCACCATGGAGCAGATCGCGCAGCAGTCGGACGTGGCCAAGGGCACGCTCTACAACCACTTTCCGACCAAGGAGGCGATCCTGGCGCACTGGGTGCACCTCGAGCTCGTGGCCGATGTGCAGCGCCTGCACGCGGCGGTCGATGCGAAGGCGGGCTTCGCGGTCCAGCTCGCCGGCCTGCTCGACGCGTCGGCCGAGTGGTCCGAGCGCTACCGGGCCTACCTGCTCGACTACTTCCGCTTTCGCTTCCTCAACATCGAGAGCGAACTCGGCGGCGGCGACCGCAGCACGCCGCGCGACCTGTCGGGGCTGTTCGAGGCGCTGATCGCTGCCGCCCAGCAGGCGGGCACGCTGCGCACCGACGTGCCGGCCGCGCACCTCGCGAGCCTGCTGCACCACCTGTACTTCGGTGCGCTGATGCGCTGGCTCACACTGCCCGGCCTCGTGCTGCGTGACGAGTTCGCCGTGGTCGTCGACCTCTTCACCGGTGGCGCACGCGCGGCGCCGAGACCCCCTGCAAGGAGGCGCTCCTCATGAAACTCGCCGTGCTCACCTACGGCACCGAGGGCGACGCCCGGCCGCTCGCCGCGCTGTGCCGCGCGCTGGACGACGCGGGCCATGCGTCGGTGCTGCTGGCGGACGCGGCCACGCTCGGCGCGGCCGATCGGCTCGGCGTGCGCTCGCAGGCGCTGGCCGGCGACATGCGGCAGGCGCTCGGCGGCGTCATCGCGCAGGGCGACAAACCGGCTGCGGCCGCGAAGGCGCTCGCGGACATCGCCAATGCCAACGCCACGCCCTGGCTGCGCCAGACCGTCGAGACCGCGCAGGGCTGCGACGCGGTCGTCTGCGCGGGGCTCGCGGCCTTCGTGGGCCTGTCGGCGGCCGAGGCGCTGGGCGTGCCCGCCATCGGTGCGGGCATGTTCCCGCTCACGCCGACGGCCGCGTTCGCCTCGCCCTTCCTTCCGCCCGCGCGCGTGCCGCGCTTCCTGAACCGCACGAGCCACCACCTCGTCAACGGGCTGCTCTGGCGCGCCTTCCGGCCGGCCGTGAATGCCGCGCGCGCCGAGGTCTGCGGCCTGCCGCCGCGGCGGCGCCTGTGGACCACGCACCCGGTGCTCTACGGCTACTCGCCGAGCCTGCTGCCGCGCCCGGCCGACTGGCCCGCCAACGCCGCCGTGTGCGGCCAGTGGCTCGCACCTGCGCCTGACTGGCAGCCGCCGCGGGCGCTGCGCGACTTTCTCGCGGCCGGCGAGGCGCCCATCTACATCGGCTTCGGCAGCATGACGGGCTTCGACAAGGCGCGGCTGCTCGCAGCCCTCGTCGAGGGCGTGGCCGGCCGGCGCGCGGTGCTGCATCCCGGATGGAGCGGCCTCGATGTGGGGCGGCTGCCACCGAACTTCCACGCCATCGGCGACACCCCGCACGACTGGCTGTTTCCGCGGATGGCGCTGGTGGTGCACCACGGCGGCTCGGGCACCAGCCACTCGGCCGCGCGCGCGGGCGTGCCCTCGGTGGTCGTGCCCTTCGCGGGCGACCAGGCCTTCTGGGCGCACCACCTCGCGCAGGCGGGCGTGGCACCGCCAGCGGTGGCGGGCGGCCGGTTCGGCGCCGACGACCTGGCGCGCGGCATCGCCTTCGCGCACGACCCGCCGGTGCGTGCGCGGGCCCGGGCATTGGGCGAACGCATGCGTGCGGAAGACGGCCTGGGCACGGCCATGCGCGCCATCGCGCAGATCCTGAGGCGCTAGCCGCGCTGCGGCGCCACGATGCCGAAGCGCTTCATGTGGCGGTACGCGGTGGCGCGGCTGATGCCGAGCGCCTGCGCGGCCCGCGCCACATGCCAGCGGTGGCGCTGCAGCGCGTCGAGCAGGCGTGTGGCGTCGGCGGCGCTGTCGCTGCCGTCGACCGGAGAGAGCGTGGCGTCACAGGGGCCGAGCGACGGACGATGGGGCGCCAGGCGCAGCTCCTCGGGCGTGATGCTGGCGCCCGTGCAGAGCGCGAGCGCCAACCGCAGCACATTGCGCAACTCGCGCAGATTGCCCGGCCAGTCGTGCGCCATCAGCCGCAGCATCGCGGCCTCCGACAGCCGCGCGGCCGAGCCCATCGCCGCGGCCTCCTCATGGAACATCGCCTCGATCAGGTACCGCCGGTCGCCCCGCGCGCGCAGCGGCGGCAGCTTCAGCACCGCGCCGCACAGCCGGTAGTACAGGTCCTCGCGAAAGCGCCCCGCCGCCACCAGCGCCGACAGGTCGCGGTGCGTGGCTGCCACCACGGCAAGGTCCACGCGCTGCGGCGACTCCGCCCCCAGCGGCAGCACCTCGCCTTCGGACAGCACGCGCAAAAGCCGCGTCTGCAGCGCCATCGGCATGTCGCCGATCTCGTCGAGGAACAGCGTGCCGCGGTCGGCCTGCGCGATCAGCCCCTTCATGCCCTTGGCGCGGCCGCCGGTGAAGCTGCCGGGCGTGTAGCCGAAGAGCTCGCTCTCGATCAGCGAATCGGGAATGGCCGCGCAGTTCACCGCCACGAAGGGCATGGCCGCGCGGCGGCTCGCGCCGTGCATGGCGCGCGCCAGCACTTCCTTGCCGCAGCCGGTTTCGCCTTCGACCAGCACATGGATGCCGCGGTCCACCAGGCGGCGCGCCTGCGCGAGAAGCTGCTGCATGGCCGGATCGTCGCCGGCGATGCGTGCGAGCGGCGGCAGGCGATCGGAGGGACGGGCCGTGTCCGGCGCGGGCGCCGCCGCCCGCCGCACGCGCGGCGCCAGCAGCGAGGCGTGGTATTCGCCGCCGCCCGGCAGCAGCACCGTGTGCGCGAAGGGCATGGCCGATGCACCGCCGTTGCCCACGCGCCAGACCGCATCCATCGGCATGTGCAGCAGCTGCGACACCTCGCGGCCCAGCGGGTTCTCGGCCAGCGCCTGCCGCGCGCCGCTGTTGGCGCCGACCACCGTGCCGCCCTCGTCGAAGGCCAGCATCAGCTCGCCGGCCACGTCGACCAGCCCGTAGGCCGTGCCCAGCCGCAGGATCCAGTGGCCGCGGAAACTGCGCAGGAAATCGGCGTCCTCGATCATCCGCGCGTAGATCGACACCAGGTGCCGCACAAGGTGCTGGCTCTCCCGGGCCTCGGGCGAGCGCAGCGCCGAGACGTCGAGAATGGCCGTGAGCTTGCCGCTGTGGTCGAACAGCGGCGCCGTCGTGCAGGTCAGCGCGATGTGCGTGGCGTCGAAGTGCTCGGTCTGGTGGCAGGTCATCGGCTGGCGCTCGACCAAGCAGGTGCCCACGCCGCAGGTGCCCGCATGGGCTTCGTTCCAGTCGGCGCCCAGGTAGAGGCCGGCGCGGCGCAGCTGGTCGTCCCAGGCCGGGTTGCCGATGTAGTCGACCGTGATGCCTTCGGCGTCGGTCAGCAGCACCATGTATCCGAGGTCCGCCACGCGGCGGTAGATGTCTTCCATGCCGGCGCGCGCCGCGCGCAGGAAATGCTCCAGTTGCTGCTGGTGCGCGCGCACCTCCTGTGCCGGAAGGATGCGTGCGGGGCTCGGCTTCGTCGGATCGAGCCCGTGCTCGCGCACGCAGCGCGCCCACGACTTGTGGACCAGGCTCGCCGCCGGATCGGCCAGCGCCGTGCCGGTGGCGATCGAGTAGACGTTGTCGATGTGGCGCGATTGCAGGGAAGTCATGCTCAACCTTGCGGTGCGCACGGCCCGGCCGGGGATCCATGGGGCGTGCAGCCGCACATCATTCGGCGGCCGCATCGCCCGGGGTGAGAGGTGAAACCCGGTGGAACGGACGTTTTACTCCCCCTCACATCGAGGGCATGGTGCTCGATGCGGCGCAATTCCTTCACTGCGCCGGTTTCGCACCATCGGCCAGCCGCTTGCGGTACTCGGTGGTCGTCAGGCCCGCGAAGCCCCAGTCGTCGGTGTCGATCTCCTCGATCACGATGTGCGTCCATTCCGGTGGCTTCTTCAGCACCCGTTCGAGCGTTTCCGTGAACTCGGCAATGACCTGGGTTTTCTGTTCGCGCGTGACGCCGTCGCGCGTGATCTTCAGATTGACGAAAGGCATGGCGCGCTCCTTACCACTTGCCGGTGCTCATGCCGCCATCCACCGGCAGCACCACGCCGGTCGTGAAATCGGCGCTCGTGAGGTAGAGCACCGCATCGGCGATCTCGCGCACGGTCGCGATGCGGCCGGCGGGCGCCAGGCCGTTGAGGAAGCCGTGCTGCTCGGGCGTGTACAGCGGCGTGTCCACGATGCCGGGTGCCACCGCATTCACCTTGACGTTGTGCGGTGCGAGTTCGAGCGCCAGCGCGCGCGTCGCGGCATTGATGCCGCCCTTGATCAGCACCGGCAACGCAGCCGGCACCTGCTGGTTCGGCTGCAGCGCGATGCTCGCGGTGATGTTCACGATATGTCCCTGGCGGCGCGCGACCATGTGCTTCGCCGCGGCCTGCGAGGCATAGACGAAGCCCTTGAGGTTCGTGGCCACCATTTGCTCGAGTTCGTCCTCGGTGTATTCGACGAAGGGCTTGGCGTTGAAGATGCCCGCGTTGTTGACGAGCACGTCGACCTGGCCGAAGCGCTCCACGGCGCGGTCGACCAGTTGCTGCGCAGTCTCGCGGCGGCCGATGTCGCCCGCGACGCCGAGAAGGCGCGCCGGGTTGCCGAGCTGCTTCGCGGCGGCTGCAAGCCGCTCGGCGGTGCGGGCATTCGCGACCACGTTGAAGCCGCGCTCGAGGTACGCCTGCGCAAGGCCCAGGCCGATGCCGCTCGAGGCACCCGTGATGAGCACGGTGGGGGATGTGTTGTCCTGCATGTCGGTTCTCCAAGGAAGTTGATGACGCGGGGAGAACTGTATTGATGACGCGCCAGTAGATAAATCACTAGACTTGCACTTCACTTGGTACGCGAGGTAATCAATCCATGCAGCGGCAATTCGGCGACATCCTCCTGGGCAGCATCGAATTGTTCTGCCTCGCTGCGGAGACCGGCGGCTTCACTTCGGCGGCACTCGCTGCCGGTGTGACGCCGGCGGCCGTGAGCCGCTCGATCTCTCGGCTCGAGAAGCGGCTGGGGTTGCGGCTTTTCGTGCGCACCACGCGCAGCGTGCGGCTCACCGACGCGGGCCGCTCCTACTACGCTCAATGCCGCCAGGCGCTGGCGCAGCTCGCCGAGGCCGAACGCGAGGTGATGGGCCAGCAGGCGCTGCCTTCGGGCACGCTGCGCATCAGCGTGCCGACCACCTACGGCCACCACCGCATCCTTCCCTTGCTGCCGGCGTTTCGCGAACGCTTTCCCGATATCCGGCTGCACGTGCACCTGAGCAACCGCAACATCGATTTCGTGGAAGAGGGCTACGACATGGCCGTGCGCGTGCGGGCCCAGCCCGACTCCACGCTGATCGCGCGGCACCTCGAGGATGCGGATCTCGTCGTGGTCGCCACGCGCAAATACCTGAGGAGGGCCGGCACGCCGCGCACGCTGGACGATCTCGCGGCGCACGAGTGCATCCAGTTCGAGCTGCCCAGCAGCGGCCGCCGCATTTCGTGGCTCTTCAAGGAGAACGGCAAGGACCGCGAGGTCTTCGCGGACAGCGCCTACAGCTGCTCCGACGACGTGCTCGGCGGCGTCACGCTCGCGAAAAGCAGTGCCGGGTTGTTCCAGACCTACCGCTTCGTCGTGGAGAAGGAACTGGCCGACGGCTCGCTCGTCGAGGTGCTGAAACCCTTCGCAGGCCGTTCGCGGCCCTACACGCTGCTGTACCCGGACGGGCGGCATGTGCCGCTGCGCATGCGGGTGTTCATCGATTTCCTGATGGCGCAGCGGGCCGGGTGACGTCCGCCGCGCATGCTCACACCCCCAGCAATTCCTCCAGCGCCTGCGGCTCCGCCAGCAGATCGGCCGATGCGCCGTGCCGCACGATCTGCCCCTTCTCCATCACCACCGCCAGGTCGGTGTGTGCGAGCACCTTGCGGTAGTCGCGGTCGACGATCAGCGTGGCGATGCCGGTCGCGCGGATCTCGCCGATCACGCGCCAGATCTCGGCCACGATCAGCGGCGCCAGGCCCTCAGTGGCCTCGTCGAGGATCAGGAGGCGCGGGTTGGTCATCAGCGCGCGGCCGATCGAGAGCATCTGCTGCTCGCCGCCAGAGAGCTGCTGGCCGCCGTGCGAGAGCCGCTCGGCCAGCCGCGGAAAGGTGGCCATCACGCGGTCGAAGGTCCAGGCGCGGCGGCCATCGATGCCCGCGCGCTCGCTCATCACGAGGTTCTCGCGCACCGAGAGATTCGGAAAGATGCCGCGGCCCTCGGGCACGTAGCCGATGCCGAGGCGCGCCATCTTCTCGGGCGGCCAGCCGGTGACGGTGCGGCCATCGACCTGCACCTCGCCCGAGGCCGGTCGCACGTAGCCCATGACCGTGCGGATCAGCGTGGTCTTGCCCATGCCGTTGCGCCCGAGCAGGCCGACCGAGGTGGCCGCCGGAATGCCGGCATGCACGCCGCGCAGGATGTGGCTGCTGCCGTAGTAGGTGTTGAGGTCGCGGACGACGAGCATGTCAGTGATCCTCTCCAAGATAGGCGGTGCGCACTTCCGGGTTCTCGCGGATCTCCTGCGGATTGCCGCTGGCGATGACCGTGCCGTTCACCATCACCGTGATGCGGTCGGCAACGCGGAACACCGCGTCCATGTCGTGCTCCACCAGCAGGATGGCGTGCGTGGCCTTCAGCCGTGCGAGCAGCGTGAGCATGCGGTCGGTTTCCTCGGCGCCCATGCCTGCGAGCGGCTCGTCGAGCAGCAGCACGCGGGGCTTGGTGGCAAGGCACATCGCCACTTCGAGCTGGCGCTGCGCGCCGTGGCTCAGCGTGCCGGCGATGCGCAGGGCTTCGTTCGAAAGGCCCGCGGCCTCGAGCGCCGCATCGGCCGCCGCATTGCTGGCCGCGCAGCGCCCGGACGACTGCCACACCGTCCAGGGCCGCGCGGTGGCGGCCTGCGCCGCGAGGCGGCAGTTCTCGTGCACGCTGAACTCCGGGAAGATGGTGGTGCGCTGGTAGCTGCGTCCCACGCCGGCACGCGCGCGGCGCCACTGCGCGCGCCGCGTGATGTCGACGCCGTCGAGCGCGATGCGGCCTTCGGAGGCTTCGATCTCGCCCGAGAGCATGTTGATGAGTGTCGACTTGCCCGCGCCGTTGGTGCCGATCACCGCATGGACCTCGCCCACGTGCAGGTCGAGCGTGATGGCATTGACGGCCGTGAGGCCGCCGAAGCGGCGTGTCAGGCCTTCGACGGAAAGCAGTGCGGTCGTCATGCAGCCCCCTTCGGCGACAGCCGCTTGGCCAGGCCGATCAGTCCCTTGGGCAGCCACGCCACGAACACGATGATCGCGATGCCCAGCGTCAATTGCCAGTGGTCCGCGAGCGGCCCCATCACGGCGTGCGTCGAGAAGATTTCCTTCAGCAGCGTGAACGCAATGGCGCCGATGACCGCGCCGCGCAGGTGGCCGAGGCCGCCGAGGATCACCATCAGCAGCACCTCGCCCGAGTTGTGCCAGGCCATCAGCTCGGGGTTGACCACGCCGTCGCGCGAGGCCAGCAGAAAGCCCGCGAGCCCGGCCAGCGCGCCCGCCAGCACGAAGGACGCGAGCTTGTAGCCGTACACCGGAAAGCCCGCCGCGCGCATGCGCTGCTCGTTCACGCGGATGCCCGCGAGCGCCGCGCCGAAGCGCGAGCGCCGCACCAGCGCCAGGAGGCCGTAGGTGAACACCAGCGATGCGAGCACCACGTAGAACAGCACCATGCGGTTCTCCAGGTCGAGCTTGCCGATGGCCGGCCGCACGTACAGGTAGATGCCGTCGCTGCCGCCGCCCACCTTGGTGTCGTGGAACACGAAGAAGGCCATCTGCGCGAAGGCCAGCGTCACCATGATGAAGTACACGCCGCGCGTGCGCAGGCTCAGCGAACCCACGAACAGGGCATAGAGCGCCGCCGCGCCCATGGCCAGCGGCAGCAGCAGCGCGAGGTTGCCGCCCTCGTTGCCCGAGGCCAGCACCGTGACGTAGGCGCCGATGCCGTAGAACGCCGCATGGCCCAGGCTGACGAGCCCCGTCATGCCGACCAGCAGCTCCAGGCTCAGCGCGAAGATCGACAGGATCATCACCTTGACGACGAAGTCCGAGACGTAGTTGCCCATCAATGGGCCGAGCACGCCGATGGCAATGGCGCAGGCCACCGGCACGAGAAACGCGCCGCGCCGCATGGAGCTTCCGGTCTGCGTCATGGCCGCCTCCCCATCAGCCCTTCGGGTTTCCAGATCAGCACGATGGCCATCAAGAGGTAGATGCCGATGCCGCTCAGGTCCGCGAAGAACACCTTGCCGAAGGTGTCGACGAAGCCCACCAGGAGCGAGGCCACGAGGGCGCCCGTGATCGAGCCGATGCCGCCGATCACCACCAGCACGAAGCAGATGATGAGCACGCTCGCGCCCATGTTGGGATACACCGAGGACATCGGCGCCGCGATCATCCCGGCCAGCGCCGCGAGCGCCACGCCGGCCGCGAACACGATGCGGTAGAGCCGCTTCACGTCGATGCCCAGGCCCCGCACCATGTCGCGGTTGCTCGCGCCGGCGCGGATCATCATGCCCAGCCGCGTGCGGTTGACCACCCAGTACAGCGCCACGGCCAGCACGATGCAGGCGGCCGAGGCGAAGAGCCGGTACCACGGATAGCTCATGACGTTGCCGAGCGCAAAGCTGCCGTCCAGCCACGCCGGCACCTTCACGCCATGCACGTCGTTGCCCACGAGAATGGAGCGCAGCTCCTCGAACACCAGGATGAGCCCGTAGGTCATCAGCACCTGCTGCAGGTGGTCGCGCTGGTAGAGGTAGCTGAAGAAGGCCCATTCGAGCAGGTAGCCGAAGATGGCCGCCAGCACCACGCCGGCCACCAGCATCAAGAGGAACTGGTCGCCGAACAGCGGCGCGAGCGCGAACGCCATGTACGCGCCGATCATGTAGAAACTGCCGTGCGCAAGATTGATCACGCCCATGATCCCGAAGATCAGCGTGAGCCCCGAGGCCACCAGGAACAGAAGAAGTCCGTACTGAACCGAGTTCAGGCACTGGACAAGGAAGGTGCCGAAATCCACGTTAGGTCATCCCGGTTAGACCGTGAAAGGAGCGTGGCGCGCTAGCGCCCGCGATTGTTCGTGAGACACCGCGGATCCGGCTTTGCCGGTCCGCCGGTGTCGCCCCCCCGAGGGGGGAGTCGAGCTACACGCAGTGAGCGAGGGACGGGGGTGGGCCGTTCACATCCTGCAGCCGCGCGCCGGGTCCGTCAGCCCCTTGATCGCGATGCTCACCAGCTTGTTCTCCTTGCCTTCCACCTTGCGCAGGTAGATGTCCTGCACCGGGTTGTGCGACTTGCTCATGGTGAACGTGCCGCGCGGGCTGTCGATTTTTGCCTTCTCGATGGCGGCCGTGAACTCGGCCTTCTTGCCGATGTCGCCCTTGGTGGCGGCCAGGCCCACGCCCAGCATCTGCGCGGCGTCGTAGCCCTGCACGGCATACACGTCGGGCTGCAGCTTGAAGGCCTTGGCGTAGCCGACGCGGAACGCGTTGTCGCGCGCCGTGTTCAGGCCGTCGGCATAGTGCAGCGTGGTCAGCATGCCTTGCGCGGCCTCGCCTTGCGCCTCCAGCGTGCCGTCGGTCAGGAAGCCCGGGCCATAGAGCGGAATGGTCTTGCTCAGGCCCGCGGCCTGGTAGTCCTTGACGAACTTCACCGCGCCGCCGCCCGCGAAGAAGGCATACACCGCATCGGGCTTGGCCGCCGCGATCTCGGTCAGCAGCGCCTGGAATTCGACGTTGGGAAACGGCAGCGTGAGCTGCTTGTCGACCTTGCCGCCGTTCTTCTCGAAGCCTTCCTTGAAGCCGTTGACCGACTCGTCGCCGGCCGCGTACTTCCAGGTGATGGTCATCGCCTTCTTCTTGCCCTGCTGCTTGGCCGCCACTTCGCCCATCGCGAAGGCCGGCTGCCAGTTGCTGAACGAACTGCGGAAGATGTTGGGCGCGCACATCGGGCCTGTGACCGCATCGGCGCCGGCATTCGGCACGATCAGCACGGTGCCGCTTTCCTTGGCGGCCTTGGCCATGGCCATGGCCACGCCGGAGTGCACGGTGCCCACGATCACGTCGACGTTGTCGCGCTTGATGAGCTTGTTGACGTTGTCGGTGGCCTTGGCGGGGTCGGACTCGTCGTCGACCTTGAAGTATTCGATCTCGCGGCCGGCGAGCTTGCCGCCCTGCTCGTCCACGTAGAGCTTGAAGCCGTTCTCGATGGCCACGCCCAGGGCGGTGTAGGTGCCGCTGTAGGGCAGCATCAGGCCGACCTTGAGTTTGCCGGTGCCCTGGGCGCCGGCGGCGCTGGCCAGGGCGGCGAAGGCGATCGCGGTGAGCGCGAGGCGGGCGGTACGGATGGTCATGGTGTTTGTCTCCTGTTTTTGGCAATGAAAGAAGTGGCCGCGACGATGACACGATCCGGCCGATCGCGATGCGGGGAATGCCCGCATTCCGGGATTTCGAGCAGCTCGCATCCCCTGACGCGTGTCGCGATGCCGTGGATCTGCGCGAGCGTGCCGTACTCGTCGTCGATTCCCTGGATGGCAAGGACAGGGCAGCGGATGGTGTCGAGTTCGGCCTCGATGTTCCATTCGCGGAAGGGCGGGTGCAGCCAGATGCGGTTCCAGCCCCAGAAGGCCGAGTCGGCGCTGTCGTGGTAGCGGCCGAGCTTCGCCGGCAGGTCGGTCGAGAGGTACGCGGTGCGGGCCTGCTCGATGTTCGCGACCGTCACGTCTTCCACGAAGATGTGCGGCGCGAGCACCACGAGGCCACTGACGCGGTCCGGGAAGCGCGAGGCATAGAGCAGCGAGATCGAGCCGCCGTCGCTGTGGCCGAAGAGCCAGGGCTTCTCGTCGTCGAGCTTCAGGGCGGTGAAGAGGGCGGGCAGCACCTCGTGCGCCTGGCGGTGCATGAAGTCGACGTCCCAGATCTCGTCGTCGGCGCGCGGCGTGGAGCGGCCGTAGCCGGGGCGCGAGAACACGAGGCCGCGGGCGTTGGCGGCGTTGCAGACTTGCGCGGGGAAGTCCTTCCACATCGCGATGGAGCCGAGGCCTTCGTGCAGGAAGACGATGAGCGGGGCATCGGTGCGCTCGGGGGCGATCCATTGGCATTCGATGCGCACGGGGCGGCCGCGCCAGTTGATCGTTGCGAACTCGGCGCTCATTGCATTGCTCCTTCCCCCTCTGGGGGGCGGCTGGGATGGGGGCTCGCGGCGCTGGCAGAGGCCATGCCTTTGCAGCGGCCGCCCGCCCCCACCCCAACCCTCCCCCGGGAGGGGAGGGAGCAAGACAGGGAACCGCTCATGCCTGCTTCTCCCGCTCGCGCAGCCTGAACCGCTGGATCTTCCCCGTCGCCGTCTTCGGCAGCTCCGGCACGAATTCCAGGAAGCGCGGGTACTTGTAGGGCGCGAGCCGCTCCTTCACGAAAGCCTTCAGCGCCTCGTCGCTGACCGACTGGCCGTCCTTCAGCACGACAAAGGCCTTGGTCTTGGTCAGCCCGTCCGCGTCTTCCTTGCCGATCACCGCGGCCTCGAGCACCGCGGGGTGCTGCATCAGCGTGGCTTCCACCTCGAAGGGCGACACATAGATGCCGCTGACCTTGAGCATGTCGTCGCTGCGTCCGGCATAGGTGTAGTAGCCGTCGGCGTCGCGCGTGTACTTGTCGCCGCTCTTGGTCCAGCCGCCCTGGAAGGTCTCGCGCGACTTCTCGCGGTTGCACCAGTACATGAGCGCCGCGCTCGGCCCGCGGATGTAGAGGTCGCCCACCTCGCCATCGGGCACCGGGCGGCCGTCCTCGCCGCGCAGTTCGACCTCGTAGCCTTCCACCGGCCGGCCCGTGGTGCCGTAGCGCACGTCGCCGGGGCGGTTGGAGATGAAGATGTGCAGCATCTCGGTCGAGCCGATGCCGTCGATGATCTCGCAGCCGAAGTGCGCCTTGAAGCGCTGCGCGATCTCGCCCGGCAGGGCCTCGCCGGCGGAAGAGCACATGCGAAGCGCCACCTGTTCGCGCGCCGGCAGCTTCGGCGAGGCGAGCATGCCGGCAAAGCCGGTGGGCGCGCCGAAGAACACAGTGGGTTTGTGCTCCACCCAGCGGCGGAAGGTGGCGTCGGGCGTGGGGCGCTCGGCCATCAGCACCACCGTGGCGCCGACCGACAGCGGAAAAGTCAGCGCATTGCCCAGGCCGTAGGCGAAGTACATCTTGGCGGCCGAGAAGCACACATCGTTCTCGGTCAGCCCGAGCACCGGCTTGCCGTAGAGCTCGGCCGTCCACCACAGGTTGGCATGCGTGTGGACCGTGCCCTTGGGCTTGCCGGTGGAGCCGGAGGAGTACAGCCAGAAGCCGGGGTCGTCGGAGGCCGTGGGCGCGGGCGCCGCCATCGGCTGCGCGGCGGCGAGCGCGGCTTCGAATTCCTGCGCGCCTTCGGGCAGCGCGCCGGCCGGCTGCGAGACGATCAGCGTGTGCACTTCGTGCGCGCCGAGCGCCATCGCCTCCTGCAGCGCGGGCAGCAGTGCGCCCGACACCAGCGCGGCCTGCGCGCGGCTGTGGTCGAGCATGTAGGCGTAGTCTGCGGGCGTGAGCAGCGTGTTGACGGCGACGGGGACCACGCCGGCATAGAGGCAGCCGAGAAAGCTCACGGGCCAGTCGCTGCTGTCGAGCATCAGCAGCAGCACGCGCTCTTCGCGCCGCACCCCGGCGGCCTTGAGTGCGGTGGCCAGGCGGCGCGCGCGGTCTTCGAGCTGGCCGTAGGCGAGCGTGCCGCGGTCGTCGATGTAGGCCGTGCGCTCGGCGCGGCCGCGGTTCAGCGCGAACAGGTGCTCGGCGAAATTGAATCGTTGGGGCAGGGTCATGGTTGTCTCCTTCGGCCGGGTTCTTTTTCTAGAGGCCCAGTGCGGCGAGGACGCCGGGGCTCGCCTGCACGGCGCTGCGGCGATGGTAGAAGTCCAGCGCGCGCAGGCCGCCGAGCTCGGCGCCGCCGCCCGCGCGGCCCGGGCCGCCGTGCAGCGACATCGGCATCACGTTGCCATGGCCGGTGTGGGCCTGCGCCACCTCGGGCGTGATCACGTGCACGCGGCCGTGGCTCGGCGCCACCGCGAGCGCGGCCTGCGCCAGCGCGGCGTCGTCGCTGCCGTAGAGCGAAGTCACCAGCGAACCCTGGCCGCGGTGCGCCAGCGCAATGCCGTGCGCAAGATCGCGGTAGGGCAGCAGCGTCGCGACGGGTCCGAACACTTCCACGTCGTGCACGCGCTGCGCCGCATCGGCGTCGCGCGCACCGAGCAGCACGGGGCCGATGCAGGCGGCTACCGATGCTTCGGCATCGATCAGCGGCGTGTCGCGGCCGTCGTACAGCACGCTGGCTTGCGCCGAGAGCGCTTGCAGGCCCTGGCTCACGGCGTTCATCTGCGCCCGGCTCACGAGAGCTCCCATGCGAACGCTCTCGTCGCGCGGATTGCCGACGGTGATGCCCGCGAGCTTGGCGCCGATGGCCTGGGCCGCGGCGTCGTAGAGCTCGGCCGGCACCAGGATGCGGCGGATCGCGGTGCACTTCTGGCCCGACTTGACCGTCATCTCGCGCACCACTTCGCGCACCAGCAGGTTGAAGGCGTCGCTGCCGGCCGCGGCGCCGGGCAGCAGCAGGGCGCTGTTGAGGCTGTCGGCCTCGATGTTCGCGCGCACCGAGCGCTCGGCCACGGCCGGATGCGAGCGGATCACGGCGGCCGTCTCGGCCGAGCCGGTGAACGAGACCACGTCGAAGGGCTGCAGCGCATCCATCAGGCCCGCCGAACTGCCGCAGACGACCGAGAGCGCGCCCACGGGCAGCACGCCCGCATCGACCACGTCCTTGACCATGCGCTGCGTGAGCCAGGCGGTGGCCGTGGCGGGCTTCACGATCACCGGCACGCCCGAGAGCAGCGCCGGCGCGGCCTTTTCCCACAGCCCCCATGACGGGAAGTTGAAGGCGTTGATGAACAGCGCCACGCCATTCGTCGGCAGCTGCAGGTGCTGCGACTGGAACACCGGCTCCTTGCCGAGCTTCACGGCCTCGCCGTCGCGCAGCGCGCGCACGTCGCCGAGCGCGTCGCCCCACTTCGCGTACTGGCCCAGTGTGAAGATCGCACCGTCGATGTCGACGGCCGAGTCGTTCTTCACCGTGCCGGAGTTCGCGGTCGCGATCTCGTAATAGGCATCGCGGTTCGCCTGCAGCACCTTCACGATGGCGCCCAGCAGCCCGGCGCGCTGGCGGTAGCTGAGGGCGCGCAGCGCGCCGCCGCCCTGTTCGCGCGCAAAGGCAAAGGCGGCGGGCAGGTCCAGGCCGGTGGCGTCGACGCGCACGAGCTCGGTGCCCAGCACCGGGTCGAAAAGCGGCGTGCCGGCGCCCGATCCGCCCTGCCAGCGGCCGGCGACGTGGTTGGGGAGGAGTTCGGTCATGGGGTGAACTTGATCTGCCCTTCAGGCAGGAGATAGAGAACGAGGGCGCGGCCGTTCGCCACGGTCGGGCGGTGTGCGGTGCCGGGGCCGTAGACGCACCAGCCCGCGGGCCGGCCGTCGAAGGTGGCGCCGGGGCTGCCTTCGAGCGGCATGATCAGGTCGATCTCGCCGTTCGGATGGGTGTGGTGCGGCCCCGCGATGTCCTGCATGTCGACCACGTCGACCGAGAAGCGCTGCAGCGCGTCTTCGGCCTTGAAGACGCGGCCGTACTTGATGCCGCCGCCTTCGCGCTCGCACAGCCAGCCTTCGGCGACACCGCCGATGCAGGCCTGGCGCAGCGCCTCGAAGCGCGCGCTGCCCGCGCCGTGGGTGGCGTTGAGCCACAGGTCGAGCTGTTCGTCGAGCGGACGGCCGGCGATTTCGGCGGCCAGGCCGGCGATCAACTGGTGAAATGCTTCCTTGCTGGACATTGGCGGGCTTCCTTTTTGGAGGCTGGCTGGCAGGGTGAATGGCGCAGCGAACTTTCGAACTACCTTGCAGGATTGGTGCGCGTGCAGTATCTTGCTTGTGGCCGAACAATAAGCATCGACTCCATGGGTGTCAAGCAATATAGTGCATCTATGGTGTTTACCCTGAGCGCGCACAATCCCGGCCAAGAACGAGGACATGCATGAACGAGCACGTAGACGCGGTGCTGGCCCCCGCGCCCGAAGAAGGCCGCCGCGCCGGCAACCCGGCGGCACCGGCCGGGGAGGCCAAGAATCCATTGCTGGCGGCACTGGGCGAGCGCGTGCGCAACCTGCGCGCGCAGCGCGGCCTCACGCGCAAGGCGGTGGCCATTGCGGCCGACGTGTCGGAGCGGCACCTGGCCAATCTCGAATACGGCATCGGCAACGCGTCGATCCTGGTGCTGCAGCAGGTGGCCGGCGCGCTGCACTGCTCGCTGGCCGAGCTGGTCGGCGACGTGACCACCAGCTCGCCCGAGTGGCTGCTGATCCGCGAGCTGCTCGAAAACCGCAGCGAGGCCGACCTGCGCCGCGTGCGCGTGGCGGTGGGTGAACTGCTGGGCACGGCCTCGGTCGATCCCGCGCGCCACCGCCGCATCGCGCTCGTGGGCCTGCGCGGCGCGGGCAAGTCGACGCTCGGGCAGATGCTGGCCGACGACCTCGACGTGCCCTTCGTGGAGCTGAGCCGCGACATCGAGAAGCTCGCGGGCTGCAGCGTGCGCGAGATCCACGACCTCTACGGCACCAACGCCTACCGCCGCTACGAGCGCCGCGCGCTCGAAGAAGCCATCCAGATCTACGGCGAGGTGGTCATTGCCACGCCGGGCGGCATCGTGTCGGACCCCGCCACCTTCAACGAGCTGCTCGCGCACTGCACCACCGTGTGGCTGCAGGCCGCGCCCGAGGAGCACATGGGCCGCGTGGCCGCGCAGGGCGACACCCGGCCGATGGCCGCCAGCAAGGAAGCCATGGAAGACCTGCGCCGCATCCTGAACGGCCGCGCCGCCTTCTATTCGAAGGCCGATCTCTCGGTGGACACCAGCGGCAAGACGCTGGCACAGAGCTTCCAGGCGCTGCGCGCGGTGGCACGGCAGTCCATGGGCGCCGGCGCCTGAACTGAAGTTTTGAAAAAAAGCGCTTCAGGCATTGACTTGCCTGTTTACATGCAGCATGATGCATGTCATCGACGCCAGAAGCTGCATTATTCTTCCGGTTTGCATCTGCCCCCACAGGAGACTTCCGTATGACCGAGACCACGACCGTCCAGGCGCCTCTGCGCGTCGACTACCGCATCGAACCCGCGCAATACAGGCACTGGAAGCTCAGCTTCGAAGGCCCGGTGGCGCGCCTGGTGCTCGACATCGCGGAAGACGGCGGCATCCGCCCCGGCTACAAGCTCAAGCTCAACAGCTACGACCTGGGCGTGGACATCGAGCTGAACGACGCGCTCAACCGCGTGCGCTTCGAGCACCCTGAAGTGCGCAGCGTGATCGTCACCAGCGGCAAGGACCGCATCTTCTGTTCGGGCGCCAACATCTTCATGCTGGGCGTGTCGAGCCACGCCTGGAAGGTGAACTTCTGCAAGTTCACCAACGAGACGCGCAACGGCATCGAGGATTCGTCGAAGCATTCGGGCCTGAAGTTCATCGCGGCCGTGAACGGCGCTTGCGCCGGCGGCGGCTACGAGCTGGCGCTGGCCTGCGACGAGATCCTGCTGGTGGACGACCGTTCTTCCTCCGTCTCGCTGCCCGAAGTGCCGCTGCTCGGCGTGCTGCCCGGCACCGGCGGCCTGACCCGCGTGACCGACAAGCGCCATGTGCGCCATGACCTCGCCGACATCTTCTGCACCAGCGTTGAAGGCGTGCGCGGCCAGCGCGCGGTCGACTGGCGCCTGGTCGATGCCGTGGCCAAGCCCGCGCAGTTTGCCGCCGCCGTGCAGGAGCGCGCTGCGCAGCTTGCCGCCGCGAGCGACCGCCCGGCCAGCGGCAAGGGCGTGGCGCTGACCCGGCTCGAACGCACCGACAGCGCCGACGGCATCGCGTATTCGCACGTCGACGTGAAGATCGACCGCAGCAAGCGCACCGCCACGATCACCGTCAAGGCACCCACGGGCGCGCAGCCCGCGGACGTCGCAGCCATCGAGGCCGCGGGCGCTGCCTGGTGGCCGCTTGCCGTGTGCCGCGAGCTCGACGACGCCATCCTCAACCTGCGCACCAACGAGCTCGACATCGGCACCTGGCTGCTCAAGACCGAAGGCGATGCGGCCGCCGTGCTCGCATCGGATGCCCTGATGCTCGCCCACAAGGACCACTGGCTGGTGCGCGAGACCATCGGCGCGCTGCGCCGCACGCTGGCGCGGCTGGACGTGTCGTCGCGCAGCCTGTTCGCGCTGGTCGAAGCCAGCTCCTGCTTTGCCGGCACGCTGGCCGAACTGGCCTTTGCGGCCGACCGCAGCTACATGCTCGCGCTGCCCGACGACGCCGCGCGCGCACCGAAGCTCGTGCTCAACGAATTCAACTTCGGCTTCTTCCCGATGGTGAACGACCAGAGCCGCCTGCAGCGCCGCTTCTACGAAGAGGCCGCGCCGCTGGACGCCGCCCGCGCCGCGGCCGGCAAGCCGCTCGATGCCGACGAAGCACTGAGGCTCGGCCTCGTCACCGCCGCGCCCGACGACATCGACTGGGACGACGAGATCCGCATCGCCGTCGAGGAGCGCGCCGCCATGTCGCCCGACGCGCTCACCGGCCTCGAGGCCAACCTGCGCTTCGCCAGCCAGGAGAACATGGCCACCCGCATCTTCGGCCGGCTCACCGCCTGGCAGAACTGGATCTTCAACCGCCCCAACGCCGTCGGCGAAAAAGGCGCCTTGAAGGTCTATGGCACCGGTCAAAAAGCCGGCTTCGACCTGAACCGCGTTTGAGCACAGAGCAGTCCGCACAACCCAAGGAACAACGATGAGCACGATCAACTACAGCGAGAAGATCCCCAACAACGTCAACCTCGGCGAAGACCGCACGCTGCAGCGCGCGCTCGAAGGCTGGCAGCCCAACTTCATCAACTGGTGGGACGACGTGGGCCCCGAGGGCTCGACCAACCACGAGGTCTACCTGCGCACGGCCGTGAGCGTCGACCCGCAGGGCTGGGCCCAGTTCGGCCACGTGAAGATGCGCGACTACCGCTGGGGCATCTTCCTGAACCCCGGTGACGCCAACCGCGAGATCCACTTCGGCGACCACAAGGGCGAGAAAGCCTGGCAGGACGTGCCCGGCGAGCACCGCGCCAACCTGCGCCGCATCATCGTGACGCAGGGCGACACCGAGCCCGCCTCGGTCGAGCAGCAGCGCCACCTGGGTCTCACGGCACCGTCGATGTACGACCTGCGCAACCTGTTCCAGATCAACGTGGAAGAAGGCCGCCACCTGTGGGCCATGGTCTACCTGCTGCACAAGCACTTCGGCCGCGACGGCCGCGAGGAAGCCGAGGCGCTCTTGCAGCGCACCTCGGGCGACCAGGACAACCCGCGCATCCTGGGTGCCTTCAACGAGAAGACGCCCGACTGGCTCGCGTTCTTCATGTTCACCTACTTCACCGACCGCGACGGCAAGTTCCAGCTGGCCGCGCTGGCCGAGAGTGCCTTCGACCCGCTGGCGCGCACCACCAAGTTCATGCTGACCGAGGAAGCGCACCACATGTTCGTGGGCGAGAGCGGCGTCTCGCGCGTGCTCGCGCGCACCGCGCAGGTGATGAACGAACTCAAGACCGACGACCCGCAGAAGGTGCGCGCGGCCGGCGCCATCGACCTTGGCACGATCCAGCGCTACCTGAACTTCCACTACAGCGTGACCATCGACCTGTTCGGCGCCGACCAGTCGAGCAACGCCGCCATCTTCTACAGCTCGGGCCTGAAGGGCCGCTACGAGGAAGGCAAGCGGGCCGACGACCACGTGCTCAAGGGCCAGACCTACAAGGTGCTCGAGGTGAAGGACGGCCAGCTCGTCGAGAAGGACGTGCCGATGCTGAACGCGCTCAACGAAGTGCTGCGCGACGACTTCATCAAGGACTCGGTGGCCGGCGTCGGCCGCTGGAACAAGGTGCTCGAGAAGGCCGGCATCCCCACGCGCCTGACCGTGCCGCACAAGGCTTTCAACCGCCAGATCGGCGCGCTCGCGGGCATCAAGATGTCGCCCGAGGGCCGCGTGGTGAACGAGGTCGAATGGGCTGCCAAGCGCGATGAATGGCTGCCGAGCGCCGAAGACTTCGCTTTCGTGGCATCGTTGATGGGCCGCGTGGTCGAGCCGGGCAAGTTCGCAGGCTGGATCTCGCCGCCGGTGATGGGCATCAACCGCCAGCCGGTGGATTTCGAGTACGTGCGTTTCGGTTGATCGGGTATTTGGTCATTGCTCCTTCCCCTCCCGGGGGAAGGCTGGGATGGGGGCAAGCGGCGCGACCACGACAAGCGCCGCCGGCCCCCACCCAACCCTCCCCCGAAAGGGGAGGGCTCTAGGAGAACAACATGGACATGGCCGTTGAAGCCGGGGTCATCAAGCAGCACCTGATCGACCCCGAGATCTGCATCCGCTGCAACACCTGCGAGGCCACCTGCCCCGTCAACGCGATCACGCACGACGACAACAACTACGTCGTGCGCGCCGACGTCTGCAATGGCTGCATGGCCTGCATCTCGCCGTGCCCCACGGGTTCGATCGACAACTGGCGCACCATGCCGCTGGTGCGTGCCTACACGATCGAGGAACAGCTCACCTGGGAATCGCTGCCCGCGGAGCTCACGCCCGAGGAGCTCGAGGCCGCGGGCGTTGTTTCCGCCGATGCCGGCGATGAGGCCGCAGTGGCTGCCGCGCCCGCGCCGAACCCGGCGCAGGCTGCGGTCGGCTCCATCGAGCCGGTCTTCAACTCGGCCCAGTACGGCGCCACCGTGCCGCCCTGGTCGGCCGCGCACGCCTACACCAACCTCTTTGCGCCGAAGGCGCCGACCACCGCCACCGTGGTGGGCAACTTCAACTGCACCGAGGCGGGCTTCGACAGCGAGACCCACCACATCGTGCTCGACTTCGGCGTGGTGCCGTTCCCGGTGCTCGAAGGCCAGTCGATCGGCATCGTGCCGCCGGGCGTCGACGCCATCGGCAAACGCCACCATGCGCGCCAGTACTCGGTGGCCAGCCCGCGCAACGGCGAGCGGCCCGGCTACAACAACGTGTCGCTCACCGTGAAGCGCGTGACCGAAGACCACCAGGGCGACCCGGTGCGCGGCGTGTGCTCCAACTACGTGTGCGACCTGAAGGTGGGCGACACGGTGCAGGTGGTGGGGCCCTTCGGCTCCTCGTTCCTGATGCCGAACCATCCCAAGTCGCACATCGTGATGATCTGCACCGGCACCGGCAGCGCGCCGATGCGCGCCATGACCGAATGGCGCCGGCGCCTGCGCAAGAGCGGCAAGTTCGAAGGCGGCAAGCTCATGCTGTTCTTCGGCGCGCGCACGCAGCAGGAGCTGCCGTACTTCGGCCCGCTGCAGTCGCTGCCCAAGGACTTCATCGACATCAACCTCGCGTTCTCGCGCACGCCGGGCCAACCCAAGCGCTACGTGCAGGACCTCATGCGCGAACGCGCCGCCGACCTGGCTGCGCTGCTGAAGGACGGCGCGAGCCACTTCTACGTGTGCGGGCTCAAGAGCATGGAAGAAGGCGTGGTGCTCGCGTTGCGCGACGTGGCGAAGGAAGCGGGCCTGGACTGGGACACCGTGGGTGCCGCACTGAAGCGCGAAGGCCGCCTGCACCTCGAAACCTATTAAGCTGCGGCGAATGAAGTTCGCCGACTTCCACCCCGGCCAGGTCATCGAGGCCGGGCCCTATGTCATGTCCGAAGCGGAGCTCGTCGGCTTTGCACAGGCCTACGACCCGCAGTGGTTCCACACCGACGCCGTCGCCGCGGCGGACAGCGCCTTCGGCGGGCTGATCGCGAGCGGCTGGCACACCTGCTCGATCGCGATGCGCCTCGTGGTCGACGCCGCGCTCAGCGGCTCGGAGTCTTTTGCCTCGCCGGGGCTCGAGCATGTGCGCTGGCCCCATCCGGTGCGGCCCGGCGATGCCTTGCGGCTGGTGGCCGACGTCATCGAGGTGCGGCGCTCCGAAAAGCGGCCCACGCTCGGCATCCTGCGCTGGCGCTGGCGGCTCTTCAACCAGCGCGAGCTGATGGTGCTCGACGTGGAAGTGACGAGCCTCTTCAGGCTGGAAGCAAGCTGAGAAGAAAAAGCCCGCGGCGCAGGCGCGCCGCGGGCTTCTTTCCCTGAGCGAAGTGCTTATTTCTTGACGTCGACCGCGCCGGATCCCTTGGCCTTGCCGCTGGCCTTGGCGCCCACGGCCGGCGCCTTCAGCGCGCCGCCGGCCGAGCCTGCGGCACCGGTCGCACCGCCCACCGTGTCACCCACGACATTGGTCGCGCCGGTCACGTTGCCGGCCGCGCCGGTCGCGGCATTGGTGACACCGCCCACGGCACTGGTGGCGCCACCCACCGCGCTGGTCGCACCGCCGACCGCACCCGTCGCGCCGCCGACCACGCCGCCCAGGGTGTTGCTCAGCCCGCCTGCGGCCTTGCCGGGGACTTCGACCGGCTGCACGCCGGCATTCGTGGCGGCACCGCTGCCGGCACTTCCCTCGGCCCGCGTCTGTGCGGCCGCATCGGTGCGTGCACCGGCGCCCGCGGCGCCTTGGCGTTGGGGCGCGTTCGCGCTGCCCGACGTGTTGACGTCGGCATTCACGCCCACGCCCACGCTCTGTGCCTGTGCGAAGCCGCTCATGGCAAGAAGGCCTGCGAGCAAGGCGCCGACGAAAAGGGATTTGGGTTGTTGCTGCTTCATAGGTGACTTTTCCTTTCGTTTGAATGGTCACTGACCAGAACCGGCTTGGGGCCAGTTCGGTCGCTACCGTGACCACCTCCGCACATGTCGCCGTGTGCGAGGCAGCCGCCGGCGCGTGTGGGACGCCTCCGTCGTCCGGAATGGGGGCTTGTGCGTTAGGGCCCCGGCTCAAGGCAGCAGATGCGTGCTGAAGAAGGCCGTTGTCTTGCGGTCCACCTCCGGCAGCACGGCGCGGTCGAACCCGGGCGGGTCGTTGAGCATGTCGCCGATCAATCCGGTGAGCCCCGGCGGCAGCGGCGAGAGCAGCGCGCCGTGGCCGCCAGTGGGCAGATCGGCAATCAACTCGCAACGCGGCAGGCAAGCCGCGAGCACGCGGTCGCTGTGATAGCGCGGCACCAGCCAGCGGTCCTGCTGCGCGGTGATCAGCCCCAGCGGCACGCGCGGCGTGGCGAGCGAGGCCATGTCGAAATCGGCCGAGCCGGGCACGCCCGCCACGATGGCGACGATGCGCGGATCCTGGTGCTCGCGCGGCGTGGAGTCCGCGAAGCGGTGGCGGATCACGAACAGCGCGCCCCATTTCCTGATGCGGTCGAACCAGCTTCCGGTCAGCCGCGTGATCAGTCCGACGCAGGTCTGGAAGTCGCCCTCCAGGTTGGCTTCGCAATGCCGCAAGAATGCCGCCGGCGACCAGCGCCCGCCCGCCAGGCTCAGCGCGGTGTGGCCACCGGCCGACATGCCGTACACCCCCACCTTGTCGAACTGGAGCAGCGGCGCAAGGCGCGCATCGCGCGCCACCGCGTCGATGGCGCGCGATACCTCGGCCGGGCGCATCGTCCAGCTGTCCGGGCCCGGGTTGCCGTTGTCCTTGTAGTTGTCGGCCTTGTGCTCGGGCATCGCCACGATGAAACCGGCGTCCACCAGGGTGCGTGCCAGGTCCGCATGCACCCATGGCGCACCGCCCGACCCGTGCGAAACCACGATCAGCCGGCCATTGCCGCGAACGGGCGTGCCCTGCGCGGCCACGTCCAGCGTGAAGGGCCCGCGCCGGACCGGCTGGGCCTCGCTGCTGGACGGGTAGAACACCGTGACCGGTCCGTCACCCGCGGCGGCGGAAATCTCGGAAAACCCCATGGCGGCATGCGCGAGGCCGGACAGCAGCGCCAGTCCCAAGGCCGGCAGCGGGAAAAACAGACATCGCATCGATCAAACTCCTTGTGGTCGCCGAAAGCCCATGCATCCGGCGACGCGGACGATGCCGCAGCCTCTTCGCCGCGTCTTGCCGAAAGCTGCACGCGCGGCTTTCGGCGGGCCGATTTCAGGAATCGGCCAGCTTCTGCTTGCGGAATTCGGTGGGCGTGAGACCCGTGGCCAGCTTGAACGCGCGATTGAAGGGCCCGATGGACTGAAAACCCGCGGTGAGTGCAATGGTGAGAACGGGCAGGTCGCGCTTGCCCGGATCGGCCAGTGCTGCCATCGCCTCGGCCAGCCGGAAGCCGTTCACGAAGGCGTTGAAATTGCGATGCCCCAAGCGCCGGTTGATGAGCCGCCGCAGCCGGTACTCGGGCACGGCCAGCCGCACGGCAAGGCTGGCGATGCTCAGGTCCTCGCTGCGGTAGGCGCGGTCGACGGCCATCAGGTGCTGCAGGGATTCGGCGAGGCGATCCTCCGCCGCGTCGGGCACGGTGACGGCTCCGGGTTCGGCCGCCGGGGTGAGGGGCGCGATCACGGCGGCCCGGACCGCCGGCGCGGCAGCAAGCATCGCCGGTACCTGTGCGAGCGGAAACAGTTCCGAGCCGGCGAGCCGCACCATCCGCCACGCCACGGCCGCGACGATCAAAAGCAGCATCGCCACATCCGCCGTTGCCGACATGCCCGAGAGCCGGCCTTGCGGGGACGCCAGCCGAACCGCCACCATCGCCACGCTGTAGCCGATGCCGGTCACCACGATGAACACGCGCAGCCGGCGGCGCCGCTCCACCAGGTCTTCCCGCCAGTGCGAGGCCGCGGCCAGTGCGGCAAGCACCGCGAACACCAGGGGCACGGCGCGCTGCAAAACCAGGGTGATCGGTGCGAGTACCGAGGCGCTGCCGGCCGCGACCGCGCAGTTGAACGCCACCAGCACCGCGACCATGGCCCAGGCCGCGACATGCATCCGCCGCAGCACGAAATCGTCCTCGAACAGCGCCTGCACGAACACCCAGAACAACACCGCATTGCCGACCGAGACCGCCACCAGCGGCACCTGCCAGAACCAGGGCACGAGCGCCTCGACCATCGGTGCGGAGCCGACAACCTGCACCACGAGACCGATCGCCATGACCACGCCGGCCCGCGCCGCCGGCAGGCGCGGTCGATCGCGGCCCAACACCAGCGCCAGCAGGAGCAGCAATGCAACCAGCACGCCGCGCAAGGCGGCGTCGATCAAGATCGAGGGAGGGGCTGCGGACATGCGTTGCTGGCGGCTCGGGGGCTTGAAGGCGGCCGACGATAACAGGCGGCGGCCCGACAACCGCAGCGCCGGCAGGGTCAATTGCCGCCATCAGGGGGCTTTCGTTATCACGCAACTAATAATGTTGCATGAAACGAGACAGCAAGCTTTCAGGCGTTCTCCACGCACTGCTGCACATGGCCGAGATGGAGGGGCCCGTCACCTCCGAATCGCTGGCCATGGCCATGCAGACAAATCCCGTCGTGGTGCGCCGGGTCATGGCGGGCCTGCGCGAGGCGGGCTTCGTGAGTTCGGCCAAGGGCCACGGCGGCGGCTGGGTGCTGTCGTGCCCGCTCGATGCCGTGACGCTCGGCGACATCCACCAGGCGGTGGGATCTCCGGCGTTGCTGGCCATGGGCAACCGCACCGAGAGCCCGGGCTGCATCGTCGAGCAGGCCGTGAATGCGGCGCTCGACGGCGCCTGCCGGGAGGCCGAGGCCCTGCTGCTCGAGCGTTTCAACAGCATCACGCTGGCGGATCTCTCGAAGGATTTTCATCGCCGCATGACAGGCGGCGGCTTCACACACAAGGACATCGAACATGCACTATGACGCTCTGGTCGTGGGCGGCAGCTTTGCCGGCCTTTCCGCTGCCCTGCAGCTTGCGCGCGCGCGCAAAACGGTCTGCATCGTCGATGCGGGCGCGCCGCGCAACCGCTTCGCCGCCGCCTCGCACGGCTTCTTCGGGCAGGACGGCACGCCGCCGCTGAAGATGATTGCCGATGCGCGCGCCAAGGTGCTCGCGTATCCGAACGCCAGCTTCGTCGAGGGCCGCGTCGTGCAGGCGCAGGCCGACGGCGCGGGCGGGTTCGCCCTTTTGCTCGAAGGCGGCGGCGCGCCGCTGTCGGCCAGCCGGATCGTGCTCGCCTTCGGCGTCGAGGACGGCTTTCCGCAGATCGAAGGCGTGCGCGAACGCTGGGGCCAGAGCGTGCTGCACTGCCCGTACTGCCACGGCTATGAAGTCGGCGGCCGGCGCCTGGGCATCCTGATCGAGCGGCCGCATGCGCCCGAGCATGCGATCCTGTTCGCCGAATGGGGATCGGCCACGCTGTTCCTCAACGGCAACAACACGGTGGACGAGGAGACGCGCGCCAGGCTGCAGGCGCGCGGCGTGGCGATCGAGCCGGGTCGCATCGCGGCGCTCGAGGGGCCGTCGCCGGCCGAACTCTCGGGCATCCGATTCGCGGACGGCCGGCGCGTGCCGCTCGATGCGATGTTCCTCGTGCCGCGCACGCGCCTGGCGAGCCCGCTGGCCGAGCAACTCGGATGCGCGATCGACGAGGGCGGCTTCGGCCCGCTGATCCGCACCGACGCAATGAAGATGACCACGGTGCCCGGCGTGTTCGCGGCCGGCGATGCGGCCATGATGTTCCACAACGCCACGATGGCTTCGGCCGATGGCGTGATGGCCGGCATTTCGCTGCACCGCGCGTCGGTGTTCGGCCACTGACCGAAGAGGCGAAGGAGGCCTGAAAAAACCAGGCTATAATCTGCGGCTCGAAATGCGGGAATAGCTCAGTTGGTAGAGCGCAACCTTGCCAAGGTTGAGGTCGAGAGTTCGAGACTCTTTTCCCGCTCCACATTTCATGCAAAAGGCCACCTTACCGGTGGCCTTTTCTTTTGGCGCGCCGGATGGATGCCTTCAGCCCTTGGCGGGCAGCACCATCCCCCGGCTTTCGCCGAAGCCGATGCGCGCATGGCCCGGCTTCTCGCACCAGCCGCGCAGCAGCACCGCATCGCCGTCTTCCAGGAAGCCGCGCTGCTCGCCGTTGGCCAGCGTGACCGGGTCTTGCGCGGCGCGCGCGAGCTCGATGATCGCACCGGCCTCGCCCGGCCCCGGTCCCGAGATGGTGCCGCTGCCGAACAGATCGCCCGGGTTCAGGCTGCAGCCGCCCACCGTGTGGTGCGCCACCATCTGCGCCACGCTCCAGTACTGGTGCCTGAAGCTTGTGCGCGACAGGCGCGAAGGCCCGCTCCCCTCGCTGCGCGCCTTCTCGCTTTCGAGCCAGACCTCCAGCCGGATGTCGATCGCGCCACTTTCGCGGTTGGCGCTGCCTTCGAGGTAGGCCAGCGGCTGTGGCTCGTTGGCGGGCCGCGTCCAGGCCTCCCGGTAGGGCGCGAGCGCCTCCATCGTCACGATCCACGGCGAAATGGTGGTCGCAAAATTCTTCGCAAGGAAGGGACCGAGCGGCGCCATCTCCCAGAACTGGATGTCGCGCGCCGACCAGTCGTTGAGCAGGCAGATGCCGAAGACGTGCTCTTCCGCGTGCTCGAGCGGAATCGCTTCGCCCGCCGCATTGCCTTCGCCGATCCAGATGCCGAGCTCGAGCTCGTAGTCGAGCCGCGCGCAGGCGTGGTACGTGGGTGCCTCGGCGCCCGGCGCCATGGTCTGCCCCATCGGGCGGTGAAAGCGCTGGCCGCTGATGCCGATGGTCGACACGCGCCCGTGGTAGGCCGTGGGAATCCAGCGGAAGTTGGGCGTCACGTCGCCTTCGGGGTTCATCAGGCGGCTGATGTTCAGCGCATGGTCGATGGACGTATAGAAGTCCGTGTAGTCGCCGATGCGCGCGGGCACCGTGTATTCGACCTCGGCTTGCGGCACCAGGCATTCGCGCACGGCGTGCATCGTGGCGGCCGGTGCATCGTCGCGCAGCAATGCGAACACCGCGTGGCGCAGTGCACGCCAGGCGGCGCCGCCGAGCGTGAAGAAATCGTTCAGCGCCGGCAGCGCGGCGGCGCGGGCCGCGTCGAGCGCGAGTCCGTCGAGCAACTGGCGCGCGGAGAGCGCGGCCATGTCGAGCACCTGGTCGCCAATGGCCACGCCGCCGCGGAACGGCTGCGGGCTGCCCGTGCGGCGGAACACCGCGTAGGGCAGGTTCTGGATCGGAAAGTCGGTGCCTGCCGCGTTGGCAGCGGCGACCCAGCTACTGGCATCGACATCGTGTGTGTGGTTGAGCGCAATCATCTGTCTGGATGTCCAGGGTTTAGACCGACGCCATCAGCGCATCGTCGAAGATCGCCACCGCGCGCGTCCAGCCGGCCGACGCGCCGCGGATCTTGTGCGGAAAGCAGCTGATGAAAAAGCCCGTGGGCGGGAGCGCCTCGAGGTTGTGCAGCTTCTCGATGTGGCAGTAGCCGATATCGCGGCCGGCCTTGTGGCCTTCCCAGATCAGCGAGGCGTCGTGCGTCTCGCCGTACTTTTTGGCGGTGTGCACGAAGGGCGCGTCCCAGCTCCAGGCATCGGTGCCCGTGAGGCGCACGCCGCGCTCCAGCAAATACATGGTGGCTTCGTAGCCCATGCCGGCGCCGGCCGACACGTAGTCGTTGTGGCCGTAGCGTGAGCCCGCGCGCGTGTTCACCACCACGATCTCCAGCGGGCTCAGCGTGTGGCCGATGCGCTCGAGCTCGGCCTCGACGTCCGCTGCCGTGACCACGTAGCCATCGGCGAAGTGGCGGAAGTCGAGCTTCACGCCGGGCTGGAAGCACCATTCGAGCGGCACGTCATGAATCGCGATGGCGGGCTTCTTCTCGCCCAGCGCCTTGTCCATGGTGGAGTGGAAGTGGTATGGCGCGTCGAGGTGCGTGCCGTTGTGCGTCGAAAGCTGCACCAGCTCCACGGCCCAGCCTTCGCCATCAGGCAGGTCTTCTTTCTTGAGGCCGGGAAAGAAGGGCTCGATCTGCTCATAGGTCTGCTCGTGCGTGAAGTACTGGATCTTCGGCGCGAAGGCCGGCGGATCGGACAGCACATCGTTTTCGAGAAAAATCGAAAGGTCGACGAACTTGCGTGGCATGGCGGGGCTCCTTGTGGAATGGGGATGTGAGGGACGGCGTCAGGGCTGCTGCCAGCGCAGCAGCCGCTTCTCTGCAAAGGCCAGCAGCGCGTTGCTCGCGAAGCCGATCAGCCCGAGCAGCGCGATGCCGGCGAAAAGATCGCTCGCGCGAAACGCGCGCGCGGCCAGCAGAATGGCCTGGCCCAGGCCGCTTTGCGAGGCAATCATTTCGCCCACCACCGCAACGATCAGCGCAATGGTCAGCGCAAGCCGCATGCCGGCCAGAATGTCGGGCATGGCGTTGGGCAGGCCCATCTTCCAGACGAAGGCCGCGCGCGACATCTGCAGGCAGCGCGCCACTTCCGACAGCCTGGGTTCCACGGCCGCGAAGCCGTGCACCGTGGCCAGCAGCACTGGCCACATCGCGCCGAAGGCCACCACGAACAGCACCATGCCGGGGTTCAGCCCGAAGATCGAGATCGCGAGCGGCAGCAGCGCCGAGGCGGGCAGTGGGCGAATGAATTCGAGCGTCGGTTGCACCCACGCACGCACCGTGGGCGACACGCCGATGGCCGCGCCCAGCAGCACGCCGAACAGCGAGGCCAGCAGCCAGCCCTGCACCATGCGGCCGACCGTGGCCTGCGTGAAGGCGAGCAGCTCGCCGTTGCCCCCGTTGCCGTTCGGGCCCGGGAGGTTGAGGCCTTCGAGCAGGCTTGCGAAGGTGGCCTGCGGTGTCGGCAGGAACACGCGGCTCACCCAGCCCGCATTGCTCGCCATCCACCACAGCGCAATCAATGCGCAGAGCATGGCGAGCGAGCCGAGCCGGTTCATGTTGATGCCAACGCGGCCGCGGTCATTGCCGTTCATGGCAGCATCCCCATGCGCCGGGCGACCAGGCGCTGCAGCAGCACCATGCCCGCATTGACCGCAAAGCCCACCACGCCGATCCAGCCCAGCCACGCAAGCATCAGCGCGGGGTCGAAGCTCTGCTGCGCGATCATCATTGCGTAGCCCATGCCGTTGGGATTGGCCGCAATCTCCACCGTGACGGCCACCACCAGTGCCACCGCCACGCCGAGACGCAGCGCCACGAACAGGCGCGGCACGATGGCCGGCAGCACGATCTTGAAGGCGCGCTCGCGCGCCGAGAGCCCCAGCACGCGGCTCACCTCGAGCAGCCGCGGTTCGATCTGCTGCACCGCCGACTGCACCAGCACCAGCAGCGGCCAGAAGGTGGCAAAGGCGACGATGGCCAGCTCCATGCGCACGCCGAATCCGAAGGTCAGCATCGCGAGCGGAATCAGCGCCACCGAAGGCACGGGTCGCAGCACCTCGATGGAGAGCGAGCCGAGCTGCGCCGCGCGGCGCGAGAGCCCGAGCACCAGGCCCAGCGCAATGCCCAGCACCGCCCCCAGCAGCAGGCCGAGCGCGGCCGTGCCGAGCGTGAAGCCCGTGGCCTGCCAGAGCGAGCCGTCGAGCGCCGCGCCCATGAAGGCCCGGGCCGCCGCGCTTGGCGGGGCGAGCGCATCGCTGCCCAACGCGGCCGCGCGCCGCGCGTACCACTCGAAGGCGCCGACCAGCAGGGCCGGAAAGACCCAGGGCCGCAGCCGGCGCAGGAGGCGGCGTTCAGCCATGGCTTTGCTCGATGAACGCGAAGAGCTCACGGCGCAGATGCAGGTATTCCGGATGCTCCTTCGTCGTGAGCTGGTCGCGCGGGCGCGGAATCTTCACGTCGATCATCCGCGCCAGGCTGGGCCGCCCAGGCCCCGGGTTGGCCTGCAGCGCGATCACGCGGTCGCCGAGGTAGATGGCCTCTTCGAGATCGTGCGTGACGAACAGCACCGTGAGCCCGTCGTCGCGCACCAGCCGCGCGAGCTCGTCCTGCAGGCTCTGGCGCGTGAGCGCATCGAGCGCGCCGAAGGGCTCGTCCATCATCATGAGTTCGGGCTTCTGCGCCAGGCAGCGGGCAATCTGCGCGCGCTGCTGCATGCCGCCCGAAAGCTGCACCGGAAACTTCTGCGCATGCTTCGCAAGCCCCACCTTGCCCAGCACCTCGGCAATGCGCGGCGCGCGTTCGGCCGCGGGCACGCCAGCCGCTTCGAGCGCGAGGCTCACGTTGCCTTCGACCGTGCGCCAGGGCAGCAGCGCGCGGCCGTAGTCCTGGAACACGAAGGCCACTTCGCGCGACGGCTCGCTGATCTTCACGCCCTTGCGCCGCACTTCGCCGGCGCTGGCCGCCACCAGCCCGCTGGCCGCGCGCAGCAGCGTGGTCTTGCCGCAGCCGCTCGGGCCCACGATGCAGACAAACTCGCCGCGCGCCACGTCGAACGAGGTGGGCGACAGGATCTCGCGCCCGCCGAGCCGGATCGCGACGCCGTCGAAGCGAAGGAAGTCGGCGGCCGTGCTCACTTGGCGATCAGCTTCGCAACGTCGATGGAGGTCTTGAGCATGTCCTGGTCCTTCATCAGCCCGACCCAGTAGCCCAGCTGCTTCTCGCTCACCGTGGCGCCTGGCGGCGAGATCTGGATCTTCGCGAGCACCTCGGGCGGCAGCTTGATGTACTTGCCGATGGCCGCGCGCACCTTGGCATCGTTCTTCGGCTGCTGCATGAAACCGGCGGCCTCGACCAGCGACTCGCGGAACGCGCGCGCGGCGGCCGGGTTCTTTGCCACCCATTCGCGCTTGGCCGCATGCACGATGGTCTGGTTGTTCTCGGGCAGGAAAGTGGAGTAGTACGAGGCCACGTAGCCCGCGCCGCTCTCGGTGATGCGGCTCATGAACGGATCGGCCGACACCACCGCGTCGACCGAGCCGCCACGCAGCAGGTCGGCATGCTGGGGGAACGAGGCCTCCACGAAATTGACCTTGCGGTAGTCCACGCCGCTCTCCTTGAGCCAGGCACGGAAGGTCACGTGCAGGAACGCGCCGAGCCCCGGCACGCCGATCTTCTTGCCCACGCAGTCCTGCGGCCCCTTGATGCCCGAGCCGGCGCGCGCCACCAGGCCGAAGCCGGTAATGGTCTTGGACGTGAGCCCGCCGCCGGCCACCAGCACCAGGTCGAGCCCGCCGTCCACCGACTGCAGGAACACCGAGGGCGTGGGCCCGCCGATCTGCAGCGAGTCGGACTGCAGCGCCGCGGGAATGGTGGAGTTGAGCGGAATGAACTTGAGCTCCACGTCGAGATTGCGCTTCTTGAAGTAGCCCTCTTCCGCGGCCACGAACACAGAGGCGAAGTCGGACACGGCCGTGTAGCCGAACACGATCTTCGGGTTCGATTGCGCGCGCGAGGGCAGTGCCGTGGCGGCCGAGGCGGCGGCCAATGCCGACAGCAGGGTGCGTCGTTTCATCATGTCTTCTGTCTCCTGGGGGTGGTTTTCTTCTGCGGGGCCTTGGGTCGCGGCAGCGCGGCGCGCAGCCCGCCGACGATGAAGTTCACGAGCATCGGCGCCACGGCCGGATCGCTGCGCCGGTTCTCGCCGCGCGAGAGCCGCTCGATGCGGCTGTCGTTCAGGTGGTGCAGGAGCGCGCCGAGCGAGAACTGGTAGCCCCAGGCCGCCTGCCCGCGCGTGGCATGCGGCAGCGCAACGTGCAGCGCATCGATGTAGGCCTCGGCCAGCGGATCGAAGTAGCCGCGCAGCACGCGGTCGGCTTCCTCGGTGGCGTGATAGAGCTCGCGCGCCACCAGGAGCGCGTAGTACTCGCCCTCGGCGCTCGCGCGCAGCGCCAGCACCGGGCCGGTGAAGGCCTCGATGATGCGCGGCAGCGTGCGCGCGTCGTCGGGGTCGTTGTTCACGGCCTTGAGGCCCGCGAGCCGCTCCTCGATGCTGTGGCTCCAGTGCTCGAAGATCGCGTGGAAGAGCTCGTGCTTCGGGCCGAAGTAATAGCCCACCAGCGCCAGCGGCACGCCCGCCTCCTCGGCGATCTGGCGGATGGTGACCGCGTGGTAGCCGTGCTGCGCAAAAAGCTTTTCCGCCGCCAGCAGGATGGCGTGGCGCCGATCGGGCCGGGCGGCTTCGGCAGCGGCGGCCGCGGGGCGGTGGGCGCTTCGCCTGGCGGGCGGGGTGCGGGTGTTCATCGGGCGTATTGAACGTCTGTACAAAACTATTGAACACACGTACAAACCCTGAGGTCAAACCCGATTGAACGGCGCGGAATGCGGCATTAGGCTCGGTGCATGCCCGCCCCCAACATTCCCCAGATCCGCCTCTACCAGGACTGGCTGCGCGAGCAGCGCGGCCTGTCCTTCGACACCTACGACGCGCTGTGGCGCTGGTCCGTGACCGATCTCGACGCCTTCTGGCAGAGCATCTGGGACTACATGGGCATCGTGTCGCCCACGCCGCACGCGGCGGTGCTGGCCGACGACCGCATGCCCGGCGCGACGTGGTTTCCGGGCGCGCAGGTCAACTACGCGCGCGAGGTGCTGCGCCATGCCGACGCGGCGCATGCGGCCGGCATGGCCGCCATCGTGAGCGACAACGAATTGGGCGAAGTGCGCGAGATGGCCTGGCCCGAGCTGCGCCGGCAGGTGGCCTCGGTGGCGCTCACGCTCAAGTCATTGGGCGTCAAGCGCGGCGACCGCGTGGCCGCCTACCTGCCCAACGTGCCCGAGACCATGGTGGCGTTTCTCGCATGTTCGAGCATCGGCGCGGTGTGGAGTGTGTGCGCGCCCGACATGGGCACGGCCTCCGTGGTCGACCGCTTCCGCCAGATCGAGCCCACGCTGCTGATCGCCGCCGACGGCGTGCACTACGGTGCCAAGCCCATCGACCGCAGCGCGGTGGTGCAGGAACTGCGCGGCGCCTTGCCCAGCGTGCAGAAGCTGCTGTTGCTGCGCACGCCGCATGCCGCGCAGCAGCTTGCCGCCGACGCCGACTGGCAGGGCGCCACCGCGCGCAGCGACGCCGAGGTCGCGGCCTTCGAGCCCGAGTGGCTGCCCTTCGACCATCCGATCTGGATCGTCTATTCGAGCGGCACCACCGGCCTGCCCAAGCCCATCGTGCATGGGCAGGGCGGCATCATCATGACGATGTACGCCTGCGGCCTGCACAACGACATCGGCGCGAGCTACGGCGCCAACAACTTCAATGAGCGCTTCCACTGGTACAGCTCGACCGGCTGGGTGATGTGGAACTGCCAGCTCGCGGGCCTGGCCTTCGGCGCGACCATCGTCATCTACGACGGCCATCCGGCCGGCAGCAAGGAGAAGCCCGACTGGGCCGTGCTGTGGCGCTTCGTCGCGAAGCATCGCATCAGCTTCTTCGGTGCCGGCGCGGCCTACTTCACCAACTGCATGAAGGCCGGCGTGGCCGCGGCCGAGTGCGGCGACCTGTCGCGCGTGCGCGCGCTCGGCAGCACCGGCTCGCCGCTGTCGGAAGAGGTGCAGCGCTGGGGCACGGCGCAGCTGCTGGCCGCGGGCGCGGACAGCGTGTGGTGGTGCAACATCTCGGGGGGCACCGACTTCTGCGGCGCCTTCGTGGGCGGCAACCGCGAGCTGCCCGAAGTGCCCGGCCAGATGCAATGCCGCCAGATCGGCCACGCGGTGGAGGCCTGGAACGAAGACGGCAAGCCCGTCATCGGCGAAGTGGGCGAGCTGGTCTGCACGCGGCCCATTCCATCGATGCCGCTGTACTTCTGGGGCGACGAAGGCAACGCGCGCTACCTGTCGAGCTACTTCGACACCTATCCCGGCGTCTGGCGCCACGGCGACTGGATCAGGATCGGCGAGGACGGCGGCTGCATCATCTACGGCCGCAGCGACGCCACCATCAACCGCCAGGGCCTGCGCATGGGCACCAGCGAAATCTACAGCGCCGTGGAGGCCCTGCCCGAAGTGCTCGACTCGATGGTGGTCGACCTCGAATACCTGGGCCGCGAAAGCTACATGCCGCTGTTCGTGGTGCTGCGTCCCGGCGTGGCGCTCGACGATGCGATGCGCGGCAAGATCAACAACGCCATCAAGACCTCGCTCTCGCCGCGCTTCCTGCCCAACGACATCTTCCAGGTGGCCGAGATCCCGCGCACGCTCTCGGGCAAGAAGCAGGAGCTGCCGATCAAGAAGCTGCTGCTGGGCCAGCCGCTCGAGAAGGTGGTCAACCCCGAGGCCATGGCCAACCCCGGCTCGCTCGGCTGGTACGTGGAGTTCGCGGCGCGGCGCGCCGCAGCCCCTCAGGGCATCAGCAGTTCGTAGAGCACCATGCGCGTCCGGCGGCCGCGCAGCGCCACCCGCTCGTCGATGCGGCGCGTCTGCAGCCGGCCCTTCAGGCCCGCGAAGGTGACCTCCGAGATCAGCGTGTGCGTGCCCAGCTGCTTGTTGATGCCCTCGATGCGGCTCGCCACGTTGACCACGTCGCCCAGGGGCCGTGTAGGACAGCCGGTCGTTCGAGCCCAGCACCCCCGCGATCGCCACGCCGGTATGGATGCCGATGCGGGTGCGAAATTCGGGCAGCGCCGTCGGCGCGCCGCTTGCGGTTGAGCGCGCCCATCTCGATGTGCAGCTGCAGCGCGGCCAGGCAGGCGCGGTACGCCGCATCCTTCAGGTCCGCGGGCGCGCCCCACAGCACCATGATGCCGTCGCCCATGAACTTGTCGATCACGCCGCCGTAGCGCGCCAGCACGCCCGTCGCCAGGTTGAAGTATTCGGTCAGCATGCGCACCAGCACATTGGCTTCCATCGACTCGGAGATCCGCGTGAAGCCCTCGATATCGGTGAACATCACGGTCATGCGCCGCGGCGAGCCGCTGGGGGAGGCCTGCGCGAGGTAGGGCCGCGCGTCGTGGTCGAACGAGAAGGCCGCACCGCCGGCGCTGCCGGCCGTGCCGTCGCCCAGCATCTGGTCGTGCAGCGCGCCCAGCACGGCGCTGTCGCCGCGGCCGTCGCTCGCGAACAGCCGCACGAACTGCGACAGCCGGCCCAGCGAGACGTCGCCGCCCACCACCAGCAGGCGGGGGCTGCCTTCGGCCGCGCGGCGCTTGCTGGTCAAGGCGTAGGTCACGCCCAGCTCCTGCGTCGCGGCGAAGATGTAGGGCGCCGTCCATACGGGCCTTTGCACCTGGCGGGCCTGCTGGTACCAGCGCTGCAGCCGCGGGTCGTAGCCGCCGCGGAAGGACTCGATGCGTTGCGTGGCGAAGCGCTGCTGCGCGTCGACCTCGGGCGGCAGCTTGTACTGCCAGGTCTCGATGGCGAGTTCACCGGCGCCTGCGCCGCGCGTGATGCGCCGGATGGCCGGTACCGGGTAGCGCAGCGCCATCAGCATCTGGCCGGTGTCGTCGGCCACGTAGAGGCTGTCGAGTTCGGGCGACTGCTGCAGCAGGGTCCACAGAAGTTCCGCGGTTCGCTGCGCATGTTCGCCCGCGGGACCGAGGCTGGGCGCAGCGGCCAGCGCACCGACCGCCGACTCGGTCTTCGCGAGAACGGCGAGCACATTGTCCTCTGTCCGGTGGTGGTTGGCCGCGTGCGCGGAGGCGCCGATCTTCGCCACCAACCGCTGCGAGCCCCGGTAGCCGAGCGTGGCCAGCAGCAGCGACTGCGTCAGCGCCACGGCGCTCACGATGGTGCTCACGTCGACCCTGAAGCGTCGCGAGAGCCGGGCCACCGCCGCGGAAAATTCAAAAAATGCGAGAGGCGGCTTTCCCGCCACATCCGGAGGCCCGGACGAGTTCTTCTTGTTCATACAGCTCCCTGTCGACCACTCGAACGCACCCGCGGCCGTCACGTCGGGCCGCGGATCGCATCCGGCCGCTCGCTGCTCCGATCGTTTTTGTTGTCGGAAATCCTGGCGAGCACCCGGGGTGCAGGGCGGATTTTGCGCGACTTCGGGCCGCGTGCGTCATGGCACGGTCGTGCGCAAGACGCGGGGCCTTGCTAGCGCGCGTCGTGGAAGATGATTCCCAGCGTGTGCCGCCGCCCCGAGCGCACGCGGCTCACGCCGTGCCGCATGGTGACGCGATAGCTGCCGCGCGTGCCCGCCACGGGCCGCTGGTTGACCGCGAAGATCACCGCCTCACCCTGTGCGAGCGGCACCACCTCGGCGCGCGACTGCATGCGCGGGCGCTGCTCGGTGAGCACGAATTCGCCGCCCGTGAAGTCTTCGCCCGGCCGGCTCAGCAGCACCGTGAGCTGCATCGGAAATTGAAGGTCGCCGTACAGGTCCTGGTGCAGGCAGTTGTAGTCGCCTTCGCCGTAGCGCAGCAGCAGTGGTGTCGGGCGCAGCTGGCCTGCCGCATGGCAGCGTGCGAGGTAGGCCGCGTGGTCCGCCGGGTAGCCGGCCGGCTGCCCCATCGCGGCCGCCCATGCGTTCGCGAGCGGCGCGAGGCGCTCGTACAGCGTGCTGCGCCAGGCCGCGACCGGGGCGGGCAGCGGGTTGTCGAAGTACTGGTACTCGCCTTGCCCGAAGCCGTGGCGCTGCATCACCACGCGGCTGCGGAAATGGCCGGGCTCGTCGTAGAGCGCGGCCAGCGCGGCGCATTCCTTCGGGCTGAATAGCACGCCCGTGGTCGCGCAGCCGCGTGTGGCAAGCTCGGTTTCGATGCGGGGCCAGTCGAGGGCGCGGACGATGTTGGCGGGAGAGGTCGGCATGCCGGAAGTGTGCGGCCGGCGCGGCCGCGGCGCTCGCTGTTTCCGGACATGGGTTCCGTCCGCGCAGCGAGGCCCGAAAAGGGATGTCAGAAGGAGAGGGCCACGGGCGCGAGCTCGCCGATCTCCACGCGCACGGCCGTGCCCGCCGACGCGAACAGCATGCCGGTGCACGAGCCGCTCGTGACGATCTGACCCGCCTTGAGCCCGGCGCCGCGCGCGGCGCAATGGTTGGCAAGCCACACCAGCAGCGCGCCCGCATCGGGGCTCGGATGCTCGCCCACGGTGTGCGCGACGGTCTGCCCGTCGAAGTGCAGCGCGGCCTCGGCATGCCGCAGGTCGAACCAGGCCGGCGCGAAGGGCTGGCGCTGTCCCAGCACCAGCGCGCCATGGCTCAGCAGGTCGGCCAGCAGGGCGTTGGCATCGGCGCCGAACCAGTCGGCCAGCCGGGTCTCGACGATCTCGATCACCGGCAGCACCGATTCGACGGCGCCTGCCAGGTCGGCCAGCGTGTAGGGCGCGGCGCGCGGCGGCAGGTCGGCGCCCAGCTGGAAGCCGACCTCGGCCTCGATGCCGCGCAGCCGCCATGCCGGCCCCTGCAGGCGCACGCCGCCGGGCAGCAGCCCCTCGGCCGGCAGCGGCGCGCAGGTGGGTTCCTGGCCAGGTGCCCGCGCGCCGACCTTCCAGCCGCCGACCGGGCCGATCGCCGCCAGCGTGGCGTCCTGGACGGCATAGGCCTCGGCGCGGCTGGCCGGCTGCAGCAGCGCCGAAGGCACGCGCCGGCCGTCGCGCCGCGCGAGGCACAGGGCGTGCGCGGCGCTGGCCGGCGCAGGGCCGCCGGCCGCCGCGTTCACAGGGCGGGAAAGCGCTGCCACGGATGGGCGCGTTCGAATTCGCGGGCCAGCGCCAGCAGCGCGTCGTCGCCGCCTTCGCGCGCGACCAGCTGCAGCCCCACCGGCAGGCCCTCCGCAAAGCCGCAGGGCAGCGCGATCGCGGGCAGGCCCACGGCATTGACGAAGCCGGCGAACACCGCATGGCCGCGCGGGCCGACCTCGCGGCCGTCGATGCGCGGCGGATGCGTGTCGGCCGCGGGCCAGGGCAGCGCCGCGGTCGCGGGGGTCAGCAGGAAGTCGTGCTGCTCGAACAGGCCTGCGAGTTCGCCGCGCAGGCGCTCGGCCTCGAAGAGCAGCTCGAACAGCGCGCGCGCCGAGGCGGCGCGGCCGGTCTCGGTGTTGGCCTGCATCGCGGGGCCGAACAGCGCGGGGTCGAAGGGGCGGGACGAGAGTTCGCGCGGATGGTCTACCAGCCAGGCCAGGCCCACCTGCGCGAGCAGCGGCCAGCGCTGGTTCACCGCCTCGGCAAGCTCGAAGCGCGGCAGCGTCGTGACCTGGTGCCCGAGCGCTGCCAGCTTCTCGGCGGCGGCATCCACCAGCCGCGCGATGCGCGGGTCCACCGGGTGGTCCGCGAAGCGCGGCAGGTAGAGAATGCGCGCGGGCCTTGTTTCACGCAGTGCATCGGCCGCCGCGCGCGGCGCGATCGCCCGCATGACCGCGGCCACGTCGTCCACGCAGCGCGCCATCGGCCCCACCACCTCGAAGTCCAGAAAGATCGGCGGCAGCCCGTCGCCGCGCCGCACGCGGCCGCGCGAGGGCTTGAGCCCGACGAGGTTGGTGTGCGAGGCGGGCCGGCGGATCGAGCCGCCGCCGTCGGTGCCCAGCGCGATCGGGCAACCGCCCGCGGCCACCAGCGCCACCGCGCCGCCCGAGGAGCCGCCGGGCGTGAGCGCCGGGTTCCACGGATTGCCGGTAGGCCCGAACACCGGGTTGCCGGTGTAGCCTTGCATCGTGAACTCGGGCACGTTGGTCTTGCCGAAGATCACCGCGCCGGCTTCGCGCAGCCGCGCCACCGGCAGCTCGTCGCGCTCGGCGATGAAGCCGGCCAGCGCGCGGCTGCCCCAGTGCGTGGGCAGGCCGCGCACCTGCAGGTTGTCCTTGATGGTGGCCGGCACGCCGTCGAGCGCGCCGAGCGCGCGGCCCGAGCGCCAGCGCGCGGTGCTTTGCGCGGCGGCCTCGGCTGCGCCTTCGGCATCGAGCACGACCAGCGCATTGAGCTGCGGGTTCACTTCGGCGCTGCGTGCCAGGCAGGCCGCGAGCGCCTGCTCCGGCGTGAAGGCGCCGGCGCCAAAGCCTTCGGCGAGCTGGGCCGCCGTGAGTTGCCAGAGTGCTTTCATCGTGCGCTTACCGGAGGCCCACCACCGGCGCGACGACCTGCTTCCAGGTGGCCGAGCACTTGTCGTAGGACTTGTCGCAAACCTCGGCCCACAGCGGCAGAGAGACCGCGCCGACGGCGTCGCGCACCAGCTTCTGGTCGGCCGGCTTCACCGGCACTTCCTTCATGGCGTAGCGCTTGCCGAGCTTGCACGGCTCGCGCCCCACGTTGCAGCGCGAGGCGTCGTCCCACAGTTCGCGCGAATAGGCCCAGGTGTCGGCCTCCAGCTGCTGGAAGGCGGCCGCCATCCTGGCCTGCTGCCCGGCGGGCAGCGCATTCCATTTCTTCAGGTTGATGGCATAGGCGACGAAGTGGATCTGGAAGCCGATCGGCATGACATGCGTGGTCACCTCGGGCCAGCCGGCCGAGTTGGCGGAACTCGGCCCGGTGATCGCACAGTCGACCACGCCGCGCTCCAGCGCCTGCTGCGTCTCGGTGAAAGCCAGCGCCACCGGAATGCCGTCGAGCCGCTCGATGAAGCGCGCGAGCGACTGGTCGCTCACGCGCACCTTCTTGCCCCTGAGATCGGCAAGGCCCGCAATCGGGGTCTTGCAGAACATGATCTGCGGGCCGAACGGATAGGTGCCCAGCAGCTTGGCGCCGTGGCGCTCCTGCAGCCGCGTGTCGAGCGGCGCGCGGTAGGCATCGACCACCTTGCGCGCGGTGTCGTAGTCGGTCGAGAGGCCGACGATGTCGGGGCCGAGCAAAAACGGGTCGTCGCGCGAGACCTGCGCCAGGCGCAGCGCCACGATGTCGAACAGCCCCGACTTGAGCACGCGCAGGCTGTCGGCGTCCTTCATGCCGAGCACGTCGAGCGGCTTGTAGTCGGCATCGATCGGCAGGCCGGTGTTCTTCGCGAAGTTCTCGAAGAAGGGCTGCTCCTTGTTCTGCTGGATCTGGCCGCCGGACACCAGGCTGCCCGCCACGCGCAGCCGCGTGTTCTGGGCCGGCGCGGGCAGCGCCAGGGCGAGCGCGGCCGCGGCAACGAGGGCGAGCTTGAGTTTCTTCATCATCACATGCGCCCCGGCAGCCAGGTCACCAGCTGCGGCACGGCCAGCAGCAGCAGGGTGAACAGGATCATGATCAGTGCATAGGGCAGCGCGCCCCAGATCGCATCCTCGATGCCGCCCTTGTCGGGCCGGATGCCGTGCACCACGAACAGGTTCATGCCCACCGGCGGCGTGATGAGCCCCAGCTCGCACATCAGCACGATGAAGATGCCGAACCAGATCGGATCGACCCCCAGCGCGGTGGCGATCGGGTAGGTGATGGGAATGGTGGCCACCTGCATCGACAGCACGTCCATGAACATGCCCAGCATCAGGTAGAACACCATCAGCGCGAGGATCAGCCCCGTGGCCGACAGGCCCAGGCCCGAGACCCACTTGGTCATGGCCTCGGCCACGCCAGTGAGGCTCACCGTGAGGTTCAGCACGAAGGCCGCCACCACGATCAACAGGATCATGCCGCTCACGCGGGCGGTCGAGACGAAGCAGTTGCGCATCAGTTCCCAGCTCAGCTTGCCCGAATGCAGCACGAAGCCCAGCGCCGCAATCACGCCCAGCGCGGCGCTTTCGGCCGCGGTGGCAATGCCGAAGTAGAGGCTGCCCATGACGATGCCGAACACCACCGCCGGCGGCACCAGGTGCACCAGCGCGCGGATGCGGTCATTCAGCGGCACCTTGGCCTCGCGCATCGCGTTGCCGCTCGCCAGGCTGGAGCCCGCGATCCAGAGCATGAAGAGGCCGGTCAAAAGCAGGCCCGGGATGATGCCCGCGATGAACAGCTTGCCGATCGAGTTGTTGGTGAGGGAGCCATACACGATCATGTTCACGCTCGGCGGAATCAGGATGCCCAGCGTGCCGCCGGCGGCCAGGCTGCCGAGCGAGGCGCGCATCGAGTAGCCGCGCCGGTGCAGCGAAGGCAGCGCCACCGTGCCCACCGTGGCCGCGGTGGCCACCGACGAACCCGAGGTGGCCGCGAACAGCGCGCAGCTGCCGATGTTGGTGTGCAGCAGCCCGCCGGGCAGGCGGCCGAGCCAGGCCGACAGCGCGACGTACATGCGGTCGGCAATGCCCGAGCGCAGCAGCAGTTCGCCGAGCAGCACGAACAGCGGCACCGAGGTCAGCAGGTTCTCGTTCTGCACGCCCCAGACCACGGGCGCAATCGAGTCCAGGAAGGGCGTGCCGTAGGCCGCAATGCCGCCGACGATGCCCACCAGCGCCATCGAGACGGCAATCGGCAGGCCGATCAGCATCATGCCGAGCATCGCGAAGAACGCGAAGCCGATGACGAGCATGTTCATGGCTTGCCTCCTTCACCGGGCTGCGCGGCCTGGCGCACCGCGAGGTCGTCCAGTTCCTCCTTCAGCTCTTCCTTCGCACTCTTGGGATGGAAGTCGGTGTTCAGCGCCGCGATGTTGCCGCCGAGAAGCAACTGGGTGGCGCGCAGGGCGAGCCCGCAGGCCACCAGCGCGAAGATCACGAGCCCGCCGTACCAGACGCCCTGCGGAATGATCAGCGGCGTGGCCCACGGCGTCTGCGCGGTGCTGCGGTAGGCCATGGTGTCGCCGATCACCTTGAACGCCACCCAGCCGATGAACACCGCGAGCGCGGCCAGCGACACCGCCGAGAGCCAGTTCAGCAGCGCCTGCACGCGGGCCGGGAACTTCTCGTGGAACACGTCGACGCGGATGTGGTTGCGGCCCATGAGCGCCAGGCTGAAGGCAATGGTCGAGCCCACCGCGAGCGCATAGCCGCCGAGCTCGTCCGCGCCCTGCAGCGAGATGTTGAACAGCTTGCGCGCGGCGGTCTCGATGGTCACGATGACCGACAGGCCGAGGAAGATCGCGCCGAAGAGGGTGGCCAGCACCGTCTCCACGCGCGTCTTGAAGCCCGCGCGCCGCGGCGCGGCCGGCGCTCCTTCCGGCGATGCGGCGGTGGGCTGCGGCCGCGCGCTCATGGCCGCGCTGCTCACTTGAGCCCCAGCACCGGCGCCACGGTGGCCTGCCAGGCCTTGGAACAGCCCGGGTTCGACTTGTCGCAGACCTCGGCCCACACCGGCAGCGACACCTTGCCGACCGCGCCGCGCACCAGCTCGAGGTCGGCTGGCGTGACCGGCACGTCGACCAGCTTGAACTTCTTGCCGGTGGTGCACGGGTCCTTGCCGGCGTTGCAGTTCAGCGCGTCGCGGAACAGCTCCTCGGAGTACTTCCACACCTCTTCGGTCAGGCCGTCGAAGGCCGCCTTGAGCTTGGCCTGCTGGTCGGGCTTGAGCGCGTTCCACGACTTCATCGTCATGCCGTAGCCGTTGAGCGCCATCTGGAAGCCGATCGCCAGCTGGTGGGTCGTGACCTCGGGCCAGCCGGCCGAGTTGGCCGAGCTCGGCCCGGTGATGGCGCAGTCGACCACGCCGAGCGACAGCGACTGGTGCGTGTCGGCGAACGACACCGGCACCGGCGTGCCGCCCACCATCTCGATGAACTTGGCCAGGTTCTGGTCGTACACGCGCACCTTCATGCCCTTGATGTCGGCCAGCGAGGCGATCGGCTTCTTGCAGAAGAGGATCTGCGGGCCGAAGGGCCACACACCGAGCAGCTTCACGTTGAACTGCTGCTGCAGCCGCGCATCGACCGTGTCGAAATAGGCCTTGGCCACCTTGCGGCCGGTGGCGTAGTCAGGCGCGGCGCCGACCAGGTCGAGGCCCAGGATCGTCGGCTCGTCGCGCGAGTTCTGCGACACGCGCAGCGAGACGATGTCGAACAGGCCCGCCTTCATCACGCGCAGCTGCTCGGTGTCCTTGATGCCGAGCGTGTCGATGGGCTTGTAGTCGACGTCGATCGGCAGGCCGGTGCGGGCCGCGAAGTTCTCGAAGAAGGGCTGTTCCTTGTTCTTCTGGATCAGCCCGGTGGCCAGCGGCTGGCCGATGGCTTTCAGCTTGATCCGGTCCTGCGCCTGGGCGGCGGGAAGGGCGAGCAGCGTGGCCAGCGCGAACACGAAGGCCGCGGCGAGCGGCTTTGGGAAAGAAGGCTTGGCAAGAGGGCGCATCGGCATGATTTCTCCTGGGAGGGCAAAGGTGGGCGGATTGGCAAAGGCGGCAATGCAGGAGGCCATTGAACCGCGCCGCAAGGCACGTGCGCGGAGTTTTCCGCGCACCGGGAACGGCAGAAAAAATCGTTCCATATCAAGCACTTGGCGCTGCGCGCCGGTGGAAGACGCGCGGCCGGCGGCTACTTCGGGCGCCCGCCGTAGGCCGCGGTGATCTCGTCGGCGGCGGTGCGCACCGTGGCGCCGAGCTGCGCGAAGTCGGCCGCCTTGATGCGCTGCGCCGGCCCCACCAGCGAGATCGCGCCGAAGGGCTGGCCATGCTCGTCGCGGATGGCGGCGGCAATGCAGCGCAGGCCCACGGCGTTCTGCTCGTCGTCCACCGCATAGCCGGCGCGGCGCACCTCGCCCAGCGTTTCGTGCAGCCGCGATGCGCGCGCGATGGTGTTGGGCGTGAGCTTGGGCAGGCCGTAGGTGCGCAGGTACTGCAGCACGTCGTCCTCGGCCATGGCGGCCAGGATGGCCTGCCCCATGGCGGTGCCGTGCAGCGGTGCGCGAAAGCCCGGCTTGCCGATGGCGCGCATCAGCTCGCGGCTTTCCACCTGCGTGACGAACACGATGTCGCCCAGGTCGGCAATGCCCAGGTTGATGCTTTCGCCCGAGCTGTCGCGCAGCCGCCGCATCACCGGCAGGGCCAGGTGCGCGATGCGGCGCCGGCGCCCGAAGGCCGCGCCCACCGAGAAGCAGCGCACGCCCACGTACCAGAGGCTGGTTTCGCGGTCGAACTGGACGAACTGGCGCTGCTCCAGCGTGGTGAGCAGGCGGTGCGCGGTGGACGACGACAGGCCGCTGCGCGCCGCGATATCGACCAGGCGGTAGCCCTCGTCGTCGTCGGCCAGCAGTTCGAGCAGCTGCATGGCCCGCGTGAGCGATTGCACGGTGCCGTCGCCGTCGCGGTCGATGCGCGTGACCTTGCCGGCGGCCTTGGAGGAGGAGCGGGGGGAGCTGCTGTCCGTCATGACGAAATCCTTGCAAGTTGCACGCCACCCCGCGGCCGGCCGGGTCGGCATCGGCGGCCGCCGGCACGCCCATTTCGCCCGCTCAGCCGCGCCGCCGGGGCTGCAGCGTGGGCGCGCCGCATGGCAGGAAGCGCCCGTGCCCGGCGCGCCCGGTGAAGGCCGTGCCGTCCCACACCACCTCGCCGCGCGCCAGCGTCATGGCCGGCCAGGCCGACAGGCGCATGCCTTCGTAGGGCGTGTAGTCCACATCGTGGTGCAGCCGCGCATTGCCGAGCACGAACGCGCGCTCCTCCCAGATCACCAGGTCGGCATCGCCGCCGACCGCAATGCTCCCCTTGCGCGGATGCAGCCCGTAGGCCCTGGCCGGGTTGGTGGCGGTGAGCTCGACGAACTTCTGCGGCGTGATGCGCCCGGCCATCACCCCTTCGGACCACAGCAGCGCCATCCGAGTTTCCAGGCCCGGAATGCCGTTGGGAATATGGCGAAACGCGACCTCCTGCCCGCCCGGCTTCTTGCCCTCGGGGTCGTCGAAGCGAAAC
>NZ_RXFQ01000059.1 GCF_003951285.1 Variovorax beijingensis | reverse complement strand
AACCAGACGCTCGCCCATGTTCCAGAATCTGGGCGCACAAACGGCATCTCTAGGGAGACGCGGCATGGGGAAGAGTTGGGGTATCGCTAGGTTCTATGGCATGGGCTCCATGGAGTACCGGCTGGAATCCGGAGAATGGTTGGCAGACAGTAGGCTCTTTGATGGAGCACCGATTCAGCTGTTCGAGACGATGGCCGAGGCAGATGCTCAGGCCGAGAAGCTCGACCAGCAAGCCCAGCCTCATGGTGTTCAGTTCATGATCGATTCCCAAGGTAAGGTGCTTACCGTGCGAAAAAAAGAAACCAATCAATCAAAGAAGATCGGTCGTCGCTAGGCCGGACCTGGCCACAACCGGCCCGTGTCTTCCATCGCTCAACTGATTCGAACCCCTATATGTGGCCCTTCAAAAAAGCGCTTGATGGCCTCGCCAACACACGCCATCCCGCCTTCAGATAAGGTTGTAGAGACCACTGCCGATCGAGACAGCCCGGTTTGCTGCCGCGTTGAATTCGAGCCGAGTGACGAGAAGTCCTTACGGCGTCTGACGGAGTTCTTTGACTTCGTGAAGGCTGCGAAAGATAGCGATGAGCCAGCCGACGAGTCGCAACTATTGGGATATCTGAGCGATGGTGAACGCTCCTACTTTTCAAACTTGACCCCGGAGGAAGTGGCTGAGTGGAACGAATATTGGTTCTCCACTCCGCTTCCGAAGCGGCATTCCCCTGAGATGCCAACTCCACAGTGGGATTTCGCTTCCATGCTTGATGCAATCTGGAATGGGGACTACGACCTCATTGCAATCCAACCGCGAGCGGCACGGTATGTGTTGGAGTTCAATCCCCATGGCTACCCATACGGTGGCACTGGCAGCCTCGTTGCGCTGGTTGAGTGTTTCGGCCATCAAGTCGTCGGCGTTGATGACGGGACGGGATATGAGAAATATGTGCCACGTACGAACATCTGGAAGCCGTCTGCCGGACGTGATGTCTGACCTCGCATTACGCCGGCAACGAATGACTGCTATCGAGCAAGCCAGATGACCGCTTCGAGCTCAAAGCTCGAAGGCCGCGACCGGCTACAGTCGGCCAGAAGCCGACCTTCGACCCAAGTTCTCAATGAAAGGGATTTGATGCCGTTCGATTTGGATGAGCGCTATGTGCAGGCTGCGGAGCAGGCGTTGGGCGTCAGCTTGCCGACGTCGTATCGCCTGGCCATGATGAGAAGCAACGGAGGCGCGGTCGCAACCGAGAGCGACGACTGGGACCTGTATCCCATCGCGGACGATTCCGACAGAAAGCGGCTCGCCCGCACCCTCAATGGCGTCGTCCCCGAGACGGAGCGTGCGAGAGCCTGGCGTGGTTTTCCATCAGCCGCGGTACCGCTGGGCGGTAACGGCGAAGGTGACCATCTCGTCTTTCTCGCGGATGGACAAGGGCTTGGTCCGGAGGTCTTCATCTGGCGTCATGAGACGTGCGAGTTGGTCCGCGTCGCCGACGACTTCGCAGACCTTGTCGCCGTCGGCTCGTGACGGCCAACAGCGGGCCTTCGGCTGTGCCTTATCAAAGTGGCCTTTCTACGATCATCCAGCCTTCTTAAAACCATGAGTGCTGATCAACCTGCGGGAATCGTTGACCCGCTGCGGCAAGCTGCGAGGTACGTCGCTACCGGGCTATTTGTCGGTCTGTTCGCGTGCTTGGCAATCGCAGAACCACGTTGCGCGGACCTCGATACGAGACAAGGATGCAAGCGTTACGCCGTTTCGCTGATTCAGTTAATAGCCAATCCTAGTCAGTTCGACGGGAAACGGGTCGTCGTTGGCGGGTTTCTAAGCCTTGAGTTCGAGGGCCATGCGTTGTACCTACATCAAGATGATTTCCGGGTGGGGAACACATCAAATGCGGTGGCTCTGGAATTGCCGGCAAACTGGTTTACCTCAACGGCGTCGATCGACTGTCCAAATAATCGCTACGTCCAGCTGGAGGGTGAATTTGGTATGAACAACGGGCACTTTGGGCTTTTCGCTGGCTCATTGAAGTATGTTGAAAGGTGTCGCCAACGTAGTGTGAGGGAACTGGAATGACCGAAAAGTCGCCTCGAGACAACGGCGTGACTGGCCAAGACCCGACATCGGAGTGCGACACGTGACTGAGATTGAAGCGCTATTAAGGAACGGCAAGACCGCACGCGACGAGGAAGTCCCCGCCGTATTCGACCAAGAGATACATGAGGCAGAAGCAACGCTCGGCCGCTCGTTTCCGACGAGCTATCGCGAGTTCATTGCCTTCGGAGGGCTTGGCGAGTTGCGCATTCGCCATCGTGTTTTGAGGCCATCGGAGATTGTTTGAAGCCAAGCGCCATACGGGTGCTGCCCCAATCGTCCCATTTGCTGACAACGGATGTGGCGACCTGTACGGCTGGTCGACGCTGGGTGCGGATGAACCTGGCGTTGTGCTGTGGACCCACGATGACGTGACCGTCGCGCATGCGGCGGATTCATTCGCGGCGTGGCTTTCCATCTTTCGCTTCTGACTTGCAGTAGTCGGATTGAAGGGCCGCTATGGAGCGAGGTAAATGTCGCCTTC
>NZ_RXFQ01000058.1 GCF_003951285.1 Variovorax beijingensis | reverse complement strand
ATACTTGGTGGACACCATCGTCATGGACACAAGGCAGCAACTCAAGACGGGATCACCGCGCGCTTACGTACTGCCAACAATCAATGCCAATGAAGCTACCGCCCACTTGAACATTTTCGCTCCTGGTTTATGAGTTCCCGCTGCTGCCGCTCAATGTCCGCTCATGGGCGATTGTTGGCCATCCCATGGTCAGTGCGCACGCTCCCGAGGTTTTTTTTGTGAGGTGGCCACGAAGGTCGGCTTCTGGCCGTCTAGCGTCGCTGATGATCTACCGGCGATCGATCAGGGCCTCAATTTCCCTGATCACCGCCTCTTTCTCTTTGTTGTAGACCTGCGGGTCGCCCGGGTCTATTGAGTGGGCCCGGTCCTTTGCCTCCTCGTACTTCTGGCGGAGGTCGGGCCGACGACCGAGGATATCCATAAAGGCCAGCGAATCCTTGTGCACAGGATCGCCACGGTGGCAAATGTGCACATTGACGTTGAAACGCCGGCCAGCGTGAACGACAGATGCGCAAACGTATGGCTTCTCGTCCGTGTCCACCCATACCGGCCGGCGATGGAAGCCCATACGCTCGAACGCGCGTTGTTCGTCTCGAAGATTCTGCCGTGCTGTGATCGCCACAGCATCGATCATGGCCTTGCCGCGCAGGCCTTCGACCGCTGTACTGCCGATGTGCACGAGTTCCACCCCTTCGAGAACCTCGTGAACAAATTCCCGCACTTCGGCAAAGACTTCGCCATAGACAGGATCGTAGGCGACGATGTGCCGGTGATGCAGCCCCTCATCAAATCGTTCGAGTTTCATCCGGTACCAAGTTGATTCACTTCAAATTTACGGAATGACGGCTTCTCAGAAGATTCGCTCGGGCTCGCGAACGTCAGGTTGTGGCCGGCTGTAGCCGCACGGACTGCTGGCGCAAAGGGGCCCAAGCTGACATACACCTCTATGCTGGGAATCGTGGCAGCTTGGCTTCCTCAACGGCCGCTCTGAACGCCGTGTCCCACGCAGCCCATTGCTCCGGTGACGCTTGACCCTCGACGGTTATGCCTGATGGCTCAAACGACGCTTCAAAGCACGGATCACCGGAGGGATCGCAGAAGAAACCCATTGAGTCTGGCCGTGCTCCCGGTAATCCGAGAAGTAGCCTGCCCAGTGTTGCGACCTCAGCTTCCGTCAGGCGTCCCGTGTAGATGGTGTATGTCCCACCAATCTTCACGAACGGTCTTGTCGCCAGATCGTGCTCGCTCCAAGGCTGGAACCAACCTTCCAAGCCTTCGACATGGTCTTCAGCGGTCATGGGTGCTTTTCTACTTCAGCTTCTGGCCGAGGGGGCGACTATCGGCAGCGACATTCGGTGGGGCCGTCGCGGGAGCCGGTCATGGATTTGGGATAGACCGGCACCATCTGACCTTGCTTCCGTTGGGTCGCGCAGTACGTCTGACACCGTGCCTCCAGCCGCGAGCCGAGCCAACCGGAGCCATAGCCGACCAGCACACTCGTAACGCCGAAAACGACCACCACGCCAAGCGCAATCAGTGCAGGCGAAATACGGCGTCTCATCGTTGGTCAAAGCTTCATTTTGGCAGGCAAGATGAATGTCGGGTTCTGGCCGAATGTAGCCGGTCGCGGCGCCGTCATGAGCGGGCCCTAAGCTAAGCGGTGGTACGAATCGCTCGGTAGCCGGCATTCGCTGACAGGCAATCCCAGCCTCAACGTCGATGTCAGGTCAGGCCGACAGGAATGCCGGAGCCACCGTCCATCTTGGTAATCCGCCATCGCAAGGGGTCGGCGTTCTCGAATCTGATTTCGTAGTCAAAGCTCGAGTCCACCGTGAGCAAGAGTACGCGAAATCTCGGCTCAGAACGGCTCATCGCCTCTCGTAGGTCAACGGCCATCTCGTTCATCGTCGAATAGAAATCGCTGGTTTCAAACGGGTCAATCAGGTTGACCTTCCCGTCGCGTTCGTATGAAGCAATCGACCCGTACTTGAGGTCGTCTGCGTCGAAGCGGAAGAATGCGCGATTCCATCCAGGCATACCAGTCTGAAGAAGTGCCATGAAGTTGCGTGCCAGCGCAACCACGATTTCATTGCTTTGTGCGCTCATGCTGGTGTGGTCAAGCAGGTTTGTGGAACGTCCGGAAGTGGACGCATTCTGCCTGCCCGCCTCATTCGTTGAACGCAACCCTCTGGACGCGTAGGTCAACGAGCAGGACCGTCGGACCGTCGAGCTCGACGCCCCTGTGGACCGACGTGAAAACGGCGGACCAATGGACCGGCGTCTTTCCCTCGCGCTCGCTCAGCGTAGGGTCAGGCTGCACGTCCAGGAGCGAACCTTCCATTCCGCTGGACTTTGCGAACTCCACGGTGAGCACCTTTGCCAGCGAGGCCGCCTCATCCCGGGAAAGACGCCGAACGTGGTTGGTCATGAGGTTGAAATTGGAGGGAGGTGGTGAAGGTCGGCTTGTGGCCGGACTCTGCCGTCGCACGGCCCTGGAGCTTTGGGCCCAGAGCTACCTTTCAGAGCATGTAAAGGAAAGCCCGCAAGCAGTCTGAAGTTGGACTTGGACACTTGCACAGATCTTCTCA
>NZ_RXFQ01000057.1 GCF_003951285.1 Variovorax beijingensis | reverse complement strand
GCGCTCCCCGACGGCCACCCAAAGTGCCCCACTTATGGCCACCCAAACTGCTCCACCCTGGCCACGGTGATCTGACGCATTGAACACGGTGCGTCGGGCGCCGCGAAGCTCGACAGGCAGGACGTTACTTTCCACCCCCTCTGAGCGAGGGGAACAACGGAGTGAACGTCTTGAAGCCACATCTGCAAACCACCATCTGGACGCTGCTCAAGGGCGGCGCCACCCAGCGCGAGATCGAACGCATCACCGGCATTTCGCGCCACACCATCCGGACCTACCAGCAGCGTTTCGCCGCCGATCCGGCAAACTGCCCCGGGGTGGCCACCGACTCCGGTGGTCAAACTGCTCCACCCTGGCCACCGACTTCCGGGCCGGTAGCGCCGCCGCTGGCCACCTCCAAGTGCGAACCCCACCGCGCCTTCATCGACGCGCAATTGCGCCTGGGCCGCAACGCCACCGCCATCTACCAGGACCTGGTCGACCTGCACGGCTTTGATGGCGCCTACAACTCGGTCAAACGGTTCTGCGCCCAGCTTCGCCACAAGGAGCCCGAGCAGTTCGATCGTCTGAGCTTTGCGCCCGGCGAGGAGATGCAGGTCGACTACGGTGAAGGCGCCCCCACGCGGATGCCGGGCACCGAGCGCTGGCGCAAACCCCGCCTGTTCGTGGCCACGCTGCGCTACTCGCGGCGCAGCTTCCGCCGCGTGGTCTGGAAGTCCAGCCAGCAAGTCTGGGCTGAGTTGCACGAGCAGGCCTGGGCCTACTTCGGCGGGTCCACCCACTACGTCGTCCTCGACAACCTCAAGGAAGGCGTCTTGAAGCCCGACCTGTACGAGCCCGCGCTCAATCCGGTCTACGCGGCCACACTCGCTCATTACGAGGTGGTGGCCGACCCGGCCCGGGTCCGGGATCCGAATCGCAAGGGGACGGTAGAGAACGCGATCCAACACACCCAGGCCACCGCGCTCAAGGGCCGGCGCTTGGAGACCATCGAAGAGCAGAACGCCTTCCTGGAACACTGGGAGTCCAAGTGGGCCGCCTCGCGCATCCACGGCGCCGAGCGGCGTCAGGTGCAGGCCATGTTCGAGGAGGAGCGCGCCCACCTGCAGCCGCTGCCGGCCACGCGCATGCAGTACTTCACCGAGGTGCAGCGCACGGTCTGCGACGACAGCTGCGTGCGCATCGACCACAGCAGCTACGCCGCTCGTCCGGCCCCGATTGGCTCCAAGGTGCTGGTGCGGCTGTTCGAGCGGCGCATCGAGATCCGCGAGCTGCGCACCCAGGCCTTGCTGCGCACCCACGCCCGGGTTGATCGCCCCGGCACCGTGGTGTTGCCCATGGCCGAGCGGGTGTTCAACCCCTCGCGCGAGACGCGCTACATCCTGGCCCAGGCCCGAGCCATCGGGCCGCAGGCCGCTCGGCTGTGCCAGATGCTGTTCGCCATCGAGGGGCGCGTGGGCCAGCGCAAGCTCTGGGGCATCGTCAATCTGGCCAAGCGCTACCCCCGTCACTTCATCGATGCGGCCTGTGCGGGCGCCATGGCGCAAGGCGTAAACAGCTACCGCCACGTCAAGGCGCTCACCGAGCGGCTGGTGGCCGACGCCCTGGCCGCCCTGCAGGCCGGCACGCCGACACAGTCGGCGTCAACGCTCACCCAGCAGCACGCGCTCATTCGCAGCGCCGACGAATACGGCGATCTGTTCGCCCACGCCGCCACCGCCACCGCCACCTCGGGCGGCACAACCTCTCCCACCCCCACCACTGAGATCGCCCAGCCATGAACATGACCGAGATCGAACGCGCCCTGCGCGAGCTGCGCCTGTCCGGCATCGCCGACACCCTGTCCACCCGCGTGATGCAGGCCCAGGCCGCCCAGCAGCCCTTCCTGGAGACGTTGGCCGCCATGCTGCAAGACGAGCTCGACCGGCGCCGCTCGCGATTGATGGAGCGCCGCTTCAAGCGCTCAGGCCTGGCCGAACGCCTGACGCTGGCGGACTTCGACTGGCGCTTCAATCCCAAGCTGCCGCGCAACGCCTGCTTCGAGCTGCACACCCTGAAGTTCGTCGGCGAGGGGGCCAACGCATTGATCGTCGGCAAGCCCGGCACCGGCAAGAGCCATGTGGCCAAGGCGGTGGCCTACCAGGCCACGTTGCAGGGCTATGACGTGCGCTACGTGGAGGCCGACTCCGAGTTCGCCCGCTACGGGCTGGCCAGCACGGCGCAACAGGCCGAACAGCTCAAGGGCTGGATCGAGCCAGACCTGTTGGTCCTTGATGACCTGTTCCTGGCCCGGCGCATTGCCGACGTGAGCGCCGAACTGCTGCAGGCCATCGTGCACCAGCGCTACAAGCTGCGCCGCGCCATCGTCATCACCTCCAACCGGGTGGTGCAGGACTGGGGAAAGTACCTCGCCGACGCCACCATGGCCACCACCATCCTGGACCGGCTCATGCACCGCTGCGCCATGCTGGAGTTCGAGGGCAAAAGCTACCGCCTGAAGGAGGCCGCCGCGCGCATCGCCATGACACCCGAATCGTCATAATCCGACCGTCCTGCCTGGAGCAGTTTGACCGGCCATAAGTGGAGCAGTTTGGGGTGGCCATCGGG
>NZ_RXFQ01000056.1 GCF_003951285.1 Variovorax beijingensis | reverse complement strand
TGCGTATTTCGGCGCATCGTGACCGCTGATTTCGGCATCGTGACCGCGCATTTCGGACATCGTGACCGACCTTCAATTTCGGCTCATCGTGACCGAGCGTTTCGGTGTCGTGACCGCCCATTTCGGCGATCGTGACCGCCGTGGCGGCGCCCCGCAATAGCGGCGCCGGTCCCGCCGGCAGTGCTGCGTAGAGAACGCAACCCCGGGTCTCCTACCCTCGACGGCTTTTTTTGCCATCGAGCCGCGGATGCCCAAGCAACAACTCTCTCTACGCATGATCAAAGATGTCCTCCGCCTGAAGTGGCACGCGCAGCTCTCACACGAGCAAGTCGCCGCCACGTTGAAGATCTCCAAGGGCGTCGTCGCCAAGTACGTGGGCCTGGCCACCGCCGCGGGTCTGAACTGGGACACCGTCCAGGACTGGAGCGAACAGCAGCTCTGGACGGCCCTTCAACCCCGCTCGGCGGCTTCGCTGCCCATCGTCGTGCCCGACTGGGGTCGCATCCACCGTGAGCTCGATCGCAAGGGCGTCACGCTGATGCTGCTGTGGCAGGAATACGTGGCCGCCCACCCGCAGGGCCGCACCTGGCGCTACACGCAGTTCTGCGAGCACTACAAGGCCTTCGCCGCCACGCTCAAGCGTTCGATGCGCCAGCACCGGCGCGCCGGGGAGAAGATGTTCATCGACTACGCCGGCTCCACGGTGGCGCTGAGCGACGGCGCCCGCGCCCAGATCTTCGTCTCGGCCATGGCCGCGTCCAGCTGTGTGTTCGCCTGCGCGACGCCCACGCAGCGCTTGGACGATTGGATCGAGGGCATGGTGCGGGCACTGCACTTCTACCAAGGTGTGCCGGCGCTCGTCGTGCCCGACAACGCGACGGCCGTGATCGCCTGCGCCGACCGCTACGAGCCGCGCGCCAACGACACGGTGCAGGACTTCGCCCGCTACTACGGCACGTCGGTGCTCCCAGCGCGCCCGCGTTCGCCAAAGGACAAAGCCGCCGCAGAAAGTTCGGTCCAGGTGATCGGTCGATGGGTGCTGGCGCGGCTACGCCATCACCGCTTCGACACCGTCGCGCAGGTGGACGCGGCTATCGCCCGACTGCTGCCCAGCGTGAACGAGCGGCCCTTCCAGAAGCTGCCCGGCAGCCGCGCCAGCGTGTTCGCCGAACTGGATGCGCCCGCGCTGATGCCGCTGCCGCCACAGCGCTACGAGCTCGCACGCTTCAAGACGGTGAAGGTCCACATCGACTATCACATCGAGGTCGATGGCCACCGCTACAGCGTGCCCCACGCACTGGTGGGGCAGACGCTGGAGGCACGGCTCACGAAGCACGGCGTGGAGCTGCTGCTGCGCGGCCAGCGGGTTGCCGCCCATGTGCGCAACGACCGGCGCGGCAGCTACACCACGGTCGAAGCTCACATGCCTGCGGCGCACCGGGCGCAGCTGCAATGGACGCCCCAGCGCCTGATCGAGTGGGGCCAGCAGATCGGCATGGCCTGCGGCGAACTCGTCACCCGGCTGCTGCAGACCTACAAGCATCCGGAGCATGGTTACCGCTCCTGCCTGGGACTGCTGAGCCTGTCGCGGCGCTACGGCCGTGAGCGGCTGGAGGCGGCGTGCGAACGCGCCCTGGCGCTGGGGACCGTGCGCTACCGGCACGTGCGCGACCTGCTGGCCAACAACCGCGATCTCCTCGCCCAGGAGGCGCCCGCCGAATGGACCAGTCCCGTCCACGCCAATGTGCGCGGCCCGGACTACTACCAATGAGGCGATCTGCCGTGACGCCTTCGCCCCCTGCAAACCACCGAACTCTGACCCCCATGCTCAACAACGCCACCATCGCCCAACTGCGCTCCCTCAAACTCCAAGGCTTCGCCGACGCGCTGCAACAGCAGCACGAGCAAGCCGACTGCCTGGGTCTGTCCTTCGATGAACGCCTGGCTCTGCTGGTCGAACGGGAGGTCCACGCTCGCGGTGACCGCAAGCGCACCCGGCTGCTGCAGAGGGCTCAGCTGAAGTACATGACCGCGACGCTGGAGGATGCGAGCTTCGAGGGCATCCGCGGCATCGATCGCTCGGCGTTGATGGGCCTGGCGCTGTCCACGTGGATCGAGCGTGGCGAGACGATCTGCTTCGCCGGCGCCACCGGGCTGGGAAAGACGTGGCTGGCCTGCGCGCTGGCGCAATACGCCTGCCGCCAGGGCCACTCGGCGCTGTACCTGCGCGTGCCGCGCCTGGCCGAGGAGCTGCGCATCCTGCACGGCGCGGGCAGCTTCCGGCGCTGGCTGCAGCAGTTGGCCAAGGTGGATGTGCTGGTCTTGGATGATTGGGGAACAGGCGCCATTGACGCTGCGACCCGGGCCGACCTGCTGGAGATCGTCGACGACCGCAGCGCCCAGCGGGCCACGATCATCACGCATCAACTCCCCATTGAGCACTGGCACGCGTGGCTGGGTGACCCGACTGTTGCAGACGCGATCCTCGATCGCTTGATGCAGCACTGCCGGCGCTTCACGCTCGACGGTGAATCCCGCCGCACGGGACGCAACGCTGGCATGGCAAACAAGTCGAATAAGACAACTCAGGAGGCCAATTCTTGACCTGACCCCACGCCGCCTACCCTAGACTCCACCCTCTACGCAACACCTGCCGCCGCACCGGCGGTCACGATCGCCGAAACGGGCGGTCACGATACCGAAACGACATTTACCGACGCCCTCAGCGGCGTCGGTCACGATGGCCGAAATGACCGGTCACGTTCGCCGAAATACGCA
>NZ_RXFQ01000055.1 GCF_003951285.1 Variovorax beijingensis | reverse complement strand
GAAAGGCCCTCCCCCATGATGAAGAAACTCAAGCTCGTGATGGTCGGCAACGGCATGGCCGGCGTGCGCACGCTGGAGGAGCTGCTGAAGCTCGCGCCCGAGCTGTACGACATCACCGTCTTCGGTGCCGAGCCGCACCCCAACTACAACCGCATCCTCCTGTCGCCCGTGCTCGCGGGCGAGCAGACCGTGGAGGAGATCGTGCTCAACAGCTGGGAGTGGTACGCCGAGAACAAGATCACCCTGCACGCCGGCAAGAAGGTGGTCGAGGTCGACCGCGTCAAGCGCATCGTGCGCGCCGAGGATTCGCAAGGTGGCGTCACCGAAGCCCCCTACGACCGCCTCCTGATGTGCACCGGCTCCAACCCCTTCATGCTGCCGGTGCCCGGCAAGGACCTGAAGGGCGTCATCGCCTACCGCGACATCGCCGACACCGACTACATGATCGAGACCGCGCGCACCCACAAGCACGCGGTGGTCATCGGCGGCGGCCTGCTCGGGCTGGAGGCGGCCAACGGCCTGATGCTGCGCGGCATGGACGTCACCGTGGTGCACGTCATGCCCTGGCTCATGGAGCGCCAGCTGGACGACGTCGCCGGCAAGCTCCTGCAGAAGTCGCTGGAGGACCGGGGCCTGAAGTTCCGCATCGGCGCCCAGACCCAGGAGCTCGTCGGTGACAGCAATGAGGGAAAGGATGGCCGCGTCAAGGCCATCCGCTTCAAGGACGGCACCGAAGTGCCCGCCGACCTGGTCGTCATGGCCGTGGGCATCCGCCCCAACACCGAACTCGCAGAGAAGATGCGCCTGCACTGCAACCGCGGCATCGTCGTCACCGACACCCTGCAGACCGTGACCGACGCGCGCATCTACTCGGTGGGCGAATGCGCGGCCCACCGCGGCATCGCCTACGGCCTGGTCGCGCCCCTCTTCGAGCAGGCCAAGGTCGCGGCCAACCACCTGGCCCAGTTCGGCATCGGGCGCTACCTGGGGTCGCTGACCTCCACCAAGCTCAAGGTCACCGGCATCGACCTGTTCAGCGCCGGCGAGTTCATGGGCGGCGAAGGCACCGAGGAGATCGTCATGAGCGACCCCTTCGGCGGGGTCTACAAGAAGCTGGTCATCAAGGACGACAAGCTGGTGGGCGCGTGCCTGTATGGCGACACGGTGGACGGCAGCTGGTACTTCAAGCTGCTGCGCGACGGGCGCAGCGTGCACGACATCCGCGACAAGCTGATGTTCGGCGAATCCAACATCGGCGACACCGGCCACGAGGGCCACAGCAAGGCCGCCAGCATGCCCGACGACGCCGAGGTGTGCGGCTGCAACGGCGTGACCAAGGGCACCATCTGCAAGGCCATCAAGGACAAGGGCCTGTTCACCCTGGACGAGGTCAAGAAGCACACCAAGGCCAGCGCCAGCTGCGGCTCGTGCACCGGCCTGGTGGAGCAGATCCTGATGTTCACCGCCGGCGGCGACTACTCGGCCACGCCCAAGAAGAAGGCCGTGTGCGGCTGCACCGACGCGAGCCACCAGGACGTGCGCGACGCCATCCGCCGCGAACACTGGCTCACGCACGACGCGGTCTACCGCGGCCTGGGCTGGCGCACGCCCGACGGCTGCGCCACCTGCCGCCCGGCCATCAACTACTACCTGATCTCGACCTGGCCCAAGGAGGCCCGGGACGATCCGCAGAGCCGCTTCATCAACGAGCGCAGCCACGCCAACATCCAGAAGGACGGCACCTACTCGGTCATCCCGCGCATGTGGGGCGGCCACACCACGCCCGACGAGCTGCGGCGCATCGCGGACGCGGCCGACAAGTACAAGATTCCCACGGTCAAGGTCACGGGCGGCCAGCGCATCGACCTGCTGGGGGTGAAGAAGGAGGACCTGGAAGGCGTGTGGAAGGACATCGGCATGCCCTCGGGCTTTGCCTATGCCAAGAGCCTGCGCACGGTGAAGACCTGCGTGGGCAGCGAGTGGTGCCGCTTCGGCACCCAGGACTCCACCCAGATGGGCAAGGACCTGGAGCGCGCGCTGTGGGCGATGTACTCGCCGCACAAGGTGAAGCTGGCGGTCTCGGGCTGCCCGCGCAACTGCGCCGAGGCCGGGATCAAGGACGTGGGGGTGATCGGGGTGGATTCGGGCTGGGAGCTGTACGTGGGGGGCAACGGCGGCATCAAGACCGAGGTGGCGCAGTTCCTGGTGAAGGTGAAGACGGCCCAGGAAGTGATGGAGTATTCGGGCGCCTTCCTGCAGCTGTACCGCGAGGAAGGCTGGTACCTGGAGCGCACGGTGCACTACATCGGGCGGGTGGGGCTGGACTATGTGAAGAAGAAGATCCTCGAAGACGAAGCCGGCCGCCGTGCGCTGTGGGAGCGGCTGCAGTTCGCGCTGGATGGGGAGCCCGATCCGTGGTTCGCCTCGAGCCAGGCGCAGGTGGATGTGCGGCAGTTCACGCCGGTGGCGGTGGTGGATGGCAGCGCGGACAAGGCCACCCAGGCGGCCTGAAAGGCAAGGAGAAACAACCCATGAATGACAACAACCCCAACAACGAATGGAAAGTGATCTGCCGCGTCGAGGACATCCCGGTGCTGGGCGCGCGCCGCGTGGCGCGCCCGGTGGGGGTGGACGTCGCCGTGTTCCGCAACGCCCAGGACCAGGTCTTTGCGCTGCTGGACCGCTGCCCGCACAAGGGCGGCCCGCTCTCCCAGGGGATCGTGTTCGGCACCAGCGTGGCCTGCCCGCTGCACAACTGGGCCATCGGACTGGACGACGGGTGCGCCAAGTCGCCCGATGAGGGGTGCACGCCGAGGTTTGC
>NZ_RXFQ01000054.1 GCF_003951285.1 Variovorax beijingensis | reverse complement strand
TGGTCCTGGCCGTATTCTGCCTTTTGCAGCCGACTTTAAATGCGCGGCGGCAGAGCCGACGGCCACATGTTCAGCCATAGCGAACTATATTGAAGCCTTCCTCCGCCCCAGGCGGGACGAAATGGCTGGTGATTTGATCGAACTGCGCATCGGTTGTTTGGAACGGGTGCTCGCCCGAAAGGTTACGAGCACGCAGTCGCGCTTTGCAAACGTCGTCAGGAACCTCCAGGTAGTGCAGGCGATGTGCTGCTTCAGCTTTCTCGAAAACGCCTCGGGCCCAACTTCTCGTGGCGGGGGTGTTCGAGGGAAAGTCGAGCACGACGGACGTGCCGGCTGCGAGCAGTGCCGCAATGTGGCCCGACATCGCTTCGCGCAATCTGCCGGCACAGCGCACGTAGTCCGCGAGGGCTAGAACCTCGTTCGGGTATAGACGTGCAAGCCAATCGTCCTCGCTGATGAGAACGGTCTTTGGCTGCGCTGCGAGGTGCTTGGTGAGCGTCGACTTTCCGGACGCGATCTTCCCGCAGACCATGTGCAGGACCCCTGGCAAGGAAGAGGCGGCGGCAGACCGCGAAGTTTCGGTTTCGAGCATTCCAATCTCCAGTAACTCTGAGGAGCCCCAGGAGACAGAAAAAACCCGCCTCGTGGGGCGGGTTGCTTTGGCTACTCAGGCCGCGCGCTAACCCACCATCCTTCGGATGGTGCGAATAATGAACGCGAATTGCGAGCAAGCCATGGAGAGCAAGGATAGCGGGTTCCAGAGGTCTCAGCAATCCGTTCGCGTGGGACGCCTATGCACCATGGTCAGGCTAGAGGTTCGATTCGTACTTCCGCTCTTGGCCGATGTAAGTCCTCCCACGTAGCAGCCCTAGTCGCCTGCGGGCACGAGAATTTCAGACCCTTGGACGTCGACAATTACGACGCCCTGTTGCGCTCCAAGTACGGCGAGGTTGTCCATGAACGCCACGGTATCTCCGGCGCCACGGGCCGTGACCGATAGCGACACATCACTGGGCCTCAACTCGAAGCTCATGTCATCCATGATGACAAAGCCATCATTGCCGCTCCACGCGATTCCATTGAAGAACCGCTCGGCCAGAGACCTGTAGTCCTCCTCCTTGAAGGCCAGGTCCATGTCAATGTCCTCGAGCGAGAGCGGGTGTCCGTGCGATTTGATGAGGATGAAATCCAAGCTCATGAGGTCCCTCCAAATGTCTGGTTTGGCCGCTATGCGTCGCCCCGTGGTTCGACCCCGATGATCCGTCGAAGCTCAGCAAGGTTAGGGGCATCCGATTCAACCGTGAATAGGTCTTCCGTAATCCCGGTTGCATTGTTGCCAATGCCGATAACAAAGTCGCGCTCGAACTGTGCGTGCATGCGCCCCATGAAGCGCGCGATCCGCTCGACATCCAAGAACCATCCCTCGGGCGCGTCTCCGATATCCGGGAGTTCAAGGTTGAGGCCTAGATCCCACAACGGCAGGTCACCGTCACAAAGGCCCTTTTCAGTCCCTCGCTGGTTGACAACGGACGGAGCAGCCACCCGCCAGCCTCCTTCCTTGGCGAAGGCGTCCAAGCACCCTTGCATGGATTCGACGATTTCGTGAAGGTCCGCGCCTTCAACGTAGGCATACAGCGTGTGTTTCGACATGGGAACGAATGTCTGGTTGTGGCCGCATCCTGCCACACGCATTCACCTTTCGCAGATCTGGATCCAAGGGCGCTGTGGCTCGGCTACAGTAAGCCATGGGGAATCCGACAAACGACATCTTCTGGGAAAGTGCTGGTGAGGCCGAGATCAAGTTGCGGCCACCGACCCGTATTCCGCTGTCTCAAACCGTCATTACGGAGGCGGTCCGCTCGCTCATGCATGGCGTGATGGCGATGTATGCAACTTTCGAAGAGCGCACTCGCGTGTACGAGAAGCTCGCAGAAGTTTCTATTTTTGACGGGACAACGGGCGCTACGTTCTACGGCGTGTATCTGGCAAGCGAGGGACCTCCCACCTACTGCATTCGGTGCGGGAAATGGAATGGGACAACAAGAAGCCTCGAAGCGGTACTTGCCGATTTCTCAGCCAGAACCCTCTTCTTCGAAGCCAGCTCTCTTGGGGGAAGGCAGTCCACGATCTTGGGGCTGGATGCCGCGGAGGTTGATGAAGGTGACTTCGCAATCGTCCCCGCGTCTCAGCGTACCCAGAGCAACTCGACGGTCCACTATTTACTGCTCGACCGGGCAAAGCGGACTCAGCGCTCATATCGGAGAGGATGGGCCAAAAACGAACGAGTGGAGGCGCTGTTCGATGAACTCGGTGCGATCTTTGCGCACCTCCAATCGTCCTCGAACAAGACGCCAGTTCCGTCAGAAGTTGAGATCAAGTACTCGGCCGACTGTGATCGGGTGCTGCGAGAAGCGACCTGTGACCAACTTCGCGACATCACATGAGAAGCACCCCGTAGTCCTATAAAGCTCGGCTCTTTATGTCACTGGAGCAAACGACTGGTTTTGGCCGAAGGGCGATTATCGGCAGCCACATTCAGCAGGTCTGTCCCGGGAGCCAGTCATGGTCTTGGGATAGACCGGCGCCATCTGACCTTGCTTACCTCGGGCCGCGCAATAGTCCTGGCAACGCTCCTCTAGGCGCGAGCCGAGCCAGCCGGCGCTATAGCCAAGCAGCACACTGGCCCCGCCGAAGATGACGATAGCGCCGAACGCAATCAGCGCAGGCGAGGTGCGGCGCTTCATGTTTGGCCAGGGCTCCTTTTTGACTAGCGGGATGAATGTCGGGTCTTGGCCGCATTTTGCCCTTGGATGCGAGCTATCCACGTGCAGGCTTGGTG
>NZ_RXFQ01000053.1 GCF_003951285.1 Variovorax beijingensis | reverse complement strand
AGAGCCGACAGTCGGCGGCGACTCTCAATCGCGCTGATGGCCAACTAGTCCAAGGTAAAAAGTATGTCCAATACTGACGAGAATCTAGGTCGAGTCGGCCAACTTAGCGATGAAGGTCAAGACCTTCTCCTGAAGACCCTGAAGATGTTCAGTAGGCTCGTGGGCCAAGCGAGCGATTCCCAGTACTGCAAGCAAGCCGTAGAGGTTTACATGGTGGAGCACTTCGACGGTTTCCCCGTCAGGGTGGCGCGGGCGAATTCCATCGGCGCTTGCCCATCGTTCGAGTTGGCGAAGCCCGCCGTGCGCGTAGTGCGACATGGCTCTCCAGACCTTCGCTTTTGATTGGGCAAAGGTCGCATCGCCTCCCACCTTGTCGAGTTGCTTCGTCACCGTGTCCATCGTTGGAAGCTCCTTCGTCCGCACAATTTGCGCCAGCGCGGTTTCGTCCGCGCACTCTTCAGCCCAGAGTCCACGCATGTAGGCCTCGTAGACAGACCTCAGCAAAGCGTAGGCCGAGGTTCGGCAATCGTGCTCAACAAGCAAGAGCACGGCTTCGCGATGTTCCAGACAGATGCCGTAGCTTGGTCCCGCGAGCATGCTTGTGGGGGTTTGAATGATGGAGCCCGGATGATTCGTCGATATCCATCGGGAGATATCGGAAGAGTCGCGCAGGGCGGCGACGATGGCACTGGACAGAATTGGCATGCTCATGAGGTGCATGTTGCCATGGCGTTCGCGAAGCGCTCGCGCACTGACCACTTGACCGGCTACAGTCGGCCAGGACCAGACCTTCGCTGCAGTCGCCCAATGAACTCTTGCCATCCATGAACATCCAGGAAGCGCGCCCCTCCGATGCACCGATGATTGCCTCCGTCCTGCAAGAGGCAGCGGCGTGGCTCGCCGGCGACGGCAGAAGTCTTTGGTCAGCAGCCGAGATTGGTCACGAGCGCGTCCTGCGGGACGCGAGCAAAGGACTCTTCCACGTTGCTCGTCAGGACGAGCAATTGGCTGGCGTCATGAAGTTCGAGCTGGAGGACGCCTATTTCTGGCCCGAGGTCTTGCCGGGCACTTCGGCCTTGGTTCACAAGCTCGCCGTACGCCGAGCGTGGGCGAAGAAGGGAGTCTCGACCGAACTGCTGTCCTATGCTCGAACTCGAGCTCAAGAGCTTGGACGTGCCCACCTTCGCCTGGACTGTGTTGCGGACCGCCAAGGGCTGCGAAACCTGTATGAAGGCTTCGGCTTTGCCCTGCACAGCGTCGTCGAGATAGGGGCCTCTTCGTATGCGCGGTATGAGCTTCCGACGGCAACACCGTAGGCACGCGGAAAGGCCCCGACCGGCTACAGTCGGCCAACACCGGACCTTCCCACCTGCCTTTCGTTTCGACACAACAGGAGCCTGAACCCGATGAAGAGCCGAATCATGTACATCGAGGCGAAGTCTGGCGGCCTCACAGGACCAGCGCGCATCGGGCGGGTCACCAGCTCCAAGTCTGGAGCAACCCTGTACTACGGAGGGAAGGCCTTCCGCAGCCTTAAGGGAAGCGGCTTCAAGTCGAACTACTTCGATGTTGAAACCGGTGAGCACTATTGGATTTCTGGACCTCGACGGGACGGAAAGGATGCCCTCTACGCGACGCACATTCAGCCTGCCATAGACGATGACGTTCAGGACGAGTATTGGTCGAAGGTTCGCGGGGCCGCTTTGGCGCGAGGCGACGAGAAGCAGGTCGCTTGAACACCGGTAGGCGCGCCCCGAAGGCAGAGTTCGGCCAGCACCGGACGGTCAAGCCCGTCTCAAAATTCGATCGGAAAGCGGACATTCGCGGCGCCTCCAACGATACAGTCCAGCTGGGACATACGTTAGGACTCACATGAACCATCGCGCATACGTCGCCGCCGTTGGCCTTTTGATCTTCGTCGCTGCTGCGAATGCGCAGACGCGCGACCACAATGAGATCGTTCGGGTTCCCAATGAAGATCCGGAGATGGCCACGGCCATCGCAAAAGCTCGAGCGACACTTGACGACTTCCTCGTACTGTGGCGTGCGCAACCTAGCGGCGCCTCTGACTACAAGCTGAAGGTTCGGATTAGCGATGGAGAGAACTCGGAGCACTTCTGGGTCCAGCCGTTCCGTCCGCTGAACAGCGGGTTCGAGGGAATTCTCGCCAATGAACCGAAGCTTGTGAAGAATGTGCGCGGAGGGCAACGGATTACGTTTCAGCGCGGCGACATCACTGATTGGGGCTATGTGCGCGGCGGGAAGCAAATTGGCAGCTTTACCGTTTGTGCTCTTTTCAGGCGCGCTCCGAAAGAGCAGGTCGAGTACTACCGCAAGAATTATGGCTTTACCTGCGAGCCTTAATAGGTCGTTCGACGCATACACGCAGCGGCTTGCACCGCTATGCCGCTGCGCGGCGGGCAAGTCGAACATTGAGCGTTTGCTTGCGAGCGCTGATTTCGACCTGCCTATGACGGCTCCGGGGTCGAGCTCCGATGACCGCAACAGGCTACAGTCGGCCACTCCTTAAGCAATCAAGGAAGCTATGTTCAAGCGTCTCACCGATTTATTCCGTCCTTTGGTGGAGCCGCAGCATCAACAAGCATCCGAAAACCTCGGTCCCAGCGAAGTGCCGGACGTCGCCGAAGCTCAGCCAACGCATGCTGAGACCAAGGATGCGTTGCAGCGTTTCATGCACTTGGTGACCGCTCACCTGCATTCACCTGAGAGTCGGCGCCTCTCTGACGCCGTGGCAACCAGCTTTGACTCGTGCGGTGACGCAGCGGAAGCGTTCGAGGACGGGGTCCTTGGCGAAGAGGGTCAGAAGCACGGTCGGTGGCTCGTCATCCAAGTTGATTGGAAGGCCCACGAAGAGCTCGAGTGGCAGGTCACTGAGGTTGCATCGAGCTTCGGCGTTCCTGAGCGCTGGACCTGGACAACTCCACTGGAGACCAGAACAGTGCCTGCTGGTCTTTGCGCGGTTGCAAGCTGGGCCGCGGCGCTCGGATACGAGCTAGTACATCTTGACCTTGGCCACGACGCGTACTACGCGCTCATGGTCAAGCGAGAAGACGCGGGACCTGCGCACAAGGCTGCCATGGCCGCCGGGCTGCGCGTGTTCGACACCACCGAGTTCGCGAGACTCAACTCGTGATCCGTCTCGCTAGCTGTGCGAGCCCGCCAGGACATCTCTCGGCCACTACCTGCCGCTCAACCACGTCTGCTTTCTAAGGCATTCGCGATAGCGGCTTCAAGGCTTGCAACCAATGCCTTTGCCTGCTCGACGCTCAACTCGATCTCCGTGTTCGCCACTACACACTCGTCGGTGATCGCTTTGTCGTCAAATTGCTTTTCGGAGATGTCGAGATCAGGATGAATTTCCCAGGTCTCGATGTTGATGTGACCAGGGTGAATATTGGTGACTTCCAAGAATCCCTGTCGATAGCGAACATCGTTAAAGCGAATCTTGCTAGGACCCATGTCAGTAGCTCCTCGGTTGGGAGTGAGAGGATAGCGTTCGTCACCGGCCTCAGTCCGAACTAATGCCCGCTTGGCGGCGTTTCGTCGAGTCGCGGCTACTTCCGGCTTGGGCCTAAAGCTCCGCCGGTCGCAACCGGCTACAGTCGGCCAGGACCAGACCTTCGCTGGACCGACCATTTGTAAACTCGCGATGCCCTTCTTCGCAGCCGGACCCCAAACGATGGACTTCTACGACGGCCTTGCCCCGCTGT
>NZ_RXFQ01000052.1 GCF_003951285.1 Variovorax beijingensis | reverse complement strand
CACCGGACCTTCCCGACCGCCCGCCAATTCCCGTCAATGCCTTAGCATGACCATCGAAGCTGACCTCAACATCGCCGAGATCCCCTACGAGTCAGGAGCCATCAAGTTCCGCTATGCGAGGGTGATGGCACCCGACAAGACCCGATGGATTCGGCACGGCCTCTTCGTTGCTTACCACGAGCATGGCACGGTGGCGTCCGAAGGGCAGTATGTCGATGGCAAGGAGGACGGGCTTTGGCGCGACTTGCATCCGAACGGGCAGCCTGCGGCCGAGGGCCGCTACCGCGCGGGCCAGGAAGTCGGAGTCTGGCGATTCTGGAAGCCTGACGGCACCGAAGAGCCGAGCACAGACTACGGCGAGTGACGGCCAGGACCGGTCGCTCGGCGATACGCCACAATTCGCCCCGGTTAGCAGTCATTCGCACCTCTTCCCAAAGGTACCGATGCCACTTCAATTCTTCGACGCATCTCTGGTCGGCCCCTTCTCGAAGCGCGAGCTCGACGAAATGAAGGACATGGTCCGCGCCGATTTCCCTTCGTTTGAGTTCGACCCGAGCTACGTGCACGTCGTCGAGGAATTCAACGGTGGCAGGCCCTCAACGAGATACTTTCGCACGCGCGATGGTCAGCTTGCTCCACCGATAGAACGCTTCCTCCACTACACGGCCGGGCATGACCTAAAAGACCATCAGCTCGGTTTCTTAAACGCCAATGTCTTCTGGTCGGCTCTGGAGAATCGTCTCGGGGCGCTTCTGCCGTTTGCCGTGCTGGCAAACAACGATGCTCTGTGCTTCGACTGCGGTTCGGGCGAGGCGCAGGTCGTCCTCTGGAGCAACGAGCGGTCCGGAGAGGGCGGGCCATCGTACGAGCATGTAGCGGATTCGTTCGGCGACTTCTGCGCAGCACTCTCGTCAGTGACCACCGAGTGACCGCGATGCGTCGGGTTCGGCGGCCTTGGAGCGACGCCGAAGCTCCCGCCCGACCGGCTACAGTCGACCAGAAGCGGACTTTTGCCGAAGAGCTATTGTTCTCGGAACCGGACATCTATGAACACGACCATGAGCAGTATTGGCCCCACGCAGTTTGGGGAGAGCCTTCAAAAGCGACGGGCGGCCCGACGGAGATTGGCGTTTGCCTATTTGCTCTTCGTGGGCATTTCGATTCTTTCACTCTCGGGGTACTACTTCACCGGCGTGGGCCTCGGCTGGATTACTTCGGCGATATGGTTGGTGATTGAAATGGGGCGGTCCGCTGTAGCTGCCAAAGGGAAGGTCTGGCTCTGGGTTGGACTAACCATCATCTTGGGACCACTCGGCTTGCTGTGTGGGCCGCCGATGGCTTTCCATGTACTTGGGTGGGCTCCTGGAATCGATCCCGGAGCGCCGGCCAATTCCATTTAGGACTTCCTGCCGGAGAAGCTCCGCGGCCGCAGTCGGCCAGAACCGGTCGGTCGCCCCGTTGGGCAAACTTAGCCCAGAAGCGGTCGTCCATGGCGAGAGCAGGATTTAGACGTCTGACACCAGAGGAGCGGGGATATATGGCCTTACCGGTTGGCCTGATTTGCGCCGCCTATTGCGAGAGATCGTGGAAAGGCCTCAACCTTCGCAGAGACAACGCCCATGCTCACGTAGAGCCAGGTCTCGGAGCAAGCCTATGTTGGGTGTTCGAGTTAACGACGGGACGACAAATGATGATTTTCTGGCGAGAACTACAGCCGGAATTTTCTGAAGTTTGGCTTGAGCACCTGGACCAGTTCGAACCGATGGATCTCGAGGCAGCTGGAGATGCAATTGGAGTTCAAACGAGCGACTTGATACGGGTCGGTGGTCAACTGAAATGGCGGGACTGAGCTCGGCCAAGAGCGGAAGTACGCTACGACCCTCCAGTTTTGCTGCTCACGACCTTTGCCCGCCTTCCCAGGCCGGCTACAGTCCTCTCCTTGCGCGCATATACCTCGCATCACATGGCTACCCCTGCACCAATTACCTCCCAGTTCTGGAATGAATCAACTGGTCACTGCGACTGCTGCGGGCGCACTTCAAAAACGATCTGGGGCGATCTGTCTGACCAATCAGGGTCGCTTGCTGTCTACTTTGTACAGTGGACTGTGAGCGCTCCAGAACATGACCCGATCATCGATCTGATCATCGGCCCTTGGGGGGAAGGCTCGGAGCCCGCAGCAAGAGTTCTTGTCTCATTGGCATATAGGCCGAGCACTCGCGGTGGGTCATTTATGGTTGTGGATGCGGTCGGTCGCCGAGCCGATGATCGGAAAATTTGTGGTCGAGCTTTGTCTCGGCACGAGGTCATCAACACATTGCTGGCTGAGCAAGCATTCTCCCTGGTGGATGCTCTGTGGCTGACCGAGCCTCGTATCGCAGAAGTTCGCGATCTCAACCGCGTCTCGTGCCGACGATCAATCGACGGACTGAGTTCGGCCAGAAGCGGAAGTTGCAAGCAGAGAACCCGTGAACAAGATTTCAGCCAGGATTGAGGCATATCTGAACGCAGGCGATATGGTGATCGCTGAGGTAGCCGCATCAATGCCAATTGAGCGCTGCTTCGTCAGCATTCGAGGCATAGCAAAACCTGGTGTGCCACGCGAAGCCCGACGCTTCCTGAATTCGACGTGGAAGATGTGGGAGTACTGGGATTTCAAGTTTCGCCGCATGGTTCTCTGCGCAGGCTGGGAAGGCGACGAATGGAACTATGACCAGTACATTGTTCATGACGACAGAATCCTGACGTATGACGAGGCTGGCTTTTTCGCTGCGCTGCAAAGCTGGATTCCGGACCCCGCGATGCTCGAGCATCACAGCGAGTCGTCGTCTCCCGAGTAGCCCTACGAAGGTCGGCTTTCGAGCCGCGCCAAAGACCGCAGTGGGCCCCTTTGCGCCGACCAGTCGTGAGGCTACAGCCGGCCAATAGCGGATCTTCGAAGAGCCGGACCGGATGACAGTGAACATGTGTAGGGGAGAGACGTGAGCATGTTGACGAAGGCCCTCTCCGCGCGGCGCGCAAAGGCAGTGGTGGACACCGCTCGGGGCCTCGCGGATGGCACGGTCCTATTTGTTGAGGGTGTAAGGCAGTTGGCAGCCCTGAGATTCGAGGTGTCACGGCTTGACCATGACCGGGACTTCACGTTGTTCGTCGCTATTGCGAGCGAATCGGACCACCTGCCGCCGCACGAGCTCCGCAGTCAGTGTGCGTCGGCCTGGTTAGAACAGTGTGATCGCGAGGCGCGAGAGCTCGAGGTTCTTCACCGGCAGCAGGTTCGCGCTGCATGTGCGCGCCTTGTTGGCCGGTTTTCCTCATGAGTGCGGCGCCGGCCGACGGGCAGAATGCGGCCACAATCGGTCGATCGACAATGTTTCGAAATTTGATCGGTGACGTTGTCTGTATGGAGGCGGGGCGACATCCCCGAAAGAGAGGTTGTAGATGAAGTTAAAGTGGATATTTTTGGCTCTGCCCATTTTTCTTGTTGCTTGCGCTGCGCCGAGCGGCAAGCCTAAGCCCCAGTCGTGGGTGTCAGATTCAAAGAACGGAGAGTTGGTCATCTATCGGCCCGGATCGTTCGTATTCGGAGCTCGGAATGTCTACTTCTATGTAGATGGCGTTGAAGTTGCAAGTCTAGGATCAGGAACATATTCGCTGATAAAGCTTCCTCCCGGAGCTTATCGTCTTTCTCAAAAGTGGGACTGGGACATGATGATCAAAGACATAGAGATTGAAATCAATGTCCCGTCCAAGGAAAGGACATACGTCCGACTGTCGCAATTGGGCGGTGAGTTTTATGGGGGAGTACTTCACACTACTTGGCAACTTGGATCGGTACCCACGGACGAAGGCTTGAGTGAGATCAAAGGGCTTGAAGCAAGAGCGCCAAGCAATACTTCGCAGTGAGGGGCCTTCCGGGCATCGACTGAAGTCTCCATCGACGGGCAGCTTTCATCGTGCTGGTACTTCCGCTTAGGGCCCGA
>NZ_RXFQ01000051.1 GCF_003951285.1 Variovorax beijingensis | reverse complement strand
CGGCAATCAACAGGCGGGTTCAAAGCACGCTTGAAATTCTGTTTCGATATTTCATCCAAGTGGCTGTATCGGCCGACGGCGAGCCAGGGTGGACCTTGAAGCGTCAAATTGGATTCAGCCGCTACAAATTCCATGTCCTTTCGCAGCAGGCCCAACTTGAGCCGAGCTCGCCGACCTTTGCAAGACAGTCGCACCCGCTTGGTAGGTGAGGTCACGCCGGGATAAGGCCAGTATTAGCTCATAAGCGTCAAAGACATTAAAGACACCTGGCTTATGCGCGCCGTGTTCGTCCACGCGGAATCGGCCCCCTGCTGCGCGATCTCTATCTCTTGGAAAACGCGGGCCGCTCTGATCCATTGCGACTGCGAGTTCTTCCCGCGCTAGCGCGAATCGCCTGGTCATACGTCATCGTGCCTTCAACCACCGCCGCGACGTCCGCCAGAAATCGCGGCTTGGGTTCGTGGCCAGCAATCCGCGTGTTTGCGAGCGCCTGGGCCATGGCATCGCGGCGCTCTTCCTTTGTGGTCATGGCAACACCTCAACCCCAACAGGATGCCAAGCCATCACCTCTCCACCGTGCAGCTTTGGATCGAACCGTTCAAGCAGTTTCTCCAGCACGTGCCCATCGATTCGTGATCGGGTCGAAACGCCGCGAACTTGCGGCCGCGAAGCGGGGTGCGGGACCTTCTGTTGACTTGCCTTCTTGGTCATGCCCATGATTTTCCTCCTGAAACGCTCCGCGACACCGAACAACCGGCTGCGTCAACGCTGGATCGGCGGTGATGAGGTCGGGAGCGAAATGCCGTGGTCCAGAACGCCACTGCTTCAAGGGCTTCGCATGGAAAGCCTTGCCATCGACTACACCGTGGGCGGAGGTGCCAGCCGGGCCGAGCGCCAGGAGCTGATCATCTACAGTTGGGATCGTGAGGCCGAGCCAGCAGGCCTCTTTTAAGGAGCGCCATGGCGAAGTTTCCCGACGATCTGTACTTCACCGGTGCCAGCGAACCTGCTGGGGTCTTGTTCTGGGGGAAATCGGCCGAGCAAACCGAGAAGGATCTGGCTGCGGGTATCGCAAGGCTCGGCGGATTTCGGGCGCCGAACTATGGCCAGGCCTACCTGCTCGCGGCCAATACCCTGTTGACCGCCGCTCGGGAGAAGAAGACGTTGGACCACCACGGTCTGCCGATCTTTTTTCTCCAGCGTCACTCGGCCGAACTGCTAATCAAGGCCCCGCTGCAACTCGGGATCGACGTTCAGAAGTACCGGGAGAAGCTCGGCCGCCCGCGCTCCCGCTTCCCCAGCAAGAATCAAGCGTATCGAGCTGAAAATTGGCACGGCCTTCGAGAGTTGCTTGTCGATCTGGAGGAGATGGCCAAGGCCTTGCAGGTCGGCATCGTTCCTGACGCTGTCCGCTCGGTGGTGGCGGAGATCCTTGCGGTGGAGATGAAGCACACATGGTCGAGGTACTCCTACGACTGGTACACCTCGGATGGCGGCGGTGACAAAGCCCTCCAGGTGCACATGAAGGATGAAGTCGTCATCCCTCTGGCCAAGATCCAGAACCTGCTTCAAGCTGCAAACGACGCCCTGGGCACCATCTGGCCGTTTCATGGTGGGCTGATCATGGGGGCACTGGGCGGACTCTATGAGGGCTTGCTGCGTGAGGCGCGCGAGATCGACTAGCGGCCGGGCCGCCAGGACTCCTTTGAGCCGCGCCACTTGCCACTAGAAGACCTGGGGAAGACCGGACTCGGGGTCCCAGTTCGCCGGCATAGGGTGGCGCGCCAGCACCTCCTCCAACGTCCATTGACCCGACGGCTGATGGCTGACGGTCCCCATCGCGCCAGCGATTTCGATGACGACCGGCGGATACTTCTGTTCGCGTACCAATTCGGCCCACAGGCGCTCGGCCGGGGATAGAGAAGAGTTCATGGTTTTTTGCTCCTTGATGAATGGAGCGGGAATTCTGTAGGGCGCCACGCGCCAGCCCAAGGCCACTTTTCCCAATCGCACGCGACCCTCGCCGACATGCCCGACGCCGTTGGCGCGGGCTCACCGCTCGGCGGACGCCCGTCTTTCCTCCATGACAATTCCTCTACAGCGGGCGCAACCGGATCAGGGCAGACTTATCGCGGCGCGCTTCAGCCGAGCATGGAGTGTGCGATCTACTCTTGCCCATCTAGAAGTGTGCCGGTGGCTGCACGTTCAGGCCTTCGTTTCGCCGGCTAGAGAGCAACGTTCGGCACGGAAATTTCGCCTGAGCGAATTTCACCAATCATTTTGAGGAAATTTTCCTTCTTCTCAGCGTCTGGCGTAATACCGTTGGTAGCGAACTTTTTGACAATCTGGCCAAGATCGCTTTCCTCAACAACGAGCTCGGGGTACCGGACTGCAAACCACATGAGAAAGACGATCGTCTCGGGTGCGAAGCGCTGCTTGAGCGAGCTATACATTCCGACGGCGTCGATGAGGCTGAAGTCGTTGGTACTGGGCCGAAATTCGAGTATTCCATTCGGGTCCTTGTCCGCGTGTTTGAAGAAATTGCGCGCCTTAAAGATGGCCGCCAGCCAATCCCTTTTTTTCTCCGGAAGAATCAGTTCGTAGTCGCGCACCAAGCTGACGACACCGAGATCCTTTCCAACGTCGTGCAAGACCTGCCCAGCCGACTCGGCAAGGGTATGGATCGAGACAGGATCCTCCTCTGCAAAAAAGAGTCGGATCGCGAGCAGGAGTTGCCTTTCAGCAGCGTCGAACTTGGAAAGTGAGAGCGTTGATTCGGTCATGGCCGGGTGAGGTTGTCAGGACTGGTCCCAGGCATCGATCGTCAATAGTTGATCGGGAGGACAGCTGGCGATCTTCTCTGCGTGAAAAATCAAATTGCCCTTCCAATTCGGGGGCATCACATAGTCATCGCCAATGATGGCAAGACCGCTGTGCGCAGGCGGTCCGTCGGCAAGCAGCGGCAGCACATCGCGGGCATTGGCGGTGTAGCGGTTCGGGTAGCCGCTGAAGGAGAGTTGGGTCGCCGTCCCCGCCTTTACGAGTTGACGCAGCCATTCGATGCCCCCGGGTCCGACCTCCCAGTTCGCGAGAACGGCAGCCCTGCGGTCCACCGCCTGGTCGCGCTCCTCGGGTGTCTGCGCTGCGACAACTATCCACCAGCCGATCATCGTGTGCTCCTTCGTTGCTGGCCGATCCCATGCACCATGAGCCTGAGTGCCAGCTCAATTTGTCGGATGGCGTTCTGTACCGGATGATCGCAGCATCGCACTTCATCTTCAGGAGAAATTCTCTTCACCATTCAAAAACCCTTGCCACCGCCCGCTGGGTACGCCAGTTGGCTCGACTACGCAGTTGAAGCATTCAGCACCCGGCAGGCTTGGCTCGAAAGCCTCTGGGAAACTTGGGTCGACGACACAGCCGTCGAACTGGACCGGGAAGAAATTCGCGAGTCTGCGCGCCTGGAACTACGCGCCCTGCGCAAGGCGGCCGCAGCGGCCGACCCATAAGTTCGGACGCATGCCGCGCACACCGCATTCGCCAAGCTACCGAGTCTTTCGCGCACCGACCTTGACGGTCTTTGATGCTGGCCCTTCTTGCGGCGGCACCGGCTCCGGCGGCGAGAGCCGCTCCAGCAGGGCACGCAACGTCTGCGCTTCGGCTTTGAACTGTGTCGCTTCTTGCTGGGCCACCGCGAGTCGTTCTCTCGTCGCCTGAAGATCAGCAACGAGGCTGAGATTGCTGGCCGTTAGTTCTCGTTGCGAATCTTCGGCCGTATCGGCCTTGACCTGCAAGCGCGTGACGGCGTCGGCCTGAGCCAGCATGCTCTCGCGATGGCGGCTTTCGGTGTGCGCCAATTGGCTACGCAGCGCCTCAAGCTGCTTGTCGGCATTGATCCGGGCCTGGCGCTCCTGGTCGATGTCCAGCAATGCGCGCCGCTCGGCGGCATCCGAACGGCCGTTTGCGACGTCTACCGCTCAGATTCGCGCGCTCTTCTCGCTCCCAAACAAGCGCGAGCTCATCCGTTTTATCCTGACGAACGACGTTATTCCGAAGGAGTTGGCGGCGGGCCTAC
>NZ_RXFQ01000050.1 GCF_003951285.1 Variovorax beijingensis | reverse complement strand
CTTCAAGTACGACGCAGCCGAGGGCAAGAAGCCCGGTGGCGAGGAGGTGGCGTTCCGCCACATCCCCAATGGCATCCCCGGGATCGAGACGCGCATGGCGCTGCTGTGGTCCGAAGGCGTGCTGGCCGGGCGCATGACGCCGCACCGCTTCGTCGACCTCACCGCCACCGGACCGGCCAAGGCCTACGGCCTGCATCCCCGAAAGGGCACGATCGCGATCGGCGCCGACGCCGACCTCGTGATCTGGGACCAGCGCGAGTTCGTCCTGAAGAACGAGCAGCTGCATCACGAGGTCGACTACACCCCCTACGAAGGCATGACGCTCCAGGCGTGGCCCGGCGTCACGCTCAGCCGCGGCGAGGTCGTATGGAGCCGCGACGATGGCTTTCGGCCGATGCCCGGGCGAGGCGAACTGCTGCACTGCGGCGTGCCGACATTGATGCCCAGACCCGCCTGATCGCCCTGCCCGCTCCTCTCGCCTCGCAGGGCGGCATGTGCCGAACTCAATCGCCCAGCACGCCCATGTGCCCGAACTCGATGCTTCGGCGCGTGCGCGCCGTGTGCATGAAACGCTCGACGAAGTGGGTCTCGACCAGCTGGGCTGCACGCTATCCCCACGAACTCTCCGGCGGCCAGCGCCAGCGGGTGGCGATTGCGCGCGCCCTGGTCAGGCGCCCGGCTTTCGTGGTGGCGGACGAGCCCGTCTCGGCCCTCGACATGACCATCCAGGCCCAGGTGCTTCGCCTGTTCCAGAACCTGCAGGCGCACCACGGCTTCGCCTGCCTGTTCATCAGCCACGACCTGGCCGCGGTGGAGCAGATTGCCGATCGCGTCATCGTGATGGAACACGGCCGCTGGCCTCGCTCGCATTGCCCGAAGCGGAACCCTTCGCCGAGAAAGTCTTCGCGTGAGCGGCGCGGCACAATCGCCTGCGTGCCGCTCCTCGAACACTGCCTGCCCGCCGGCCTCGCGCTGGCACTCGCCCTCGCCGCGCCCGTTGTGCGCGCGGCAGACCCCGTGCTGCTCGTCACCTCGCCGGCCGCCCTGCAGGCCGCCGAGAAATCCGGCGCCAGCTTCGCCCGCTGGATCGGCCAAGCACCCGCTTCGGCCGACGGCATCACGAGCAACCAGGCGCTGATGCGCGCGCCGGCGTGGCAATCGATCGCCACGCCGCTCGGCGACAGCCTCGCGCGCATCAGGCGCAGCGATCCGCAGGCCGGCGTCGGCATTGCGCGCTACCCGCACCGGCTGTTCGATGCGCGCTGGCTCGCGAGCCCCGACGCATTCTTCGAGTTGGTGGGCGTCGCCAACCGCATGGACCGCCGGCCCTTCCAGGGCGGCGCCTGCGGCGAGACGCGGCTGGTGTACCGGCTCGCCTACCGCACCGCCGCGATGCAGTCGCGCCTGCCGATGACCGTCAACGTGGAACTGCGCGGCGATGCCCCTGACGCCGACGGCAGTTGCGCGAGCACCGCACGGCGCTGGCAGCCGCCGCAGCCCTCGATGCCGGACGAGGCGCTCGGCCGCTGGCTGGTGTCGGCCGGCGGGCCGCTGGCGCCGCAGCGCCTCGCGCCCGCACGCATCGCACAGATCACCATCAACCTGCAGAGCGTGCGCTGGCCCTCGGCCGTACGGCCCGATCTCGGCGGCCATGCGGAGTACATGCTGCGCGCCTTCCGCTGGAATGCCGGCGCGCGGCGCTTCGACATGGCGCCGCTCGAGAACACTCCCGATGTCGCGCGGCTCAAGGCCAGTGCCCCACTGCGCAAGGAGCTGCGGCAGTGGCTGCAGCAGCCCGCCAACCTGCGCGCGCTGGACGAGGCCACCCTGCAAATCCCCGAGAAGTTCCTGGCGACCGAAGCCATCTCGGTGGCGCCGCGCGGCCTCGCGCGGCTCGCGAACCGGCCGTTCGCACAAGTCTTCCCGCCCGGCGAATGGCAGGCCGTGCCCGGCAGCCGCACGCTGCAATCGCCGCAGGCGCTGCTGCGCCGCCTCGATGACCTCAGCTGCATGGGCTGCCACCAGAGCCGCGCGGTCGCGGGCTTCCACCTGCTCGGCGTCGACCGGCGCGGCGCATCGCGCACCTTCACAGCGGGCAATGCGCTGGCACTGCCGCACTCGCCGCACCTGCAGGACGAACTGGCGCGGCGCGGCCGCTATGTGCACGCCGCGCTGTCCGCGCCTCTGCCCGATCCGTTCCGGCCGCTGGCCGAACCGGACGGCACGGACGCCGCACCTGAGAAAGCCACGGTCGGTGCAAGCTGCGAGCCCACCCGCATCACGCAGTCGGCCAACCCATGGCTGGACCGCGCCGAAAAACTGCCGCGCGTTGCCTGCGAAGGCGCGTCCTCCGTGTGCGAGAAAACCTCGGTCGGCTTTCCCGGCGGCATGTGCTCGGGCCCGTGCGATCCGCAGGACAAGAACGGCACCTGCGGTGGCATCGCCATCCTCAGCGACTTCAACCAGTGCCTGGCGGCGAACAGGCCCTTCGGCGAATGCCTGGGCAAGCACACGCGGCCCGGCAAGCTGCGCAGCTGCTCGGCGCAGCAGCCCTGCCGCGACGACTTCATCTGTGCGCAGGCCGAGGGCCAACCCGAAGGCCGCGGGGCCTGCATACCGCCCTACTTTCTCTTCCAGATGCGGGTGGACGGGCACTCCTGACGCGCAGTGGCCGTCCGTCGGTCTGCGCGTCATCCTTTGGGTGACAACTTTCAGCCTATGGACAGGGCACAGGCTGGCGGTTCAGCATCGATCTCTTGTCGATTTGGTTGACGGGCAGCGCCTTCCCCGAAGTTGCACTGCTCCCATCGGCGAAATTTCCGATCATGGAGGTGTTTATGCCTGCGTTGAATATGACGGCCGGCTCGACCGTTACTCTTGACGAATCCGCCACTTTGCAGAACCTTGCGACTGCTCCCGCTGTTGCGGGGGACAGTAACGACAATGACATTTCCGTAAGCTCGTTGCCGACGGCCTTCAGCAGCCGGCTGGCGGCGCAGAGTGTGGGAACCGCCATCAACGCCGCGCTGAGCGGTTATGACGGCACCAATACCGGCACCAACGCATTCACATTCAGCGTATCCGGCACGGTCACCGATGTTTCATTTACGGACGCGAACGGCGCCTTGCTCAATGGTTTCGACAGCGGCCTCGATACCACCGACGGCGAAGACATCTTCCTGTTCACCGACACGACCAACAACAACGTCGTCTACGGGAAGACCGCCGCCGGTGTCGTCGTGTTCGCGGCCTACCTGGAGGAAACGGGAAGCCCGGTGACGGGCGCCAAGCTCTGGACGGTCCAGTATGAAGCGATATCGAACCCGGATGCCTCGAACCCCGACGACGCCGTCAACCTTGCGGACAAGATATTTGTGTCGGTCGCTTCGTCCAGCGCGTTTTCATTTGCGAATGTGCCTTCAGGCCAGAACCTGTTCGCGATGTTCGGCGATGCAAGCGCCGCGATCGTCGTGACTGGCAAGAATCCAGCGAATGAATCGACCGGAGCCAACATCAACACCGGCGACACAGTCAATACCAGTCTGGGAGGCGGACTCACGACCATTGGCACCAACAACCAGATGATCGACCCGCCCAATGCCAAGAACCCCGGCGAGGGGATGTACTTCACCTTCGTGACCGGCGCCAACACCGACGATACGGTTCCCAATCTCGATCAGAACGAGGCCGACGAAGAATCGAACATCGATTTCACCGGCCTTCTCGGCACCACTGAGGCGTCTTTCACCATCGCGCAATTGCAGCCCAACAAAGCCGCCACCCTCAAGATCAGTGCCTTTACGACGGTGCTGGCGACTGGCGACGCCTATGTGGACAACCTGCAAAACAATACGGCGATCAATATCAGTTCGGTCGTCGTTCGTGATTCCGCCGGACAACTGGTCACGGGCCTTTCCATCGATCTCAGCGGCGACACCGCTGTGGTCAGCGGAATCAAGACCGGCTATGTCATCGAGTACCAGACGGATACCAACCACAGCCGCGTATTGATCGAGAACGTCGGATCGGCTACCAACAACAATCTCAACGCCAGTTTCGACATCGGTGGTTTCAGCCTGCCCAGGTCCGAGCAGGCGACGGGAGAAGTCGGCTCCATGATGATCTTCGAG
>NZ_RXFQ01000005.1:242500-413966 GCF_003951285.1 Variovorax beijingensis | reverse complement strand
GAATCACCATGGCTACCAAGCAAAAAATCCGCATCCGCCTGAAGGCGTTCGACTACAAGCTGATCGACCAGTCGGCAGCCGAAATCGTTGATACCGCCAAGCGCACCGGCGCGATCGTCAAGGGCCCCGTGCCGCTGCCGACCCGCATGAAGCGTTTCGACATCCTGCGTTCGCCGCACGTCAACAAGACCTCGCGCGACCAGCTCGAGATCCGCACGCACCAGCGCCTGATGGACATCGTCGACCCGACCGACAAGACCGTGGACGCGCTGATGAAGCTCGACCTGCCGGCCGGCGTGGACGTCGAAATCAAGCTGCAGTAAACCGGCCTCGCGCTGCGTTTCCTGAAAAGCCCGCTTGCAGAAATGCAAGCGGGCTTTTTTTATTTGTTTCCCAACTGTGGCATCCTCGCGCACCGGTATTCTTCGGGGCAGACAAGGGCCGGGGCTGAAACGAGGGCAGTACAAGCTATGAGCTACAGGAACTCTTCTGCATGGATCGCGGCATGTGTCGTCGCGGCGCTGCTGGCCGCCTGCGGTGGCGGAGGCGGCGGGGGAGGTGGCGGCGGCCTGGCCGGCTTCCCGCTGCCGGTGGCGGGCCCGGTGACCCTGAGCGGCACGGCCACCTATGAATCCGTGCCGAATCCGAGCGGCACGCTCGTCTATGCCAGCTCGGCTCCCAGGCCCGTACGAGGGGCGGTGGTGGAAGTGCTCAATGCGGCAACGTCCGCGCAGCTGGCTACGGCCACCACCGACGACAACGGCGCCTATGCGGTGTCCGTGCCCGCGAACACGGCGATCGCGGTGCGGGTCAAGGCGCAGCTGGTTCGAAGCGGCCCGGGCGCAAGCTGGGATGTGACGGTGCGCGACAACACGCGTTCCGGCGGCCTGTACACCATGCAGAGTCCCACCTTCTCGTCCGGCATGGTCGCCTCGGTGCGCGACCTCCACGCACCTTCGGGCTGGGGTGGCTCGAGCTACACCGGGGACCGGGTGGCGGCGCCTTTCGCCATCCTCGATACGGTCTACACCGCCATGCAGAAGGTCATGTCGGTTGCGCCTGTAGCGACGTTCCCGGTATTGCGCGTGTTCTGGAGTCCCAACAATGCGCCAACCCGTGGAGTTATCAACCTCCCGGCGGGACAGATTGGCAGCACCTTCTTCGTCGACAGAGGCAGTAGCGGCCGTGAAATCTATGTGCTGGGCAAGGAAGACGTCGATACCGATGAATACGACACGTCGGTGATTGCCCACGAGTGGGGGCACTACTACCAGTCCTCCTTCAGCCGCGACGACTCGATGGGCGGGGACCACAGCCAGAGCCAGCGTACCGATCGCCGGCTCGCGTTCTCGGAAGGCTGGGGCAACGCCTGGTCGGGTATCGCGCTGGGGCGCCGGAACTATGTCGATTCGGGCGGCGCGCAACAGGCGTCCGCCCGGGAGAGCATCAACATCGACCTCTCTGCCGGCGCGGCAACCCTGCCGGGCTGGTACAGCGAAACCTCGATCCAGTCGATTTTCTGGAACCTCAACCAGCAGGTGGGCTTCAAGCCGATCCACGACACGCTGACCGGCTTCCAGTTCAGGAGCGGCGCGGCCGTCACCTCGATCCATCCTTTCTCGGCGGCCTTCAACGCGACCGCCCCGGGCAGCGCTTCGGCTTTGGCCGCCCTGCTCGGCGGGCAGAGCATCAACGCGACGGACAACGATCCGTTCGGCGGCGCCGAAACCAACGACGGCGCAATTCCGGTTGCGATCCCGATGTACAAGGTGGCGGCCGTGGGCGGCGGGGTGACCCGTGCCTGCGTCTCCAACGACGCCGGCACGGGCAACAAGCTCGGCAACTTCTCCTATGTTCGCTTCAATGCGCCCGCCAACCGCAGCTACCAGATCGTCGTGAATGGCGGTCCGGCGGGATCCAATCCCGATTTCGACATCTTCCGGGGCGGCCTGATTTCCCGCACCGGCAATACGGTCAGCCTGTCGGCCGGCGAGTACGTTCTGGCAGTGACGGACCTCAGCAGTCTCGACGCATGCTTCGACGTCTCCATTCAGTAGCAAGAAAGGCCGCCATGAACATCCGATCGAATTCGATGATGGCCCTCGCGTGCCTCGCACTGGCAACACTGTCGGCGCCGGCCACGGCAGACGGCGAGCCCGGGTCGCGCAGCGCCAGGCATGCGGCGTCGCAGCAGCGCCAGGCCGCCCCGATGGCCACGGCGCCGCAGAAGCCCGGCGGCGCCGGCGTCAAGCTCGAATATCGGCTCGACGCCACGCCGCAACTGGGCCAGGCCACGCCTGTCGTGCTGCAGTTCGACGGTGTGACCGACGCCGACGGTGCCACGGTCCGCCTGAGCGCCGACAAGGGGCTGGCGCTCCAGGGAAGCAGCACCCTCGCGCTGCCGGCCGGCAAGCGGACCACGGCCACCGTCGTCGTGGTGAGCGAGGCCGAAGGCTTGGCCTACCTCAATGTGTTCATCAATCAGGGCGGCGGCTCAAGCGCGGTTTCCGTCCCCATCCAGACCGGCGCGGCGACGCCGAACCTGAAATCCAGCGGCGAAATGAAGTCCACGCCAAGTGGTGACAGCATCATCACGATGCCCGTCAAATAGGGCGGAGCCGCAAAAAAGCAGGCAAGAACCGGAGGGGGGCGAGCGCCCTCCGGGCTGCTTCGCAATGCAGCTTGCACCGCGCCCGCATCGCGGGCTATAATCGCTGGCTCTGCCCTTCGTGCGTCCATTTGGCCGCCGTGAGGGCGGAGATTTATCAACCTTCCTTCGCAGGCCGGGTACCCCAAAGGGAATCGGCCAAACGCTGTCGCCAATTGAAGTGGCAGCGGCGAGGGGAGTTTCCATTTTTGGAGAAAACAAATGAGTCTGAGCAACTCCCTCGGGTTGCTGGGCCGCAAGGTGGGGATGATGCGTCTCTTCACCGATGACGGGGACGCAGTTCCTGTCACGGTGGTGGATGTGTCCAACAACCGTGTGACCCAGATCAAGTCGCAAGAGACCGACGGCTACGTCGCACTGCAAGTGACGTTCGGTTCGCGCAAGGCATCGCGCGTGACCAAGCCCCAAGCGGGCCACCTCGCCAAGGCGGGTGTCGAAGCTGGTGAAATCATCCGCGAATTCCGCGTGACCGCCGATACCGCAGGCCAGCACAAGGCTGGCGGCGTGATTGCCGCGAGCAGCGTGTTCTCGGTGGGCCAGAAGGTCGACGTGCAAGGCACCTCGATCGGCAAGGGCTACGCCGGCACGATCAAGCGCCACAACATGAGTTCGCAACGCGCGTCGCACGGCAACAGCCGTTCGCACAACGTTCCCGGCTCGATCGGCATGGCACAAGACCCCGGTCGCGTGTTCCCCGGCAAGCGCATGACGGGCCACCTCGGCGACGTCACCAAGACCACGCAGAACCTCGATGTCTTCCGCATCGACGAAGCGCGTCAACTGTTGCTCATCAAGGGCGCGATCCCGGGTTCGAAGGGTGGCTTCGTCACCGTGCGCCCCGCCATCAAGGCCAAGCCGCAAGCGGCTGAAGGAGCGAAGTAATGCAACTCGAACTCCTGAACGAACAAGGCCAGGCCGCGTCGAAATACGACGCCCCCGAGACCGTGTTCGGCCGTGACTACAACGAAGACCTGGTCCACCAGATCGTCGTTGCATTCCAGGCCAACGCCCGCCAAGGCACGCGCGCCCAGAAGGACCGCGAGCAGGTCAAGCACTCGACCAAGAAGCCTTTCAAGCAAAAGGGAACGGGCCGCGCCCGTGCCGGTATGACGTCCTCGCCGCTGTGGCGCGGGGGTGGCCGGATCTTCCCGAACATGCCTGACGAAAACTTCTCGCAGAAGATCAACAAGAAGATGTACCGCGCCGGCATGGCCGCCATCTTCTCGCAGCTCGCTCGCGAAGGCCGTCTGGCCGTGGTGGATTCGCTGACCGTGGATTCGCCCAAGACGAAGCCGCTGGCAGCCCGTTTCAAGGCGATGAATCTCGAGTCCGTGCTCGTGATCGCCGAAGAAGTCGACGAAAACCTGTACCTTGCCTCGCGCAATCTGGTGAACATTCTCGTGGTCGAACCCCGCTACGCCGATCCGGTGTCGCTGGTCCACTACAAGAAGGTGCTGGTCACCAAGGGTGCCGTCGACAAGCTCAAGGAGATGTTCGCATGAGCCGCGTGAACCCTACCGCCGCTGAACGTACGTTCGAAGAAGGCCGCCTGATGGCGGTGCTGGTCGCCCCGATCGTGTCCGAAAAGGCCACGATGGTCGGCGAGAAGTCGAACGCTGTCACTTTCAAGGTGCTGCAAGACGCCACCAAGCCCGAGATCAAGGCCGCCGTCGAACTGATGTTCAAGGTCGAAGTCCAGGGCGTGTCGGTGCTCAACACCAAGGGCAAGACCAAGCGCTTTGGCAAGTCCATCGGCCGCCGCGACAACGTTCGCAAGGCCTATGTGACGCTCAAGCCCGGTCAAGAGCTCAACCTCGTCGGGGAAGGCGCTTAATCATGGCCGTCATCAAGATGAAACCCACTTCGCCGGGCCAACGCGGCGCGGTGAAGATCTCGCGGGACCACCTGTTCAAGGGTGCTCCTCACGCGCCTCTGCTGGAACCCCAGTTCCAGAAGGCCGGCCGCAACAACAACGGCCACATCACGATCCGTCATCGTGGCGGCGGTGCCAAGCACCACTACCGCGTTGTCGACTTCGTGCGCAACAAGGACGGTATCCCGGCCAAGGTCGAACGCATCGAATACGACCCGAACCGCACCGCCCACATTGCCCTGGTCTGCTACGCCGACGGCGAGCGCCGCTACATCATCGCCCCGCGCGGTCTTGAGGCTGGCGCAACGCTGCTGAGCGGTTCGGAAGCCCCGATTCGCGCCGGCAACACGCTGCCGATCCGCAACATTCCGGTCGGCTCGACGATCCACTGCATCGAACTGCAGCCCGGCAAGGGCGCGCAGATCGCGCGTTCGGCCGGCACGTCGGCCACGCTGCTGGCTCGCGAAGGCGTCTACGCCCAGGTCCGCATGCGTTCGGGTGAGGTGCGCCGCATCCACATCGAATGCCGCGCCACCATCGGTGAAGTTGCGAACGAAGAGCACAGCCTGCGCCAACTCGGCAAGGCCGGTGTGAAGCGCCACATGGGTATTCGCCCGACCGTTCGCGGCGTGGTGATGAATCCTGTCGACCACCCGCACGGTGGTGGCGAAGGCAAGACCGGCGAAGGCCGCCATCCTGTCGACCCATGGGGCAACCTGACCAAGGGCTACCGTACCCGTAACAACAAGCGCACGCAGGTCTTCATCGTGTCGCGCCGCAAGAAGTAAGGGATAGCAAATGACTCGCTCTCTCAAAAAGGGTCCGTTTGTTGACCATCACCTCGTGGCCAAGGCCGACAAGGCTGTGACGACGAAGGACAAGAAGCCGATCAAGACCTGGTCGCGCCGCTCGATGGTCCTGCCCGAGTTCATCGGCCTGACCATTGCCGTGCACAACGGCAAGCAGCACGTGCCTGTCTACATCACCGACCAGATGGTCGGCCACAAGCTCGGCGAATTTGCGCTCACGCGCACGTTCAAGGGGCACCCCGCGGACAAGAAAGTCCAGAAGAAGTAAGGAACGACCATGTCTGAAACACGTGCAGTCCTCCGCGGTGTCCGCCTCTCGGTCGACAAGGGCCGTCTGGTCGCTGACCTGATCCGCGGCAAGAAGGTTGATCAAGCGCTCAACGTTCTGCAATTCACGCAGAAGAAGGCCGCTGTGATCATCAAGAAGGTGCTCGAGTCGGCAATTGCCAACGCCGAGCACAACGATGGCGCCGATATCGACGAACTGAAGGTCAAGACCATCTACGTCGAACAGGGCGCAACGCTCAAGCGCTTCACGGCGCGAGCCAAGGGTCGCGGTAACCGCATCAGCAAGCCCACGTGCCATGTGTACGTGACGGTTGGCAACTAAGAACGCCTGGAAGAAATATGGGACAGAAAATCCATCCGACCGGCTTCCGCCTTGCGGTTACCCGTAACTGGTCCAGCCGCTGGTACGCAAGCGACCGCGATTTCGCGGGCATGCTGGCCGAAGACATCAAGGTTCGCGAATACCTCAAGAAGAAGCTGAAAAACGCTTCGGTGTCGCGCGTCATGATCGAGCGTCCCGCCAAGAACGCACGCATCACGATCTACTCGGCTCGTCCGGGCGTCGTGATCGGCAAGAAGGGCGAAGACATCGAGAACCTCAAGCGCGAACTGGGCAAGCAGCTCGGCGTGCCGGTGGCAGTGAACATCGAAGAAGTGCGCAAGCCTGAAATCGATGCCCAGCTGATCGCCGACAGCATCACGCAGCAGCTCGAAAAGCGGATCATGTTCCGCCGCGCCATGAAGCGCGCCATGCAGAACGCCATGCGTCTGGGTGCCCAGGGCATCAAGATCATGTCGGCCGGCCGCCTGAACGGCATCGAAATTGCCCGTACCGAGTGGTATCGCGAAGGTCGCGTGCCCCTCCACACGCTGCGTGCCGACATCGACTACGGCACCTCGGAAGCCAAGACCACCTATGGCGTCATCGGCGTCAAGGTCTGGGTCTACAAGGGCGACACGCTGGGCCGCAACGACCTGCCGGCCGTCGAAACGCCGCGTCCGGACGACGAGCGTCGTCCGCGTGGTCCGCGCCGCGATGGCCGCCCGGGTGGCGACCGTCCGGGTTCGGACCGTCGTGGTCCCGGCCCGCGCGCCGGTGCCCGTGGCCCGATCGGTGGCAACACCGCTCCGGCCGACGGCAGCGACAAGCCCGCAGAAGCCACTGGCGCAGCCCCTGCTGCTCCGGGTGCAGACTCGAAACCCGCCGTTAAGCGCGTCCGCAAAGCCGCGCCAGCTGCAGCAGCTGACGGTGCCAAGACCGAGTGATCGGTCTTAGAACTACGGAGTATTAAAAATGCTGCAACCTGCACGCAGAAAGTTCCGCAAGGAACAAAAGGGCCGCAACACCGGCGTCGCAACCCGGGGCAACTCGGTTGCCTTCGGTGACTTCGGTCTCAAATGCACCGACCGCGGCCGCCTCACGGCGCGCCAGATCGAAGCCGCTCGCCGCGCGATTTCGCGTCACGTGAAGCGCGGTGGCCGTATCTGGATCCGCGTGTTCCCGGACAAGCCGATCTCTACCAAGCCCGCCGAAGTGCGGATGGGTAACGGTAAGGGCAACCCCGAGTACTACGTCGCTGAAATCCAGCCTGGCAAGATCGTGTTCGAGATCGTCGGCGTGCCCGAAGAACTCGCCCGCGAAGCGTTCCGCCTGGCCGCCGCCAAGCTTCCGCTGCGCACGACGTTCGTCGCTCGCCAGCTCGGCGCCTGAGAGGAGAACATCCATGGCAACACGTAAGAAAAAAGAAACCGCGGCTCCGGCCAAGGTGACCAAGGCTGCAACGCTGCGCACGAAGGACGTCGCAGGCCTGCAAGCCGAAATCAAGGACCTGCAGAAGGCCCATTTCGGCCTGCGCATGCAGAAAGCCACGCAACAGCTGTCGAACACCTCGACGCTGCGCGTGACGCGCCGCGACATCGCGCGCGCCAAGACCATTCTTGCTCAGAAGCAGCAAGAAACCCAAGCCGCCAAGTAAGGAGTGAACATGACGGAAGCTAAAAAATCCCTCAAGCGCACCTTGATCGGCAAGGTGGTCAGCGACAAGCGTGCCAAGACCGTGACCGTGCTGGTCGAGCGCCGTGTGAAGCACGAGCTCTACGGCAAGATCGTGGCCAAGACGAGCAAGTACCACGCCCATGACGAAAAGGGCGAGTACAAGCTGGGCGACACCATCGAGATCACGGAAAGCCGTCCGATCTCCAAGACCAAGAACTGGGTCGTGACCCGCCTGGTCGAGAAGGCCGTGCTGGTCTGATCACTGGTTGATCGACCCCGGGAAGCCTCTCGAAGGCAACCCATCCGGAAACGGCCCACAATGTGGGCCGTTTTTCTTTTTCAGGAGCACTCAGATGATCAAAGTCGGCGACACCCTACCTTCGGCAACCCTGCAGGAATATTCCGAGGTCGAGGGCGAAGGCTGCAGCATCGGACCGAACCCGGTGGACGTGGGCAAGGCCACGGCCGGCAAGACCATTGCGCTGTTCGCGCTGCCGGGCGCCTTCACGCCCACCTGCTCGGCCAAGCACGTGCCCGGCTATGTGCAGCACTTCGACGACTTCAAGGCCGCCGGCGTGGACGAGATCTGGTGCGTGAGCGTGAACGACGCCTTCGTGATGGGCGCCTGGGCACGCGACCAGAAGACCGGCGCCAAGGTGCGCATGCTGGCCGACGGCAGTGCCGATTTCGCCAAGGCCACCGGCCTCACGCTCGACCTGACCGGACGCGGCATGGGCCTGCGCAGCAACCGCTATTCGATGCTCGTGAAGGACGGCAAGGTGGCCACGCTGAACGTCGAGGCACCGGGCAAGTTCGAGGTCAGCAACGCCGAGACGCTGCTGGCCCAGGCCCGCGGCTGAGCTGACTAAAGCTCCACTTTGAGGTAGTGCGCGCCCGCGATCGGGTTGTGATAGTAGGGCGGCACTTCCTCGAAACCCAGGTCCTCGTAAAGCGCGCGAGCCGACTCCATCTCGTCCAGCGTGTCGAGCAGCACGCAGGCATAGCCTGCGCCGCGCGCGGCGTCGAGGATCGCTTCGGCGAGCTGCCGCCCGACCCCCAGCCCCCGAAAGCCGGGCCGCACGAACAGCCGCTTCATCTCGGCGGCATTGGCGTAGTCGGTGTTGTCGAGCGGGCGCAGTGCGCAGCAGCCGGCCACGTGCGCCAGCGTGCCGTTGGCGCGCAGGAAGGTCGGCGCGCGTTGCCCGGCCTCTTCCTTGATGTGGGCGGCATCGACCAGCGCAAGCAGCAGGGCGCCGCGCGGTTCGGCGTAGTCGCCCGGCAGCGTGGCGACCTCTTCCTCGAAGTTCTGGAAGCACAGATCGATGTCCAGCGAGGCGGCGTAGTCGCGGAAGATCGCGCGCGCCGCATCGAGTTCGCCAGGTTCCTCCGGCGTCAGGAGCACGACGGCTGGCGTATCGGCCAGCGGCAGGGGGCGTGAAACCGAAAAGCTCATACGCGCAGCGATGAAATCCACCAGGCCGCACCTGCGCATGCGGCGAACAGCACCAGCGCGAGCCCGCGCGAGGCGGTGTCGTCGCGGCTGGGCGCCGCCTGGCTGTGGGCGGGCGTGACCAGCTTGTCGCCCGACACCATGGGCCGCACCAGGCGGTGCCGCTTGACCAGCACGTAGAAGAGCACCGCCAGCACGTGCAGGCTCACCAGGGCAATCACGATCGTCTTGCCCGGCCCCTCGTGCCAGCCCGTGGCAAGGCTCACCACGTCGCCGGAGACGAAGCGCGTGAGCGGCCCCGCTGCGGAAATTTCGTCGTCCGCCATCAACCCCGTGCCGACCTGTGCCGCAAGCACCGCAAGCACGGCGAAAACCGAGAGGGCACCCAATGGCGTGTGGCCGATCACATGATCGGGATGAGCCCGCCCGCGCAGGTACGCGACGACCGAGCCCGGGCCATAGAAGAACGAGGCAAAGCGCGACCAGCGTCCGCCCACGAAACCCCAGAGCAGGCGAAACAGCAGCAGGGCGAGCACTGTGTAGCCCAGGCGGAAGTGCCACTCCATGACGCCGCCGAGGCCGGTGGCGATCAGGCCGATCACGGTGACGCTCAATGTCCAGTGGAAAACGCGCGTCGGCAGATCCCAGATGCGCTTTCGGACGGGGGTGTCGGACGATGCGGCCTGCATGGCGGCCACGGAGGAGTCGGTCATCGAAGAGGCGGGGTGCGCAAAAGACTGCGGAAGGCGCAGATTAGCAAAGTCCGGGCCGCTGCATGCTTCGGGTTGTTGCTATGCGCGCCAGGAACGCTGCCCCTACACTCGGCGCGGCGCCGTTTTCGACGGTGCCGAACCCACAACAAGGACCCCGATGATTCGACTTGCTCCGTTCGCGCTGGCCGCTGCCTGCGCCGCGATTTCCCTGCCGGCGGCCGCCCAGTTCGCCAAGCCCGAGGACGCCATCAAGTACCGCCAGAGCGCGCTGTTCGTGATGGGCCAGCATTTCAGCCGTGTCGGCGCCATGGCCAATGGACGCATTCCCTACGATGCGGCTGCCGCCTCCGCCAACGCAGAGATCGTGGCCGAAATGGCCAGGCTGCCCTGGACCGCTTTCGGGGCCGGAACCGAAGGCGGCAAGGGCAAGCCTGAGGTCTGGAAGGAAACCGCGAAGTTCAAGGAGCACCAGGACAAGATGGTTGCCGAGACCGGCAAGCTGGTGGTCGCAGCCAAGGCCGGCACCATCGACGCGCTCAAGGCCCAGTTCGGCGCCACCGCCTCGAGCTGCAAGGCCTGCCACGACAGCTTCCGCAACCAGTAGCCGAGCGGCAGAACAAGAAAGGCGCTGCCGAAAGGAGCGCCTTCATGATTCCAGCGGGCGGATCAGGCCTCGGCGAGCAGCTTCTCGATCAGCTTGTGGAGCTCGGCGAAATCGGGCTCGCCCACATAGCGCTTCACGATCTCGCCCTTCTTGTTGACCAGGTAGGTGGTGGGCGTGAGCTTCACGTCGCCCCAGGCCTGCGCCACGCTGCCGGTGTTGTCGATCGCCACCTTGAACGGCAGCTTGCGGGTCTCGGCAAAGTTGACGACGTAGCTCGGCGGGTCGTAGCTCATGGCCACTGCCAGCGTGTCGTAGCCCTTGGACTTGTACTTGTCGTAGGTGGCGATGACCTTGGGCATTTCAGCCACGCAGGTCACGCAGCTCGTAGCCCAGAAGTTCACCAGGGTGACCTTGCCCTTCAGGTCGTTGGTGCTTTTCTTGCTGCCGTCGAGCAGCACGAAGGTCGAGGCCGGTGCCGCGGTGGCGCCGGAACCGAGGTACACCCCCACGCCAGCGGCCAATGCAAGGGCGACTGCGGCGACGGCGATGTATTTTTTCATGGCAGCGGATGGAGAGAGGCGGGGCGATTTTAGTTCCGCCCGCCGGATCGTGCCGGCGTGCGTCCGCGCGGCTCGATAATGGCTTTCCGATGCCATCGTCCGATTCCCGTTTCCGGCCCCCGCTGGCCGCAGCCGCCGCGCTCGTGCTTGCCGCCTGCAGCCCCACCTTCAATTGGCGCGAGGTGCCGGTTGCCGATGACGGCCTGGTCGTTCTCCTGCCCTGCAAGCCGGACCGCGCCAATCGCGCCTTGCCGCTCGGCGTCGAGTCGGTGCAGGTCGACATGGCGGGCTGCGAGACCGGCGGTGCAACCTTCGCCGTGGCCCATGCATCCGCCGACAGTCCGGCGCAGGCCGAGGCCTGGCTCAAGGCGTGGCGTGCTGCCACCCGCAGCCAGCTGGGCGAGACGCAGATGACCGAAGCCCCTGCTGCACTGAAACGCGCGCTCGCCGCGCCCGCACCGGTGCGGCTCGATGCGCAGCCGCCGCGGCAGGGCGCCGCACCGGTCCAGGTGCTCTGGTTCGCCCAGTCGAAGAAGAACGGCGGTGTCTCGCTCTACCAGGCCACCGTGCTCGGCCGCCCTTCTGCGCCCGACGCGGCAACCACTTTCTTCGAGGGCCTGCGTCTCCCATGAGCGGCGGCCTGCTTGCCGGCCGGCGGCGCATCGCCACCGTCTTCCTGGCCTTCGCCTTCGCCTATTTCCTCTCGACGCTGGTGCGGGCCATCACGGCCACGCTGTCGCCGGCGCTCACCGCCGAGTTCGGACTCGAGTCGCGCGATCTTGGATTGCTCGCGGGCGGCTATTTTCTGGGCTTCGCGTTCACGCAGCTGCCCATGGGCACCTGGCTCGACCGCCATGGGCCCAAGCGCGTGATCGTCTGCTTCCTGTCCGCCGCGGTGGCCGGCTGCCTGCTGTTTTCGGTGGCCACGCATTTCTGGCTGCTGCTGGCGGCGCGCGTGCTCACCGGCGTCGGCGTGAGCGCCTGCCTGATGGCGCCGCTCACCGGCTACCGGCGCTGGCTGACGCCGCCCATGCAGCTGCGCAGCAACTCGTGGATGCTGATGGTGGGCTCCTTCGGCCTGGTCGGCGCGACCCTGCCGGTGCAGTGGCTCATGCCCTACCTCGGCTGGCGGCCGCTGTTCTGGCTGCTGGCGGCGGGCGCGCTCGTGTCGATGGCGCTGATCGCATGGGCGGCGCCGGCATGGGATGACGGCGCCGCCCGGGAAAAGAACCAGGACGAGGGCAGCTACGCGGCCGTCTGGCGCGACCCCTTCTTCCGCAAGCTGGCGCCGATCGGTTTCTTCAACTACGGCGGCTTCGTCGCGATGCAGACGCTCTGGGTCGTGCCATGGCTCACGCGCGTGGCGGGCTACACGCCCCAGGAGGCCGCCGGCGCGCTGTTCTGGATCAGCATCGCGCTGCTCGCGACCTATGGGCTCTGGGGCATGGTCAATCCGCGGCTCGCGCACCGCGGCATTCCCGCTGCCCGGCTGCTGGCCTGGGGCATGCCGCTCGGGATGCTCGTGCTTGCTCTGGTTTTGATAGCTGGCCCCGCGGCGGGGACGGTGGCCTGGGTGGTCTTCCTGTGCGTCTCCACCGTCGTCACGCTGGCCCAGCCCGCCGTTGCCCTGGCCTTGCCGACCGCGCTCGCGGGCCGCGCGCTGTCGGCCTACAACCTGGTGGTCTTTGCAGGCGTATTTGTCGTGCAGTGGGGCATCGGCCTGCTGATCGACCTGTTCGCCAGCGCCGGGCTCGATCCGGTGGCGTCGTTCCGTGCGGCGCTGTCCGTTTTCCTCGCCTGCTGCGTTATGTCGTATGTCTACTTCCTCTGGGCGCCCCCGCATAATCGGTGCGTAGTTCCCCGACCCGCATGAACAGCATCCTCATCATCGCCCACTCACCGTTCGCGCAGGCGCTGCGGCGGTGCGCGCTGCATGTGTTCCCCGATTGCGAACAGGCCATCGTCGCACTCGACGTGCTGCCCAACGTGTCGCCCGAAGAAACGCTGGCGGCGGCCCGCATCACGCTCGCGCAGCAGCTCAATGCACCGCGCTCGCAGGTGCTGGTGCTGGCCGACGTGTTCGGCGCAACGCCCTGCAACGTGGCTCAGAAGCTGGTGGACGGCGTCCGCTCGCGGCTGGTGGCAGGCGTCAACCTGCCGATGCTGCTGCGCGCGGTGACCTACCGCCACGAGCCGCTCGAGACGCTGGTGCAGCGCGCCATCGCGGGCGGCACCGCGGGTGTCATGCAGGTGGCGGTGGCGGCACCCCAGAATCAGGCGAAGAGAAAGCACAGTGATCAAGAAATCCGTGACCATCAGCAATAAGCTCGGCCTTCATGCGCGCGCATCGGCCAAGCTCACCAAGATCGCAGGCAGCTTTCCTTGCGAGGTGTGGCTCTCGCGCGGCGACCGCCGCATCAATGCCAAGAGCATCATGGGCGTCATGATGCTGGCCGCCGGGCTCGGCTCGACCGTCGAGCTCGAGACCAACGGCCAGCAGGAAGAAGAGGCGATGGATGCCCTCGTTCAATTAATGAACGACAAGTTCGGCGAAGGCGAATGAATGTGGCCCCCACGCTCCGCACTGCGTGTCGTCGCTGCCCCCCGAGGGGGCTCGGCCGCCTTGGGGCGGCCCGGCGGCGGCCGGTGACCTTCGGTAGACGCCCATGACCTTCGCAGTCCACGGCCTCCCTGTCGCCCGTGGCATTGCCATTGGCCGCGCGGTGCTGGTGGTGTCGAGCCGCATCGACGTGGCCCACTACTTCATCAAGCCCGAAGAAATAGAAACCGAGATCGACCGGGTGCGCATGGCCCGCAACGCGGTGGCCGACGAGCTTGCCAAGCTGCAGGCCAGCGTCGCGCTGATGGGCCCCAACGATGCGCCGCACGAGCTCGCGGCGCTGCTCGAAGTGCACCAGATGCTGCTGCAGGACGAGGCGCTCACCGGCGGCGTGAAGCACTGGATCACCGACCGGCTCTACAACGCCGAATGGGCGCTGACCACGCAGCTCGAAATCATCGCGCGCCAGTTCGACGAGATGGAGGACGAGTACCTGCGCGAGCGCAAGGCCGACCTCGAGCAGGTGGTCGAGCGGCTGCTGCACCGCATGAAGGGCACGGCCGCGGTGCTGGCGCCGAGCCCGCCGCGCCGCAAGCGCCCCGCGGCCGAGGAGGACGACGACCCCACCGCCGGCGACGGCATCGACGCGCCGCTGGTGCTGATCGCGCATGACCTGTCGCCGGCCGACATGCTCCAGTTCAAGAAGAGCGTGTTCGCCGGCTTCGTGACCGACGTGGGCGGGCGCACCTCGCACACCGCCATCGTCGCGCGCAGCATGGACATTCCGGCCGTGGTGGGCGCGCGCACCGCGAGCCAGCTGGTGCGCCAGGACGACTGGGTGATCATCGACGGCGATGCCGGCGTGGTGATCGTCGATCCCTCGCCGATCATCCTGGCCGAGTACGGCTTCAAGCAGCGCCAGGGCGACCTCGAGCGCGGCCGGCTCGCACGCCTGCGCCACAAGCCCGCGGTGACGCTCGACGGCCAGCGCGTCGAACTGCTCGCCAACATCGAGATGCCCGAGGACACCGTCGGCGCCGTCAAGGCCGGCGCGGTGGGCGTGGGGCTGTTCCGCAGCGAGTTCCTCTTCATGGGCCGCGAGTCGCAGCACCAGACCCGCCTGCCCGACGAGGAAGAGCAATACCAGGCCTACAAGCGCGCGGTCGAAGGCATGCAGGGCATGCCGGTCACCATCCGCACCATCGACGTGGGCGCCGACAAGCCGCTCGACGGCAAGGCAGTCAGCAAGCAGGAGCACCTGAATCCCGCGCTCGGCCTGCGCGCCATCCGGTGGAGCCTGGCCGACCCGGCGATGTTCCTCACGCAGTTGCGCGCCATCCTGCGCGCGGCGGCGCACGGCGAGATCCACCTGCTGATCCCCATGCTCGCGCACGTCAGCGAGATCCGCCAGACGCTGTCGCTGATCGACTTCGCGCGCTCGGAACTCGACAGCCGCGGCGCCGTGTACGGCAAGGTGAAGCTCGGCGCGATGATCGAGATTCCCGCCGCCGCGCTCACGCTCAAGACCTTCCTGAAGTACTTCGACTTCCTGTCGATCGGCACCAACGACCTGATCCAGTACACGCTGGCCATCGACCGGGCCGACGAGGCCGTGGCCCACCTCTACGACCCGGCCCATCCCGCGGTGCTCAGGCTGGTGGCCGACACCATTGCCGAATGCCGCCGCCAGGGCAAGAGCGTGGCCGTGTGCGGCGAAATGGCGGGCGACGTGGCCTTCACGCGCCTCTTGCTCGGCCTGGGACTGCGCAGCTTCTCGATGCATCCGTCGCGCATCCTCGCCGTCAAGCAGGAAGTGCTGCGCGCCGACACCAGCAAGCTCGAGGCGTGGGCCAAGGGCGTGCTCGAGTCGGACGATCCGGCGGCGGCCCTGGCAGGCTGAGACGCGCGCGGCCTCTTCCAGAAACACCGAGGAACCGGCTTTGCCGGGCCTCTGGTGTTGCCCCCGGTAGGGGGAGGGCGAAGCGACACGAAGTGCGCGAAGCCTGGGGGCGAGCGAAACATAACGAAACACGCCGAAACTGCGGCGAAAGGACTTGCAGCACCGCGGCAAGCACCATCAGGTCTCCTCTTCCACAACAGAAAGGCCTGATCGTGAAATCTCTCTCCCTGACCCAAGTCGTTGCCATCGGCTCCTTCGCGCTGCTCGCTGCAGCCGGCGCCAAGGCTGAATCCTACGAAGGCGTCCAGCCGCTCGCCTCGGCCAAGAGCCGCGCCGAAGTCAACGCCGAGGCCGTTCGCGCGGCTTCCGCACCGGACCAGAACGTCGTGCGCGGTTCGCGCGGTGCCGAGACCATGGCCGTTTCCAGGGACCGCGCGGGCGTCGTCTTCGAAGCCATGCGCACCGCCGCCGCACCCGACCAGAACGTGACCTCGGGTTCGCGCGTGAACAGCAAGGTCGTCTCGACCATGCAGAACCCCGTCGATGCACGCGCCGCAGCCGCCGGCAACAGCAACAGGCTCTAAGACCCACGCCCGCAGGGCACCCCTCGGGCCGCAAGGAACATCATGAAACACTGGATCAAACGCACTCTCTTCGGTTTTGCCGGCCTTGCGGTGGTGGCGGGCAGCATTGCCGGCTGCGCCGGCCATCGGCACGGCTGGGGCAGCGGCGACTCCGCCGAGTTCCGCACCAGGATGGTCGAGCGCGTCGGCAGCAAGCTGGAACTCGACGCAGCGCAGAAGCAGAAGCTCACCGTGCTGGCCGAGAAGCTGCAGGCGCAGCGCGAAGCGATGCGTGGTGCGAGCGGTGCAGGCGATCCGCGTTCGCAGTTCAAGGCGCTGTTCGCGGGCAACAAGCTCGACCAGGCGGCGGCCACGCGGCTCGTCGACGAGAAGACCACGGCCGTGCGCAACGGCAGCCCCGAGATCATCGCGGCCGCCGCCGATTTCTTCGACAGCCTGAACGCCGAGCAGCAGCAGAAGGTGCGTGACTTCATGGATCGCGGCGGACGCCGCTGGCGCCGTCATGGCTAGGCTTGGCTCGCCCCCGGTCTTCGCGCACTTCGTGTCGCTCCGCCAACCCCCCTCCAGGGGGCGACACCTGTGGCCAGGAGAAGCCGGTTCCACGGTATCCCACGACCAGGCAGTGGCAGGCGGCGTGCGCATGCTGCTGCGTGTGGAAGGTGTCGTGGTGCTTGCCGCATCGCTGGCCGCCTATGCGCAGTTCGGTGCCGGCTGGGGCGTGTTCGCGCTCTGGCTGCTGGCGCCCGATCTCGCGATGCTGGGCTACCTGGCCGGGCCGCGCATCGGCGCCGCCTTCTACAACGCCACGCATTCGTACCTCGGCGCCGTCGCGCTGCTGGCCATCGGTGCGCTCGCGGCCATCCCGTGGGCCGTGGCCGGCGGGCTGATCTGGTGCGCCCACATCGGCCTCGATCGCGCGCTCGGCTGGGGCCTCAAGTACGGCGCGGGCTTCGGCTCGACGCACCTGGGCCGCATCGGGCGGGCCGATCCGTGGTGAAGGCCGCGCAATGGCGCGCCTCGCAGCGGGCGGAAATGGCGGTGCAATGCCCGCAGGCCTGATCGTCAGCCAACTGTTTGCCAGGAGGCACAATCCCGCCATGCCGCGCATCCTGCTGATCGACGACGACGAACATCTCGCCGCGCCGCTGACCACCTACTTCGCCCGCTTCGGCTACACGCTGGAGAGCGCGGTGCGCCCGAGCGAAGGGCTCGCCAAGCTGCGCGCGGGCCCCTACGACGCGGCGATCCTCGACGTGATGCTGCCCGAGATGGACGGCTTTGCGCTGTGCCGCGAGATCCGCAAGGAGAGCGACATTCCGATCGTGATGCTCACTGCGCGCGGCGAGGTGATGGACCGCGTGGTCGGCCTCGAGCTGGGCGCCGACGACTACGTGCCCAAGCCCTTCGAGCCGCGCGAACTGGTGGCGCGCGTGCAGACCATCCTGCGCCGCCAGCGCAGCACGCCGGCGGCGGCCAACGGCAACGGCACCCAGCACCGCGTGTTCGACGGGCTGTCGATCGACCTCGACCGGCGCCAGGTGCTGCGCCAAGGCGAGCGCGTCGAACTCACCGGCACCGAGTTCGAACTGCTCGCGCTGCTGGCGGCCGAGCCCGGCAAGGTGTTCAGCCGCGACGACATCCTGAACCGCCTGCGCGGCCACGAGGCCGAGCTCTACACCCGGGCGGTCGACATCGTGGTGAGCCGCCTGCGCAAGAAGCTCGAGCCGCTGGACTGCATCAAGACGCTGCGCAATGCCGGCTATGCGCTGGCCGTCGCGCGCAGCGAGCCTGCATGAAGGGCAGGCGGCGGAGTTTGCGCGAGGCGCTGCGCGGGATCGCATCGCGCCGCGCGGAGCTGCACAGGCAGTGGCACGCGCAGTGGCACGAGAAGGTGCAGGGCAAGCGCCGCTGGCGCCGCTCGCTGCGCATCCGGCTGGTCATGATGTTCGTGATGCTGGCGCTGGTGATGGCGGCGGTGTTCATGGGCGGCATGAAGAAGTCCTTTTCGACCGGCTGGGCCGAGGCCGCCAAGCCGATGCTGGTCGACTATGCCGACCGGCTCGTCGCCGAGATCGGCACGCCGCCCGACGTGGCGCGCGCGCAGGCGCTCGTCGCCCGGCTGCCGATCACGATCCGCATCGTGGGCCCCAAGGTCAACTGGGACTCCAACCCCGGCGGCATCCAGGGCCGCGGCGGCTGGATGCACGACCGCGACGAGAAGCCCTGGAGCGACAAATGGTTCATCCGCCCCACGGCCGATGGCCACCACGTCATCTTCGGCTGGTCGCCCAGGCTCTGGCAGCTCGCGCCGCGCGTCGTCGGCTGGGCCACGCTCTGCGCGCTGCTGCTGCTCGTGGTGCTGGGCTATGCCTATGTCAGCCGGCTGCTGCGGCCGCTGATCGACATCCGCGAAGGCGCGCAGCGCTTCGGCCGCGGCGAGTTCACGCAGCCGATTCCGATCCGCCGCAACGACGACCTGGGCGATCTTGCCGAGCACATCAACACCATGGCCGACGACATCCAGGCCATGCTCGATGCCAAGCGCGGGCTGCTGCTGGCGTTGAGCCACGAGTTGCGCTCGCCGCTCACGCGCGCCCGGCTCAATGCCGAGCTGCTGCCGGTCACGCCCGAAAGCCAGGCCGAGCGCGAGGCGCTGCTGCGTGACCTCAACGAGATGCGCGACCTGATCAGCGACCTGCTCGAGAGCGAGCGCCTCGCAAGCCCGCACGTGGCATTGCAGCGCGAGCCGGTCGACCTGGCGGCGCTGGTGCGCGAAGTCGCGGCCGAGATGCCGGGCGCCCAGCAGGTGCACCTGGACCTGGCCGAGGGACTGCCGCCGCATGCCGTCGACCGCATGCGCATCCGCCTGCTGGTGCGCAACCTGCTGGACAACGCCCTGCGCTACAGCACCGACGCTCCCCGCCCGCCCTGCGTGTCGCTGCGCGCCGTGGTCGACGGGCCGGCGCAGGGTGTCGAGATCGAGGTCCGCGACCACGGCCCCGGCGTCGACGAGGCCCAGCTCGAACGCCTGACCGAGGCCTTCTACCGCACCGACAGCGCGCGCGCGCGCGCCACCGGCGGCGTCGGGCTCGGGATGTACCTTTGCCGGCTGATCGCCGAGGCGCACGGCGGGAGCCTGGCGGTGCGCAACGCGAATCCAGGGCTGCGGATCGTCGTTCGCCTGGCCTGAGCGGCCGCCGCCAGGCCTGGGCGCGGGTCCGGCGGTGCTGTCGCCTGCGCTACGGCCGACGGCGCCGCGCGCCGCTAGCATGGCGCCGCAACCACGACCTTTCCAAGGAGACCTCCCATGGCCGAAGCGCCCGTCAATCACCAGGTCAGGCTCGCCAAGCGGCCCGAGGGCGCGGCAACGCGCGAACACTGGCAGTTCACGACCGAGCCGGTCGGCGAGCCCGCCCAGGGCGGCGTGCTGGTCAAGACCCTTTCGCTCTCGCTCGACCCCGCCATGCGCGGCTGGCTCAACGATGCCAAGAGCTACATCGCGCCGGTGGAAATCGGCGCCGTGATGCGCGCGGGCGGCATCGGCCGCGTCATCGCCTCGAAGAACCCGGACTTCGCGGCCGGCGACACGGTCTACGGCACGCTGGGCGTGCAGGAATACATGCTCGTGCCCCAGGAGGAGATCAAGCGCAGCGGGCTCGCCAAGATCGACCTGCGCGCCGGCACCATCCACCAGTGGCTCAACGTGCTCGGCATGCCGGGCATGACCGGCTACTTCGGGCTGATGGACGTCGGCCAGCCCAAGGCGGGCGAGACGGTGGTCATCTCCGGCGCCGCGGGCGCCGTGGGGCAGACGGTCGGGCAGCTCGCCAAAATCAAGGGCTGCCGCGTGGTCGGCATTGCCGGCGGCCAGGCCAAGTGCGACTGGGTGGTGAAGGAGCTGGGCTTCGACGCCTGCATCGACTACAAGGCCGGCGCCGCTGCCGTGCGCGACGGCCTCAAGACGCACTGCCCCAAGGGCGTGGACATCTACTTCGACAACGTCGGCGGCGAGATCCTCGATGCGGTGCTGGCGCGGCTCGCGCGCAAGGCCCGCGTGATCATCTGCGGCGCCATCAGCCAGTACAACAACGCCAACAGCATGCCCGCGGCCGGCCCCCGGAACTACCTGAGCCTGCTGGTGAACCGCGCGCGCATGGAAGGCATCGTGGTGTTCGACTACGCGGACCGCTTCCCCATTGCCGTGGCCGAGCTCGCCGGCTACCTCAAGGACGGCCGCATGAAGAGCAAGGAAGACGTGGTTGTGGGGCTCGACACCTTCCCCGAGGCGCTGAACCGGCTATTCAGCGGCGAGAACTTCGGCAAGCTGGTGCTGCAGGTGGCCGAGGACTGAAGCGCAGGCGTCGAACGGCCGGCCGCGAGGCCGGGCTCCAGCGACACCCGGGTCTTTCTTTGGAGGCGCTGCGGTTCAGCCTTCGTCGGGCCGCATCGGAATGTCGCCCATCGCGTCGTCCTCGCGCAGGCTGCGCGCGGCCTTCAGCAGTTCGATCGACAGGCCGCCGCCCTGGCCGGCGAAACCCTTGGCGACGCCTTCCAGCGCCGTTGCGAGGCCGCTCTCGCCGTCGGCGCGCGCATCCATGCTGATGTTGAGCACCCGCGCCGCCATCTGGCGGTAGGTGATGGCGCCCGCGCCCTCGAGTGCGGCCACCAGGTCGAGGTACAGCGCCAGGTTCAGGTCGAACACCAGCTTGGGCGTGATCTCGAAGTCTTCGTTCTTGTTCTTGTTTTCCATGAGTGGGGGCTCCTTTTTTCCTGAGCCTCCACTCTAGCCATAAAAACGCGCGCTTCCGTCGGACGAACGCCATTCAGCGTGCGCGCGCGCCCATGACGGCCGCCGAAATGATGAGCAGGGCCGCCAGCGCGATGGTCCAGGTCAGTGGCCGGCCGGTCACGAGCAGCAGCAACGCCGTCGAGCCCAGGGGGGTGAGGTAGCTCAGGATGCCGATGCGCCGCGGGTCGCCGCGCTTGAGCGCCATGTCCCACACGAAGAAGGCCGCGCCCAGCGGGCCGAGGCCGCACAGCACGAGCAGCAGCCAGTCCTTGCCGGACAGCGCGGCCGGCGCTTCGAGCAGCGCGTGGCAGGCCAGCGAGAGCACGCCCGAGACCAGCCCGAACAGGCCGATGGCCGAGGTCGGAAAGGTTTCCACACGCTTCGTCCACAGCGAATAGCTGGCCCAGATGAAGGCCGAGCCCAGCGCCGGCAGGAAGCCCCAGTAGCCTTGGATCGCGATGGCGCCAGCGCCTGCGCCGCCGCGCGTGCCGAGGATCGCGACCGCCGCGCCCGCAAAGCCCAGCAGCGCCGCTGCCAGGTGCAGCGGCCTGAGCGACACGCCCGGCAGCAGCACCGGCGCCAGCACCACCATGAACAGCGGCCACAGGTAGTTGACCAGGTTGGCCTCGACCGGCGGCGCATGCCGCAGCGCGATGAACAGCAGAAAGTGAAAGCCGAACAGGCCGTAGACGCCCAATGCCAGCGTGCGCGGCGGCACGCGCCAGGCTGCACGGTCACGCAGCACCAGTGGCCAGCTCGGCAGGCTGCCGATGATCAGCGCGAGCCCGGTCAGGAGGAAGGGCGGCAGGTGCGAGAGGGCGGTGCCGAGCGAGGCGAGCGTGGCCCAGAGCGCGATCGCGAAGAGGGCATGGAGGGTGGGCGACATGGAGAGCGAGGCTAACCCGGCCGGCCGTCGCGCAGCGCCGGTGCGTCGTCGCGCAACGACGGTGTTGCCGGTCAGCAGCGATCGCGCCGGCGCAGCGCGGCGGTGAGCGCCGAGGGCGAGCGGTAGCCCGTGCGGCGCGCCGTTTCGGCCACGCCCATGCCTTCGAGCCGCAGTTCGCGCGCATGCGCCAGTCGGAGGCCGCGCAGCCAGTGCATCGCGCTCACGCCCTGTTCCTCGCGGCAGCGCTGCGCGAGCTGGCTGGGGCTCAGGCAGGCGACCGTGGCCAGGTCGGCGACCGTGAGCGGCTCGTGCCACCGCGCCCGGGCCCAGGCCGCGAGCGCCGGCCAGTCGATGCGGCGGCGGCGCGTGTGCGGCATCGAAGAAGGCGCGGGGCTCCAGGCTTCCAGCAGCAGCGCGGGACCGTGCTGCAGGGCAAGCGCGAACTGCCGCGGCTGTGTCGTGCAATGCGCGAGATAGCGCGCCAGCGCATGCAGCTGAATCGGGTCGGCCGGCGCGCGCTCGGCACACCGGGCCCAGGGCCCATGCGCGGTGTCGAACACGAGGCAGCTGCTGCCGCTGCTGCCGCGCGCTTCGAAGTCGTGCCGGTCGCCCGGCGCGACCACCTGCGCCTGGCCGGCGCCTATGCCGCTGCCGCGGCCTTCGACCTCGATCTCCAGCACGCCCTCCAGGCCGACCAGCACCTGGAAGTGGTCGTGCGCATGGCTGCCGCGCGACGTGCCGTAGTGGCGCAGCGAAAGGATGGGCGGGGCGGGCTGGTGCATGGGTCGGGCGCCATTGTCCTGCGGCGCTCCCCGCCTGTCACCCGAGCCGCAGCAGCAGCGCCGAGGCCGCGCACACCAGCAGGAACGGAATGCTGATGCGATGGAACTCGCGCAGCCCGTGCGGCAGCCTGGCCAGGCGCAGCGCGATCAGGTTGGCCAGCGAGCCCAGCACGCAGCCGAAGCCGCCCACGCTCACGCCGGCCGCGAGCGCGGGCAGGTCGCGCACATGGCCGTCGAGCAGGATCGCGGCCGGCACGTTGCTGATGAACTGCGAGGCGACGATGGCGGCGAGGTAGGCGCGCCATCCTTCGGTGATGGGCCAGTGGTTCAGCAGCGAGCCGACCGCCTGCAGCTCGGCCAACTGGCGCAGGTCCACGAACATCAGCGCAATGATCGCGAGCAGCGCCCAGTCGATGCCCTTCAGCACGCGCGGATAGGTCAGCAGGAACACCGCGAACACCACGCCCAGGCCCGCGAGCAGCCAGTGCCGGTCGAGCGCGATCACGAAGCCGACGAACAGAACGCCCGCCAGTGCCAGCAGGCGCGGCTGCACCGGCGCGGCCTCGGTCTCGGGCTTGAGCGCGATGGGCGTGCGCGGCACCAGCAGCCAGGCCGCCGCGAAGAGCCAGAACAGCATCACGGCCACGGTCGGCAGCATCATGCCCATGAAGCCGACGAAGCTCTCGCCCGAGCGGTGCCAGAGGTAGAGGTTCTGCGGATTGCCGATGGGCGTGAGGGCCGAACCCGCATTGACGGCCAGCGCCTCGAGCACCACCAGCCGCGCGAGCGGCAGGTGCGCCTGGCTCGCGAGCACGCGCGTGAGCGGCACCAGCAGGAACAGGCTCACGTCGTTGGTCACCAGCGCGGAAAGCAGCGCCGCGCTGGCGGTCAGCAGCAGCGCCAGGCTGCGCTGGCTGTGCGTGCGCGCGAGCAGGCGCTGCGCGGCGGCCTGCAGCATGCCGCTTTTCTCGACCCCCTGCGTGATCGCGAGCAGCCCGGCCAGCGCGCCCACGGTCTGCCAGTCGACCAGCCGGAGCCAGTCCATCGGCGCACGCGGACGCAGGAAGGCGAACAGGAGCGCGACGGCGGCCAGCAGCCACAGCAGGCCGTTGCCGCCGCCTTGTTCGGGGGGGGCGGCTGCCCGCACCTGCGTTTCAGCGGCCGACGAGTTCACGCAGTTCACGTTTGAGCACCTTGCCGATCGCGCTGCGCGGCAGCTCGTCGATGAAGCTCAGGCGCGCCAGGCGCTGCGTCTTGCCGAGCTGCGCGTTGGCCCATTGCAGCAGCGCGTCCTCGGACGTGCCATCGCCCTCGCGGCGCACCACGAAGGCCACCGGCGTCTCGCCCCATTGCTCCGACGGCACGCCGGCCACCGCCACGTCGGCCACGGCGGCATGGCCGCGCAGCACCGCCTCGAGATCGCTCGGATAGATGTTGAAGCCGCCGCTGATGATCATGTCCTTCTTGCGGTCGAACAGCGTGAGGAAGCCGTCGGCATCGAAGCGCCCGATGTCGCCGGTGCGGATGAAGCGCTTGCCGGTGGCGTCGAACCACTCGGCCTCGCGCGTCTTGCCGGGCTGGCGGTGGTAGCCGGTCATCATGCCGCCCGAGTGGCCCACCACCTCGCCGGCCAGTTCGATGTTGGCGCGCGGGATCTCGCGGCCCTCCTCGTCGATCAGGCGGATGTCGCTGCCTTCGGCCGGCTGGCCGACCGTGTGCAGCTTGTCCGGATGCAGATGGGCTTCGAGGATGCAGGTGCCGCCGCCTTCGGTCATGCCGTAGAACTCGATCAGCCCGCCGGGCCAGCGCTCGAGCACGTCGGCCTTGAGCGCGGCGTTGAAGGGCGCGCTGGTGCTGAACTTGAAGCGGAAGGACGAGAGGTCGTGCGCGTCGAAGCGCGGATGCGCCATCAGGCGCTGGTATTGCACCGGCACCAGCATGGTGTGCGTCACGCGGCGCTGCTCGGCCAGTGCCAGGTAGCCGGCCGCATCGAACTTGGGCATCAGCACCACGCAGCCGCCGAAGGCAATGGTCGGAAAGAACACCACCAGCGTGGTGTTCGAATAGAGCGGCGTCGACAGCAGCGTGACGGTGTCCGGGCCGTAGCCGTACTTGGCGCCGCGCTGCACATGGGCCCAGCGCATGCCGTGGCCCTGCACGATGCCCTTGGGCTCGCCGGTGGTGCCCGACGAATAGATGATGTTGAAGGGCCAGGAGGGCTGCGTCTCGACGGCGCGCGGCCGCGTGCCGGCGGGGGCCAGCCAGCCCTCGAGGGCCTGCCCGGCGGCGGAACCGTCGAGCGCCACGCGCGGGATGCCGCCTTCCTTGGCGGGGCCGACGACCTCGGCCGCCGAGGCGTCGGTGAAGAGGAGGCGCGCATCGGCATCCTCGATCATGCGGGCCAGGCTGGCCGGCGTGGAGCCGGGCGCCAGCGGCGCGACCGCGACGCCCGCGCGCAAGGCGCCGAGGAACACCGCCGCATAGTTCACCGAAGACGCCGCGCAGACCGCAATGGCGTCGCCGGGCCCGAGGCCGTCGCGCTGAAGTGCGGCCGCGACGCGGTCCATCAGCGCGTCGAGCGCGCCGTAGTCCAGTGCCTGTTGCGCGTCCGCGAGCGCGGCGTGGTCGGGCGTGTGTTGCGCGTGGAGGCGAACCAGGTCGGCGATGGCGCCGAAGCCGCGCTCCATGGCAGCTTGAATGGCAGGGTGCGTTTGCAAAATCGATCCTTCGTCTTGGCCAGGCGGCAGGATAGCGAAGACCCCGGCCCGGCGGTGAGCCGCACGCGACGAGCCTACGCCGCGCGCAGCGTGCGGCGCGGCCGCGGCGCGGGCTTGTCCCGGCGCGCCCACTCGGCCTGTTCGATCAGGCGGCCGAGCTCGGCCACGGCCGGGCTGCGCTCCCCCGCATCGCCATCGCCGTAGGCCAGCGTGAAGTCCAGCATCGGCAGCGCGGGCAGGCCATGGCGCTCGTCGAGCACCGCCATGCCGGGGCGCAGGTTGTCGCAGGTGAAGGTGGCCACCGCCAGGCCGCTCAGCGCGGCCGTGCGCAGGTCCTGCAGGCTGTGCGAGCTGAAGGCGCCGTGCCAGGGAATGCCGGCCTGGTTCAGCGCATCGATGCTGAGCTGGCGGCACACACAGGGCGTTGGCGAATAGGCCAGCGGCAGCGAGGCGCCCTCGGTGCGCTCGAAGCCCTCGGCCGCGGCCCACACCATCGGCAGGCGCCGCAGCAGCGTGCCCTCGACCGCGCCCGAGACCGACACCACCACCGCCAGGTCGAGCTCGCGCTCGCGCACCATCGTGGCCAGGTCGAGCGTCAGGCCCACGCTCACCTCCAGCCGCACGTTGGGACAGCTGCGCGCGAACTGTTGCAAGAGCTGCGGCAGCCCCTCGCTCATGAAGCTCTCGGGCACGCCGAAGCGCACCGTGCCCTCGATGGGCGAGCAGCGGAAGTGCCGCGCCAGCGCGTCCTGCGCCTGCAGGATGCGCTCGGCATGGCGCAGGAAGTCTTCGCCGTCGGCGGTCAGGCGCAGGCGCCGCGTGGTGCGGTGGAACAGCGGGCGCCCGACCAGTTCCTCGAGCCGGCGGATCTGGTGGCTGACCGCCGATTGCGTCAGGTGCAGCTGCTCGGCGGCGCGCGTGAAGCCGTTGGCGCGGTGGACGGCGGTGAAGGCCTGCAGGAGGCCGGTGTCGAAGTTCATGGCCGCCTAGATTAATGAAATTGCGTCTTGAATGGAGAGAAATTTAATCATTTGCCCAATGAAACAGGGGTCTTGAGAATGCCTCGGACCACTTTCTTCTCTTCACCTCCCGATGTCCTCTTCCGCTCCCCGCCATCCTTTCCTCGCGCTGGCCGCCATCTGCCTCGCCGCGCTGATGTTCGGCCTGGAGATTTCGAGCGTGCCGATCATCCTGCCGGTGCTGGAGGCGCGGCTGCACGCCGACTTCCAGGACCTGCAATGGATCATGAACGCCTACACCATCGCCTGCACCACGGTGCTGATGGCCACCGGTACCCTGGCCGACCGCTACGGACGGCGCCGCATGTTCGCGCTCACGGTGCTGGCCTTCGGCCTGGCCTCGCTGCTGTGCGGCCTGGCGCCCGGCACGCCGGTGCTGATTGCCGCGCGCTTCCTGCAGGGCATGGCGGGCGGCGCGATGTTCATCTGCTCGATTGCGATCCTGTCGCACCAGTTTCCGGACGGCCGGGCGCGCGGCCGCGCCTTCGCGATCTGGGGCGTGGTGGCCGGTATCGGCCTGGGGTTCGGGCCGGTGGTGGGCGGCGCGATCATCGCGCTGGCCAGCTGGCAGTGGGTCTTCCTGGTGCATGCGCCGCTGGCGCTGCTCGGGCTGGCGCTGATCATGGCCGGCGTGGCGGAGTCCCGCGATCCGATGGCCCGCCAGCAGAAGCTGGACCTGGCGGGCATCGTCACGCTGACCATCGCGGTGCTTGGGCTCACCTGGCTGATCACGCAGGGCGACAGCCTGGGTTGGACCAGCCCGGCCGCACTGGGCCTGATGGCCGCCACCGCGGCGGGCCTCGCGGCCTTCGTCGCGGTCGAGCGCTTCCATCCGCACCCGATGTTCGACTTCTCGGTGTTCCGCATCCGCGACTTCTCGGGCGCCATCCTCGGCTGCATCGGCATGAACTGCAGCTACTGGCCGTTCATGATCTACCTGCCGCTGTATTTCTCCGCAGGCCTGGGCTACGGCACGACCGCCGCCGGCCTGGCGCTGCTGGTCTACACGGTGCCTTTCCTGGTGATGCCGCCGATCGCGCAATGGCTGCTGCTGCGCTACCAGGCGCGCTTCGTGATTCCCGCCGGCCTGTTCCTGATCGGCCTGGGCTTCATGGCGATGAAGTGGGGCAGCGGCCTCGCGCACCTGGGCGGCTGGACGGTGCTGCCCGGTGCGCTGGTCGCCGGCATCGGCCTGGGCCTGACCACCACGCCCGCGACCAACATGACCACCGCCTCGGTGCCCGCGCACCGCGCCGGCATGGCCTCGGGCATGGACGTCAGCGCGCGCCTCATTTCCCTGGCCATCAACATCGCGGTGATGGGCCTGGTGCTGGTGGCGGGCATCCTGGCGGCGCTGCGGGGCTCGCTGGGGGCGGCGCTCGATGCGGCGCGGCTGCGCGCATTGGCCGAGCAGCTCGCGGGCGGGGACGTGGCGGGCGTGCAGCAGGCGCTGGCCCTGCCGGATGTTTCCGGTGCGCTCCTGCAGGCCGCCGTGACCCACGGCTTCGGATGGGTCATGCTGTATGGCGGGCTCGGCGCCTGGTTGACCGCGGCGCTCAGCTTCGCGGTGTTCGGCGGCCGGCAGGCTACGGCCGCGCGGGACGCCTCGCCCCGGGTGGCCGGCGGGCGCTGAGGCGCGCCCGGCAGCTTGTCAGACGCCCGCGGCGTGCGCCTGCTGGTCCGCGTGGTAGCTCGAGCGCACCATCGCGCCCACGGCCGCGTGGCTGAAGCCCATCCTGTAGGCCTCTTCCTCGAACATCTTGAAGGTGTCGGGATGCACGTAGCGGCGCACGGGCAGGTGCGAGCCCGACGGCGACAGGTACTGGCCGATGGTCAGCATGTCGATGTCGTGGGCGCGCATGTCGCGCATCACCTGCAGGATCTCTTCGTCGGTTTCGCCCAGGCCCACCATGATGCCGCTCTTGGTCGGAACCTGGGGGTGCAGCGCCTTGAACTTCTTCAGCAGGTTGAGGCTGAACTGGTAGTCGCTGCCGGGGCGCGCTTCCTTGTAGAGGCGCGGCGCGGTCTCCAGGTTGTGGTTCATCACGTCCGGCGGCGCGGCCTTGAGGATCTCGAGCGCGCGGTCGTCGCGGCCGCGGAAGTCGGGCACGAGAATTTCGATCTGCGTCATCGGCGAGAGCTCGCGGATGTTCGTGATGCAGTCGACGAAATGCTGGCTGCCGCCGTCGCGCAGGTCGTCGCGGTCGACGCTGGTGATCACCACGTACTTCAGGCGCAGCTTGGCGATGGTCCTGGCGAGGTTGAGCGGCTCGTCCTTGTCGAGCGGGTCGGGGCGGCCGTGGCCCACGTCGCAGAACGGGCAGCGGCGCGTGCACTTGTCGCCCATGATCATGAAGGTGGCCGTGCCGTTGCCGAAGCATTCGCCGATGTTCGGGCACGAGGCCTCTTCGCAGACCGTGTGCAGGTTGCTCTCGCGCAGGATCTGCTTGATCTCGTAGAAGCGCGTGGTGGGGCTGCCGGCCTTCACGCGGATCCACTCGGGCTTCTTGAGCACCTCGCCCTGCTGCACCACCTTGACGGGGATGCGCGAGAGCTTGGCCGCGGCCTTCTGCTTGGCGAGCGGGTTGTAGGTTTCGGCGCTTTGTGCCTCTCTCACGACGGGGGAGGGGACGACTTCTGTGGTGCTCATTGGATTGCTAAGGCGCCAGGTAGGTGCTGAGCTTCTGGCTCAGGACCCGGGCAGCTTCTTCCCATGTGGTTTGGACCCCGATTGTAGAAAGATCGACCGTTTGCAGCCCCGCATAGCCGCAAGGGTTGATGCGCGAGAAGGGTTCGAGGTCCATCGCGACGTTGAGCGCCACGCCGTGGTAGGTGGCGTGGCGGCTCACCTTGATGCCGAGCGCGGCGATCTTGCCGAGGCCGCGAAACGGGTCGCCCGCGGGCAGCGGGCCGGTCAGCGCGGCATGCGAAAAGGGGTCATCCGGCCGCACGTAGATGCCCGGTGCGCCCGCCACGCGGTGGCCCGTCACGCCGAAGTGGGCCAGCGTGCGCAGCACCGATTCCTCGATGCGGTAGACGTATTCCTTCACGAAGTAGCCCGCGCGCCGAAGATCGATCAGCGGATAGGCCACCACCTGGCCCGGGCCATGGAAGGTGACCTGGCCGCCGCGGTCGGTCTGCACGACCGGGATCGCGCCCGGGTTCAGGATGTGGTCCTGCCTGCCCGCAATGCCCTGCGTGAAGACCGGGGCGTGCTCGCAGATCCACAGCGCATCGGGCGTCTCGGGCAGGCGTTCGAGCGTGAACTGCTTCATCGCGCCGTAGGTGGCGGCGTAGTCGGCGGCGCCGAGCCATTTCACTTCGATGCCCGTGCTCATCGCGTGCCCGGCGCTTTCTTCAGAGAACGACCTTGACCATCGGATGGGCTGACAGCGCGCGGTACAGATCGTCGAGCTGCTCGCGGCTGGTGGCCGTGACGGTGATCGTCACGCCCAGGTAGTTGCCCGCCTTGCTGTCGCGCAGCTCGACGGTGGTGGCGTCGAAGGCCGGATCGAAGCGCTCCGCGATCTGCGTGATGGCATGCACGAAGCCATCGGCCTTGACGCCCATGACCTTGATCGGAAACTGCGAGGGGTACTCGATCAGCGATTCCTTGCGCGGATCGGGAACGTGAACGGTGGCGGTTTCGATCTTGTCGTTGGTGTCGGTCATGCGGGAACTCCTTGCGTTTGCGCGTTGTGCAGCTTGGCCTGCTGGTAGGCCGCGTACAAGGCTTGGTAGATGGGGCCGGGGAGGCCATTTCCAATCGCCTGGCCATCGAGCGCCACGACCGGCAGCACTTCCTTGCTGGCCGACGAGAGCAGCAGCTCGTCGGCGCCGAAGACCTCGTCGCGCGAAATGCGGCGCAGCGCGAAGGCAATGCCGCATTCGGCGCACAGGCGTTCGAGCAGGCCGTAGCGGATGCCGGTCAGCACCAGGTTGTCCTTGGGCGGCCCCACGAGGCCGCCGTCCTTCGCGATCCACACGTTGCTCGACGACGCCTCGCTGAGCCATTCGTCACGGAACATGATGGTCTCGGCCGCGCCGGCCTCGACACTGATCTGCCGCGCCAGCACCGCACCGAGCAGGCTGGTGCTCTTGATGTGCGCCTTCTGCCAGCGGAAGTCGGCCGCGCTCACGCAGGCCACGCCCTTGGCGCGCACGGCATCGGCCACCGGCGGCAGCGGATTCACCATCACGAACACGGTCGGGTGCACGCCACGGGTCATGGCATGATCGCGCGGCGCGACACCGCGGGTAACTTGAAAGTACACGGCCTGGGGCGCATCGCCGCCCGCCTCGACGAGCCGCATCACGATGCCGCGCCACTGGGCGAGCGTGAGCGGATTGGCAATCTGCAGTTCGGCCAGCGAGCGATCGAGCCGTGCCATGTGCTCTTCGAAGCAGAAAGGCTGGCCGCCGTAGACGGGGACGACTTCGTAGATGCCGTCGCCGAAAATGAAGCCACGGTCGAGCACGCTGATCTTCGCGTCGCGCAGGGCGGTGTACTCGCCATCGAGGTAGCAGAGCGTAGAGGGGAGTGCGGCAGTAAGAGGGTGCATGCGGGAATTATGGTTGTGTGCGCCAGGTCGGGTTCCAGTCAGCCAGCGAAGCCGTGTTTTGCAAACGTGACAGTTCAGGTGGCCGGGCAGGCTGGGTTTCTACTTATAATCAATGGCTTTGTTAAATTGACGGCTGACAACGCGAGCGGCATTCCAATGACAACCAGCGCTCCTGTCTCCGAGATCGATGCTGAAGTCTCCGACTTCAAGCCGCTGACTGCCGAGGAGGCTCAGAGGCTTCGCGAGAAAAATCCCGAAATGTCGCCCTGGTGGGTGATTGGGGCCCAGGTGGCCATGGGATTGCTTGTGGCCGGAGTGGCATGGGTGTGGACGCAGCGGCCAGGTGCCGCGGTGTCGGCGTTTTACGGAGCCATGGCGGTAGCGATCCCGGCGGCGTTGTTCGTCCGGGGTGTGCGGCGGGCACGGGGCGCCTTGTCGCAATCTGCTGTCATGCTGCGGTTTTTTGTGTGGGAGTTGATCAAGATCGGACTGACCGTTGCCTTGCTGGCGGCGGCGCCGTGGCTGATCGAGGGCATCAGCTGGCTGGCTTTGCTGGCCGGCGTGGTGGTCGCCATGAAGATGTACTGGGTGGCCCTGTTGGTGCGGCCCGGATTGTTGAACCGGATTTGACTGTTTAAAAAGAGACGCTGAAAGATGGCCGCCGAAGGACACGCCCCGACCGCGAGTGAATACATCGTTCACCACCTCCAGCACTGGCAAGTTGACTGGAGCCTCAACCCCGTGGTCCAGAAGGCCATCGTCGACTTCAATGTCATCAACCTCGACTCCGTGCTCTACGCGCTGGTCGTGGGTGCACTGGGCTGTTTCGTGCTGTGGCTGGCCGCGCGCAAGGCGACGCCCGGCGTGCCGGGCCGCTTCCAGGCGGCCGTCGAAATACTGGTCGAAATGGTCGACAACCAGGCCAAGTCGAACATCCACAACGCGAAGAGCCGCAAGTTCATTGCGCCGCTGGCGCTCACCGTGTTCGTCTGGATCTTCCTGCTGAATGCCATGGACATGCTGCCGGTCGACCTGCTGCCGTCGATCTGGGCCAAGGTCTTCGAGGCGGCCGGACACGATCCGCACCACGCCTACATGCGCGTCGTTCCCACGGCGGACCTGTCCACCACGCTCGGCCTGTCGACCTCGGTCCTGTTGCTGTGCCTGTTCTACAGCATCAAGATCAAGGGCCTGGGCGGCTGGGGCCACGAACTCATCACGGCGCCGTTCGGCGCGCACCCCGTACTCTGGCCGATCAACCTGCTGATGCAGGTCATCGAATACCTGGCCAAGACCGTCTCGCATGGCATGCGATTGTTCGGCAACATGTATGCGGGCGAACTCGTTTTCATGCTGATCGCGCTCATGGGTGGCGCGATGGCGGCCTCGTTCTCGGGAGTGCTGCTGCCCATCGGGCACATCATTGCCGGTACCGTCTGGGCGATCTTCCACATCCTGGTGATCACGCTTCAGGCATTCATTTTCATGATGCTGACCCTGATCTATCTCGGCCAGGCTCATGAAGCGCATTGAGTTTTCTTTTTTCTTTTCGTTTGCTTTCAATCTGTATTAAGGAGTCATCATGGAAAACGTTCTCGGTCTCGTCGCTCTGGCTTGTGGTTTGATCGTCGGTCTCGGCGCGATCGGTGCTTCCATTGGTATTGCACTAATGGGTGGCAAGTTCCTCGAGTCGTCGGCTCGTCAACCTGAACTCATGAACGAACTGCAAACCAAGATGTTCATCTTGGCCGGTCTGATCGACGCTGCGTTCCTGATCGGCGTGGCTATTGCCCTGCTGTTCGCTTTCGCCAACCCGTTCATCGCCGCTCTGCCGAAGTAATTTCCGTTCAACGCCACTCCAGAAAGGTGTTGCCGTGAGTATCAACGCGACCCTGTTCGTTCAGGCCATCGTCTTCCTGCTGCTTGTGCTGTTCACGATGAAATTCGTGTGGCCGCCGATCGCGAAGGCATTGGACGAACGAGCACAAAAGATCGCTGCGGGCCTGGCGGCCGCCGAGAAGGCCAAGGCCGAACTGGCTTCCGCCAACCAACGCGTCGAGCAGGAGCTGGTGGCGTCTCGCAACGAGACCACCAGCCGCCTGGCCGATGCCGAGCGCCGTGCCCAGCAGATCATCGAAGAGGCCAAAAGCCGCGCAACCGAGGAGGCCAACAAGATCGTGGCCGCCGCGCGCGAAGAGGCCAACCAGCAATCCGTGCGTGCGCGTGAAGCGCTGCGCGAGCAGGTGGCCGCATTGGCCGTCAAGGGTGCCGAGCAGATTCTCCGCAAGGAAGTCAATGCCGGCGTTCATGCCGACTTGCTCGGCCGCCTGAAGACCGAGCTCTGAGGACGACATGGCCGAACTCGCGACCATTGCCCGTCCCTACGCCGAAGCGCTGTTCAAGGCGTGCCCCGGCGACCTCGAAGGCACGGCCGGCTGGCTCGACCAGCTGGCGTCCGTCGCCGGCAGCCCGCAGCTCCTGGAGTTCGCGGCCAACCCGAAGGTGCCGCCCGAGCAGGTGTTCGAGCTGATCGCCGGGCTTTCGAAGCAGCCATTGCCCGATGCGGGCAAGAACTTTCTGCGCGCCGTGATCGACAACGGCCGGCTGGTTGCATTGCCCGAAGTGGCGCTCCAGTTCCGTGCCTTGTGCAATGCGCGCAGCGGAGCTGCCGATGCCGTGATCTACAGCGCGTTTCCGATCGACGACGCGGCGCTGAAGGACGTGGGCGCGGCGCTGGAGCGGCGCTTTGCGCGCAAGCTCACGACGCGGGTCGAACTCGACCCCTCGCTGATCGGCGGCATCCGCGCCGTGGTCGGCGACGAAGTGCTCGACACTTCGGTCAAGGCGCGCCTCGAACAAATGAAAGCGGCGCTGACCGCCTGACGGCGGCCGGCAGCCAGTTGGCCCCATTTACAGAAAGAAGGAAAGAGTCATGCAACTCAATCCCGCAGAAATTTCCGAACTGATCAAGAGCCGCATCGAGGGTCTCGGCGTCAGTGCCAACATCCGCAACGAAGGCACCGTGGTTTCGGTGACCGACGGCATCGTGCGCGTGCACGGCCTGTCCGATGCGATGCAAGGCGAAATGCTGGAATTCCCGCCGAGCGCCGATGGTACGCCGTCGTTCGGCCTGGCGCTGAACCTCGAGCGCGACTCGGTCGGCGCCGTGATCCTGGGCGAATACGAGCATATCTCCGAAGGTGACACCGTCAAGTGCACGGGCCGCATCCTGGAAGTGCCCGTCGGCCCTGAGCTCATCGGCCGCGTGGTGAACGCGCTGGGCCAGCCGATCGACGGCAAGGGTCCGATCAACGCCAAGATGACCGACGTGATCGAAAAGGTCGCTCCGGGCGTGATCGCCCGCAAGTCGGTCGACCAGCCCCTGCAAACCGGCCTGAAGTCCATCGACTCGATGGTGCCGATCGGCCGTGGCCAGCGCGAGCTGATCATCGGCGACCGCCAGACCGGCAAGACGGCCGTGGCCATCGACGCGATCATTGCCCAGAAGGGCCAGGGCGTGACCTGCATCTACGTCGCAATCGGCCAGAAGGCTTCGTCGATCAAGAACGTGGTGCGCGCGCTCGAGCAAGTGGGCGCCATGGACTACACCATCGTGGTGGCCGCGTCGGCCTCCGAATCGGCTGCCATGCAGTACGTGTCGGCCTATTCGGGCTGCACGATGGGCGAGTACTTCCGCGATCGCGGCCAGGACGCGCTGATCGTCTATGACGACCTCTCCAAGCAGGCTGTTGCGTACCGTCAGGTGTCGCTGCTGCTGCGCCGCCCGCCAGGCCGCGAAGCCTATCCCGGCGACGTGTTCTATCTCCACAGCCGTCTGCTCGAGCGCGCCGCGCGCGTCAACGCCGACTACGTGGAAGCCTTCACCAAGGGTGAGGTCAAGGGCAAGACCGGCTCGCTCACCGCACTGCCGATCATCGAAACGCAAGCTGGCGACGTGTCCGCTTTCGTGCCCACCAACGTGATCTCGATCACCGACGGCCAGATCTTCCTGGAAACCAACCTGTTCAACGCAGGTATCCGTCCCGCCATCAATGCCGGTATCTCGGTGTCGCGCGTGGGTTCGGCGGCCCAGACCAAGATCATCAAGGGCCTGTCGGGCGGTATCCGTACCGACCTCGCGCAGTACCGTGAGCTGGCTGCGTTCGCGCAGTTCGCCTCCGATCTGGACGAAGCCACCCGCAAGCAGCTCGACCGCGGCGCCCGCGTGACCGAACTGCTGAAGCAGGCCCAGTACAGCCCGCTGCCGATCTCGCTGATGGGGGCCTCGCTATTCGCCGTGAACAAGGGTTTCATGGACGACCTGGACATCAAGAAGGTTCTGCCCTTCGAGCATGGCCTGCACCAGTTCCTGAAGACCAGCCATGGCCCCCTGCTCGACAAGATCGAGCAAGCCAAGGCGCTCGATAAGGACGCCGAGGCCGAACTGACGGGCGCGATCACCGCGTTCAAGAAGTCGTTCGCCTGATCGACCTGACAAGGAGCCCCCATGGCAGCTGGTAAGGAAATCCGCGGCAAGATCAAATCGGTGGAGAACACCAAGAAGATCACCAAGGCCATGGAAATGGTCTCGGTCTCCAAGATGCGCAAGGCGCAGGAGCGCATGCGCGCCGCTCGCCCCTACAGCGAGAAGATTCGCAACATCGCGGCCAACCTGGGCCGGGCGAACCCGGAATACGTTCACACTTTCATGAAGACGAACGAGGCCAAGGCCATCGGCTTCATCATCGTGACGAGCGACAAGGGTTTGTGCGGCGGCTTGAACACCAACCTGCTGCGCGCCGTGACCACCAAGCTGCGCGAAGCGCAGGCGGCTGGTACAGCCATCGAGACGGTGGCGATCGGCAGCAAGGGCCTCGGCTTCCTGAACCGCATCGGTGCCCGCGTGGTCGCGCACGCTACCCACCTGGGTGACACGCCCCACCTGGACAAGCTCATCGGCCCGGTCAAGACGCTGCTCGACGCCTATGCCGAAGGCAAGCTGTCTGCGGTGTACCTGTGCTACACGAAGTTCATCAACACCATCAAGCAGGAGCCGCTGGTCGAGCAGCTGCTTCCGCTGGCGGCGGAATCGCTGCAGGTCGAGGAGGGACAGCATTCGTGGGACTACATCTACGAGCCCGATCCTGAAAGCGTGATCGATGAGCTGCTGGTGCGCTATGTGGAGTCGCTGGTCTATCAGGCCGTGGCCGAGAACATGGCGTCCGAGCACTCGGCCCGCATGGTCGCGATGAAGGCGGCAACCGACAACGCCGGCAACGTGATCAGCGAGCTCAAGCTCGTCTACAACAAGACTCGCCAGGCAGGCATCACCAAAGAACTTTCGGAAATCGTGTCCGGCGCCGCAGCGGCCGCCGGTGTTTGATCGAGGCGATGTATCGGGCCACATTGCCGTTCGGGGCACGCAACGCGGCCCGATGACCGAAGGCCTTTTTTAGGGGATTCTGAACAATGAAGAAACTTCTCGTTCTGGTGGCCGTGGCTGCCGCTCTGACCGCCTGCTCCAAGACGGAAGAGGCGCCTGTCGCACCGGCACCTGCCGCTGCTCCCGCTCCCGCAGCGCCTGCTGCTCCTGCCGCACCGGCCGCAGCCGCTCCCACGGCATCGGCCGCGGATCTGCCGCAAGAGTGCAACGACTACCTGGCGAAGGCTCAGGCGTGCGTGTCGTCGCAAAGCGGTGCCGCCGCCGATGCGATGAAGGCAAGCGTGGAGCAGACCAAGGCGGCCTGGGCTTCGATGGGCACCGACAAGGCTGCGCTGGGCCAAGCCTGCAAGGCCGCCAGCGACGCCTTCGCCGCACAAGCCGCGGCCCTGAAGTGCTGAACGGAAGTATTTGAAATTCAAGGGTGCCGGCCCGTCCGGCATTCTTGCAAAAGCGGCCCGCGATGGCACAAGGACGCTTCTGCAAGAACCTGTCGCAACATTATTGAGATCCAGAAGGAAACGCCATGGCTGAAGGAAAAATTGTCCAATGTATCGGCGCCGTGGTCGACGTGGAGTTCCCGCGTGACCAGATGCCCAAGGTCTATGACGCCTTGAAATTCGAAGGCGGCGGGCTGACCCTCGAAGTCCAGCAGCAGCTCGGCGACGGCGTGGTGCGCACCATTGCGCTCGGCTCGTCCGACGGCCTGCGCCGCGGCCTCATCGTCACCAACACCGGCGCGCCCATCACGGTGCCCGTCGGCAAGGCCACGCTCGGCCGCATCATGGACGTGCTCGGCCGTCCGATCGACGAGCGCGGCGACGTGAGCCAGGACCTCACCGCATCGATCCACCGCAAGGCGCCCGCGTACGACGAACTGTCGCCTTCGCAGGACCTGCTGGAAACCGGCATCAAGGTGATCGACCTCGTGTGCCCGTTCGCCAAGGGCGGCAAGGTGGGCCTGTTCGGTGGTGCCGGCGTGGGCAAGACCGTGAACATGATGGAACTCATCAACAACATCGCCAAGGCTCACTCGGGCCTGTCGGTGTTCGCTGGTGTGGGTGAACGTACCCGCGAAGGCAACGACTTCTATCACGAGATGGCCGATTCCGGCGTCGTGAACCTCGAGAAGCTCGAGGACTCGAAGGTCGCCATGGTCTACGGCCAGATGAACGAGCCCCCGGGCAACCGCCTGCGCGTGGCGCTGACCGGCCTGACCATCGCCGAGTCGTTCCGCGACGAAGGCCGCGACGTGCTGTTCTTCGTGGATAACATCTACCGCTACACGCTGGCCGGTACCGAAGTGTCGGCTCTCTTGGGCCGCATGCCTTCCGCCGTGGGCTACCAGCCGACGCTGGCCGAGGAAATGGGCCGCCTGCAGGAGCGGATCACGTCGACCAAGGTCGGCTCGATCACCTCGATCCAGGCCGTGTACGTGCCGGCCGACGACTTGACCGACCCGTCGCCCGCCACCACCTTCGCCCACCTGGACTCCACCGTGGTGCTGTCGCGCGACATCGCTTCGCTCGGTATCTACCCGGCCGTGGACCCGCTCGATTCGACCTCGCGCCAGCTCGACCCGAACGTGGTCGGCGAAGAGCACTACAACGTGGCCCGCGCCGTGCAAGGCACGCTGCAGCGCTACAAGGAACTGCGCGACATCATCGCGATTCTGGGCATGGACGAACTGGCACCGGAAGACAAGCTGGCCGTGGCCCGCGCCCGCAAGATCCAGCGCTTCCTGTCGCAGCCGTTCCACGTGGCCGAAGTGTTCACGGGTTCGCCCGGCAAGTACGTGCCGCTGGCCGAAACCATCCGCGGTTTCAAGATGATCGTGAACGGCGAAGCCGACCACCTGCCGGAACAAGCGTTCTACATGGTGGGCAGCATCGACGAGGCGTTCGAAAAGGCCAAGAAGGTCGCTTAACAAGGAATCACCATGGCAGGCACCATTCATGTGGACGTGGTCAGCGCGGAAGAGTCGATCTTCTCGGGCGAAGCCAGGTTCGTCGCGCTGCCCGGTGAAGCCGGTGAGCTCGGCATCTATCCGCGCCACACGCCGCTGATCACGCGCATCCGCCCGGGCGCCGTGCGCATCGAAACGGCCGACGGCGGCGAGGAGTTCGTCTTCGTGGCCGGCGGCATTCTCGAAGTGCAGCCCAACGCCGTCACCGTGCTGTCCGACACCGCCATCCGCGGCAAGGACCTCGACGACGAGAAGGCCAACCAGGCCAAGGCGGCCGCCGAGGAAGCGCTCAAGAACGCCAAGAGCGACATCGACATCGCGATGGCGCAGTCGGAACTGGCCGTGATGGCTGCGCAGATCGCTGCGCTGCGCAAGTACCGCCAGAAGAAGTAAGCAAGAGCGAAGAAAAGCGCATCACGAAGAAGCCGCCTCCGGGCGGCTTTTTTGCGCTCGGCGCTCCTGCAAAACGCCTGGCTTTGGTCTGAACATGGTCGAAGTTCGGCCTTGTCCGGCTGAAGCTGCGCCCCTAGTATTCGCCTTCGCCCCGGACTGCAGCGGCTGCAGCCGGCGGCCAAAAGAATATCTGGAGACAAAGCGCGTGGCACCCTGGAGTGGCATCACTGCGGACGAGATGCGGTTGCTGGAGACCACCTTCTGGTCGGCCGGCGGCTCGCGCCATGCCATGGCCGAGCAGCTCGGCTTTTCCAAGAGCAAGGCCAATGCGCTGATCGCTGGCCTGGTCGAGCAGGGCCTGCTGGCCGAAGCGGGCCTGCAGCGTTCCTCGGGTGGGCGCCGCGCCGAAAACCTGCAGCTGCATGCCGGCCTCGGCGTGCTCGTGGGCATCGACATCGGCGCCACCAGCCTCGACGTCGCGGTGCTGCGCCCCGACCTCACGGTGCTCGCGCAGCACGACGAGCCCGCCGACGTGCGCGAAGGCCCGGCCGTGGTGCTGGCGCGGGTGCGCGTGCTGATGCGCGAGCTGCTCGCGCGCTGCGGCCACGGCGCGAAGGACGTGCTGGGCATCGGCATCGGCGTGCCGGGCCCCGTCAACTTCGAGATCGGCCAGCTTGTGAATCCGCCGCTGATGCCGGCCTGGGACAGTTTCTCGATCCGCGACTACCTGCGCGAGGACTACGCGGCGCCCGTCTTCGTCGACAACGACGTGAACCTGATGGCGCTCGGCGAACTCTGGCGGCTGAAGCGCTCGCTCAACAACTTCCTCGTGATCAAGATCGGCACCGGCATCGGCTGCGGCATCGTCTGCCACGGCGAGGTCTATCGCGGCGCGGCCGGGTCGGCCGGCGACGTGGGCCACATCTGCGTCGACCAGGACGGGCCGCGCTGCCATTGCGGCAACGTCGGCTGCGTCGAAGCCATGGCCGCGGGGCCGGCCATCACGCGCATGGCCGTGCAGGCGGCCGAGGCCGGCGAAAGCGCCATGCTGGCCGAGTGCCTGCGCGTGCACGGGCGCATCGAGGCCGTCGACGTGGGCCAGGCGAGCCGCGCCGGCGACACGGCGGCCAACGGCATCATCCAGCGCGCCGGCAACCTCATCGGCCAGATGCTGGCGTCGGTGGTGAACTTCTTCAATCCGTCGCATGTGTTCATCGGCGGCGGCATCACGCGCATCGGGCCGCTGTTCCTGGCGGCGGTGCGGCAGAGCGTGTACCAGCGCTCGCTCGCGCTTTCGACGCGGCACCTGGAAATCCAGTACACGCCGCTGGGCGTGCAGGGCGGCCTGGTGGGGGCCGGCGTGCTCGCGATGCACGAAACACTGAAGGTCCGCGGAGTGGCGCCATGACGGCAGAAGCAGAAAGCAAGGGAAGCGTCGCGGTCGAATTCGACGGCGTGGTGAAGGCCTTCGGTCCGGTGCAGGTGCTGCACGGCGTGAGCTTCGCGCTGGCGCCGGGACGCGTGTATGGCCTCCTCGGCGAGAACGGCGCGGGCAAGTCCACGCTGATGAAGATCCTGTCGGGCTACGAGCCGCTCACCGGCGGCACGCTGCGCATCAACGGCCAGCCGCAGCAGTTCGCGAGCTCGCGCGACGCCGAGGCGCTGGGCATCGTGCTGATCCACCAGGAGTTCAACCTCGCCGAAGACCTGAGCGTGGCGCAGAACATCTTCCTCGGCCATGAAAAGAAGAGGGGCTGGCTGCTCGACGATGCGTCGATGGAGCGCGACGCCGCGGCAGCCCTTGCCGCCGTCGGCCTGCAGGTCGATCCGCGCACCAAGGTGCGAAGGCTCATCGTGGCCGAGAAGCAGCTCGTCGAGATCGCCAAGGCCATTGCACGCCGCGCACGTTTGCTGGTCATGGACGAGCCGACCGCCACGCTGACCCCGGGCGAAACCGAGCGCCTCTTCAAGCTCATCGCGCAGCTGCGCGCCGATGGCGTGACCATCGTCTACATCTCGCACAAGCTCGACGAAGTGGAGCAGGTGACCGACGAGGTGATCGTGATGCGCGACGGCCGCTTCGTGGCGCGTGCGCCCACGCCCGAGGTCACGCGCCACCAGATGGCCAACCTCATGGTGGGCCGCGAGCTGGCCGACCTGTATCCGCCGCGCGACCTGGTGGTGGCCGCCGATGCGCCCGCCATGCGCGTGCGCAACTTCAGCGTGCCCGGCTGGGCGCAGGACGCGAGCTTCGAGGTGCGCCCCGGCGAGATCCTCGGCTTCGCGGGCCTGGTCGGCGCGGGCCGCACCGAGCTGTTCGAAGGCCTGCTGGGCCTCAGGCCCGCGAGCGGCGAGGTCGAGATGCTCGGCAAGCCCGTGCCGCACCACAAGGGCTGGCGCGATCCGCGCGATGCCGCCAGACACGGGCTCACCTACCTGAGCGAGGACCGCAAGGGCAAGGGCCTGCACGTGAACTTCGGCCTGCGCCAGAACCTCACGCTGATGGCGCTCGAACGCTATGCGCGGCCCTGGCTGCAGCCCGACGCCGAACGCGGCGCGCTGGCCGAGGCGGTGAAGGACTACGGCATCCGCACCGGCTCGCTCGACGTGCGCGCCTCGTCGCTCTCTGGCGGCAACCAGCAGAAGCTCGCGCTCGCCAAGGTGCTGCAGCCGAAACCGAAGGTGGTGGTGCTCGACGAGCCCACGCGCGGCGTCGACATCGGCGCCAAGCGCGATATCTACTTTCTGATCCAGCGACTCGCGCGCGAAGGGCTCGCGGTGATCGTCATCTCGTCGGAGCTGATGGAACTCATCGGACTGTGCCACCGCGTGGCGGTGATGCGCGCGGGCCGCCTTGTTGCCACGCTCGACGCAGACCACTTGACTGAAGAGGAGCTCATCGCTCATGCCACCGGAACAGCAGACATCCATGCCGCAGCCTGAAGCCGCGCAACACCGCAGCGAGGGCAAGCCGCGCTGGACCGAGCACCTGCACGGGCTCGGCCCGGTCATCGGCCTGGTGCTGCTGTGCATCGGAGGCACGCTGCTCAACAGCGACTTCGCGACCGTGGACAACGCGATGAACGTGCTCACGCGCACGGCCTTCATCGGCATCATCGCGGTGGGCATGTGCTTCGTGATCATCTCCGGCGGCATCGACCTGTCGGTGGGCTCGATGGCGGCGCTCATCGCGGGCAGCGTGATCATGTTCATCAACTGGGCCGGTCCCGCCTCGGGCTCGCCATTGATGGCGGTGGTGATGGGCGCGGTGCTCGCGGTGGTGCTGGGTGCGCTGTTCGGCCTGGCGCACGGCCTGCTGATCACCAAGGGGCGCATCGAGCCCTTCATCGTCACGCTGGGCACGCTCGGCATCTTCCGCGCGTACCTCACGTACTTTGCCGACGGCGGCGCGCTCACGCTCGACAACGACCTGTCGGACCTCTATGCGCCGGTGTACTACGCAAGCCTCGCGGGCATTCCGGTGCCGGTGTGGGTGTTCGTGATCGTCGCGATCATCGGCGGCGTCATATTGAACCGCACGGCCTACGGGCGCTATGTGCAGGCCATCGGCTCCAACGAACAGGTCGCGCGCTATGCGGCGGTGGACGTGGACCGCGTGAAGATCCTCACCTACGTGCTGCTGGGCGTGTGCGTGGGCATTGCCACGCTGCTGTACGTGCCGCGCCTCGGATCGGCCTCGCCGACCACGGGCCTGCTGTGGGAGCTCGAGGCGATTGCCGCGGTGATCGTCGGCGGCACCGCGCTCAAGGGCGGCGCGGGCAGCATCACGGGCACCGTGGTGGGCGCCATCCTGCTCTCGGTCATCAGCAACATCCTGAACCTCACCAGCATCATCAGCGTGTACCTCAACGCCGCGGTGCAGGGCTTCGTGATCATCATCGTCGCGTTCCTGCAAAGAGGGCGCCGCTAGCGCATTCGCGTTCCGTTCCTTTTCATCACTCATCAACCACAAGGAGACATCCAGCATGACAAGCTTCCTCACACGCCGCATCGCACTCACGGCCGTGGCGGCCGCGGCGCTCGCGAGCCTGCCCGCACTCGCCGCCGAGAAAGTGAACCTCGGCGTTTCGATTCCGGCGGCCACGCACAGCTTCATGGGCGGCATCAACTACTGGGCCAACCAGGCGAAGAAGGACCTGGAGAAGGAACACAAGGACCTGAAGATCACGATCAAGACCGCGGCCAATGCGCCCGAGCAGGCGAACCAGCTGCAAGACCTGTCGACGGTCACCAAGATCAATGCGCTCGTGGTGTTTCCGTTCGAATCGGCCGCGCTGACCAAGCCGGTGGCGCAGGTCAAGGCCAAGGGCGCCTACGTGACCGTGGTCGACCGCGGCCTCACCGACACCAGCGCGCAGGATGCCTATGTGGCCGGCGACAACACCGCCTTCGGCCGCATTCCGGCCGAGTACATCGCCAAGCAGCTCGGCGGCAAGGGCAACGTGGTGGCGCTGCGCGGCATTGCCACCACGCTGGACAACGAGCGCATGGACGCCTTCAACGCGGTGCTCAAGAACCATCCCGACATCAAGCTGCTCGACGCCAAGTACGCCAACTGGAACCGCGACGACGCCTTCAAGGTCACGCAGGACTACCTCACGCGCTTCAAGAACATCGACGCCATCTGGGCCGCCGACGACGACATGGCCGTGGGCGTGCTCAAGGCCATCGAGCAGGCCAAGCGCGACGACATCAAGATCGTCTTCGGCGGCGCGGGCGCCAAGGGCATGGTCAAGACCATCATGGACGGCAAGGACAAGCGCATCGGCGCCGACGTGAGCTACTCGCCCAAGTTCATCTACGACGCGATCAAGCTCACGGCCGAAGCGCGGCTGAAGGGCGAGAAGCTGCCCGCGACGACGATCATTCCTTCGGTGCTGATCACCAAGGAAAACGCCAAGGACTTCTACCACCCCAATTCGCCGTTCTAAGGTGACCGAGATCGCTTCCCGCAAGCTGCGCTGCGCCATGGTCGGCGGCGGCCGCGACGCCTTCATCGGCGCCGTGCACCGCAACGCCATGGCGCTCGACGGGCAGATCGAGCTCGTGGCCGGCGCGCTGTCGTCGAGCGCGGAGAAGGCGCGCGCCTCGGGGCGCGACCTGCACCTGGCCGACGACCGCAACCACGGCGACTGGCAGTCGCTGCTGGCCGACGAGCTGAAGCGCCCGCCCGAGGAGCGCATCGACTTCGTCTCCATCGTCACGCCCAACCACGTGCACTTTCCGGTCGCGCAGGCCTTCGTGGAAGCGGGCTTCCACGTGGTGTGCGACAAGCCACTGGTGCACACGCGCGCGCAGGCCGACGCGCTGGTCGCGGCCGTGAAGAAGCAGGGCACGCTGTTCGGCGTGACCTACAACTACACCGGCTACCCGATGGTGCGGCAGGCGCGCGAGATGGTCCGCTCGGGCCAGCTCGGCGAACTGCGCAAGGTGGTGGTCGAATACAACCAGGGCTGGCTCGCGAGCCAGCTCGAAGGCGCCGGCAACAAGCAGGCCGACTGGCGCACCGATCCCGCAAGGAGCGGCGCGGCCGGCGCCATCGGCGACATCGGCTCGCACGCCGAGAACCTGGTCGCCAGCGTCACCGGCCTGGAGATCGAGAGCCTGTGCGCCGACCTGAGCGCGCTGGTGCCGGGCCGCATGCTCGACGACGACGGCAGCCTGCTACTGCGCTTCAAGGGCGGCGCGCGCGGCGTGCTGATTGCCTCGCAGGTCAACACGGGCCTGGAGAACGACCTGCGGCTGCGCGTGTCGGGCACGCTCGGCACGCTCGAATGGCGGCAGGAGCAGCCGAGCCAGCTGGCGCACCTGCCGCACGACGGGCCGAAGCAGATCTTCACGCGCGGCTCGCCCTGGCTGTGCGAGGCCGCGCAGCGCGCCAGCCGCCTGCCTGCCGGCCATCCCGAAGGCTTCATCGAGGCCTTTGCCAACATCTATGCCGGCGTGGCGGCCGACATCCGCGCGCGGAATGCGGGCCAGCCGGCCGATGCCATCGCGGCCGACTACCCGGGCGTGGAAGACGGTGCGCGCGGCGTGCGCTTCATCGAGCGTACGGTGGCCTCGGCCCAAAGCGAATCAAAATGGACGCCCTGGTAGGGCCACGGGCTCGCTTGCGCGGGTTCCAGGCGCACCGCATCGGCCGTTCATGACATCTTCTTCTTTCGAGAATCCGCCGCCTTCGAGTCCGCAGCCCTGGCTTCGCATACTGGGCCGGCGGTGCCGCGCGCTCTGGCCGCTGAAGCTGGTCGGCAACACGGTCGCGACCGCGGGTTTCTTCCCGCTGTATTTCTGGATCATGAAGAACGCCGGCCAGCCCTGGACGCTGCCGCTCACCGCGTTCGACCGGCTGATCGCCTTCTGGCCGGCGCTGCTGCCGGTCTATCTATCGCTGTGGCTCTACATCGCGCTGCCGGTGTTCCTTGCCAAGGACAGGCGTGAACTCTGGAGCTTTGCGCTGGGCTGCGCCTTCATGACCGGCATCGCGCTCGTGGTGTTCTGGTTCGTGCCCACGGCCATCCCGAACTTCAGCATCGACACCAGCCCGGGCACCTCTTTGCATCTGCTGAAAACTGTCGATACGGCCGGCAACGCGTTTCCGTCGCTGCATGTGTCGTTCTCGGTGTTTGCCTGCGTGGTGCTTGCGCGGCAGCTGCGCGAGGTGGCTGCGCCCGCGTGGGCTCGCGCGCTCAACATCGCGTGGGCCGTGGCCATCGTCTATTCGACGATGGCGGTGCGCCAGCACGTGCTGGTCGACGTGCTCGGCGGGCTGGCGCTGGGCATCGGCTTCGGGCTGGCCTCGCGTCCCCGCAAGGCCGCGGCGGCGGCAGCCGCCGCGCAGGCACGGCCGGCGTAGGCCGATTGCGCTATTCCATCCGCGCGCCGCGCGCGGTAGAACCCGAGCATCCTTTTCTTCGAACCAACGCGGAGCCCGCCATGAAGATTCGCCCATCCGCCATTGCCCTCTTCATGCTGGCCTGCAGCACGGCCTTGCCCGCGCTGGCCATCGACTATCCCGCGCGCAAGCCCGGCTTGTGGGAGATGAAGATGGGAGACAGCGCCAGCGGCGCGCCGGCGCAGACCATCCAGCAATGCATCGACGCCGCCACCGACCAGGCGCTGCGCGACATGGGGCAGGGCATGGGCAAGGACGCCTGCTCGAAGCAGGAGATACGCAGGGAAGGCAGCACGCTGGTGATCGATTCCGTGTGCAAGATGGGCACGACCACCGCCACCAGCCACGCGGTGGTCACGGGCGACTTCGGTTCCAGCTACCGGATGGAAAGCAGCTCGACCTACAAGCCGCCGATGATGGGCAAGTCCAGCGGGAGCTTCGTCATGGAGGCAAAGTGGGTCGGCCCGTGCAAGGCCGGGCAGAAGCCCGGCGACATGATCATGGGCAACGGCATGAAGATGAACGTCGTCGACATGATGAAGGGCCAGCCGAAGAAATAGCTAGCCCATCAGGCTCACGTGCGCCGACACCACGCGCCAGCCCTCCGGCAGGCGCGCCCAGGTCTGGCTCTGGCGGCCCGTGCGTTCGCTGCCCGCGCGCCTGAACTCGACGTTCGCGACCGCAAAGTCCCGACCGAAGGTGGTGATGGCCCTTGCGGTGATCTCGCGCTCGAGGTTGACCGCAGGCCGGCCCTGGCGGAACGCGCGTATCGCGTCGTAGCCGTAGAGATTCTCGCCGGCGCCGTAGCGCAGCGTGTGCGGCGAATCCCAGAACAGCCTGTCGAGCACCGGAACGTCGTTGGTGACGAGCGCGCGCTCGTACTCGGCGAACGCGGCCTCGACTTCGGCGAGCACGGCGGGCAGGTTGATGTCGGTCATGGAAACGGTCATGGCTTGCATTACTTTCCGCCCCAGTGCACGAAGCGCCGCTCCGCCACCAGGAACACGAGGTTCATCACGTAGCCGAGCAGGCCCGCCGCGAAGATCGAGGCGTACATGTCGGGCATGTCGAAAATGGTCTGGGCGTTCATGATGCGCTGGCCGAGGCCATCGGTGGAGCCGATGAACATCTCGGCCACGATCACGATCACCAGTGCGATCGACACGCCCGAGCGCATGCCGACGAACACCTGCGGCATCGATTCGAGCAGGATCACGTCGGTCAGCACGCGCCAGCGCGGCGCGCCCATCACCTTGGCTGCGAGCTGGCGCTGCTTGCGCGCGCTCATCACGCCGTAGGCGACGTTGAACAGGATGGCCAGCGCCGCACCGAAGGCCGCGACCGCGATCTTGGTGGCCTCGCCGACGCCGAACAGCACCAGGAACAGCGGGAACATGGCCGAGGCCGGCGTCGAGCGGAAGAAGTCGATCGCGAACTCGATCGATTCGTAGATCTTCTCGTTCGACCCCAGCACGATGCCGAGCGGCACCGCGATCACGAGCGCAAGGCCGAAGGAGGTGACGGTGCGCACGATGGTCTTGAAGAAGTCGCCCCACAGCGTGCCGTGCGCAAGGCCGTTCCAGAAGGCCGCGAGCGCCTCGAGCGGCGAGGGCAGCAGCACCGGGTCGACCGCGCGCGTCGCATGCACGAAGGCCCAGAGGCCGATCAGCGCGGCGATGCCGAACAGCGGCCGCAGGCGGGCGCCGAAGGCGTTGGCTCGATGGGCGAGGCTCATGGCTTGCGCACCTCCCGCTGGAACACGTCCAGCGCGCGGGTCTTGGTGGCGATGAAGGCCGGCGTGATCGTGGTGTCGGCCGTGCGCGGGCGCGCCACGTCGAAGGGCAGGTTCTCGGCCACGCGCGTGGGCCGCTTGGTCAGCAGCAGCACCTCGTCGGCCAGCAGCACGGCCTCGTCGAGGTCGTGCGAGACCAGCAAGGTGGTGGTCCGGCGTTCGACCAGCACCTTCTGCAGCCGCTCGCGCAGGAACATCACCATCTCGTAGTCGAGCGCGGAGAAAGGCTCGTCGAGGAACAGCACCTCGGGGTCGACCACCAGCGCCCGCATGATCGACACCAGCTGCTGCTGGCCGCCCGACATCTGGTAGGGGTAGCGCTGCAGGTCGAGCTTGACGTCGAAGCTCTCCATCAGCCTGTCCATGCGCGACTGCTGCTGCGCCTTCGACAGGTTCAGGTACTGCAGCGGGTAGCGGATGTTGTCGATCGCGCGCAGCCACGGAAACACCGCCTCGCGGTAGTTCTGGAACACGTAGCCGATGCGCGTCTCGCGCGCTTCCTTGCCCTCGAACAGGATCTGCCCGCTGTCGCACGGCAGGATGCCCGCGATCATGTTGATCAGCGTGCTCTTGCCGCAGCCGTTGGGGCCGAATACCGACACGATCTTCCCCTTCGGAATGTCGAGGTCGAAGTTGTCGTAGATGGTCGCGTCCTGGAAGCGCTTGGTCAGCCCGCGGATCGTGATGTGCGTGCCCTTCGGGTACCAGCGGTGCGAGGCGCCGGCATCCGCGGCGCCGGGCGCGGCGGTGCCGATCGGCAGATGGGTGCTCATGGTGCGCATCAGAAGGCCCGCACCAGTGCCTTGCCGTCGATCCTTGCCTTGACCACGCCCAGCTCGGTGCCGATGTCGAGGAACTTCTGGAAGTCGCCCACGTCGGCGGGGGTCATGTCCCTGGCCATCACGATGCGCGGCAGCGGTACGGTGGCGGCCAGCTCGGGCGGCACCTTCATGCCCTGCACCAGGTAGCCGCGCGCGCTGCTGTCGGCCTGTGCCTCCTTCACGCCGCGCGCCCACGCGGCGGCGAAGCGCCTGGCCACGTCGGGCTTGTCGGCCATGAACCTGCCCGACATCACGGCGCCGGCCGCGAAGGCCGAGGCGCTCTTGTTGCCCAGCAGGTAGGTGGAGATCACGCCGGCCTCGATGCGCTTGCCGACCTTCTGCGCGACCATGATGGTGGCCGAGGGCTCGAGCGTGTAGCCGCCGTCGAAGTTGCCCGACTGCAGCGCGCCCAGGTGCACGCCGATCTGCTGTTCCTGGATCGTGAAGTCCTTGCCCTCGGCCAGGCCCACCTTCCTGAGCACCGCGCGCGCCGCGCCGATGTTGGCGGGGCCGGGCGCCGAGAACAGCTTGAAGCCGTTCCTGAAATCCTTCAGCGTCCGCGCCGGGCTGTCGGCCTTGACGACGAACTGCTCGATCACGTGCTGCGCGTTCTGCCCGTTGAGCGAGATGTACTTCAGCGTGTTGGGCCGGCGCGATTCCATGTTGGCGCCTTCGAGCGTCACCAGGTTCACCGCCGCGTCGATGCCGTTCGACACCAGCGCCTGCACGGTCAGCGGGTGGCTGGTCATGGGCACCTCCTCGATCTCCAGGTCGGCCTCCTTGAAGTAGCCGCGGTTCACGGCCACGTAGAACGGCAGCGCCGCGCTCGAGGGAAACACGCCGACCTTGATCCTGTCGGCCGCCTGGGCCGGCAGCACCGCGAACGCGGCGAGGACGAAGGCCGCGGCGCCGGCAAGACGGGCGGTGGCACGAAGGGGCGCGGCGAAGAAAAGCTCAGGGCGTGGCATCGTGGGGTTCTCCGGAACGGGGTGGCGGGGTCAGGGCGGGATAGGCAAGCGGATCGAAGAAGGAGCTGCCGGCGCGGTACACGCGCGCGGCCGACATGTCGGGCGGCGCGCCGTCTTCCACCGCGCCTTCGAAGGTGAGCTCGAGCTGCACGCCGCTCGGGTCGTAGACGAACAGCTGCCACAGCGTGGTGCCGGGCACGAGGAATTCGCGCCAGTCCAGCCCCGCGGCGCGAAAGCGCGCGACGTACGCGTGGTAGCCCGAGCAGGCCAGCGACACGTGGTCGATGGCCCCGCTGCCGTGCGGCACCCGGCCGCCCGCACCCAGCGCCGGGCCGCCGGCATAGACGTGGATGATGGCCTGCCCGCCCGGCTGCCCGCAGGCCAGCCATGCGCCGGGGTAGCCGAAGTCGGGCCGCGCGATCTCGCGCAGGCCGATCACGCCGGTCCAGAAGGCGCGGGTGCGGCCGAGGTCGGCGGTCTTGATCGCGAGATGGAAGAGGCCGTGCGTGATGGCGGCGTTGGTCGCTGTCATGGCGCAGGCACCGGTTCGTGCTGGCCCAGCGACACGTCGCGGAACAGCGTGGAAAGGTCGCCGAGGAACGCGGGCCCGGTCTTCCAGCGCGTTCCGGCCACCGGGTCGGCGCCGGCCAGCATGGTGTCGGTGGCGGTGATCGACAGCGCCATCGCGAAGCGGATGCGCTCGCGCCGCGCGGCGTCCACCAGCGCCAGCCAGCCGCGCGGCGCCCGGCGGCCGGCGCGGATCTCGCGCTCGAGGATCAGCGCGGCGGCGCAGGCGTCCTCCATGGCCTGGGTCGCGCCCTGGCCCAGCGTGGGTGCCATGCCGTGGGCGCTGTCGCCCAGGTACATCACGTCGGCATCGGCTTCGCCGAACAGCACGTCCGATTCCTGCATGCGGGCCCAGTGGCTGTGCGGCAGGTTTGCGCACATGGCGTCCATCAGCCATTGCACCTGCGCGCTCGGCGCACCCTGCGCGGGCTGGTAGGTGGCGCGCATCGCGGCTTCGGTCTTCCATTCGTCGCGCAGCGGCGCGCCGGGTTCGACCGGGTAGGTCGCCGCGATGTAGACATGCCCCGGCGGCACGCGGAAGGCCAGCAGCCGGTGCGGGCCGTTGAACCACTGGCCGTAGTCGTCGATCAGGCCGGCGCTGGTGTCGGGCACCAGCGTGCGCAGGATCGCCACGCCCACGTGGCGCGGCTCGGGCAGGCCCGAGAACGCGGCGCGGGTGGCGGAATAGCGGCCGTCCGCGCCGACCAGCAGGTCGATGTCGTCGATGCGGTGCTCGACGCCGCCCTGGAGGTAGCGCACGGCGGTGCGCCCGCCGCCGCCCGTGGCCGCGGCGATCGACGCGATCTCGCAGCCATACCGGATCGCCGCGCCCGCGCCTTCGCGCAGCACGCGGTAGAGCTCCGACCAGCGGATGCGGATGCCGGGGTTGTCCGCCACCTGCGACAGCGGCAGGTCGAACAGCACCGTGCCGTCGGTCAGCGCGATCTGCCAGTGCTGCCACGGCAGGCTCGCGGCCTCGACCTCGGCGGCCAGCGCCGCGTCGCACAGGCGCAGCGCCTTGACCGCGTTGGGGCCCACGTTCAGGCCGGTGCCGGCCTCGGAGTGGTCGTCGGGGCCGACGCGCTCCAGGCAATGCAGTTCGACGCCGGGCAGCGCGGCGAGCCGGCGGGCCAGGATGGCGCCGGCCACGCCGGCACCGATGATCACGATCTTCATGCGGATGGGCTCTCGCTGAGAGGCGCCGCCGCGGCAGGCGCGCGACGCCGGTGTTGCCGGAAATGGCGTTGTTCGAAGGCGGGGCCGGTGGCGTGCATGGTGGGTGCGGGCACCTGCAGGATGCGTACCAAGTCCGCGCCGGCATCGGGTTGCGGGCGTGCTGTCATGCCGCGTGCGCGATCACCGCGACCAGTCCGCCGCCGTCCGGTCCCTGGTGCTCGGCGCCTCCGGAAACGAAAATGCGCGCGTCCCCCAGCACGCCGGCCACCATGCCGCCGACCGCGCCGCGGATGTGGCGCTGGGCATTGATGTCGGTGTCGTCGAGCATGGTGTGGCGCGCGCCGCGCACGTGGCCGCGGCGGTCGGGCTCGCACTTGACGAACACCGCCGCCACCCGCGCCGCATCGGCCGCGCTCAACTGGGGCGCCGCGTTCATGCCCAGCGGCCGCAGCGCCTCGGCCACCGCGCCGATGTCCAGCGCGTCGCGCATCGGTGCGCAGGCCATGCGCAGCGTGCCTTCCCATGCCGCGCTGTGGCCGAGCACGATCACCTCGTTGGCCTCGACCTCGACGCCCGACGAAATGCTCGCGCGGCGGGAGAAGCGCTCGAAGTCGAGCAGCATCGCGGCCTCCAGCGCCGGATCGTCGGGCAGCTCGCCCAGTGCGATCGCCACGCCGAAGGCGCCGGCGGCACGCGCCGCCGCCATCGAGCGGCCCGAGTCGGCGGTCAGCACCGTGTGGCCGGCCGCGGCGGCGGCCTGGGCGCGCGCGGCCGTCACGCAGGGGCACTTGACCTGCACGAAGGCCACGTCCTCGGCGCGGGCGATGCCGGAGCCGCGCATCGCCTCGCGCACCGCGCCGGCCACCGACGCCACCTGCGCCCAGCGCCCGACGTGCTGCGCGGGCAGCGGCGCGCTGACGGCCGTGCCGATCGCGAGCGCGCCCGGACCGGGCCCGGCGGCCGCATCCGCTGCGGGCCGCCCGCTGCGGGCGAACACCACGTAGTGCGGGCTCAGCACACCCTCGGTGCCGCCCGACAGGATGCAGGGCAGCTCGCGCAGCAGTTCGGCGGCCGGCCGGCCCAGCCGCGCGGCCAGCAGGCTCATCAGCGTCTGCGTGAAGTAGCCGCGCGTGAAGTCGTTGACGCCGCCATTGCCTTCGGTCTTGCCGATCACGGCCACCACCTGCGCGGGCTCGATCGCGCCCTGGTCGAACAGCGCGGCGAGCGCCGAGAGGTCGCCCGGATGCGCCATCGGCAGCCGGTGCACGGCCAGGCGCGGGCGCGTGGCGGCCTGCGTCGGCGCGATGCCTGGGGGGAGGAGGGTGTGGGCGTCCATGGATGCTGCGGTGCAACAGATGAACGCAGTATGGGCAGCCGGGGTGCAAACTTCCAGCGCAATGTTTCGCTCGGACCGAGCGCAAATTGTGTGCAGTGAGCGATTCGCCGCTTGAACGGCGCGCCCGCGGGCTGCTCAGCCCGGCAGCGCCGCCAGCCGGTTGACCAGCGTTTCCATGAACGACAGCGTGGCGATCGGCAGCATGCGGCCGGCGCGCGCCGCCAGCACCAGCTGGCTGTGCGCCAGCGCCCGGTCCGACAGCGGGATCGACACCAGCTCGCCGCGCCGCACCTCGTTGAGCGTGCCGATCTGGAACTGGAAGCTGATCGCGCCCGTCTGCCGCGTGAACTCCTTGAGCGTCTGCACGGTGCTGGCCTCCAGCGCGACCTGCAGCGCGATGCGCGAGCGCGCCATCACGTCGTCCAGCAGCCGGCGGCTGCCGAACGACCGGTCGCCCAGCGCCACGGTGTACTTCTGGCAATCGGCCAGCCGCAGCGTGGCGCGCTTCGCGAGCGGATGGTCGGGCCGCAGCATCGCGCACAGCGGCTGCGCGATCGCGCTGATCACGCGCAGCGTCTGCGACGGCTGCGGGTCGTGCACCAGGATCAGCTCGACATCGTCGGCCATCAGCGACGCGGCCAGGTTGCCCGTCACGCCCGAGACGATCTGGAACTGCACGCCCGGGTGCGTCTGCTGGTAGTGCGCGATGGTGCCGGGGATCAGGTCGGTCGCCACCGATTCGGCGCAGCCGATGCGCACCGTGCCGCGCACCAGCCCGCGCAGCTGCTCGATCTGCGACTCGGCCGAGCGCATGTCGGCCATGCTGCGCCGCACCGCGGTGATCAGCACCTCGCCCGCTGCCGTGAGGCGCACGCCGCGCGGCAGGCGCTCGAACAGCGGCGTGCCGATGTCGGACTCGATCTCCAGGATCTTGCGGTTGAGCGCCGTCGAGGCCACGTGCAGCTTCTCGGCCGCCTTGCGGATCGACCCCGCGCGCGCGACGGCATCGAGGTAGACGAAGTGGCGGGGCGGATGCAGCATGGGTGGTTGCGAAGATTGTTCCACAGGCCCATGCGCGGCCGGGCCGGCGAAGCAAGCGTAGGCCGCCGCCCACAGTGCTTTGCGCCCGGCCTTCGGCACGCGGAGCGCCGCGCCGGCCTACGATGTCGGGCCATGACCGCGCCGCTGCCCCACAGTTCCGCCTTGCGCCCTGGCGACCTCGTGGTGGCGCGGCCCGAGGGCCTCTACTGCCCGCCGGGCGACTTCTACATCGACCCCTGGCGGCCGGTGGCGCGCGCCGTCATCACCCATGCGCATTCCGACCACGCGCGCGCCGGCCACGGCCACTACCTCGCGCACACCGACAGCGCCGGCACGCTGCGCACCCGCCTCGGCGACGCCATCGCGCTGCAGACGCTGCCGTACGGCGAGGCGATCGGGCACCACGGCGTGCGCATCTCGCTGCATCCGGCCGGCCACGTGCTGGGCTCGGCGCAGGTGCGGCTCGAACACGGCGGCCGCGTGTGGGTGGCCTCGGGCGACTACAAGACCGAGCCCGACGGCACCTGTGCGCCCTTCGAGCCGGTGCCCTGCGACACCTTCATCACCGAGTCGACCTTCGGCCTGCCGATCTACCGCTGGCCCACGCAGGCGGCCCTGTTCGCCGAGATCGACGCCTGGTGGCGCGCCAATGCCGAAGCCGGCCGCGCATCGGTGCTGTTCTGCTATGCCTTCGGCAAGGCGCAGCGCATCCTGCATGGCGTGGACGCCTCCATCGGGCCGATCGTGGTGCACGGCGCCGTGGAGCCGCTCAATGCCGTGTACCGCGCCGCGGGCGTGGCCTTGCCGCAGACCCTGCGCGTGACCGATGCGGGTGTCGATGCCGCGCTGCTCAAGCGGGCGCTGGTGCTGGCGCCGCCCTCGGCCCAGGGAACACCATGGATGCGCCGCTTCGGCCACCATGCCGACGCCTTCGCGAGCGGCTGGATGCAGCTGCGCGGCACGCGCCGCCGGCGCGGCGTGGACCGCGGCTTCGTGATGTCCGACCACGCCGACTGGCCCGGCCTGCAGCAGGCCATCGCGGGCACGGGGGCCTGCCGGGTGTTCGTCACCCACGGCAGCGTGGCGGTGATGGTGCGCTGGCTCAGCGAGAACGGATTGGAGGCGCAGGGCTTCAGGACCGAGTACGGCGACGAGGACGACCAGGAAACTCCCTCGCCTGCCGGCCCCCATCCCAGCCTTCCCCCGGAAGGGGAAGGAGCAACCGGACCATGAAGGACTTCGCGGCGCTCTACCGCGAGCTCGACGCCAGCACCTCGAGCCTTGCCAAGCAGGCCGCGCTGCAGCGCTACCTGCGCGAGGCCGATCCGGCCGATGCGGCCTGGGCCGTGTACTTCCTGGCCGGCGGCAAGCCGCGCCAGCTCGTGCCCACCAGGCTGCTGCGGCTGCTCGCGCAGGAGGCCGCGGGCCTGCCCGAATGGCTGTTCGACGAGAGCTACGAGGCGGTCGGCGACCTGGCCGAAACCATCGCGCTGCTGCTGCCGCCGCCCACCGAGGCGCACGACCTCGGCCTGGCGCGCTGGGTCGAGGAGCACCTGCTGCCGCTGCGCGAGGCCGGCAAGGCAGCGCCCGACGGGCTCCCCGCACGGCTGCGCGCGCAGTGGCGCCAGCTCGCGGCCGAAGAGCGGCTGGTGTACTTCAAGCTCATCACCGGCGCCTTCCGCGTGGGCGTGTCGAAGCTGCAGGTCACGCAGGCGCTCGCGGGCGTGGGCGGCATCGATCCCAAGCGCGTGGCGCAGCGCCTCATGGGCTACACCCACATCGGCGGCCGGCCGCGGGCGGAAGACTACCGCGCGCTGATCGCGCCGGAGTCGGGCGCGGAGCAGGTGCAAAAAACCAGCGGGCAGCCGTACCCGTTCTTTCTTGCGCATGCCTTCAACCTGCCGCTCGAGCAGTTCGATGCCGCGCTGGGCCCGCCGGCCGGCTGGATCGTCGAATGGAAGTGGGACGGCATCCGCGCGCAGCTGGTCAAGCGCGCGGGCGCCAGCTGGCTGTGGTCGCGCGGCGAGGAACTGGTGACCGAGCGCTTTCCCGAGCTGGCCGTGCTCGGTGATGCGCTGCCCGACGGCACGGTGCTCGACGGCGAGATTGCCGTCTGGCGCGACGACCGCGTGCAGCCCTTCGCGGAGCTGCAGAAGCGCATCGGCCGCAAGACGCTGGGCGCGAAGCTGCTGCGCGAGATCCCGGTGGTGCTGCTGGCCTACGACATCCTCGAATGGGAAGGGCGCGACCTGCGCGCGCTGCCTCAATCGGAGCGCCGGCTGCTGCTCGACGAACTCGTCACGCGCATGCAGCATCCGTCGCTGCTGCCGAGCCCGATGCTCACCGGCATCGAATGGAGCGACTTCGCACGCCAGCGCGAAGCGGCGCGCAGCCTGGGCGTGGAGGGCATGATGCTCAAGCGCCGCGACGCGCAGTACGGCGTGGGCCGCACCAAGGACGTGGGCGTGTGGTGGAAGTGGAAGATCGATCCGCTCAGCATCGACGCCGTGCTCGTCTACGCACAGCGCGGCCACGGCCGGCGCGCGAGCCTCTACAGCGACTACACCTTCGCCGTCTGGGACGGTCCGCCCGAGCAGGAAGACCGCAAGCTCGTGCCCTTTGCCAAGGCCTATTCGGGCCTCACCGACGCCGAGATGGCGCGCGTGGACGCGATCATCCGCAAGACCACCGTCGAGAGCTTCGGTCCGGTGAAGAGCGTCGCGCCCACGCTGGTGTTCGAGCTGGGTTTCGAAGGCATTGCGCGCAGCGCGCGCCACAAGAGCGGCATCGCGGTGCGCTTTCCGCGCATGCTGCGCTGGCGCGAGGACAAGCCGGTGGCGGAAGCCGACACCCTGCAGACGCTCGCCGCGCTGCTGCCGTCATGACCGCGCCGCCTGACCCCGCATTTCTCCCTCCCCTCCCGGGGGAGGGCAGGGGCGGGGGCAAGCGGCGCATCAAGGATCGGCCGCCTGTGCTCGAAGGCCGCGAGCCCCCATCCCCACCTTCCCCCGGAAGGGGAAGGAGCAAGGCAGCAGCAGTCAAGGCGGCGCTCGACGCCTGGTTTGCAGCGCGCGGCTGGAAGCCCTTCAAGTTCCAGCGCGACGTGTGGAAAGCCGTGGCCGCGGGGCGCTCCGGGCTGCTGCATGCGACCACCGGCGCGGGCAAGACCTACGCGGTGTGGCTCGGCGCGCTGCAGGCGTTCTCGTCCGCGGCGCCGCCGCCCTCGCGCAGCGCAAAGGCCACGCCGCCGCCGCTCACCGTGCTGTGGATCACGCCCATGCGCGCGCTCGCGGCCGACACGCTGCGCGCGCTGCAGCAGCCGCTCGAGGCCATGGATGCCCAGGGCGTCGACGTGCACCGCTGGAGCGCCGGCGCGCGCAGCGGCGACACCTCGTCGGCCGAGCGCAGCGCGCAGAACGAGCGCCTGCCCACGGTGCTCGTCACCACGCCCGAGAGCCTGTCGCTGCTGCTCGCGCGCGCCGATGCGAGCGAGGTGCTGGGCCGCGTGAAGATGGTGGTGGTCGACGAGTGGCACGAACTGCTCGGCAACAAGCGCGGCGTGCAGGTGCAGCTGGCGCTCGCGCGGCTCAGGCGCTGGAACCCGTCGTTGTGCGTGTGGGGCATGTCGGCCACGCTCGGCAACCTGCCGGAGGCCATGCATGCCTTGCTGGGCCGTGAAGAGGGCGTGCTGGTGCAGGGCGCGGTGCCCAAGAAGCTGGTGGTCGATTCGCTGCTGCCCGGCCGGGCCGAGCGCTTTCCGTGGGGCGGCCACCTGGGCCTCACGATGCTGCCGCAGGTGCTCGACGAGATTGCCGCCAGCAGCACCACGCTGGTGTTCACCAACACGCGCTCGCAATCGGAGATCTGGTACCGGGCCATGCTCGAGGCGCGGCCCGAATGGGCCGGCCTCATCGCGCTGCACCATGGTTCGCTCGACCGCGCGGTGCGCGAATGGGTCGAGCTGGGCTTGAAGAACGGCGAGCTCAAGGCCGTGGTCTGCACCTCGAGCCTGGACCTCGGCGTGGACTTTTTACCGGTCGAGCGCGTGCTGCAGATCGGTTCGCCCAAGGGCGTGGCGCGGCTGCTGCAGCGCGCGGGGCGCTCGGGCCACGCGCCGGGCCGGCCGTCGCGCATCACGCTCGTGCCCACGCACAGCATCGAGATGGTCGAAGGCGCCGCGGCGCGCGCGGCCATCGCGGCCGGCCACATCGAGGCGCGCCACACGCCGGTGCAGCCGCTCGACGTGCTGGTGCAGCACCTGGTGACCGTGGCGCTCGGCGGCGGCTTCGTGCCCGACGACCTGTATGCCGAAGTGCGCGGCACCGCCGCCTATGCGGATCTGTCGCGCGAGAGCTGGGCGTGGTGCCTGGCCTTCGTCTCGCAGGGCGGGCCTTCGCTGGCCGCCTATCCCGACTACCGCCGCGCGGTGCCCGATGCAGAAGGCGTCTGGCGCGTGCCGGACGCGCGGCTCGCGCGGCGCCACCGCATGAACATCGGCACCATCGTGAGCGACGCGAGCATGGCGGTGCAGTACATGGGCGGCGCCAGGATCGGCAGCGTCGAGGAAGGCTTTGTCGCGCGCATGAAGCCCGGCGACTGCTTTCTGTTCGGCGGCCGGCTGCTCGAGCTCGTGCGCATCCACGACATGACGGCCTGGGTGCGGCGCGCCACCGGCAAGCGCGCCGCGGTGCCGCGCTGGAACGGCGGGCGCATGCCGCTGTCGACCACGCTGGCCGACGCGGTGGTGCAGCAGCTCGCGCTGGCCGGCGAGGGGCGCTATCCATCGCCCGAGCTGCAGTGCGTGCGGCCGCTGCTCGAGATCCAGCAGCAATGGTCGGCCCTGCCCACGCCAGAGACCCTGCTGGCCGAAACCCTCGCCACGCGCGAAGGTTCGCACCTGTTCCTCTATCCCTTCGCGGGGCGCCACGTGCACCTGGGGCTTGCGAGCCTCCTGGCCTGGCGCGTGGCGCAGCACGAGGCGCGTACTTTTTCCATTGCGGTGAACGACTACGGCTTCGAGCTGCTGAGCGCCACGCCGGTCGACTGGCCCGCGCTGCTGCCGCAGGTGCTGCGCCTGCCGCAGGGCGAGGACGCGCATGCCACGCTGCTGCACGAGGTGCTGGCCTCGCTCAACGCGGGCGAGCTGGCGCAGCGCCGCTTCCGCGAGATCGCGCGCGTCTCGGGGCTGATCTTCCAGGGCTATCCGGGCGAGAAGCGCAGCAGCAGGCAGCTGCAGGCCTCGTCGTCGCTGTTCTGGGAGGTGTTCCGCAAGTACGATCCGGCGAACAAGCTGCTGCTGCAGGCCGAGCAGGAACTGCTCGCGCAGGAACTCGAAATCGGGCGCCTGGGGGCCAGCCTTGCGCGCATGGCGACCCAGCAGCTGGTGCTGAAGCCGCTCGAGCGGCCCACGCCGTTCTCGTTTCCGCTCATGGTCGAGCTGTTCCGCGAGAAGCTCTCGAACGAGAACGTGGCCGACCGCATTGCGCGCATGGTCGAGCAGCTCGAAAAGGCCGCGGGCGGCGTGGTCACGGCCGGCGGCGTGGAGCGCGTGAAGAGCACGCTCGCGTTCGGGCAGGAAGGTCCCGGCAAACCGCCGGCCACGCCGCGCCGGGAGCGCAGGTCGCGATCACGGCCGTCACGGCCGTTGCCGCCGCTGTGAGCCGTTCAGCTCAACCCGCGCCGTGCGCCTTGACCCAACGCACGATGTCCGCCGCCCCCATGGCGCCGGCCTGGCGCGCCACTTCGCGGCCGCCGCGGAACAGCGCCAGCGTCGGGATGCTGCGGATGTTGAAGCGCGCGCCCAGCGCCGGCACGGCTTCCGTGTCGACCTTGGCCAGCCGCACCTGCGGTTCGAGCTGGGCCGCGGCCTGTTCGTAGCCCGGCGCCATCTGGCGGCACGGGCCGCACCAGGGTGCCCAGAAGTCCACCAGCACCGGGATTTCATTGCGTGCAATGTGGCGGTCGAAGGTCTTTTCGTCCGGCAGCGCGGCGGAATGGCCGGTGAACAGCGCGCGGTGGCAGTTGCCGCAGTCGGGCGCGCTGCCCAGCTGCGCCGCGCGCACGCGGTTGGTCGTGTGGCAGTGCGGGCAGACGATGTGCAGCGAAGGCGTTTCGGTCATGACGAAGAACTGGGGCTCGCGGGGTGAATTGCAAGACGGCCGCCGGCCCGGCCGTCTTTTGCGACACTCGTGGCCCGTGACCGCTTCGAATCTTCCCGCATCGGCGCTCCCGGTCCAATGGGCCGGCGAACTGTTGCATCTGTTGCCCGAGCACGCCGTCTGGTGGCCCGAAGGCCGCGTGCTGTTCATTGCCGACCTGCACATCGGCAAGGCCGCGACCTACCGCGCGCTCGGGCAGCCGGTGCCGGGCGGCACCACGCAGGAGAACCTGGCGCGGCTCGACGCGCTGGTCGCGGGCCATGCGCCGCAGCGCATCGTTTTCCTTGGCGATTTCCTGCATGCGGCGCAGGCGCGCACGCCGCAGGTGCTGGCGGCGCTGGCCGCCTGGCGCGCGGCGCATGCGCCCATCAGCATGACGCTGGTGCGGGGCAACCACGACAGCCGCGCGGGCGATCCGCCGGCCGCGCTCGGCATCGAGGTGGTCGACGAGCCTTACCTGCTCGGCCCTTTTGCCTGCTGCCACCATCCGCAAGCGCATGCCACGCACTTCGTGCTCGCGGGGCACCTGCATCCCGTGTGCAGGCTGCACGGGCCGGGGCGCGACAGCGTGCGGCTGCCGTGTTTCGCGAGCGATGCGCGGCAGGCCGTGCTGCCGGCCTTCGGCGAGTTCACGGGCGGCTGGCTGATGGAGCGCGCGCCGGGGCGGTGCTTCTATGCGGTGGGTGGAAAAAGCGTGTGGGCGCTGCCCGCATCGGAGTAAGGTATTGGCTCCTTCCCCTCCCGGGGGAAGGTTGGGATGGGGGCAGGCAGAGCGTGACCACTGCCACCGCCGCTTGCCCCACCCCGGCCCTCCCCCGGAAGGGGGGGAGAGAAAGAAAGTCAGAGCACGACGGGCTCGTCGGGCAGCTCGTTGGTGTCGGGCTGGTCGTGCGCCAGCGGAAAGTGCGCCACCAGCAAGGCCGACATTTCTTCCAGCGCCTGCGTGAGCCCGTCCTCGAAGCGGCCTTCGCGGAAGGCCGCGCCCATGCGCTGCGCCATCGTGGCCCATTCGGCATCGTCGACGCGCGCATCGATGCCGCGGTCGGCCACGATCTCGATCGCATGCTCGGCCAGCAGCAGGTAGATGAGCACGCCGTTGTTGTGTTCGGTGTCCCATACGCGCAGCTTGCCGAACAGCGTGACGGCACGCTCGCGCGCCGAGGCGTCGCGCCGCAGGTAGGACCAGGGCAGGCCCGCTTCCACGCAGATGCGGATCTCGCCGCTGTGGCGGCGCTCGCTCGCGGCCACGCGCGCCGCAAGGCGCTCCATGGCGGCATCGGGCAGCACGCGCCGCACATCGGCCTCGTCCATCCACTGGTGGCGCCAGATGCGGGCGAGCTTCGAGAAAAGCGTTGCCATGCCTACCAGTCCCCCGAGGCGCCGCCGCCCCCGAAATCGCCGCCGCCGCCAGAGCTGAAGCCACCGCCTCCGCTGCTGCCGCCACTGCTCCAGCCACCGCCACCGCCGCCGCCCCAGCCGCCGAATCCGCCACCACCACCGCCGCGCCGCCCCGGGCTCGTCGCGGCCACGGCCGAGAACAGCGACACCATGAGCGCCGCCATGCCCGCCAGCACCGCGATGACGATGCTGGTCGTGATGAGGAAGGCAATCACGCCGATGCCGCCGCCCATGACCACCGAGCCCAGCTTCTTGCCGACGATCGAGCGCACGATCGGCGCTGCGACGAAGACGCCGATGAACAGGAAGATCGCGAGGTTCTCCCAGTCGATGCCTTCGCTGGAATCCTTGCTGTCGCCGCCGCTGGAAGGCGCGGGCAGCGCCTCGCCGTCGACCAGCCCGATGAGCCGGGCCACGGCCGCGTTCAGCCCGCCCGCGAAGTCGTTGTTGCGAAAGCGCGGCTTCATCTCCTCGTCGATGATGCGGATGGCCGCGAGGTCGGGCACCGCGCCCTCGAGCGCCTTGGCCACTTCGATGCGCATCTTGCGATCGTTCTTGGCCACGATCACCAGGATGCCGTCGCCGACCTCCTTGCGCCCGATCTTCCAGGCGTTGCCCACGCGGTTGGCGTAGCTCGCAATGTCCTCGGGCTCGGTGGTGGGCACCATCAGCACCACCATCTGCGAGCCCTTGCGCTGCTCGAACGCGGCCAGCTTGGCTTCGAGATCGGCGCGCTCGGATTCGGCCAGCGTCTGCGTCTGGTCGATCACCCGCGCCGTGAGCGCCGGCACCGGCAGCAGGCCCTGCGCCCATGCCGCTGCCGCAAGCCCGCCCCACGCGGCCGCAGCCAGCAGGACGGTGGCCAGCGCGCGGCGGATCAGGGCAAGGGCCATCAGGAGGGTGTCTTACTTTTTAGGCGCACTGAAATCGACCGTCGGCGGCGTCGAGATCTGCGCTTCGTTCTGCACCGAGAAGTTGGGCTTGGGCTCGTAGCTGAAGATCTTGGCCGTGATGTTGGTCGGGAAGCTGCGCGCCAGCACGTTGTATTCCTGCACCGTCTGGATGTAGCGGTTGCGCGCCACGGTGATGCGGTTCTCGGTGCCTTCGAGCGTCACGCGCAGGTCGCGGAAGGCCTGGTTGGCCTTGAGCTCCGGATAGCGCTCGACCGTCACCATCAGCCGCGACAGCGCGCTCGACAGCTCGCCCTGCGCCTGCTGGAACTTGTTGAAGGTCTCGGGGTTGTTGAGCGTCTCGGGCGAGACCTGGATGGAGGTGGCCTTGGCGCGCGCCTCGATCACCTTGGTGAGCGTGTCCTGCTCGAAGCTGGCTTCGCCCTTCACGGTGGCCACGATGTTGGGCACCAGGTCGGAGCGCCGCTGGTACTGGTTGAGCACCTCGCTCCAGGCCGACTTGCTGGCCTCGTCGAGCGACTGGAACTGGTTGTAGCCGCAGCCGCTCAGGGACAGGGCGGCCGCAAGAATCAGGAGCCAGCGTTTCATCATCGTCATTTGCATTACCTCCGCAGAAGGAAGCCGAAGTTAGCATAGAAGGCTCCATGGCCCTCGATCCTCTCCATGCCCTGCGGGGCGCGAACCGCGCAGTGATGCCCGCTGCGGCGGCGGGCGCCGGCACGCTGCTGATGGCCGGCGCGACCGGCGCCCTGGGCCAGGAGCTGCTGCGCCGGCTCGCGGGCAGCCACCGCTTCGCCCATGCGCGCGTGCTGGCGCGCGAGCCGATCCGCGACGGGCTGCGCGGCGTCGAAACCTACCTGAGCCCCGGCCTGCCGATCGCGCAATGGCCGCTCACCTCGGCCGACAGCGCCGTCATCGCCTTCGACCCGCCGCGGCTCTACCACGACCGCGAACGCGCGCTCTGGGTGCCGCAGCCTTCGGACCTGCCCGAGCTCGCGCGCTGGCTGCGCGCCTGCGGCGTGCAAACGCTGGCCATCGTGCAGCCGCACGACCAGGGCAAGCTGCCCGAGGCGCTCAAGCGCGGCCTCGCGAGCCTCGACGAGCAGGCCATGGTCGCCAACGGCTTCGACCGCGTGATCCTCGTGCGTTCGGCGCGCAAGCCGCTCCATGCGAAGTTTGCCAACCCCGCCGAAAGGCTCGCGGCCTGGATGCTCTCGATCGTGCGCTTCATGGTGCCGAGCAGCGAGCAGCCGGTGCGCGCGTCGAAGGTGGCCGAGCTGGTCGACCTGGCGCTGCGCATTGCGCCGCCGGGCGTGCACGTGGCGGCGCCCGAGCTGGTGTGGGAGTCCGCGCAGGGCGACATGCAGGCCGTGGCCCGCCGCTGGCTGGGGCTTCCAGGCTGACGGGCCTTCAGCCGCGCCACTGGCGCAGCAGTTCGGCCGAGTCCATGACCAGCCCCAGGTGCAGCGACACCATCGCGAGCGCCGCGCCTTCCAGGTGCGCATCGGTGCCGCGCACCAGGTCGCGCAGCACGATCACGCGGTAGTTGCGGTTGCTGGCGTCGAAGGCCGTGTTGAGCACGCAGCAATCGGTGAAGCCGCCGTTGAGCACCACCGTCTCGATGCGCTGGTTGCGCAGCAGGAAGTCCAGGTCGGTCGGATAGAAGGCCGAGAGGCGCCGCTTGCTGTCCACGCGCATGTCGCCGGGCGCCACGCGCGTGACCCACTCGGTCCACTTCGAGCCTTCGATGGCGTGCGCGTCGGCATTCGGAATCGCGCCCACATGCAGCGGAAAAGTGCGGCGCCATGCGGACGGAATGCCGTGGACGTCGTCCACGCCGCCGGGCCGCAGCACCGACCGGATGTGCACGATGCGCACGCCCAGCGCGCGCACCGCGTCGTGGAAGCTGTCGATGGGCGCCACCACGTCGCGCGCCCGCGGGGCGGGGCAGGGGCAGTCGGGGCTGTCGTCCAGGTGGCCCCGGTGCATGTCGATGGACACGACCGCGGTGGTGGCCGGGTCCAGGTAGTCGGCGAACTGCGCCGCGTCGAGCTCGCGCTCCTCGTTGTAGACCCAGGCCTTCATCGGCGCTCTTCCCGCACGTAGGGTTGGCCCAGCGCACCGGGCTCTTCGTCGGCGCCGCGCCGCGAGAGCGCGACCCACACCATCACCCCGAGCGTCACCGCATAGGGCGTCATCATCACGAAGTACTGCGGCAGCTGCACGCCGGCCGCCGCGAGCTGCGGGATCAGCGCCTCGATGCAGCCGAACAGCAGCGCGCCCACGAGCGCCTTCCACGGCGACCAGCGCGCGAAGATCACCAGCCCCACCGCGATCCAGCCGCGCCCGCCGGTCATGCCCGCGATCCACAGCTTGGTGCTGACCACCGAGATGTAGGCGCCCGCCAGCCCCACCAGCGCCGAGCCCGCGAGCACCGCGGCCAGCCGCCACACGGTGACGCGGATGCCGGCCGCATCGGCCGCCTGCGGGTTCTCGCCCACCGCGCGCAGCCGCAGCCCGGCCGAGGTGCGCGAGAGAAACCACGCCACCGCGAGGAAGATCGGCAGCGTGAGCCACACCATCGCGTTCTGCTCGAACAACCGGCCGGCGCCGGGCAGGAGCGACAGCGGCCACAGCGCCATCGCGCCGATGCCTGCGGTGGCATGGTTGGTCCATTCGGCCAGCGAGCCGACCAGCGCCGTGAGGCCCTGGCAGAAGAACACCAGCGCGAGCCCCGCGATCACCTGGTTCACGCGCAGCCAGATCACCATTACCGCGAACAGCAGCGACACCGCGCTGGCCGCGAGCATCGCCAGCACCAGCGACACGGCCGGCTGCCCCATGGCGATCTGCGCGCCGATGCCCGCGAGCGCACCCACGAGCATCAGGCCTTCGGCGCCGAGCGACAGCACGCCCGCGCGCTCGCTGATGATCAGGCCCAGCGCCGCGAACGCATAGGGCACCGCGAAGTCGGGCGTGCTCGCGAGCCAGTTGAGAACAATGCTTCCGCTCATTGCACTGTCTCCGCACCCACGCGGCGCAGCCGATGGCGGATGAAGAAATCGCTGGACGCCACGCACACCACGATGATGGCCTGGATCAGCTGCACCATCGAGAACGGCACCTGGTAGAACACCTGCAGGCTGCGGCCGGTGACGAACAGCGCCGCCACCAGCAGCGCCACCACGGTGGCCGCGAGCGGGTTGTTGCGCGCAAGAAAGGCAATCAGGATGCCCGAGAAGCCGTACCCCTGGTAGAACGCCTGCGTGAGCCGCCCTTCCTGCCCGGAGGCCACCGCCAGGCCCGCGAGCCCGGCCATCGCGCCTGAGAGGAGCACGGCGCCGTAGATGGTGCGGCGCACCGGCACGCCATTGGCATGCGCCACGCGCGGATTGGCGTCGACGAAGCGCAGGTACAGCCCGGCGCGGCTCAGGCCCACCAGCCACCATGCGAGGAGCGCCACCACGGCCGCGAGCACGATGGCGCTGCTCACGCCGGCGCCCAGTTCGGGCAGCCGCTCGAAGGCGCGGAACTGCGGCGAATAGGGGAAGTTGTCCTTCGGATCCTTCCAGCTGCCATAGACCAGGTGCAGCAGGAAGTTGGCCGCCATGTAGTTGAGCATCAGCGTGGAAATGATCTCGTTCACGCCGAGCCTGATCTTCAGCCACGCCGGCCCCAGCACCCAGAGCAGCCCGCAGCCGATGGCGGCCGCGAACATCAGCGGCAGGCGCAGCGGCTCGGGCCCGATCTGCCACATCGAGACGGCCGTCGCGCCGATGGCGCCCCAGATCATCTGGCCCTCGAGCCCCAGGTTCCAGAAGCGCGCGCGAAACGCCAGCGAGCCGGCCAGGCCCACGAGGATCATGGGTGCGGCCTGGAACAGCACGGCGCGAAAGTTCTGGCCGTCGAAGAAGGTCTGCATCACGAACTCGTTGGCGAGCTCGTCCGCGGGAACGCCGGCCGCCACCAGGATGGCTGCGGAGATCGCAAGGCCTGCAAGGAGCGCCGCCGCAAGGATCAGCGCCTGCCGCCGCCATCCCATGTGCTGGCGGATCTCCAGCGCATAGCGCCGGCGCGCCAGCGGCTGGCGCCGCGCCCGTTGCGCGGCATCCGGATCGGTCTGCGCCGGCTGCGCGATGGCCGCGAGCGTGGCGTCAACCATGGTCCACCATCGCCTGTCCGATGGCCTGCCGGTCGGCGGGCTGCGCGAATTCGCCGGCAATGCGCCCGCGCGTCATCACGCCCACGCGGTCGGCCAGCTGCAGCACCTCGTCGAGGTCCTCGCTGATCAGCAGCACCGCGGCACCGCCGTCGCGCGCGGCGCGCAGGCGCGCATGCACCTCGGCGCTCGCGCGCACGTCGAGCCCGCGGCTCGGGCTGTGCGCGAGCACCAGCGAGGGCGCCTTGCCGAACTCGCGCGCAAGCACCAGCTTCTGCGCATTGCCGCCGGACAGCAGCGCGGCCTTCTGCGCCACCGAGCGCACGCCCTGCACGTCGAAGGCGCGAACCGCTTGCTGCGTGTCGTCCTGGATGCGGCCGCGCCGCAGATGCCAGGCAGGGCCGTAGCGGCCCGTGTGCACGCGGCCGATGGCGTAGTTCTCGGCCACCGAAAGGCCACCGGCCAGCGCGAGCCCGTAGCGGTCGGCCGGAATCGCGGCAATGCCCACGTTGCGGCGCTCTGGTGCACCCATGGCCTTGAGGTCGCCGTGGCCGCTCAGATGGATCTCGCCTTCGAGCGGTCCGCCGGCATCCGGCAGGCCCATGATGGCGCCGGCCAGCTCGCCCTGCCCGTTGCCGCCGACACCGGCCAGGCCGTAGATCTCGCCCGCATGCAGTTCGAGCTCGACGCCGTCGAGCACGCGGCGGCCCTCGGGCGATGCCGCCGAGCGCAGGCCGCGCACCGTGAGCCGCACCGGGCCGCGCGGCGACTTCGCCGCCTGGAAACCCTGCGTGGCAATCGATTCGCCCACCGTGAGCTTCACGAGCTCGGCCACCGAAGTGGCGCCCGGCTCCAGCGTGGCCACCGTGCGGCCGCCGCGCATCACCGTCACGCGGTCGGCATAGGTCTTCACGTCGGCCATCTTGTGCGTGACCAGCACCACGGCAGAGCCGCCGCGCGCGAGGCCCTGCACCGTCTGCAGCAGGCGCGTGGCTTCCTGGTCGGTGAGCACCGCGGTGGGCTCGTCGAGAATCAGGATGCGCGCACCCGCCAGCAGCACCTTGAGGATCTCGACGCGCTGCTGCTCGGCGATCGAGAGCGTGTCGATGCGCCTGGCCGGGTCGATCTCGAAGCCCAGCTCCGAGGCCTTGTTGCGGATGTCGCGCGAGATCTCGCGCAGGCGCTCCCCGTGGCTCTGGAACTCGGCCGGCGCCGGCGCGGTGAGCAGGATGTTCTGCGCCACCGTGAACGGCCGCACCAGCTTGAAATGCTGGTGGACCATGCCGATGCGGTGCCTGGCCGCATCGCGCGGTCCGGCGAAGCGCACCAGGTTGTCGTCGACCCGCAGCTGGCCCGCCTCCGGCGCATAGAGCCCGGCCGCGATGTTCATCAGCGACGACTTGCCCGCGCCGTTCTCGCCCAGCAGCGCATGCACTTCGCCCCAGCGCGCTTCAAAGTGCGCGTCGGTCAGTGCCGCAAAGCCGTCGAAGGACTTGCGGATGCCGGTGAGCTCGAGCGCGTTGGGCATTGGCGTTGCCTTCTTTCTTTTCCTACTTCTGCGTCACCACGCCCTTGACGAACCAGTCCATCTTCCAGAGGTCGGCATCCGACAGCACTGCGCCCTTGGCCACGCGCTCCTTGCCGTCGCGGTCGGCGAGCGGGCCGGCGTAGACCTGCTTGCCCTTCATGATGGCGTCGCGCTCGGCCGTGATCTGCGCGGCCTTGTCCTTGGGCACCGCGGGGCCGAAGCCCGCGATGTCGGTGCCGCCGTCCTTCATCTCGATGAAGGCGCCGTACTGGCCGGGCTTCCAGTTGCCGGCCATGATCTTCTTGAGCTCGGGCGTCAGGAAGCGGTCCCACACCCACACCGACGAGCACAGCGTGGCCTTGGGCGCGAACTGGCGCAGGTCGCGGTGGTGGCCGGTGCCGTACACGCCGCGCTCCTGCGCCACGATCTGCGGCGTGGGCGAGTCGACGTGCTGGCCGATCACGTCGGCGCCCTGGTCGATCAGCGCGGCCGCGGCGGCGCGTTCCTTCACCGGGTCGTTCCAGGCGCCGGTGTAGATCACGTTGACCGTGGCGTTGGGGTTCATCTTCTGCGCACCGAGCGCGAAGGCGTTGATGGTCCAGTTCACCACGCCGAAGGGGTTGGCCGCGACGAAGCCGAGCTTGCCGGTCTTCGACGCCGCGCCCGCGGCCATGCCGCAGAGGTACTGGCTCTCGTAGGTGCGGCCGTAGAAGGATTCGAGGTTGCTGCCGTTGGTGGTGCCCGAGCCGTTGAGAAAGGCCACGCCGGGGTACTTGGCGGCCAGGTCCTTGAAGCTGTCGGAGTATCCGAAGGCGGTGCCGATCACGATGTTGGCGCCGCGCTGGATGAACTTCTCGGCCGCGGGCTTGATGGCCGATGCGTCTTCGGGCACGTTCTCGACGAACTGGATCTTCTGGCCGATCTCCTTCTCGATCTTCACGCGCGCCTCGTCGAAGGCCTGCGTCCAGCCGCCGTCGTTCTTCGGGCCGAAGTAGAGCATGGCGATCTTCGGCTTGTCCTTGAGCGTGAAGCCGTCGGCGGCCACGGCGGGCAGCGTGAACAGCGCGCCGCCGGCCGCGAGCGCCGATGCAAGGCCGAAGGCGAAGCCGTGGGTGGGAATGCGCAGCAGCATGGAGCAACCTTTCGTGGGAAGCGTGTCGAGGGGGAGGGAAGGACGAAGAGGGAAGGGCGCGCGGCGTGCGTCACATCATGAAGTTGATGCGAAACACATTGCCCTCGGGGTCGAGCAGCACCGACTGGTACCAGTTGTAGTAGGTGACGTAGGGCGGCTTCACCAGCGTGGCGCCGGCCTCGAGTGCGACGGGCACCATGCGGTCGACGTCGTCCTTGCTGTCGACATCGATGTTCAGCAAGAACTTCACGCCGCGCGCGTCGGAAAACTCGGCCAGGTGCAGCAGCTCGTAGGCATCGAGCGCGTTGAAGCCCAGGCTCGACTTGCCGGTGTCGAGTCCGCGAAAGATCGGAGATCGAATGGCCTCGATCTCTGGGAAGCCGAACACGCGCTGATAGAAGCCGCTGAGCGCGACCACGTCCTTCGCGAAGACGTTGACGTAGGAGAGATGGGCCATGCTCAAGCCACGGCCTTGGTGCCGCCGAAGGTCGTCTGCTTGACGAACTTCGACGTGAGATGGTCGCCCGAAGAAATGGGTGCGTACTTCGGCTGCTCGCCCGGTGCCAGGCAACTCGGCAGGCACTCGACCATCGCGTCGTAGTTGGGCTGGTGAAAGAACACCAGCGACTGGCGGCGGTTGGTGCTGGCCACCTCGAACGGCGGGTTGACCACGCGGTGCAGCGTCGACACCCACTGGTCGTTGGTCCACTGCATCATCAGGTCGGCAATGTTGACCACCAGGCCGCCTTCCACCTGCGGCACGTCGACCCACTGGCCCGCCTTGTTGAACACCTGCAGGCCCTTGTCGTCGGGCAGCACGATGGTGAGGCTGCCGTAGTCGCTGTGCGCGCCCGCGCGCAGCTGGCCCGGCAGCGGCGCTTCGCGCTGCGGCGGATAGCTCAGCACGCGGAACATGCTGATGTGCCTGTCGATCTTGTCGTCGAAGAAGGTCTCGGGCAGCGCAAGGCCGAGCGCGAAGATGCGCATCAGCGAACGCGAGAGATCGCTCATGGCCTCGAAGTAGCTTTCATAGGCCTCGCGGAAGCCGTCGATCGGCGGCCAGCTGTTGGGCTCGAAGTGCGGGCCGGCGGCAGGGCCGCGGTGGTAGTCGTCGTCCGGCACGTTGGAGGGGCCGACGGAAAACGATTCCTTCAGGTCGCCGGGCGCGGCCTCTTCCAGGCTGTACGAAAGCCCCTCTTCGCCGACCGCGCTGTAGCCGCGCACCGCGTCTTCGCGCGGACGGTCGACCTTGCGTTTCTCGGCCAGCGGCATGTCGAAGAACTGGCGCGAGAGCCGCGACACGCGCGCGATCAGCTCGGCCGGAATGCCGTGGTTGGTGATGACGAGAAAGCCGATGCTGCGGCAGGCCTCGTCGACCTTGGCCGCAACCTGCGCCTTGCCTTCGGCCGTGCCGGCGAAGTAGGGCGCGAGATCGATGATGGGTACGGACAGCAGGGTGGTCATGTGTCGGTCCTCGTGCTTGGCATGCCTTTCGCCATGCAACGTCTGTGCCAGTTGGACCAAATGGACAAAACGCGTTGGCCGCGTCAGCATGGTGCGTGCCGGCGGCGCGCGAAGGCCGCGCTGGCGCAACGCGATGCACCGCGGCCTTACAGTGGTGCGCGTTGAAAGAACCAGCAATCGATGAAGCGAGGGAAGATGCCGAAGACCAAGGCGCTGGCCGCAGCCAGCAGCGCAAAGAAGAAGATCCCGGTGAAGAGCCCGGCGCGCAAGCGCGCGAAACCCGCCGTGCGCAGCGCGTCCGCGGTGAGCCGCAGGCTGCGCCAGATCGAGGACAAGCGCAGCGCCATCCTCGGCGCCGCGCTGGGCCTGTTCTCGCGCTTCGGCTTGCATGGCACGTCCATCGACCAGGTGGCGGCGCGCGCCGATGTGTCCAAGAGCAACCTGCTCTACTACTTTGCGAACAAGGAGGAGCTGTACGTCAACGTACTGCGCGACCTGCTCGCGCTGTGGCTCGAGCCGCTGCGCGGCTTCAGCCCCGAGCAGGACCCGTCCGAAGCCATCGGCGGCTACATCCGCCGCAAGCTCGTGGTCTCGCGCGACCGGCCCGATGCATCGCGCCTGTTCTGCCTCGAGATGATCCAGGGCGCGCCGCTTTTGCGCGACGAGCTCGACCGCGAGCTGCGCGCGCTGGTGGAGCGCAAGTCGGAGGTCATCCGCTCATGGATCGCAGCCGGCAAGCTCGCACCGGTCGATCCGCACCACCTGATCTTCACGCTCTGGGCCGTCACGCAGCACTATGCGGATTTCGGCGTGCAGGTGCAGGCGCTGACGGGGCATACGCTGGAGGATCCGGCCTTCTTCGAGCAGACGGTGGAGAACGTGCAGCGCATCGTGCTGCAGGGCATCACCGTTCGCTGAGTCAGTGCGGCGGCGCCGCGATCTCGTGATACCGCCGATCGAAATAGATCAAGCTCTGCGCCGCCCCCCCCATCGCAATCGCCAGCGCTTCGCAGAACAGCACGTCGTGCGTACCCGCACTCGTGGCCTGCACCACGCGGCAGTCGAACGAGGCCGCGGCATCTTCGAGCACCGGCGAGCCCGTGGCCTTGCGGCTCCAGCGGCCCGCGGCAAAGCGCTCGTCCATCGGCGTCTTGCCGCCGAACAGGCCCGAGAGCGCCTGGTGGCCCGCGGCCAGCACATTCACGCAGAGCACGCCGTTGGCCGTGAACGCGGGGTACACCGAGGCCGAACGGTTCAGGCACACCAGCAGCATCGGCGGCTCGTCGGTCACGCTGCACACGGCCGAGGCGGTGAAGCCGGCGCGGCCCGCGGGGCCATCGGTGGTGATGATGTTGACCGCCGCGCCCAGCCGCGCCATGGCGTTGCGGTAGTCGGCCTTGGGCAGCGCGGGCGGCGCGCCGCTCGGCATGACGTGGTTGGAGGCCATTGCGTTCAGCAGCATGAGAAGAATAATTTCCGTGACGGTGGCTTCAGGCCAGGACGCAGGCTTCGTCGAAGGCGAGCCGCGGCAGGCGGCCGAACACCTTGGCCGGATCGCCATGGCCGAGGTTGATCAGGAAGTTGGCGCTCCAGTCGGTGCCCTCGAAAAAGGCGGCGTCGACCTTCGCCTTGTCGAAGCCCGACATCGGCCCGGCGTCCAGCCCCACCGCGCGCGCGGCGAGCAGCAGGTAGGCCGCCTGCAGGCTGGCGTTGCGAAAGGCGGTTTCGTGCGCGGCCTCGGGGCTGCCGGTGAACCAGCTGCGCGCGTCGGCATGCGGGAACAGCGCGGGCAGCTTGTCGTAGAACCTGCGGTCCCACGCCGCAATCACCGTGACGGGGGCCGCCATGGTCTTGTCGAGGTTGCCCTTGGAAAGCGCCGGCGCGAGGCGCTGCTTGCCTTCGGGCGTGCGAACGAACACGAAGCGCGCGGGCGAGCAGTTGGCCGAGGTCGGGCCCATGCAGGCCAGCGCATAGACCTGGCGGATCTGCGCGTCGGTGACGGGCTCGGCGGTCCAGCCGTTGTGGCTGCGCGCCTCGGTAAAAAGAAGGGCCAGTGCGGCGTCGTCGAGAGCAGGTTTCATCATGGTCATGCGGGAACGCCGGGTGCGCTGACCCGGGCGAGAAAGTCGAGCAGGCTGCGGTTGAAGGCGCCGGCCTCGGTCACGCTGTGCGCGTGGCCGCCATGCGGCATGAAGTGGAGCGTCACGTCCTTGAGGCCGTCGGCCAGGTGCTGCGAGCAGGTCCACGGCACCAGGGCGTCGTCCATGGCGGCGGCCACCAGCGTGGGCGCGGTGATGGCGCCAAGGCGCGCGTCGATGTCGAAGGCGCGCAGCGCATCGATGCGCGCGCGCATGTTCGCTTCTCCGGGGAAGTGCGCAAACGCATGGTCGACCTCGTCGGCCACGCGCTGCGCATGTTCCGCGCACCAGGCCGCGGGGTACAGGAAGATCGGCTGCGCTTCCACGTACGCGCGCGGGCCGCAGGCGTCGAGCAGCGCGAGCCGCGCATCGAAGCAGCGCGCCGAATGCGCATTGGGCTTCGACCACGCATTGACCAGCACCAGGCTGGCCACGCGCGCCGGTTCGTCGAGCGCCAGCTGCAGGCCCACGAGCCCGCCCAGCGCATGGCCCACCAGGTGGCAGCGCGGCGTGGCTGTGGCGTCGAGAATCTGCACCACGTCGCGCGCCATGTCGGCGATGGCGTAGCCCGCGTTCAGCGCGGCGGGGCTGCGGCCCGTTCCGCGCTGGTCGTACGCGATCACGCGATGGCCCGCTTCGACCAGCGCGCCGAGCTGCGGTTGCCAGAAGGCGGCCGACCCGCCCAGGCCCGACGACAGCAGCACCGCCTCGCCATCGGCCGGCCCATGCACTTCGTAGTGCAGCGGCATGCTCAGGCCTTGTTGCCGACGTGGGCGATCGAGGCGATCTCGACCAGCGCATCGGGCTTCACCAGGCCGCACTGGATGCAGTAGCGCGCGGGCTTGGTGCCCGGAAAGAACTCGGCGTACACCGCATTGACCTTCGCGTAGTCGGCCCAGTCCTTGATCATGATCATGTTGAAGGTCACGTCGTCCATGGTGCCGCCGGCCGTCTTGATCACGTTCTGGATCGTCTCGAGCACGTGGCGCGTCTGCGCGGAGGCGTCGCCCACGTGGACCACGTTGTTGTCCTTGTCGAAGGGCAGCGTGCCCGACACGTAGACGACGCCGTCGGCCATGGTGCCGGGCACGAAGGGAGCGATCGGCGTGGTGGTTCCGGCCGGGATGATGGCTTGCTTGGGCATGGGGGTGGGCTCCTTTGAAAAAATCAATCAGGCAATGGCCGGTTCGGCCGGAACAGGCTGGGCGACAGGCTCCGGCGCAAAGGTGGCGCAGAACTGGTCCACCGTGGAGACCCAGCCGAAGAAGGTCTCGACGTTGTAGACCGACGCCTTCTGGATGGCCGCGCCGCCAAGCTCGTGCGTCGCGTCTTCCAGCATCACGGCGAAGTATTCGAGGTGGAAGGCATCGCGCAAGGTCGACTCCACGCACACGTTGGTCGCGATGCCGGTGAACACCAGGTGGCGGATGCCGCGCGCGCGCAGCGTGCTGTCGAGCGTGCTGTTGAAGAAGCCGCTGTAGCGCGTCTTGGGCACCACGATGTCGCCGGGCTGCGGCTTCATCTCGGCGATGAGCTCGTAGTCCCAGCCGCCCTTGGCGAGGAACTTGCCCTGCAGCTCGGGCTTCGCGCGCATCGTCTTGAGCGCGTTCGACTTGTGCCAGTTGGGCGAGCCCGGCCCGCCGGCTTCGACGTAGGCGGCGTCCCAGCCGTTCTGCAGGAACACCACCAGCATGCCGGCTGCGCGCGCCGCCGCGATGGTGCGCGCGATGTTGGCAATGGTGCCCTGCGCGCCGGAAATGTCGAAGCCGGCCGAATCGACATAGCCGCCGATCGACGCATAGGCGTTCTGCATGTCGACCACGATCAGGGCCGAGTCGGTGGCATGCAGCGCGAGCGGTTCGGGCCGCGCGGGCAGCACCCGCGGTGCCGGGGCGCCGGGCAGGCGCGGCGCGCCGACCGGCGTGGTCGAGGTGAGCGTGGTGTTGCGTGCAGGCGTGGTCATGCGCGTCGTTCCTTTCAGGCCGCAAGGCGCTCGGGTTCGGCCTGCGACGGCACGGGGCTGCGCACATGCGCGCGGCTTTTCATCAGCGGCTGGATGCGTTCGCCGAAGGCCGCGACGCCCTGCACGAAGTCGTCGAAGGTCAGCAGCACGCCCTCGGTGCCCGGCACCTCGGCCATCTCGTCGAGCAGGCGCGCGACGGTGGCGTAGGAGCCGACCAGCGTGCCCATGTTGATGTTGACGGCCGAGGTCGGGTCGGCCATCTGGCGCACGTTGGTGTCGGCGCCCGACCTGGTGTCGGCCGCGCCCTGCTGGCCCAGCCAGGCGATGGCCTCGTGGTCGGCGCCGGCCTTGTAGTGCTCCCACTTGGCGCGCGCGGCTTCGTCGGTTTCGTCGGCAATCACCATCACCAGCACGTAGGTGGTGACGTGGCGGCCGGTCTTGCGCGTGGCCTCGATCAGCTTCTCGGCCGCGGGCGCAAAGGCCTTGGGCGTGTTCACGCCCTTGCCGAAGCAGAAGTTGTAGTCGGCGTACTTTGCGGAGAAGTCCATGCCCGCATCGCTCTGGCCCGCGCAGATCACCTTCATGTCGGCCTGCGGCCGGGGGCTCAGGCGGCAGTCGTCCATCTGGAAATGCGCGCCCTTGAAGTCCGACCGGCCGCTGCCCCAGAGCTCGCGCAGCACCTGGATGTATTCGGAGAGGTACTGGTAGCGCGTGCCGAAGAACTGGTCGCCGGGCCACATGCCCATCTGCGAATACTCGGGCCGCTGCCAGCCGGTGACGAGGTTCAGGCCGAAGCGGCCGTTGGAGATGGAGTCGATGGTCGATGCCATGCGCGCGACGATGGCCGGCGGCATCACCAGCGAGGCGGCGGTGGCAAAGAGCTTGATCTTCGTGGTCACCGCCGCGAGCCCGGCCATCAGCGTGAACGATTCGAGGTTGTGGTCCCAGAACTCGGTCTTGCCGCCGAAGCCGCGCAGCTTGATCATCGAAAGCACAAAGTCCACGCCGTAGCGCTCGGCCGCCAGCGTGATCTCCTTGTTGAGCTCGAAACTGGGCTTGTACTGCGGCGCATTCTCGGAGAGCAGCCAGCCGTTGTTGCCGATGGGAATGAAGATGCCAACGTTCATGCAGAAGCTCCTGTTGCGGGTTTGCAAAGCCCTATGCATGGCCCGTGCCAATTGAAAAATCCTTTTGAAATCAACGGCTTGAGTGTTTTCGGATGTTGTGTTTTGACCATTTGGTCCAAAGTGGAGCGGACGAACCGCCCGCGCTGCGGCAACGCGGTGCGCCGCAGGGCCAAAGCGGTGCAGCCCCCGCGTCATGGATCGCGCGGCAAAATCACGCCATGCCCAAGACCCCACTCCGCGCCGCCGCGGCCATCGGCGGCACTGCCGACGACATCGAAGCCGCCTTCTACGAGGCGCTGCAGCGCGGCGACATCGATGCCCTGATGGCGTGCTGGGCCGACGAGGACGAGGTGTTCTGCGTGCATCCCGGCGGCCCCCGGCTGGTGGGCGCCACCGCGATCCGCGCGGCCTTCGAGCAGATGTTCAGCAACGGCGCCATCCATGCCACGCCGGCGCGCGTGCGCAAGATCGAATCATTGGCAAGCGCGGTGCACAACGTGCTCGAGCGCATCGAGGTGCTCACCGCCGAAGGGCCCAAGCATGCCTTCGTGCTGGCCACCAACGTCTATCACAAGACCGTCGAAGGATGGCGCCTGGTGGCGCACCACGCGAGCCCCGGCAGCGCGCGCGAGCCCAGCGACGTGAACGAGCTGCCCCAGACCCTGCACTGAGGCGACGCGATGCCCGCCGACGCCTCGCCTTCATCCTCCCTGCATGCGGCCATGGGCTACATGGCGCCGCGCTGGCTGCCCGGCGGCAACCTGCAGACCATCTGGCCGGCGCTCTACGCCCGCCGCTTCGAGGGGCCCGCGCCCGCCTACCGCCGCGAGCGCTGGACCGCGCCCGACGGCGACTTCATCGACGTCGACTTCGTCGATGCGTCCCTGCCCGGCCCGCAGCCGCTGCTGGTGCTGTTCCACGGGCTGGAGGGATCGTCGCGCAGCCACTATGCGGAAGCCTTCGCGGCCTTTGCCGCCGCGCAGGGCATGGCGTATGCGGTGCCGCATTTCCGCGGCTGCAGCGGCGAGATGAACCTGGCGCCGCGCGCCTACCACTCGGGCGACTACGAGGAGATCGGCTGGATCCTGCAGCGCATGCGCGACCAGCATGCACAGCGCGGCGGCGGCCCGGTGCTGGCCGTGGGCGTCTCGCTCGGCGGCAATGCGCTGCTGCGCTGGGCCTGCGAGGCCGGCGACACGGCCCGCGACTGGGTGAATGCGGTGGCTTCGGTGTCTGCGCCGCTCGACCTGGCGGCCGGCGGCGCGGCCATTGGCCGCGGCTTCAACCGGCTGGTCTACACGCGCATGTTCCTGGCGACCATGAAGCCCAAGGCACTGGCCAAGCTGGCGCAGTTTCCCGGCCTGTTCGACCGCGAGCGGCTGCTCGCGGCGCAGGATCTCTACGCCTTCGACGACGTGTTCACCGCGCCGCTGCACGGCTTTCGCAACACCGACGACTACTGGACGCGGGGCTCGTCCAAGCCGCACCTGAGCGCGATCCGCGTGCCCACGCTGGTGGTGAATGCGCTCAACGATCCGTTCATTCCGGCATGGAGCCTGCCCGGCCCCGGCGAGGTCGGTCCGCACGTCACGCTGTGGCAGCCCGCGCATGGCGGCCACGTGGGCTTTCCGCTCGGGCTGCCGCCCGGCCATGTGCGTGACATGCCCGAGCGCGTGGGCGGCTGGCTGGCCGGGTTTGCACCATCCAATCCGCCGCAGGCGCGCGCAAAATAGCTTCCATGGACGACATCGTCAAACAGGCGCTCGCCAAGTGGCCCAACGTGCCGCACTGCTACGGCTGGCTCGGCCTGGACGCGCGCGGCAACTGGTACATGCGCGACGACCGCACGCAGGCCGAAGGCGCCTTTCCCGCGGCCAAGGGCTCGATGCTGCGGCACGAGAAGCTGATCGACTTCATCCAGCGCAACTACGACCACGACGAAGAAGGCCAGTGGTTCTTCCAGAACGGCCCCCAGCGCGTGTACGTCGAACTCGAGGCCGCGCCCTTCGTCTGGCGCATTGCCGATGGCGCGGGCTTTGCCGCCACGGCCCATACCGGGCAGGCGGCGGGCGCCATCTCGGCCTGCCTGCTCGACGAACAGGGCCGCCTCTTCCTGGCGGCGCCCCTCGGGCTCGGGCTGGTCCATACGCAGGACGTGGGCCTTGCCGCCAACGCGGTGGAGCAGGGCCTGTGGACCCCCGAGCCGGTGCACGCGGCCGATCTGCCGCAGCGCTTCGGCCATGTGCTGAGCCCTTCGGCGCGCCGGCTCGTCGTGCTATCAAAAGAGTAGCTGCAGCTTGCAGCGGACATGAAAAAGCCGGCTCGAAGCCGGCTTTCTCTTCAGGGCTGAGCCCCGTTACTTGCTTGCAGCCGCTGCGGGTGCCGAAGCCGCGCCATCGGCAGGAGCCGCAGCCGCCGCGGGACGCTCGGGCACCGGGAACTTGGCGCCGCCGGCATTGGCCAGGTAGACCACGGCACGGCCGATTTCGAGGTCTTCGAAGTCGCCGCCGCCCTGGGCCGGCATCGCGCCCTTGCCATGCAGCGCATGGTCGAGCAGCGTTTCGTAGCCCTGGCCGATGCGCGGGCCCCAGGCTGCCGCGTCGTTCAGGTGCGGGGCGCCGGGAATGCCGGGCGGCGCGTGGCAGGCCGCGCACTGCGCCTTGAAGACGGCATCGCCGGCTGCCAGCGGACGGTTGGCATCGCGGATCTCGATGGTGCCGACCTTCTTGAGCCGCTCGGCCACTTCGCGGTCGCGCGTGTCCTGCGACACGCCGTACAGCGCCATGCTGTCGCCCTCGGCCGTGCCCGCGGGCTTGTTGTCCGAAACCACATAGGCCACAAGGCCCACGATGATCAGGATGGGTGCAACGAAGGAAAAAAATACCGCGAGCAGCAGTTGCTTCGGGTTCTTGATCGGGCCGGTGTGGGCTTCTTCTTTGGCCTGGTAATGCGGGTCTGCGCTCATTGGCGTCCTCAATTAACGGGGGCTCGTCGGGGGGCTTTTTCGAATCAACCGGCGATTATAGAGAGGCCCTCCGCCCAAAGGACGGAAGGCCTCTTCGAGTCCGTCGCGCGAAAGCCTCAGCCCTTGCTGCCTTGCGTGGCCCAGCCGCCGCCCAAGGTCTTGTAGAGCGTGACCTGGTTCTGCAGTTGCAGGAGCCGCGTGGTGACCGCCGATTGCTGCGCCGTGTACAGCGAGCGCTGCGCATCGAGCAGGTCGAGCGCGCTGGCAATGCCGTTGCGGTAGCGCATGTCCGAGAGCCTGAAGCGCACCGCCTCGGCATCGGCCTGCGCGCGCTGCGCGCGCACCTGCTCGCCCAGCGTGGCGCGGCCGGCCAGGGCGTCGGCCACTTCGCGGAACGCGGTCTGGATCGACTTCTCGTACTGGGCCACGGCAATCTCGCGCCCCGCCTTGGCCGAGTCGAGCGTGGCCCGGTTGCGGCCCGCATCGAAGATCGGCAGCGTGACCGACGGCGCGAACGACCAGGCCTTGGAGCCGCTGTCGAACAGGCCCGAGAACTCGCTGCTCGCGGTGCCCAGCGTGGTGGTGAGCGAGACGCGCGGGAAGAAGTTGGCGCGCGCCGCGCCGATGTTGGCGTTGGCCGCAATCAGCTGCTGCTCGGCGGCGCGGATGTCGGGCCGCTCGGCCAGCAGGTCGGAGGGCAGGCCCGCCGGCACGTCGGGCATCGGCTTGACGCTGTCCAGCCCCTTGATGCCGCCCGCGGTGGCGTCGGCCGGAACCGGCGCGCCCAGCAGCAGGGCGAGCGCGTTCTCGTCCTGCATGCGCGTGCGCTGCTGCTGCGCATACGAGGCGCGCGCGGTTTCGGCCAGCGAGTTCGCGGCCTGGAAGTCGAGCTCGGACGACACGCCGTTGTCGAAGCGCATCTTGGTCAGGCGCACCGACTCTTCGCGCGTGACCAGCGTCTGGCGCGTGAGTTCGAGCAGCTCGTCGTCGGCAATCAGCGTGAGCCAGCCGGTGGCCACCGCGGCGATCAGGCTCACCTGCGCGGCCTTGCGCGATTCCTCGGTGGCCAGGTACTGCGCCAGCGCCTGGTCCTTCAGCGCGCGGATGCGGCCGAAGAAGTCGATCTCCCAGGCCGTCACGCCCAGGTTCACGCTGTACTGCGACGACACGCTGCCCACGCTGCTGTCGAAGGCCTGGTAGGGGTTGGGGCTCGAGCGCGAGCCGCTGCCCGTCAGGCCCAGCGCCGGGAACAGCGCCGAGCGCTCGATCTGGAACTGCGCGCGCGCCTGCTCGATGTTGAGCACCGACACGCGCAGGTCGCGGTTGTTCGCGAGCGCGGTGCGGATCAGCCCGTTCAGCCGCGCATCGGTGAAGAAGTCTTCCCACGGCACGGCCGCCGCGGCCTGGCCGGCCGGCTGCGCCGGGTCGCCCGGGTAGGTGGTGGGCACCGGCGCCGCCGGGCGCTCGTAGGTCGGAATCAGCGAGCAGCCGGCCAGCAGCATTGCCGCGGCCAAGGCTGTGGGAATCAGTTTCTTAGTCATGTGCTTTTTCTTCCGTGATGCCGGCTGCTTCCGCGTGCCGCTTGTCGGCTTCATGCTGGCGCGCACTGCCCTTGAACAGGCTGCGCACCACCACGAAGAACACCGGCACGAAGATCACGGCCAGCGCCGTGCCCGTCACCATGCCGCCGAGCACACCCGTGCCGATGGCGCGCTGGCTGGCCGAGCCGGCCCCCGAGGCGAGCACCAGCGGCACCACGCCCAGGCCGAAGGCCAGCGAGGTCATGATGATCGGGCGGAACCGCAGGTGGGCCGCGGCCAGCGCCGATTCGACGATGCCCTTGCCCTGCGCCTGCAGGTCCTTCGCAAACTCGATAATCAGGATCGCGTTCTTCGCCGAGAGGCCGATGATGGTGATCAGCCCCACCTGGAAGTACACGTCGTTCGAGTAGGCGCGCAGCATGGTCGCCAGCAGCACCCCCAGCACGCCCAGCGGCACCACCAGGATCACCGACAGCGGGATCGACCAGCTCTCGTACAGCGCGGCCAGGCACAGGAACACCGCCAGAATCGCAAAGCCGTACAGGATGATCGCCTGCGAGCCCGCGAGCTTTTCTTCGCGCGACTGGCCCGTCCATTCAAAGCCGAAGCCCTGCGGCAATTGGCTGGCGAGCTTTTCCATCTCGGCCATGGCGGCGCCCGTGCTGAAGCCCGCGGCGGCGTCGCCGCTGATGCGGATGGCCGGGTAGCCGTTGTAGCGCACCGTCTGCGTGGCGCCCTTGACCCACTTGGTGGTCGCAAACGCCGACAGCGGCACCGGCTGGCCCTGCGTGTTGCTGGCGTTCAGCCGCAGCAGGTCGTCGGGCTGCATGCGCGCCGGCGCATCGGCCTGCACCACCACGCGCTGCAGGCGGCCGCGGTTCGGAAAGTCGTTGATGTAGCTCGAACCCAGGCCCGTCGACAGCGTGGCATTGATCGCGTCGAAGGTCACGCCCAGCGCGCTGGCCTTGTCGCGGTCGATGTCGATCTGCAGCTGCGGCGCGTCTTCCAGGCCGTCGGGGCGCACCTGCGACAGGATCTTGCTCTGCGAGGCCATGCCCAGCAGCTGGTTGCGCGCGTTGATCAGCGCCTCGTGGCCCGCGCCCGAGCGGTCCTGCAGCCGGAAGCTGAAGCCGCTCGCATTGCCCAGTTCAGGAATGGGCGGCGGGCTCAGCGGGTAGATGAACGCGTCGCGAATGCCCGAGAGCGCACCGAAGGCGCGGCCCGCAAGGGCGCTGGCCGAATGGGCCGGGTCCTTGCGCTCTTCCCAGTCCTTCAGCGTCACGAAGGCAAGGCCCGCGTTCTGCCCCTGGCCCGAGAAGCTGAAGCCCATCACGCCCACCATGCTCTGCACTTCAGGCTGCTTCAGGATGAAGCCCTCGACCTGCTGCATGACCGACAGCGCCCGCTCCTGCGTGGCACCCGGGGGCAGCTGCACGTTCACGATGATGTTGCCCTGGTCTTCCGCCGGCAGGAACGAGCTTGGCAGGTGCGTGTAGGTGTACACCACCGCGCCGATGATCGCCACGTAGATGATCAGGTAGCGCGTGGCGCGGCGCAGGATGCGTGCGACCAGGCTTTCATAGCCCTTGGCCGTGCGCGTGAAGCCGCGGTTGAACCAGCCGAAGAAGCCGGTCTTCTCGTGGTGGTGGCCCGCTTCCACCGGCTTGAGCAGCGTGGCGCACAGCGCGGGCGTGAGCGACAGCGCCATGAAGGCCGAGAAGGCGATCGAGGTCACCATCACCGCCGAGAACTGGCGGTAGATGTTGCCCGTGGAGCCCGCGAAGAACGCCAGCGGCACAAACACCGAGATCAGCACCACGGTCACGCCGATGATGGCGCCCGAGATCTGCTTCATGGCCTTGCGCGTGGCTTCGAGCGGCGACAGCCCCTCCTCGCTCATGATGCGCTCGACGTTCTCCACCACCACGATGGCGTCGTCCACCACGATGCCGATCACCAGCACCATGCCGAACATGGTCAGCACGTTGATCGAGAAGCCCATTGCAAGCAGCATGGCAAAGGTGCCCAACAGCGCAATCGGCACCACGATGGTCGGGATGATCGTGTAGCGCCAGTTCTGCAGGAACAGGAACATCACCACGAACACCAGCGCCACCGCTTCCAGCAGCGTCTTGACCACTTCGGTGATCGAGATCTGCACGAAGCGCGAGCTGTCGTACGGAATGTCCCACTTCACGCCCTGCGGGAAGAAGCGGGCAAGCTCCGTCATCTTGGCGCGGATCGCCTTGGCCGACTCCAGCGCGTTGCCGTTGGGCGTGGGCTGCACGCCAATGCCCACCGCCGGCACGCCGTTCAAACGCGCCGAGGTGGCATACGACTGGCCGCCCAGCTCCACCCGCGCCACGTCCTTCAGCCGCACGGTCGAGCCGTCGGTGTTGGCGCGCAGCACGATGTTCTGGAACTGCTCCACGTTGGCCAGCTGGCCGTTCACCACCACCGTGGCCGCAATGGCCTGGCCGGGAATGTTGGGCAGGTCGCCCAGCGTGCCCGAGGACACCTGCGCGTTCTGCGCGCGGATCGCGTTGTTCACGTCCGTGGCCGACAGGTTGAAGCCCTGCAGCTTGGCCGGATCGATCCAGATGCGCATCGCGTTTTCGGAGCCGAACAGCTGGGCCTGGCCCACGCCGACCACGCGCTGCAGTTCCGGCACCACGTTGCGCGCGGCATAGTCGCCGAGCGCAATGGGGTCGAAGGCGGGATTGTCCGAAGACAGCATCACGAACATCAGGAAGTTGTCGCGCGACTTGTCCACGCGCACGCCCTGCTGCGTCACCGCCGCCGGCAGGCGCGGCGTGGCGCGCGAGAGCCGGTTCTGCACGTCCACCTGCGCGAGGTCGTCGTTGGTGCCGGCCTCGAAGCTGATGGTGATGGTGCCCGTGCCGTCGGCCTGGGCCACCGATTCCATGTAGATCAGGCCTGGCGAGCCGTTCATCTCGCGCTCGATCACGGACAGCACGCTGTCCTCCAGCGTCTGGGCCGAGGCGCCAGGGTAGGCGACGTTGATCACGATGGCCGGTGGAGCCACCGGCGGGTACTGCGAAATCGGCAGCTGGGTGATGGCGACACTGCCCCCCACCAGGATGAACAGCGCGATCACCCAGGCGAAGATCGGTCGGTCGATAAAGAATTTGGCCATGCGGGCGCGCTCCTGATTACTTCTTCTCGGCCGTGGCAGGCGCCGGACCGCTCGCTGGCGCCGCCGCGGCAGACGCCGCCGGCGCTGCCGGTTGTGCCGCGCCGTTGGGCGCGGGCTTCTTCCAGGGCACAGCCTTCACCGGCGTGCCGGGCGGCATCATCTGCAGCTTCTGGAAGCCGTCGACCATCACCTGTTCGCCGGCCTTCAGGCCGTCGAGCACCACCCACTGGTTGTCCTTGGCGGCGCTGATCTTCACCGTGCGCTGGCTGATCTTGCCGTCGGCGCTCACCACCGACAGCGTGTCGCCCTGCTGCGTGCGCGTCACGGCCTGCTGCGGCACCGTGATCGCGTTGGTCGCCTGCGCCTGCTCCAGCCGCACGCGCACGTACAGGCCCGGCAGCAGTTCGCCCTTCGGGTTGGGCACCTCGGCGCGCAGCGTGACCTGGCCGGTGGTCGAATCCACCGTCAGGTCGGAGAACAGCAGCTTGCCGGGCAGCGCGTAGTCGGTGCCGTCTTCCAGCACCACGTTCACGCTGGCCGCCTCTTCGCCGTTGGCGCGCTTGTACTGGCCGGCCGCCAGTGCGCGGCGCAGCTTCAGCACGTCGGACGCCGACTGCGTGAAGTTCACGTACATCGGGTTGATCTGCTGCACCACGGCCAGCTCGGTCGCGTCGCCCTGGCCCACCAGCGCGCCCTCGGTCACCAGCGCGCGGCCGATGCGGCCGGCAATGGGCGAGGTCACGTCGGCGTAGCCCAGGTTGATCTTGGCCGTCTGCACCGCGGCGCGGCCGGCGGCCACGTCGGCCTCGGCCGTCTTTTGCGAGGCCACGGCCGTCGCGTATTCCTGCTTGCTCACCGCGTTGGCCTCGACCAGCGGCTTGTAGCGGTCGGCCAGTGCCTTGGCCTGCACCGCGTTGGCTTCGGCGCGCGCCAGCGTGGCCTGCGCGTTCTGCGCGGCGGCCACCAGCGGTGCCGGGTCGATGCGGAACAGCAACTGGCCGGCCTTCACGTCGCTGCCTTCGCGGAACTCGCGCTTCAGCAGGATGCCCGAGGCGCGGGCGCGAACCTGCGCCACGCGCGAGGCCTCGAGCCGGCCCGGCAGTTCGGTCACCAGGCCCACGTCGGTTGGCGCGGCCACCACCACGCCCACCTCGGGTGCCGGCGGGGCGCCGCCGCCCGCGCCACCCGGGCCGGCAGGCGCATCGCCCTTGGAACAGGCCGCGAGCACCAACACCACAGCAGCGGCCACGATCGCGAGGCGCGGCGAGAACGACGATTGACGCGAAACATGCAGGAGAGGCATGCGAATCCTTTGAAGCAAAGACGGGAGATGGCGCGTTCGCGAAGCGAACACAGAAAGCCAGCATAAACAGCCGGGCCATCGGGGAAGTCCGCTAGTTTACATACATTCATGGATGTATAGTGACAGTGTCGAATGGCCCTACGCCTGGGAAAGGGCTTGGCTTTACAAATTGGGAGACTTGGTGGCACGTCGTACGAAGGAAGAGGCACTGGCCACGCGGAATCGATTGCTCGATGCCGCGGAGCTGCTGTTTCAGGCGCAAGGCGTCTCGCAGACCTCGCTGCAGCAGATTGCGCAGCAGGCCGGGGCCACGCGCGGCGCCATCTATTGGCACTTCAAGGACAAGGCCGCCCTCTTCAACGCGATGATGGAGCGCGTCATCCTCCCGCTGGAGGCCGGCCCCCGGGCCGCCGCCGCGGCCACGGGCATCGACGACGACCCGCTGGCCGAGATCGAGGAGGGCATGGTGCATGCCCTGACCCTCATGGCCACCGACCCCCAGGTGCGCCGCGTGTTCGACGTGGCCACCCACAAGGTCGAATACACCCACGACATGGCCTCGGTGCAGCAGCGCCACCTGGACGCGCGCAACGCCTGCGTGAGCGATTTCGAAAAAGCCCTGCGCCTGGCCGCGCGCCGCGACCACATCAAGCTGCCCGTGCCCGGCCACGCGGCCGCCCAGGGCCTGCACGCGCTGATCAGCGGGCTCATCCAGAACTGGCTGCTCGACCCCACCGCCTTCGACCTGGTGCCCACCGGCCGGCGCACCTTCCGCGTTTACCTGGCCGGCCTGGGCTTTGTGCGGAACTCCCCGGCGGGCATCGGAAACGAAGCAGGTGAAGAAGAAATCGCCGCGTGATGGGCGATAATGCGAGGCTCCGGTTCTGCCGGAGCCCAGATTCCTCGCTGTATTTCAACGGATAGAATTCGGCCCTCCGAAGGCTGAGATCCAGGTTCGATTCCTGGCGGCGGGACCAGATAGCAAAGCAAGCCGGACACTTTCAAAAAGGTGTCCGGCTTTTTGTTTTCTTGTCTGGGCCGATTTCTCTCCATTTTCTGGCGTGGTATCGAATGCCGAGCACCAAGAGGCGCATCGAGTTCGAGGCATAGAGACGCAACGATGGGGATGGGATCTCGACAAAGCGGTCTGGGTGCGCTCGTTCAGGTTCGCCGCAAAGTCGGTCGTGAAGGCGAACGACATTCGCGCGGAGTGAGCGCGGGGGGCGGCGGGCCCATTGCTGGCGGCGTGCGCGAGGTGGTCCGGCGCGTCTTCGATGGCGCGACGGCCGCCAGGCCCCTTATGCCGCAACCGCCCCACCACCCGGCAACTCGACCGGAAAGCGCAGCGCCACGGTGGTGCCGTTGGGTGTCGGGCGGATGTCCAGCGTGCCGTTCAGCCGGCGTGCGCGCGCTTCCATGTTGCGAAAGCCCATGCCGGCGGGCGCGTCGCGGCCGGCGGTGAATCCGCTGCCGTCGTCCGCCACCGAGAGCGAGAGCTCTCCGCCGGCCGCCTCGATGCCGATGCGCACCTTCGAGGCGCGGCTGTGCTTGAGCACGTTGGCCAGCGCTTCCTGCAGCAGCCGAAGAAAGTCGAGCCCGCGCCGGTCGTCGAGGCGGCACTGGTCCAGGCCCTGCAGCGCCCAGGTGCATTCGATGCCGGCCGCCTCCAGCACGCGCGTGGTGCGGTGGCGCAATGGGGCGATCCGTTCGGACAGCCGGTCGGTGTCGTCGAGTGCCGAGCTTTCGATGATCAGGCGCAGGTCGTCGCGCACTTCCTTGAGCGCCCACAGGGCGGTGTCGTGGCCGGCCGCGCTGCGGTTCTCCAGCGAGGCGATGTGGCCGCTGAGTGTCATGCCCAGGCCGTCGTGCAGGTCGCGCACGAGGTTCATGCGTTCGGCCAGGCGCGTGTTCTGCAGTTCGGTGGCGTGCTCGCGGTGCAGCATCGAGGACAGGCGCCGGGTGGCGTCCTCCACGTGGTGCCGCAGCTCGTCGTTGAAATGCTCGACCAGGCGCATGCCGACCACGAAGCGCCAGGTCAGCACGAAGGAGATGCCCACCAGCATCGCGCTGGAGGACCAGGGCGTGTAGTAGAGGTTGGTGGCCAGCACGCCGTGGAACACGAGCACGTCGTGCGTGCCGGCGGCCAGCGGCAGCAGGGTGCACAGCGCCAGCGCCTGCACCTCGCGCCTGCGCGGCGAGGCCAGCGCATGGCGGCAGATGATCCAGGCGCTCAGTGTGTAGGTGGCCAGCGCCACCACCACCGCCGCGCCGCGAACCTGCGACAGCAGCGCGTGCGGCGCGAGCGGCGCGAGCCACAGGGCGGCCGTGGTCAGGCCGACGGCGCCGCCGATGAGCTGCACCGCGCGGCGCCGCTGCAGGCCGCAGAAGCGCAGGGCGAACATCAGGAAGGCGGCGGTGCCCAGCACCAGGGCGGACATGTTGACGGCCTGGTAGGTGTCGGTGCTGCCGAAGGGCCAGGTGCTCCGCGCGACGTAGTTGTAGCCCACGGGCACCCACAGCAGCGAGAACAGGCTGAACCAGCCGTAGAAGGTCTCGTTGCGCCGCAGCAGCCAGAACAGGCCGTAGAGCACACCCATGGCGAGGGTGATGCCCAGGCTGAGCATGTGCAGCGACTCCCGGATCAGCTGCTCGTGCCGGTAGTGCGCCTCGGCCGCGGCCGGGCTGTCCACCACCACCGGGCCGAGGCCGGGGGCATAGGCCGCAAGGCCCGAGACACGCACCAGCAGCTCGTTGGGGCCGGGGCGCAGCAGCGGCGCGCTCAGCAGCCAGTGGCGCGGATGGTTCCAGCTGCGCGACAGGGGCTCCTCGAGCTGCGGGTCGCGCGCCAGCAGGGCGCCGTTGAGATAGATGGCGCCGGCCATCGAGAGATAGTCCATCGCGAGGCCTCGCGGCGCGGGCACGCCGGCCGTGGCGGGCTCGTTCCACCGCAGGCGGTACCACACCACGCCATCGTGCGCCGGCCAGCGCCCGGCCCAGGCGTCGGGCAGCGTCACCGCGGTCCAGCCCCCGGCCGGTGGCGTGTCGGGGCTCGCCGGGTCGGCACGCGCGGCCTCGATGCGTTCGAAGCCGGGCGCATCGAGCGCAGCGGCCGGCGCCAGGCCCGCAAGCAGGAACAGGAACAGCAGGCCCGCCAGCAGCTGCTGCAGCACGCGGCAGCGCCGGATCAGGGCAGCAGGCCGCGCCCGCGGGCGCTGTGGACGGCCGCGGCGCGCGAGTGCACCGCGAGCTTGCGATAGATGTTCTTGGCGTGGCATTCGACGGTGTTGACCGAGATGAACAGGCTTTGCGCGATCTCGCGGTTGCTCTGCCCCTGCGCCACCAGTTCGAGCACCTCGATCTCGCGTTCGCTGAGCAGGCCCTCGTCCGCCGGCGCGGCCGCCATCCTAACCACCTGCGCGGCCGGCGGCGCGGCCATCAGTTGCAGGATGCGCCGCGCGATCACGGGGTCGATGGGGGCGCCGCCGCGCTGCATGCTGCGCAGCGAGAGCTCCAGCTCCACGTCGTCGCCGTTCTTCAGCAGGTAGCCGGTCGCGCCGCCGCGAATGGCGCGCAGCACGGTCGCGTCGTCGCCGAGGCTGGAGACGATCACCGCCTCGGTCTCCGGCGCATGCGCCTGCATCCATTCCACGAGCTCGATGCCGCTGCCGTCGGGCAGGCCGACGTCGACCAGCGCGAGATCGAAGCGCCGCAGGGCCAGCTGCGCCCGCGCTTGCGCCAGCGAATCGGCCTGCTCGCACAGCGCGTGGCCGTGCACCTGCAAGACGATGCGCTGCAGGCGCGAGCGCACGGGTTCGTCGTCATCGACGATCAGGACGTTCAACAACAAGCGTTCTTCCTTCATCGGGCCATGCCGGCGGCGGGACGGACCTGGATTCTCTCAACAACTTCCGTGCCTCACTGGCCGGAGAAGCTCATCGGCACCGACTTGGTCGTGCCGTCGGCCTGCGGCACGGTGACGTTGACCTTGAGTTCGCCCTTGAAGCCGGCCGGCGGCTTGCCCTGGAAGGTGCCGGTCTTCGGGTCGAACTTCAGCCATGCCGGCAGCGGCTTGCCGTCGCTGGTCAGGGCCTGGGCCGTCTTGCCGCGCGGCATCGTGGCGGGCAGCGGGACGCTGGCCTTGATCTGCTGCGCGCCGGGCGTCGACTTGCCCTGGTTGACGACGATGCCGCCCGCGCCGCCGCTGATCGTGGTGTTCTGCACGGTGGTGTTCTTCTGCTTGTCCACATAGACGTTTGCCATGCCGCCGCCCTTTTGCTGTTCGTAGGGAGAGGCCGGGGGCTTTGCGGCCGGCGCGGCCGGTGGATTGCTGCTGCCGGGCGCTGCGGGGGAGGGCGTCGTCGTGGTTGGAGCCGGAGCCGGGGCAGGTGCGGGCGCGGGTGCGGGTGCGGGTGCAGCCGGAGGATTCGTCTTGGCACCCGTCTTGTCGGAGGGCGTCATGCTCGATCCGGAGGCGGAGGCCGAGAAGCCCACCACCTGCGAGCTGCTGGTGCTGACGGCCGCCTTGGTCTCGAAGCTGCCGCCGGTGTCGACCGCCACGCCGTTGGCCGCCGCCACCTGCGTGCCTTCGAGCGAGGTGTTGCCGCCCGAGGACAGGCTGATCTTTCCGCCGCTCGAGATGCTGCCGGCGGTGGCGGTGTTGCTGTCGGACTTGGAGGAGCCGACGCCGAGCGATGCCTGCCCGCTGCGGTGGTTGACGGCAGTGCCCTTGTCGGACGGCAGGCTGCCGATGAAGGTGCTGCCCGTGACCTTCTCCTTGTTGCCGCCGCCGCCCGCCGCCGAGACGTCGACGCCGAGCGACTCGCTGGTGGCGATGGTGCGCGCCGCGTTCATCGCCAGGTTGCCGCCAGCCGCCACCGTCACGTCGCCGGCCGTGCTGGCGATGGCCGTGCCGGTGAAGCTCGCGTCGCCGCCGCTGCGCAGTGTCAGCGGCCCGCTGCCGCTCGAAATGCTGCCCGCCACGTCCTGGTCGAGGCTGCTGCGCGACTTGCCGACGCTCACGTCCACGTTGCCGCTGCCGCCCTTCTTGGTGGCGGTGACGCCGGCCGCCACGCCGACCTGCTCGCTGCTGGAGGAGGCCGTGTTCTTCGCCGCCGCGAAGTCGAGCTTGCCGCCCGCATCCACGGTGGCTGCGCCGCCCGCGGCGATGTTGGTGCCTTCCAGGCGCGTGTCGCCCTGCGTCCTGATGGTGAGGTTGCCGCCGCTCGCGATGCCGCCGGTCACCGCGGTGCTGGTGCTCTCCTTGCTCTTCTCGCCCTGGTAGCTGACTTCGGCGGTGCCGCCCTTGTTGACGATGTCGGCCTTGACCGAGCCGCCGGCGCTCGTCGTGCTGGAACTGCCGCTGCTCGTGTTCTGCGCGGCCCTGTAGTCGAGCGATCCGGCTTCCAGCGTGACGTCCTTCTTCGCTTCGATCTGCGTGCCCTCGAGCGTGGTCTGGCCGCTCGAGCTGCTGCTCACGCTGCCGCCCATCCTGATGGTGGACACGACGGCCGTGCTGCTGCTGGATTGCGCGCTCTCCTTGCCGTACTCGTAGCTCGCCTTCACGCCGCCGCCGACGCCGACGTTCATCGACTGCTTGCTGGCGCCCGGCCCGACCTGCCCCTCCGCCGAGACGCTGGCCGATGCCTCGCCGTAGGCGCCCACCTTGGCGGTGTGGCTCGTGCTCTCCGAGCTGCTGTAGGTGGTGTTGGCCGCCGCCAGGCTGGTGATGGTCTTGGCCGACTGGTCGAGGTTGCCGCCGCCCTCGATGCGCGTGCCCACGTCGGTGATGCTGTTGGCCGCCTTGCGCGTGATGTTGTTGCCGGCCGAGAGGCCGGAGGTCACGGCCGTCGTCGATCCTTCGACGGAGTTCGCCTTGGTGTTCGATCCGTACAGGCCCACTTCGCCCGTGGCCGAGGCATTGGCCTGGGCGCCCCCCTTGGCACCGATTCCCACGCCGGCTTCGGCGCTCGCGCCGGCCTGCGCCTTGCCCGATGCGTAGAGGCCCGCGGTGGTGCTGCTGCTGGTGGTCGACACCTGGTGCTCGTCGTGCACCGCCTTGAAGCTCATGTCGGTTGCCGCAAGGCTCATGTCCTTGCCCGCGCTCATGGTCGATCCTTCGAGCGCCAGGGTGTCGCGCGCCGTGACGTCGAGGTTGCCCTTGGCGTTGATGGCCGAGCCCTGGTGCGTCGTGTCGAGCGTGCTGGTGGTGCTCTTCGTCTGCTGGAAGACGTCGAGGTGGTTCTCGCTCGTGGCCGAGGCACCGGCATTGGCGTCGGCGCCCGCGTTCGGGTTGCCCTTGCCGCCTGCGGCCGAGGCGCTGACGCCCGCGCCCGACTGGGCCTTGTTGTCGGTGCTGGCCATCAGTCCGACCTTGGTGGTGGTCGTGCTGGTGGTGGAGGTCTTCTTGTCCTGCGCGGCGAGCAGGTTCACGTTCTGCGCGTTCACCGCCGCGTTGCCGCCGGCATTGACGCTCGAGCCCTGCAGCGTGAGGTCCTTTGACGCGTCCACCGCGAGGTTGCCGCCGAAGCTCAGGTTCGAGCCGACATGGCGCAGGTCGGTGCTCTCGGTGGTCGTGGTGGTGGTCGAGCTGAAGGCCAGGCCGGCGGCGCCCTTGCCGGCCGCGCCGGCCGACGCTTCGGCCGAGGCATTGGCGAGCCCGCGCCCCGAGCCGGCTTTCGACCCCGAATCGGCGCTGGCCGAACCCTTGCCGGAGGCGCCGACCTGCATCACGCCCGTGTTCCTGGTCGTGGTGCGGGTCTCGTCGTAGTCGCGGCCCGCGAGCACGTTGACGTTGGTCGCGCGGATGCTGCCGTCGCCCTTGACGTCGACGTTCGAGCCCTGGACGGTGATGTCGTTCTTCGCGGCGAGGCTGGCGTTGCCGCCCACTTCGAGGCTGCTGCCCACGTTGCGCACCGACAGCGAATCGCTGGTCGTCTTCGTGCTGCCGTACAGCGAGTTGTTCATGCCGAAGCCGCTCGCCTTGGTCTCGGTGTGCGTCGTCGTCGTGTTCTCGCGCGCGACGATGTCGAGGTTGTTGCCGGCCTGGAGATCGGCGTTGCCGCCCACCTTGGCGTCGGTGCCGGCCAGCGTGATGTCGTTGCCGGCCTGCACCGCCAGGTTGCCGCCGACGGTGAGGCCGGACTTCACCTGGGTGACGCTCGTCGTGGTGCTGTCCTGGGTGCCGCTGCCGTGCTTGACCTGGATGTTCGAGAAGGTGCTGCTCGTCTCCGTCTTCTCGATGGTGTCGAAGGTCACGTTGCCGCCGGCCTTGAGGCTGGCATCGGTGCCGGCATTCAGGGTGGCACCCAGATTCGTGATGTCCTTCTTCGCGTCCAGCGACAGGGTGCCGGTCGACTCGATGCCCGCGGTCTTGCCGAGCACCGTGTTGTAGAAATGCTCGCCGCCGCCGCCCTCGCTGGCCGTCTTGTTGACGATGCTGCCCTGCGTCGAGCTGAGGCTGACGTCGCCGCCCTTGATCAGGCCCGACAGGTTGGTGATGTCGCCGGCCGACGCGATCACGAGCGAGCGGCCGCCCACGATGGTGCCGCCGGTGTTGGTCAGCGAGGTGAGGCTGAGGTCGGCGTCCTGTGCCGAGATCACGGCGCCGCCGGCAATCTTGTTCTTCGTGCTCTGCGCGAGGTAGACCACCGGCGCGAGCACGGTCTTGTCGCCGATCTCGGTCTGCACCATCCACACGATGTCCTGCTTGAGCGATGCCTGCTGCTCGGGCGTGAGCGCCTTGCCGTAGACCAGGCCCAGCGAGCCGCTTTGCGTGGCGGCACTCTCCATCAGCCCCTTCATCTGCGTGTCCGCGCCCTGGTAGCTCGCGAGCACCGCGCTGCCCGTCTGCTTGATGAGCTGCTGCTTGACCAGCCAGGCTTCGTAGCTGGCGTCGCCCAGGCGCATCGTCAGCTTGTCGGCGTCGTACCCCAGCAGCCGGGTCAGGTAGTCCGACCCGACCGAGGCCGTGCCCGCCAGGTAGAGCGGATTGCTCTCCACCAGGTATCTCGCGCCCGGCGACTGCGCCGTCACGAAGTAGCCGTTCGGATTGGTCGGCAGCGCGATGTCGATGCCGCCGAAGGACGTTCCCCTCACGCCGTTGGCGGCGTTGGCGTCCAGGAAGGACATGGCCGGCAGCGGGCGCGTGCCGGTGCTGCCGCCGAAAGGCGCGGCGTCGATGGCAGCGACGGCGACGCTGGGGCCCCGGCCGACGGCGCTGCCGGGCAACGCGCCCTGGCCGACCGTGCGCGGCGTGTCCGTCGATGCGGGCGCCGCGGCTTCGCGCACGCCGTCGAGATTCTGGTTGCTGCCCACGTCCTGCGCCGTGGAGCCGTTGTTGAAGAGGCTGAAGCCGGAGCCGCGCAGGCTCGCGGTGTACAGGCCGGCCCTCAGCACGTTGTTGGCGGTGGGCGTCTGCGGGCTGTCTTCGTAGCCGCTGGTGTAGCAGACCGCGTCCCACGTGCCGTTGCGGTCGCACAGGCGGTCCCTGTACTGGGTCTTGGGACCCAGCAACTCGTACTTTGTCGTCAGCGAGTAGCGCACGATGTGCGTGGTGGTGGTGAGCGCCAGGTTGTCGTTGGTGAACTTCGCGCCGGTGAGCTGGAAGCCGTGGCCCGCATCGTCCGCGATGCCGAGGCCGGCATGCAGGCTGCCGTTCGCCTGCGCGGGATCGTGCGAGAAGCCCTGCAGGTTCATCGAGGCGCCGGCATGGATGGTGCCGCCGATGTTGCGGCCTTCATGGAAGGCCAGCCGCATGTTGCGCCCGGCGGTGATCTGCGGCATGACCTCCGGCAGTGGCTGCGAATAGGACTGCGTGGTGGTGTAGCTGTACTGGTACAGCGTGGCCTCGTCCTTGTTGCCGCCATCCGCGGCCCCGTCGTGGTAGTCGTCGCGCGAGGCGACCTCGGTGTGGGCGCTGTCGGGCCCGCGCGTGGTGATGCGCTCGAGTCCCGGGACCTCGTTCCTCAGGGTGGCCGCCACGATCGCGATGTCGTTGGCGGCGTTGATGATGCGGCCGTTGAGCAGCGTGTTCGCGCGCAGCGAGAGGCTGTCGTCGCTGTGGATGTCGCCCGTGTTGGTAAGCGTGCCGTTGGCCTGGGCCGTGAGCATGCGGCCCGCGTACAGCAGGCCTGCGTTGTTCAGGTTGCCTGCCTGTGCATCGGGCGTGGCGGCCGCGAGGTCGAGCGCGCCGCCGTTGGCATGCACCTTCAGGTCGTTCAGCGCCGAGATCGCGCCGGTCGCGCCGACCGCGATCGAAGGCGCCTGAACCTCGAGGTCGTGGGCCGAGAACAGCAGGCCGTCGTTGGTGAAGGCATTCGAAACATGGATCGTGCCCTTGCCCTGGCGGCCTGCGTCCACCGCGGCGAGGATGCGGCCGGTCTTTGCGCTCGCGCCGGCTCCCTCGACCGCCAGGGACAGCGTGGAGGCATCGAGGTCGAGCGTGTACTGCGACACCATCGCCGCCTGTGCGCCGATGCCGACCTTGCCGATGTTCACGGCGATCGAATCGCCGAGTGCATTGCCGTTGAGCGCCAGCGTGGAGTTTGCGTCGCCTTGCACGCGCAGCAGGCCGCCGCTTTGCAGCGAGCCGTTGACGGTGGCCGTGAAGCTGTTGGCGCCAAGGGCCTGAAGCGTCAGCGCGCCGTTGGCCACGATGTCGCCGTGGCCCGCCGTGCCGTCCGCCTGGGTCGTGAGCCCGCCGCTGCCGATGCCGAGCGTGAGCGCGCCCAGCGACTGCACCATGCCGGCATTGGCGATGCTCTGGCCGGACAGCGTGCCGCCGCCGGTGCCCGTGCTGGCAAGGGTGATGGTCGCGCCAGCCTGGTTGTCCACGCTGCCCGTGGCCGCGATGCTGGAGTCCGCGCTGGTGCCGCCCTGGATCGTGCCGGTGTTCGTGATCTCGCCGACCGAGATCGCCAGCCTGTCGCCCAGCATCAGGCCTGCATTGGCAAGCCTGCTGCCGGTGCCCGAGATGCCGAGCGTGCTGCCGGCCTGCATCGTGCCGGCGTTGCCCAGGCCATCGGCGGCGCTGACGTTGGCCTGCAGGCGGCCGCCGGTGCGCAGCAATGCCCCCGCCTGGTTGTCGATGCGGCTCGCGCTGAGGGCCGCGTCCTCCCGCGCCTGCAGCGTGCCGCGGTTGGTCAGCAGGCCCGCCACGTTCACCTGGCTCGGCGCCGCGCCGCTTTGCGTGGACAGCAGCCAGACGCCTGCGTTGTCGAGCGAGCCTGCGCCGACCCGGCTGCCGCCCGCGGCCTGGATCCATCCGGCGGCCTGGTTCCGGGCCGTGCCGGCGGCAAGCGCGAGGCTGCCGTCCGAGAGCAGCTTGCCGCTGTTGTCGAGCGTCTGGGTGCTGCCGCCGCTGCGGTCGGCGATGTCCAGCGAGGTGCCGGCATGGATCGTTCCGCTGTTGGCGATGGTGCCGTCCGCGCGCACGACGGCGCTGCCGCTGGCGGCATCCACGACGCCGGCGTTGTCCAGCCCATGCGCGGAACTCAGCGCGACGTTCGTGCCGACCAGCGTGCCGCCCGCGGCATTGCCGAATGCGCCGCCGCTCGCGAGCGAGAGCGTCTGGCCTGCCTGCATCACGGCGCCGTTGGCATTCTGGAGGCCGCCGGAGGCGGTGGCGCCGAGGTTCCCGCCGGCAGCGATGGCATGGCGGTTGTCGAGTACGCCGGCCGTGATCGCGACATCGCCGGCGGACTGCACGACGCCGCTGTTGCGCAGGGTTGCGCCGATTTCCATGCGATCCGCCGCACCGGCCTGTTGCGACAGCAGCCAGGTTCCCGTGTTGTCGAGCGAGCCGGCGCGGATGACGGAGCCGGTGGCCGCCTGGATCCAGCCGCCCGCCTGGTTGTCGAGCGCGGCGGCGTTCAGGTCCATGGCGCGGCCGGCGAGCAGGTCGCCGCTGTTGGCCAGGAGCTGCACGGCCGTGCCCTCGCGGCCGGCGACGGCGATGTCCTGCGCGGCGCGCACGCTGCCGGTGTTGGCGAGCGTGCCTGCCACGTGCAGCGTGGCGGTGCCGGTCACCGCGATCACCTTGCCGCTGTTGTGCAGGCTCGCGGCGTCGATCGTGTTGGCGCTGCCGGCCTGCATCCAGCCGCTGTTGCCGATCGCAGCGGCGCGCGTCGTCATCGACCGGCCCGCCAGCAGGCTGCCGCGGTTGTCGATCGCCTGGGTCGCGCCGCCCGCGGCGTCGGCGATGTCGAGGTCCTGGCCGGCGTTGATCTGGCCGCTGTTGGCGATGGTGCCGCCCGCGCGCAGCGTGACGCTGCCCTGGTCGGCCGTGATGGTGCCTGCATTGGCGATGCCCTGCGCCGCATCGATGGCGAGTTGCCCGCCGGTGCTCTGCACGCCCTGGCCGTTGCCGCTCGTGGTCGACAGCGTTCCGGCCGCAGCCAGGCGCAGGTCGCCTCCGGCCCGCACGGCCGCGGCGCCGAGGGCCAGGTCGCCCGCGGTGGCGCGCGCTTCCAGGGCCCGTGCCGACTGCAGGCGCGAGCCTTGCTCCGCGTCGATGCGCATCGCGCGCGCCTCAAGGTCGTTGCCGGCAATGAGCGACGCGCGGTCGAGCGCCAGGCCGCCCTGCGCCGCGGCCACCCGGGCGTCGCGGGCAGCGGTCAGCGTGGCATCGGCCAGCGCGATGGCCGCGGCGTCGTTGCTGCTGCTCGCCACCAGCACGTCGCGCTGCGCCGACAGGCGGTTGCGCAATTCGATGCGGCCGGCCGCCGAGAGCGTGAAGTCCTCGGCGCTGGCCGCCGCGTCGCCCAGCATGCGCACGCCCACGCCCGCTTCGGTGGCCATCAGGCGGATGCGGTTGGCGTACATGCCGCCCAGCGCCGAGCTGTCGATGGCGTAGGCCGGCGCAGTGCCCAGCGCGTCGGCGCTGCCGGTGATGGCGCGCGTGCCGTAGTCCCACCGGTTCGGGCCGGTGAAGATGCCCAGGTCCTTCGCGTTGACGTTGGCCTCGAGCCGCACCGACCGCGTCACCAGGTCCAGCACCTGCTGTGCGCTGGCGTTCAGGCCGGTGCCGGTAATGAGGATGTCGCCCTGGTTGACATTGAAGCCGCCGAGCGCACCGTTCGCCGTGAAAAAGGGCACGCCGGTCGAGAGCGTCACCCGGTCGGTGTTGATGAAGCCGCAGCCCGAGCAGGTGATGCCGTAGGGATTGGCCAGCACCACGTCGGCCCTGTTGCCCAGCACCTCGGTGAAGCCGGCCAGCGTGCTGCGGTTGTTGCTCACCACCTCGTTGAGGATCACGTTCGCCGGCGTGACCATGTTGAAGTTCGCGAGCACCTGGCCGGCGAGCTGCGACTGGTAGTTGATCTGCTGCGTGCTGGTCGTGTTGTTCAGCACCAGGCCGCTCGCGTTCACGTTGAACTGCTGGTAGCGGTTGTGCGACAGCCCCGCCGCGTTGGCGGCGTTGATGTTGACCACCGTCGTGCCGTTGGGCGAGACGTAGGCGCTGGCCTGGCCGCCGGGGGCGAGCACGGCGGAAGGCACCTGGGCCTGCGCGGCCGACAGCGCGGCCGCGAGCACGGCCGTGGCGGCCAGGCGCGAACGCCTGCCGCCCTTGCCGCGTCCGCGCGCGGTTTCGGCGACGGCGACCCAACTGCCGAAGGCGGCGTTCCAGACGACACGATAGATGTGGTTCATGAGAGGCCTTTCAGCGCGGGTTCAGAGCGAATAGGACAGGCGCACCCCGACGCGCGTCGATTCGCGCGTCATGGAGGCGGGCAGGTGGAGGGCGCGCGAGGCGAAGACGTCCACGCTGAGCCGGCGCCACAGCAGCGAGGCGCCGAGCGTGGCGCCCGACATCGAGCCCGAGGGCACGCCGTCCGCGCGGTTGCTCACGCGGCCGAAGTCGTAGCCGAGGTAGACGCGGCCCGACAGCGCTTCGCCGCCCGCCACGGTCTGCCAGGGCAGGGCGATCTCGTTGCGCCAGTAGTAGCCGCTGTCGCCGCTCAGCGTGTTGAGCAGCGAGCCGCGCACGGAGGCGATGCCGCCCACCAGGATCTGCTGCGAGCCGTAGAGCGTGTCGCGGCTGTGCTGCCCGCTGAACTGGCTCGACCACACGAGCGGCTGGCCGCCGGCGTCGAAGCGGCGGCTGTAGCCCAGGTCGAGCGTGAACTTGCTGAACTGCGCATGCGGCAGCTTGTCGGAGAGCCCCGCCGGGTCTTCCAGCGCGCCCAGGATCGCCAGGCCCCGCACGAAGCCGAGGCGGGCGTTCAGCACACCGCCGCCCAGCTGGGTGAAGGCCGCAGTTCCGAGGTCCAGCGTGCTCAGCTTGCGGCTGCTCACCGAGAGGAATTCGCCGCCCAGGAAGTTGCGGCTGTCCTGCACCGCGAGCCTGGCCGACATCGATATGCGGCTGGCCTGGTCGCGATACACCACGTGGTCGACGCCGAGGCTCTGGGTGGTGGTGCGCCCTTCGGACGCCAGCTTCCTGCCGCTCGGGAGCACCAGCGTGTTGGTGTAGTCGCTCTCGCTCGCGTCCAGGCTGAAGCTGCTGTAGCCGAAGGGCACCGAGGCGCGCAGTGCCGTCGTGCCGGCGTTGTGCTCGCGGTCGTGCGGCACCGATTGGCGGCGCGTGATCGCGATCAGCTCGTTCAGGCCCAGCAGGCCGTCCAGGCTCAGGGTGGCCGAGGCGCTCCTTTCCCCCGTGGCCGGTGTCCCCGTGTTGTCGTAGGTCGTGAACAGGTGCACCGGCAGGCGCGCCTTGTTGCGCACCACCACCACGCTGCGGCCGGGCTCGCTGCCGGGCTGGACATCCAGCGTGGCTTCGTTCGAGGACAGGCTGTTGATCTGGTCGATGCCTTGCTCCAGGTCGCGCAGGTTCAGCAGGTCGCCGGGGCGTGCCGGGAAGGCGCCGGGAATCGACACCGCGCTGGCGCTGCGGCCCGTCTGCTGCAACTCGAAGCGTTCGATGCTGCCTTCCACCACCGCGATGTCGAGCACGCCGCCGCGCAGGTCCTGTGCAGGCAGGTAGGCGCGCGTCGTGATGAAGCCGCGGTCGATGTAGCTCTTGGTGAGCGCCGCCAGAATGGCTTCGAGTTCGGCCGCGCCGAGGCAGCGGCCCGCGTGGTCGCGCGTGATGGCGGTGCGAACGTCCTCAGGCAGGCGGCTCGCGCCGCCGATGCGGATCTCGCGGATGTCGCGGCACGGGGCGCCGATGTCCGGCACCGACACCTTCGGCTCGATCGTCCGCAGGTCGGTGCCGCCCGGCGGCGGGCGCTGCGGCAGGGCACGCTCCTGTTCCTGTCGCAGCAGCTCCTGCTGCTGGCGCTCGATGAGCTGGTTCTGGCGGTCCAGGGCGCCCGGGGCGATCTGCGCCTGCGCCGGCACCGCCGCTGCCAGCAGGAAAAATGTCAGAAGATGTATTTTTTGTGTCTGCCGCGAGGGGCGGCGCCGGCGCTTGGCGAGAGGCATGGTTCGGGTCCGATTCGACGCCGGCACCGAGGGCGGGATGCAGCCCTGCGAGGGGCCTCGGGGCGGCTTCGTTAGGACGCGGACTGTTACATGTGACCGCGATTCTGGGAATCACGGAAACCGGTGATTGGTGCGCGAGTCCTGCGCGCAAAGTCAATGGATCTTCGCCATCAAGCACCGCTGCGCCCGACGCGACAGTGGCGCAGGACGGCTTCGTTGAACTACCGGAGAGCGGCCGACACGGCCGCGCGCAGCGCGAGCAGATAACTGTCGACGCCGAACCCGCAGATCTGCCCCTTGACGATCTCGGCAAACACCGAGTGGTGGCGGAAGGTTTCGCGTGCATGGATGTTCGACATGTGCAGTTCGACCACCGGCACCGTCAGGATCGCCAAGGCATCGCGGATGCCGTAGCTGTAGTGCGTCCATGCGCCGGCGTTGATCAGCACGGCATCCACGCCGTCGGTGAAGCCCTGGTGGATGCGCTCGCACATCGCGGCTTCGCTGTTGGTCTGGAAGCTCTCGACCTCGGCGCCGAGGTCGCGGCCGAGCGCCTGCAGCTGCGCATCGATCTCGGCCAGCGTGACGGTGCCGTACTGCACCGGATCGCGCTTGCCGAACATGTTGTGGTTGATGCCGTGCAGCATGAGGATCTTCATGGTGTCTCCTCTTCTTCTTCAGGCCAGCGGGATGGTCATGCGCTCGATGAGGGCGCGCGTGTCGGGGCGCACGCCGCGCCACCACGCGAAGGCCTCTGCCGCCTGCTCGACCAGCATGCCGACGCCGTCGGCCAGCTGCGGCACGCCCGCGTTGCGGGCCAGGCGCAGGAACGGCGTGAGGCCTTTGCCGTAGACGAGTTCGTAGGCCAGCTTGCTGTCCTTGAACACATCGGCAGGCACCGGCGGCAGTTCGGCCTTCAGGCTGGCGGAGGTCGCGTTGATGACGATGTCGAAGCGCTGGCCGGCAAGGTCGCCGTAGCCTGACGCGATCACCCGGCCATGCGACGCGAAACTGTCCGCCAGCGCCGTGGCGGTCGCCAGCGTGCGGTTGGCCACCACGAGCTCTGCCGGCTGCTGCGCGAGGAAGGGCAGCAGCGCACCGCGCGCAGCGCCACCGGCGCCAAGCAACAGCACGCGCGCGCCCTTCATCGCGACGCCGAGGTTGCGCGTGATGTCGCTGACCAGCCCGACCCCGTCGAAGTTGTCCGCATGGATGCGGTCGCCCTCGAACTTCAGCGCGTTGGTGGCGCCGGCCAGCCTGGCCCGCTCGAGCTTGTCGGTTGCGAGCTCGAAGGCCTGCAGCTTGAACGGCGCGGTGACGTTCATGCCGCGGCCGCCGGCGTCGCGAAACGCATGCACGGCGCCGGCGAAACCGTCGAGCGGGCCTTCGATGGCGCTGTAGTCGATGTCCTGGCCGGTTGCCTGCGCGAAGCTCGCGTGAATCATGGGCGACTTGGTGTGCCCGATGGGGTTGCCGATGACGGCGTAGCGGTCGGTCATGACGTTCGTCTCCTTCACTTGCTGTAGAGCACGCCGTCGGCCTGCATGGCGGCGATCTGCGCGTCGCTGAAGCCCAGGCTGGCGGCGACCTCGGCGTTGTGCTCGCCCAGGTCGGGCGCCACCTGCGTCTGCGTGGTGTCGCAGCCCGAGAAGCGGAATGGCAGGTTGGGCAGGCGGATCTTCCCCAGCGCCGGATGGTCCTGTTCGAGCACCATGCCGCGCGCCTGGATCTGCGGGTCGGCCAGCACCTCGTCGATGCGCTGGACCTTGGCGCAAGGCACGTCGATCGCGTCGAGCATCTCCAGCACCTCGGCCACCGGGCGAGCTTCCACCCAGGCCCGGACGACCGGCAGGATCTCCAGCCGGTTCGCGTTGCGCCCGGCCGAGGTGTGATAGCGCGTGGCGTCGCCGAAGCCGGCCGGCCCGCCGGTCTGCGCCACCAGCGCGGCGAAGCGCTTCCAGGCGTCGTCGACCTGCGCCGCGATCACCAGGTCGCCGTCCTGCGCACGGAACACGCCATAGAGCGTGGAGTTGGGCATGTCGTGACCGGTCTGCACCGGCACTTCCTTGCCGCCCGAAAGGGTGTAGCACTGCACCGCGTACTCGTGCATCGAGACCAGCGTGTCGTACAGCGCCATGTCGATGTGCTGGCCCTGGCCCGACTTCACGCGGCCGAGCAGCGCGGCATTGATCGCGGCCACCGCATGGATGCCGGTGTACATGTCGCCGAGCGAGATGCGCAGCAGCGGCGGCGCCTCGCCGGGATTGCCGACCATCTGCATGATGCCGCTCTTGGCCTCGGCGATCAGGCCGAAGCCGGCGCGGTGCGCATCGGGACCTGTGTGGCCGTAGGCCGAGATCGAGCAATAGACAAGACCGGGATTGCGCGTCGCCAGTTCCTCGTAGCCAAGGCCCAGCTTCTTCAGCGCACCCGGCCGGTAGTTCTCGACGAACACGTCGGCGCTGTCCACCAGCTTCTGCATCAGCTCGTTGCCGCGCGGGTCCTTGGTGTTGACGCACAGCCCCTTCTTGCCCATGTTCTGCTGCAGGAAGTAGCCGCTGTGGTCGCCAACGAACCAGGCGTGCTGGCGGCCGGCGTCGCCGGTGCCGGGCCGCTCGACCTTGATGACTTCGGCGCCGAGCGCCGCCAGGCAGCGGCCGACATACGGGCCGGCCAGGAAGTGGCTGTAGTCGACGACGCGGATGCCGGCCAGCGGCAGGGCTTGCTGCACGCTCATGACGACCTCCGCGGCACCATCACGCGGTGCTCGCCCTTTTGCACCACTTCGCCGCGCTGGTTGATCAGCTCCGATGGCAGCACCAGGATGCCCCAGCCCGGGCGGCTCTTCGATTCGCGCTTGGTGCCGACGTGGAACTTCACGCGCACCGTATCGCCCAGCTTGATCGGCCCGACGAAGCTCCATTCCCAGCCCAGCGACATGCCGGGCATGAAGCGCATGTCGCTCTTCGTCTTGAGGCCGTCGGCGACCGACAGGCCGAACAGGCCGTGCGCGACGCGCGTGCCGAATGGCGTGGTGCGCGCATAGGCCTCGTCGGTGTGCACGGGCGTGTGGTCGCCGGTGAGGTCCGCGTAGGCCATCACACGGGCTTCGGTCACTTCGTAGGGCGGGCTGATGCACGCCTCGCCGACGACGGCGTCGTCCCAGTACTTGTCTTCGATGGTGGTCATGGTGTGTCTCGGTGGAATGGGTTGTTCAGGCGCGGGGATTGACGGCCAGGGCCTGCGCGACCGCGCCGGCACTGGCCTGGATGAATTCGACGGCGAGGCCGTCGGGCAGGCGCAGCCAGTTGCGGCCCTGCGGCATTTCGGTGACGCCGAAGGCGCGCGCCGCGGCGAGCGCGGCTTCGAGGTCTTCGCACATCACGCCCAGGTGGCCGAGGCGGCCCTCGGGGCCTGCGTAGTCGGGCTTGGCCATGAACTGCATGCCGCCCAGCGTCCAGTACTGGATCGGCTCCTCCACCGTGCCCTGCACTTCGCGCATGGTCATGCCGCACACGTCGTGGAAGAACTTGATGTGCCAGTGGATGTCCTTCACCCAGATCGCGACATGCTCGACATAGGCTTTGGGTGCGGTGCTCATCTATTTCGCCTCCATGCGCCGCTCGATGCCCTTGATGGCGGCGACCAGCGTCTGGTTGACCGGCGTCGGCACGTTGTACTTGTGGCCGTTGCGCACCACCGAGCCGTTGATGAAGTCGATCTCGGTGATCGACCCCTTCTCCAGGCTCTGCAGCATCGAGGTCTTGAATTCGTACGGCAGGCCTTCGGCGGCCATCACCCAGGCGTCGCGCGGTTGCCTGATCGACAGGGTCACGCCGCCGGCCTTGGCCACCGCCATGGCCTCGGCGACTGCCGCGATGGCCGTGGCTTCGATCTCCGGCACCGCATAGAGGCTGCCGTAGACCTGCCCCGTGATGGCGCTCAACGCGCCCGTGGAGACGTTGATGAGGAGCTTGTCCCACATCACGCCCATGATGTTGCCGCTGACCTCGCAGGGCAGGCCGGCGCGCTCGAACTCGGCGGCGATCGCGTTGGCGCGTTCGCTGATGGCGCCGTCGAGCTCGCCGATCACCGTGCGCTTGCCTCGCGTGCCGGCAATGATGCGGCCGGGGCCGAGCAGCACGCCGCCGACATAGGTCTTGCCGGCCAGCACATGCCCGCGGCCCACCACCTCGGACAGGATCTCTTCGTGGCCCATGCCGTTCTGCAGCGACATCACGGCCGTGCCGGGTCCGACGATGCCCTTGGCGCCTTCGATGGCCGAACGCGTATGGAAGGACTTGACCAGCACGATCACCAGGTCGGCGGGTTCGAGGCCGCTGCTGTCCAGCGTCGCGCGAACCCTGACGGCGCGCTCCGTGTCTGCGTCCTTCATGCGAAGGCCATCGCGATTGATGGCGTCGACGTGCGCCTCGAAAGGGTCGATCAGCGTGACGTCGGACCCTGCTGCCGCGAGTGTTCCGCCAATGGCGCACCCCAGTGCGCCGGCGCCAAGAAAGTAGATCTTCATGCGTGTCTCCGTTGGATGCCTGAACGATAGGTTTCGACCCTCATTCCGTCCATGACATGGTTGAAATGATCTACATTCCGTTTTGAAATGAACCTCGACGACGACACCGATGACGGCACGGCGCTGCTCAGCGTCAAGCTGCTGCGGCTCTTCGACTTGCTCTACAGCACGAACAGCGTGACCCGCGCCGCCGAGCAGCTCGGCCAGAGCCAGCCGACGGTGAGCAACTGGCTCGGGCGCCTGCGCAGGCAGCTGGGGGATGAGCTGTTCGTGCGCACGGCCGCCGGCATGCAGGCCACGCCGCGCGCGGAGGAACTGATCGTGCCGGCGCGCGAAGCGCTGGCTTCGCTGCGGCGTCTGGCCGCGCCCGCGCAGGCCTTCGACCCATCCAGTGCCACGCGCCGTTTTCGCATCTGCATGACGGACGCCAGCCACATCACGCTGCTGCCCCGGTTGCTGGCGCACGTGCGCGCCGTGGCGCCGGGTGTGCGGCTGGAAGCGGCACGCATCGACGAGCAAAGCGCGCAGGCGCTGCAATCCGGGCAGGCGGACCTGGCCATCGGATTGGTGCCCTGGCTGGAGTCGGGCTTCTATCAGCAGGTGCTTTATCCGCAGGATTGGGTGTGCCTGGTCAACGCACGCCACCCGCGCATCGGCGGCAAGGGCTTCAGCCTGCGCGACTACAAGGCGGAGGCGCACGTCGGCATCGTTGGCGGCACGGGTGTCCAGCTGCTGGAGGCGGCCTTGCTGCGGCAACGCGTGGTGCGCCGCATCCTGCTGGAGCTTCCGGGCTTCCTGGGCCTGGCCGCCATCGTGTCGACGACGGACCTGGTTGCCACGGTACCGCGCCACATCGGCGAGACGCTGGCGCGCACCGGCGAGCTCAAGGTGTTCGAATGCCCGGTGCCGGTCCCGCCCTTCACCGTCAAGCAGCACTGGCATGCGCGCTACCACCAGGACCCGGCCAACCGCTGGCTTCGGGGATTGTGCGAGGACTTGTTTGCGAAGAGGGCTGCCAGGCCGGCGCCGAAGCGCAACCGCGTGCCCTGACTCCCTGCCCGCCTACCCCTTGCCCGCCTTGCGCCGCGCGGGCCCTGAACGCCCAGGCGCCTCATCCACGATGAGCTGCGACGCCTCCACGTCCTTCCACAGCTGGTCGCGCCGCGCCAGCACCTGCGGCACCGCCTCGTGCCGCAACTGCGCCACGGCCGACACCAGCGCGTTGCAGACAAAGAACGCCGCCGTGTAGGAATCGAACGGCGATGCGTTGGACGTGCGCACCTGCACCCGGTGGTGCGCCAGCGCGGCCAGCGGCGCGGTGGCGCTGTCGGTGATGGCCAGCACCTGCGCGCCCGCTTCGCGAAAGCGCCGCGCCACATTCACCGGCCCGCTGGAATAGCGGCGGATGCTGAAGGCCAGCAGGGCGTCTTCGGGCTGGATCCACAGCAGCTGGTCGGTGGCGGTCACCGCGCCCGCGCCCAGCTCGTGCACGCCGGGGCGGCACATGTTGAGGTGCAGGGCCAGCCAGGCCGCCACGGGCGCGCTGTTGATCTGCGCCAGCACGAAGAGGCGCCCCTTGCCCTTGGCAATGCGCGTGGCCATGGCCTCGAACGCCGCCATGTCCAGGCCGTCGCGCGTGGCGGTGATGTTGTGCTGGTCGTGCAGCAGGGCGTCGTCCACGCACTGCTGCAGGCTGCGCCGGGTGCCGATGGTCACGGGGGCGCGCTGCCCGGCGGTCTGCAGCAGCGCGGTGACTTCCGCGCGCGCTTCGCGCTGCGCCTCGGCATAGCTCGCGTAGCCCAGCTTGGCGAACAGCCGCACCACGGTGGAGGCGCTGGTGCCGTTGTGCGCGGCCAGGGCGGTGGCGGATTCGAGCAATGCGTGCGGATAGTCGCGCCCCAGGGCCTCGGCCAGGGCGCGTTCGCTGGCCGTGAGCTCGCCGCCCTGGCGGGCCAGGCGCTCGGTGAGCAAGCCCGCGGATTCTTGCAATGATGATTTCATTGATGCCTCTTTTATGAAAAAAGTATTGCAAACATCGGCAACGCATGCAACACTGCGGCCCAAATTTCACCCCGGCGCCGCGGGGTTCATCGAAGGACGAAGATGCAGGATACCCTTGAAGAGAGCCGCTCGCAGCTGCGAACGCGCATCCTGGACTGGCTGGCCGGCCAGGCGCAGGCCATGCAAGAGCTGTTGCAGAAAGTGGTCGACATCGACAGCGGCAGCCGCAACGAAGCGGGCGTGACCGCCGTGGCCACGGCACTGCGCGAGCGCCTGGAAGCGGCCGGCGTGGCGGTGCAGTTCGAGCCCGTGCCGGGCTATGGCGTGCTGCTGCACGCGCAGGTGCCCGGGCCCGCCGAGGGCGCGCCGATCCTGCTCATGGGACACATGGACACCGTGTACCCGGCGGGCACCGCGGCGCGCCGGCCTTTCCGCGTGGAAGACGGGCGCGCCTACGGTCCCGGCGTGGCCGACATGAAGTCGGGCCTGGTGATGAACGTGTTCGTGGCCGAGGCTTTTGCGCGCTGCGGCGGGCTGAAGGCGCCGCTGCAGCTGTTCTTCTCGTGCGACGAAGAGATCGGCTCGGCCGCCACGCGCGACCGCATCATGGCCAAGGCGCGCGGCGCGCGGGCGGTGCTCAACGCCGAACCGGGCCGCGTCAGCGGCAACCTCGTCACCAGCCGCAAGGGCTCGATGGTGGTGGAGTTCGAGGTCGAGGGCGTCGCCGCCCATGCGGGCATCAACCACGCGGCCGGCGCCAGCGCGATCGAGGCGCTGGCCCGCAAGACGCTCGCGCTGCATGCCCTGACCGACCCGGCCACGGGCGTCACCGCCAACGTGGGCGTGGTGCACGGCGGCATCGTGCCCAACATGGTGGCGCCGCACGCCAAGGCCGAGCTGGACATGCGCTTCACCTCGGACACCGATCCGGACGAGCTGCTCGCGAAGGTGCGCGCCATCGTCGAGGAAGAGTCCGTGCCGCGCACCAGGGGCCGCGTCACCGAAGCGCGCCGCACCATGCCCATGAAGCCCACGCCCGACGAACTGCTGGCGCTTTACCAGCGCGGCGCCAAGGCACTGGGCTTCGAGGTGCAGGGAGAGTTCACGGGCGGCGCGGCCGACAGCGGCCTGACCGCCTCGGTGGGCGCACCGACGCTGTGCGGCACCGGCCCCGTGGGCGGGCACGCGCACACCGAGCGCGAGTACTGCGAGCTCGCCACCTTCGTGCCGCGCGCCCAGGCCGTGGCGCTGGCCATCTTCGACCACCCCTGATTTTTTGCCTTCGAGAGCAGATTCCATGCACCCCACACAACCCACTCGCCGCCACATCCTCAACGCCGGCCTGGGGCTTGGCCTTGCGGGCCTGGCTCCGCTGGCGGCGCACGCCGCCGACGACAAGTTCCCCTCGCGCCCCATCACGCTCGTGGTGCCGTTCCCTCCGGGCGGGTCGGTGGACATCATGGCGCGCCAGTATTCGGAGCCGCTGTCGAGCGTGCTGGGCGTGCCCATCGTGGTGGAGAACCGCGCCGGCGCGGGCGGCTCGGTGGCGTCGCAGATGGTGGCGCGCGCCAAGCCCGACGGCTACACGCTGGTGGTGTCGTCGCAGAGCAGCCACCTGGCCAACCCGCTCACGCAGCCCAAGGTGGGCTACGACCCCATCAAGGATTTCGAGAACATCGCCATCCTGGGCCGCCAGCCCAATGCGCTGGTGGTGCATTCGAGCCTGCCCATCAAGAGCTTCAAGGAGTTCATCGACTACGCGAAGAAGAACCCCGGCAAGCTCAACTACGGCAGCGGTGGCGTGGGCAGCATGGGCCAGCTCAACGTGGAGATGCTCAAGGCTGCCACGGGCGTGTTCACCACGCACATTCCCTACCGTGGTGGCACGCCGCTGATCACGGCGGTGCTGGCCAACGAGGTGCAGTTCATCCTCGACAACCTGGTGATCATGCTGCCGCACGTGCAGGCCGGCAGGGTGCGCGCGCTCGCCGTGGCGGCCGACCAGCGCCTGCCGCAATTGCCCGACGTGCCCACCATGGCCGAAGTGGGCTACCCGCAGCTCAACCTCAGCTCGTGGACGGGCCTGGCCGCCCCGGGCGGCACGCCGGACGCCATCGTGCAGACGCTGTACAAGGCCGTGCGCCAGGTGGCCACGTCGCCGGCCATGCAGGCCAGCCTCAAGGAGCGCGGCGTGATCGCGCCCGAGGAAATGACGCCCGCCGCCTTCGAGAAGATGATGTCCGAGCGCCTCGTCAAGTTTGGCGAGGTGGTGCGCAAGGCGGGGATCACGGCCGAGTAGCCAGCAAGCGAGCCGGGGGCGCGGCGCTACGCGTCGAGCGCTCCCGCATGCGCCCCGCGCCACCTGAAGCAGGCCTCGCGCACCTCGTCGACCAGCGCCGCCAGCGGCTCCGGCGCGCTGCTCCCTTCGGCGCGCTGGATCACGAAGCGCGCAGGCGGCAGCGGCGGCAGGAAGCTGCCCGGCGGAATGGAGCGCAGCAGGGGCGGCATGCCCGAAGGCGTCAGCACGGTGATCGCCAGGCCGGCGGCCGCCGCGGCCACCAGTGCGCCCGAGCCCTGCGCGGTCAGCACGACCTGCCAGTTCGTCGTGCCGTGCCCGGCCAGCGAGGCGAGCGCGGCTTCGCGGAACGGGCAGGGCTCCGACAGGAACGCGAGCGGGGCGGGCGCATCGGGGTCGAGCAGCGCCTTTGCCGAAAAGGTCCACACCAGCGGCTCCATCCAGAGCGTTTCGGTGTCGCTGCCGGCGTCGCAGACCGTGCCCACCATCAGGTCGAGCGAGCGCTGCCGCACCTGCTTGGCCAGCACCGTGCTGATGCCGCAGCTGATTTCCACATGCACATCGGGCCTGCGCTGGCGAAAGCCCGCGAGCGCGGCGAACAGCCATTCGCTGGGAAACCCCTCCGAGCATCCGAGGCGCAGCGTGGCCGGCGCATGGCGCGGCGCCGCAAGCCGCGAGACCGCCTGCTGCTGCAGCTCGAGGATGCTCCTCGCATAGCTCAGCAGCACGCTGCCCTGGGCCGTGAGCTGCAGCGAGCGGGTGGTGCGGTCGAAGACGCGGCAGCCCAGCTGCTCTTCGAGCCGCCGGATCTGCGCGCTCACGGCCGATTGCGTCAGGTGCATGGCATCGGCCGCGCGCGTCACGCTGCCATGGTCGGCCACCGAAACGAAGGCGCGCAGCTGTTGGGAGTCGAGCATGGGTTTCAGTGAAATTCGTTCTGAATGGCTGCAAATTATGTTGCTTGTGTGCAGGGTCCGTGCTGCCTAGCCTCGGCGTTCCGAACCACTCACCCTCTGCGCGCCATGAAAGAACTGCTTTACATCGAGACCTCGCCCAGGAAGACGCGTTCCGCCAGCATCGAAGTGGCCGGCGCCTTCATCGACGAAGTGAGGCGCATCCACCCGGCCTGCCATGTCACCACGCTGAACCCCTGGACGATGCAGCTGCCGGAGCTGTCGCAGGACATGCTCGACGCCAAGTACGCCGGCATCAACGGCGTGCCGCTGACCGATGCCCAGCAAGTGGCCTGGGACGAGGTCCGGCGCATTGCCGCGCCTTTCCACGCCGCGGACCACATCGTGCTGGCGATGCCGCTGTGGAACTTCGGCATTCCCTACAAGCTGAAGCACCTGATCGACTTGGTGTCGCACAAGGACGTGCTGTTCCGCTTCGACGCCTCGGGCCTGTCGGGCATGCTGCAGACGCGGCGCGCGACGGTGGTGTGCGCGAGGGGCCTGGACTACCCCTTGGGCAAGGACGGCTCCGCGCACGCGCTCGACTTCCAGCTGCCCTACATCGAGACCTGGCTGCGCTTCGTCGGCGTGCGCGAGGTGCGCTCCGTGGTGGTCGAGAAGACGCTGACGGGGCCGGAGGTCGATGCCGGCGCCAGGGCCGAGGCCAGGCGCCGGGCCATGGAGCTTGCCGAGGGGCTCTGAGGGCCTATGAGCGGGGCGGTTGCAGGGGCATGCGGAGCCTGACACCATGGCTGCATGACCACCTATCAACTCCACTACTGGCCCACCATCCAGGGGCGCGGGGAATTCGTGCGGCTCGCGCTCGAGGCGGCCGGTGCGGACTATGTCGACGTGGCGCGGCTGCCTGAATCGAAGGGCGGCGGGGAGTCCGCATTGGCCGACCGGCTCGACGACCCGGACATCGTCCGCCCGTCCTTCGCGCCGCCGTTCCTGATCGACGGCGACATCGTCGTGGGACAGACCGCGGCCATCCTGCTGTACCTCGGGCCGCGGCTGGGCCTGGCGGGCGTCGGCGAATCCGACGGCCTCTGGACGCACCAGCTGCAGCTCACCATCGCCGACGTGGTGGCCGAGGCGCACGACACGCACCATCCGATCTCCACCGGCGCCTACTACGAAGACCAGCGCGATGCGGCTGTGCAGCGCGCGCGGGCCTTCCGCGAAGAGCGGATTCCCAAGTACCTGAACTGGTTCGAGCGCGTGCTGCAGCGCAATCCCGCGGGGCCGTCGCACCTCGTCGGCGATGTGCTGACCTATGCCGACCTCTCGCTGTTCCAGCTGGTCGAAGGCCTGCGCTACGCCTTCCCGAAGTCCGCCGCCCGGGCGCTGGCCGCCACGCCCGCGGTCGAGAAGCTGCACGACAACGTCCGGCGCCGCCAGCGCGTGCACGACTACCTGCAAAGCCCGCGCCGCATCGCGTTCAACGAGGACGGGATCTTCAGGCGCTATGCGGAGCTGGATGGCTGAGGGTCACGCGGACTTGCCGCTCGCGCCGACGAACGGAATCGCGTGCTCGACGGTGTCCCAGATGAAACGGCCCGAGGGACTCTGCTGCTCCTCGACGATGTGTGCCACCAGCCCCGCGGCGCGCGAGATCACGGCAAAGCCGCGCATCACGCCGGTGGGCACGCCGATCTCGCCGAGCAGCGCGGCCACCGCGCCGGTCGCGTTGATGGTGATGGGGCGCCCGGCCACGGCGTCCACCGCGGCGGACAGGCGCTCCAGCGCCCGCACCTTGTGGCCGGCCAGTTCGGGCTCGGCGCGCGCCATGTCGAGCAGCTTGTAGGCGCGCGGGTCCACCGGCTTGTGCAGGTGGTGGCCGAAGCCGGGCACCGGGCTCTTGAGACCCTTGTAGTGGCGCGCGATGGCCATCGCCTCGGCATCCGGGTCGGCGGCGGCGCCGATGCGGTCGAGCAGTCCGGCGCAGTTCTCCATGGTGCCCACGAACGAACTGCCCACGGCCAACAGCCCGGCCGAGACGGCGCCCTGCAGGTTCTCGGGCGCGCTCATGTAGATCAGGCGCGTGGCAATGGCGCTGGGCGTGAGGCCATGCTCCATCAGCACCACCAGCACCGCGTCGGTGATGCGCAGGTCCACGCCGCGCGGCGTGCGGTCGAGGATCTGCATCAGCATCACCTCGGTGAAGGTCTTCTTGCCGAGCAGGTCTTCGACCAGGTCGGCCTCGCGGTAGTGCAGGCTGGTGAGCGTGTGGGTGCACAGGCGGGTGACGGGTTTCGCGGAAGTGGAAGTCATCGCGTGGTCTCTTTCATTCGGGAAGTGGCGGCGGGTGCCATGGCGAGTTCGCGCACGGCGCTCTTGAGCACCTTGCCCACGGGTGAGCGCGGCAGGGCCTCGTGGAAATGGATGTGCTTGGGCGTCTGCACCGGGCCCAGGCGCTCGCGCACGAAGGCGATCAGCTCGGCCTCGGTGGCGTGGCGGCCAGGGCGCAGCTGCACGGCGGCCTGCACCGCCTCGCCCCACTTGTCGTCGGGAATGCCGAACACGGCACATTCGTGCACGGCGGGGTGCTGGCCCAGCGCGTTTTCCACGTCCACCGGGTAGACGTTGAAGCCGCCCGTGATGACCATGTCCTTCAGGCGGTCCTTCAGGTAGAGGTAGCCGCGTTCGTCGATCAGGCCGCGGTCGCCGGTGTGCAGCCAGCCGTCCACCAGCGTCTCGGCGGTCTTTTCGGGCAGGCGCCAGTAGCCGCTCATCAGCAGGTCGCCGCGCGCCACCACTTCGCCCACTTCGCCCACAGGCAGCAGCCGTCCGTCCGGCGCCATGATGGCCACGTCGCTGAACCAGGCGGTGCGGCCCACGGCGGCCCAGTTGCGCTCGTCTTCGAAGTCCTCGGGACGCATCACGGTGAGGATCTGGGGCGCCTCGGTCTGGCCGTAGGTGGTGCCCAGCACCGGGCCGAAGAACGCGCGCACCTCGCGGATCTTTTCGGCGGGCATCGGCGCGCCGCCGTAGATCAGCCGGCGCAGGCGAGGAAAGTCGGCGCGCGACGCGCCCGGCAGCGCCATCAGCATGTAGACCAGCGTGGGCGGCATGAAGCACGTCGTGCCGCCGCGCTCGCGGAAGGCCGCGCGCACGGCCTCGGCGCCGGCCGCGGGCAGCACCACGTGGCAGCCGCCCTGCGCGAGGATGGGCAGCACGTAGGTCGAGGTGCCGTGCGTGATCGGCGCCGCCACGACATAGCGCTCGTGTTCGTCGAAGCCCCAGGCGTGGATCTGGTTGGCAATGTTCGCGAGCCACGCGCGGTACGGCTGCATCACGCCCTTGGGCGCGCCGGTGGTGCCGCCGGTGAACTTGATCGCCTGCGTGGCGTCCAGCGGCAGCGCGAATGAAGGACGCGGCGCGCCCGCGTGCCGGGCCGCCAGCGCCGCGATGGTGGCTTCGTGCTGCGGCGCCATGCCGGTATGGATGCGCGCGCCGGGCGCACCGTCGAGCAGCTCGGCGCAGGCGCCGTCGAGCACGAGGATCGAGGGTTCGGTGGCATCGACGATGCGGCGGATCTCGGGCCGCGTGCTCTGCGGATTCAGCGGCACCCAGACCTTGCCGCAGGCCAGCACCGCGAGCAGCGCGGCAATGTGCTCCGCGCTGTTCTTCGCGCAGATGGCCACGCGGCTTTGCGGCGCGGGGTCGATCGCGACCAGTGCGGCCGCCAGCGCCGCTACCTGCGCGGCCAGCGCCTGGTAGCGGAGGGTGCCCTCGGGCGCGTCGATGGCGATGTTGTCGGGCCAGCGCGCCGCGGCGCGCCAGAAGAAGTCGATGGGAAACATGGGTCGGTGTGCTCCTGTGCGGGCTTTCCTGTCGTCGTCACTCGGCCTTGGCGCCGGACGCCTTCACCACGTCGCGCCAGCGCCTGATCTCGGCCGCGGCAAAGCTGCGCATCTGCTCGGGTGTGCCGGGTTCGGGCGATGCGGCCAGGTCCTGCAGGCGCTGGCGCACGTCGGGCGCGGCCAGCACCTTGCCGAGCGCGGCGTTCAGGCGGTCGATCACGGGGCGCGGCGTGCCGGTGGGGGCCGCCAGGCCGAACCACGACTGCACGTCGAAGCCCGGATAGCCCGACTCGGCCAGCGTGGGCACGTCGGGCAGCAGCAGCGAACGCCGGGCGCTGGTGATCGCGAGCGCGCGCAGGCGCCCGCCCTGCACGTGCGGCAGGGCCGACGGCGTGTTGTCGAACATCGACTGCACCTGGCCGCCCAGCAGGTCGGTGACCGCGGGCGCGCTGCCGCGGTAGGGCACGTGCAGCATGTTGAGGCCGGCCCGCATCTTGAACATCTCGCCCGACAGGTGGATGGACGAGCCGCTGCCGGACGACGCGAAGGTGATGCCCTCCTTCGACTCCTTGGCGAAGCGCACGTAGTCGGCCACGCTCTTCACGGGCAGCGAGGGGTTCACCACCAGGATGTTGGGAATCTTCGCGATCAGGCCGATGGGCTCGAAGTCCTTGACCGGGTCGTAGCCCAGCTTGCCGTAGAGCGAGGCGTTGATCGTGTTCGCGATGGTGTAGACGTAGAGCGTGTAGCCGTCGGCGGGCGCGCGGGCCACGTACTCGGCGCCCACGTTGCTGTTGGCGCCGGTGCGGTTGTCCACCAGCAGGGGCTGGCCGAGCTGCTCGCCCAGCTTGACGGCGACGAGGCGCGCGATCACGTCGGTGGCGCCGCCGGCGGCGTAGCCGACCACGAGCTTCACGGGCTTGGACGGCCAGGGGGCGGCGGGCTGCGCCTGCAGCGGCAGCGCGGCGCTGCAGGCGAGGGCGGCGGCGAACGCCAGCCAATGCCGGCGGGGTGCGGAATACGAGCTCACTTCTTGTCTCCAGTTGGTATGCAATGCCTGTCGCGGGCTGCGTCCTGCCGTGCTGCGGCACACTGCGCGATGGCTCCGTCGACCAGGAAATTCTTTCGCATGCCCTCCCGAACCGTGAATAAGAATGTCCGCCAGCCGGACGTTTCGGCCCGCGCCGTGGCCGTGCGCGCACCCGGCACCGAGCCCGTCGACGACCCCGGCAGCCGCACGCTGCGGCGCGGCCTGCAGCTGCTGGACGCGGTGCTGGCCAGCGGCCGCGAAGGCCTGCGCGTGGTGGATCTGTGCCGCGCGGCCGGGCTGGAGCGCGCCACGGTGCACCGCCTGCTGGCCACGCTGGTGGAAAGCGGCTATGCCGCGCAGCGCGGGCGTTTTCGCTATGTGGCGGGGCCGCGGCTGGCGGCCATGGCACAACCCGCCGGCATGCCCAACATGGCGGTGCGCTTGCGTCCGGTGCTGGAGCGCGTGAGCGCGGCCTGCGGCGACGCGGCTTTCGCCATCGTGCGCGAAGGCCCGGCATCGCACTGCATCGCGCGCCATGTGGGCACGCATCCGGTGCAGATCCTGGTGATCCAGGTGGGCACGCGCCAGCCGCTCGGCGTGGGCGCGGCGGGCCTGGCGCTGCTGTCGGCGCTGCCCGACGACGAGGTCAATGCCGCCATCGCGGCCAATGCGCTTGTGCTCGGTCGCTACGGCGGCATGACGCCCGAGCGCATGGCGCTGCTGGTGCGCGCGACCCGCGAGCGCGGCTGGTCGGTCATCGGCAACCATGCCACCGACGGGGTGCTGGCGGTGGGCATGGCGGTGCGCAGCAGCGAAGGCGAGCCCGTGGCCGCGATCAGCGTGGCGTCGACGCTGGACCGCATGCCGCGCGAGCGCCAGCAGTTGATCGCGCGCTGGATGCGCGAGGCGCTGGCCGCGCTGTTGCCGGGCGGGCTGTGAGCCTGCAAGGTGCGGCTACGCGCCGCTCTCGTCTCCGTCGTCATTGCGAATGCGCAGCGCCGCCTCATACAACGCATTGCGCGGCGCACCGCTGATCTCGGCCGCGAGCCGCACCGCGGTCTTCACGGGCAGTTCGGCCAGCAGCAGGCGCAGCACGCGTTCGCCTTCGGCGCCGTCGTCGGCGGCCGCGGCCACGGGGTGCAGCACCAGCGCGAATTCGCCGCGCGTGCGGTCGCGGCCGGCTGCGAACCAGCCCGGCAGCTCTGCGGCGGCGACGGTCGCGATTTCCTCGAACTGCTTGGTGAGCTCGCGGCCGACGGTGATGCGGCGCTCGCCCAGTGTTGCGAGGGCGCGCGCCACGGCCTCGATGCGGTGCGGCGCTTCCAGCAGCACCACCGCGCGCCGTTCCTGCGCGAGCGCCAGCACGGCCGCGTCGCGCTCGCCGGCCTTGGTCGGCAGGAAGCCCGCGAACACGAAGGCGCTGCTCTCGTCGCCCGCCGCCACGAGGCCGGCGGCGCCGACCAGCGTGGTGACGCTGCTCGCGCCCGGCAGCGGCAGCACGCGCTGCCCGGCGCCGCGCACGGCGGCGACCAGCCGGGCGCCCGGGTCGCTCACGCCGGGCGTGCCGGCGTCGCTCACGTAGGCGATGCGCTCGCCCTGCGCGAGCCGGGCGACCACGGCCTGCGCGGCCTCGGCCTCGTTGTGCTGGTGCACGGCCAAAAGCTGGGCATTCGGCCGGTCGATGCCGTAGGCGCGCAGCAGGCTCTGCGTGTGGCGCGTGTCCTCGCAGGCGACGGCATCGACCAGCTGCAGCACGTGCAGCGCGCGCAGCGTGATGTCGGCCAGGTTGCCGATGGGCGTGGCCACCACGTAGAGCGTGCCCTGCGGATAATGCTGTGCACCCGAGGCATCGCGCGCGGCCGAAAGGGCGGCGCCGAAGGAAGCGGGTGCTAGTGAAGCCAAGGGGTTTCTCCGTAGGAACAAAAAAGAAGCGGGCAGGGAGCCAGCATGAAGACCATCACGACCAGGCATCGCGGCGATGCGGCGGAAGACGCCGCGCTCGACCACCTTCAATGCGCCGGCCTGGCGCTGGTAGCGCGCAATTATCGAACGCCCGGGCGCGGCGGCGGCGAGATCGACCTGATCATGCGCGATCCGCGCGACGCCACGCTGGTGTTCGTGGAGGTGCGCCAGCGCAGCAGCGGCACGCACGGCGGCGCCGGCGGCAGCATCACGGGGCTCAAGCAGCGGCGCATCGTGTTCGCGGCGCGCCACTACCTGAACGGGCTGCGAACGCTGCCGCCGTGCCGTTTCGACGTGGTGCTGGTCGAGGAGCGCATCACCTGGCTGCAGGGCGCGTTCGACGCGGGCGGGAACTGAAAGCGCGCCGCGGGCTCCACCCACACATTCATCCTCCCATCCATCGCAAACGTCTTGTTTCACCGCCCCCCGGTATCATCGCGCCCCATGCTCGAGCAACGGATTCAGCAACACTTCATCGACAGCGCCGACCTCAAGTACCAGGCCGGCCCCATCCTCAGCAAACCCATTTCGCAGGCCATGCAGGCCATCCTGGCGTGCGTGACCAGCGGCGGCAAGGTGCTGGCCTGCGGTGCGGGCGTCTCGGGCCTGCTGGCGGCGCAGTTCGCGGCGCAGTTCGTCGGCCGCTTCGAGCGCGAGCGCCCCGAGCTGGGCGCCATCGCGCTGCCCGGCGACACCACCGACCCGGCGGCCGACAGCGCCAACGCCATCGACGCCGACCGCTTCGCCCGCCAGGTGCGCGCGCTGGGCCAGGCCGGCGACGTGCTGCTGGTGCTCAGCGCCAGCGGGCAGTCGGCGGCCGTGCTGGCCGCGGTGCTGGCGGCGCACGAGCGCGACATGACGGTGGTGGCACTGCTGGGCAATGCCAGCGCCGGCCAGCCGGCATCGCCCGGCGCGGGCAGCAGCGGAACCGGCGGCGCCATCGGGCGCGCGCTGCGCGAAACGGACGTCCAGATCGGCGTGTCGCACGAACGCGCGGCACGTATCCACGAAGTCCACCTGCTCGCACTGCATTGCCTGTGCGACGGCGTGGATGCCCAGCTACTCGGAGAACAGGAAGCTTCCACATGACAACGACACCGTTCCAGCGCTTCGCCATTGCACTTGCCTCGGGAACCGTTCTGGTTGCCGGGCTTTCGGCCTGCGTGCCGCTCGTGGTCGGAGGGGCCGCGGCGGTGGGCGTGGGCATGGTGGCGACCGATCGCCGCAGTTCCGGCGCCCAGCTCGACGACCAGGGCATCGAGCTGCGCGCGGCCGCCCGCGTGCGCGAAATCGCCAACGACAACATGTACGTGAGCGTCACCAGCTACAACCGCCAGGTGCTGCTGACCGGCGCCGTGGGCAGCGAGGCCGACCGCCGCCGCGTCGAGGACGTGGTGCAGCGCGTGGACAACGTGCGCTCGGTGGTCAACGAGCTCACCATCGGCCAGCCCAGCACCTTCCAGGAACGCTCGAACGACCTGTTCATCAGCGGCAAGGTCAAGGCCTCGCTGCTCGATGCCAAGGACATCTTCGCCAATTCGTTCAAGGTGGTGACCGAACGCGGCGTGGTCTACCTGATGGGCATTGCGACGCGCCGCGAAACCGACCGCGCGACGGAAATCACGCGCGGCATCTCGGGCGTGCAGAAGGTGGTGCGCGTGGTCGAGGTGGTGAGCGAGGCCGAGCTGGCCAGCCAGGCGCAGCGCGGCGGCACGGGGGCGCCTGCCCCGGCGCCTGCGCCGTCGTCGGCGCCCGGGACTTCTTCATCGTCGTCGCGCGTGCCGCTGCCGCCGATGGAGCCGCTGCCGCCGGCCCAGCCCGGCGGCGCGACGGCCACGCCGGTGCGCTGACCCCTAAAAAAAGCCCGCTTCGCGCGGGCTTTTTTGTTTTTACTTGAGCCGGATGATCAGGCTCGACGTGTCCCAGCGCCGGCCGCCGGCTTGCTGCACGTCGGCATAGAACTGGTCGACCAGCGCCGTCACGGGCAGGCGCGCGCCGTTGCGCTTGGCCTCGTCGAGCACCAGGCCCAGGTCCTTGCGCATCCAGTCGACGGCAAAGCCGTAGTCGAACTTGCCGTCGATCATGGTCTTGCCGCGGTTGTCCATCTGCCAGCTCTGGGCGGCGCCCTTGCCGATCACCTCGAGCACCAGCTTCATGTCGAGGCCGGCGCGCTGGCCGAAGGCAATGGCTTCGGACAGGCCCTGCACCAGGCCCGCGATGGCGATCTGGTTCACCATTTTTGCCAGCTGTCCGGCGCCGCTCGCGCCCAGCAGCGTGACGGCGCGCGCGAAGGCGTCCATCACCGGCTTGACGCGCTCGAAGCTTGCCTTGTCGCCGCCGCACATCACGGTGAGTGCGCCGTTCTGCGCGCCGGCCTGGCCGCCGGACACCGGCGCGTCGATGAACTGCAGTCCGGCCGATGCCGCCGCATTCGACAGCTCGCGCGCCACGTCGGCCGAAGCGGTGGTGTGGTCGACCAGCACGCTGCCTTTCTTCATGCCGGCGAAGGCGCCGTTCGGGCCCAGCACCACCGCGCGCAGGTCGTCGTCGTTGCCCACGCAGCTGAAGACGATGTCGGCGCCCGCGGCCGCTTCGCGCGGGGTGGCGGCATGGCGGCCGGGCGCGCCGAATTCGGCGACCCAGGCCTCGGCCTTGGCCGGCGTGCGGTTGTAGACCGTGACCTTGTGGCCGGCCTTGGCCAGGTGCCCGGCCATCGGGCCGCCCATGACGCCAAGGCCCAGGAAGGCCACCGTCTGGGAGGGGGTGGATTCGTAGGTTCGGGGATTGATGCTGCTCATGGGCGAGAGCTTAAAGCCAACGCGGCGCCCGCGTCACCCGCGTCTACACAATCGCGAAATGCTCGGTGCCGGCGGAGAGGTCGGTGCTGCGCGCGCGCTGGCTGTTGAGCTTGATCTGCAGGCGCAGGTCATTGGCCGAATCGGCGTTGCGGATGGCGTCCTCGAAGGTGATCGAGTGGCTCTCGAACAGGTCGAACAGCGCCTGGTCGAAGGTCTGCATGCCCAGGTTGCGGCTCTTCTTCATGATCTCCTTGATCTCGCCCACCTCGCCCTTGAAGATCAGGTCGGAAATGAGCGGCGTGTTCAGCAGCACTTCCACCGCCGCCACGCGGCCCTGGCCGTCCTCGGTGGGGACCAGGCGCTGCGAGATCAGCGAGCGCAGGTTCAGCGACAGGTCCATCAGCAGCTGGGCGCGGCGCTCTTCGGGGAAGAAGTTGATGATCCGGTCCAGCGCCTGGTTGGCGCTGTTGGCGTGCAGCGTGGCCATGCACAGGTGGCCGGTTTCGGCAAAGGCCACCGCGTGCTCCATGGTCTCGCGGTCGCGGATTTCGCCCATCAGGATCACGTCGGGCGCCTGGCGCAGCGTGTTCTTGAGCGCGGCTTCCCAGCTGTCGGTGTCGATGCCCACTTCGCGCTGCGTGACCACGCAGTTCTTGTGCGGATGCACGAATTCGACCGGGTCTTCCACCGTCACGATGTGGCCGTAGGAGTTTTCGTTGCGCCAGTCGATCATCGCCGCCAGCGTGGTCGACTTGCCCGAGCCCGTGGCGCCCACCAGGATGGTGAGGCCGCGCTTGGTCATCGACACGTCCTTCAGCACCTGCGGCATGCCCAGGCCGTCGATGGTCGGCAGCTTGGCCGGGATCGTCCGCAGCACCATGCCGACCTTGCCCTGTTGCACGAATGCGTTCACGCGGAAGCGGCCGATGCCGGTGGGCGAGATCGCGAAGTTGCATTCCTTGGTGCGCTCGAACTCCGCCGTCTGGCGGTCGTTCATGACCGAGCGCGTGAGCGCCAGCGTGTGCTGCGCCCCCAGTGCCTGCTGCGACACCTTGGTGACCTTGCCGTCGACCTTGATCGCGGGCGGGAAGTCGGCGGTGATGAACAAGTCGCTGCCGTTGCGGCTCACCATGAGCTTGAGCAGGTCGTTGATGAACTGGCTGGCTTGATCGCGTTCCATGTTGCGACTCCTGATTCAGTGTGCCGTCATCGTTCGACGAACGCGGCGTTCAAAAGGGTATTCCTTTTCGGGGAACACCGCGGAACCGGCTTTGCCGGGCCGCAGGTGTTGCCCCCGGTAGGGGGTTGGCGTAGCGGCACGAAGTGCGCGCAGACTGGGGGCGAGCCGCATTCAGCCGGGGAAATTCTCGGGGATCTTGGCCTTGCCGCGCGCCTCGGCCGCCGAGATGGCATTGCGGCGCACGAGGTCGGTCAGGTTCTGGTCCAGCGTCTGCATGCCCGAGCCCTGGCCGGTCTGGATGGCCGAATACATCTGCGCCACCTTGGCTTCGCGGATCAGGTTGCGGATGGCCGGCGTGCCCAGCATGATCTCGTGCGCCGCCACGCGGCCCTGGCCGTCCTTGGTCTTGCACAGCGTCTGCGAGATCACGGCCTGCAGCGACTCCGACAGCATGGCGCGGATCATTTCCTTTTCCTCGCCCGGGAACACGTCGATGATCCGGTCGATGGTCTTGGCGGCCGACGAGGTGTGCAGCGTGCCGAACACCAGGTGGCCCGTTTCGGCCGCGGTCATGGCCAGGCGAATGGTTTCCAGGTCGCGCAGCTCGCCCACCAGGATGGCGTCCGGGTCTTCGCGCAGCGCCGAGCGCAGCGCGTTGGAGAACGACAGCGTCATCGGCCCGACCTCGCGCTGGTTGATCAGGCACTTCTTGGATTCGTGCACGAACTCGATCGGGTCTTCCACCGTGAGGATGTGGCCGTACTCGTTTTCGTTCAGGTAGTTGACCATCGCGGCCAGGGTGGTGGACTTGCCCGAGCCGGTGGGCCCGGTCACCAGCACCAGCCCGCGCGGCTTGAGCGCCAGTTCCGCGAAAATCTTGGGCGCGTTGAGCTGCTCCAGCGTGAGGATCTTCGAAGGAATGGTCCGGAACACCGCCGCCGCGCCGCGCGCCTGGTTGAAGGCATTCACGCGGAAGCGCGCGAGGCCGTCGATCTCGAACGAGAAGTCGACCTCCAGGAACTCTTCATAGTGCTTGCGGTGCGTGTCGCTCATGATGTCGTACACCATGGCGTGCACCGACTTGTGGTCGAGCGCATCGACGTTGATGCGCCGCACGTCGCCGTGGACGCGGATCATCGGCGGCAGGCCGGCCGACAGATGCAGGTCGGAGGCTTTGTTCTTGACGCTGAATGCCAGCAGCTGGGTAATGTCCACGGGGGTCCTCGGCTCGAGTTCGGTGACGTTTTGATACGATTTTGGAAGATTATGACGATGATTGGCGACGACCTCCAGCAAGTAAAGAGCCGGATCGCAAAGGCCTGCGCCGAACATGGGCGCAACCCGGCCGAGGTCCGGCTGCTGGCGGTGTCCAAGACCTTCGGGCCCGAGGCCGTGCGCGAGGCCCATGCGGCGGGCCAGCGGGCCTTCGGCGAGAACTACGTGCAGGAGGGGCTGGACAAGATCGCCGCGCTTTCAGACCTGCGCGCGGAACTCGAATGGCACTGCATCGGCCCTCTGCAGAGCAACAAGACGCGGCCCGTGGCCGAGCATTTCGACTGGGTGCACGGCATCGACCGGATCAAGATCGCCGAGCGTCTTTCGGCGCAGCGGCCGGCGCATCTGCCGCCGCTGCAGGTGTGCCTGCAGGTCAACGTGGACGGCGGCGCCAACAAGTCCGGCGTGCCGCCCGAAGAGGCGCTGCCGCTCGCGCGCGCTGTGGCGGCTTTGCCACATCTGCGGCTGCGCGGGCTCATGGCCATTCCCGAACCGGCGCCCGATTTCGCTGCGCAGCGCGAACTGTGCCTGCGCGCCCGCGCCGTGTACGACGCCATCCGCGCCGCCGGCATCGCGCTCGACACGCTCTCGCTGGGCATGAGCGCCGACCTCGAGGCGGCCGTCAGCGCCGGCAGCACGATGGTGCGCGTCGGCACCGCGATCTTCGGCCGCCGCTAGCTGCCCAGCGGGAGCCGCGCGCTGCTCTTGATTTCTTCCATCACCGCGTAGGTCCGCGTCTCCCGCACGCCCGGCAGTTGCCACAGCACCGTGCCCGCGAATTCGCGGTAGGCCGCCATGTCGGCCATGCGGGTCTTGAGCAGGTAGTCGAAGCCGCCCGCGACCATGTGGCATTCCATGATCTCGTCGCGCACCTGCACGGCCGCCTTGAACTGCTCGAACACGTTGGGCGTGGTGCGGTCGAGCAGTATTTCGACGAACACCGTGAGCCCGCGGCCGAGCTTGTGCGGATCGAGCCGCGCCTCGTAGCCCTGGATGAAACCGTCGCGCGTGAGCCGCTGCACCCGGGCCAGCACGGCGGTGGGCGAGAGCGCCACCGTTTCGGCCAGCTTGAGGTTGGTGATGCGGCCGTCTTCCTGAAGAATCTTCAGCAGCCGGAGATCGATGCGATCCAGATCCAGGTCGAGCATTGGTGAATTATCCGGCTGGCCCCATATTTTTTGGCAAAAGATTCGGCCTATATCCAAAGACCATAGGGGATGGAACCAAGGAACTGCCATGCACCTGCCCATCCCTTACCGCCCTGAAGCCGATGTCGTCTCGCACCGGCTCGCCTCGCTCGAAGGCGCGCTCGACTGGCGCGCCGCGGCCGCCGCCGCCACGCCCTGGGTGGAGGCGGTGCGCCGCCATCCGCCGCCGTTCTGGGCCATGGAAAGCCTGCTGCGCGAGTACCCGATCTCCAGCGCCGAGGGCCTTGCGCTGATGCGCCTGGCCGAGGCGCTGCTTCGCGTGCCCGATGCCGCCACGGCCATCGCGCTGACGGCCGACCAGCTGGGCCGGGCCGATTTCGAGGGCACGGCCGATTCCACGCTGTCGCGGCTGTCGTCCGCCGCCATCGCGATGTCGAAGAAATTCCTGCCCGAAGGCGACCATCCGCCCGGCCTCATGGCCAAGCTCGGCGCGCGCACGGTGGTGGCCGCCACGCTGCGCGCGGTGCAGCTGCTGGGGCGCCAGTTCGTGCTGGGCCAGACCATCGCCGAAGCCATGGACGAGGCCCGCTCGGCGCACCGCCGGCAGGGCGCGCTGCGCTTCAGCTACGACATGCTCGGCGAGGGCGCGCGCACCGACGCCGATGCGCTGCGCTACCTGGCCAGCTACACGCAGGCCATCGGCGCCATCGCGGCCGGTGCCGATGCGGCGCGCGGGCCCGAGCACAACGACGGCATCTCCATCAAGCTCAGCGCACTGCATCCACGCTACGAGGATGCGCAGCGCGAGCGCGTGATGCGCGAGCTGGTGCCGCGCGTGTGGCAGCTGTGCGAACTCGCGGCCGATGCCGGCCTCAACCTCACCATCGATGCGGAAGAGGTCGACCGGCTCGAGCTTTCGCTCGACGTGTTCGAGGCGCTGGCCGCGCGCGTGGCCGCCGAACGGCCGCAATGGCGCGGCTTCGGCCTGGCGCTGCAGGCCTACCAGACGCGCGCACTCGAACTGGTGGCGCACGTCACGGCGGTGGCGCGCCGGCACAAGCTGCGGCTGATGTGCCGCCTCGTGAAGGGCGCCTACTGGGACGCCGAGATCAAGCGGGCCCAGGAACTCGGCCTGCCGCACTACCCGGTCTTCACGCACAAGCACCACAGCGATGTCAGCTACCTGGCCTGCGCGCGTGCGCTGCTGTCGGCGCCCGATGCGGTCTATCCGCAGTTCGCCACCCACAACGCGGGCACCATCGCCGCCATCCTGCAGATGGCCGAGGCGGCCCAGGCGCCCTTCGAGCTGCAGCGACTGCACGGCATGGGCGAGGGCGTCTACCGCGAAGTGATGAAGAGCACCGCCGCGCCGGTGCGCGTGTACGCCCCGGTGGGCCAGCACAAGGACCTGCTCGCCTACCTCGTGCGGCGCCTGCTCGAAAACGGCGCCAACTCGTCCTTCGTGAACCAGCTCGGCGACGAGGACGTGGACATCGGCGAGCTGCTGATGTCGCCGCTCTGGCTCGAGGAGGCGAACCCCGCCTTGCCGCTGCCACCCGCGCTCTTCGGCCCGGCGCCGGCGCGGCGCAACAGCGAAGGCATCGACCTTGCCGTCGAGCCGATGCGCGCGCCGCTGCTCGCGGCGCTGGAGACCACCGCGGTGCCCGTTGTCGAACTGTTCGATGCTGCAAGCGCGGCCAAGGCCGTTGCCGCCAGCGCCGCCGCCTTCCGCAGCTGGCGCAAGACGCCGGTCGAGGCGCGCGCCGCCATGCTGCGCCAGGCCGCCGACGCGCTCCAGCGCGAGCTGCCGCGCTTCTGCGCGCTGCTGGTCAAGGAGGCCTTCAAGACCTGGGGCGACGCGGTGGCCGAAGTGCGCGAGGCCGTCGATTTCCTGCGCTACTACGCCGACGAGGCCGAGCGCATCATGCAGCCGGTGGCGCTGCCCGGCCCCACGGGCGAGAGCAACGAACTGCGGCTCACGGCGCGCGGCCCCTGGGTGTGCATCAGCCCGTGGAATTTTCCGCTCGCGATCTTCGCGGGCCAGGTGGCGGCCGCGCTTGCCACCGGCAACACGGTGCTGGCCAAGCCGGCCGAGCAGACCCCGGCCGTCGCGCTCGAAGCCGTGAAGCTGCTGCACGCCGCGGGCGTGCCGGCCGATGCGCTGCAGCTGCTGCACGGCCCCGGCGAAACGGTGGGCGCCGCGCTGGTGGCGGCGCCGGGCGTGGCGGGCGTGGTGTTCACCGGCTCGACCCAGGTGGCGCGCATCATCCACCGCGCGCTCGCTGCCAAGGACGGCCCGATCGTGCCGCTGATCGCCGAGACCGGCGGCATCAACGCGATGCTGGTCGATTCGAGCGCGCTGCCCGAGCAGGTGGTCGACGCCGTGGTGCAGAGCGCATTCCGTTCGGCCGGCCAGCGCTGCTCGGCCCTGCGGCTGCTGGTGCTGCACGACGGCATCGCCGATGCGGTGATCGAGATGATCCGCGGCGCGGCCGGGGAGCTGGCCGCCGGCGACCCGGCGCTGCTCGCGACCGACGTGGGGCCGGTCATCGATGGCGAGGCGGCCGGCAACATCCGGCGCCATCTGGAGCGCCTGGATTCGGAAGCGAAGCGCCTGCTCGCGCCGGCTTCTTATTCTTCAACCGAGGGCAACCTGATCGCCCCGCAGGCCTACGAGGTGCCCTCCATCGACAGCGTGACCAGCGAGATCTTCGGACCGGTGCTGCAGATCGCGCGCTGGGGCCAGGGCGACCTGCGCGACCCCGCGGAGGTGATCGATCGCATCAACGCGCTCGGCTACGGCCTCACGCTCGGCATCCAGACCCGCATCGATTCGCGTGCGCAGGCTCTCGCGGCGCGGGCGCACGTGGGCAACATCTACGTGAACCGCAACATCATCGGCGCGGTGGTCGGCGTGCAGCCCTTCGGCGGCGAGGGCCTGAGCGGCACCGGGCCCAAGGCCGGCGGGCCGCACTACCTGTACCGTTTCTGTGCCGAGCAGACGGTCACGGTCAACACCACGGCGGCCGGCGGCAATGCGGCGCTGCTGAGCGCGGTGGCCTGAAGCCGCCGTTCGTCTTCAGCGCAGGGAATTGCCGTCTTCTTCCGCGCGTGCGGACGATGACCGGCTGTCGAGCTCGTCGATCAGCGCGCCGTAGGCCGGGCTGGTGCGCAGCCGCGCATATTCGGCGGCGGCCTGCCGGTAGGCGGGGCTCGACGGATCGGCGCCCGCTTCGCCGTTTTGCTGCGCGGCCAGGCCGGAGCGGATCCACAGTCGCGTGTCCGCGGCCACGGCCGCGCGGCTGTTCGCCGACACCCGCGGCCCGGGCTGCGGCGAGCCCTCGGCATAGCCTTGCGTGGGAGCGCTCGCGAGCCACTGCCGGGCCTCGGCCGAGACGGCGGCCCGCGTGGTGGAGGAGGCGAACGGCACGGGCCGCGGATCGCCCTCCGCATAGTTGCCGGCAAGGCTCGGCGCGGCGGCCAGGCCCAGCAGCGACGAGACGGCGGCCGTGGCCAGGAGGCGGGTGCAAGAGCGGGTCATGGGATGGTTCCTTTCGATCGGTGGTTGGCCAGCCCACTCTAGAAACCGCAGTTCCCCGATCGATGACCCGGCGATGACCGTTTTGTCATGTTCGGCCAAACCTCTCTTGCATAACCGCCATCGCGGCGCGCATAAGACATGGCGCGGCGGGCGCGAGAGGTCTATCGTTGCGGCCATCCATTCAAACCAAGGGATCTCCCATGAGTGAAAAGCTCTCCTTCGTCAATCCGACCGCCAACAGCCCCTGGGGCACCTACCTTTCGCAGGTCGACCGCGTGGTGCCGTACCTCGGCCCGCTGGCCCGCTGGGTGGAGACGCTCAAGCGGCCCAAGCGCGCGCTGATCGTGGACGTGCCGATCGAGATGGACGACGGCACCATCGCCCACTTCGAGGGCTACCGCGTGCAGCACAACATGAGCCGCGGCCCGGGCAAGGGCGGCGTGCGCTTCCACCCCGACGTCACGCTGGAAGAAGTGATGGCGCTGTCGGCCTGGATGACCATCAAGACGGCCGCCGTCAACCTGCCGTACGGCGGCGCCAAGGGCGGCATCCGCGTCGATCCGAAGAAGCTGTCGCTGCAGGAACTGGAGAAGGTCACGCGCCGCTACACCAGCGAAATCGGCATCATCATCGGCCCGCACACCGACATTCCCGCGCCCGACGTCAACACCAACGCGCAGATCATGGCGTGGATGATGGACACCTACTCGATGAACGTCGGCGGCACCGCCACCGGCGTGGTCACCGGCAAGCCGCTGCACCTGGGCGGCTCGCTGGGCCGCGTCAAGGCCACCGGCCGCGGCGTGTTCGTCACGGGCCGCGAAGCGGCGCGCCGCCTCGGCATGGACCTGCGCGGCGCGCGCATCGCGGTGCAGGGTTTCGGCAACGTGGGCTCGGTCGCGGCCGAGCTCTTTGCCGAAGCGGGCGCCAAGATCGTCGCGGTACAGGACCACACCGGCACCATCGTCAACACCAACGGCCTGGACCTCGCGACGCTGATCCCGGTGGCCAACAAGGAAGGCGTCGTCGCCTTCAAGGGCGGCGAGGTGGTGCCCAACGAAGCCTTCTGGGAAGTGGCCTGCGACATCCTGATTCCCGCGGCGCTCGAAGGCCAGATCACCGCCGAGCGCGCACAGAAGACGAGCGCCAAGCTGGTGCTCGAAGGCGCCAACGGTCCCACGGTGCCCACGGCCGACGACATCCTGGCCGAGCGCGGCGTGCTGGTGGTGCCCGACGTGATCTGCAACGCCGGCGGCGTGACGGTCTCGTACTTCGAATGGGTGCAGGACTTCTCGTCCTTCTTCTGGGACGAGGACGAGATCAACGTGCGCCTGGACCGCATCATGATGAAGGCGCTCAACCAGATCTGGGACACGGCCGACAGGCACAAGATCACGCTGCGCACGGCGACCTATGCCGTCGCCTGCGAGCGCATCCTGATGGCCCGCCAGGAACGCGGCCTGTATCCCTGACCCACCCCCGAAGCGGCTCACTTCGTGTAGCCGCCTCCCCCTCAAGGGGGCAACACCAGCGGCCCGGCAAAGCCGGTTCCGCGGTGTTCCTGGAGCCGGCCTTTGATACCCTTGGCGGCATGACAGCTGCTCTTTCGCCAAGCGACCTTCCCGCTCTTCCCGCGGACGCTCTCGCCCGCCTGCAGGCGCTGATGGCCGACGGGCGGCGCAAGCTGCTGGGTCTCGTTGGCGCACCCGGCGCGGGCAAGTCCACGCTGGCGCTGGCGCTGCTGCGGGCCGTCGGCGCCGGGCGCGCGCAGGTCGTGCCGATGGACGGCTTTCACCTGGCCAACGTCGAGCTGCAACGGCTCGGCCGCGCCGGCCGCAAGGGCGCCCCGGACACCTTCGACAGCGCCGGCTATGTGGCGCTGCTGCAGCGGCTTCGCACGCAGGGGCCGGACGACCCCATCGTCTACGCGCCCGAATTCCGCCGCGAGATCGAGGAGCCGATCGCCGGCGCCATCGCGGTGCTGCCCTCGACGCAATTGGTCATCACCGAGGGCAACTACCTGCTGCACGACGCCGGCCCCTGGGCCGGCGCGGCGGCCATGCTCGACGAAGCCTGGTACGTCGACATCGACGACGCCGTGCGCGAGGAGCGCCTGCTGAAGCGCCACCAGCAGTTCGGCCGCAGCGCCGAGGCCGCGCGCGACTGGGTGGCCGGCACCGATGCGCCCAACGCGCGCCTGATTGCCGCCACGCGCAGGCGTGCGCACCACGTGCTGCACTGGTCCTGAAAATTCTCTGCGGCGGGGAACACCGGCGCCAGGCCATGCTCGAAGCTTCGCCGGCGGACACGCCGGTTAGGATTCGCCGCTCCATGACCCTGCCTTCCCTCTCTTCTTCCGCCTTTTCCGTCCTTCGCACACCGGTCCTGGTCCTCGGCCTCGCGTCCATCCTGGTGCTCGCCGGCTGCGGCAGCAGCGGCACGCGCCGCGTGTCGTACGAGACCGAGGAGTTCGATTCCACCACCACCCACACGCGCAGCTACGCCGCCACGGAAGCCCAGACCTGCGAAGCCGCGCGCCGCGCGCTGCTGAGCCAGGGCTACATGATCAGCGCGGCCAACGCCGACCTGGTGACCGGGCGCAAGAGCTTCCAGCCGGCGTCCGAGGTGCACGTGGAGGTCGAGTTCCGCGTGGTGTGCGCGCGCGAGGGCGGCAAGGCCGGCAAGCGCAGCACCGTGGCCTTCGCGACCGCGCTGCAGGACCGCTACGGCATCAAGAAGGTCAACAACTCGGCCAGCGTGGGCGTGGGTGCCTTCGGCTCGCTCTCGCTGCCCTTTGCCGGCAGCGACGACGCGATGGTCAAGGTGGCCAGCGAAACGCTCACCGACGAGCTGTTCTACGACCGCTTCTTCGCGCTGCTGGACCGCTTCCTCGAAGGCCAGGGCGGCGAAGAGCCCGAGGCACCCAGCGTGGCGCCCGAGGCGCCGCGGCCCGCCGCGCCGCTGAACCCTGCGGCGCCGGCCACCACCTTTCCCGTGAAGCCGGTGCCGAATCCGGGCTGAACGGCCCGCCGCCGTCTCGCCAGATAGCAAGATGCGTCTTACAATCTGGCATGGCTTCCAATCTCGACTCCGCCGACGCGCTGCAGTGTGCCGTGCGCCTGCGCACCGCGGTGTCGCAGTTCTCGCGCCAGCTGCGCAGCGGCGCGGCCGCGCCCGACGGCCCGAGCGTGGCCAAGCTCAGCGTGCTGGGCCAGCTGCACCGGCATGGGCCGTGCACGCCCACCGCGCTCGCGGGGCATGAACGCGTCAAGCTCCAGTCGCTGACGCGGCTGCTGGCCGAACTGGAAGCCGAAGGCTGGATCGGCCGTGCGCCGCATGCCACCGACGGGCGCCAGTGGCTGCTGTCGCTCACGCCCGAGGGCCTGCGCCGGCTCAAGGCGCTGATGCGCTCGCGCGAGGCCGCCTTGGCCCGCGCCATCGGCGCCACGCTGAGCGGCGAACAGCGTGCGCTGCTGTTGCAGGCCTGCGGGCTGCTCGACCGCATTGCCGGCGCACTCGAAGACGGTGGCGAGCCCTCGCCGGGCGCGGCGCGGCCGCGATGATGCGGATGGCGCCGGCCCTGCAGCGCATCGGCGGCTTCTGGCGCGAGGGCCGCTGGCGCGCGGGCGCACAGCTGGCGGCCGCGGTCGCGCTGGCATGGGTGGTGGCCGTGGCGATGCGGCTGCCCGAAAGCTTCTGGGCCGTGATGAGCGTGCTGATCGTCATGCGGCCGAGCGCCGGCGGCACCCTCGGCGCCGGCTGGGAGCGCTTGCGCGGCACGGCCGCCGGTGCGCTCTGCGGACTCGCGGGGGTCTACCTGCAGCACCTGGGCGCGCCTGTGCACGCGACCACGCTGGCCACCGTGATCCTGCTGGCCTTTGCCGGCGACGCGCTGCCGGGTTTTCGCAGCGCGCCGGTGGCCGCGCTGCTCATCCTTTCGGCCAGCGCAATCCCCGGCCACTCGGCGCTCGATGTGGCGCTGCTGCGCATGCTGCAGATCGGCATCGGGGTGGGCGTGGCGCTGGCGGTGGCGCTCGTCGCGTCGGAGTACCGCGCGGGTCCGCGTTTCGATGCGGGTTGCGCCGCATTGCTGCGCGGCATGGCCAGGCGCCTGACCGCGCTAGACAGTGGCGGCGCTGCCGGGCTGCCTGCCGAGTCCGAGGCCGAGCGCGTCAATGCCGCCGCGCGCGCGGCGCTCGCCCGGCTGGCGGTGCTCGCGGGCAGTGCAGACCTGGAAGCCCGCTGGCGGCGCCGCGGCGCTGCGGTGCCAGCGGCGCAGTCCTGCCGCAGCAAGGCGCGGCTCGCGGCGCGGATCTTCCAGGACGCCGCCATGCTCGAACGCATGCTGCGCCGCACGCCGGCTGGCGACGCCGCGTGGCAGGACACTGCCCGGGCCGCGGCCGCCGCGCTCGCCGCCATGGCCGATGCGCTCGATGGCCAGGGCACGCCCGATCTCGCCAAGCTTGCGCAGCTCGCACGGCGGCATGAGGCGCCGGGCGCCTCGCCCGCCTTGCTGCTGGCGGCGCCGGTGTGCCTGCTGTTCGAGGACCTGCAGCGCATGCAGCGCTGCGTGGCGGCAGCGGCATCCGCGGCGTCCGCAGCCTGAGGCCCTCAGCGCACCAGCGTCGACTTTCCGAACAGGCTCTCGATCAGCTCCACCGCCACCTCGGCGGTCTGGTTGCGCACGTCGAGCGCGGGGTTGAGCTCCACCACGTCGACCGAGCCGAGGCGGCGGGTGTCGGCCACCATTTCCATGCACAGCTGCATCTCGCGGTAGGTCGGGCCGCCGCGCACGCCGGTGCCCACGCCGGGCGCGATGTTGGGGTCGAGGCAGTCGAGGTCGAAGCTCACGTGCAGGTGGGTGTCCTCGTCCACGTCCTGCAGCGCCTCGGTCATGGTGGTGCGCATGCCGTGCTCGTCGATGTGGCGCATGTCGAACACATGCAGGCCGAGCGTGCGGATGGCGTCCTTCTCGTCGGTGTCGACGCTGCGGATGCCGATGAAGCGGATGGCGTCGTGCTCCAGCGCGGCGCGCTCGCCGCTCCAGCCGGTGAGCGCCGCCGGCCCGTGGCCCAGCAGGCAGGACACGGGCATGCCGTGCAGGTTGCCGCTCGGGCTGGTGGTTTCGGTGTTGACGTCGGAGTGCGCGTCCAGCCACAGCACGCGCAGCTTCTTGCCCCGCTTGCGTGCATGCCAGGCCACGGCGCTGATCGAGCCGATGGCCAGGCAGTGGTCGCCGCCCATCATGAGCGGCACGTGGCCGGTGCCCAGGGCCGTGTCGACGGCGGCGTAGACGGAGCGGTTCCAGGCAATCACCTCGTCGAGGTGGCGCAGGCCGTTGGCCGGCGCGGTCCATGGGGTGGCGGGGCCCGCGAGGTTGCCGCGGTCGATCACGGTGAAGCCCTGCCGCGCGAGCGCCTCCGGCAGCCCGGCCACGCGCAGCGCATCGGGGCCCATGCCGGCGCCGCGCACGCTGGCGCCGATGTCGGTGGGCGCGCCGATCAGTTCGAGGGTGGTGCCGTTGTCGTTGCTCATGCCGATGTTCGTCCGATGTGCTTCCACAGGTAGGCGTAGCCCAGCGCGTCCATGAAGGCCGCCTCCTTGTTGTCGGTGGCCGCGCTGTGGCCGCCTTCCATGTTCTCGTAGAAGCTGCTGTCGTAGCCCATGGCGGCCAGCTTCGCATGCATCTTGCGCGCATGCACCGGGCCCACGCGGTCGTCGCGGGTCGAGGTGGTGAAGAGCGCCGGCGGATAGGGCTGGCCGGGCCTCGCGTTCTCGTAGGGCGAGAAGGCCCGGATCCAGGCCCATTCTTCCGGATCGTCCGGGTCGCCGTATTCGGCAATCCACGAGGCGCCGGCCGACAGGTGGGTGTAGCGCTTCATGTCGAGCAGCGCCACCTCGCTCACGATGGCGCCGTAGAGCTCGGGGTAGAGCGTGAGCATGTTGCCCATCAGCAGGCCGCCGTTGCTGCCGCCCATGGCGCCCAGGTGCCGCGGCGAGGTGATGTTGCGCGCGATGAGGTGCTCGGAAACCGCGGCGAAGTCTTCGCAGGTGCGCAGGCGGTCGCGCTGCAGCGCGGCCTGGTGCCAGCGCGGGCCGTACTCGCCGCCGCCGCGGATGTTGGCGACCACGTAGACGCCGCCCCGCTCGAGCCATGCGCGGCCGATGGCGCCGCTGTAGCTGGGCTGCAGCGAGATCTCGAAGCCGCCGTAGGCGTACTGCAGCGTGGGGTTCTTGCCGTCGGCCTGCAGGTTCCTGGGCGCGATCTCGAAGTAGGGCACGCGCGTGCCGTCCTTCGAGGTGGCGAAATGCTGGCTCACGCGCAAGCCGGAGGCATCGAAGAAGGCGGGGCTGTCCTTCAGCGGCTCGGGCTCGCCCCGGCCGATGGTGCCGATGTAGAGCGTGGTCGGCTGCAGGAAGCCGCTCACGGTCAGGAAATAGTCGTCGTTCTCGTCCTCGTCGATGCCGCCGGCCGCGATGGTCGAGAGCTCGGGCGCGCCGCCCAGGCTCTCGCGCTTCCATGGCTGCGAGCCGGCCTGCGGCGTGAGCACTTCGAGCCGGTTCACCACGTCGTGCATCACGTTGAGGATCAGGTGGCGGCGGGTCCACGAATAGTCGTCGAGCGCGGTGGTGTCGTCGGGCTCGAACAGCACGGTGATCTCGCGCTTGCCGGCCATGTAGTCGTCGAATCTCGCAGCCAGCAGCGAGCCCGGCGGGTAGGTGGTGCCGCCCACGGTCCAGGGGCTGCGCGGCTCGACCAGCATCCACTCGCGCGTGACCTCGGCGCTGGCGTCGTCGGGCACGTCGATCTTCACCAGCCGGCCGTCGCCCGCGCGCAGCCAGGTCTCGCTGTCGTAGAAGTCCATCTGGCGCGAGACGAAGTCGCGCTCGAAGCCCGGCGTGTTGTCGCGCCAGGCGCTGACCGTCATGTCGTCCTCGCCGCCTTCGTAGACCGTGGCCGCGCTCTCAAGCGGCGTGCCGCGCTTCCACTCCTTCACGATGCGCGGGTAGCTCGAACTGGTCATCGAGCCGGGGCCGAAGTCGGTGGCCACGTAGAGGTGGTCGATGTCCTTCCAGGCCACGTTGCTCTTGGCCTCGGGCAGCGCGAAGCCGCTGGCGACGAACTCCTTGAGCTCGAGGTCGAACTCGCGCACCACGTTCGCGTCGGCGCCGCCGCGCGAGAGCGAGACCAGGCAGCGCTTGTAGCCGGGCTGCAGGCAGTCGGCGCCATGCCAGACCCAGTTCTCCTTGTCGGCCTCGGCCAGCGCGTCGAGGTCGAGCACGGTTTCCCAGTCGGGCTGGGGCTTGCGGTATTCGGCCAGCGTGGTGCGCCGCCACAGGCCCTTGGGGTTCTTCCTGTCGCGCCAGAAGTTGTAGAAGAGGGGGCCGATCTTGCGCACCATCGGAATGCGGGCCTCCGAGTCGAGCACTTCGAGGATGCCCTGCTTCATCCGCTCGAAGCCGGGCGACTGCGCATAGCGCTGCACGGTCTTCGCGTTGTGCTGCCGGGCCCATTCGAGCTGTTCGGCGCCGTCGATGTCTTCGAGCCACTGGTGCTCGTCGGTCTGCGTGGAAGCGGTGGATGTCATGGGCCCAGTGTACGAATCCGCCATGAAGAAAGGCATGCCTGCCGACAGGGTCGGCCGAAGCTATTGAATTCATAGCGTACTGCGCAGCGCTCTAGTGAAAAACCCGCGTTCCACCGTTTGGCCGCGATGCGCGGGGCTGCCCACGGGTATCCTGCCGGACGGCGCCTGGCGAACACAAGGAGACACGACACATGAAACACCTGAGCGGTCTTGATGCCACCTTCCTGCACCTGGAAACCCCCGAGATGCCGATGCACGTGGGCTCGCTCAACGTGCTCGACCTGCCCAAGGGCTACAAGGGCGATTTCTACGAGGACGCCAAGCAGTTCATGGCCAGCCGCATCCACCTGGCCGACGTGTTCACGCGCAAGCTCGCGCTGATGCCCTTCGACATGACCAACCCGGTGTGGGTGGCCGACGACGACATCGACCTTGACTACCACGTGCGCCACATCACGCTGCCCAGGCCCGGCACCAACCGGCAGCTGCAGCAGTACGTGGCCCGGCTGCATTCCACCTTGCTCGACCGCAGCCGGCCGATGTGGGAGTTCTTCATCATCGACGGCCTGAAGAGCGGCCAGGTGGCGCTCTACACCAAGGTGCACCATGCGGGCATCGACGGGCAGGCCGGCGTGGCGCTCGGCAAGGCCATCTTCGACCTCGAGCCCACGGGCCGCGTGGTCAAGCCGCCGCGCGCGCGTCCGCGCAGCAGCGGCTACCAGCTGGGCATGGCCGAACTCGCGACCGCGGCGCTGCGCAACACGGCGCAGCAGTACGTCAAGCTGTTCAAGATGGCGCCGGCCATCGCGCGCGCGCTCGGCGGCCTCGCCAAGCCCGACGAAAAAGCGGCCGAGAAGGACGCCGCCACCGCGCCGAAGAAGTTCAACCTGTTTGCGCCGCGCACCTCGCTGAACGTGTCGATCACCAACCAGCGCACCTTCGCGGGCCGCACCATCTCGCTGGCCGAGACCAAGCACATCGCCAAGCATTTCGGCGTGTCGCTCAACGACGTGGTGATGGCCACCGTGGCCGGCGCGCTGCGCCACTACCTGGCCGACAACAACGAGCTGCCGGCCAAGCCGCTGGTGGCCGGCGTGCCCGTGAGCCTGCGCGAAGCGGGCGACGACACGGCCAACAACCAGGCCAGCATGATCCTCGTGAGCCTGGCCACCGACATCACCGACCCGGTGCAGCGGCTGAAGGCGATCAATGCGTCGTCGACCAGCTCGAAGTCGGCCATGAACCGCTTCAAGGCGGTGATCCTGGACGACTTTCCCACCTTTGCCGCGCCCTGGCTGGTGTCGGGCATCGCCTCGATGGTGGGCCGCTCGGGCCTCGTGAACCTGCTGCCGCCGGCCGCCAACGTGGCCATTTCCAATGTGGCGGGCGCGCCGTTCCCGATGTACTTTGCGGGCGCGCTGGTCACCAGCTACTACCCGGTATCGATCGCGAGCCACGGCACCGCCCTCAACGTCACGGTGCAGAGCTACAACGGGCGCATGGACTACGGCCTCATCGCCTGCCGCCGCGCGGTGCCCGACATCACCGAGATCGGCGACTACATGCTGGCCGAGCACCAGCTGCTGCTGGGGCTGACGCAGACGCACCCCGCAGCGGCGGGTGCGGCGCCCGCGAAGGCAGCGGCCGCTCCCGAGCCGGCGCCCGCCGTGAAGGCGGCGCCCAGGCCGGTTGCAAAAAAGGCGGCAGCGAAGAAGCCGCCGGCAGCCAAAGCCCCCGCGGCCAAGGCACCGGCTGCCAAGACCGCCGCCAGGAAAGCACCGGCCAGGGCGGCCGCTCCCAAGCCCGCGCCGCGCAAGCCCGCGGCGCCCGCCAAGCGCGCCAGGGTGGCCGCTGCGGCATGATCGCCAAATGCGGGGGCCGGAAAATTGGGGCAGTTGGACTAGTTTTCCAACCGTTCTAGTTTTCCAGGCCTAGGCACTCTGGAAGAAGATCACTCCATCGCGATTCCCGTGAATCCCGCTATTCGATCAACTTCCAGGAAATCCACATGACCACCACGCAAGCTTCCTTCTCTTCCGCTGCCATCCACGTCATCGGCCAGTACAACGACGCAGGCAAGACCCTGGTGGGTGCCTACCGCGCCGGCGTTCATCGCCTGCTCGGCGGCGCTGCTTCGCGCTACAGCGAATTCCTCGGCAGCCGCCAGATTCCGCTGGTGAGCGAGCAGGTCAAGGCCAACCTGATCGGCGCGCAGGAAAAGATCAACGGCTTCCTGGCCAACCGCCTAGACATCGACACCGGCCGCATCGTCTCGGTGATGGACCGCGTGGCCGCAGGCACCACGAGCGGCATCGAAACCGTGGCCGGCCGCGTGGCGCGCGTCGAATCGCCCGTCGTCAGCTCGGTGGTCAAGACGCTGAATGCGCTGAACCAGCCGATCGCCAATGTGTCGGTGCAGATCGCCGACAAGGTGGCTGCCGGTGCCAAGCAGATCGAAGTGCGCGTGAGCGGCACCGAAGAAGCCAAGCCCGTGCGCAGCGTGAAGGCCAAGGCCGCCGCTGCCAAGAAGCCGGTTCGCCGCACCGCCGCCCGCAAGGCGGCCTGACCCTGGAGCAACAACGCATGGCGACCCGCCCCGATCCGACGGACGATTCCAGGAAGAAGAGGGCGGCGCCTGCGAAGCCTGCAAGGAAAACTCCTGCGGCCAGGAAGGCGCCCGCAGCCGGGAAGAGGGCTGCGGCATCGAAGAAAAGAACGGCTGCTGCCGCACCGGACACCGCGCCGGGCAAGAAGGCCGTCGGCGCCGAGGGCCTGCTGCGCGCCGGCCTCAAGGTGCTCGGCAATGTGCGCGACGACGTCGCCAAGCGCCAGGCCAACGTGATCGAGGGGCTGCTGGGCATCGGCCAGGCCAGGTTCGATCCGGCGGGTGCCAAGCCCGCGGTTCCGCGCGGCTTTCCGAGCCTCGACAGCTTCGGCCTGCGCAAGTTCGAGGACGTGTTCGACCAGCGCGTGGCCACCGCGCTGCAGCGCCTGGGCATGCCCAGCGCGGAAGAGGTGCAGGCACTGCGCGAAGAAGTCATTCGGCTGCGCGAACGCCTGGCGCAACTCGAGTCCAGGAACGCCGGCCCGCGCGGCAGCGGCAAGCGCTGAGCGCCAGCAGCCCGGCGAAGCACCGACGCACGCAGCAGCACCAGCCGGTTGTGGCCAGTTCCAACACCACGCGCGACCGGATCCTGCAGGCCAGCCTCGCGCTGTTCAATGCGCAGGGCCTGGCGGCGGTGTCCACGCACAAGATCGCGGCCGAGCTTGGCATCAGCCCGGGCAACCTGCACTACCACTTCAAGGCCAAGCAGCTGATCGTCGAGTGGCTGTTCCGGCGCTTCGAGCAGCGGCTCGAAGTGCTCGACGGGTCTTCCGGCTCGATCACCGCCATCGACGACCTCTGGCTCGCGCTGCACCTTCGCTTCGAAGCCATCGACCAGTACCGCTTCATCTACCGCGACATGGCCTTTCTGGCCAGCGAATATCCTGCGCTCGGGCAGCGCGCGCAGGCGCTCACCGCGCAGAACCTGCTGGCGGCCCAGGCGCTGTGCGAAGGGCTGGTGGCCTCGGGCGTGATCGAGACCAGCGCCGAGCAGGCGCGCATCCTTGCCCTGCAGATGGTCTTCACCACCACCTGCTGGCTCTCGTTCGAACGCCTGGTGCCGGGGCGCGACGCGCTCGCGCAGGCCGACCCGGGATTGGCGGCTTTCTACACGCTCACCTTGATTTCCCCGTATGTTTCGAGCGAATCGAGGGCTTACCTTGATTACCTGCGGGGCAAATACCTCGGATAAAGATCGTTGTTGTCCGACGGGGCGGTGAAACTTTGGTTCGCCATGCTCGTCCCACCCAGCAACCAGGCACAGAAAGGAAAGCCGCCCTCATGACCACCGCCACCCGAGACCCCATCGCGCCGCCGTCAGGCCTGCTTATGCTGGCCGAAGCGCGCGCGCTCTGGGAAACGGGCGCCGGCATCGCCATGTGGCCGCTGCTGCAACTCGCGCCGCGCGGCGACGGGCATCCGGTGCTCGTGCTGCCCGGCCTCGTGGCGGGCGACGGTTCCACGCTGGTGCTGCGCCGCTACCTGTGCAGCCGCGGCTACGACGCGCACGGCTGGGGCCTGGGCCGCAACTTCGGCCCGCGCGAAGGCGTGGAAGACGGCATGCTGGCGCTGCTGAAATCCCTCGCCGAAAAGAGCGGCCAGAAGGTCAGCGTGATCGGCTGGAGCCTGGGCGGCGTCTATGCGCGGCTGCTGGCATCGGCGCAGCCGGCGCTGGTGCGCAACGTCATCACCCTGGGCAGCCCGTTCTCCGGCAGCCCGCGCGCCACCAACGCATGGCGCGTGTACGAGGGCGTGAGCGGCCAGAGCTCGCACGACCCGCGTCGCATGAAGTTCGTGCAGCCCACGCCGCCGGTGCCCACGACCTCGATCTTCAGCCGCACCGACGGCGTGGTCGCCTGGCGCTGCAGCCTCGAGAAGCCGGGGCCGCAGGCGGAAAACATCGAGGTGGTGGCGAGCCACCTGGGGCTGGGCGCGCATCCGGCGGTGCTCTATGCGGTGGCCGACCGGCTTTCGCAGCCACAGGGCGAGTGGAAGCCCTTCAACCGCGGCCTGCTGGGGCCGCTGGTCTACCCCGATCCAGGCCGCAAGGCCTGAGCCGCCGAGTCAGCAGACTCACAAAGAAGCCGGGGATCCCGGCTTTTGCATTCCGCGGGTTCCTTCCAGAAATACCGCGGAACCGGCTTTGCCGGGCCGCTGGTATTGCCCCCGGCGAGGGGGTGGGCGGCCACACGAAGTGGGCAAGCCTGGGGGAGAGCCTATCCCCCTGCCCAGACGTCGAGCACATAGCGCTGGTCGGCAATCATCCCGTCCATCCACGCCGCGCCGTCATGGCCATGCTCGCGCGCCAGGTCGGCCAGCGTGCGCCGCACGTCGGGTTCCATGCGCGAACCGTCGCCGCACACGTAGATCACCGCGCCCGCTTCCAGCAGCTTCCACACGGCCGCGCCCTGCTCGCGGATCAGGTCCTGCACATAGACCTTGCGCTCGCCCGCGCGCGAGAAGGCCGTGTGCAGCTTCATCAGGCCGCGGTGCGACCAGGCCTCGAGCTCCTCGGCATAGATGAAATCCTGCTCGGGATGGCGGCAGCCGAAGAACAGCATCGCATCGCCCAGCGCCTGGCCGCGCTCGGCCTGCGCCGCGCGCTCCTGCAGGAAGCCGCGGAATGGCGCGAGGCCGGTGCCGGGGCCGATCATGACGAGCGGGCGCTGCGCATCCTCGGGCAGGCGGAAGCCCTCGGCCGTGGTCTCGCGGATCACGCCGTGCACCGTGTCGCCCGCCTCGGCGCGCGCCAGGTAGTTGGAGCACACGCCCTCGAAGCTGCCGTTGCCCGACAGCGCCGGCGCGCTCACCACGCCCACGGTGACGCTGCAGCGCCCCGGCGTCATCGTCGGCGACGACGAGATCGAGTAGTAGCGCGGCGAGAGCGGCGACAGCATTTCGAGGAACACCGCGAACGGCAGCTGGCAGGCGCGGTGCTCCTCGAGCAGGTCGAGCAGCGACCTGCGCCTGTGCAGCACCTGGGCCTTGTAGGCGGCCTGCGAGGCGTCGTCGCTGCCCGAGAGCGCGGCGAGCTTCGGCCTGGTGGCCGGGCACTCGGTGTATGCCGCGAGCGTGGCGATCTGCTTGCGCGTGGCCACGTCCTGCAGCTCGACATAGTCGCCGAGCAGGCGGTCGACCGCGATCACCTGGTCGACCGGCAGGGCTGTCTTGCGGCCCGGATCGGCATGCAGCCGCACATGCGCGGAGCGGTCGAATCCGAAGCGCGCCATCGCGCGCTCCACCTGGGCCGGGCTGTTGCGCGGCACCACGCTCAGGTGGTCGCCGGCGCGGTAGTTCACGCCTTCGGGCAGCGTCAGCTCGACGTGGCGCGTGGAGCGGCCCGCCTCGCCGGCGCTGCCGGGGTTCTTCTGCAGCTCGCGGTTCTCGATCACGCGCAGGGCCACCGCGCCCAGCGCGTCGACGAGCGCGTTCTTCTGCGGTGGCGGCAGTTCCTCGAGCGTGTAGAGCGGCTCGGCCTCGGCGGGCGTGTCGGCGCCGGACTGGATGCCGAAGGCTTTCACCAGTTCGGGCCAGAGCGCGTCGCTCCAGTCCTGGAAGGCGCCGTCCATGTCTTCGCGCGCATCGCCCTCGCCGCGCGGATGCACGCGCGTGGCGCCGAGCGCGCCGAGCCGCTCGTCGATGCGCCGCGGCACCGCCTGGTAGGTGGCGGCCCAGTCGGTGTTGCCGCAGCCGAAGACGCTGAAGCGCACGCCATTGAGCGAATCGTCGGCCTTGTCGAGCCAGCGGTGGAACTCGGCGGCGTTGTCGGGCGCCACGCCGTTGTACGAGGCGCAGACGATGGCGACGGCGCCATTGGCGGGCAGCCGCTCGGCGTAGTCGTCGAGCGAAGCCACCTGCGTGGAGAAGCCGCGCAGCTCGCCGGCCTCGGCCAGCTGGCGCGCCAGGTCTTCGGCCGTGCCGAGGTTGGAGCCCTGCAGCACCAGCAGCGAGGTGCCGTGCCGCGCGGCCTGTGGCTTGCGCACGGCTGCCTGCCTGGGCTGCACCGGCGCGGCGGCCGCATCGGCGGCGTGGCCGCGCGGCCGCGTGGCCGGATCGCGCAGCAGCGCCTTGATCTTCAGGCCTTCCGGCTTGATCGTGAGCGCCTCCTTGATCCGGAGCTTGTAGCCCGTGTGGTCGACGAGGTCGAAGCGCTGCAGGATCATGCCCAGCGTGAGCACCGCTTCCTGCAGCGCGAACTGGCGCCCGATGCAGGCGCGCTGCCCGTTGCCGAAGGGCTTGAAGGCATTCACCGGCCGCTCGCGCTCGGCCTCGCGGCTGAAGTGGTCGGGGTTGAACTCGTCGGCGTCCTCGCCCCAGATGCCCTTGTCGCGATGCAGCGCCAGCGCGTGCATGATGACCATGTTCTTCTTCTTGATCGTGTACTGGCCGCCGATGGTGGTGTCTTCCTTCGCGCGCATCGCGATGGCGGGGGCGGTCGGGTACAGGCGCAGCGCCTCCTTCAGCACCTGCATCACGTACTGCAGGCGGTTGACCTGCGCATAGGTCGGCTTCTGCGAGGTGTCGGGCCCGAACACGTTGTCGACCTCGGCCTGCGCCTTGGCCAGCGCCTCGGGGTTCTTCAGCAGGAAGTAGATCGCGAACGAGAGCAGGCCGCTGGTGGTCTCGTGTCCCGCGATGAGGAATTCGATGCACTCGTCGCGGATCATCTTGTCGGTGAGTTTTTCGCCGCTCTTCTTGTCGACGCCCGCGATCATGTAGCTCAGCAGGTCGGGCTTGGTGGCAATGTCGGTCCCGCCCGCGCGGCGCTCCTCGATGATGTCTTCCACCATCTTGTGCATGAAGCGGATGTCCTTGCGCTGCTGCGCAAGCTCCTTCTTGAGCATGAACTCTTCGAGCGGCAGCCCGCGGCGGTTCTGCACCGTCTCCAGCGTGCGCACCATCGCATCGACGAAGGGATGGAAGCCTTCGCGGTAGAACGAATTGAAGCGGTAGCCGAAGCCGCACAGGCCGATGGTGTCGAGCGTGAGCGCCGTCATGTCGCGCACCACGTCCACCTCTTCGTCGAAGTTCAGCCGCTCCCACTTGGTGACCAGCTGGCCCGCGATGTCCAGCATCATCGGGTGGTAGGCCTGCATCGCGCGCTGGCTGAAGTTGGCCAGCAGGATGTTGTGTGGCTTCGACCAGGTTTCCTCGTGCGTGTCCGAGGTGAAGAGCCCGTGCGACGCCGCGCGAAGCCGCCGCAGCGCGCCGCGCGTGCTCTTGTCGAAGCGCGCCTCTTCGCACAGCTCGTCGACCAGCGCGGGCGACGACACCACGATCACCGGCATGCCCGGCATGTCGAGCCAGTAGATGCCGCCGAGCTCCTGCGCGATCTTCCACATGTCGAGCACGGGAGAGTCGGAGCCGATCGACAGCAGGTTGCCGACGAAGGGCTTCTTGGCGGGATGCGGGATCGGATGGAGCGAGTTTTTGCCTGCCATGGGTGTCGTGCCTTTGGAGTGGACCCGCTTCGGAGATTCCGGCGTGTGACTCCGGAGTATCCCGAGGGCACCGGTGGGGGGCAGGACGGGGTTTCCCTTAGGCTGGTTCGGTGCCGTTGCCTTTGTTCAGTGGCGCGGCTGTTCGGGGCGCGCTCCCGCCGACGGGGTGCCTTGCTCCGCGAATGTCCCCCGGCCTGCGGCCTCCTCCTTTATTTCGCTGCGCAAGGCACCCCATCAGCGGGAGCGTGATCGGAGCAGTCGTTGATCAGCGATGCTCTGTGCACGCGCCCCGAAGGACTTCAGCCGCAACAGCAGGCAGAAGCCCTCAAGGCCGAACCATCTTGCATTCAGACCCTTGTGCCAGCTCATTGCCCGTATAGACAGCATCCGTGCGGAAGCCGTAGTTCGTCCCTTCCCAACCCACCTTCACGCTCTTGCCATCGACCGGCGCAATGGTGTTGACCACCTGCGGCAGCAGCAGCTGATGGTCCTCGGCACGCATGCGGATCGGCCCCACCACCGAGTCGTAGCTCATGTCCTCGAGCGCACGCGCCACCTTCACCGTCTCGGTGCTGCCGGCCTTGTTGATCGCGGCGGCCAAAAGGCGCGGCGTGAAGTCGATGCGCGGGGCCAGGAAGTCCCTGCCCGTCTTCGCCTTGTAGGCCTTCGCGAGCGCATCGGCGCGCGGCGTGTCGGCCTGCCCCGGATGCCATTCGGCCACCCAGGTCAGCTGCCCGAGCCTGGCCTGCGACACCGCCAGCACCGTGCCCGGCACCGAGCCCGCGCTGTGGTTGAAGTAGCGCAGGTTGTAGCCGGCATCGCCCGCGGCCTTGAGCAGCAGCGTCATGTCCTGGCCCCAGTTGCCGGTGATGACCGAGTCGGCGCCGCTTTGCTTGATGTTCGCGACGTAGGGCGAGAAGTCCTTCACGCGGCCGATCGGATGCAGCGTTTCGCCGGCGAACTGGACGTCGGGCCGTGCCAGGCCCACCAGCTGGCGCCCGTAGCTCGCCCACTGCTTGCCGTGGGCATAGTCCTGGTTCAGCAGGTAGACCTTCTTCACGTCCGGCGTCTTCTTGATGTAGTTGGCCAGCGCCTTCATCTTCATCGCCGTGTTGGCCTCGGTCTGGAAGTGCCAGAAGCTGCAGTTCTTGCCGGTCATTTCGGGGTCGATCGACGAATGGTTCAGAACGATCAGCTCCTTGCCCGGATTGCGCTGGTTCCAGCGCGCCACCGACTGCACCAGCGCTGTCACCACCGAGGAGCCCGACCCACCCGTGACGATGGTCCTGGCGCCCTGGTCGATGGCCGCCTGCAGCGCGCTCTGGCTCTCCTGCGCCGAGAGCTTGCTGTCGAACTGCAGCAGCTGCAGCTTCGTGCCGCCGAGCACGCCGCCCTTGGCGTTGATCTCCTCGATGGCGTACTGCGTGTGCGTGAGCATCAGCTCGCCCACGTTCGCGAACGGCCCCGAGAGCGGGTCGATGTAGGCGATCTTGTAGGTGGGCTGCTGTTGCGCCTGGGCGCCGCCGGCAACGGCCAGCAGGCAGGCGAGGGCGATCGGCGCCAGTGGCGCGTGCTTGGGCTTCATGGTTTGTCTCTCTCGGTTTTTTGGGGGGTCAGTCCGGGCTGCGAAGGCCGATCATGCGGCTTGCGAGCTTCGTGAGCTCGGCCACCACCTCGTCGGGCGAGAGGCGTCCGCCCGGCCGGTACCAGCTGTAGAGAAAGCCCGGCAGGCTGCAGGCCGCCAGCGCGGTGATCTTGGTTTCGGTGAAGTCCAGGTCGCCGTCGCGGCGCGCTTCTTCGAGCAGCGGACACAGCAGGTCGTAGAAGTGGTGCGCGAGCTTCTTTTGCGCCGCGATGTATTCGGGCCGGTACACCTGCGGCTCGCGGTACGGAAAAAAGGCGCAGGGATGGTGTGCAATGGTCGCGCGGATCAGCCGCTCGATGCCTTCGAGCACCTTCTCGCTCGCGCGGCGCGGATCGCCGGCCGCGAAATCGAGCGCGGTGAAGCAGTCGACCGCGGGACGCCACGACAGCGTTTCGAAGATCTCCTGCTTGTCGCGGAAGTAGTAGTACACGAAGGGCTTGGTCACGCCCAGCGCGCGCACGATCTGCGCCATGGTGGTGTTGGCATAGCCCTGCGCCGCGAAGAGCTGCGCCGCCGCCTGCAGGATGCGCTCGCGCTGCAGGTCGGTGCCCTGCGTGGCCGCGCGCTGGCGCCCGGTGCCCTGGGGCAGGTGCGGCTGTGCCGTGGCGGCGGCCTTGCCAGAGGGTTTGTGCCGTGTCGCGGAAGTTATACCCATGGGTAGGATTGTTGGTGCACCATGCACCCATTGGCAAGCGCTTGCCCCGTGCAGGCGGCTATCGATAACCCTGAGAAAGTGACGCCATGGAGACATTGCCCGACCGTCCGCAACTGCCCCTGCACGAGTACCTGCGCGCCCATGCGCGCGAGCGCGGCGAGCGCCCGGCCTGCCTCTGGTACGGCCACGCCATGAGCTGGGCGCAGCTCGACCGCGCGAGCGACGCCTTCGCGGCCCGGCTGCAGGCCATCGGCGTGAAGAAGGGCGAGCCGGTGGTGCTGTTCCTCAACAACTGCCCGCAGTACCTGGTCGCGCATTTCGGCATCCAGAAGATCGGCGCCATCGTCTGCCCCGGCAGCCCGCTCAACAAGGAGCACGAGCTGGCCTACCAGGTCAACGACCTGCAGGCGCGCGTGATCGTCGCCGCCGCGCCGCTGCTGCCGGTGGTGCGCAAGGTGCAGCCGCAGAGCGCGCTCGCGCATGTGTTCGTGGTGCACTATGCCGACCTGCTGCCTGAACGGCCCGTGCCCGAGCTGCCGGCCGAACTGCTCGCCGAGCGCAGCGCCCCGCGCAGCGTGCCCGAGGAATGCGAGGACTTCCTGGCCGTGATGCAGGGCGGCGCGGTGCCGCAGCCGGTGGCCATCGAGCTCGACGACGTGGCGCTCATGACCTACACCTCCGGCACCACAGGGCTGCCCAAGGGCGCGATGCTGAGCTACGGCAATGCGCTCTTCAAGACCCGCGCGGCGGCCGACTGCAACGGCGTGGCCGGCGACGACGTGCTGCTTTCCATTGCGCCGCTCTATCACATCGCCGGCATGCTGATGGGCGTGAACGTGCCGGTGCTCAGCGGCGCGGCCTCGGTGCTGCTGCACCGCTTCGATCCGCGCGCGGTGCTGCAGGCCATTGCGCGCTACAAGGTGAGCTGGTGGTACAGCATCGCGCCGATGAACGTGGCCTGCATGCAGGTGCCGGACATCGCCGGCTTCGACCTCTCGAGCCTGCGGCGCAATCCCGTCACGAGCTTCGGCATTGCCTTCACCGAGCCGCTTGCCGCGCAGTGGCGCGCGCATGCGCCCAACTGCACGTCGTTCGAAGCCGCCTACGGGCTCAGCGAAACCCACACCTGCGACACCTACACGCCGCACCACGCGCCGCGCTGGGGCACGCAGGGCGTCGCGGTGCCGGGCGTGAGCATCCGCATCGTCGACCCCGACACGCAGGCCGACCGGCCCGCGGGCGAGGTCGGCGAAATCGTGCTCGCGAGCCCCGGCTGCTTCAAGGGCTACTGGAACAAGCCCGAGGCCACGGCGGCCACGCTGCGCAATGGATGGGTGCACACCGGCGACATGGGCAAGCTCGATGCCGATGGCTATCTCACCTTCATCGGCCGCTTCAAGGAAATGATCAAGGTCTCGGGCTACAGCGTGTTCCCCGAGGAGGTCGAGACCATCCTCATCAAGCATCCCGCGGTGGCCCAGGCCGCGGTCATTGCGCAGCCCGATGCCGAAAAGGGCGAGGTGGTCAAGGCCTTCATCGTGCGCAAGCCCGGCGCGGCGCTCGAGGCCGATGCGCTGATCGCCTGGTCGCGCGACAACATGGCCAGCTACAAGGCGCCGCGCGCCGTGAGCTTCATCGATGCGCTGCCGACCACCGGTGCCGGCAAGGTGCTGCGGCGCCTGCTGAAAGACAAAGCCTGAAAGGTTCTCCCTTGTTCTCCAAAGTCCTGATTGCCAACCGCGGCGAGATTGCGGTGCGCCTGGTGCGTGCGCTGCGCGACCTTGGCGTTGCGAGCGTGGCGGTGCATGCGCGCGACGACGCGTCCGCATTGCATGTGCAGCTGGCCGACGCGGTTGTCGCGCTCGACGCGGCCGGGCCTTCGGCGTATCTCGACATTGCCGTGCTGATCGGCGTGGCGAAGGCGCAGGGCTGCGACGCGGTGCATCCCGGCTACGGCTTCCTGAGCGAACGCGCGGACTTCGCGCAGGCCTGCGCGGATGCCGGCCTGGTCTTCATCGGCCCCGCGCCCGAGCAGCTGGCGCTGTTCGGCGACAAGGCGCGCGCACGTGCGCTTGCCACGCAATGCGATGTGCCCGTGATGCCCGGCAGCGCCGGCGCGGTGACGCTCGCGCAGGCGCAGGCCTTCTTCGCCGAACAGCAGGCGCAGGGCGCCGCGGGCGTGATGATCAAGGCCATCGGCGGCGGTGGCGGGCGCGGCATGCGCGCTGTCATGAATGCGGACGAGCTCCCCGAAGCGCATGCGCGCTGCGTATCCGAGGCCAAGGCAGCCTTCGGCGTCGAGGGCGTGTACGTGGAGCGCCTGATGCGCAATGCGCGCCATATCGAAATCCAGGTGCTCGGCGACGGCCAGGCCGTGGCCAGCCTCGGCGAGCGCGAGTGCACCCTGCAGCGGCGCTTCCAGAAGCTGGTGGAGATCGCGCCCAGCCCCTCGCTGTCCGATGCGCTACGCGCTTCCATCACGCAGGCGGCGCTGCGCATGGCCAGGGCCGCGGGCTATCGCAGCCTGGGCACCTTCGAATTCCTCGTCGATGCCGCATCGGCCACGCTCCCTTTCGTCTTCATCGAGGCGAACCCGCGGCTGCAGGTCGAGCACACGGTGACGGAGGCGGTGACGGGCCTGGATCTCGTGCAGCTGCAGATGGCGGTGGCAGCCGGCCAGCCCTTGAAGACACTTGGCGTGGAAGCCGACCGCACGGCGGCGCAGCGCGGCTTTGCGCTGCAATGGCGCATCAACGCCGAGACGCTCGACGCCCATGGCAACGCGCGGCCCTCGGGCGGCACGCTCGCGCGCTTCGACCTGCCGAGCGGGCCCGGCGTGCGCGTCGACACGCACGGCTATGCAGGCCTCGCGCCGTCGCCGCACTACGACACGCTGCTTGCCAAGCTGATCGTGCATTCGCCGTCGCCGCGTTTTGCCGATGCGCTGCGCCGCTCGCTGCGTGCACTCGACGAATGCCGCATCGACGGCATCGCGACCAATCTTGCATTGCTGCGCGCCATCGCGGCGCGGCCCGAGTTCGCGGCGCAGGCGGTGCACACGCGCTTCGTCGAAGCGCACCTGGGCGACCTGCTGGCCGCCGCGGCGTCGCTTGAAGGGCATGCGAAGAAGATCGCACCTGCCGATGCGCAGGCGGCGGCAATCGAGGTCGATGCGGACGACCTGACGATCAAGGCCCCGATGCCCGCGAAGCTGGTGCAGTTCGAAGTGGCGGTGGGCGATGTGCTGCCTGCCGGCGCGCAGCTCGGCGTGCTCGAAGCCATGAAGATGGAGCACCTGCTGCACGCGCCCGTCGCGGGCCGCGTGGTTGCGCTGCTCGCCGAGCCGGGCGACTACCTCGTCGAAGGCCAGTCGCTGGTGCGGCTGGAGCCTGTCGATGCCGAGGCGGCTGCAGCCGAGGCGCGCACCGAGCAAGACCTCGATGCGATCCGCCCTGACCTGCAGAAGGTGATCGACCGCCATGCCTTCACGCTCGATGCCAACCGCGGCGCGGCTGTGGCCAAGCGGCATGCGCAGGGCGGGCGCACCGCGCGCGAGAACATCGCCGACCTGTGCGGCACCGCCTCCGACCCCGGCAACTTCATCGAATACGGCGCCCTTGCGGTGGCCGCACAAACGCGCCGCCGCACGCTCGAGGACCTGATCGCCAACACGCCGGCCGACGGGATGGTGACGGGCCTGGGCAGCATCAACGCGAAGCAGTTCGGCCCCGAGGCGTCGCGCTGCGCGGTGCTGGCCTACGACTACACGGTGCTGGCCGGTACGCAGGGTATGCGCAACCACCACAAGACCGACCGCATGCTGTCGATCGCGCACCAGCTGAAGCTGCCGGTGGTGCTGTTCGCCGAAGGCGGGGGCGGGCGGCCGGGCGATACCGACATGCCCATCGTCGCGGGCCTCAACAACCACACCTTCAGCCAGTTCGCGGCGCTCTCGGGCAAGGTGCCGGTGGTGGGCATCGTGCATGGCCGCTGTTTCGCGGGCAACGCCGCGCTGCTGGGCTGCGCCGACGTGATCATCGCCACGCGCGGCAGCAACATCGGCATGAGCGGCCCCGCAATGATCGAGGGCGGCGGGCTCGGCAGCTTTGCGCCCGAGCAGATCGGGCCGAGCAGCGTGCAGTCGCGCAACGGCGTGATCGACATCCTGGTGGAAGACGAGGCGGCGGCGGTGGCTGCGGCGAAGCAATACCTTTCGTATTTCCAGGGGCCGGTGAGCGACTGGCAATGCGCCGACCCGCGCGCGCTGCGCCACGTGGTGCCCGAGAACCGGCTGCGCGTGTACGACGTGCGCGCCGCGATGCGCGGCGTGGCCGACACGGGCTCGCTGCTCGAACTGCGCGCCGGCTTCGGCGCAGGCATCGTCACCGCGCTGGCGCGTATCGAAGGCAAGCCGGTGGGGCTGATGGCCAACAACCCGCATCACCTCGGCGGCGCCATCGACGTGGAAGCAGCCGACAAATCGGCGCGCTTCATGCAGCTGTGCAATGCGCACGGGCTGCCGATCGTCTCGCTGTGCGACACGCCCGGCTTCATGGTCGGTCCGGAGATCGAGGCGCAGGCGCAGGTTCGCCATGTGTGCCGCATGTTCATGGTGGCCTCGCACCTGCGCGTGCCCTTCTTCGCCGTGGTGCTGCGCAAGGGCTACGGCCTGGGCGCGCAGGCCATGACGGCCGGTGGCTTCGATGCGCCGGTGTTCACGGTGGCCTGGCCGACCGGCGAATTCGGCGCGATGGGGCTCGAAGGCGCGGTGCGCCTGGGCTATCGCAAGGAACTGGCCGCGGCGGCCGAAGGTGCCGAGCGCGACGCGCTGTTCAAGACGCTGGTGGCGCAGCAGTACGCCAACGGCGAGGCGATCCACATGGCGCAGACGCTCGAGATCGATGCGGTGATCGATCCTGCAGAAACCCGCACCTGGCTGGTGCGCGGGCTCGCATCCGCGGGGCGTTCCACGCAGGCGGCCTCACCCTACGTAGACACTTGGTAACCATGCACTAGACCTCGTCACGTGCAATGGCAAGGGGGCTCCGTAAACTGAGCCGCTTTGCGCGCATGAAACTGGGTTCGCATCGGCTTTCCGCTCTTCGCAAAGGTGCGCTGCGGCATTGGATGGCCGCAGTGGGTTGCCTGCTGTTCGCCGTTGCAGTGGCCGTGCAGGCCGTCCAGCCCGATGCCGATGGGCAGCAGCAGCCGAAGCAGTCCGTCGAGGCGCACTGGGTGGCCGGATGGGCGGCCGCCCCGGTGGATTTCCGCGAACTCAGTGCGAATCCGCTCCTCACGGCGGCGGCCCCCCGGCCCGGCGGCGATGCGTTCCGCGGACAGACGCTGCGGCAGCAGTTCGAGCCTGCATTGAGCGGCGAGCGTGTCCGCATCCGCTTTTCGAACCGCTTCGGCAAGACACCCCTGCACGTCGCCGAAGCCAGCGTGGGGCACGGCACCGGCGGCGGCGCGGTATCGCCGGCCACGCTGCGCAAGCTGCGCTTCGGCGGACGCGCCGGCACGGTCGTCGCGCCGGGCGCCGAAGCCTGGAGCGACGGTGCCGACCTGAAAGTCGAGGCCGGGCAGGCGGTGGCGGTGAGTGCCTTCTTCGATCGCGCCGTGCCCTTCGCGACCGTTCACCTGCGGTCGCCCGACACCAGCTGGGTGGCTGGCGGCAATGCGGTCGCAACGCCCAGGCTGCAGGACGCCGCGCCCTTGCCGCTGAACCACATCGTGACCGGACTCGACGTGATGACCAACCAGCCCGTGCGCACGGTGGTGGCCTTCGGCGACTCGATCACCGCGGGCGGTGGCGAGGCGGGCGACGGGTCGTATCCCGAACTGCTCGCCACGCGCCTGCGCAACAGCCCTTCGGCGGCGCAGGCGGTCTCGGTGCTGAACATGGGCATCGGCGGCAACCGCCTGCTGGTCGACGGCATCGGCCCCAACGGCCTCTCGCGCTTTGCGCGCGATGCGCTCGGGCAGAGCGGCGTGACGCACGTGATGATCCTGCTGGGCACCAACGACATCGGCCGCAGCGTGTTCGTCCTGCCGGGCCGGCCGACGCCGGAGCACGAGGTGCCGACGGCGGAGCGCATCACCGACGGCCTGCAGCAATTGATCAAGCAAGCCCGCGCCAAGGGCGTGAAGGTGCTGATCGGCACCGTGCCGCCGTTCAGGAACACGCCCTACTGGACCGAGGCCACCGAGGCCATGCGCGGCGAGGTCAACCGCTGGATCCGCAGCCGCCAGGACGTGGACGGCATGATCGATTTCGACGCCGTGCTGCGCAACCCGGCCGATCCGACGACGTTGAATCCCGCCTACGACAACGGCGACCACCTGCATCCCAACAAGGCGGGCCATGCCGCCATGGCCGCGGCCGTCGATCTTCGCGAACTGCAGGAGTAGCGGCCGCAGTGAGTGCCTACAAAGGTACTAATTTCGAGGAAACACCTCTACACAAAGTCCCGTCGAGTGCTTACAGGCGCTTCACATGGGTTGGTCAGCATGAAGGCTCCAACCACTCATGAGGGGACCCCCATGAAAAAACTCGCAATCACCCTTTCCGTCGCCGCCGCTTCGCTGCTGTCGGTGGGGGGCGCACTGATGGTGCCGACCGCCGCCCAGGCGCAGCGCGGGGTGTTCGTCGAGGTGCCGCCGCCGCCGCCTCGCCACGAGCGCATTCCGCCTCCGCGCCGCGGCTACGTATGGGCCCCGGGGCACTACGAATGGCGCGGCGGACGCCATGTGTGGATCAGGGGCATGTATGTGCGCGCCCGTCCGGGCTATGCCTACCGCCCGCCGGAATGGCGCGAGCGCGATGGCCGCTGGGAATACCGCCGTGGCGAGTGGGACCGTGACCGCGACGGCGTGCCGAACCGCTACGACCGCCGCCCGAACAATCCGAACCGGTATTGATCCGCGGTATTCCTGAGCGGGCTCCGCCTACCGGAACACGACCGTGCGGTGCCCGTTCAGCAGCACGCGGTGCTCGCTGTGCCACTTCACGGCGCGGGCCAGCACCTGGCTCTCGGTGTCGCGGCCTCGGGCCGTGAGGTCCTCGACCGTGTCGGTGTGGTCGGCGCGTGCCACGTCCTGCTCGATGATCGGGCCTTCGTCGAGGTCGGCCGTCACATAGTGGGCGGTGGCGCCGATGAGCTTCACGCCGCGGTCGTGCGCCTGGTAGTAGGGCTTGGCGCCCTTGAAGCTGGGCAGGAACGAGTGATGGATGTTGATGGCCCGGCCCGCCAGGCTCTGGCACAGGCCGTTGCTCAGGATCTGCATGTAGCGCGCAAGCACCACGAGTTCGGCGCCTTCGGCCTCGATGATCTCCAGCTGCCGGGCTTCGCCCTGCGCCTTGGTGGCGGCCGTCACGGGAATGTGATGGAAGGGCACGTTGTAGCTGGCGGCCAGCTGGTAGAAGTCGCGGTGGTTCGAGATGATGGCGCGCACGTCGATGGCCAGCAGGCCGCTCTTCCAGCGGAACAGCAGGTCGTTCAGGCAGTGGCCTTCCTTGCTGACCAGGATCACGGTCTTCATGGGCTCGGCCGCGGCATGCAGCTGCAGGCTCATGCCGAAGCCGGCGCCGAAGGTGGCGAGCTGCTCGCGCAGCGCCGCCTCGGGGTGGTCGCTGCAGGCGAAGCGCACGCGCATGAAGAACAGGCCCGTGTCGTGGTCGTTGTACTGGGCGGCTTCCTCGATGTTGCCGCCGCGTTCGAGCAGAAAGCCCGAAACGGCATGCACGATGCCCGTCCGGTCGGGGCAGGAGAGGGTCAGGATGTAAGCGGGCGTAGTGGTCGTCATGAGGGGCACGATTGTCGCAGGGGTGCCAGAATGCCGTTTTTTGGTGCGCGTTAAGCAGGAGCAATCGATGGCTTATCAGGACTTCAACATGGGCAACCAGTGGTTGCCCTTCACTCCCAACCGCCACTTCCAGAAAGACCCTCGCGTTTTCGTGGCCGCCGACGGCATGGAGTTCACCACGCACGACGGCAAGAAGGTGATCGACGGCATCTCGTCGCTGTGGTGCGTGGGCGCGGGCCACAACCGAAAGCCGATCAACGAGGCGATCAAGAAGCAGCTCGACACGCTCGACTACGCCACCGCCTTCCAGGTCAGCAACGACAAGGCCTTCAAGGCGGCCGAGATGATCGCCTCGCTGGCGCCCGGCGACCTCAACAAGGTGCTGTTCTGCAATTCGGGCTCCGAGGCGGCCGACACCTCGATGAAGGTGGCGCTGGCCTACCACCGTGCGCGCGGCGAGGGCCACCGCAACGTGTTCATCGGCCGCGAGAAGGGCTACCACGGCGTGGGCTTCGGCGGCATGTCGGTGGGCGGCATCCCGGGCAACCGCAAGGTGTTCGGCTCGGCCTTTTTGCCGCGCGTGGACCACATGCGCTTCATCCACGATCCGGTGAACCATGCCTACATCCACAACGAGGAGCCGGTGTGGGCCGAAGACCCGCTGGTCGAGCTCGAAACGCGCATCCTGCCGCTGCACGATGCGAGCAACATCGCCGCGATCATCGTCGAGCCGGTGGCCGGTTCGGCCGGCTGGTACCTGCCGCCCAAGGGCTACCTGAAGCGCCTGCGCGAGATCTGCGACAAGCACGGCATCCTGCTGATCTTCGACGAGGTCATCACCGGCTTCGGGCGCATGGGCACCAACTTCGCGTCGGACTATTTCGGCGTGGTGCCCGACATGCTCAACTTTGCCAAGTGCGTGACCAACGGCGTGATTCCGCTGGGCGGCGTGATCTGCCGCGACAAGCTCTACGACGCGATGATGAAGACCGACGCGCCCGAGCACGTGGTCGAGTTCTTCCATGGCTACACCTACTCGGGCCATCCGGTGGCCTGCGCCGCCGCCATTGCCACGCTCGACCTGTTCAAGGAAGAAAACCTGTTCGCGCGCGCCGGCGAAATGGGCAAGGTGCTGGGCGATGCGTTCCACAGCGCCTTCAAGGGCCTGCCGAACGTGGTCAGCATCCGCAGCCTCGGCCTGGCCGCCGCGGTGGAACTCGCGCCCATCGCGGGCGCGCCGGGCAAGCGCGCCTACGACGTCTTCCTGGACTGCTTCCACAAGGGTGCGCTGGTGCGGCCCGCGGGCGACGTGCTGGTGATTGCGCCGCCCTACATCGTGGAGAAGCAGCACATCGACACGCTGGTCAACACGCTGGCGGACTCGATCAGGAAGTTTGCCTGAGCCGCCGGGCCGCTCCCAAGGCGAAGACCGCAGCGCGCAGCGCGGAGGCTATCGAACGCGGATTCCTGCGCAATAGTCCTTCGGCGGCAACGGGGCCGTGCGCCAGACGGCGTCGTAGGCTTCCTTGTCCTGATCCTCGTCCGGCGATTCGCCGGCCTGCAGCCGCACGGACTTGACCGACAGGTCGGTCGGCAGGTGCTGCGGCACGCCCAGCACCTTGGTGGCATGGCCCGCGCCGCTGACCAGCAGCACCGTCTTGCCCGGCTGGCGGGCCTTGACGATGGCCTGCGCCATGGCGCGGTCGCGCCCGACCTGGATGCGCGTCATCGGCACGATCTGGGGCTCGGGCAGCAGCTTGCAGTGGCCTTCCCGCACGGCGTCCTGCTGCGCGGCGTAGGCCTCGCCGTTGAGCTGCACGTCGAGCGAGACGTCGGCCATGGTGTTCTTCATGCGCGAACGCGGCAGGTTGGCGCCGATGACGGGCACGCCGGCGCGCACCGCGGCCATCACCGCCGGGCCGTAGCTCTGCCAGGGCCAGGCTTTCTCGTTCCAGGCCAGCGCGTCGCGCACCTGCGCATCGGTGGCCGCGGCGTCGAGCCGGACGGTGCTGTGGCCTTCCTCGGCCATTTCGAGCAGCAGCGCGGCCAGCTTGCCCCGGCCGGCCAGCGCCTCGACGGTTTCGCGTTCGATCGTGTGGTGCTCCGGGGCGTCGTGCTGCTCGCCGAGGATGAGCGCGTCCGCCGGCAGCAGGGCCGCCGCGCGGCGTGCCACGGGCGCATCGGGGCCGTCGAGGAGAGCGGTGCAGCCCGCAAAGGCCATGGCAGCGAACAGGGGCAGCAGGAATCGGGAAGCCCGTACGGGAAAGGGTTGGCATCGCATCGCGCCATACTATGCGCTGGCGCTCGCACGCAGCGCCATCCAATTCCGCTTCTTCTCTTCCCGTCCGTGTCTCTCCGCTTTCCGGTTCGCGTGCTGGCCACGCTGTTGCTCGCGCTCGCCGCGGCCGAAATCTGCCTCGCCCTGCACACCCCCCTGCCGTGGATGATCGGCCCGCTGCTGGCGGTGTCGCTGGCATCGATTGCCGGCGCGCCCACGGCCAGCTTCACGCCGCTGCGCAATGCCGGGCAATGGACCATCGGCACGGTGCTGGGCCTTTATTTCACGCCGCAGGTGGTGGCGCTGGTGGCCGGCGTCTGGTGGGCCATTGCGCTGGCCATTGCCTGGGCATTGCTGCTCGGCTGGGCATTCGGGCGCTGGCTGCACGGGCTGCACGCCCGGCGAATGCCGCATGTACCGGCCAGATCCATGAGAGCCACGACTTACTTCGCTGGCGCCATCGGCGGTGCCTCCGAGATGACGCTGCTGTCCGAATCGGCCGGCGCGCGCACCGACCTTGTCGCCGCGGCGCACAGCCTGCGGCTGGTGGTGGTGACCATCGCCATTCCGTTCGCGATGCAGTGGAGCGGCCTGCACGGCCTCGAAGTCAATCCGCCCACGGTGCGCGAAGTGAATGCGGGCGGGCTCCTGCTGCTCGCGCTGGCCACCGGCGCCGGCGGGCTCGCGATGCGGGCGCTGGGCCGCACCAACCCGTGGTTCATGGGGCCGCTGGTGGTGGCGATGGGATTCACCATCGCGGGCCAGCCGCTGTCGGCCGTGCCCGGCTGGATGTCGAACACCGCGCAGCTCGTGATTGCGGTGAGCCTGGGCGTGCGCTTCAGCCGCGAATTCCTGCATACGGCGCCGCGCTGGCTGGGATCCGTGGCGCTGGGCACCGTCGGCATGCTGGTGCTGTGCGCGGGCGCCGCCTGGCTGCTGGCCTGGGCGACGGGGCTGCATCCCGCCACGATGATCCTGGGCACCTCGCCGGGCGGCATTGCCGAGATGTCGATCACCGCCAAGGTGCTGCAGCTGGGCGTGCCGGTGGTGACGGCGTTCCAGGTGTGCCGGCTGGTGGCGGTGCTGCTGCTCGTGGGGCCGATGTATCGATGGATTTACCAACGGAAATAAGCGGCGGGCGCTGAAAAGACACAAAAAAAGCGCCGCTCGGGCGCTTTTTTTGTTCGGGCGGGCGGGGAACCCGGGTTTTCAGTGCACCAGCACCGGCGTGTGCGCCAGTTCGGCATAGCCCTCGAGCGTGTCCTCGACTTCTTCCTGCGTGGGCGTGTTGAGCTGCCAGGCGGCAATCTGCTGCTGGAACAGTTCGGCCCAGGAACCGTCGAGGTAGACCTCCTTGCCCGAGCGCTTGTCGACGATCTCGAAGCCGTGGCGTTCCAGCACCGGGACGTTGGGCTGGTCCGGTGTGTCGCTTTCGTTCGGCTGCACGTGCACGACGACGAAGGACTCCGAGTCATAGAGCATGTTCATTGCGGGGCCTGTGAGGATGTCGATGGCATTCATGGGGGTTAGATAGCAATCAACGCGCCAGTTTCAAGAAGGGTTGTCGCATTGCGGTCACAACGGTGTTTCTTTACTTCGTTTGTACTATCAGCTGGCTGGCCCGGCCGGAAGGGATTCGCGCAACTGCATGTCGGCGAAGTCGCCGTTGGGCTGTGTCTGTTTCATCCGCACCGGCAGGTAGCCCAGCGCCGGCGCGAGCCAGATTTCGATCTTGTCGTCGAATTCGCGCCGCGGGCTGCGCGTGAGCTTGCGCACCGTGTAATCGCCGGCCGGCACGCTCATCTGTTCCTCGCCCTCGATGTTGAACACCCAAACGCCCGCGTCGCGCGGCCCGGCGGTCTGGATGGAAATGCGGCTGCCGGCCGGGTAGCGGCCCGGGTCGCCCGCCAGCATGCCGCCCAGCTGCATCACCACGCTGAGCCGGTCCTGCGCGCCGGGCAGCAGGGGAACGCTGGGCGCGTTGTTGCTGAACATGATCTGGCCCTGGTCGCGCAGGAAGTGCGAGGCGAGCTCGCCCTTGCGGCTCTCCGAAAAGCGCGCCGGCTCGATGCCTGTGGGCCCGATCCGGCCGGTGCTGTGCTGGCTGCGGATGGTCCGGAACAGGAATTTGAGCGAGAGCCGGGCGTCGTAGCTGCTGCCGTCCTGCAGCCAGACCAGGTCGCCGAAAACGCCCTGCATCGGCGAGGCGCCCTGCTGGCCCGTGACCGCGAAGGCAAGCTTGACCGACCCGGGGATGCGCAGCGCTTCGGGCCCGACGACATTGCCCGCCGCGGCGCTGGCGGCGCCCGCGGCCTCGCCGGGCGCACCGTTTCCGACGCCGGTGTTGGCCGTGCTGCCGGCCCCGCCCAGCATGGCGCCTGCCGGGGCGCTGGCCGCCTGCTCGGGAGGTGGTGCTCCTGAATCAATAGCGTTTTGCGCCGTGAGGTCGGGCGTTTGCGCCGGGGGCTGTTCCGAAACCTGGGGCGCCGGCTGCGGCACCGGCTCGGGTGGCGGCGCCACCGGCCTGGGCCTGGACGGCTCGCGCGGCCGGCGCGGCTTTGCGGGCGGCGGCGGCTTGGCTTCGGCCACGGGCGGCGCGGCGGCCGGCTTTTCCGCAGCCGGCGGCGCGATCACGATGGTACGGGTGATGAACTTGTTCGCGAGCGGCGAGGGGTCGGGCCCGATGGCCGTGGGCGCGAGATCCAGCAGCAGCACGTGGGCCAGCGCGACCGCCAGCGTCAGCCCGGCCAGCGCGCGCCATGACGGGCGTGCCGGCGGAGCGGCGGAGGACGGCAACGGGGAGGCGACAAGCGTCGGCATGAGGAGGTGGAGTGAGCGCCGGCGCCGAGGTTCACCGGGAGCACCTCGGTACACTGCCGCCCGTTCAACCAGTTTAGTGGGCGCGGCGCCGGCTCTCGTGTTCGCGCCGTGTCCTTCATCACGCATTTGCCATCATGAAACTCGCCACCCTGAAGGACGGCTCGCGCGACGGCCAGCTCGTCGTCGTCTCGCGCGACCTCACGCTCGCCCACTACGCCACCGGCATCGCCAGCCGGCTGCAGCAGGTGCTGGACGACTGGGGCTTCATGAGCCCGCAGCTGCAGGACCTGTACGACGCGGTCAACACCGGCCGTGCGCGCCATTCCTTCCCGTTCGACCCCGCCCAGTGCATGGCGCCGCTGCCGCGCGCCTACCAGTGGGCCGACGGTTCGGCCTACCTGAACCACGTCGAGCTGGTGCGCAAGGCGCGCAATGCCGAAGTGCCCGAGAGCTTCTACACCGACCCGCTCATGTACCAGGGCGGCAGCGACGATTTCCTCGGCCCGGTCGACGACGTGGTCGTGCCCAGCGAAGCCATGGGCATCGACTTCGAAGCCGAGATCGCGGTGATCACCGGCGATGTGAGGATGGGCGCCACGCCCGACCAGGCGCTCGACGGCATCCGCCTGGTGATGCTGGCCAACGACGTGAGCCTGCGCAACCTGATCCCGGCCGAGCTGGCCAAGGGCTTCGGCTTCTTCCAGAGCAAGCCGGCCACCGCCTTCAGCCCCGTGGCCGTGACGCTCGACGAGATCGGCGAAGCCTGGCAGGACGGCCGCGTGCACCTCACGCTGCAAAGCAGCTGGAACGGCCGCAAGGTCGGCATGTGCGACGCCGGGCCCGAGATGACCTTCCACTTCGGCCAGCTCATCGCCCACATCGCCAAGACGCGCAACGTGCGCGCCGGCAGCATCGTCGGCAGCGGCACCGTGAGCAACAAGGGCGTGGAAAAGAACGGCCAGGTGGACTGGCCCAAGGGCTATTCGTGCATTGCCGAGAAGCGCTGCATCGAGACCATCCAGGGCGGCGCGCCGGTGACCGAATTCATGAAGTTCGGCGACACCATCCGCATCGAGATGAAGGGGCTGGACGGCCGCTCGCTGTTCGGCGCGATCGACCAGGAGATCGTGTCGGCGGCGGGGCGGCCGAAGGTGGCGCCGGTGTCGCTGGTGAACCCGCAGGACGACGACAACGGCGCCGAAGACTGACTAGCGCGGTGCGGCGCGCAGCAACTCCTTCTGGCTGCGTATGCCCAGCCGCCGGAACGCCCGGTACTGGTGGGTGCGCACCGTTGTGAGTTCGATGCCGATCTCGCGCGCCGCTTCCTTGGCCGTGCGGCCGGCCATCAGCTGGCCGATGACTTCGCGCTCGCGCAGGCTCAGGGTCAGAAGGCGCGAGGCGAGGGTGGGCGCCACCGCTTCCCGGGCGGCCATGGCGCTGCGGCCGTGGGCCAGGGTGGCGTCCGCCAGGAGCGTGGCGTGGCGCTCGATGGCCGCGAAGTCGCCGGCGCCGAATTCGGGCTGCGCGAGGCTCCGGTAGAAGCTCACGGCCACGCGCTGGCCGGCGGGCGTCAGGCGCAGCACCGATGCGCGCTCGCGGATGCCCACGTCGCCGTAGCAGGCCGCGCGGTAGGCCGGGTCGGCCACCTCGTCGGCGCGCTGGTGGCCCAGCCAGAGCTGCGCGCGCCGGGGCAGCTTGCGCGCCGCCAGCCAGGTCATGTTGGGATCGAGCAGGTCGAAGCGCTGCGCCACGTAGCGCTCGGCCGTGCGTTCGGCCGTGGTGCCGTAGCTGCTGGCGGCCGACACCGCCTCGATGCGGCCGGTGGCGTCGACCGCGAACACGGTGCAGAAGGTGACGGGCATCACGCGGTGCATGGCCGCGAGGCAGCTGGCTGCCAGGTGCGGCGTGCCGATGCCCGCGAGCACGTCGCCGGCGAGGGCCGCGGAAAGCGTGGTGTCCGCGGCGGGCTGGATGCGCCAGCGTCTCATGGATAAGCAGAAGGGCAGGGTAATTACTTCGTACGAAGTTATGACAGTGATCGGCGCCGCGCATCGGGACAATCCCGCTGCATGACGACGAATCCCACCGTTGCGGCCACCGCGCCGCCGCCGCCCGGCACACGGGCCGCCGATGCCGCCAGCGGCCCCGTGCCGCCGCCGGCCAGCGCCACCGGACTGCCGCCCTCCGTCGGCGCCTTTCACTACACGCGCTACCAGGCGCGCACGCCTGCGCTCGCGCACGACGGCGTGGAGCCCGGCCGCCATCCGGTGGCGATCGCGGGCGGCGGGCCGGTCGGCCTGGCGCTTGCGCTGGGGCTCGCGAACCAGGGCGTGCGCTGCGTGATCCTCGAGGCCGACGACACGGTGTGCGTGGGCAGCCGCGCGGCCTGCATCTCGCGCCGCAGCCTGGAGATCATGGAGCGGCTGAACGTGCTGCCGGCCTTCATGGCCAAGGGCCTGCCGTGGACCGGCGGGCGCAGCTTCTACAGGACGGCCGAGGTGTTCCGCTTCGAGATGCCGCACGACGAGCGGCAGAAGCTGCCGCCGATGATCAACCTCGAGCAGTACTACATCGAGCAGTACCTGCTGGACGAAATCCTCCGCCGCGACGAAGCGTCGCCGGGGCTCGTCGACATCCGCTGGGGTACCGAGCTCACCGGCCTCGCGCAGGACGAGGAAGGCGTGACGCTGGACGTGCGCAACCCCGAAGGCGCCTACCGGCTGCGCGGCCAGTGGCTTGCCGCCTGCGACGGCGGCCAGAGCTTCGTGCGCAAGGCGCTGGGGCTCGCGCTCGAGGGCACGGGCTACGAAGGCCGCTACGTGATCATCGACATCGAGCTGCACAGCAAGCACCCGACCGAGCGCCGCGCCTGGTTCGACCCGCCGTGGAACCCGGGTTCGACCGTGCTGATGCACCGCCAGCCCGACGACATCTGGCGCATCGACTACCAGCTGCGCGCGGGCCAGAGCACCGAGGAAGCGCTGAAGCCGGCGGCCGTGGCCGAATTCGTGCAGCGCCACCTGGATGCCATCGGCGAAGGCCACCTGCCATGGAAGACGGTCTGGACTTCGGTCTACCGCGCGGGGGCGATGACGCTCGGCAGCTACCGGCATGGCCGCGTGCTGTTCGCGGGCAATGCGGCGCATGCGATGCCGATCTTCGGCGTGCGCGGCCTCAACTCGGGCTTCGACGATGCGGACAACCTGGCCTGGAAGCTGGCCTTCGTGGCGCGCGGGCTTTCGGATGCGTCGCTGCTCGATTCGTATTCGCAGGAGCGCATCGCGGCCTTTCACGTCAACGCCGAGAACGCCATGCGCAGCACCGAGTTCATGTCGCCGCCGTCGCGCGGCTTCGACCTGCTGCGCGAGGCCGCGCTCTCGCTGTCGCAGGTGCACCGCGGCATTGCGCAACTGATCAACCCGCGCCAGACCCAGGCCGTGCGCTATGCGGATTCGGCGCTGTCGAGCGAAGGCGATGCGCTGCCTGCGGGCCCGCTGCCCGGAGAGGTCATGGCCGAGCAGCAGCTCGAGCAGGGCCACCTGACCGACTGGATCGGGCCGACCTTCACGCTGCTGGTGCTCCAGCCGGGCGCCCCTGCCATGCCGCTGCCGGACGATGACGTGGCACAGGCGCTAGGCGGCGTGCTGCCGTTCGCGGTGCGCACCATTGCAGGCCCGGGCATCGAAGGCGCCGACGCGCAGGCCAGCCCCGCCGTGTTCGAGGCGCTGGGTGCGCGCAACGGCGCCGTCTACCTGCTGCGCCCCGACGGCCATGTGGCCGCGCGCTGGCGGCGCATGCCCCGCGGCACGCTGCAGGGCGCATTGGCCCGCTCCGCTGCAGCCATCCCTTCCACGGAGATTGCCCGATGACCACACCGCTTCCATCCGACGCACGCGACCGGCTCTACGCGGAGTGCGCGCGCGCCATTACCGAAGCGGGCGCCGAGCGCGAATCGCTGTTTCTCGCCCGCCTCGCGCTGCTGCTGTTCGAACAGGTCGGCGACGAGGCGCGCTGCCACGCCGCGCTGGCCGACGCCCTGCGCGCGCTGCCCGTACCATCGCTGTCCGCCACCGAACCACTACAAAAAGGAGACTGATCCATGGATCGCCGCACCCTTCTCGCCACGCTCGCCTCCGCCGCCGCCATGGCTGCCGCGCCCTTTGCCCGCGCACAGGACTATCCCGCGCAACTCATCAAGTGGGTGGTGCCCTATCCGGCCGGCGGCGGCACCGACGTGATCGCACGCGTGCTGGCCGAAGCCATGCGCCAGGCCCTGGGCCAGCAGATCGTGGTCGACAACCGCCCCGGCGCCTCGACCAACATCGGCGCCGACCTCGTCGCCAAGAGCAAGCCCGACGGCTACACGATTTTTTCGGCGGACAACGCGGTGCTGGCCTTCAACGAGCACCTGTTCGGCAAGCTGCCATTCAATCCGGAAAAGGACTTCACCTACATCGGCGCGATCGGCAAGTTCCCGCTCGCGCTGGTGGTGCACCCCGATTTCCCGGCAAAGAGTTTCAAGGAGTTCCTGGCCTACGTGAAGGCCAATCCGGGCAAGGTCAACTACGCCTCGCCGGGCAATGGGTCGCCGCACCACCTGGCCATGGAAATGTTCAAGGCCCGCACCGGCACCTTCATCACCCACATTCCCTACCGCGGCGCGGCGCCCGCCATGGCCGACGTCATGGGCGGCCAGGTGCCGTGCATGTTCCTCGACCTGGCATCGGGCCTGCCGATCATGCAGGGCAACAAGGTGCGCGTGCTGGCCATCGGCTCGGGCGCGCGCAGCAAGGCGCTGCCCAGCGTGCCGACGCTGGCCGAAGTGGGCGTGCCCAACACCGAGGTGTTCGCGTTCCAGGGCATCCTCGGCCCGGCCGGATTGCCGCCCGCGGTGGTCGCCAGGCTCAACAGCGAGCTGAACCGCGCGTTCGGCACGCCGGCCGTGCAGAAGCGCTTCGACGATTTCGGCATGGAAGCCATGCCGGGCACGCCGGCGCAGTTCGCGGCGCTGTCGCGCGCCGAGTCCAGGCGCTGGGGGCCGATCATCAAGCAGGCCGGCATCAAGCTGGACTGATGAAGCCTGCGCGGCCCGGGGCGGGCCGCGCTACGGCGTGTAGGCCTTGCGCGAGCCGTCCTCGAAAACGTGCTCGTCGTGCTGCAGTTCGCCGCCCTCGTTCCAGCTGCGCTCGCGCGTCACGCGGCCCTTGGCATCGAAGCTCGATTCCGCCAGCAGGATGCCCTTTTCGCTGAAGCGCCGATGCGTGCCCACCGGCACCTGGCGCCCACGGCCCGCCACGAGGTAGCGGCCATGGGCGGCGCGCTGCCCGCTGTCGTAGAACTCGGTGATCTCGACCGTGCGCGCATCGCCGGTCCCGCGGTAGGCCGACTTGCTGCGGGGCCGGCCATTGAGGTGGTAGCTGTCGTCGCCGATCGGTTCGCCCGCCGGGTTCCATCGCTGGTCACGGATCAGCGCTCCCTTTTCGGAGAACTCCTGCTCGCGTTGCCGCACCGCGCTGCGCTCGATCAGCAGCCACACCGTTTCGCGGCGCTTCACGCCTTCGGATGAAAACTGGCGCTCGGTGCGCTGGCTGCCGACGATCTCGTCCTGCACGGAAGGCTTGCCGTTGTCGTAGAAGCTCTGCGAACGCACCCGCTTGCCTGCCAGGTACGAAACCCGCGAGCGCAGGATGCCGCCCGCGTCGAAAAGCTCGACCTGCGACGGTCCGCCGGCGAATCCGCACAGCCTGGCGTCGTCGGCGGCCGGCGCCAGCATGGGCGCTTCGCCGCAGCGCAGCGCCGACATCTGGCCGCGCTCCGTGAACTCGACGAAGGCGCGGTCGGTTCCAACGGCTGGATAGAAGGTGACCCGGCGCAACTGGCCGCCCGGGTAGAAGCTGCGCACGAGGCCGTGCTCCTGGCCGTCGTCGTAGACCGCCTCGCGCACGACCTGCCCGTTGGGCGCGAACTCGCGGGCGGGGCCATGGATGTTGCCCTTGGCGTTGAGGGTGTGCTCCCTGGCCAGCTTGCCCTTCTCATAGAAGCGCGCCAGGCCCATGAAGACGCCGTTCTGGATCTGCTGCTCGCGCTGGAGCTCGCCGGTTTCGCGCTCCTTGCAGCGCATCAGCCCCGTCTTGCCCGCGGTGCTGCTGCCGTCGGACGGATCGACCTTGCGGCCGTTGAGCTCGCAATCGAGGACCGCGTGGGCGGTGCCCGCCGCAAAGAGCCAGAGTGCGGCGGCCGCGGTCCGCAGCACAGTTGCACCGGAGCCCGCAGAGGCTGCGAGCCGGCTGGGGACGGCTCGGGGCGGAGGGTTCATTTGTCGTAGAGCGCTGCCAGGGAGCGAAAGCCCTTGGCCTCGATCGGATTGCCGAACGGGTCGCAGAAGAACATGGTCCACTGCTCGCCCGGCTGGCCCTCGAAGCGCACCTGGGGCTCGAGCACGAACTCGATCCCGGCGGCCTTCAGCCGCTTCGCGAGCGCCTGCCAGTCAGGCAGGGCGAGCACGATGCCGAAGTGCGGCATCGGCACCATCGCGTCGCCGACGCGGCCGGTGCGCGTGGTGGCGAAGGGTTCGCCCAGGTGCAGCGAGATCTGGTGGCCGAAGAAGTCGAAATCGACCCACGTGTCGGTGCTGCGGCCTTCGGCACAGCCGAGAACCTGGCCATAGAAGCGGCGGGCCGCGTCGAGATCGCGGACGTGGAAGGCAAGATGGAAGATGCTCTGCATGTTCCGGATTATGGGCAGCGGTGCTGTGAGAATGCCGGACTTTCTTTCATCGTGGAGCAAGCCTTGCGGATACTCCGGATACTTGTTGCGCCAAGGCGCGACACCCCTTTGAAGACGCCCGCGCGCGCGTCCCTGCTTTCGCGGTTGCCGCGCCTCGCGCTGGCCGGCGCCTGCTGCGTTCTCGCACTGGCGGCGCAGGGTGCCTGCCCGCCGTCCGCCATTGCCAGCCTCGGAAAGCCCGGTGCGGCCGTCGGCCAGTGGAATGCGGCCGACCGCGGCCTGCTGTGGCGCGCCGAGCGGGACGGGCGCACCTCCTGGCTCTATGGAACCATTCATCTCGGGCGCGCCGAATGGGTGCGGCCCGGGCCCACCGTGCAGAAGGCGCTGGAGCAGAGCGATGCGCTCGCGCTGGAACTCGACTTGCGCGACCCGGTCGCGATGCAGCCCATGACGCAGCAGGCCGATCCGGCCGTGGTGGCGCGGCTGCTCAGCGGCGAGCGCGCGCAGCGGCTGGCCCGCCAGAACGAGGCGGCCTGCGTGCCGCCCGGCCAGACCGCGGGGCTGCAGCCCATCCTGCAGGTCATGTCGCTGGCGGGCCTGGTGGCGCGCGCCGATGGCCTGTACCCCGAGTTCGGTGCCGACGAGGCCCTGGCGGTTTCCGCGCGCAACAACAACAAGCCGGTGTTCGCCCTCGAAAATGCCGCCGCGCAATTGAAGGCGCTGACCGGCGGTTCCGAAGCCGAAGAGGCCGAGCAGATCGACGCGGCCCTGAACGAACTGGAATCGGGCCAGCTGCGCGCGCAGATGAAGGAGCTGGCCGACATCTGGGCGCGCGGCGATGCAGACAGGCTCGGCCGCTACCCCGAATGGTGCAACTGCCTCAACACGCCCGCCGAGCAGCGGCTCATGAAGCGCCTGCTCGACGACCGCAACTCCGGCCTGGCGGACGGCATCGAGCGCATGCACGCGAGCGGCCAGCGCGTGTTCGCCGCCGTGGGCGCGCTGCACATGGTCGGGCCGCAGGGGCTGCCGGCGCTGCTGGCGGCGCGCGGATTCCAGGTGGTGGCGGTCCCGCTGGTGGCGCAGCCGCCCGTTGCGGCGCCGACCGCGCCCGCGCCGAAGGCGAGCGCCCGCGGCGCGCAAGGGGCCAGGGGCAATCGCGGCGCCAGGGCTTCCGGCGCCAAGGCCTCGGGCACCCGGAGCACGGGCAACGCCAAGTCCGCCCGGCGCGCCCCGGCACCAAAGAGCAAACAGCGCCGATAATCGCCAACGCCATGCACCTGCTGCGAAACCACCCCCGCTTCCTCGGCCTCGTCGGCCGCTGGGTGCTGCTGTGGTTCGCGCTCTCGATCGGCGCGGCGGTGGCCTCGCCGATCGTGCATCCGCAGGCGGTCGAACTGGTGTGCTCGAGCGCCGGCTCGATCAAGGCGGTGGTCCACACCGAAGACGGCGTGCAGGAGATGGGCGCCTCGCACATGGACTGCCCGCTGTGCGTGCTCACCGGCGCGCCGCCCCCGTCGCCGGCTGCCGCCGCTTTCGATCTTCCCCTGCCGCTGGGCCGCGTGGTCCAGTCCATTCCTGCTGCGCGCCTGGCCGCGGCCACCGCCGCGCCGCTGCCGGCGCGCGGGCCTCCCGCCCTCTCCTGAAGCTGTCAAAACCGTAGCTGCGTGCGCTCGATCGACGGGTGCATGCGGCCTGTCCGGCTTGAAGTTCGTGGAGCAGGTTCCGAGTGAAAAAGCATTCCCGCGCCGTGGCGATCGCCATGGCATTTCCCCTTGGCGCGCCCGCGTGGGCGCAGGACGCGCCTGATCCATCCGGCGGCAGCGCTGCCCGCACCCTGAGCACCGTCGCGGTCAGCGACGGCCGCCCGACCTCGCTGCCGACCCAGATTCCGACCACCATCGAGGGCATGACGCACGAGCAGATCGCCGAAACCGTCAACGCCACCGACAGCGAAGACGCGCTCAAGTACCTGCCCAGCCTCGTGGTGCGCAAGCGCTACATCGGCGATTTCAACCATGCGGTGCTCGCCACGCGCGCCTCGGGCACGGGCAACAGCGCGCGCTCGATGGTGTACGCCGACGGCATCATGCTGTCGAACCCGCTGGGCAACGGCGCCACCTACGCGCCGCGCTGGGGCATGGTCTCGCCCGAAGAGATCGAGCGGGTCGACGTGCTGTACGGGCCGTTCTCGGCCGCCTACCCCGGCAACTCGGCCGGCGCCGTGGTCGACTACGTGACGCGCATGCCCACCCGGCTCGAAGCGCACGCCAAGCTCAGCGGCTTCGCCTCCAGCTTCGACCTGCACGGCAGCCATTCCTCGCCCACGGGCCAGCAGCTCGAGCTCTCGCTGGGCAGCCGCAGCGGCGACTGGTCATGGTGGCTCAGCGCCTCGCGCACCCACAGCAAGGGGCAGGCGCTGGTGTTCGGCAACCGGCTCGCGAGCGCCGGTACCCTGGGCAACGCCGGCACGCCGGTCACCGGCGCGGTGCCGGGGCTGAACCCGTCGAACCAGCCCTGGTGGCTCATGGGCGGCTCGACGATCTACGACACCACGCAGGAACAGGCCAAGCTCAAGCTGGCCTACGACTTCTCGCCCACGGTGCGCGCCACCTACTCGCTGGGCGCCTGGAACAACACCACGCACGGCGGCGTCGACACCTACCTGCGCGATGCCTTCGGCCGGCCGGTGTATTCGGGGCGCGTGAACATCGCCGGGCGAAGCTACAACCTCGATGCGCCGAGCGCCGCCCTGGCGCCGACCGAGACGGCGCTCACCCATTACATGCACGGCCTTTCGGTGAAGAGCCATGCCGGTGGCGTGTTCGACTGGGAGCTGTCCGCAAGCCTGTTCGACTACGCGCGCGACACCTCGCGCACGCCGACCACGCCCTTGCCCGGCGCCTTCAACGGCGGACCGGGCCGCACCACCGACATGGGCGGCTCCGGCTGGCACACCTTCAAGGCCGCCGGAACATGGCGGCCCACCGGCTCGGCCGAGGGCGTGGGCGCGCACGTGGTCGACTTCGGCTTCCAGCAGGACACGGCCCGCCTGCGCACCGGCGTCGGCAACACCCTCGACTGGATCGCCGGGCCGGCCGTGTCGCCGTTCTCCGCCTTCAACGGCAACACCCGATTGCAGTCGCTCTACGTGCAGGACACCTGGCGCTTCGCCAGGGACTGGAAGACCACGCTCGGCCTGCGCCACGAACGCTGGGAGGCCTACGGCGGCCAGCTCGGCAACGCGACGAAGCTGCTCGACTTCGCGCCGCGCAGGAACAGCTACGACTCGCCCAAGGCCGCCCTCGCCTGGCAGGCCACGCCGGACTGGCTGCTCAAGGCATCGACCGGCCGGGCGGTGCGCATGCCGACCGTGAGCGAGCTCTACCAGGGCTCGATCGAGGGCAGCCGCATCGTCAACACCGATCCGAGCCTGCGGCCGGAGCGCTCGTGGACCACGGAGCTCAGCGCCGAGCGCGACCTGAAAGGCTGGGGGCTCGACGGCGTGCTGCGCACCACACTCTTCTTCGAGAACACCAAGGACGCGCTCTACAGCCAGGCCCTCACCCATCTTGTGAGCACGGTGCAGAACGTCGATGCCATCCGTACGCGCGGTCTGGAGGTCGCGCTGAACGCGGTCGACGTCGGCGTGAAGGGCCTGGACCTGAGTGGCAGCCTCACGCTGACGCGCTCGAAGATCGCGGCCAACAGCGGTTTTCCCGCCAGCGTCGGCCGCGAACAGCCGCGCGTACCGAAGCTGCGGGCCACGCTCCTCGCCACCTACCGGCCCGATGCGAGATGGAGCTACACCGTCGGCGCACGCTACAGCGGCAAGCAGTACGGCACGCTCGACAACAGCGACGGCAACGGCGCGGCCTACATGGGCTTCTCGAAGTTCTTCGTGGTCGACGCGCGCATCCGCTACCGGATCGACCGCCAATGGAGCGCCGCCTTCGGCATCGACAACCTGAACAACAACAAGTACTGGGCCTTCCACCCCTATCCGCAACGCACCTATGTGGCCGAACTCAAGTTCGACCTCTGATCCTTTTCACCCCGCTTACTTCAAGGAGTTCCCGCCATGAACCACCCACGCACCACCCTCAAGACCGCCGCCGCCTGCATCCTGCTGGCAGGCACGACGGCCGCCTGCGCCCACGTCACCCTGCCGCGGGGCGGCGTCACCGTCGGCAGCGACTACGACGCGGCCTTCCGCGTCGGCCACGCCTGCGAAGGCGCCAAGGCCACCACCGGCCTGGCCGTGCGCCTGCCCAGGGGTTTCCTGCTGAGCGACGCGCAGGCGCGCAAGGGCTGGAAGCTCGACGTGCAGAAGAACGCCGGCGATGGCGAAGTGCGCTGGACCGCCGAGAGCCCGCAAGCGGCGCTGCCCGCCAGCGAGCGCGCCGAGTTCGTGCTGCGCGGCAAGGTGCCGGGCACGCCCGGCCCGCTGTGGTTCAAGGTGCTGCAGACCTGCGACGTGGGCAGCATCGACTGGGCGGAAGTGCCGGCCTCGGGCAGTTCGACCGCGGGGCTCAAGAGCCCTGCCGCCAGGCTCGATGTGGTGGCGCAGGGCGTGGCCACGGTCGACGTGCGCGATGGCTGGGTGCGCCAGTCGGTGCCGGGCCAGAGCGGCACCGGGGCCTTCATGAAGCTCACCGCGCCCACCGGCGCCAGGCTGGTCGGCATCTCGACGCCGGCTGCCGGCGTGGCCGAAGTGCACGAGATGAAGATGGAAGGCGACACCATGAAGATGCGCGAGCTGCCTGGCGGCCTCGACCTGCCCGCCGGCCAGACCGTGGAGCTCAAGCCGGGCGGCTACCACGTGATGATGATGGACCTGAAGCAGGCGCTGGCCAAGGGTTCGACCGTGCCGGTGACGCTGCGCTTCGAGGATGCCAAGGGCCAGAAGACCTCGCTCGACCTGAACCTGCCGGTGGGCGCGCCGGCAGGCGCCGAAGCGGCCGCGCCGGCCCATCAGCACAAGCACTGACGGCTGCGCCCTACAGCAGCTGGTCCGGCGCCAGCGGACCGAACAGCCGCAGCAGCAGGCGCAGGGTCAGGCTGGCGTCGGGCTCGGTGGAGGTGTCCTTCAGCCCGCTGCCTTCGGGCGCCCGCCAGACCAGCGAGCCGTCGTCCAGCTCGACCCGCCATGAGCCCTCGCGCATGCCGCGCTCGATCTGCGCGGACGCCGCGCGGGAGAGCTCGGCGCTTCGCACGAGCAGGGCGATCTCGGTGTTCTGCAGCTGCGAGCGCAGGTCCAGGTTCATCGAGCCGACCACCAGCAGCCGTCCGTCCAGCACCAGCACCTTCGAATGCAGCATCGAGCGCGATTCGCCGAGGCTGCCGCTGCCCGAGGAGCCGAATGCATTGCTGACGCTGGCCTGTTCGCTGCGCAATTCGTAGAGTTCGACGCCGATCTTGAGCAGGTCCTCGCGATGCCGGGCATAGCCGACATGCGCCACCGGCGCGTCGTTCGAAGACAGCGAGTTGGTCAGCACGCGGATGCGCACCCCTCGGCCCCGAGCCGCCGCGAAAGCCTGCTTCATGTCCGGGCCGGGCACGAAATAGGGCGAGATGACGAGCAGGTCGCTGCGCGCCTGGCCGATCAGCTGCAGCAGGCCTTCGACGACCGTATCGCTGCCCGCGGCAAGGTCGGAGCTGGCTTCGAGCGCCGCCGCGCGCCGCGACGAACTGGCGGCGTCCCCGGGCTGGCTCACCACCAGGCCCGGCGCCCTCGTCTTCTCGGCGCCCTTGTCGGCGGGAATCTTTCCGGGCTGGTCGGCGAGCATCACCGCGGGCGCCCAGACGAAACGGGCGGTTCGCAGGTCCATCGGTTTTTCGTCCCAGGCGCGGGCGAGCTGTGCCGGCGTGGGTGCGGCGCCGTCCTTCGGTTCTGTTCCGGGCGCGGGCGCGGGCGGCGGGGTGGCCGGCGGCGGCGAGTTCTGCGCCCGGGCCGACTCGTCGGCCAGCTCCCGATCGGCCTGCTGCGCGCGCTCGCGGATGGCCTCCAGCTCGCTGCGCTTGACCAGCGACTGGACCGGATAGGCGCGCTCGTTGTTCCAGTAGCTGTCGAAGCTGCGCGACAGGTCCTGCACGATCGGGCCCGCCGCCAGGATGTCGACGTCGATGTAGTTGCCCTTCAGCGCATTGCCGAAGTAGGCATCGCCCAGGTTGCGCCCGCCGGTGACGCCGAGCACGTTGTCGGCGAGGAAGAGCTTGTTGTGCATCCGCTGCTGGATGCGCGAGGCATCGCCGATCGAGTTGAGAACGCGCGCCAGCGAAGTCCCGCGCGCGCCGGCCAGCGGGTTGAACAGGCGCATCTCGATGTTGGGCACGAAAGCCAGGCCCAGCACCAGCGCATCGCGCCCGGTGCTGTGCAGATCGTCGAGCAGGATCCGCACCCGCACGCCGCGCTCGGCCGCCGCCCGGATGCCTCGCACCAGCCGGCCGGTGCTGGCATCGGCGTGGATGGCGTAGTACTGCAGGTCGAGCGTTTTCTGGGCGCCTTCGATCAGCGCGAGCCGGCTGCCGTAGGCGGCAGCCGGCCCCGCGAGCAGCAGGAAGCCGGATTCGAAGCGCGCTCCGTCGGCTTTGCGCCGCTGCTGCACCAAGGCCTCCAGCGCGGTGCCGTTGGGCGAGGCGAGCGCGGTCGATACCGGCCGGTCGACGTGCTCGGGCAGTTGTGCGCAGGCGCCCTGCAGGACGAGGACAAGAAGCGCAATGGTTCGGCCAAAGAGCGCGTAGAAGGAAGACATGCGGCGTTCCCGGAGCTTGGAAGCCGCATATATAGCCCAGTCGGCGCCGCCCCGGCGTGGGACGGCGGGACAGTCCGATGTAGAACCAATGAACTAGCGCCCGGCGGACAGCTCTTCCTGGCGTTCCAGCGCGGCCAGCAACTCGTCATCGATCTGGGCGTGGCGCTGGCTCAGCTCGGCCGCGCGCGAAGCGTCGGTGGCGTAGATCGCGCCGCCGTCGAGCTCAAGCATTTCGCCGATGCGCTTCTGCTCGGTCTCGAGCGTCTCGATCTGCGCCGGGAGCGCCTCGAGCTCGCGCTGCTCCTTGTAGCTGAGCTTCTTGCGCGCGGCGGTGGTCGGACGCGCGGCCGCCGGTTCGGCGGCGGCGGGAGCCGGTGCGGGCGGCGGGGCAGGCGGGGCGCCGGCGGCCTGTCGTTGCTCCGCGATCTCACGCGCGCGCTTCGACTGGATCAGCCAGTCCTGCACGCTGCCCTCGTACTCGCGCCAGTGGCCGTCGCCCTCGAAGGCGATCGTGCTGGTCACCACGTTGTCCAGGAAGGTGCGGTCGTGGCTGACCAGGAACACGGTGCCGTCGTAGTCCTGCAGCAGCCCTTCCAGCAGTTCCAGCGTGTCGATGTCCAGATCGTTGGTCGGTTCGTCGAGCACCAGCACGTTGGCGGGGCGCGCGAACAGGCGCGCCAGCAGCAGCCGGTTGCGCTCGCCGCCGCTCAGGGAGCGCACCGGCGAATTGGCACGCGCGGGGGAAAAGAGAAAGTCCGAAAGGTAGCTCTTCACGTGCTTGCGCTGGCTGCCGATCTCGATCCACTCGCTGCCCGGGCTGATGAAGTCCTCCAGCGTCGCGTCGAGGTCGAGCTTGTCGCGCATCTGGTCGAAATACGCCACCTGCAGGTTGGTGCCGCGGCGGATCTTGCCGCTGTCCGGCTCGAGCTCGCCCAGGATCAGCTTGAGCAGCGTGGTCTTGCCCGCCCCGTTCGGGCCCAGCAGGCCGACCTTGTCGCCGCGCAGGATGGTGCCGGTGAACTTGCGGATCACGGTCTTTTCGCCGAAGGACTTGGTCGCCTCGGTGAGCTCGGCCACGATCTTGCCGCTGCTCTGGCCCGAGGCCACGTCCATGTTGACGCTGCCTTGCACCTCCCGGCGCGCCGCGCGGCTTGCGCGCAGGGCTTCCAGGCGGCCGATTCGGCTCTGGCTGCGGGTGCGGCGCGCCTCCACGCCCTTGCGGATCCAGATCTCTTCCTGTGCGAGGAGCTTGTCCGCCTTGGCGCTGATGACTGCTTCCTGGGCGAGCTGCTCTTCCTTCTGCAGCAGGTACTGCTCGAAATTGCCTGGGTAGGAATTCAGCTTGCCCCGGTCCAGCTCCACGATGCGGGTCGCCACGCGGTTCAGGAAGCTGCGGTCATGGGTGACCGTGACGACGCTTCCCTTGAAGTCGATCAGCAATTGCTCCAGCCATTCGATGGAGTCGAGGTCCAGGTGGTTGGTGGGCTCGTCCAATAGAAGAACGTCCGGCGCGGCCACAAGCGCCTGGGCCAGCGCGACCCGCTTGCGGGTGCCGCCGGAGAGCGAGCCGATCCGGGCGTTGCGGTCCAGGTGGAGCCGATGCAGCGTCTCCTCCACGCGCTGCTCCCAGTTCCAGGCGTCGAAAGCCTCGATCTGCGACTGCAGCGCGTCCAGGTCCAGACCCTCCGCACCTGAAAGATAGAGGTCCCGTATGGCGATGACCGGGGCCAGCCCCTGGCTGGCGGCCGTAAATACGTCCGCCTCCATGTCCAGCTGGGGTTCCTGGGCAACGAACGCGATGCGCAGGTTCTGCTGCAACTGGAGGGTGCCGTCGTCCGTCTTCTCCAGACCGCCCAGTATCTTGAGCAGGGAAGACTTGCCGGCACCATTGCGGCCGATCAGGCCGATACGCTCCGATTCGAGAAGAGAGAAGTCCGCATGATCGAGCAGCGGGACGTGACCGAACGCGAGTTGGGCGTTGAGGAGTGTGATGAGTGCCATGTGGCGTGGATTATCGGAGGAGCCCCCCTTTCCCTCCCGGGGGCGGCGCGAAGCGCTGCCCCCGGGAGGGAAAGGCTCCGACGCCGATT
>NZ_RXFQ01000005.1:237500-240000 GCF_003951285.1 Variovorax beijingensis | reverse complement strand
AAACTTCAATTTCGAGTCAAATCGAATTGAATGTACGGCATAACGCGTCAGGTGAAAGACCTGACATATTCCTTGTGATGATTTTGTAGTTTCGAAAGAAACGTCAAAGTTATAGGGTCAAGTGAATAAGAGCACGTGGTGGATGCCTTGGCGATGATAGGCGACGAAGGACGTGATAGCCTGCGATAAGCTTCGGGGAGCTGGCAAATTAGCTTTGATCCGGAGATTTCCGAATGGGGAAACCCACCGAAAGGTATCGCATGATGAATACATAGTCATGCGAGGCGAACCGGGTGAACTGAAACATCTCAGTAGCTCGAGGAAAAGACATCAACCGAGATTCCGAAAGTAGTGGCGAGCGAAATCGGAGAAGCCTGTTAGTGATAGCACAAGACATAACGGAACAGCTTGGAAAGGCTGGCCATAGCGGGTGATAGCCCCGTACGTGAAATGACCTGTGTGGTACTGAGCTAACGACAAGTAGGGCGGGACACGAGAAATCCTGTCTGAATATGGGGGGACCATCCTCCAAGGCTAAATACTCATCATCGACCGATAGTGAACTAGTACCGTGAGGGAAAGGCGAAAAGAACCCCGGGAGGGGAGTGAAATAGATCCTGAAACCGCGTGCTTACAAAAAGTAGGAGCCTCGTAAGGGGTGACTGCGTACCTTTTGTATAATGGGTCAGCGACTTACATTCAGTGGCAAGGTTAACCGAATAGGGAAGCCGTAGAGAAATCGAGTCCGAATAGGGCGATCAGTCGCTGGGTGTAGACCCGAAACCAAGTGATCTATCCATGGCCAGGATGAAGGTGCCGTAACAGGTACTGGAGGTCCGAACCGACTAGTGTTGCAAAACTAGCGGATGAGCTGTGGATAGGGGTGAAAGGCTAAACAAACTTGGAAATAGCTGGTTCTCTCCGAAAACTATTTAGGTAGTGCCTCAAGTATTACCATCGGGGGTAGAGCACTGTTTTGGCTAGGGGGTCATGGCGACTTACCAAACCAAGGCAAACTCCGAATACCGATGAGTACAGCTTGGGAGACAGAGCACCGGGTGCTAACGTCCGGACTCAAGAGGGAAACAACCCAGACCGCCAGCTAAGGTCCCTAAAATTGGCTAAGTGGGAAACGAAGTGGGAAGGCTAAAACAGTCAGGATGTTGGCTTAGAAGCAGCCATCATTTAAAGAAAGCGTAATAGCTCACTGATCGAGTCGTCCTGCGCGGAAGATGTAACGGGGCTAAGCCAGTTACCGAAGCTGCGGATTTGCAATTTATTGCAAGTGGTAGGAGAGCGTTCTGTAAGCCTGTGAAGGTGCGTTGTAAAGCGTGCTGGAGGTATCAGAAGTGCGAATGCTGACATGAGTAGCGTTAAAGGGGGTGAAAAGCCCCCTCGCCGTAAGCGCAAGGTTTTCTACGCAACGTTCATCGGCGTAGAGTGAGTCGGCCCCTAAGGCGAGGCAGAGATGCGTAGCTGATGGGAAACAGGTCAATATTCCTGTACCGTTATATAGTGCGATGTGGGGACGGATCTTAATAGGTCATCCGGGTGTTGGATATCCCGGTTTAGTTGGATGTAGGCGTGCATTAGGCAAATCCGGTGCACATATACCGAGGCCAACGATCGAGCGAGCTTGCTCGCGAAGTGACTGAACGAGGTTCCAGGAAAAGCCACTAAGCTTCAGCTATATACGACCGTACCGCAAACCGACACTGGTGCGCGAGATGAGTATTCTAAGGCGCTTGAGAGAACTCAGGAGAAGGAACTCGGCAAATTGACACCGTAACTTCGGAAGAAGGTGTGCCCTATTAGTGTGTAGTGAACAACGAAGCATGAATGGGTTGCAAAAAATCGGTGGCTGCGACTGTTTATTAAAAACACAGCACTCTGCAAACACGAAAGTGGACGTATAGGGTGTGACGCCTGCCCGGTGCTGGAAGATTAAATGATGGGGTGCAAGCTCTTGATTGAAGTCCCAGTAAACGGCGGCCGTAACTATAACGGTCCTAAGGTAGCGAAATTCCTTGTCGGGTAAGTTCCGACCTGCACGAATGGCGTAACGATGGCCACACTGTCTCCTCCTGAGACTCAGCGAAGTTGAAATGTTTGTGATGATGCAATCTCCCCGCGGAAAGACGGAAAGACCCCATGAACCTTTACTGTAGCTTTGTATTGGACTTTGAACAGATCTGTGTAGGATAGGTGGGAGGCTTTGAAGCAGGGTCGCTAGATCTTGTGGAGCCAACGTTGAAATACCACCCTGGTGTGTTTGAGGTTCTAACCTAGGTCCATTATCTGGATCGGGGACAGTGCATGGTAGGCAGTTTGACTGGGGCGGTCTCCTCCCAAAGCGTAACGGAGGAGTTCGAAGGTACGCTAGTTACGGTCGGACATCGTGACGATAGTGCAATGGCATAAGCGTGCTTAACTGCGAGACTGACAAGTCGAGCAGATGCGAAAGCAGGACATAGTGATCCGGTGGTTCTGTATGGAAGGG
>NZ_RXFQ01000005.1:0-232500 GCF_003951285.1 Variovorax beijingensis | reverse complement strand
GACACTGGTGCGCGAGATGAGTATTCTAAGGCGCTTGAGAGAACTCAGGAGAAGGAACTCGGCAAATTGACACCGTAACTTCGGAAGAAGGTGTGCCCTATTAGTGTGTAGTGAACAACGAAGCATGAATGGGTTGCAAAAAATCGGTGGCTGCGACTGTTTATTAAAAACACAGCACTCTGCAAACACGAAAGTGGACGTATAGGGTGTGACGCCTGCCCGGTGCTGGAAGATTAAATGATGGGGTGCAAGCTCTTGATTGAAGTCCCAGTAAACGGCGGCCGTAACTATAACGGTCCTAAGGTAGCGAAATTCCTTGTCGGGTAAGTTCCGACCTGCACGAATGGCGTAACGATGGCCACACTGTCTCCTCCTGAGACTCAGCGAAGTTGAAATGTTTGTGATGATGCAATCTCCCCGCGGAAAGACGGAAAGACCCCATGAACCTTTACTGTAGCTTTGTATTGGACTTTGAACAGATCTGTGTAGGATAGGTGGGAGGCTTTGAAGCAGGGTCGCTAGATCTTGTGGAGCCAACGTTGAAATACCACCCTGGTGTGTTTGAGGTTCTAACCTAGGTCCATTATCTGGATCGGGGACAGTGCATGGTAGGCAGTTTGACTGGGGCGGTCTCCTCCCAAAGCGTAACGGAGGAGTTCGAAGGTACGCTAGTTACGGTCGGACATCGTGACGATAGTGCAATGGCATAAGCGTGCTTAACTGCGAGACTGACAAGTCGAGCAGATGCGAAAGCAGGACATAGTGATCCGGTGGTTCTGTATGGAAGGGCCATCGCTCAACGGATAAAAGGTACTCTGGGGATAACAGGCTGATACCGCCCAAGAGTTCATATCGACGGCGGTGTTTGGCACCTCGATGTCGGCTCATCTCATCCTGGGGCTGTAGCCGGTCCCAAGGGTATGGCTGTTCGCCATTTAAAGAGGTACGTGAGCTGGGTTTAAAACGTCGTGAGACAGTTTGGTCCCTATCTTCCGTGGGCGCTGCAGATTTGAGGAAGCCTGCTCCTAGTACGAGAGGACCGGAGTGGACACACCTCTGGTGTATCGGTTGTCACGCCAGTGGCATTGCCGAGTAGCTAAGTGTGGAAGAGATAACCGCTGAAAGCATCTAAGCGGGAAACTCGTTTCAAGATGAGATCTGCCGGGGCCTTGAGCCCCCTAAAGAGTCGTTCAAGACCAGGACGTTGATAGGTCAGGTGTGGAAGCGCAGTAATGCGTTAAGCTAACTGATACTAATTGCTCGTGCGGCTTGACCCTATAACTTTGATCAGTCAGATCAAGGTGTTATGCCAAGTTGACGCATTCAAAATACATTCAAAACAGCGCAGATATTGCGTGCTGATTCCAAACTCTATGAATTCGTTTGATTGATCACGTGATCAGTCAGACAACAAGTTATGCCTGATGACCATAGCGACGTGGTACCACTCCTTCCCATCCCGAACAGGACAGTGAAACGCGTCAGCGCCGATGATAGTGCGGGTTCCCGTGTGAAAGTAGGTCATCGTCAGGCTCTTACAGCCAGGAAAAGCCCAACACGGTGTGTTGGGCTTTTTTCTTTGCAGCTTTGAAAAAGCGCGTCATCTTCCGGTGACGCGCTTTTTTTATTCCAGCAGGCAAAGATCAGATATTGCGGATGCCTGCGGAGTCCATCTCGGCCGCCCCTGCGCCGATCAGCTCGTGCAAGACATCCTCGGCCAATTGCGCCAAATCCGCATCGGCAAAGAAACGCGAACGAACGATATCCAGATATGGCGTGCTGCGAACCCAGGCTTTCCAGTCGTCAAGGGCGATGGACTGCACTTCCAGCAGCTTGAACTTCATGAGCACCTTGATGGCGTGTCGTGCATGCTTCACGGGATCGCGCTGAAGACCCTCGAGCCGGCGGCGCGCCGTGGCCAGTGCCCTGCCGACTTCGCCGAAGACGCGGCCGTGTCCTGGGATCACCTGCAGCGGCCCCAGTCTCTCGATCCGGTCCAGCGTCGCAGCCAGATCGCCGAACGATGGTTCGCCCGCAAGTTCAGGAAAGGCAACGCCAAAGCCGTTCTCCCACAGGGCATCCGCCGAGATCAGCGTCCGTGAAACGGGATCGAAGAGGATGATCGAGTGGGGATCGTGGCCAGGCGCGCAATGCACCTGCCACGGGCTGCCGCCGAGCATGCATTCGGTCCCTGGCTGCAAGAGGCCGGTGAACCGGAACCGCGGACAGGTCTGTCCCGTCGCAAGAAAACTCAGACCGCGCTCATCCCACCGTTCCACCAGTGCCGCCTCGCCGGGTGGAATCTCCGTGCGGATCGCCGGGTAGCGCTGCTGCAGGGCCGCATTGCCGCCGCAATGGTCGCTGTGCAGATGCGTATTCACGATCCGGTCGAGCGGCCGGGTTCTCAGCGCCGATTCGACCAGCGCCAAGGTCTGATCGGAATGCGTGGTGTACCCGGTGTCGACCAGCGCGGTCTCGCCGGCCCCGATGAACAGGATGTTGTTCGACGACAGCCAGCCGCGCTCGAAGACCACGAGATTCGCCGGCAGCCCGGCCGCGGCGCGGTCGTTCATTCAGGCGCCCGCGCTGGTGCGCAATTCGCGCCGCAGTATCTTCCCGACATTGGTCTTTGGCAGCGAGTCGCGGAATTCGATGTGCTTGGGCCGCTTGTAGCCGGTGAGCTGCCCATTGCAGTATTGCAGCACGGCCTCCTCGGTGAGCGCCGCATCCTTGCGAACGACAAAAACCTTGATCGCTTCGCCCTGCTTTTCGTCCGGCACACCAACGGCCGCGCACTCGACGACGCCGGGACACAGCGAAATGACATTCTCCAGCTCGTTCGGAAAGACGTTGAAGCCGCTCACCAGGATCATGTCCTTCTTGCGGTCGACGATGCGGCTGTAGCCATCCTCCTGCATGACAGCAATGTCGCCGGTGCGCATGAAGCCATCAGCCGTGAAGGCTGCGGCGGTCTCGGCGGGCTGGTTGTAGTAGCCGGTCATGACGTTGGGCCCCTTGATGCAGAGCTCGCCTGGCGCACCGACGGGCAGGGAGTTGCCTTCGTCGTCCTTGATGGCGATCTCGATGCTCGGCAGCGGCAAGCCGATGGTGCCTGTGAAGCTGGTGTTCGACACCGGGTTGTTGGTGCCGATCGCACAAGTCTCGCTCATGCCCCAGCCTTCGATCATCGGGCAGCCGGTGGCCTCGAACCATCGCCGCGCCGTGCCCTCGGAGGCGGCCATCCCGCCCGCCTGCGAGACGAACAGCGTGGAGAAGTCGATCGACTTGAATCCGGGATGCATCAGCAGCGCATTGAAGAGCGTGTTGACCGCGGGCAGCATGTGGAAGGGACGCTTCTTGAGCACCGCGATGAACTTGTCGAAGTCGCGCGGATTGGGGATCAGCGTCATGTGCGAGCCCTGGCGGATGACCAGGAGGCAGAGCGTGAGCGCGAAGATGTGATAAAGCGGCAGCGCCGCGATGCTGTTGACCTTGGACAGGTCGCCCGCCCGCGACAGCGCCGGCGTGAACCAGGCTTCCGCCTGCAGCGTGGCCGCGACGATGTTGCGGTGGGTCAGCACCGCGCCCTTGGACAGGCCCGTGGTGCCGCCGGTGTACTGCAGGAATGCGATCGAATCGAGCGTGCTCTGATCCGGCGCCAGCGCGCGCCCGCGTCCTTCCTCGATGACCTTGGAGAAAGGCGTGACGCTGCGGCCGTTGCCCAGGGGCAGCTTGTACGGTGGAACCATCTTCGCGAGGTGGCGGACCGCCACGGTGATCCAGGCGCCATAGAGCCCGCCGAGCAGGTCGCCCATCGAAGTGACGACCACGTGCTTGACCGGTGTGCGCTCGATCACCTGTTCCAGCGTCGCGGCGAAGTTCTCGAGGATGACGATGGCCGTGGCGCCCGAATCCTTGAGCTGGTGCTCGAGTTCGCGCGCCGTATAGAGCGGATTGACGTTGACGCAGGTGTAGCCGGCGCGCAGCACGCCGCACATCGTGACGGCGAACTGGGGCACGTTGGGCAGCATGATGGCGACCCGCGCGCCGGGCTCCAGGCCCAGCGACTGCAGCCACGCGCCCAGGGCCTTCGACAGGGTGTCGAGCTCCCCATACGACATCCAGCGTTCCATGCAGACCGAGAACGGCCGCTCGGCATGGCGGGCGAAGGCCTCGTCGAACATGTGGGGCAGGGACCGGTACTGCCCGGGGTCGATCTCGTGCGGCACGTCGGCCGGGTAGTTCTGTCGCGCGGATGTCTGCATGCAAGCTCCTTTTGCGCGGATTGTGGGAGCCAGACACGCTCAGCCGCCAGCGGGCTTGTCCTAGGAGCAGTGCATGCGCTGTCGCGCATGCGATAGTGCACGGCAGCGCATGCTTGCCGCGGCAGTCAGTCCCCGTGGGGAGCGACTTCAGGCTTGGCCAGGCTCGCCCGGCAGCAGCACTCCGGCCGGAATGTCGGGCAGGGCGTCGAGCGCCTGGTAGAGCGGCGTGAAGTCGGGTGCCGTGAGGTCGAAGAGCTGCGCGAAGCTCTCGATCACGAAGTAGTTGCTCTGGTAGGTGTCGATCTTGTAGCGCGTGCGCATGGTGCGCAGCAGGTCGAGCGGCAACCGGTGCGGCTCGCCGCTGCGTACGGCATGCTGCAGTTCGCCGACGGAGCTCAGGATGCCGGCGCCGTATGCGCGCAGGCCGTCGGGCTGGCGGATCAGGCCGAACTCGACCGTGTACCAGTAAAGCCGCGCAAGCTTCTCGCCCGCACCGAGCTCATGCGCCTTGATGCCTCCCTGGCCATAGCGTTGCACATAGTCGGCAAAGACCGGGTCGAACAGCATCGGCACATGGCCGAACAGGTCGTGGAACACGTCGGGCTCGACGATGTAGTTGAACTCCTCGGGCTTGCGGATCCAGTCGGTCACCGGAAACTTGCGGTTCGCAAGCAAGGTGAAGAACGGCAGCTCGGGAATCAGCCCCGGCACCGCCACGATTTCCCAGCCGGTGGCGCGGCGCAGCCGCTCGTTGATCTCCTCGAAGCGCGGAATGCGGTCCTTCACGCCCAGCAGCGGCAGCGCCTTGATGAATGCGTCGCAGGCGAGGCCCGGCAGCTGCGCGGCCTGCCGTTCGTAGAGCCGCTTGTAGGTCTCGTGGTCGGCCGGCGTGTAGCTGGCCCAGTCCTGCGGGCAGGTGTAGTCTGCAAGCACCGCCCCGCCGCGCGAGTAGTCGCCGCGCGGCGGACGGTCCGAAGCGCCGTAGACGGCGGGCGTGACGACAGCGGCTGCTGCAGGGGTGTCCATGGGAATGCTCTCTCCGTTTACTTGAGCCAGCGGTTCATCACGCGCTGGAAGTCGCCGCCGGCTTGCTGCAGGTGCAGCCATTGGTCGACGTACGCCTTGAAGGCCACGTCGTCGCGCGGCAGCATCCAGGCCATTTCGCCGTATTGCAGCGGCTTGTCGGGGTTGATCGCGCACAGGCCCGGCTTGAGCTTCTGCTGCGTGATGGCTTCGGCCGATTCGGTCACGAACACGTCGGCGCGGTTGGCCAGGATCTCGTCGAAGATCGTCACGTTCTCGCCGTGCAGCGTGAGCTTGGCCTGCTTGAAGTTGGCGCGCGCAAAGCGCTCGTTGCTGCCGCCCGGATTGAAGATCACCCGGGTGGAAGGCTTGTCGATGTCGGCCACGCTCTGGTACTTGGCGACATCGGCGCAGCGCGCAATGGGCGCCTTGCCGTTCACCATGTAGGGCGCGCTGAAGAAGGCGCGCTTCTGCCGGTCGGTGGTCACGGAAACACCGCCCACGGCGATGTCGCACTTGCCGGCGCTGAGGTCGGGCAGCAGGTTGGCCCAGGTGGTCTTGACCCATTCGGGCTTGGCGCCGAGGCTGGCGCTGAAGCCCGCCATGAGATCGACGTCGATGCCCTCGAACGAGCCGTCGGCCTTCTGGAAGCTGAAGGGCTTGTAGTCGCCCGGCGTGCAGATGCGCAGCGCCGCAGCCTTTTGCACCGTGTCGAGGTGCGAGCCGGCCGCGGGGGCAGCCGGCGCCATGGCGCAGCCCGAAAGAAGAACAGCGGCGGCTGCTGAGGTGAGGGTCAAGCCGATCGAGAACGTGCTGCGCATGGAGGCTCCTGGCCAGTGAAAAGGGCGCTTATTTTGCGGCCGACAGCACGCCGCGGCGCATCTGGTCGAGCTCGATGCTTTCGAACAGCGCCTTGAAGTTGCCGTTGCCGAAGCCGTCGTCGCCCTTGCGCTGGATGAACTCGAAGAAGATCGGGCCGAGCTGGTTTTCGCTGAAGATCTGCAGCAGGAGCGCGTCCTTCTTGCCGTCGATCAGGATCTTGCGCTTCTGCAGCTCGGCCACGCTTTCGCCATGGCCGGGAATGCGCTTGTCGACCAGCTCGTAGTAGGTGTCGATGGTGTCGAGCAGGGTGACGCCGTTGGCGCGCAGCGCGTCGACGGTCTCGTACAGGTTGTCCGAGCCCATTGCGATGTGCTGGATGCCTTCGCCGCGGTACATGTCCAGGTACTCCTGGATCTGGCCGGCCTGCTCCTTGCCTTCTTCGTTGATGGGGATGCGGATCTTGCCGCAGGGGCTGGTCATGGCCTTGCTCTTCACGCCCGTGACCTGGCCTTCGATGTCGAAGTACTTGATCTCGCGGAAATTGAAGAGCTTCTCGTAGAAGCCGGCCCACACGTTCATGCGGCCGCGATACACGTTGTGCGTGAGGTGGTCGATGTAGGTCAGGCCGTTGCCCTTGGGCGCCAGCGCATCCTGCGAGGCTACGCCCGGCAGCGGCTCGAAGTCGACGTCGTAGAAGCCGATGTTGCCGATGTCGCCCGGCTTCGCGCCGTTCTTGCCGGGCCAGCGGTCGACCAGGTAGATCAGGCTGTCGCCGATGCCCTTGATGGCGGGAATGTTCAGTTCTCCCGGCCCGGCCTTGTCGGCAAAGCCCCATGCGCCGAGCGAGATCGCGCGTTCATAGGCCTGCTTGGCGTCCTGCACGCGGAAGGCGATGGCGCAGACGCTCGGGCCGTGTTCGCGCGCAAAGCGCTGCGCGAACGAATCGGGCTCGGCATTGACGATGAAATTGATCGTGCCCTGGCGGTACAGCAGCACGTTCTTGTGGCGGTGCCTGGCCACGGCCTTGAAGCCCATGCGCTCGAACACCTTGCCCATTGCGACCGGATCCGGCGCCGCATACTCGATGAATTCGAAGCCATCGGTTCCCATGGGGTTCTCCCAGGGCGTGAAGGGGGGCGCGTCGGCGTGGCTCATGGGAGTCTCCAGAAAGGGGGTTCGAATGAAGAAAAAAGCGAAGGGGTGGGCGAGAACGACCAGTGCTGCACTGTAGAGCGGATGCCACTCACGTTTTCAGCGTTATTGGGCGCCAAAGAGAGACGCGGCGCATTAAAACTGCGAAAATGGTGGCATGGAAGCACTCGACAAGATTGATAGGCTTATTTTGCGCACGCTGCAAGCAGACGGGCGCGCCACCTACGACCAGATCGCCGAGCAGGTCAGCCTTTCCCCGAGCGCCGTGCTCCGGCGCGTCAAGCGGCTGGAGGAGAGCGGCGTCATCGACCGCTACGTCGCGCTCGTGCGCCCCGAAGTCATCGGCCTGGGCCTGACCGCCTATCTCAACGTGCGCCTCGAAAAGCACACCGAGACCCACAAGCGCAACCCCATGGACCTGTTCCGCGCCAGCGTCCAGACCTGGCCCGAAGTGGTCGAGTGCGCGGCCCTCACCGGCGAGATGGACTACCTGCTGCGCGTGGTGGTCGCCGACATGGGGCACTACAGCCGTTTCATCATGGACACCCTGCTCAAGCACCCCAGCGTGGAGGATTGCAAGACCAGCTTCGTGCTCGACCGTGTCAAGGCCACAACAGCCGTGCCGGTTTAGTCTCCCAATGGTTGCGTGAACGACACGCTCTCTGGTATTGGTTCACAGATGTCGCCCGAAAGAACCCCTGCAGACTTGGTGTTTAAGGGAAAACCCTTATATTTGAGCCATGCTTACCGCCAAGACCCTCCTGAAGGCGTCTCTCGGCCTCGGCTCTTTCCTGAAGGCGCCGATGGTTGAGGCGCAACCGCGCGCAGCCTCTGCGCCGCAACCCGTCATGGTGCCGATCCGCTCGATCGGCCCGCGCGAGCGCGACCGCATCGCGCAGCACCTGCTGGCGCTCACGCCGCACGACCGCTACCTGCGCTTCGGCTACGCCGCGGGCGACGAGCAGGTGCAGCGCTACGTCGACGGGCTCGATTTCGAGCGCGACGAGCTCTTCGGCATCTACAACCGCCGGCTCGACCTGATCGCGATGGCCCACCTGGCGTTCGCGCCGGACGAGCAGCACAGCGACTGCGCCGAATTCGGCGTGTCGGTGGCGGCGCATGCGCGCGGCCGCGGCTATGGGGCCCGCCTGTTCGAGCGGGCCGTGGTCGTGGCGCGCAACGAAGGCGTGGGCATGCTGTTCATCCATGCGCTGAGCGAAAACGCCGCCATGCTGAAGATCGCCCGCAACGCCGGCGCCACCGTGGTGCGCAGCGGTTCGGAATCCGAAGCGCACCTGCAGCTGCCAAGCGCCACCTTCGACAGCCGCATGAGCGAAATCGCGCTCGAGCAGTACGCGGCGGTCGACTACCACCTCAAGACCCGCGCCAAGCAGTTCTGGGCCTTCCTGGCCAGCCTGCAGGAAGTGCGCAGCGGCATGCGGGACGCGCGCAGCAAGTCTGCCCCCTGAATACCTGAAAAAGCGCCTGTGGCGGCCATGCGGTAGAGCCTGTCACGCGCAATCCGGTATCCTTGTATCTCTTCAACTAAGCCTCCCGCAGTGGCCGAACCTCACCCTGAACGCGCACCCGTCGAACGGGAAGACAAGCGCGGCTTTCTCCAGAAGCTGGCCGAATTCATCCACCCCGGTCCCGACTCGCGCGACGAGCTGATCGAAACCCTCGCGGACGCCGAGGACAACGAGGTGATCGGCGCCGAGTCGCGCGTCATGCTCGAGGGCGTGCTGCGCATGGCCGACATGACGGCCGGCGACGTGATGGTCGCGGCCCCGCGCATGGACCTGGTGAACATCGACGCGCCCTTCGACGCGCTGCTGCACCTGGTCATCGACACCGCGCACTCGCGCTTCCCGGTGTACGAGGGCGAGAAGGAAAACATCATCGGCATCCTGCTCGCGAAGGACCTGCTCAAGCTGCAGCGCGCGCCGGGGCTCAACATCCGCGCGCTGCTGCGGCCCGCCACCTTCGTTCCCGAGAGCAAGGGCCTGAACGACCTGCTGCGCGAGTTCCGCGGCAATCGCAACCACCTGGCCATCGTGATCGACGAGTTCGGCCGCGTGGCCGGCCTCATCACCATCGAGGACGTGCTCGAGCAGATCGTCGGCGAGATCGAGGACGAGTTCGACATCGCCGAGGACGAGGGCGACATCTTCGGCCTGGCCGACCACACCTACCGCGTCTCGGGCGACACGCCCATCGAGCGCGTGGCCGAGGCCTTCGGCATCGTCTTCGACGAAGAGCAGCTGAGCGAAGACTTCGACACCATCGGCGGGCTCATCGCGCACGAGATGGGCCACGTGCCCAAGCGCGGCGAGCACCACGCCATCGGCGGCTTCGACTTCGTGGTGCTGCACACCAAGGGCGGGGCCGTGCGCTGGTTCAAGGTGTCTCCGGCCCGCGGCAGCGACGCGGCCGACTGATGCCGCTGCCGGCAGCGGCCACGCTCCGCACGTCTCCCGCCTTTTCCGCCATGGGCCTGCTGCGCCTGCTGGGCTTTGCCTTCGCGGGCCTCGCGCAGGCCGCGGCCATTGCCTGGCCCGCGAACGGCCGGCCGCTGTGGTGGCTGCAGCTCGTCTCGCTGGCGGTGCTCGTCGGCCTGCTGGACTGGCTGCGCGCCGAGGGCGCGGGCTGGCGCCGCGCCGGGCTGCATGGCTGGCTCTTCTCGACCGCCTGGCTCACCGGCAGCTTCTGGTGGCTCTTCATTTCGATGCACACCTACGGCGGGCTGGCGGCGCCGCTCGCGGCCATTGCGGTGCTGCTGCTGGCGGCCGCGCTCGGGCTGTACTACGCGGCGGCCTGCGCCTGGTTCGTCGTTCGCGGGCCGCGAGGGCCGGTGGCCGGCGCGCTGGTGTTCGCCGCGCTGTGGACGCTGGCCGAACTCGTGCGCGGCAGCTGGTTCACCGGCTTTCCCTGGGGCGCTGGCGGCTATGCGCACGTCGAGGGGCCGCTGGCGGCCTGGGCGCCGTGGATCGGCGTGTACGGCATCGGCGCGGTGGCCGCGCTGGTGGCCGCGCTGGTGGCGCTGACCCGGCCCGCGCCCAGCATCGCACTCGCGCAGGTCCTGGTACTTGTCGCCGCTGCATTCGCCGCGCCGCATCTCGCGGCACCGCTGTCCGGCGACGCGCAGGGCGCCAGGGGTTCGAGCGGCAAGCTGCAGCTCGCACTGCTGCAGGGCAACATCCCGCAGGACGAGAAATTCATTCCCGGCGGCGGCATCGACCTGGCGCTGCGCTGGTATGGAGAACAGCTGCGCGATGCCAAGGCCTCGCTCGTGGTGACGCCCGAGACCGCGCTGCCGCTGCTGCCGCAGCAACTGCCCGCGGGCTATCTGGAGGCGATCCAGGCGCGCTACAGCCAGGGTACGCAGGCTGCCATCGTCGGCCTGCCGCTGGGCGGCCAGGGCACCTACAGCAACGCGGTGCTGGGCTTCCAGCCCGGTGCGGCGCAGCCCTACCGCTACAGCAAGCACCACCTGGTTCCGTTCGGCGAATTCATTCCGCCGGGCTTTCGCTGGTTCATCCGCATGATGAACATCCCGCTCGGCGACTTCGCGCGCGGCGGCCTGGCGCAGGCGCCCTTTGCCTGGCAGGGCCAGCGCATCGCGCCGAACATCTGCTACGAAGACCTGTTCGGCGACGAGATCGGCGCCAACTTCAAGGACGAGGCCACGGCGCCGACCATCCTGCTCAACGTGAGCAACATCGCGTGGTTCGGCAACTCGGTGGCGATCGACCAGCACCTGGCCATCTCACGCATGCGCTCGCTCGAATTCGCGCGGCCGATGGTGCGCGCCACCAACACCGGCGCCACGGTGGTCATCGATGCCGAAGGCCGCGTCACGCACCAGCTGCCGCGGCTCACGCGCGGCGTGCTCGAAGCGACAGTCGAAGGCCGCACGGGGCTCACGCCCTTTGCGCGCTGGGTGGCGCCGTTCGGGCTCTGGCCGATCTGGATTGCGGCGATCGCCATCGTGGCCATCGCCTTCGTGCTGCGCCGCCGCCAGGGCTGACCCGGCGGCGCCACGTGATCGTCAGGCTGCCGCCGGCACGGGCCTGACGGGCCAGTCGCGCAGCTTGCCCGGGTTCAGCAGGCCCATCGGGTCGAAGCGCTTCTTCATCTCGATGACCTCGGGCGGCAGCGGCCCGCCCGCCTTGCCGTCCTCCACGATGTTCACGTGCGGATTGTTGATGTGCACGCCGTGCGCGCGGTGAATGCCGATGATCTCGGCGAGCCGCTCCTCGGTGCTGAAGCGCACCAGCTGCAGCCCGCTGCAGGTCATGAGCCCCGCCACGTTGCGGATGAACTCGGCATGCATCATCACCTCGCCGCCGAGCAGCTGCTCCATCTCGATGATCTGCTCGACGTGCCGGCCCGGCACGAAGCCGCTCTGCAGGTAGGTGAGCGTCGGATCGACCTTGAGCGCGTGCAGCGTGGTGTGGTTCCAGGTGAATTCCATCAGCGTGCGGTTGCTCTTGTGCACCTCGGCCGCGGTCCTGCGGTAGCTCACGGTGCCCCCGTGCGCCTCGGCCAGCTGCAGCATGGCCGGCTCGCAGGATTCGGCCACCAGCGACAGCACCGCGTGGCAGCCCTTGGGCAGGTGCGCTGCGAGCTGCGCCAGGTGGTCCGGGATTGGCGCGGCGAAGAAGGCGATTTCCCGCTTCACGATGCCGGGCGCATTCGCGAGCTTGTCGGCGAAGTGCAGCGCGTCGGCAAAATTGCCGAAGGTCACCAGCGTCTCGAGCCAGGGATGCGCCGGCGCCAGTGCGATTTCCAGCTCCAGCACCAGCCCGTTGGTGCCCCAGAGGTGGTGCATGCGCATGGCCTCGGCACCGCGCAGCTCGATCATCTGCGGCTCGGGCTCGATGGTCATCGCGCGGATGCCCAGCACGTTGCCGGGCGCGCCCAGCGGCCCGTAGTTGATGGAGCCCACGCCGCCGAAGCCGCCGCCGAACAGGCCGCCGAGCGTGGCGCTGCGGTAGGTGGAGGGCATGCTGCGCATCTCTTGGCCGGAGGGCCGGGTCTGCTTCTCGAGCTCGCCCAGGCGAATGCCGGCCTGTGCGCGGGCCACGCCGGGCTGCACCCACAGGAAGGCGTTGTAGCCGGTCATGTCGAGCACCACGCCGCCCGCGAGCGGCGTGGTCTGGCCGTAGTTGCCGGTGCCGCTGCCGCGCAGCGTGATCGGTACGCCGCGGCGCGCGCAGGCGCCGACCACGGCGCGGATCTCGTCCTCGGTGCGCGGACGCACGGCCACGTCGGCGCGCTTGTCCTTCAACTGCCGGTTCAGCACCGGGCTGAACCACGAGAAGTCCTGCGACAGGCGCGTGACGCGGCCCTCGTCGGTGATCCAGTCGAGGCCGGGCAGTTCGAGCCGCAGCTCTTCGATGGCGGAAATGGAAGCGGTCATGGTCAAGGGTTCAATCCTGGGAAAGTTCGCTCGCGTGCCACGAGCCCAGCGCCAGCTTGGTGAGCCAGGCCATCAGCACGAAGAGCGCGACGCCGGTCAGCGAGATCAAGAGCAGGGCCGCGAACATGCGCGGAATGTTCAGCTGGAAGCCGGCCTGGAGGATCTGGTAGGCCAGGCCCGCGCCGGAGCCGCCCGTGCCGGCCACGAACTCGGCGACCACCGCGCCGATCAGCGCCAGGCCGCTCGAGATGCGCAGCCCGCCAAAGAAGTACGGCAGCGCGCTCGGGATGCGCAGCCGCACCAGCTGCTGCCAGCGCGTCGCGCGGTTGAGCTTGAAGTAGCTCTGCAGGTCGGGGTCGATGCTGCGCAGGCCGAGCGTGGTGTTGCTGATGATCGGGAACAGCGCCACCAGCGCGGCGCACACCGTCATCGCCGCCACCGGGTTCTTCACCCAGATGATGATGAGCGGCGCCACCGCCACGATGGGCGTCACCTGCAGCAGCACCGCATACGGAAAGAGCGCGGTCTCGATGCGCTTGCTCTGCACGAACAGGAACGAGATCAGCACCCCGGCCACGGTGGCCAGCAGGAACGACAGCAGCGTGATCTTGAGCGTGACCAGCAGCGCATTGCCGAGCGGCGCCCAGTCGGTCACGAGCGTCTGCACCATGAGGAAGGGCGAGGGCACCAGGTAGGGCGGCAGCTCCATCGCCACCACCATCCATTGCCACAGCGCGACCAGCACCACGCCGATGAGCACGGGATAGAGCACGCGCTGCACGCGCGGCTGGCTCAGCAGGGGCGGGCCTTTCATCGCGCGTGCTCCTCGTCGGCCTGGCTCGCGCGCAGCAGGCTGTCCTGCAGGCGCCTGGCGTGGCGCGCGAATTCCGGCGTCACCATGAAGTCGGGTGTGCGCGGGTAGGGCTCGTCGATGTGGAACTGCTCCACCACGCGGCCCGGCCGCGCGGCCATCATCACCACGCGGGTCGACAGGAACACCGCCTCGTGGATCGAGTGCGTCACGAAGATCACCGTGAGTTTCTTCTTGCGCCAGAGGTCGAGCAGGTCGGCGTCGAGCTTGTGGCGCGTGATCTCGTCGAGCGCGCCGAAGGGCTCGTCCATCAGCAGCAGGTCGGGCTGCGTGACCAGGCCGCGCGCGATCGACACGCGCATCTGCATGCCGCCCGAGAGCGCGCGCGGCAGTGCATCGGCAAACTTCTCGAGCCCCACCAGTGCGAGCGATTCCATCACCCGCGCGTCGGCCTCCTTGCGCGGCACGCCGGCCAGGTCGAGCGGCAGCCGCACGTTGGTGCGCACACTGGCCCACGGCATCAGCGTGGCCGACTGGAACACGAAGGACAGCTTGTGCGGGCAGCTGTGAATCTCCGCCACCGGCTTGCGCCACACGAGCAGCCGCCCGTCGCTCGGCTCGAGCATGCCCGCCACCATCTTGAGCAGCGTGCTCTTGCCGCAGCCCGAAGGCCCGAGCAGCGTGACGAATTCGCCTTCGGCGATCGACAGGTCCACCGGCAGCAGCGCCTGCGTGCCGTTGGGATAGGTCTTCTCGGCCGAGAGCACTTCCACCGCGGGCACGGCAGGCGCCGCGGGCGGCGCGAGGGTATGGGGCTCGATGCGGTTCATGGGTGGAAAGCTCAGGGCAGGACCTTGGCGTCTTTCACGAACTCGGTGGTGTAGGTCTTGGCCAGTTCCACCTTCGCCGGGTCGAGCAGCTTGGCGGCGACGAGGAAGTCGTAGCTCGCCTTGGAACGCGCATCGGTGATCACGCCGATGCCGAGCCTGGCCGCGTCGCCGCCGGTGACCATGCCCATCTCCTTGAGCTTGGCCACGCTGTAGGCCAGCTGGTCGTCGGTCATGTTGGGGTTGTCCTTCTTGATCAGTGCATTGGCGGGCGCCGGATCGGCGAGGTAGCTCTTCCAGCCCTCGGCCGAGGCCTTCACGAAGGCTTCCACCTGCTTGCTGCGGTCCTTCACGGTCTTTTCCATGCACGAGACGGTAGTGGCGTAGGCCGGGAAGCCGTGGTCGCTGAACATCAGCACGGTGCTCTTCACGCCGGCCTTCTGGATCGCATAGGGCTCCGAGGTCAGGTAGCCCTGCTGCGCGGTGTTCTTGTCGGCCACGAAGGGCTGGATGTTGAAGGTGTAGGGGCGCGTCTGTTCGTCCTTCAGGCCGAACTTGGCCTTGAGCCACGGCCAGTAGCCGCGGTTGGCCTGCGCGCCGATCAGCAGCGTCTTGCCCTTGAGGTCCTCGAACTTCTTGACGTCGTCGTGCGCGATCAGCACCTGCGGATCCTTCTGGAAGAAGGCCGCCACGTTGACCACCGGCACGCCGCCTTCGCGCACCTGCATCATCTGGATGTCGCTCGAACCCATGATGCAGTCGGCCTGGCCGGCGGCCATCATCTGCGTGATGTTGACCTGCGGGCCGCCCATCTTGATGGTCACGTCGAGGCCGTGCTTCTTGTAGATGCCCTGAGCCACCGCCTGGTAGAAGCCGCCGTGCTCGGCCTGCGCATACCAGTTGGTCATGTAGGTGAACTTGTCTTGCGCCTGGGCCGGTGCGGCAGCGGCGAACAGTGCGAGCGCGGCGGCGCCGGCCATGGAAAGAGCGAAGGAGCGCATGATGGGAACCTCTCGAAGGCTGGTGATGGAACGGTTGGAAAAAAGGCAATGAACCGGATGCAAGTAGCGCGCCTCAGGCGGCTTCGAAGGACTGCTGGATGAAGCCCTGCTGGTGGCCGCGCTCCCAGGTGGCTTCCTCGCGCACCACCCAGCGCAGCGCATGCAGCTCGGTCAGCGCCTGCACCCAGCTGTCGGACAGCGTGTCCAGGATCTCCTGGCCCTGTTCGCGCGTGGCGCTGGTCGGGTCGCCGATCACGCCGCTCGGGCCGAAGTCGCGCGCGGTCCAGGCGCAGGCCGGACGGCCGTCGGCCGACAGCAGCTTGATCGGGAACGGCGGCGGAAAGTTGGCGGCGGCGCGCTCCATGTGCACGGTGTCGGGCGCCAGCGCGAGCATCAGCGCGGTCTCGGAATGGCCGGCGTGCATCGACAGGCGCCTTTCCTGCTCGCTGATCTGCCTGCTCGATGCGTTCGGCAGGCGCGACACGCCATGCGGCACCACCACGAAGTCGCCATGGCGCAGCCGCAGTTCGCGCGCCGCCATCTCCAGCACCTGCGGCTGGCCGCCGTGGCCGTTGGCGAACAGCAGCTTGCGGAAGCCCGCGCGGTAGACCGACTCGCCGATCTCGGTCACGGTCGACAAGAGCGTGGTGCCGGTCAGCGTCATGGTGCCGGGAAAGTGCAGGTGCTCTTCCGACTTGCCGTAGGTGATGGTGGGCAGCGCGAAGGCGCGCACCTCGGCCGGCAGCTTCTCGAGCGCCTTGCCCATCACGCCCGAGGCGATCACGCTGTCGACCGAGCACGGCAGGTGCGGGCCGTGCTGCTCGATGGCGCCGCAGGGCAGCACGATGACGGTGTTCTCGCGGTCGGGCAGCGCGGCAATTTCGGTCCAGCTCAGGTAGGGCAGGAAGCGGTGGGGCGGGATGTAGCCGTGGAGCATGGTTGTCCTTGTTCGTCAGCGGGGAAGGAAGGGCGCCGCATCGCCATGCGTGACGCGGCCCTCGCGCAGCACCACGCGGGTGGCGCTGCGCGAGGGCCAGCCATGGCGGTCGGCTTGCGTGAACAGCACGAGGTCGGCCTTGGCGCCGGCCAGCGTGGGCGCCGCCCGGGCGGGGGCGCGCTGCAGCCAGTCGCCGCGGCACAGCGCCTGCGACCAGTCGTCGAAGGGATCGTCGAGCTGCGCCACCAGCGCGGCCGTGCCGAGCGCCTCGACCGGGTCGAAGCTGCCGAGGCGGCAGAACGGGTCTTGCACGTTGTCGCTCGCGAACAGCAGCGGAATGCCGCGCTCGCGCGCTTCCTTCACCAGCGTGAGGCCGCGCAGGCGCGGCGTGCGGCCCGTCACCGCGTCCTGCAGCAGCAGGTTGGTGGCGGGCAGCGAGACGATGGTGATCGGCGCACGAGCGACGGCATCGAGCGTGGCGAAGGCCTGGGCTTCGGGCTGCGCGGCCAGCGCGCAGACGTGGCCGCAGACCACGCGGCCTTCGAAGCCGATCTCGCGCAGGATGCGGGCGGCGGTCTGCAAGCCGATCGCCGCGGAATTCAGTTCTTCGTCGACGTGCAGGTCGACGTCGAGATCGCAGGCCTGCGCCGCCACCAGCAGGTTGCGCAGCGCGTTCTCGCTCCAGTTGGTGGAATGCACGAAGCCGCCGAGCAGCGCATGCGGCCCCGTGGCCTTCACCTGCCTGGCGAGCCGCAGGGCCTGCGCAGCGTCCTCGAACAGCGGCAGCTTGATGAGGCTGACCTGCTCCAGCCGCACCCTGCCGGCCCATTCCTGCGCGAGCTCGGCCATCACGGGCCAGGCCAGCGGGACCGTATCGGGCTCCCACCAGTCGACATGCGTGCGCAGCTGCGTCGTGCCGCATTCCCAGGCCCACTGCAGGCCGCGCGCGGCGCGCTCGCGCACGTCGCCAGGGCTCCAGTGCACGCGGTCGGCCAGCATCGCGTCGATGGCGCCGAGCAGGCCGGGCTGCACCTTTTTCATGCGCGGCAGCGTGAAGGCCTTGTCCAGGTGCGTGTGGGCGTCGACGAAGCCCGGCAGCACGAGCGTGCCGGCCAGGTTCCACGCTTCGGGATGGCGCTCGTCCTGGCCGGAAGCGGGCCGCACCGACTGCACGCGGCCGGCCTCGAGCGCGATGCGCGCCAGCACCGGCGCGCCGTCGTGCTCGGGCCAGCCGGCCGGCAGCAGCCAGCGCGGCAGGCGCGCATTGCCGAGCAGCGCGGGCGCCTTCATGCGAAGCGCGCCATCGCGGCGCCGACCCGTGCCATGAAGCGCTTGAGCTGGGGCTCGGTCGCCACGTTCATGTGGTAGTGGGCGTGGTAGTCCACGCGGGCGCGGCGGCCCGTGAGCCGCAGCATGTAGCGCGTGACGATCTTGCGCGGCGGGTCGCCCATGTACCAGGCCATCCAGCGCGGGCGCCCGTAGGTGACCACGGCGCTGATGCGCCTGATGTGCGTGAGCATCGGCTTCACGTTGGCCGGATCGCTGATGTCGAAGGCCACGCCGGGCATGAAGAGCCGGTCGAAGTAGCCCTTGAGCATCGCGGGCAGGCCGAAGCACCAGGTCGGAAAGCAGAACACGATGCCCTCGGCCCACTGCAGCCGCTCCACATAGGGCTTGAGCGGCAACTGGTTGCCCGGCACCTCGTGGTAGCCGAGCCGCTCCTCGCGCGAGAGCACCGGGTTGAAGCCCTCGGCGTACAGGTCGCAGTCGTCCACCTCGTGTCCGGCCGCGCGCAGGTTCTTCAGCACCTCCTGGTGCAGGGCGGCGTGGAAGCTGGTTTCGACCGGATGGCAGTAGACGACGAGCACGCGCATGAATTTGACCGCTTAATCAGAGCAAGTGGTCAGGTTATGCAAGCGACGTGCCAGTCCGGATGCACCGGACTGGGGAGGCGGGCGCTGTCCCGCGGCTTTTGCGGCTACGCGGCCTTGCGCGGCCAGAGCCGCACCGCCAGCGCGGCGGCGGCCGTGCCGGTGGCCAGCCCGGTCACGCCGGCCCAGCCCCATTGCGCGAGCGCCAGCGCTCCCAGCGCCGAGCCGGCCGCCATGCCGATGAACATGCTGGTGAACAGCACCGCGTTGAGACGGCTGCGTGCACCGGGCTCGATGCCGTAGACGATGGTCTGGTGCGCGATCAGCGCCGCCTGCATGCCCAGGTCGAAGCCGACCGCGGCGAGCGCCAGCAGCCAGAGCTGTGCATGCGGCGGCATCAGCGGCGCCAGGCCCATGGCCGCGAACGACGCCACCACCAGCCCGGCGCCCAGGCGCGTCACCAGCTCCGGCCCGCGGCGGTCGGCCAGCCGTCCGGCCAGCGGCGCCGCCAGTGCGCCTGCCGCGCCGGCCAGGCCGAAGGCGCCGGCTGCCGCGCTGCCCAGGTGGAAGGGCGCGCCGTGCAGCATCACGGCCAGTGTCGACCAGAAGGCGCTGAACCCCACCGCCAGCAGCGCCTGGGCCAGCGCCGCGCGGCGCAGCGTGCCGTGGCGCGACCACAGCGTGCCCAGCGAGCCCAGCAGCGCACCGTAGGCCAGGTGCGTGGTGGGCCGGAAGCGCGGCAGCCCGCGCCAGGCGGCCGCGCCGATGAGCGCGATGCTGGCCGCAGCGGCAATGAACATCGCGCGCCAGCCGAAGTGCTCGGCCACGAAGCCGCTCACCACGCGCGACAGCAGGATGCCCAGCAGCAGCCCCGTCATCACGGTGCCCACGGTCTTGCCGCGCGTGGCCTCGGGTGCCAGCGTGGCGGCGGCGGGCACGATGTCCTGCGCCATCGTGGCCGCCAGGCCGATGGCCAGGCTGGCCGCGAGCAGCACGCCGATCGACGGCGCGGCGCCAGCCACCAGCAGTGCGGCGCACAGCGCGGCCGCCTTGGCCAGCACGATGCGGCGCCGGTCGAAGCGGTCGCCCAGCGGCGCCAGCAGCAGGATGCCGAGCGCATAGCCCAGCTGCGTGAGCGTGGGAATGAAACCGACGGACCGGGGGGAGGCGCCGATGTCGGCGCCCAGCACGCCAAGCATCGGCTGGGCGTAGTAGAGCGACGCCACCGACAGGCCCGCGCCCGTGGCCAGAAGCAGGACCAGCGAGGCCGGCAGGCCGCGCCCCTCCGGCGCGGCACCCGTCGCTGCATGCACATTTTGAATGGAAGACATGGTGTTAACCCTTGAATATCGAGCGAGGATTGAAATGTGCACCTGAGATGCTTGGCTTGGTAGTCCCGCAGATCGCACAATGCCCATACGCTTCACGCATAAAAAAGGTCATGCCGACTCCCTCCCCCGCCGCCGACCGCATCGAGCTGATGCAGACCTTCGTCCATATCGTCGAGGCCGGCAGCCTCTCGGCCGCCGCGCTCCAGATGGGTGCGACGCAGCCCACCGTGAGCCGCCGCCTGCAGGCGCTGGAGCGCTCGCTGGGCGTGCGGCTGCTGCGCCGGTCCACGCACGCCATGAAGCTCACCGAGGACGGCGAGCGCTGCTACGAGCGCGCCCGGGAGCTGATCGCCGACTGGCACGCCTTCGAGGCCGATTTGCGCGGCGTGGGCGACGAGCCCGAGGGCACGCTGCGCGTGGTGGCCCCGCATGCGCTGGGCCAGTTGCTGCTGGTCGGTCCGCTGGCCGACTACCTTCGTGCCTACCCGCGGGTGGCCGTCGAATGGCTGCTGAACGATCGCCGGCCCGACTTCATCGCCGAAGGCGTCGACTGCGCGATCCAGGTCGGCGAGCTGACCGACACCATGGCGGTGGCGATCAAGCTCTCGGAAGTGCCGCGCGTGGTGGTCGCCGCGCCCTCGGTGCTGGCCGGGCGGGCGCCGCCCGCGCATGCGTCGGCGCTGGCCGAACTGCCGTGGCTCGCGCTGCGCACCTTCTATCGCAGCGAGGTGGTGCTCACGCACCGGCCGACCGGCGAGATCGCCCGGGTGCCGATTCGCCCGCGCATGAGCACCGACAGCCTCTATGCGCTGCAAAGCGCGGCGCGCATGGGCCTGGGCGCCTGCGTGGGCTCGGCATGGCTTGTGAACGAGGACATTGCCGCCGGCCGGCTGGTGCAGCTCGTGCCGCAGTGGCATGTGGCGCCGTTGCCGGTGTACCTGATCTATCCGCCGTCGCGCTTCCAGCCCGCGCGGCTGCGCCGCTTCATCGAGACCATGCGGCTCGCGCTGGCCGACCCGGCGGGCCGCGCCTGGGAGGCGGGCGCGTCCTGAACGCGGCCGCGTGCGGCCTCAGCCGGCCCGCCGCGCCGCATGCGCGGCATCGGCGAACCACGACAGGAAGTGCAGCAGCCAGCTCGTCGCTTCGTCCAGGAAGCGCGACGTGAGCCGCACCTGCGCGCGCCCCGCGTCATGCGCCAGGTGGCCCGCCTCCGTCGCCTCCTTCAGCATGCCGCGCACGTGCGAGTGCGACAGGCCCAGTCCCTCGGCGAGTTCGCGTGCGCGCAGCGGGAAGGCCGCCGGGGGCGAGCCTGCCACCGGGTTGGCCTTGAAATGGTCGCGCAGCAGCAGCATCGCGACCCGGCCGCCGCCGTCGCGCTCGTCGAACCAGCTCCAGCCGCCGAAGCGGCCGCGGTGCAGCGCCACCTGGTCCAGGATGGTGCCGGCGCGGCTCACGAAGGCCGAGAAAAAGGCGGCATCCTCCATGAGCCTGTCGGCATGGCCGGCGCCCAGCCAGCCGAGCGCCTCGCAGCAGCGCAGGTGGTGGGCGATCCAGGCGCGCAGGCCGGCAATCAGCCGCTCCTGCGGCACCAGGTACCGCACGCGGCGGTCGCCGGGATCGGCCTCGGCCGCCACCATGCCCGTGAGCCGCAGCACGGCGACGAAGCTGGCCAGCGTGCGCGTGCCGCGGCTCGCGTGGCGCTGCAGCAGCGCCAGCGTGGGGCGCTCGGCGCCTTCTTCCTTCCAGCGGTAGTGCTGCACCACGATCCGGCCCGCGGCGTGCGACTGCATGGCGCGGCCGAAGATCTTGTTGATGAGCCGCTCCCCCCAGTGCATGCGCACGATCGCGTCGCAATACAGCGCCACGGCCTGGGCGCGGGCCTCGTAGGAGATCGGAAGCGCCAGATCTGGCGGCGGCAGGAAATCCATGCAATGTTTGGACTTTGTTGTTTTCGATACAGAGCGTAACAATTCGTGCGCCAGTGCGAAAGCCCCGGCACTTCCTGCCGGGTGACCCGGCGAACTCGACAACCACCAAGAACGGAGTTCCCCATGTGTGATTGCCTACCTTCCGCCGCAGTGCCGGCAACCTCGCGCCGCCGGCTGCTGAGCGGCGCGGCCGCTTTCGCCGCCCTGGCGTCCGGCGCCGATGCGTTCGCGGCCGACACGCCGCTGCCCGACAACCGCATCGGCGGCGATGCCGCGCTCCAGCGGCTGGTGCAGGGCAATCTGCGCTATGCGCAGGGCCGGCAGACGCAGCGCGATTTCAGCGTGGGCCGCGTGGCACGCACTTCGGGCCAGAAGCCGTTCGCCGCGATCCTTGCCTGCGCGGATTCGCGCGTGGCGCCGGAACTGGCCTTCGACCAGGGCCCGGGCGATCTCTTCGTGGTGCGGCTGGCCGGCAACTTCGTCAACGACGATGCCATTGCCAGCATGGAATACGCGGCCAAGTTCCTCGACGTGCCGCTCATCATGGTGCTCGGCCACAGCAACTGCGGCGCCATCTCGGCCACCATCAAGGTGCTGCAGGAGAACGCCGTGCTGCCGGGGCACCTGCCCGGGCTGGTCGCGTCGATCCGGCCGGCCGTGGAGGCCGCGTCGCGCCGCAGGCCTGCCTCGCTGCTGGAGGCGGCCACAGAGCAGAACGTGCGGCAGAGCGTGGCGCGCCTGTCCACGTCGGCGCCCATCCTCGGGGGCATGGCTTCCAGCGGCGCGGTCAAGGTCGTCGGTGGGATCTATGACCTGGCGACGGGCCGGGTGAGCATGGTCTGATCGTCGCTGCGTCCGGCCCATCCGAGGCAGGGTGCCCAGGCGCGGTCAGCTGCTGCCGTCTTCGATTTCCTTGCCGTCGGGCGATACGCACAGCGGCCCGGTGCAGTTCAGCGACCTGAAGAAGATCGGTGAATCGGGAAGCCCGAAGTAGCGCAGCCCGATCGCGGTCTGGCTGTTCGCCTGCACCGCGTTGGCCTCCTGGATGTCGAAGACAGGGTCGGGGTTCTCGAGGAATTCGTACTCGAAGCTGCTCGACTGCATCGTGTCCTTGAGATAGAAGATGAAGTCCTTGCCGTCCTCCATGAAGCGCGACTTCAGCAGGCGATAGCCCGTGGCGCCCTGCGCGCGGATCTGCGCCTTGACGTCTTCGGCGGTCCCGCCAACCACGCTCAGCGGACTGACGAGCGCCTTCAGGTCGTAGCGGGCTGCGCTGCCCTGGTCCTTGATGAAGAACTGCTGCGTCAGGCCCCTGAGCACCGGCGTCGCCCAGGGCCTGAAGCCGTTGGCGCCCTGCGCATTCGCCAGGTTCACGAAATCGGCGGAGGTGGGGGGAATGTCGGCCGCCGCGTAGTCGTAGGTGGCCGACGATCCGGCGTCCTTGCGGTAGAGCACGGCGAACTCGGCGTTGTCGCTCGCGCTCAGGCCGATCATCCCGAGGATCTTGACGTACACCATGCCCTTCGCGCCCTGCTCCTTCATCTGCTGCAGCAGGCGCGGCAATCCGTCGCTCGACAGGATGTCGACTTCGAAGCGCTTGTATTCGTAGGTGTAGGTCGTCTCGATGTCCTTGACCATCATGAACTGGTCCTGCAGCGTGACGATGGTGCCGCCGGTCACGCCGTCGAGGTAGCGATAGCCTGCGGCACCTTCGCGATTGAGCAGCGCGATGTAGTCGTCGTAACGCTTCTCGGCCGTCTCGGTGTCCGGGTTCCTGTCCTGCTGGAAGCTCAGGAACTTGTAGTGCGCACTGATCGGGGAGGGATTCGGGTTGGGGTTGGGGTTGGGGTTGGGATTGGGGGCCGGATTCGGGTTCGGGTTCGGGCCGGGATCGGGTTGCTGGCCGGGCGGAATTCCGCCGATCGGCAGCCCGCTGTAGCCGCCACCACCGCCGCCGCCGCCGCCGCCGCAGGCCATCAGCAACGCCGTCGCGGCCATTGTCAAAAGCAACTTCGTCTTCATGTTCTCCCGCCTCCTTTGTACGGGCTCGCCGCGACGGACCAGCCCGGCGGCGAGCGTGCGAAGTTACGGCCGCCGCCGCGGGCGAACCAGTGTCGAAAGTCACGAAGCGGCAGGGCCGGGCGTGCTGCGGATGCAGGCAGCCGGACGGAAGAGAACTTAAGTCTTGATGCCGCAGCCGCCCAGCACGAAAGCCACGAGCTCGCGCGCAATCGGCTCGCGGTCGATCGGCGCATCGGGCGGCAGGCCGAGCATCACGCGCGTCTGGATCGCGTAGTCGGCGTAGCTCTGGGTCATGGCCCAGATGTGCATCAGCAGCAGGCGCGCATCGAGCGGGCGCATCTGCCCGCGCGCGATCCAGCCGTTGATGATGTCGACCTTCTTCTGCGTCCAGGCCCGCGCGTTGGGCCAGTAGCGGTCGAGGTTGCGGCCGCCGTCGAGCACTTCGCGCGTGAAGATGCGCGAGATCTCGGGGTTGTCGAAGGCGTGGTCGAGTTTCTTGCGGATGTAGTCGCCCAGCACGGTCGCCGGGTCGCTGGCGTCCTCGAACGAGAACACCACCTTCCAGGCATGCAGCACCTGCATCAGCAGCTCTTCGTAGAGCTCTTCCTTGCCGGCGATGTAGTAGTGCAGCTGGGGCTTGGTGAGGCCGGCGCGCGCGGCAATGGCCTGGGTGGAGGTGCCTTTGAGGCCATGCAGGCTGAACTCGGCGACGGCCGCGGTGCGGATCGCCGCCATGATGCGCTCGCGCCCCGGCCGCGCACGCGACAGCGGGCCGTCGGGGGCGGGCATTTCCTGGGCGGTACTCGGGGACAGGGCGGCGGGATCGGCGTTCATGGCATGGCGGATGTGCGGCGGTGCGCCCGGCGATGGTAATCCTTGGCGCATGGCCGCATGCCATGCCGGCATGGAAGCGCAGGGCATGCGGGCACGGTTCATGTATCTTCTCGCCGCTTCCAGAAATTCATCCAAGACAAGGAGTTCCCTTCATGTACCTTTCCCCCCGTTTCCGCGCCTTCGCGGCCGGTGCCGCGCTGCTCGCGGCCAGCGCCCTGGCGCAAGCCCAGCAGGCACTGCCCAATGTGGTGATCCTGGCCACCGGCGGCACCATTGCGGGCGCCGGCGCCTCGGCCGTCAACAGCGCCACCTACGCAGCCGCCAAGGTCGGCGTCGAGAAGCTGATCGCCGGCCTGCCCGAACTCTCCAAGATCGCCAACGTGCGCGGCGAGCAGGTGTTCCAGGTCGCTTCCGAAAGCCTCACCAACGACAACCTGCTGACGCTCGCCAAGCGCGTCTCGGCGCTGTCCAAGCAGGCGGACGTGGACGGCATCGTCATCACCCACGGCACCGACACGCTGGAAGAAACCGCCTTCTTCCTCACGCTCACCGTGCACACCAGCAAGCCGATCATCGTGGTCGGCTCGATGCGCCCGGGCACGGCCCTGTCGGCCGACGGCGCGCTCAACCTGTACGACGCGGTGAGCGTGGCCGGCAGCAAGGACGCGGCAGGCAAGGGCGTGCTGGTGACGATGAACGACAACATCGACAGCGGCCGCGACGTGAGCAAGAACGTCAACATCAAGACCAGCGCCTTCTCGAGCCAGTGGGGCCCGCTCGGTATGGTGGTCGAGGGCAAGAACTACTGGTTCCGCGCACCGGTGAAGCGCCACACCATGAACTCGGAGTTCGACATCGATGCAATCAATGCGCTGCCGCCGGTGGAGATCGCGATGGGCTACGAGGGCGTCTCGTCCATTGCCATCGACGCGTTCGCCAAGAGCGGCGTGAAGGCGATCATCCATGGCGGCACGGGCAACGGCTCGGTGGCCAACCGCATCGTGCCCAACCTGCAGAAGGCGCGCAGCGACGGCGTGATCGTGATCCGCAGTTCGCGCGTGGCCGACGGCTTCGTGATCCGCAACGCCGAGCAGCCCGACGACAAGTACGACTGGGTGGTGGCGCACGACCTGCGTCCGCAGAAGGCGCGCATCCTGGCGATGGTGGCGCTGACCAAGACCTCCGACACGAAAGAACTCCAACGCATCTTCTGGGAGTATTGACCTCCCCCTAGCGCGCGGCGCGCCGCTTGCGGTGCCGCGCGTATTCGAGGCTGCCCACGCACACGAGCAGCCAGGCCAGGCCGGTCAGCAGGCCGGCCGCCACGTCGCTTGCGAAATGCACCTGCAAGAACACGCGGCTGCTCGCGATGGTGACGATGGCGGCGGCGGCCGCCATGGCCGTCGGCACATGCCAGCGCGCCGGCAACAGGCGCAGCGCCAGATACAGCAGCATGCCGTAGCTCACGATCGCGCCCGCGCTGTGGCCGCTCGGGAAGCTGAAGCTCGTCTCCAGCGCCAGCCCATGGTCGTGCAGCGGCCGCGCGCGCGCGAAGATGCGCTTGAGCGCCGGGTTCAGCAGCACGATGCCTCCGAGCGCCATGACCCAGCCCAGCGCCAGGCCATGGTGTGCGCGGCGCCACAGCAGCAGGGCCACCACGAAGCACACCGGCGCCAGCAGTTCGGCGTCGCCCAGGTGCGTGAGCCAGCTGAAAGCCACGAGCGCTGCCCACGGCACGTGGTCGCCGACCGCATCGGCCAGTGCCTGGTCGGCCAGGCCCAGCAGGCGCCCGTCGCCGAGCTTCGATGCGAGATACGCCACCAGGCTGGCCGCCCCGAGGATCGAGAGGAAGCCGATGGCCAGCCCGGCGGCCAGCCGCGGTTCGTCGGGCTCTTCGCTCGACGATCTCCTGATGCGCCGCCGCTTCAGCGCCCGGCAGGCCATGCCGGCGCCGAGCACCGAGACAGCAAGAACGCCTGCGAACCAGGCGAGCGAATGTTCGCCCAGCTGGCGGGCGAGAAGAACGAGGGCAGGGGCTTCCATCGGCATGCGGCGCACCCTAAGCGGCCACCGCGGCGCTGGCAAGCGGAAGCCGCAAAACCTTGGCGCACACGAAGGCCTTGTCGGCGGCCGAATGGTCCCAGCGCTCGGCCTGGCACACGCGGCCATCTTCCGGCGCGCCCAGGCGCAGCACGTTCACCGAATTGGGATGGCCCGCGCGCACGCGCGACGACACGGCCGTGCCGGCCTGCACAGCCCATGCGGTGCGCGGGCAGCCGGCGTACGCACCGTGCAGCGAGCGCACGAACGGCAGGTGGATGTGGCCGCCCAGGATCAGGTCGGCGCCGGCCGCGCACCAGCGCGCGACGGCGGCTTCGCGCCCGTGCAGCCGGTTCGGCATGTCTTCCTGCCGCGTCACCATCACCGGCTGGTGCGTGACCACCACGCGCAATTGCGAAGGCAAGGCGCCCGCCAGCCGCGCCGCCACCCGCTCGATCTGCGCCGGCGAGACCTCGCCGTCCGCATGCCGGTACCAGCGCGTGGTGTTGACCGCCGCCACCAGCCAGTCGGCGGATTCGAACACCGGTTCCAGGTCGGTGCCGAAGGCGCCGGCGTAGCGCTCGTAAGGCGAGAACAGGCGCGCCCCCAGCTGGAACAGCGGAATGTCGTGGTTCCCCGGAATGGCCACCACGGCCGGTGCGGCCAGCCGGTCGACGAAGGCGCGCGCGGCCGCGAACTGCTTGCGCGTGGCGCGCTGCGTGATGTCGCCCGAGAGCACCACCACCTGCGGCGCCAGGGCCCGCGCGAGCCGCTCGAGCGCCGCCATGACATCGGGCTGCTCGGTGCCGAAATGCGTATCGGAGATCTGCAGCAGGCAGCTCATTGCTTCGCGGCCTCCAGTTCGGGCGCGACGTCGGGCCGCACCAGCCACAGCGGTTCGGGCGAGACCCGGAACAGCAGCGGCATCTCGGCCCAGGCGATCTCGCCGTCGGTGGCCACCTTCACGCGGCGCGGCGGGTGCAGGCGGCCGGCCTTCACCGTCATCGACTCGAACGGAAAGCTCAGCACCTCGTCGGCGTTCCCCAGCCGGCCGAGCGCGCCGCGCACCAGCAGGCCGGGCATGGCAAGCACGCTCGTCGGCTTCAAGGTGATGGCGGCCAGCTGGCCATTCTCGGGCGCATCGGCATGCGCGATGCCCACCTGCAGCAGCTGCAGCGGGTTGTTGCCCACGAAAAGCGTCGTCGTGCGGATGTCGCGCTCCACCCCGTGCGAGGCGATGCGCAGGTTCCAGTGCCGGTGGCCGCGCATCACGGTGAGCAGGCCGGCGAAGAACGCGACCCAGCGGCTGCGGCCGTAGCGCACCTTGTAGCTTTCGCGCTCCTCCAGCAGTTCGGCATACAGGCCCATGCTGGCATTCACCAGGAACAGGCGGTCATTGACCAGCCCCACCTGCACCGGCCGCGGCTGCTCGGCCAGCAGCACCTGGAGCGCCTGCGCCGTATCGCGCGGAATGCCGTGCACGCGGCTGAAATAGTTGAAGGTGCCCTGTGGCAGCACGCCGAAGGCCAGCCCGCTGCCGAGCGTGGCCCGCGCCACCGTGTTGATGGTGCCGTCGCCACCCGCCGCAACCACCACCCCGCCCACGGCGCGGGCGCGTTCGACCGCCTCGCGCGCGAGCGCCTGCACCGTTGCGCGTTCGTCCACCAGGAAGATGCGCAGCCTGCGGCCGGCCGCGGCGCAGCCCTGCTCGATGATTTCGCGGGTTTCGGCGGCGTCCGCGCTGCCGGAGCCGGCGTTGAGAACGATAAACAAGGGAGAGCTCGGACCGAGGGGAGACGGCTGCATGTCGATGGAAACCGGAAAAAGGAGGGGAAGAGCCCCATGGGCTGCGAAAGTTCGGTCGCGAGGGGGCAGGAAGCCTCGGAAAAGCGCGGTGCGCGCCCCCGCCCCGTGGTTGTCGCACGGCCGGCCGGTCCGCGCAGGCGGCCGGCATCCCGGCTTGCTGTGGGAGAGCGGCCCTCCGCCCGTAAAATCGTCTGCTTTCGCGGTGCTTCATCGCGCTACCGTCCAATGCCCGGTCACGCCGGCCTGCTTCATGTTGACCTTCCAGCAAATCATTCTCAAACTGCAGTCGTACTGGGCCGACAAGGGCTGTGCGCTGCTGCAACCCTACGACATGGAAGTGGGCGCGGGCACCTCGCACACCGCCACCTTCCTGCGCGCGCTCGGCCCTGAGCCCTGGAAGGCCGCCTACGTGCAGCCCAGCCGCCGCCCCAAGGACGGCCGCTACGGCGAGAACCCCAACCGCCTGCAGCACTACTACCAGTACCAGGTGGTGCTCAAGCCCGCGCCCAGCAACATCCTGGAGCTGTACCTCGGCAGCCTCGAGGCGCTGGGCTTCGACCTGAAAAAGAACGACATCCGCTTCGTCGAAGACGACTGGGAGAACCCCACGCTCGGCGCCTGGGGCCTGGGCTGGGAGGTCTGGCTCAACGGCATGGAGGTGACGCAGTTCACCTATTTCCAGCAGGTCGGCGGCATCGACTGCAAGCCCATCACCGGCGAGATCACCTACGGCCTGGAGCGCCTGGCCATGTACCTGCAGGGCGTGGACAACGTCTACAACCTCACGTGGACCGAGGGCCTGAGCTATGGCGACGTCTACAAGCAGAACGAGGTCGAGCAGTCGACCTACAACTTCGAGCACAGCGATGCCGAGTTCCTGTTCACCGCCTTCGCGGCGCACGAGAAACAGGCCAGGCACCTCATGACCGAGCAGCTCGCGCTGCCGGCCTACGAGCAGGTGCTCAAGGCCGCGCACAGCTTCAACCTGCTCGACGCGCGCGGCGCCATCAGCGTGACCGAGCGCGCGGCCTACATCGGCCGCATCCGCAACCTCGCGCGCAGCGTGGCGCAGAGCTACTACGAGAGCCGCGAGCGGCTCGGTTTCCCGATGGCGCCTCGCGAGTGGGTTGCACAAATCACGAAGAAGGCGGCCTGAGCGATGACGAGCGTGCAAAAGAACCTGTTGGTCGAACTCTTCGTCGAAGAGCTGCCGCCCAAGGCGCTGAAGAAACTCGGCGATGCCTTCGCCGGCGTGCTGCGCGACCAGCTCGTGGCCCAGGGGCTCGCCGAGCCCGCCTCGGTGCTCACGGCCTATGCGTCGCCGCGCCGCCTCGCTGCGCACCTCACGCACGTGGCCGAGCGCGCCGTCGACAAGGCCGTCTCGCAAAAGCTCATGCCCGTGGCCGTGGGGCTCGACGCCTCCGGCCAGCCCACGCCCGCCCTGCTCAAGCGGCTTGCCGCGCTGGGCGCCGACGCCTCGGCCGTGCCCGGCCTGAAGCGCGCGATGGACGGCAAGGCCGAAGCGCTGTTCTACGAAAGCACCGCCAAGGGCGCAACGCTGGCTGAAGGCCTGCAGAAGGCGCTGGCCGAGGCCATCGCCAAGCTGCCGATTCCCAAGGTGATGAGCTACCAGCTCGAAAGCGGCTGCGAGCTGCCCGGCTGGAGCAGCGTGAGCTTCGTGCGCCCCGCGCATGGCCTGGTGGCGCTGCATGGCGATGCCGTGGTGCCGGTCGAGGCGCTCGGCCTGAAGGCCGGCCGCGAAACCCACGGCCACCGCTTCGAGGCGGCCGTCGATCCCGTGGTGCTGCGCGACGCCAACAGCTATGCGCTGCAGATGCAGGACGAGGGCGCGGTCATCGCGAGCTTCGAAGCGCGCCGCACCGAGATCGCGCGCCAGCTCGCGGCCGCGGCCGTGCGGGTCGGCGGCGCCGCCGTGCCCATTCATGACGACGCGCTGCTCGACGAAGTGACCGCGCTGGTCGAGCGGCCCAACGTGCTGGTCTGCAGCTTCGAGCGAGAATTCCTCGAAGTGCCGCAGGAGTGCCTCATCCTCACGATGAAGGCCAACCAGAAGTACTTTCCGCTGCTCGACGCCTCGAACAGGCTCACCAACAAGTTCCTGGTCGTCAGCAACATCAGCCCCGAGGACGCGAGCGCGGTGGTCGGCGGCAACGAGCGCGTGGTGCGCCCGCGCCTGGCCGACGCCAAGTTCTTCTTCGACCAGGACCGCAAGAAGTCGCTGGCCTCGCGCGTCGAATCGCTGGGCAAGGTGGTCTACCACAACAAGCTCGGCACCCAGGGCGAGCGTGTCGAACGCGTGATGCGCATTGCGCGCGGCATCGCCGAAAAGCTCGGCGCCGCCGCGCTCATCGCGCATGCCGTGCAGGCCGCGCAACTGGCCAAGGCCGACCTGGTGACCGACATGGTCGGCGAGTTCCCGGAGCTGCAGGGCACCATGGGCCGCTACTACGCGCTGCACGACGGCCTGTCTGCCGAAGTGGCCGACGCGATCGAAGACCACTACAAGCCGCGCTTTGCCGGCGACGAGCTGCCGCGCAACAGCGTGGGCCTGGTGGTCGCGCTGGCCGACAAGCTCGAGACGCTGGTCGGCATGTTCGGCATCGGCAACCTGCCCACCGGCGACCGCGACCCCTTCGCGCTGCGCCGCCATGCGCTCGGCGTGATCCGCATGCTGATCGAGAAAGACCTGCCGCTGAAGCTCGACGCGCTGCTGCAGGACGCCGCCGCGCAGTTCAAGGACATCGGCGGCTTCGACACCGGCAAGGCCACGGCCGAGCTGCAGGACTTCATCCTCGACCGGCTGGCCGGCAGCCTGCGCGAGCAGGGCGCCAGCGCGCAGGAAGTCGACGCCGTGCTGGCGCCGCGGCCGCAGCGCCTGGGCGAGGTGCCCAAGCTGCTGGCGGCGGTGCGCGCCTTTGCCGCGCTGCCCGCCGCCGCCGCGCTGGCCGCCGCCAACAAGCGCATCGGCAACATCCTCAAGAAGGCGCCCGAAGCCGACGCGCATGTCAGCGAGCTGCTGCTGCAGGAGCCCGCCGAGAAGGCGCTGCATGCCGCCATGGCCGAGGTCGTGCCCGCCGCCAACACCCAGTTCGATGCCGGCGACTACACCGCCTCGCTGCAGACCCTGGCCGCGCTGCGCGAGCCGGTCGATGCCTTCTTCGACGGCGTGATGGTCAATGCCGAACAGGCCGACCTGCGCCTCAACCGGCTCGGCCTGCTGATGTCGCTGCACGCCGCGATGAACCGCGTGGCGCAGCTCGAGCGGCTGGCTGCTTGATCATCCCCCCGGCGACCTCACGATGGGCGGCACTGCCATGAAACTCGTCATCCTCGACCGCAACGGCACGATCAACGTGCACCGCGAGGACTTCGTCAAGAGCGACATCGAGTGGACGCCGCTGCCCGGTGCGCTCGAGGCCGTGGCCCGGCTCAACCATGCGGGCTGGCATGTGGTGATCGCGTCCAACCAGTCGGGCCTGGGCCGCGGGCTGTTCGACATGGCCTCGCTCAACGCCATGCACGCCAAGATGCACAAGATGCTCGCGGCCGTGGGCGGGCGGGTCGATGCGGTCTTCTATTGCCCGCACAGCCCCGACGAGGGCTGCGAATGCCGCAAGCCCGCGCCGGGCCTGTTCCGCCAGATCGGCGACCGCTACGGCATCGACCTGAAGGACGTGCCCACCGCGGGCGACAGCCTGCGCGACCTGCAGGCCGGCGCGGCCGCCGGCTGCGAGCCGCACCTGCTTCTCACCGGCATGGGCGCGGCCTGCCGCGGCGTCAGTCCGCTGCCCCCCGAATACCCGGCGAACACCCTGGTTCACGAGAACCTCGCCGCCTTTGTCGACTTTTTGCTTGCGCGCGAAGCGCAGGCTGCACTGCAGGTGGCTGTCTGATGGCATTGATCCGTTCCGTTCTCCATGCCCTGTGGATGCTCGTCACCGTGGTGCCCTGGGGCATCATCATGTGCGTCAGTTCGCTCTGGAAGCGCGGCATCCCGCTCTACTGGATGGCGGTGCAGTGGCTCAGCTGGGCCATCGGCGGCGCGCGGGTGCTGCTGGGCATCCAGACCCGCGTGACCGGCATGGAAAACCTGCCCGCCGACAAGCTGGCCGGCGCGGTCCTGCTGGTGAAGCACCAGTCGACCTTCGAGACCTTCCTGATGCCCACGCTGATGCCGCATCCGCTGGCCTTCGTGTTCAAGAAGGAACTGATCTACGTGCCCTTCTTCGGCTGGGCGATGGCCCGGCTCGACATGATCCACATCGACCGCAGCCAGCGCGCGCAGGCCTTCAACAAGGTCGTGAACCAGGGCCGCAAGCTGCTTGCGCAGGGCATCTGGATCATCATGTTTCCCGAGGGCACCCGCATTCCGCGTGGCCAGAGGGGCACCTACAAGAGCGGCGGCACGCGCCTCGCATGCGAGACCGGCGTGCCGGTGATCCCGGTGGCCGTCACCTCGGCCAAGGTCTGGCCGCGCAAGGCCTTCATCAAGCGCCCCGGTGTGGTCGACGTGTCGATCGGCCCGGCCATTCCCAGCGTGGGCCGCAGGCCCGACGAGCTGATGCGCGAGGTCGAGGCCTGGATCGAATCCGAGATGCGTCGGCTCGACCCCGAGGCGTACCGCGACAGCCTGCCGCTGCCGCAGGCGCCGCGAGAGGCGCGCTGAAGAAGAAAAAAAAGAAAGAACCCGAGATGCGGGGACTGCTTCAGTTCACGATGGACCTGTTCGAAGGGCTGGGCAACGAGTTTGCGCCGGCCAATCCGAGCGAGCCGCGCGGCAAGAAGGTCAGGAAAAAGGCGGCGCCGCCGGCCGTGCCCGCACCCCCGGTGGCCGATGCGCAGCAAGGCAGGGCCGGAGACGCCGGTCCCGCGCAGCCCGCCGTCCCGCTGCGCGACACGCTTGCGCTCGCGAGCTTCGTGCACCCGCAGGCCACGCGCGAAGCGGTGCTGGGATCGGCGCGCGTGGCCTACGAGTTCAAGCGCGGCAAGCGCAAGACCATCGGCTTCCTTGTGGGTGCCGAAGGCCTGTCGGTGCGCGCGCCGCGCTGGGTCACGCTGCGCGACGTCGATGCCGCCATCCAGGAAAAGGCCGGCTGGATCCTGCGCAAGCTGCTGGAGACGCAGCAGCGCCACGCGCGCGTCGAGGCCACGCGCATCGACTGGAAGGACGGCGCGGAGTTTCCGTTCATGGGCGAGACGGTCGTGATCCGCCTCGATCCGAAGCACGGCTTTGCAAGCGTGGGCGGCACGCTCGATGCGAGCGACGACGGCATCGGGCCGCGCACTTTGCGCCTGGCCGTGGCGCAGAACGCCGAAGCCTCGCAGATCCGCGATGCCGCCCAGGCCTGGCTCATGCGGCAGGCGCGCCGGCTCTTCATCGAGCGGCTCGACCACTTCGCGCCGCGGCTCGGGGTGCGGTGGCAGAAGCTGTCGCTCTCGAATGCCGCGACTCGTTGGGGGAGCGCGAGCGCGGATGGGTCGATCCGGCTGAACTGGCGCCTGATCCACTTTCGCCTGCCGGTGATCGACTATGTGGTGGCGCATGAGCTGGCCCATCTGCGGGTGATGGACCACTCGCAGCGGTTCTGGGACACGGTGGAGAGCGTGGTGCCGGACTATGGCCTGCTCCGGCAGCAGCTCAAGGATGAGGCTGTGCCTCGGTGGTCTTGATCGCTTGCTTTTTTCCGGGGCCGGGGCGAGACCCGGCCCCCCACCTCAAAAAAATCACCGGGCGTGCGTAACCCCCCCATCCACCACCAACGTAGACCCCATCACATAGTCCCCCGCCCGGGAGGCGAGATAGATGGCCGCCCCCGCCATGTCCTCGGGCACCCCGATGCGCCCCGCGGGAATCCGCTCCTTCACCTCGTCGCCATGGTCGCGCGCGAGCTTGTTCATGTCCGAGGCAAACGCCCCGGGCGCAATCGCGCTCACCACGATCCGGTCTTGCGCGAGCCGCAGCGCCATGCGCCGCGTGAGCTGGATCAGGCCGGCCTTGCTTGCGGCATAAGAGTACGTCTCCTGCGGATTCACCGAGATGCCGTCGATGGACGCAATGTTGATCACCTTCGCAAGGTGGTCGGTCGCCGCTTTCTTGAGCATCGGCGTCAGCGCCTGGGTCAGGAAGAAGGGCGTCTTCAGGTTCAGGTCGACCACCTTGTCCCAGCCGCTCTCGGGAAATTCGTCGTACGGCGCGCCCCAGGCCGCGCCGGCGTTGTTGACCAGGATGTCGAGCGCGTCCTCATGCTTCGCATAGGCAGCGACCAGCGCCTGCGCGCCTTCCAGCGTGGACACGTCGGCCGGCAGCGACACGCAATGGCCGAAGGCCGAAAGCGCCTTGGCGGTCTGGTCGCAGGCCGCGGCCTTGCGCGCCGAGATGTACACGCGCGCGCCCTGGGCCAGGAAGCCCTCGGCAATCATGCGGCCGATGCCGCGTGAGCCGCCGGTGATCAAGGCGCTGCGGCCCTTCAGCGAGAAGAGTTGGGTGGTGTCCATGGTGCGGGTGTCTCCTGAATGAAAGTTTTCAGGAAACGAGCTTAGTGCGCGGCGTGCCCGCGGGGCGTCACCTTGGCGGCAGTGCCAGGCTTCGGGGGCTCGTGAAGCTGCGCCGCTCGCCGCTCACCGGGTCCTCGAACGCCACCGACTTGGCCAGCAGCTGCAATGGCTTGTCGAAGTCGTCGCTGTCGGGCGGCAGCAGCACGGGATAGAACGGATCGTTCACGATCGGCATGCCCAGCGCCATGCAATGCACCCGCAGCTGGTGCTTGCGGCCGGTGACCGGTGAAAGCTCCAGCAGGGCGTGCCCGCCCACCGTCTTCCGCAGCGTGATGCGCGTTTCCGAATTGGGCTCGCCGGCCTCTTCCTTCACGCGCATGAAGTGGTCGTCGTCGACCAGCCGGCTGCGGTAGGTGCCGGGCACCGAGGACACGCCCGGCCGCCACGGCACCACGGCCTCGTAGTGCTTGTCGATGCGGCGCTCCGGGAACATGGCCTGGTAGGCGCCGCGCGTTTCGGGGCGCACCGAAAACAGCACCAGCCCCGCCGTGCTGCGGTCGATGCGATGCAGCGGCACCAGGTCGTCGAGCTTCAGCTTGCGCTTGAGCCGCACCAGCAGGCTCTCCTGCAGGTACTTGCCGGTGGGGGTCACGGGCAGGAAAGGGGGCTTGTCCGCGACCACGAGCTGGTCGTCCTGGAACAGCACCTGCTCGTCGAAGGGAATGCGCGCCTCGGCATCGAGCGTGCGGTAGTAGTACACGCGCAATGGCGCCTGGTAGCGGCGCTGCGCGGTCACGGGCACGCCGTGCTCGTCGACCACGTCGCGGGCCTCCATGCGGGCCATCCAGGCTTCGCGCGTGATCGCCGGAAAGCGTTCGATCAGGAACTCGGCGATGGTGGGCCATTCGCCTTGCGGAAGGCCGACGCAGCTCGGGCCGACGCCGTCGCGCGTGGGCAGGGGCAGGCGCTGACCCGTCATGGCGAGAGCTCGCCCTGGAGCAGCGCCAAGGCTTCGGCGAACGAAGGCCGCGCGGACACATCGGCCTGCAGGCAGCGGTCCTTCAGCGCCACCATGGCCTGCGGCGGCGCATCGCTGCAGCGCTCGAGCAGTTCTTCCAGCAGGCAGCCGAAGGCGCGCATCTCCAGCCGCTGCAGTGCCTGGGCCTGCGGCGCGTCGAGCGCGCCGGTCATCCAGGCCGCGCCGAAGTCGCCCAGCAGTCCGCCGCCCTGCGCGTTCCAGAGGATGTTGTGCGCGTAGAGGTCGCCGTGCAGGACGCCGCGCGCATGCAGGTGCTGCATGGCGGACGCGATGTCGCGGGCGATGCGCAATGCCACGCCGGAAGTCCACTGCGCATCGTCCGCATAGACGTCGCGCGTGCAGGATGCGAGGCTCGGCGGGCCGGCGAGCGTGCGGAAAGACGGATCCACCAGCGCCATGACCAGGCCCTGGGTGCCGTCGGGGTGGCCGTCGATCCGGCCTTGCGCGGCGATCAGCGTCGGATGCGCGCCGGCTGCGATGCTGGCGGCCATCTCGCTGTGCGGCCAGCCGTCGCTGGTGACCGCGCCCTTGAACAGCTTGACGGCCACCGGCTGCGACGCGGGGCCCAGCGCCGCCTGGTGGATGACCCCCGATGCACCTTCGCCGAGCTTTGGGCCAAGCTTCAGCTCGGGCCAGTCGACATGCGGCACCGACTGCGCGGCGATGGCTGCCTGCTCGGCCTGCATGTCGAAGGGGTTGCCTGCGCCCGCGAGCCACGACAGGCGCGGCAGCGCAAGCAGCCATGCGGGCAGCGCCTCGAAGTCATTGGCCGAAATGCGCAGCAGCTCGAGCCGGCTGCAGGCCGCCAGCGATTCCGGCAGCGCACGCAGCCGGTTGCCGGCCAGCATGAGCTTCTGCATGGCGGCGCATTGGCCCAGTGCCTCGGGCAGGGTCTCGATCTGGTTGTCCGTGAGGATCAGCCAGCGCAGCGCCGGCAGCTGCAGCGCGGCGGCAGGCACGGTGCGGATGCGGTTGGCCTTGAACCCGACCATCTCCAGCGCCTGGCACTGGCCGATGGATTCGGGCAGCTGCGCGAAGCGGTTGTCGGAGCAGAACAGCACGCGCAGGCGGTGCAGCCGGCCGAGGTCGCCCGGCAGCGCGTCGAGCGCATTGCCGGAGAGATTCAGGGTCTCGAGCGAATCGGCCAGGTCGAAGATCTCGCGCGGAAACTCGGTGAGTCCGCACGAGAGATCGATTCGTCTTGCGCCTGCCAGCCGGCCCGCGCGCAGCTCAGCCAGCGTGTCCATCCGCCGAGTCTAAGGGGCCTTGGCCGCGGTGCTTCGGGGTCCGAAGCGGTAGATGCCATCCTCGCCCAGTTCGCGCCGGACCTGGCCTGCGAACCACAGCAGGTGCAGGTGCGCCACGGTCTCGCCCATCGCGAAGGTCATCTGGTGCAGGTCGAGTTCGCGCTTGAACAGGATGGGCAGGCCCTCGGCCGCGGTGAGCGGGCGCGCGGTGCAGGCTTCGAGCAGTTCGGCCAGGCGGTCGCGGTGGTGCTCCTGCAGCTGGTCGACGCGGCGGTGAATGCCCGTGAACGGCTTGCCGTGCGAAGGCAGGCCCAGCGTGTCGGCCGGCAGCGCCTTGAACTTGTCGATGCTGTCCAGGAAGAGCCGCAGCGAGTTGGCCTCGGGCTCGCCCGCGTGCACGCTCACGTTGGTCGAGATGCGCGGCAGCATCATGTCGCCGCCCAGCAGCAGCTTGAGTTCGTCGCAGTACAGCGCGATGTGCTCGGGCGCGTGGCCGTAGCCGCTGATGCAGCGCCAGGCGTGGCCGTTGATGGCCACGGTGTCGCCATCCATCATGCGCGTGAAGCGGTCGGGTACGGAGGGCACCATGTTGGCGTAGTAGTTGGTGCGGGCGCGGATCTTGGCCACCGCCTCGGGGTCGACGAGGCCGTGCGAGGCGAAGAAGCGCGCCGCCGCGTCGCCGCCCGCCAGCGTGTCGCCGGCGGTGCTCAGCACGCGCGCCACGTGGTAGTCGGTCGAGCTGATCCACAGCGGCGCGTTCCAGCGCGTGCACAGCCACTCGGCCAGGCCGATGTGGTCGGGGTGCATGTGGGTGACGATCACGCGCAGGATCGGCAGGCCCTGCAGCTGCGTTTCGAACACCTGCTCCCACTGCGCGCGGGCTTCATCGTGTGCGATGCAGCAATCGACCACCGTCCAGCCTTCGACGCCGTCGAGGCTGTCGCGCAGCAGCCAGAGGTTGATGTGGTCGAGCGCGAACGGCAGCCGCATGCGGATCCATCGCACGCCCGGCGCGACTTCCAGTGCTTCGCCGGGGGCGGGCAGGGTGTCGCCCAGGGGGTAGTGGAGTTCGCGTTCGAGGAGGTTCATGTAAGATTGACGTTTACGTAAACGTCATGGGTTGAGGGCATCATTGTAGGCAGAGCGGGGCCATCCTGCTGTCGCCACGGCAACGCCCCCCCAGACGGCTTTTCGACAGATTGCAGTCCAATGTCCGCGCCAACCTTCACCATCAGCCAGCTCGCGAAGGAGTTCGATCTCACGACGCGCGCCATCCGCTTCTACGAAGACATGGGGCTGCTGACGCCGGAACGCGCGGGCGTGCAGCGCGTCTACAGCGCGCGCGACCGGGCGCGGCTCACGCTCACGCTGCGTGCCAAGCGCCTGGGCCTGAGCCTGACCGAGGCCAGGGACATCCTCGACATGTACGACAGCCCGCGCGACACCGTGCCGCAGCTGCAGAAGTTCCTTGGCGTACTGGGTGCGCACCGTGCCCAGCTCGAATCGCAGCTGGCCGAGCTGCAGGCCAACCTGGCGGAAGTGCGCGAGCACGAGAAAAAGGGCCGCGCGGCCCTGGCCAGGGCGCAGAAAGCGGCCAGGACCGCCTGAGATCCCGACCGAACCACGACTCATCGACAATCACGCCCATGTCCGACACTCTTGATGACCTGTTTGCCCACAACCGTGCCTGGTCCGCACAGATGGAACGCGACCGGCCCGGCTTCTTCACCAGCCTGGTGAAGCAGCAGACGCCGCGCTACATGTGGATCGGCTGCTCCGACAGCCGCGTGCCCGCCAACCAGATCACCGGCCTGGAGCCGGGCGAGGTGTTCGTGCACCGCAACGTCGCCAACATCGTGGTGCACTCCGACCTCAACGCGCTCTCGGCGATCCAGTTCGCGGTCGAGCACCTGAAGGTCGAGCACATCATGGTGGTCGGCCACTACGGCTGCGCCGGCGTGAAGGCGGCGCTCAGCGGCAAGCGCATCGGCCTGGCCGACAACTGGATCCGCCACATCCAGGACGTGCGCGACCGCCACGCCGTGATGCTCGACACCCTGCCCGAGGACGTGCGCGTCGATGCGCTGTGCGAACTCAACGTGGCCGAGCAGGTGGTCAACGTGGCCGTCAGCACCGTGATGGTCGATGCCTGGGGCCGCGGCCAGAAGGTCAAGATCCACGGCTGGACCTTCGGTGTGCACGACGGCCTGCTGCAGGACCTGGGCCTGAACGTCGATGGCGCGAAGCCGCTCGACGCGGTCTACAAGGCCGCGGTGCAGCGCATCCGCTACAAGTGGAGCAAGCCCCTGGGTGCCTCGCCGTCGGCGCAGGCCGGGGCCGATGGGACGGAAGCCATCGCAGCGCCCCCGGTCGACCCGATCGGCGAAAGCACCGGAACGAAAACCGGCTGAACCCATGTTCCCGCAGCGTCTCGATTCACCGCTGGCCTACGACATCGCCAAGGCGATGATCGACGGGTTCAATCGCCACTACACGCTGTTCCGCGCCGAATCGGCGCGCGCCAAGCACCGCTTCGAAACGGCCGACTGGCACGGCCAGCAGCGCGCGCAGCGCGAGCGCATCGAGTTCTACGACATGCGCGTGAACGAGGCCGTGGCCCGGCTCGAGAAGGAATTCAAGGCCGGCGACCAGCCGATGGAGGTGTGGCACCAGGTCAAGCTGCACTTCATCGGCCTGCTGGTGGACCACCACCAGCCCGAGCTGGCCGAGAGCTTCTTCAATTCGGTGACCACGAAGATCCTGCACCGGGCCTACTTCCAGAACGACTTCATCTTCGTTCGCCCGGCCATCAGCACCGAGTACATCGAGCCGCGCGGCGCGCCCACGTACAGGCCCTACTACCCTTCGCACGACACGCTGGCCGACACCATCGAGCAGATGCTGGACGACTACGGCCTGCAGGGCAGCTTTGCCAACAAGCGGCGCGACGCCGAGCGCGTGGCGCACGCCATCATGGGGCGCTTCCACCAGGTGAAGCTGCGCGCCAACTTCCAGCTGCAGGTGCTCTCGGGGCTGTTCTACCGCAACAAGGGCGCCTACGTGGTCGGCAAGATCATGAACGGCTTCGTCGAGCTCCCGTTCTCGCTGCCGATCCTGCACGACAGCCAGGGCCGGTTCTACGTGGACGCGGCGCTCTTCGGCGAGGACGACCTGCAGATGCTCTTCAGCTTTGCGCGCGCCTACTTCATGGTCGACATGGAAGTGCCCTCGGCCTGCGTGCAGTTCCTGCGCTCGCTCATGCCGCGCAAGCCGCGCGCCGAAATCTACAACGCGCTGGGCCTCGCCAAGCAGGGCAAGACGCTGTTCTACCGCGACTTCCTCTCGCACCTGAACTACTCGAGCGACCGCTTCCGCATTGCGCCCGGCATCAAGGGCATGGTCATGCTGGTGTTCGACCTGCCCTCGTTCCCCTTCGTGTTCAAGGTCATCAAGGACTTCTATCCGCCGCAGAAGGACACCACGCGCGAGCAGATCAAGGGCAAGTACATGCTCGTGAAGCAGCATGACCGCGTGGGCCGCATGGCCGACACGCTGGAATACAGCGACGTGGGTTTTCCGCTCGACCGCTTCGAGCCCGAGCTGATCGAGGAGATCCGCAAGTTCGCGCCCAGCCAGCTCGAGATCGGCGACCGCGACGGCAACGGGGAGATGGAGCTCGTGCTCAAGCACGTCTACATCGAGCGCCGCATGATCCCGCTCAACATCTTCCTGCAGGAGGCCTTCGACACGCTGGCCAACCCCGAAAGCCCGGCGCATGCCAGGCGCGCGAAGGAGCAGCTCGAGCATGCGGTGGTCGAGTACGGCAACGCCATCAAGGACATGGTGGCGGCCAACATCTTTCCGGGCGACATGCTGTGGAAGAACTTCGGCGTCACGCGCGGCGGCAAGGTGGTGTTCTACGACTACGACGAGATCGAATACATCACCGACTGCCAGTTCCGCAAGGTGCCCGCTGCGCGCAACGAGGAGGACGAGATGAGCGGCGAGGTCTGGTATTCGGTGGGCCCGAAGGACGTGTTCCCCGAGACCTTCGGGCCTTTCCTGCTCGGCAACGACGCGGTGCGCGAAGCCTTCATGGCGCACCATGCCGACCTGCTCGACGCTGCCTTCTGGCAGCACCACAAGGAACGCATCCGGGCCGGCCAGATGCTCGATGTGTTCCCGTACGAAGAGTCGCAGCGCTTTCCGCACGAGGGCCATGCGACCCATTTCTGATTGAGCCCCGGTCGGCGACGACCGCTTTCTTTCTTTCTTTCCACTTTCCGAAGGAGACCACCATGCCTGAATCCATCGTCATCGTCGGCGCCGCCCGCACCCCCATGGGGAGCTTCCAGGGCGACTTCTCTTCCCTCTCGGCGCACGACCTCGGCGGCGCCGCCATCAAGGCCGCCGTGGAGCGCGCGGGCATTGCGCCCGACAGCGTGGGCGAAGTGCTGTTCGGCAACTGCCTGATGGCCGGCCAGGGCCAGGCGCCGGCGCGCCAGGCGGCCTACAAGGGCGGCCTGCCCGACAGCGCGGGCGCGGTCACGCTCAGCAAGATGTGCGGCTCGGCCATGAAGGCCGCGATGCTCGCGCACGACCTGCTGCTGGCAGGCACGCACGAGGTGATGGTGGCCGGCGGCATGGAAAGCATGACCAACGCGCCCTACCTCATGCTCAAGGGCCGCGGCGGCTACCGCATGGGCCATGACCGCATCTTCGACCACATGATGCTCGACGGCCTGGAAGACGCCTACCAGCCGGGCCGCTCCATGGGCACCTTCGGCGAGGATTGCGCCGCCAAGTACAAGTTCACGCGCGAGCAGCAGGACGCCTTCGCCATCGCCAGCGTGCAGCGCGCCAAGGCCGCCACCGAATCCGGTGCGTTCAAGGACGAGATCACGCCCGTCACCGTGAAGGGCCGCGGCGGCGACACCGTCGTTTCCATCGACGAAGGTCCGGGCAAGGTCAAGCTCGACAAGATCGCCACGCTCAAGCCCGCGTTCAAGAAGGAGAACGGCACCATCACCGCCGCCTCGAGCTCGTCGATCAACGACGGCGCCGCGGCGCTGGTGATGATGACCGAGTCGCACGCGAAGAAGATCGGCGCCAGGCCGATCGCCCGCATCGTCGGCCACGCCACGCACGCGCAGCAGCCCGAGTGGTTCTCCACCGCGCCGGTGGGCGCCGTGGCCAAGCTGTTCAAGAAGACCGGCTGGACCGTCAAGGACGTGGACCTGTGGGAAGTGAACGAGGCTTTCGCGGTGGTGCCGATGGCGCTGATGCACGAGCTCGACGTGTCGCACGAGATCGTCAACGTGAACGGCGGCGCCTGCGCGCTGGGCCACCCGATCGGCGCCAGCGGCGCGCGCATCATGGTCACGCTGATCCATGCGCTGAAGGCGCGCGGCAAGAAGCGCGGCGTGGCCACGCTGTGCATCGGCGGCGGCGAAGGCACCGCCGTGGCACTCGAGTTGCTTTAACAAAAACAACCGCCGCAAGCGCCCCCTGCCGGGGCGCTTCGTGGTTTTTCTCTCTACGAATACTGCAGACGCCAGGAGATTCTTCATGCGCCCATTCAATCAACGCACCCTGCTCGCAGCCCTGCTGGCCGCCGCCTTGCTGGCGCCAGCCGCCGGCTGGGCGCAGAAGCGCGACAACGTGCTGTTCCAGGCCGCCACCGATGCGCAGCCCGCAGTGCTCAAGACGCTGGAGCAGCTGGTCAACATCGAAACCGGCACGGGCGATGCCGAAGGCATTGCGGCCGCGGGGAACTACCTCGAGGGCGAGCTCAGGAATCTTGGTTTCACCGTCACGCGCAGCAAGTCGGCCGGCCTCGTGGTGGGCGACAACATCGTCGGCAAGCTCAAGGGCCGGGGCGGCAAGAACCTGCTGCTGATGTCGCACATGGACACCGTGTACCTCAAGGGCACGCTCGCCAAGGCGCCGTTCCGCATCGAAGGCAACAAGGCCTACGGCCCCGGCATTGCCGACGACAAGGGCGGCAATGCCGTCATCCTGCACACGCTGAAGCTGCTCAAGGATTACGGCGTGCGCGACTACGGCACCATCACCGTGCTGTTCAACACCGACGAGGAAAAGGGCTCCTTCGGTTCGCGCGACCTGATCCAGGAAGAAGCGAAGCAGGCCGACTACGTGCTCTCGTTCGAACCCACGAGCGCGGGCGACGAGAAGCTCTCGCTCGGCACTTCGGGCATTGCCTATGTGCAGGTCAGCATCACCGGCAAGGCCTCGCACGCGGGCGCCGCGCCCGACCTGGGCGTGAACGCGCTGGTCGAGGCGTCCGACCTCGTGCTGCGCACCATGAGCATCGACGACAAGGCCAAACACCTGCGCTTCAACTGGACCATGGCCAAGGCCGGCAACGTGTCGAACATCATTCCGGCCAGCGCCACGCTGAACGCCGACGTGCGCTACGCGCAGAACGAGGACTTCGAGGCCGCCATGAAGACGCTCGAAGAAAAGGCGCAGCAGAAGAAGCTGCCCGAATCCGATGTCAAGGTGGTGGTCACGCGCGGCCGCCCGGCCTTCAACGCCGGCGAAGGCGGCAGGAAGCTGGTCGACAAGGCCGTGGCCTACTACAAGGAAGCCGGCGGCACGCTGGGCGTGGAAGAGCGCACCGGCGGCGGCACCGACGCGGCCTACGCGGCGCTCTCGGGCAAGCCCGTGATCGAGAGCCTGGGCCTGCCGGGCTTCGGCTACCACAGCGACAAGGCCGAGTACGTCGACATCAGCGCGATTCCACGGCGCCTGTACATGGCGGCGCGGCTCATCATGGACCTGGGCGCCGGCAAGTAAGCAGGCAAGCAAGCAAGTAAAAAAGACAGGAGACCACGCCATGCTGCTCAGTGCCGACCAGGAAGCCATCCGCGACGCAGTGCGCGACTTTTCACAGGCCGAACTCTGGCCCAACGCCCCGCAATGGGACCGCGAGCACAGCTTCCCGAAGGAAGCGCACCAGGGCCTCGCGGCACTCGGCGCCTACGGCATCTGCGTGCCCGAGGAGCACGGCGGCGCGGGCCTCGACTACCTCACGCTCGCGCTGGTGCTCGAGGAGATCGCGGCTGGCGACGGCGGCACCAGCACCGCCATCAGCGTGACCAACTGCCCGGTCAACGCGATCCTCATGCGCTACGGCAACGCGCAGCAGAAGAAGCAGTGGCTCGAGCCGCTGGCGCAAGGCCGGATGCTCGGCGCCTTCTGCCTCACCGAGCCGCAGGCCGGCAGCGACGCATCGAGCCTGCGCACCACGGCGCGCAAGGACGGCGATGGCTACGTGATCGACGGCGTGAAGCAGTTCATCACCAGCGGCAAGAACGGCCAGGTCGCCATCGTCATCGCGGTGACCGACAAGGGCGCCGGCAAGCGCGGCATGAGCGCCTTCATCGTGCCCACCGACGCGCCCGGCTACAGCGTGGCGCGTCTCGAGGACAAGCTGGGCCAGCACAGCAGCGACACCGCGCAGATCAATTTCGACGGCTGCCGCATCCCGGCGGAAAACCTCATCGGCGCCGAGGGCGAGGGCTACAAGATTGCGCTGGGCGCACTCGAGGGCGGCCGCATCGGCATCGCCGCGCAGAGCGTGGGCATGGCGCGCAGCGCCTTCGACGTGGCGCTGGCCTATGCCAAGGAGCGCCAGGCCTTCGGCGGGGCGATCTTCGACCAGCAGGCCGTCGGTTTCAGGCTGGCCGAATGCGCCACGCAGCTCGAAGCCGCCCGCCAGCTCATCTGGCACGCCGCCAGCCTGCGCGACGCCGGCCAGCCCTGCCTCAAGGAAGCCGCCATGGCCAAGCTGTTCGCGAGCGAGATGGCCGAGCGCGTCTGCAGCGCCGCGATCCAGACGCTGGGCGGCTATGGCTACGTGAACGACTTTCCGCTCGAGCGCATCTACCGCGACGTGCGGGTGTGCCAGATCTACGAAGGCACGTCCGACATCCAGAAGCTGCTCATTCAACGCGCGCTGGCTTGAGCGCCGGCATGCGCCGCCGGCCGCCGGTGCTCCGGATCGCCGCGGCGGTCCTGCTGCCGGCGCTGGCCGTCTGGACAGTTGCCATCGAGCCGCGATGGGTCGCGGCACGCGTCGAGCCGTTGAGTTCGGCGCAATGGCAGGCGCCCGCCGGCCTCAAGGTGGCCATGGCGGGCGATTGGCATCTCACCACGCGCTCGGCGTGGCGCATTACCAGTGTGGAGCGCGCTGCACGCATCGTCGACGAGATCAATGCTGCACAACCCGATGTGATCCTGCTGCCCGGCGACTTTCTTGCGGGCTCGGGCGATGACGAAGACCTGTCCATCGAAGAAATGGCTGCCGTGCTGGGCCGCCTGAAAGCGCCGCAGGGCGTGTACGCGGTGCTCGGCAATCACGACTGGTGGCACGACGGCGAACGCACGGCGCACGCCTTGTCCGCAGAGGGCATCCGCGTGCTGGAGAACGCCTCGATGCGCCTGCCGGACCATGACATCTGGGTGGTCGGCATCGGCGACGACTCGACCGGCCATTCGCAGCCGGACAAGGCACTGGCCGGGGTGCCGAAGGGCGTCGCCACGCTGGTCATGATGCACGATCCCTTCAGCTTTTCGGCCATGCCGCCCACCCGGGGGCTGGTGGTGGCCGCGCACACGCACGGCGGGCAGATCAGCGTGCCGGGCTACGGCGCACTGGTGGTACCGGGGCGCGCGCCGCGCGAATGGGCCCATGGCTGGATCGCGCACAAGGACCGGCGCATGTACGTGACCAGCGGGCTGGGCGTGAGCATTCTCCCGGTGCGCTTCAACATGCGGCCCGAGTGGGTGATGTTCCAGTAAGGCCTTCATGCCGTGTCATCGGTTTCGATGACAGACAGGACGGCGCCCGCGGCGCAGCATGGCGTCCTCTTTCGGAGGTCCTTGCCATGTCCGTCTTCAGACCCTTTTCCTTCGCCGCGGCCCTGCTGTGCCTCGGTGCATCCGCACAGGCGCAGCCCACCGCTGCTGACATTGCCGCGCTGACAGCGAGCGATGCCGTGCGACAACTCTGCGCCGGCACCCTGGCCAGCGAGCAACTCGTGACGGCGTACCTTGCGCAGGCAAAGGGGAAGGCGAGCCTCAACGCCTTCATCACGCTCGACGAGGGCGGCGCGCTCCGGGCCGCGCGCGCCGCCGATGCCGGACGCAAGCGCGGCGGTGCCTGCAAGCCGCTGGCCGGATTGCCAGTCGTCATCAAGGACAACATCCAGGTTCAGGGCCTGCCCGCCACGGCTGGCTCGCCGGCGCTCAAGGGCTTTGTACCCAGGGCCGATGCGCCGGTGGTCGCGAAGCTGCGCGCAGCGGGCGCCGTCATTCTTGGCAAGACGAACATGCACGAGCTGGCCTTCGGCGTCACGGGCTACAACCCCGCATTCCAGACCGGTCCCGAGGTGGGCGTGCGCAATGCCTACGACGCGACCCGCGTGGCGGGCGGATCGTCGTCGGGCAACGGCGTGGCGCTCGGTGCGCGCATGGCGCCGGCGGCGCTGGGCACCGACACCGGCGGCTCGGTGCGCATTCCGTGCGCGTTCAACGGCTGCGCTTCGCTGCGTCCGACCATGGGGCGCTATTCGCAGCAGGGCATCGCGCCGATCTCGCACACGCGCGACACCGCGGGGCCGATGGCGCAGTCGATGGCCGATGTTGCGCTGCTTGATCGCGTGATTGCGGGCGGCGCGCCGCTGAAGCCCGTCGATCTGAAGCGCGTGCGCCTGGGCGTGGTGCCGGCCTTCTATGCGAATCTCGACGCCGACACGCGCGCCGCCACCGACGCGGCGCTCGGCAAGCTGCGCGCGGCGGGCGTCACGCTGGTGGACGTGGAGATGCCGAAACTCATGGAACTCAACGGCGCCATCGGTTTTCCGGTTGCGCTCTACGAGGCACACGACGACATGGTCGCCTACCTCGCGAAGTACCGCACCGGCATCGACATCGCGCAGCTCACGGCCGGCATCGCGAGTCCCGACGTCAAGGGCACCTTCGAGGCCTTCGTGATCCCGCGCAAGCTGCCCGCGCCGAATGGCACCGTCGATGCGAAGCCGGCCTACGACAACGCGATGCGTGTTGCGCGGCCCGCATTGCAAAAGCTCTACCGCGACACCTTCGCGCAGCACCGGCTCGATGCGCTGGTGTTCCCGACCGTGCCGCGGGTGGCTCCGGTGGCCGCGCCCGAAGCCAGCAGCCCCGAGAACTTCGGCGCGCTGATCCAGAACACCGACCCCGGCAGCAACGCCGGCATTCCAGGCGTGCAGTTGCCCTCGGGCCTCGGCGCGACCAGCGGGCTGCCTGTGGGACTGGAACTGGACGGACCGGCCGGCAGCGATCGCAAGCTGCTCGCCGTGGGCCTTGCGGTTGAAAACGTGCTGGGCCGCCTGCCCGCTCCGAAGGCGAAGTAGGGCGCCTGCGGCCGCATCAACGCCGGGCCAGGCCGGCCAGCGCCGAACGGCGCTCGATGCCGAGCTTGTCGAAGATCCGCCGCAAATAGGTGCGCACCGTCGGCACGCTCACCGTCATCCGGCGCGCGATCTCCTTGTCGGTCAGGCCCTCGCACACGGCCCGTGCAACCTCCTGTTCGCGTCCGCTCAAGGCACTCCAGAGGGCTTCGGCCGGCATCGGCACAGAAGCCGCCGTGCGCTGCGCGCGCTGCAATGCACCGATGAAGGCGGGCTCGATCAGGTCGAGCAGCGCCTTCTCGTGGTCGCCGAAATCGCCGCGGCCCTTGCGCCGCCAGACGCGCAGGTCGCCCAGCGCGCGGTTGCCTTCGAAGGCATGCAGGTTCATGCCCCAGTGCAGCCCGTCGCGCGAGAGAAAGTCGGTGAAGAATTCGGTGCGCATCAATTCGCGCTGCGGCATCACGTCGGTGACGCGGGTTGCACGGCGGTGCGACTGCAGCACGAAGGTGATCGGGTCGTGATGCTGGTGCCACTCGCCATAGCGGTCGAGGTTGGCTGCGTCCATGTTCAAGGCCACGCGGCCGTCGAACCGGCCGGTTTCGGCGTTCCAGACGAAGGAGGCGAACTGGTCTGCACGCAGCAGGTCGAGCAGCGCCCGGCCGAGGCGCTCGCGGATGTCGATTTCGCATCGGTCTTCCGCCAGCAGCGTGAAAACGCCGCGCAGCGCCCGCTGTTCGGGGCTTGTCAGGTACATCGCCACCTCGCTCTTTCGTGTGCACAAGCAAGGCTAGCGGCAAGCAAGCACTGCGCCAAGAGTGGATGTCCGGGGCGGCCCCGGGGTTGCCCCATCGGGCGAAGGGCCCCGAGGATGTTCCAATAGCATCCTTCATGAGTGCCACCGATCCCCCCACCGGACCTTGCCCCTGCGGCCGCACGGACCGCCGAGACAAGCCCATCGGCTATGCCCTGTGCTGCGGCCGCTACCTCGAGGACTTCGAGGGCACGCCCGCGCCCGACGCCGAGTCGCTGATGCGTTCGCGCTATACCGCGTTCGTGCTGGAGCGCGGCCCCTACCTGCTCGCCACCTGGCATGCGTCGACCCGGCCGGCGTCGATCGAGTTCGAACCCGGCGTGAAGTGGCTGGGCCTGGACATCCGCTCGCGCTCGGTGCTCGACGCCGACCATGCCGAGGTCGAATTCGTCGCCCGCCAGCGCAGCAGCACCGGCGCCGCCACGCGCCTGCACGAGCGCAGCCGCTTCGTGCGCGAGGGCGACCGCTGGTTCTACCTCGAAGGCGATCTGCAGACCCCCGGTTGACGCACCGGGCCACGGCCCGCACAATAGTCCCCGCTCCGGGGTGCACGCATGTGGCGTGCTGAGATGGCAAAGTGCCGACCCGCGAACTTGATCCGGGTCATACCGGCGTAAGAAGAGCTGCACTCCCCGACTCCGGTCCCGCCACCCAACGTGGCGGCCCAAAGTCCTCAGAGCGATTGCGGAGCACCCTTTCCCTCAACAAGGAGTGCCCCGCATGAATGCCCCCGACAAGTTCACCTCCCTGCTCTCGCTCACGCGCGAGCCCTTTCCCGCATCGCACAAGTGCCTGATCCCGGGCAGCCGGCCCGACCTCAACGTGCCGGTGCGCGACGTGCTGCTGACCAACGGCGAGACCGTGTCGCTCTATGACACCTCGGGCCCCTACACCGATGCCAGGGTCGAGATCGACGTGCGCCGCGGCCTGCCCGGCGTGCGCGGCACCTGGATCGCCGAGCGCAACGACACCGAAAGCTACGAAGGCCGCTCGCACCAGGCGCTCGACGAGGGCCTGAAGCACGCCCACGACCACGATGCCCAGCGCCTGGCCGAACTGCGCGCCGGCGCCTCGGCGCTGCAGCGCACGCCGCGCCGCGCCAAGGCGGGCGCCAACGTCACGCAGATGCACTACGCGCGCCGCGGCATCGTCACGCCCGAGATGGAATACGTGGCGCTGCGCGAGAACGGCAAGCGCGAGTGGATGGCCGAATACCTCGCCAACGAGGAGCGCGCGAAGCGCGTGGCCGGCAACCCGATGGGCGCCAGCATTCCGCGCATCATCACGCCCGAGTTCGTGCGCGACGAGGTGGCGCGCGGCCGCGCGATCATTCCGGCCAACATCAACCACCCCGAAGTCGAGCCGATGGCCATCGGCCGCAACTTCAAGGTCAAGATCAACGCCAACATCGGCAACTCGGCCGTCACCTCGAGCATCGAGGAAGAAGTGGAAAAGCTCGTGTGGGCGATCCGCTGGGGCGCCGACAACGTGATGGACCTTTCCACCGGCAAGAACATCCACACCACGCGCGACTGGATCGTGCGCAACAGCCCCGTGCCCATCGGCACCGTGCCGATCTACCAGGCGCTCGAGAAGGTGGGCGGCGTGGCCGAGGACCTGACCTGGGAGATCTTCCGCGACACGCTGATCGAGCAGGCCGAGCAGGGCATCGACTACTTCACCATCCACGCCGGCGTGCGCCTGCCGTTCATCCACCTGACGGCCGATCGCATGACCGGCATCGTCTCGCGCGGTGGCTCGATCATGGCCAAGTGGTGCATCGCGCACCACAAGGAGAGCTTCCTGTACGAACGCTTCGAGGACATCTGCGACATCATGAAGGCCTACGACGTGAGCTTCTCGCTCGGCGACGGCCTGCGTCCGGGCTCGGGCGCCGATGCCAACGACGAAGCGCAGTTCGCCGAGCTGCGCACGCTGGGCGAGCTCACGCAGATCGCGTGGAAGCACGACGTGCAGACCATGATCGAGGGCCCCGGCCACGTGCCGATGCACATGATCCAGGCCAACATGGACGAGCAGCTCAAGCACTGCCACGAGGCGCCGTTCTACACGCTCGGCCCGCTGACCATCGACATCGCGCCGGGCTACGACCACATCTCGAGCGCCATCGGCGCCGCGATGATCGGCTGGGCCGGCACCGCGATGCTCTGCTACGTGACGCCCAAGGAGCACCTGGGCCTGCCCGACCGCGACGACGTCAAGCAGGGAATCATTGCCTACAAGATCGCCGCGCATGCGGCCGACGTGGCCAAGGGGCACCCGGGAGCGCGCTCGCGCGACGATGCGCTCAGCAAGGCGCGCTTCGAATTCCGCTGGCAGGACCAGTTCAACCTGGGCCTCGACCCCGACACGGCACGCGAATTCCATGACGAGACGCTGCCCAAGGATTCGAGCAAGGTGGCGCACTTCTGCTCGATGTGCGGACCGAAGTTCTGCTCCATGAAGATCACGCAGGAAGTGCGCGAGTACGCGGCGAAGAAGGGCGTGGCCGAGGCGGAAGCCATGGCCGAAGGAATGGCGCAGAAATCCAGGGAGTTCATGGCGGGCGGCGGCGAGATCTACATCCCGATCCAGCCCGCGTCCTGAGCCCGGCCGGGGTCATTGCTACCATGGGGGAATTCCCCCGAACCCCTTTCGCGCAATGACCCCATTCCCCTTCGACGCCGTCCTTTTCGACTGCGACGGCGTCCTCGTCGATTCCGAACCCATCACCAACCGCGTGCTCGCCGAGATGCTCGGCGAACTCGGCTGGCACCTCACCACCGAAGAGTCGATGAACACCTTCACCGGCAAGGCCGTGAAGGACGAAGCCGCGCTCATCGAATCGAAGACCGGCGTCAGGATCACCGAAGACTGGCTCAAGGCCTTCAGGGCCCGCCGCAACGAAGCCCTCGAGCGCGACCTCGTGGCCATTGCGCACGCCCCGGCGGCCATCCGCGAAATTCATGCGCGGCTCCGGGGCCGCATCGCCTGCGCCTCGGGCGCCGACCGCCACAAGGTCGAGCTGCAACTGGCGAAGGTCGGCCTGCTCGAGTGCTTCGAGGGCCGCATCTTCAGCGGCCACGAGATGCCACGCTCCAAGCCCTACCCCGACGTTTATCTGGCCGCCGCCGAGGCGCTGGGTGTCGATCCGAAGCGCTGCGCGGTGGTCGAGGACACCGTCACGGGCGCCATGGCCGGTGTGGCCGCGGGTGCCACGGTGTTCGGCTACAGCACCGGCGAATCGGGCCACAGCGGCCCCGAGGCGCTGCGCAGCGTCGGCGCGCTGCAGGTGTTCAGCGACATGCGGGAGCTGCCCGCGCTGCTCGCTTCGCACGGCCTGCAGCCGGCCTGAAAAGCGGGCCCGAAGACCAAGCCCCTGCCGCGAGCAAGCCCGCAGCGTTTCTGCTGCAATGGCATCAAGCAAGCCAGTCCACAAGGAGCCGGATCCCATGACTTCCGAATACAAGACCGAGCAGCCCGACCGCGCCGAGATCGATGCCCTGAAGGGCCCGGCCGTGGTCGAGTTCGGCACCAACTGGTGCGGCATCTGCAAGGCCGCGCAGCCCCACATCGCCGAGGCCTTTGCCAAGTACCCGGACATTCCGCGCATCAAGGTCGAGGACGGCAGCGGACGACCGCTGGGCCGCTCGTTCAACGTGCGCTTGTGGCCCACGCTGGTGTTCATGCGTGACGGCAAGGAGGTTGCGAAGCTGGTGCGGCCGGAAGACGGCAAATCCATCGCCGATGCGCTGGCGCTGATTGCGCAGCCGGGCTGACCTTCGGGTTGGTGCTCTGTTTGGGGGGCTGCTGTTCGGGGCGCGCTCACGTCGATGGGGTGCCTTGCGCAGCGAATTAAAGGAGGAGGCCGCAGGCCGGGGGACATTCGCGGAGGGGAGTACCCGGTGGCCTTTGCACTCGCCCCGAACAAATGCGCCCCGAACCCAAGCGCCGCTAAAAAGCCGAGCCCCGCTACAGCCCCTGCTGCCGAAAGTCACGCGGCGCGTGTCCAGTCCACTGCAGGAACGCACGCGAAAAACTCTTCTCGTTGCGAAACCCCACCGACAGCGCCACCTGCTTGATCGGCCGATTGGTTCGGCGCAACTGCTCCACCGCCATCTCGTGGCGCACTTCGTTCTTCAGCACCTGCAGCGATGTCCCTTCTTCGTGGAGCTGCCGGTGCAACGTGCGGCCCGAGACATTGAGCAGCGTGGCCAACGCCTCCGCCGTGGTGGCCTCGGCGGCGCGCGAACGCAGCAACTCTCGCACCCGCTGCCCCAGCAGGCGGTCGCGGCGGTACTGCAGGATGGTCAGGGGCAGCGCACGCTTGAGCATGGCCCGTAGCGCCCGCTCGTCACGCTGCAGGGGCAGGGCGAGATAGCGCTCGTCGAAGCTGATGGTGGCCTGCGGTGCGTCGAAGCGAACCTCGGGCGTGAACATTGGCGCATAGGCGTCGCGGTGCGGCGGCGCCGCAAACGGAAAGGTCGCATTGCGCAGGGAAATGCGCGAGTCGATGGCCCAGCACATGTAGCCGTGCATGAAGCGCAGGCTGGTTACCAGGCAAAACTCGCGGAAGGCCTCGTCGAGCGGGCGGTTCTCGGTAATGCGCAGTGTGGCCACGCCGTCCGCCACTTCGAGCGCGAGCCCGATGTCCTCGGTCAGCAACCGGTGGTGCCGGCACCAGCGCTTGATGGCCACGCCCAGGTCGGGCGAGCTCAGCGATGCGCGGCACAGCATGCCGTAGCTGCCCCAGGGCAGGCGCCGCGAGAACCAGCCCAGCGCCTCATCGTCCAGCTCCTGCATGGCATGTTCCGAAAGCGCCTCGAACTGCGCCGCCGTCACCCGCGCGCCCGGCCGCGCCAGTTCGCGCGGCGTGATCTGTGCCGCTTTCAGGGCCTCGGCAGGGTCGATGCCGTAGCGCTCATAGCCCTTCAAGATGGCTCTCACAAAGGCCATGGGCGTGACGGCTCGGGCGGGCTTCAGGAAGGCGGGCGAGGTCATGATTCAGCGAGGCGTGCGTGGCGCAATTTGCAACCATTGTGGCGCCAATTGCGGCGCGGCGAGGCGTAAGCTGCATTCTTCCAAGCGCCCATCCGCGTGGGACAGCCTGCCTGCGCGCCGACCCTTCAGAGGAGACAACACACATGCACGATCCCGGCCTGAACTTCGACCTGGGCGAAACCATCGATTCGCTGCGCAGCGCGATCCAGGACTTTGCCGCGAACGAGATCGCCCCGCGCGCCGCCGACATCGACCGCGACAACCTGTTCCCGCACGACCTGTGGCAGAAGCTCGGCGAGCTCGGCCTGCACGGCATGACGGTGAAGGAAGAATTCGGCGGCACCGAGCTGGGCTATCTTGCCCACATCGTGGCGATGGAAGAGGTGTCGCGCGCCTCGGCCTCGGTGGGCCTCTCGTACGGCGCGCACTCCAACCTGTGCGTCAACCAGATCCACCGCAACGGCAGCGACGCGCAAAAGAAGAAATACCTGCCCAGGCTCGTGAGCGGCGAGCACGTGGGCGCGCTGGCCATGAGCGAGCCCAACGCCGGCTCCGACGTAGTGAGCATGAAGCTCAAGGCCGAGAAGAAGAACGGCTACTACGTGCTCAACGGCGGCAAGATGTGGATCACCAACGGCGGCGACGCCGACACGCTCGTGATCTACGCCAAGACCGAACCCGAGATGGGCGCGCGCGGCATGACCGCCTTCATCGTCGAGAAGGGCTTCAAGGGCTTCTCGGCCGGCACCAAGCTCGACAAGCTCGGCATGCGCGGCTCCAACACCTACCCGCTGTTCTTCGACAACTGCGAAGTGCCCGAAGAGAACGTGCTCGGCGGCGAAGGCATGGGCGCCAAGGTGCTGATGAGCGGGCTCGACTATGAGCGCGCGGTGCTCTCGGGCGGGCCGCTGGGCATCATGGCGGCCTGCATGGATGCGGTGCTGCCCTTCATCCACGAGCGCAAGCAGTTCGGCCAGAGCATCGGCGAATTCCAGCTGATGCAGGGCAAGCTCGCGGACATGTACTCGACCTGGCAGGCCACGCGCGCCTATGTGTACGCGGTGGGCAAGGCCTGCGACCGCAACGACCACGCGCGCACCTTCCGCAAGGACGCGGCTGGCGCCATCCTTTACTCGGCCGAGAAGGCCACGTGGATGGCCGGCGAGGCGATCCAGGCACTGGGCGGCGTGGGCTACACGAAGGACTTTCCGGTCGAGCGGCTGTGGCGCGATGCCAAGCTGTACGAGATCGGCGCGGGCACGAGCGAGATCCGCCGCATGCTGATCGGGCGCGAGCTGTTTGCCGAGACTTCCTGAAAGCGGCCAGCCGAACTTTCGAAAGACATAAGGAGACAACCCATGACCTTGACCCGCCGCCACGCCGCGGTGGCTGTGGCCGCCACGTTGTGCGCTGCCGCTTTCGCCCAGGACAAATACCCATCCAAACCCATCACCCTCGTCGTCCCCCAAACCGCCGGCGGTGCGAACGACGCCATTGCGCGCGTGGTTGCGCAGCGCCTGTCGGAGCAAATGGGCCAGAGCGTGATCGTGGACAACCGTCCTGGTGCGGGCGGCACGGTGGCCACGGCGGCGCTGGCGCGCGCCAGGCATGACGGCTACACGCTGCTGCTCACGGCAGACAGCGCTCACGTGGTCGGCCCCGCGCTCTACAAGAACCCCGGGTTCGATGCGGTCAAGGACTTCGAGCCCGTCGCGCCCGTCGCCACGGCGGGCTATGTGCTGGTGGCCAACCCCTCCTTTCCCGCCAACAACGTAGCGGAACTGATCGCACAGGCCAAGGCCCACCCCGGCCAGTACACCATCGCTTCGGCGGGCAACGGCACGCTCAACCACCTGATCGGCGAAATGCTGCAAAAACAGGCAGGCATCCAACTCCGGCATGTGCCCTACAAGGGCTCGGCGGCGGCGGCGACCGACGTGGTGGGCGGGCAGGTGCCACTGTCGGTGCAAAGCCTGCCTTCGGTCATGGGCTTCATCAAAGCGGGCAGGCTCAAGGTGCTGGGGGTGGTGAACGCCAAACGCGTGGCCGTACTGCCGGATGTGCCGACCATCGGTGAAACGCTCAAGGGCTTTGGCGAAGCGCCGTGGTATGCGTTGTTTGCGCCTGCAGGCACGCCCGCGCCCATCGTGGCGCAGTTGCAGGCCGAAGTGGCTCGCGCGCTGGATCAGAAGGACGTGGCCGACAAGCTTGCCGCCGTGGGCTGCGAGCCCTTCAAGGGCACCGCGGCCCAGTTGGGCGCGCTCGTGCGCGCCGATCTGCCCAAGTGGGCGCGCGTGGTGAAGGACACCGGCGCCACGGTGGACTGATTTCTGAACAGCAACAGGAAACACGCAACATGTCTGCACAATTGAGTTTTGCCCAGGGCGATGCCCGCGTTCCGCTGATCGAGCAGACCATCGGCGACTTCTTCGATGCAATGGTGGCGCGCCAGCCCGATGCGCTGGCGCTGGTGAGCCGCCATGAAGGGCGGCGCTTCACCTACCGTGAGCTGCAGGCCGAATCGAACCGCCTCGCCAGCGCGCTGCTGAATCTGGGGCTCGCACCCGGCGACCGCGTGGGCATCTGGTCGCACAACAACGCGCCCTGGGTGCTGATGCAGATCGCGACCGCCAAGGCCGGGCTGATCCTGGTCAACATCAACCCGGCCTACCGCACCTCCGAGCTCGAATACGCGCTCAACAAGGTCGGCTGCAAGGCGCTGGTGACGATGGCGCGGTTCAAGACCAGCGACTACCTCGGCATGCTGCGCGAGCTGGGGCCCCAGCGCCTGCCGCAGCTGCGCCACACCTTCTGGATCGACGGCAAGGCCGCGGCCGATGTGCAGGAGCCCGGCATGCAGCGCTTCAGCGAGCTGCTCGCGAGCGGCGATGCGGCCGACCCGCGCGTGGCCGCCACGCAGAAGACGCTCAAGGCCACCGATCCGATCAACATCCAGTTCACGAGCGGCACCACGGGCTTTCCGAAGGGCGCGACGCTCACGCACCGCAACATCCTGAACAACGGCTTCTTCATCGGCGAATGCATGAAGCTCACGCCCGCCGACAGGCTGTGCATTCCGGTGCCGCTCTACCACTGCTTCGGCATGGTGCTGGGCAACCTCGCCTGCCTCACGCATGGCTCGGCCATCGTCTATCCGAACGACGGCTTCGACCCGCTCACCGTGCTCGAGACCGTGCAGGCCGAAAAGTGCACGGGCCTGCATGGCGTGCCCACGATGTTCATCGCCGAGCTCGACCATCCGCGCTTCAAGGAGTTCGACCTGTCCACGCTGCGCACCGGCATCATGGCCGGCTCGCCGTGCCCCACCGAGGTGATGAAGCGCGTGGTGAACGAGATGCACCTCAGCGAAATCACCATCGCCTACGGCATGACCGAGACCAGCCCCGTGAGCTGCCAGAGCAGCACCGACACGCCGCTGGACAAGCGCGTGTCCACCGTGGGCACGGTGCAGCCGCACCTGGAGATCAAGATCATCGATCCCGAGACTGGCGCCATCGTGCCGCGCGGCAGCTCTGGCGAGTTCTGCACACGCGGCTACTCGGTGATGCACGGCTACTGGGAAGACGAGCCCAAGACGCGCGAAGCCATCGACGTCGAGCACTGGATGCACACCGGCGACCTGGCCACCATGGACGCCGAGGGCTACGTCAACATCGTCGGCCGCATCAAGGACCTCGTGATCCGCGGCGGCGAGAACATCTACCCGCGCGAGATCGAGGAATTCCTGTACCGCCACCCGAAGGTGCAGGACGTGCAGGTGGTCGGCCTGCCCGACCGGAAGTACGGCGAGGAGCTGTGCGCCTGGATCATCGTCAAGCCCGGCCAGGCCGCGACCGAAGACGAGATCCGCGATTTCTGCAAGGGGCAGATCGCGCACTACAAGGTGCCGAGGTACATCCGCTTCGTCACCGAGTTTCCGATGACGGTGACGGGCAAGATCCAGAAATTCAAGATCCGCGAAGCAATGGCCGAGCAGCTCGGCCTCGAACAAGAAAAGACAGCATGAGCAAGATCGAAACGAAATTGAATGCCCGCTCGGCCGACTTCCAGGCCAATGCCGCAGCCATGCGCGCACTCGTCGACGACCTGCACAAGCAGTTCGCGAAAGTGGAGCAGGGCGGCGGCGAGGCCGCGCGCGCCAAGCACACGGCGCGCGGCAAGCTGCTGCCGCGCGACCGCGTGGCCGAGCTGCTCGACCCCGGCACACCGTTCCTCGAGATCGCGCCGCTGGCCGCGCATGCGATGTACCTCGACGCCAAGGGCGCGGAGTCCGCGCCCGGCGCCGGCCTCATCGCGGGCATCGGCCGCGTGAACGGCGTCGACTGCATGATCGTCTGCAACGACGCGACGGTGAAGGGCGGCACCTACTACCCGATGACGGTCAAGAAGCACCTGCGCGCGCAGGAGATCGCCGAGCAGAACCGCCTGCCCTGCATCTACCTGGTCGACTCGGGCGGCGCCAACCTGCCGAACCAGGACGAGGTGTTCCCCGACCGCGACCACTTCGGCCGCATCTTCTACAACCAGGCCAACATGAGCGCCCAGGGCATCGCGCAGATCGCGGTGGTCATGGGCTCGTGCACGGCGGGCGGCGCGTACGTGCCGGCGATGAGCGACGAGTCGATCATCGTGAAGAACCAGGGCACCATCTTCCTGGGCGGCCCGCCACTCGTGAAGGCGGCCACCGGCGAAGTTGTCACGGCCGAGGACCTGGGCGGCGGCGACGTGCACACGCGGCTGTCGGGCGTGGTCGACCACCTGGCGCAGAACGACCTGCATGCGCTGGCGCTTGCGCGTTCGGCCGTGGCCAATCTCAATGCGAACGCGGCTTCGGTCCAGGGCGCGGCAAAGGCCGAGGTGCGCGAGCCCGCGTTCCCGCGCGAAGAGCTCTACGGCGTGATCCCGACCGACACGCGCAAGCCCTTCGACGTGCGCGAGATCATTGCCCGCATCGTCGACGGCAGCGAGTTCCACGAGTTCAAGGCGCGCTTCGGCGCCACGCTGGTCTGCGGCTTTGCCGAGATCGAGGGCATGCCGGTGGGCATCATCGCCAACAACGGCATCCTGTTTTCCGAATCGGCGCAGAAGGGCGCGCACTTCATCGAGCTGTGCTGCCACCGCAAGATCCCGCTGGTGTTCCTGCAGAACATCACGGGCTTCATGGTGGGCCGCAAGTACGAGAACGAAGGCATCGCGCGCCACGGCGCCAAGATGGTGACGGCCGTGGCCACGGCCAACGTGCCCAAGTTCACCATCATCATCGGCGGCAGCTTCGGCGCCGGCAACTACGGCATGTGCGGCCGGGCCTACAGCCCGCGCTTTCTCTGGATGTGGCCCAACGCGCGCATCAGCGTGATGGGCGGCGAGCAGGCCGCGAGTGTGCTGGCGACGGTGAAGCGCGACGGCATCGAACTCAAGGGCGGCAGCTGGAGCAAGGAAGAGGAAGAAGCCTTCAAGGCGCCGATCCGCCAGCAATACGAAGACCAGGGCCACCCGTACTACGCGACGGCGCGGCTGTGGGACGACGGGATCATCGATCCGGCGGACACGCGGCGGGTGCTGGCGCTCGGCCTGGCCGCGTCGCGCAACGCCCCGATCCCCGAGCCGAAGTTCGGCATCTTCCGCATGTGACGAGGGACACGGCATGAGCAACTTCACCAAACTGAAACTCGAAGCAGGCGCAGGCCCCATCGCACGCATCTGGCTCGACCAGCCCGACGCGCGCAATGCCTTCGACGACGTGGTCATCGCCGAGCTCGCGCAGGCGTTCACCGACGCCGGTGCCGCGCCGCAGGTGAAAGCCATCGTGCTGGGCGCCAACGGCCCGGCCTTCTGCGCGGGCGCCAACCTCAACTGGATGCGCCGCATGGCCGACTACACGCGCAGCGAGAACATCGCCGACGCGGGCAAGCTGGCCGCCATGCTGCGCACGATTGCCGAGTGCCCCAAGCCCACCATCGCGCGCGTGCAGGGCGATGTATATGCGGGCGGCATGGGCCTGGTCGCGGCCTGCGACATGGCCGTGAGCGTGGACACCGCGTGGTACTGCCTCAGCGAGGTCAAGATCGGCCTCGTGCCCGCGACCATCAGCCCGTACGTGCTGCGTGCCATGGGCACGCGCGCATCGCAGCGCTACTTTCTCACGGCCGAGCGCTTCACCGCGGCCGAGGCGCACCGCATCGGCTTCGTGCATGAAGTGGTGGCGGCCGATGCGCTCGATGCCAAGGTCGACGAACTCCTGAAGGCGCTCACCAGCGCCAGCCCCGCCGCGGTGCGTGCCTGCAAGCAATTGATCGCCGACGTGGACGGCCGCGAGATCGACGACGCGCTGATCGCGAAGACCGTCGAAGGCATTGCCGACATCCGCGCCAGCGGCGAGGGCCGCGAGGGCGTGCAGGCCTTCCTGCAGAAGCGCAAGCCGTCCTGGCTGGTCCACTGAGCGCCAGGCGATGAATGCGCTCGACATGCCCCAGCTGCTCGCACTGGCCGCGGCCATCGGCTGGGCCAGTGGCGTGCGGCTGTACCTGGTCGTGCTGCTGACCGGGCTGGCCGGCTACTTCGGCTGGGTGCCGCTGCCCAGCGGACTGCAGCTGCTGGCGCATCCGGTGGTCATCGCGGCCAGCGGCTTCATGGTGTTCATCGAATTCTTCGCCGACAAGATTCCCGGCCTCGATTCGCTGTGGGACGTGGTGCACACGGCCATCCGAATTCCCGCAGGCGCGGCGCTCGCGGCCAGCGTGTTCGGTGCCGACCATGGCGCGATGGCCATCGTGGCCGCGCTCGTGGGCGGCGGCTTCGCGGCCACCGCGCATGCGGCCAAGGCCACGACGCGCGCGGCCATCAACACATCGCCCGAGCCGTTCTCGAACGTGGGCGCGTCGCTGGTCGAGGACAGCATGGTGCCCGCGGGCCTGTGGCTTGCCGTCGCGCATCCGCTGGTCTTCCTGGTGCTGTTCGTCCTGGTGCTGGTGCTCAGCGTGTGGCTCATCCGCAAGAGCTGGCGCTTTCTCAAGGCGCTGTTCACTCGCGTGGCCCGCATCTTCAGCGGGCGGCCCGATCCGGGCGTCACGCCCGCGTTTCAACTGAAAAAGAATCCTCCGGGAGACACTCCGAATGTTTAAGAAGATCCTGATCGCCAACCGTGGCGAGATCGCCTGCCGCGTGGCGGCTACTGCTCGCCGCATGGCCATCCGCACCGTGGCCGTGTACTCCGATGCCGACGCGCATGCCAACCACGTGCGCGCCTGCGACGAATCGGTGCACCTCGGCGGCAGCGCGCCCAAGGACAGCTACCTGCGCTGGGAGAAGATCCTCGAAGCCGCCAAGGCCACGGGTGCCGAAGCCGTGCATCCGGGCTACGGCTTCCTGAGCGAGAACGAGGAGTTCGCACAGGCCTGCGCCGACGCGGGCCTGGTCTTCATCGGCCCGCCGCCTTCGGCCATCAAGGCCATGGGCCTGAAGGCCGAGTCGAAGCAGCTGATGGAAAAGGCCGGCGTGCCGCTGGTGCCCGGCTACCACGGCCACGACCAGAACCCGCAGCTGCTGCAGCGCGAGGCCGACCGCATCGGCTACCCGGTGCTCATCAAGGCCAGCGCGGGCGGCGGCGGCAAGGGCATGCGCGCGGTCGACCGGGCCGAAGACTTTGCGGCGGCGCTGGCCTCGTGCCAGCGCGAGGCGATCAACAGCTTCGGCGACGATGCGGTGCTGATCGAGAAGTACGTGCAGCGCCCGCGCCACATCGAGATCCAGGTGTTCGGCGACACGCACGGCAACTACGTCTACCTGTTCGAGCGCGACTGCTCGGTGCAGCGGCGCCACCAGAAGGTGCTGGAAGAAGCACCCGCGCCCGGCATGACCGAGGCGATGCGCAAGCAGATGGGCGAGGCCGCGGTAGCTGCGGCGCGTGCCGTGAACTACGTGGGTGCAGGCACCGTCGAGTTCATCGTCGAGCAGCGTGAAGGCGGCGAAATGAATTTCTTCTTCATGGAGATGAACACGCGCCTGCAAGTCGAGCACCCGGTGACCGAAGCGATCACCGGCCTCGACCTCGTCGAATGGCAATTGCGCGTGGCCTCGGGCGAGACGCTGCCCGCGAAGCAGTCGGAGCTGCAGATCCATGGCCACGCGATCGAGGCGCGCATCTGCGCCGAGAACCCCGACAACAACTTCCTGCCTGCGACAGGCAGCTTGCGCGTCTACCGCAAGCCGCAGGCGACGGCCTTCCAGCGCAGCCGCGTGCGCATCGACGACGGCGTGCGCGAGGGCGGCGAGATCTCTCCGTTCTACGACTCGATGATCGCCAAGCTGATCGTGCACGGCAGCACGCGCGCCGAGGCGCTGGCGCGGCTCGATGCGGCGCTGGCGCAGGTGCAGATCGTGGGCGTGTCGACCAATGTGCAGTTCCTGCGCGGCATCCTCGCGACCGAATCGTTCTCGAAAGCCAATCTCGACACCGCGCTGATCGAGCGCGAGCGCACCATGCTGTTCGACCGCGAGGCGCTGGGCCTGCCGCTGGCCGCCGCCGCCGCCATCACGCGCACGCTGGTCACCGAGCGGCCGGTGGGCGCGCACTATCCTTTCGAACGGCGCGACGGCTGGCGCTCGCATGGCGAGTACCGGCGCCACTTCGACTTCGAGTTCCGCGGCGCCGAGCAGACCGCGTTGCTGACCTACAGGCGCGACGGCAGCCTGTGGCTCGAAGCCGGCGGCGCCCAGGGCCCGCTGGTCGTGGGCCAGTTCCCGACGGGCGAGTTCGAGGTCGAGTTCGCCGGCACGCGGCAGACCGTGGACGTGCATCTGGACGGCGCCACGGCCCATGTGTTCGCCTCGAAGGGCGCCACGAAGATCACCGCCATCGACCGCCTGGCCCATGCGGGCGACACCCATGCCGAAGCCGGCCGGCTCACCGCGCCGATGCCCGGCAAGGTGGTCTCTTTCGCGGTCAAGGCCGGCGACAAGGTCAGCCGCGGCCAGCCGCTGGCGGTGATGGAGGCCATGAAGATGGAGCACACCATCGCCGCGCCGGCCGATGGCACGGTGGAAGAACTGATGTTCTCGCCCGGCGAGCAGGTGGCCGAGGGTGACGAACTGTTGCGGATGGCTGCGGCGGCGGTTTAACCCCGTTTCGGGCGCTCGCCCGTATCAGCTGCGGTAGCCATTTCTTCAAGGGACTTTCATGACCTGCCGCAAGCAACTGCGTTCGCCTTCTTCTTTTTCTTCTTCTTTCGCTCGCCGCCCGGGCGTTCTCCTGCTGGTCCTGGCCGCAGCCCTGTCGCTCGGCGGCTGCAAGCGAAGCGACAACGAGACCTCGGCCGCCGCCGAGCCTGCGGTGGCCTACGGCGGATCGATGCGCATGAAGAGCGCGCGGCTTGAAGCCGCGGCCCCGCCGGCGCCAGCGGCCGCCACCGCGTCCGACCAGGCCCAGGACGCGCCGCTGCAGCAGCGCTTTCTCGCGGTGCGGCAAGAGCTGAACATCGAAGTCCCGCCCGAGCAACTGGCCGACGCCTGGGGCAAGGTGCGCGAGCTGTGCGGCACGCTGCAGTGCGAGCTGCTGTCGTCCTCGCTGCTGCGCGAGACACCGCAGCAGCCCGGCAACGCCATGCTCGAAATGCGCGTGGCGCCGGCCGATGTCGACAAGCTGCTGGGCGGCCTGGCCGGCGTGGCCAGGGTGGTGTCGCAAAACACCACCAGCGAAGACAAGACCGCCGAGGTGATCGACGTCGAGGCGCGCATCAGGAACCGCATCGAGTTCCGCGACAGCCTGCGCCTGATGCTGCGCGACACGGTCACCAAGCGCACCATGGCCGACCTGCTCGCCATCCAGCGCACGCTGTCCGACACGCAGGCCGAGCTCGACGCCATCGCCACCCAGCGCAAGGTGCTGGAGCAGCAGACGAGCAAGCAGCACATCCAGGTCCAGTTCACGCCCGCACGCACGCTGGTGCAGGGCGGCCGCAGCTACAACCCGATGATGCGCGCGCTGCGCGAGGCGGGCTCGGTGCTGGCCGAGAGCGTGGGCGCGCTCATCACCTTCCTGGCGGCGGTGCTGCCGTGGCTGCTGCTGGTGGGGCTGCCGCTGGCGTGGCTGGTGCGGCTGCTGTGGCGCCGCCGCCGCACCAAGGCGGCCTGAGCCGCCGGAGGGCGGTCAGCCCACCACCACTTCGCTGATCTGCATGACGGGCGCGATGTCGGTGTAGTTCTTGATGTCGCCCAGGATCTCCTTGGCATGCGGGCCGAACGCCGTCTGGAAGGCTTCGGCCGAGTCGCAGAACACGTGGCACATGCCGACATAGGTCGGCGGCGTGCCGGGCGCGCCGCCGGCCAGTCCCTTGTCGATGGTGTACGACCTGCAGGCATCGCCCATGCGCGCCTTCAGCAGCGGCATGTGCTTGTCGCGGTAGTAGGCGTGGTCGAACCGCGCGCCTTCGGTGTAGGGGTACATCACGCTGACTTTGATCATGCTGGGGTCTCCGGGTGTGTCGATGTTCTGGATGGTCGCGCACGAGCATAGAAGAAGGCCCCGGGCGCCACAAGCCGCCGATCCGGCTCATGGGCCCGGGGCCCCTAAGATCCGGCTCATGAAAATCATCGTTTCCCTGACCGACAACCGCCCCGAACCCTGGATCGAAGGCCTCCGGGCCGAGCTGCCCGACGCGCAGATCGAGGCCTGGAAGCCGGGCGCCGCCCAGGCCGACCATGCGGTGGTGTGGGCGCCGCCCCAGCAGCTGCTCGACGAGCAGCCCGGGCTGCGCGGCCTGTTCAACATCGGCGCCGGCGTCGATGCGCTGCTCAAGCTGCGCGTGCCGGCGCACACGCGCATCGTGCGGCTCGACGACGCCGGCATGTCGGTGCAGATGGCCGAGTACGTGTGCCACACGCTGATCCGGCACTTTCGCGAGTTCGACGTCTACGAGGCCGATGCGCGCGAAGGCCGCTGGAGCTACCGCAAGCCGCGGCTGCGGCGCGACTTTCCGGTCGGCATCATGGGCCTGGGCGTGCTCGGCGAGCGCGTGGCCAAGGCCGTCGCGCAGTTCGAGTTTCCGGTGCTGGGCTGGAGCCGTTCGCCAAAAGCCATCGACGGCGTGAAGGTGTTCAGCGGCGAGGCGCAGTTCGACGAGTTCCTGTCGTCCACGCGCGTGCTGGTCAACCTGCTGCCGCTGACCGAGGCCACGCGCGGCATCCTCAACCGCGAGACGCTCGGCAAGCTGCGGCCGGGCGGCTATCTCATCAGCATCGCGCGCGGCGCGCACCTGGTGGAAGACGACCTGATTCCGATGCTCGATGCGGGTCAACTGGCTGGCGCCACGCTCGACGTGTTCCAGGTCGAGCCGCTGCCCGCCGGCCACGCGTTCTGGCGCCACCCGAAGATCACCGTCACGCCGCACGGCTCGGCGCGCACGCTGCGCGAGGAGTCCATCACCCAGATCGCTGGAAAGATCCGCGCGATGGAGCAGGGCCTGCCGGTCAGCGGCGTGGTCGATCCGGTCCGGGGTTACTGACAACGCCATGCGTTACCGGCGATTACGCTGAAAGGAGGCGCAGCCAGGGGCAAACCCTGAGGCTTTTGTTTTTCACATACGCGAAAATTTCTTCATGGTTGTGAAAACAGCGTTTCGCGTGATCGAGATCGTCGAGCTCTTTGCCCGGGAGAAGCAGCCGCTGGCGCTGTCCGAGATGGCGCGCCTGCTCGAGATGCCGGTGTCCAGCTGCCTGGGCCTGATCCGCACGCTCGAAGAGCAGGGCTACATGTACGAGACCGGCCGCCGCCAGGGCTACTACCCGACCGGCCGGCTGCTGGCCATGGCGCAGGTCATTGCGGCGCACGACCCGGTGCTCGACCGCGTGCGGCCCGCGCTCGAAGAGCTGCGCGACGGCGCGCGCGAAACCGTGCTGTTCGGCAAGTTCCGCGACCCGAACACTGTCGTCTACCTCGAGGTGCTGAGCGCGCCGCAGAGCATCCGCTATTCCGCCGAAGCGGGCGAGACGCGCCCGGCCTACGCCAATTCGATGGGCCGCGCGCTGCTTTCCACGCTCGCGCCCGAGGCGCGCCGCAAGCTGCTGGCCGCCACGCCGCTGGCGCCGCTGACCGACGCCACGCTGACCACGCCCGAGGCCATCGAGCAGGAGCTCGAACGCTCGCCCGCGCGCGGCTGGTACGGCAACCTCGGCGAAAGCATTCCCGACCTTGTCGGCCTCGCGTGGCCGCTGCGCATCGGGGGCGAGGCCTACGCCATTTCGGTGGCGGGCCCGCGCTACCGGCTCGAGCCGCGCATCGACGAGGTGGCGGCCATGCTGCGCTCCGCCTGCCTGGCCATCGAACACAAGGGCTGATTGAAAAAATGACCTCTCCACGCTACTTCGTCCGCGAAAGCGACATTGCCGGCTACCACCCGGCGAACCACACCGGCACCCTCAACAAGCGGCTGATCGGCCCCGAGACCGTGGGTGCGAAGCAGCTCGAGGTACTGGTCGGCCACATCCAGAAGGGCAAGGGCGCGCTGCCCCATGCGCACCCGGGCATCGAGCAGGTCTGCTACATGCTCGAAGGCCGCGCCGTGGCAGAGGTGGGCGGCCAGCGGCAGGAGCTGCACCCGGGCGACAGCTGCTTCTTTCCGGCCGATGCGATGCACACCTTCACGGTGGTGAGCGACGAGCCGGTGCGCGTGCTGGTCATCTACAGCCCGCCGTACGAGGAATCGCCGGAGCGCGTGATCCGGCCCTGAACGACAACCACCCGGAGACAAGAACCATGCAGACGAAGAACGCGACAACAACGGTCGCGGTGGCAAGCCGCCGCCGCTTCATTTCCATCGGCGCCGCCGCGGGCCTGGCCGGCGCGGCGCCCTGGGCCTTTGCGCAGGAGGGCTACCCGAAGCAGCCGATCAAGCTGATCGTGCCCTTCGCGGCCGGCAGCGGCACCGACGCGGTGGCGCGCATCACGGCGCAGATGCTGGGCGAGGCGCTCAAGGCCTCGGTCATCGTGGACAACCGCGCGGGCGCCAACGGCGTGATCGCCGCCGAGTTCGTGGCCAAGGCGCCGCCCGACGGCTACACGCTCTTCATGACCACCAACACCACGCACTCGGCCAACCCGAGCCTGATGAAGTCGCTGCCCTACGACCCGGTGAAGGACTTCGCGCCCGTGAGCCGCATGGGCAACCTGCCTTTCATGCTGGTGGTCAACAACGACCTGCCGGTGAAGAGCGTGGCCGAGCTGCTGGCCTGGGGCCGGGCGCATCCGGGCAAGCTGACCTATGCGAGCGGCAACAGCACCGGCATCGTGAGCGGCGCCACGCTCTCGCGCATGAGCGGCGTGCCGATGTTGCACGTGCCCTACAAGAGCACGCCGCCCGCGATTGCCGACCTGATCGGCGGACAGGTGTCGATGATGGTGGTCGACCTCGCCGCGGGGCTCGCCACGGTGAAGGCCGGCAAGATGCGCGCGATTGCCGTCACCACGCAGGAGCGCACCAAGCTCTTCCCCGAACTGCCGCCGCTGGCCGAGACGCACGAGCTCAGGGGCTTCGACATCACCTCGTGGAACGGCGTGTTCGCGCCGGCCGGCACGCCGCGCGATGTGGTGCTGAAGCTCAACAAGGTGCTGTCGGAGATGGCGAACGGCGCGGCCTTCCGCGAGCGGGTGGCGAAGCTGGGCTTCGATGCGTTCGGCAGCACGCCGCAAGAGCTGGGGGCGTTCACCGTGGCGGAGCTGGCCAAGTGGAAGAAGCTGATCCAGGCCGCAGGCATCCAGCCCGAATGAAAGCAGGCTTGACTTTCTCCCTCCCCTTCCGGGGGAGGGCCGGGGTGGGGGCCGGCGGCGCCGCCATCGCGCGCCCTGCCTGCCCCCATCCCAGCCTTCCCCCGGAAGGAGCAAAGACATGAAGACCACGGGACCTCTCGACGGCATCCGCATCCTCGACCTCACGGCCGTGGTGATGGGGCCCTATGCCACGCAGACGCTCGGCGACCTTGGTGCCGACATCGTCAAGGTCGAGCCGCCCTCCGGCGACAACCTGCGCGCCGTCGGCCCGATGCGCCATGCCGGCATGGGCGCGATGGCGCTGCACCTGAACCGCAACAAGCGCTCGATCGTGCTCGACCTCAAGCAGCCCGAAGGCCGCGAAGCGTGCCTGCGGCTCGCGGCGGGCTGCGATGCGCTGATCTACAACACGCGCCCTCAGGCGATGGCGCGGCTCGGGCTCGGCTACGAGGCCGTGGCAGCCGCCAATCCGAAGATCGTCTACCTCGGCGCCTTCGGCTATGGCGAAGAGGGCCCCTATGCCGGCAAGCCCGCCTACGACGACCTGATCCAGGGCGCGGCCGGCGTGGCCTCGCTGTTCGCGCAGCAAAGCGGCGATGCGCCGCGCTACGCGCCCGTCACGCTGGCCGACCGCGCCGTGGGGCTGCAGGCGGCCATCGCGCTGCTCGCGGCCGTGCTGCACGCGCAGCGCACGGGCCGCGGCCAGGCGGTCGAGGTGCCGATGTTCGAGGCGCTCTCGCAGTTCGTGATGGGCGACCACCTGGGCGGTCACAGCTTCGAGCCGCCGCTCGGCCCCACCGGCTATGCGCGCCTGCTCGCGCCGCATCGCAAGCCCTACGCCACGGCCGACGGCTACCTCAGCGTGCTGATCTACAACGACAAGCACTGGCAGGCCTTCTTCGACCTGATCGGCCGGCCCGAACTGCGCAGCTCGCCGATGTTCGGCACGCACACGGCGCGCGCCGCGAACATCGGCGCGGTCTATGCGTTCGTGGCCGAGGTGATGGCCACGCGCGGCAGCGACGAATGGATGGCGCTGCTGGAGGCGGCCGACATCCCGGTCGCGCGGCTGCACAGCACCGAGAGCCTGATCGACGACCCGCATTTGCGTGCGGTCGATTTCTTTCCGGAGTTCGACCATCCGAGCGAAGGCCGCATCCGCACGCTCGCGCCGGTCGGCCGCTACAGCGCCACGCCCGCGGGCATCCGCCGCATGGCGCCGCGCATCGGCGAGCAGAGCGTCGAGCTGCTGCGCGAAGCGGGCTACGGCGATGAAGAGATCGACCGCCTGCTCGCACGCGGCATCACGCTGCAACCGGCTCCACCCAAGGACAACGACGAATGAACTTCTCCCTTAACGAAGACCAGCGCTCGCTGGTGGCCGCCATCGAACGGCTGTGCGAAGACTTCTCCGCCGACTACTGGCGCGACCACGACGACCGCGCCGCGTTCCCGCACGCGTTCCACCGCGCCGTGGCCGACAGCGGCTGGCTCGGCATCGCGATGCCCGAGGCGCAGGGCGGGGCGGGCCTGGGCATCACCGAGGCGGCGCTGATGATGCGCGCCATCAGCGCATCGGGTGCGGGCATGTCGGGCGCGTCGTCGGTGCACATGAACATCTTCGGGCTCAACCCCGTGGTGGTGTTCGGCAGCGAGGCACAGCGCCAGCGCTTCCTGCCGCCGCTGATCGCGGGCACCGAGAAGGCCTGCTTCGCCGTGACCGAGCCCGACGCGGGGCTCGACACCACCCGCCTCAAGACGCAGGCGGTGCGCCAGCCCAATGGCAGCTACCTGCTGCACGGCCGCAAGATCTGGATCTCGACCGCGCAGGTGGCCGACCGCATGCTGATCCTCACGCGCACCACGCCGCTCGATCAGGTGAAGAAGCCCACGCAGGGCCTCACGCTGTTCTACACGCCGCTGGACCGCGGCAAGGTCGAGGTGCGCGAGATCCACAAGCTCGGCCGCGCGGCCGTCGACTCGAACATGCTCTTCATCGACGGGCTCGAAGTGCCGGAAGCGGACCGCATCGGCGAGGAAGGGCGCGGCTTCGAATACATCCTGCACGGGCTCAACCCCGAGCGCATATTGATTGCGGCCGAAGCCATCGGCATCGGCCGCGCCGCACTGCGCATCGCCTCGCAGTACGCGCAGGAGCGCATCGTGTTCGGCCGGCCGATCGGCCAGAACCAGGGCGTGGCGCATCCTCTGGCGCGCGCCTGGGCCAACCTGGAGGCGGCCGACCTGATGGTGTTCAAGGCCGCCACGCTGTACGACGCGGACGAGCCCTGCGGCATCGAGGCCAACGCCGCCAAGTACCTCGCGGCCGAGGCGGCGCACGACGCCTGCCAGAACGCGGTTCTCACGCTCGGCGGCATGGGCTATGCGAAGGAATACCATGTCGAGCGGCTGCTGCGCGAGAGCTACATTCCGCGCATTGCGCCGGTCAGTCCGCAGATGATCCTGAACTTCATCGCGGAAAAGGCGCTCGGCCTGCCCAAGTCGTACTGATGCTGTCCATGCCATGAATCCATCCGCCGTCACCCGCCATCTCGTCGTTCGCGGCCTGGTGCAGGGCGTGGGCTATCGATGGTCGATGGTGCAGGCCGCGCGGCGCCTGGGCGTGCGCGGCTGGGTGCGCAACCGCCTCGATGGCAGCGTGGAGGCGCTGGCCTGCGGCCCGGCCGCGGCGGTCGATGCGCTCGTCGCCTGGGCCCGCAGCGGACCGGACGGCGCGCGCGTGGATGCGCTGCAAGCGGTGCAGGCCGCTGCGCCGGCCGAGCCGCCGAGGGATTTCGTGCAGCGCGAAACGGCGTGAACCGCAGCGCTGGCGCGATCTGCAACGCCGCTGGCAGGCATTGCAACCCCTGGCGCAGGCGCGGCCGAGCACGCCGGACGCAGACGGCCGACAATTGACGCACGTTTTTTCCTTTCCCCAGCGAACCCAGAGACATCCCATGAAACTCCCCGCCAAGGTCAAGATCGTCGACGTCGGTCCGCGCGACGGACTGCAGAACGAGAAGCAACCGGTCTGCGCCGAAGTCAAGATCGGCCTCGTGCACCGCCTGCAGGACGCCGGCCTGAAGGAGATCGAGGTCACCAGCTTCGTGAGCCCCAAGTGGGTGCCGCAGATGGCCGACAACGCCGAGGTGATGCACGGCATAAAGCGCAAGCCCGGCGTGCGCTACTCGGTGCTCACGCCCAACATGAAGGGCTTCGAGGCCGCCATTGCCGCCCCGCGCGAGGAGTGGCCCGACGAGATCGTGGTGTTCGGCGCCGCGAGCGAGGCCTTCAGCCAGAAGAACATCAACTGCTCCATTGCCGAGAGCATCGAGCGCTTCGCGCCCGTGGTGGCCGCGGCGCGCGAGAAGGGCATCGATGTGCGCGGCGCCATGTCGTGCACCGTCGGCTGCCCCTACGAAGGCGAGGTCGCACCCGAGCGCGTGGGCATGCTGGCAAAGCTGATGAAGGACATCGGCGTGCAGCGCGTGGACGTGGCCGACACCATCGGCGTGGGCACGCCGCGCAAGGTGCAGGCCGCCATCGAGGCCACGCTGGCGCATTTCGGCGTGGACCACATCTCGGGCCACTTCCACGACACCTACGGCCAGGCGCTGGTCAACACGCTGGCCTCGCTGGAACTGGGGGTCTGGAACTTCCAGTCGTCCTCCGCCGGGCTGGGCGGCTGTCCCTACGCCAAGGGCGCGACCGGCAACGTGGCGACCGAGGACGTGGTCTACATGCTGCACGGCATGGGCATCGAGACCGGTATCGACCTGGACAGGCTGATCGACGCGGGCGCCTACATCAGCGAGGCGCTGGGGCGCGAGCCGAACTCGCGCGCGTCGAAGGCGCTGCGCATCAAGCGCGCAGGCTGAATCATGAATGCCGCTCTGGACCAACTGGCCTCCGATCTGGGGCTGGCTGCGCCGGAGCATGAGGCGCTGCGCCTGGTCTTCGCGCATGCCTGCGTGGCGCGCGTGCGGCATCTGCTGGAGGACCCCGAGGTCGTGCAGTGCCTCGATGGCCTCGGCGCCTTCGTCGAAGGCCGTGCCGACCGTGCCGCGCTCGATGGCTGGCGCACGTGCGCGGCGCAGCTGGCCAATCATCATCCCGGCTCCAAATCCATCGACGGCTGCGGCCATGCCGCCGTGTCCGCCTCCTACGCCGTGGCCAAGGCGCTGGAAGGCAAGGCCCTGGAGGCCGCCAGCTACGCGGCCTACGCGACGGTCTATGCGCAGGGCGGTCCGGGCGCGGTGGCCGACGTGGAATCCTTCGACACCGAATGGGTATGGCAGCGCGACCGCCTGGCCGCGCTGGCGCAACGATGAGCCTCCTGTGCCGCCGCGCCGTCCCCGAGGACGCTGCAGCCTGCATCACCCTGCGCGCACGCACGCGCGAGAACGCCTTCACCGAATCCGAACTGGCGGCCCTCGGCATCACGCGCGAGAGCTGGGCCGCCCAGATCCGCGACGGCACGTTGCCCGGCCATGTCGCGATGGTCGATGGCGACATGGCGGGCTACTGCTTCGGCGAGCGCGACAGCGGCGAGGTCGTGGTGCTGGCGCTGCTGCCCGAGCACGAAGGCCGGGGCATCGGCCGCGCGCTGCTGCAGAAGGTGGTGGGCGACCTGCATGCGCTGGGCTTCGCGCGCCTGTTCCTGGGCTGCTCGGCCGACCCCGCATCGCGCTCCCATGGCTTCTACCGGCACCTGGGCTGGCGCTCCACCGGTACTTTCGACGCGGCGGGCGACGAGGTCCTCGAGTATTTCCCGGGCTGACGCGCACGCCGCGCAATGGGGTATCGTCTGCGTCCCATGTGCGGCTCCGAACTCCATACCTTTCCCGATACCGTGCAGCGCGTCGCGCGCGTGCTGCAGGACGCCGGCCACCCCCATGCGCCGCGCATGCTCGACGACGCCTGCCGCACCGCGCAGCAGGCGGCCGACGCGCTTGGCATCCTGGTGGGGCAGATCGCCAAGAGCATCATCTTCCGGCGCAAGAGCGACGACGCGGCGGTGCTGGTCATCACCTCGGGCGACAAGCGCGTCGACGAGAAGAAAGTCGATGCGCTGATCGGCAAGACCGGCCGCGCCGACGCGGAGTTCGTGAAGGCGCGCACCGGCTTCACGATCGGCGGCGTGTCGCCGGTGGCGCATGCCACGCCGCCGGTGGTGCTGATCGACCGCGAGCTGTTCCGCTTCGAGGAGATCTGGGCCGCCGCGGGCCATCCGCATGCGGTGTTCCAGCTGCGTCCGCAAGACCTCGAGAAGCTCACCGGCGCGCCGGTGGCGGACGTGGTGTGACGTGAATCCAGGCGACGCGCAAACGCTGGCCGAACGCGCCGAGGCCGTGCGGCGTTCGGCCGGCAACGATGCGCCCGATGTGCCATCGCCCTGCACCTCGGTCTGCCGCATGGACAGCCAGAGCGGCTTCTGCGAAGGGTGCCTGCGCACCCTCCCCGAGATCGCGGGCTGGAGCAGGATGGAAGACGCGGCGCGGCGCGGCGTGTGGCGCGCGATAGAGCTGCGGGCACGGGCCGGACTCTGGCGCATCCCGGAACCCTCAGGAGACAAGCACGCATGAAGCACATCGACTTCTACCTCGACTTCATCTCGCCCTATGCGCACCTTGCGTTCGAGCACCTGCCCCAGGCGCTCGAGGGCCTCAGCTGCAGCGTGGCCTACAAGCCGGTGCTGCTCGGCGCGATCCTCAAGCACCACGGCCAGCTCGGCCCGGCCGAGATTCCCGCCAAGCGCAGCTGGACCTACCGCCATGTGCTCTGGCTCGGCCATGCGAACGGCATTCACATCGAAATGCCGGCCTCGCACCCGTACAACCCGCTGCCGCACCTGCGGCTCGCGCTGTCGACGTCGGACGACGGCAGCATCAGCCGCCTGGTGGCCGAGACCATCCTGCGCAACGTGTGGCGCGGCGGCGAAGAAGCCGGCGATGCCGCGCGCCTGGCTGCGCTGGCGGCGCAGCTGGAACCGAAGCGCGACATGAACGGCGACGAGAACAAGGCGCTGCTCAAGCGCAACACCGACGAAGCCCTGCAAGCCGGCGTGTTCGGCACGCCGGCCTTCGTGGTCGACGGCCGCCTGTTCTGGGGCTTCGACGGCCTCGCGATGCTGCGTGCCTGCCTGGCCGGCGATGCATGGTTCGACGGCCCGCAATGGGCCGCGGCCGACCAGCGGCCGTCCTTGCTGCGAAGCAGCAAAAGCTGAGAAAGCGGCCGATTTCTTACAGGCTGAAACGGACCCCGCGGGTTTCACCTTAATCCGTAAGCGTCGGTTCAGTTTCGCGAAAGGCTCGGGTCAGTCGCGCCTCCAAGAATGCTTCACGGTCTCGAATGCCGGGGCCGACCGAACGCATACACAGGAGACGACGCAAATGGCAGCAACACTGGATTCGAGGGGGGTGCCGCATCCGGCCCCCCGGCCCATGTCCTCGGAGGAAAAGAAGGTCATCTTCGCTTCCTCCCTTGGCACGGTGTTCGAGTGGTACGACTTCTACCTTTACGGTTCGCTGGCCGCGATCATCGCGAAGCAGTTCTTCAGCGGCCTGGATGCAGGCGCAGCCTTCATCTTCGCGCTGCTGGCGTTTGCCGCGGGCTTCCTGGTGCGGCCGTTCGGCGCCATCGTGTTCGGCCGGCTCGGCGACATGATCGGGCGCAAGTACACCTTCCTGGTCACGATCCTGATCATGGGCCTGTCGACCTTCATCGTCGGCCTCTTGCCCAGCTACGCGACCATCGGCGTCGCGGCGCCGGTGATCCTGATCGCGCTGCGCATGCTGCAGGGCCTCGCGCTCGGCGGCGAGTACGGCGGTGCCGCCACCTACGTGGCCGAGCACTCGCCGCACGGCAAGCGCGGCGCCTACACCTCGTGGATCCAGACCACCGCCACGCTCGGGCTGTTCCTGAGCCTGCTGGTGATCCTGGGCGTGCGCACCTGGCTCGGCGAGCAGGCGTTCGGCGACTGGGGCTGGCGCGTTCCGTTCCTGGTGTCGATCGCATTGCTCGGCATCTCGGTGTGGATCCGCCTCTCGCTGAGCGAATCGCCCGCCTTCCAGAAGATGAAGGCCGAGGGCAAGACCTCGAAGGCGCCGCTGTCCGAATCCTTCGGCCAGTGGAAGAACCTCAAGATCGTGATCCTGGCCCTGATCGGCCTGACCGCCGGCCAGGCCGTGGTCTGGTACACGGGACAGTTCTACGCGCTGTTCTTCCTGACGCAGCAACTGAAGGTCGACGGCACCACCGCCAACCTGATGATCGCCGCCTCGCTGCTGATCGGCACGCCGTTCTTCGTGGTGTTCGGCACGCTCTCGGACAAGATCGGCCGCAAGCCGATCATCATGGCGGGCTGCCTGCTGGCCGTGGTGACCTACTTCCCGGTCTTCAAGATGATCACGGAATACGCCAACCCCGACCTGGCCCGCGCGCAGGCAACCGCCGGCGTCACGGTGACGGCGGATCCGAAGTCGTGCTCGTTCCAGGGCAACCCGGTGGCGCGCGAGATCGACTTCAGAAGCTCGTGCGACATCGCCAAGCGCTACCTGGTGCAGAACTCGGTGAGCTACGACAACGTCGAAGGCGCGCCCGGCTCCAAGGCCATCGTCAAGATCGGCGACAAGACCATCGAGGCACCGGTCGGCAACGTGGTCAACCTGAAATTCGACGAAGCCTCCGCCAAGGAGATTGCCGCCTTCAAGAAGGGTGTGGCCGAAGACCTGAAGGTGGCCGGCTATCCCGCCAAGGCCGACCCCGCCAAGATGAACAAGGTGATGGTCGTCGCGCTGCTGTTCTGGCTGGTGCTGCTGGTCACGATGGTCTACGGCCCCATCGCCGCGATGCTGGTCGAACTGTTCCCCACGCGCATCCGCTACACCTCGATGAGCCTGCCGTACCACATCGGCAACGGCTGGTTCGGCGGATTGCTGCCGACCACCGCGTTCGCGATCGTGGCGACCACCGGCAACATGTACAACGGCCTCTGGTACCCGATCATCATCGCGGCCATGACCCTGGTCATCGGTACGCTGTTCATCCGCGAAACCAAGGACGTCGACATCTACGCGAACGACTGACGCGTGTTCCGGACAGGAGGGTGGCGACAAGCCGGCCCTCCGTTCAACAAAGGGGCTTCATGCCGTCGGCATGAGGCCCTTTTCTTGAACCCTCGCAATCCCCCCCATCAGGAGACAGAACCCATGTGGAAACTCGTTGTCGGCTTCGTCATCTTTGCCGCCATTGCCCTGTACGTCATCTCGCAAGCCGGCGACAAGATCGACATGTCGGGCGAGAAGCACGGCGGCGACACGACGCACGAGCCCGCGCCCGCTGCCGCACCCAAGTAACCAAGTAAGTCAAGGCGCCCGCGCGGCGGCGATCAGCGCTTGAAGCGGCCTTCGCTGACGATCGACAGGTCGACGTAGTCGATGCCCGTGTGGTCCGTCGGCGAGTAGCTCACGTCGATGTTGCCGCCCAGGTCGTACTGGAGGCTGTTGAGCGTGGCAATCAGCCGGGCGCGCGTGGGCTTGGGGCCCGTGCGGCGCAGCGCCTCCACCATCACCTTGGTGGCGACGAAGCCTTCGAGCAGCGCGGGCGACAGCTCGGTCTGCCCCTTGGCCTTGGCGAGCGCCATCGCTTCCTTGATCAGCGGATGGCCGAACGAGCGCTCGTAGGGCAGCACCTGCGTGACGATCACGCCGGCGCTGGCCGAGCCGAGTTCCTTGATGAAGCCCGAGGCCGCGTTGTTCGACAGCGTGATGATCTGCGCCGCCGAGCCCGCGGCCCGCAGCGCCTTCACGCCTTCGGTCACCGCGGTGCCCGATCCGATCCACAGCACGGCCTGCGCATTGGCCCTGACCAGCTGCGGCACGATCGTCGAATAGTCGGGCTTGCTGCGGTCGGCCAGCGCCAGCACGGCCGGTGCGAGCCCGGCCTTCTCGAAGCCCTTGCTCGCGCCTTCCATCGCGTCCTTGCCGAACGAGTCGTCGGCCTGCACCACGGCAATGCGCTGGATGCCCGTGGTGTGCAGGTGCTGCACCGCCTTTTCAGCCTCGCGCTGGTAGGTCGAGCGTACGTTGAAGATGTTCTTCTGCAGCGGCTTGTGCAGCGCCATCGCGCCGGTGGAGGGGCCCACCAGCGCCACGCCGTGCTTGTCGAGCAGCGGAATGACAGCCAGGGTGTTGGGCGTGCCGCGGTTGAGCAGCAGCGCCAGCACCTTCTTGTCCTCGATCAGGATGCGCGTGTTCTCGAGCGAGCGCTTGGCGTCCAGGCCGTCGTCCAGCCGGATCACCTCGACCTGCTCGCCGTTGATGCCGCCCTGGGCGTTGACCTGGTCGATGACCAGCTGCGAGCCCATGATGGTTTCCTTCACGCTGGCGGCCACGGGCCCCGACAGGTCGGCCGACTGGCCGATCACGATCTGCGCCGACGCGCCGAGGGCGGACAGGGCGAAGAGCAGCGCAACAGCACGGGACGTGGACAACATCTTCATCATCGAACAGGCCTTTGGGCGAAGCGGATGCTTCTGTCAGAAGATGTGTAATGTGTTGCCGCAAGTGACATTCACTCGCTCGTGGAAACCCTGTCAAACCATAGTTCCCAGCGCCCTGGCGCTGCCGCCAGCGCCCGCGCTCAGCGCTTGAAACGGCCGTCGCTGATGATCGCCAGGTCGGCGAAGTCGATGCCCGAATGGTCCTGCGGCGAATAGCTGATCTCGAGCCCGCCGAGGTCGTAGCCGCGCAGGCTCTCGAGCGCCGCCAGCACCTTGGCGCGCGTGGGCTTGGGGCCGGCGCGGCGCAGCGCCTCGACCAGCACCTTGGCCGAGGCAAAGCCCTCGAGCGCGGCCGGCGACAGCTCGGCCTGGCCCTTGGCGCGTGCCAGCGCCAGCGCTTCCTTGACCATGGGGTAGCTGATGGAGCGCTCGTTCGGGAACACCTGGGTCACGATCACGCCCTTGCTCGCATCGCCCAGCTGCTTGATGAAACCCGACGAGGCGTTGTTCGACAGGGTGACCACCTGCGCGGCCGAGCCGGAGGCGCGCAGCGCCTTGATGCCCTCGACCACGGCAACGCCCGAGCCGATCCACAGCACCGCCTGCGCATTGGCGTCCCTGATGGCCGGCACGATGACCTTGTAGTCGGGCTTTTCGCGGTCGGCCGGCACGGTCACGATGGGTTTGGCCTGCGCCTTGGCGAAGCCGGTCATGGCGCCCTCGAGCGCGTCCTGCCCGAACGAATCGGTCACGTGGACCACGGCGATGCGCGCGATGCCGGTGGTGAGCAGGTGCTGGATCGCCTTCTCGGCTTCGCGCTGGTAGGTGGCGCGCACGTTGAACACGTGCTTTTGCACCGGCTTGTGCAGCACCATGGCCCCGGTGGAGGGGCCGATCAGGGGCACGTCGTGCTTGTCGAGCCACGGGATGATGGCCTGCGAATGCGGCGTGCCGCGGCTCATGAAGAGCGCCGCCACCTTCTTCTCCTCGATCAGCACGCGGGCGTTCTCGCTGGCGCGCTTGACGTCGAAGCCGTCGTCCATGCGCAGCACCTCGATCTTCTCGCCGTGGATGCCGCCCTGGGCGTTCGCGGCGTCGATCACCAGCTGGGCGCCGCCGATGGTTTCATTCACGCTGGCGGCCACCGAGCCGGTCATGCCCGCCGTCTGGCCGATCAGGATCTGGGCCGGCGCGGACGTCGCGGCCACTGCAAGCAGGGCGGCGCAAAGAACGTGCAGCTTGTTCATGGAATAACTTTCAAGTGCGGATAGGAACGTAAACGAAGGTGCTATTTGTTACATGAAGTGACAATCACTGAATCGGTACAAACCCCTGCACGGGCGCGGACCATGTGACGGAGTGCACGAATACGTCATCGGCCACTCCCTAGAATGTTTGCCCCACCCCCCAAGGCATTCATGACACAGGGCTCCATCCGGATTCGCGGCGCGCGCCAGCACAACCTCCAGAACCTCGACCTCGACATCCGCACCGGCGAGATGACCGTGGTCACCGGGCCCAGCGGCTCGGGCAAATCGAGCCTCGTTTTCGACACCCTCTATGCCGAGGGCCAGCGGCGCTACGTGGAGACCTTTTCCGCCTACGCGCGCCAGTTCCTGGACCGCATGGACAAGCCCGCCGTCGACAGGGTGGAGGGCGTGCCGCCCGCCATCGCCATCGACCAGACCAACCCGGTGCGTTCCTCGCGCTCCACGGTCGGCACGATGACCGAGCTCAACGACCACCTGAAGCTGCTCTACGCGCGCGCGGCCCAGCTGTTCGACCGCGAGACCGCGCTGCCCGTGCGCCACGACTCGCCCGACAGCATCTATGCGCAGATCGCCGAGCGGGCGGCCGCGGCGGGCGATCCGCGGCTGGTGGTCACGTTTCCGGTCGAGTTGCCCGCGGGCACCTCTGCGGACGAGGTGACGCAATGGCTCTCGGCCAGCGGCTTCACGCGCGTGCAGGCCGAGCGCGAGGTGGCCACGCCCACCGGCCCGCGCAAGATGCTCGACGTGGTGGCCGACCGCTTCCGCATCTCGAGCGCCGAGCGTTCGCGCGTGGTCGAGGCCATCGAGGTCGCGCTCAAGCGCGGCAGCGGGCGGGTCACGGTGCATGCCACGGGTGCCGAGGAGAACGCCGCGGCCGACGTCTGGAAGTTCTCCACCGGCCTGCACTGCCCCGAGAGCGACATCCGCTACGCCGACCCGATCCCGTCGATGTTCTCGTTCAACTCGGCCGTCGGCGCCTGCGACACCTGCCGCGGCTTCGGCCGCGTGATCGGCGTCGACCTGGGCCTCGTGATCCCCAACGACAAGCTCACGCTGCGCGCCGGCGCCATCAAGACCATCCAGACGCCGGCCTGGAAGGAAGCGCAGGACGACCTCATGCGCCACGCCGAGGCGGCCGGCGTTCCGCGCGACACGCCGTGGAACAAGCTCACCGACGAGCAGAAGCACTGGGTGATCGAGGGCACGCCCAACTACAAGGAAGGCAACTGGAACAAGCAGTGGTACGGTGTGCGCCGCTTCTTCGGCTACCTGGAGAGCAAGGCCTACAAGATGCACATCCGCGTGCTCTTGTCGAAGTACCGCAGCTACACGCCGTGCCCCGTGTGCAGCGGCGCGCGCCTGAAGCTCGACCCGCTGCTGTGGCGCATCGGCAGCAAGGACGACGCCGACGCCGTGCTCGAACCCGCCAAGCGCTTCCTGCCCACCGGCGCGAAGTGGAGCCGCGCCCAGCTCGAGGCATTGCCCGGCCTGTGCCTGCACGACCTGATGCTGCTGCCCATCGAGCGGCTGCGCAAGTTCTTCGACCGCGTGGAGCACCACGGCAACGGCAGCCCCGCGAGCGAAGGCGAGGCGCAGGCGCTGAAGCTGCTGTTCGAGGAGATCACCACCCGCCTGCGCTACCTGCACGACGTCGGCATCGGCTACCTCACGCTCGATCGGCAGAGCCGCACGCTGTCGGGCGGCGAGGTGCAGCGCATCAACCTCACCACGGCGCTCGGCACCTCGCTGGTCAACACGCTGTTCGTGCTCGACGAGCCCAGCATCGGCCTGCATCCGCGCGACATGAACCGCATCACCGAGGCCATGCTGCGGCTGCGCGACGCCGGCAACACGCTGGTGGTGGTCGAGCACGATCCGGCCGTGATGCTCGCGGCCGACCGCGTGATCGACATGGGCCCCGGCCCCGGCATCCGCGGTGGGCAGATCGTGTTCGACGGCAGCACCGACCAGCTGCGCGATGCCGACACGCTCACCGGCCAGTACCTGGGCGGGCGCAAGAAGATCGGCATGGGCTTCAAGCGGCTCGTGAGCGAGAACACGCACCGGCTCATCCTCGAAGGCGTGCGCGAGCACAACCTCAAGAACATCACGGTCGAGTTTCCGCTTGCGCGGCTGGTGTGCGTGACCGGCGTCAGCGGCTCGGGCAAGTCGACGCTGATCCAGGACGTGCTGGCACCCGCGCTCATGCGCCACTTCGGCAAGGCCACCGAAACGCCGGGCGCGCACGACCGCCTGCTGGGCGCCGATCACCTGGGCGACGTGGTCTTCGTCGACCAGTCGCCGATCGGCAAGACCGCGCGGTCGAACCCTGCGAGCTACGTGGGCGCGTGGGACGCGATCCGCGAGATCTTCGCCACCGCCGCGCTCTCGCGCCAGCGCGGCTACACCGCGAGCAAGTTCAGCTTCAACTCCGGCGACGGCCGCTGCCCGACCTGCGGCGGCTCGGGCTTCGAGCACGTCGAGATGCAGTTCCTGTCGGACGTGTACCTGCGCTGCCCCGATTGCGACGGCAAGCGCTACCGCCCCGAGATCCTCGAGGTGAAGGTCGAGCGCAAGGGCCGGAGCTACAACGTGGCCGACGTGCTCGACCTCACCGTGGCCGAAGCCACGGCGGTGTTCGAGGCCGACCGCGACGTGCTGCGCGTGCTGCAGCCGATCTCCGACGTGGGGCTCGACTACGTCAAGCTCGGCCAGCCCGTGCCCACATTGAGCGGCGGCGAGGCCCAGCGCCTCAAGCTCGCGGGCTTCCTGGCCGAGGCGGCCAAGAGCGCAACGGCCAGCAAGCAGTCGGTCGCGCGCAGGGGCACGCTGTTCCTGTTCGACGAGCCCACCACCGGCCTGCACTTCGACGACATCGCGCGGCTGATGCGCGCGCTGCGCAAGCTGCTCGACGCCGGCCATTCGCTGATCGTCATCGAGCACAACCTCGACGTGATCCGCGCGAGCGACTGGTGCATCGACCTCGGCCCCGAAGGCGGCGAGGGCGGCGGCCGGGTGGTGGCCGAGGGCACGCCGGAGCAGCTGCGCGAGAACCGCGCCTCGCTCACCGGCGCGGCGCTGGCCGACTACGACCTGGCCATCGGCCCCGAGGCCTACAAGGTGGCCGAGCGCGCCGCGCGGCGCTACATCGCCAACGCCAAGACGGCGCCCGGCAGCCATGCGATCGAGATCGTGAACGCGCGCGAGCACAACCTGAAGAACCTCAGCGTGAACATTCCGCGCGGCAAGTTCAGCGTGGTGACGGGCGTGAGCGGCTCGGGCAAGTCGACGCTGGCCTTCGACATCCTGTTCAACGAAGGGCAGCGCCGCTACCTCGAATCGCTCAACGCCTATGCGCGCAGCATCGTGCAGCCCGCGGGCCGGCCCGAGGTCGACGCGGTCTACGGCATTCCGCCCACGGTGGCCATCGAGCAGCGCCTGTCGCGTGGCGGCCGCAAGAGCACGGTGGGCACCACCACCGAGGTCTGGCACTTCCTGCGCCTCCTGTACGTGAAGCTCGGCATCCAGCACTGCATCCACGATGGTGCGGCGGTGCAGCCGCAGACGCCCGACAGCATCGCCGCGCAGCTGATGCGCAACTTCAAGGGCCAGCACATCGGCCTGCTCGCGCCGCTGGTGAGCAACCGCAAGGGCGTGTACACCGAACTGGCCGACTGGGCGCGGCCGCGCGGCTTCACGCACCTGCGCGTGGACGGCGAGTTCCTGCCGACCACCGGCTTTCCGCGCATCGACCGCTTCAAGGAGCACAGCATCGAGCTGCCGGTGGCCAGCCTCGACGTGCTGCCTTCGAAGGAAACCGAACTGCGCGAGGCGCTGACCAAGGCGCTCGAGCACGGCAAGGGCGTGGTGCATGTGCTGAGCCAGCTCGACGGCCTCAAGGCCGCGATGATGGCCGGCGTGTCGGCCTCGGGCATCGGCCGCGTCAACGTGTTCTCCACGCTGCGCGCCTGCCCGGTCTGCAGCACCAGCTATGCGGAGCTCGATCCGCGCCTGTTCAGCTACAACAGCAAGCACGGCTGGTGCCCCGACTGCGTGGGCACCGGCGTCAAGCTCAGCAAGGACCAGCGCAAGGTCTTCGACGATTCGATCCGCGACGACGACAACAAGGGCCGCGAGCAGACCTTCGCCGAGCCCGAGATCGAAGACCTGGCCGATACCGCCTGCCCGACCTGCGAAGGCACGCGGCTCAATGCGACGGCGCGCGCGGTGGGCTTCGGCGCCTCGCCGGCCGACGGCATGGGCGGCATCGGCATCACCGAGCTCGCGCGCATGAGCGTGACCGAGGTGCGGCAGTGGTTCGAAGGCCTGGCGCTCACCGGGCGCGAAGCCGAGATCGCACGCGACCTGGTGCCCGAGATCAAGAGCCGCCTCGAATTCCTCGAGGAGGTGGGCCTGGGCTACCTCACGCTCGACCGAGGCGCGCCCACACTGAGCGGCGGCGAGGCGCAGCGCATCCGGCTGGCGGCGCAGCTCGGCAGCAACCTGCAGGGCGTGTGCTACGTGCTCGACGAGCCGACCATCGGCCTGCATGCGCGCGACAACCAGATCCTGCTGGACGCGCTGCACAAGCTCGGCGACAAGGGCAACACGCTGGTGGTGGTGGAGCACGACGAGGACACCATCCGCCGCGCCGACCACATCATCGACATCGGCCCGAGCGCCGGCAAGCGCGGCGGCCGCCTCGTGGCCGAGGGCTCGGTGGCCGACATCCAGAAGGCGGGCGATTCGCAGACCGGGCGCTACCTGCGCGATGCCATCAAGCACCCGCTGCAGGCGCGCCGTCTGATTCCCTCGCCCGACCCGAAGGCGCAAGACAGCGGCCAATGGCTCACCGTGCACGGCGCCGGCCTGCACAACCTGCAGGACGTGACCGCCACGCTGCCGCTGCACCGCCTGGTGGTGGTCACGGGCGTGAGCGGCTCGGGCAAGTCGACGCTCGCGCGCGACGTGCTGCTGGCCAGCGTGCATGGCATCGTGGTCCAGCGCATGACCAAGGCCGGCCGCGACGCGGACGCCGCAGGCAAGCGTCCGGCCTGGTCCGGCTGCGAGCGCGTCGAAGGCTACGAGACCATCGACCGCGTGCTCGAGGTCGACCAGACCCCCATCGGCAAGACGCCGCGCAGCTGCCCGGCCACCTACATCGGCTTCTGGGACACCATCCGCAAGCTGTTCGCCGACACGCTCGAAGCCAAGGCCCGCGGCTACGGCCCGGCGCGCTTCAGCTTCAACACCGGCGAAGGCCGCTGCCCCGGCTGCGACGGCGCCGGCGTGCGCACCATCGAGATGAGCTTCCTGCCCGACGTGAAGGTGCCCTGCGAGGTCTGCCACGGCGCGCGCTTCAACCCCGAGACGCTGGCCGTGAGCTGGCGCGGCAAGAGCATCGGCGAGGTGCTGCAGATGGAGGTGGACGAGGCGGTCGAGTTCTTCGCGGCCATGCCCAGCATCAGCCATCCGCTGCAGCTGCTGAAGGACGTGGGGCTGGGCTATCTCACGCTGGGCCAGCCCTCGCCCACGCTCTCGGGCGGCGAGGCGCAGCGCATCAAGCTGGTGACCGAACTCAGCAAGGTGCGCGACGACGTCACGCGCCGCGGCCAGAAGGCGCCGCACACGCTGTACGTGCTCGACGAGCCGACCGTGGGCCTGCACATGGCCGACGTCGAGAAGCTGATCCACGTGCTGCACCGCCTGGTGAACGGCGGCCACAGCGTGGTGGTGATCGAGCACGACCTCGACCTGATCGCCGAGGCCGACTGGATCATCGACCTCGGGCCCGAGGGCGGCAACGCCGGCGGGCGCATCGTGGCCGCGGCGCCGCCGGAGGAAGTGGTGCGGCTCGGCACGCACACCGGCGTGGCCCTGGCGCCGGTGCTGGCGAGATAGCGGGCAGGGCGGGGCGCCGCGCCCGCCCTTGCTCGTTTCCTATTTCTGGATGTCGCCGAGGCAGAGGTACTTGATCTCGACGTAGTCGTCCATGCCGTGGTGCGAGCCCTCGCGCCCCAGGCCCGACTGCTTCACGCCGCCGAAGGGCACATGCTCGGTGGCGATCACGCCGGCGTTGATGCCCACCATGCCGTATTCCAGCGCTTCCGCCACGCGGAAGATCCGGCCCACGTCGCGGGTGTAGAAGTAGCTCGCGAGGCCGAACTCGGTGTTGTTCGCCGCGTCGATGCCGTCCTGCTCGGTCTTGAAGCGGAACACCGGCGCGAACGGCCCGAAGGTTTCTTCGCGCGCACACAGCATGTCGGCGGTGGCGTTGGCAATCACGGTGGGCTCGAAGAACTGGCCCTGCATCCTGTGGCCGCCCGCCAGCACCTTGCCGCCCTTGGCGACGGCGTCGGCGACATGGCGCTGCACCTTGTCGATGGCCGCTTCCTCGATCAGCGGGCCCTGCACCACGCCATCTTCAAAGCCGTTGCCGACCTTGAGCGCCCTGACCTTGGCCGCGAACTTTTCGACGAAGGCGTCATAGATGCCTTCCTGCACATACAGCCGGTTCGCGCACACGCAGGTCTGGCCGGCGTTGCGGTACTTGCTGGCCATGGCACCCTCGACCGCCGAATCCACGTCCGCATCGTCGAACACCAGGAAGGGCGCATTGCCGCCGAGTTCGAGCGACAGCTTCTTGACCGTCGGCGCGCACTGGCTCATCAAGATGCGGCCCACTTCGGTGGAGCCCGTGAAGCTCAGGTGGCGCACCACGCCGCTCTCGCACAGCTCCTTGCCGATCGCGATGCTGTTGCCGCTGTCGGCCGTGAGCACGTTGAGCACGCCTGCCGGAATGCCGGCGCGCATGGCCAGTTCGGCGGCGGCCAGCGCGGTGAGCGGCGTGAGCTCGGCCGGCTTGATGACCACCGTGCAGCCCGCGGCCAGCGCCGGCGCCACCTTGCGCGTGATCATGGCCAGCGGAAAATTCCACGGCGTGATCGCCGCGCACACGCCGATGGGCTGCTTCATCACCAGCAAGCGGCGGTTGTTGTCGAACTGCGGCAGCACCTCGCCGTTCACGCGCTTGGCTTCCTCGGCAAACCACTCGACGAAGCTCGCGCCGTAGACGACCTCGCCCTTGGCCTCGGCAAAGGGCTTGCCCTGCTCGGCGGTCATCAGGCGGCCGAGGTCTTCGGTGTTGGCGATCAGCAGGTCGAACCACCTGCGCAGCACGATGCTGCGCTCCTTGCCGGTCTTGCCGCGCCAGGCGGCCAGCGCCTTGTCGGCGGCGGCAATGGCGAGTGCGGCATCCGCGCGCGAGAGGTTGGCCACGTCGGCCAGCTTGCGGCCGGTGGCCGGGTCGTCCACGTCGAAGCGGCTCTTGCCTTGAATCCATTCGCCGGCGATCAGCGCGTCTGTCTTCAGGAGGGTCGGGTCGTTCAGCAATGCGAGGGGGGAAGTCCTGGTGTCCATGGTGTCGTGTGGTCTCGAAGCAAAAGAGTCGCCGGTGTCAGCGGAAGGGCACGCCCGGCAGTACGCAGAGCATTTCGTAGAGCAGGTTGGCGCCGAGCAGCGCGGTGTTTCCGCTCGTGTCGTAGGGCGGGCTGACCTCGACCAGGTCGGCGCCCACCACGTTCAGCCCGCGGCAGCCGCGCACGATCTCCAGCGCCTGCGGCACGGTGAGCCCGCCGATCTCGGGCGTGCCGGTGCCGCCGGCAAACGACGGGTCGATGCCGTCGATGTCGAAGCTGATGTAGACCGGGTGCGCCGGCCCGATGCGCTCGCGCACCTGCGCCATCAGCGGCGCCAGCGACTGGTACCAGACCTCGTGCGCCTGCACCACGGTGAAGCCCTGCTTGCGCGGCCAGTCGAAATCGTCCGCCGCATAGCCGGTGCCGCGCAGGCCGATCTGCCAGACCTTGTCGCAGGCCAGCAGGCCTTCCTCGACCGCGCGCCGGAACGGCGTGCCGTGGGCAATGCGTTCGCCGAACATGTCGTCGTTCACGTCCGCATGCGCATCGACGTGCACCAGCGCGACCGGGCCGTGCCTGCCCGCCACCGCGCGCAGGATCGGCAGCGCGATGGTGTGGTCGCCGCCGAGCGTCAGCGGCGCGCAGCCGGCGGCCAGCACCGCGCCGTAGAAGTCCGAGACGATGGCGAGCGACTTGTCGAGCGAATAGGTGTTGATCGGCACGTCGCCCAGGTCGGCCACGTTCAGCTTGTCGAAAGGCGCCGCGCCGGTGGCCATGTTGTAGGGCCGCAGCAGCGCCGACTCGGCGCGGATCTGGCGCGGCCCGAAGCGCGCGCCCGGCCGGTTGGAGGTGCCGATGTCCAGCGGCACGCCGATGAAGGCCGCGTCCAGCCCCTCAGGCGAAGTTGCGCACGGCAGCCGCATCATCGTGCCCGGGCCGGCGAAGCGCGGCATCGTGTTGCCGCCGAGCGGCTGGTTCGGTGAGGCGCTGGGCATCTTGCGTGCGAAAGATTAGCGCCGCCGGCCGCGCAGCCATTCGAGCGCGAGCAGCAGCGTGGTGGTGAAGACGATCAGCAGCGTTGCCACGGCGGCAATGGTGGGCGAGATGTTCTCGCGGATGCCGGTGAACATCTGGCGCGGCAGCGTGACCTGGTCGGGCCCCGCGAGGAACAAGGTGACCACCACTTCGTCGAACGAGGTGGCAAAGGCGAACAGCGCGCCCGAGATCACGCCCGGCGCGATCACCGGCAGCGTGACGCGCATGAAGGTTCTGAAAGGCGTTTCGCCCAGGCTCAGCGATGCGCGCACCAGGTTGTGGTTGAAGCCGGCCAGCGTGGCAAGCACGGTGGTCAGCACGAAAGGCGCACCCAGCGCCGCATGCACCACGATCAGCCCGATGTAGGTGTCGGCCAGCCCGAGGGGCGCGAAGTAGAGGTAGGTGGCGACGCCCACCACCACGATCGGCACCACCATCGGCGAGATCAGCACGCTCATGAGCAGACCCTTGAAGGCGAAGCTCGTGCGTGACAGCCCTACTGCCGCCAGCGTGCCCAGCACGGTGGCCAGCACCGTGGCGGCCGGCGCGACGATGAAGCTGTTGCGCGCCGCGCGCGACCACTCGGGCGATTCGAACAGGTGGCGGTACCACTGCAGCGACCAGCCCCGGATCGGGTAGGCCAGGAACGAGCTGTCGGAGAACGACAGCGGAATCACCACCAGGATCGGCGCCAGCAGGAAGGCCAGCACCGCGACGCAGCCGGCGCGCACCAGCCACCAGCCGAGCTTGTCGGCGAAGGTGGCATAGGCCGGGAATTGAGGGGGCTTGAACATGCTTGTCGGTCCTTCGTGCCGCTCAGCCGAGGCTGAGCTCGGCCTTGCCGATGCGGCGGTACACGGCATACAGCACCAGCGTGGCGACCAGCAGCACGGCGCCCAGCGCACAGGCCATGCCCCAGTTGATTTCCACGTTGGTGTAGCGCGCGATGTAGTAGCTCAGCATCTGGTCGTCCGCGCCGCCGAGCAGCGCCGGCGTCACGTAGTAGCCGATGGCCAGGATGAACACCAGCAGCGCGCCGGCACCGATGCCCGGATAGGTCTGCGGCACGTACACGCGGAAGAAGGCCGCCAGCGGCGAACTGCCCAGCGAGACGGCCGCGCGCAGGTAGGTGGGCGGCACGCTCTTCATCACGCTGTAGAGCGGCAAAATCATGAAGGGCAGCAGGATGTGCACCATCGCGATGATCACGCCGGTGCGGTTGAACAGCAGCGCCAGCGGATGGTCGATCAGGCCGATGCCCATGAGGCCGCGGTTGACCAGCCCCTCGGACTGCAGCAGCACGATCCACGCCGCCACGCGCACCAGGATGGAGGTCCAGAACGGCACCAGCACCAGGATCATCAGCACGTTGGCCTTGCGCGCCGGCAGCGTCGACAGCCACCAGGCCAGCGGATAGGCCAGCAGCAGGCAGAAGAGGGTGACCACGGCGCTGATGTTGAAGGTGCGCAGCAGGATGCCGGCAAAGGCGCGCTGGTCGGCGGGCATGCGCTCCACCTCGCCGGCCACGTCGCGCCGCAGGTCGACCGAGGCGAGCAGGTAGTCGGGCGTCCAGCGCGAACCGTTCTTGGCAATCGCCTGCCAGAACGGCAGCTCGCCCCAGCGCGGATCGATCTCCAGCATGCGCGCCTTGACCTCTTCCGGCGTGCCGGCGATCGGCAATGCCCGGAAGGTGCCCATCACCAGCGAGCGGGCGCCTGCGATCTCGGTGTTGAGGCGGCGCGCCAGGGCGCCCGCGTCGGAGCTGTCGGGCAGCTGGGCGAGGTCGGCCGCGATGGCGGCATAGGCCGCGGGCGCAGGCGCCTCCTTGCGGTTCCAGCCGTCGAGCGCGCGCACGGTGCGCGGCAGCGCATTGGCAACCTCGGGGTTCTCGACCGCGCGCTGCAGCAGCGCCACGATCGGCACCAGCAGCGTCAGCAGCAGGAACACCAGGAGCGGCGCCGTGAGCGCGAAGGCGCGCCACTTGCGGCGCGACTCGGCGCGCGCCAGCGCACGCCGGAGCTCGCCCGGCGGCGCCTCTGCAGAAGCCAGGGGGACAGGCATTGCCGCTTGCATGGCCTCTTGCCTTGCCCGCTTACTGCGTGGCCCAGGATGCGAAGCGCTTCTCGAGCGCCTCGCCCTGGTCGGCCCAGAAGCCGACGTTGAACTGCAGCGCATCCTTGGCGTTGGTGGCCGAGGTCGGCAGGTCGGCCAGCACCTTGGGGCTCAGCGAAGCCAGTGCCTTGGTGTTGGTGGGGCCGTAGGCGATGTTCTGGGCATAGACCGCCTGGTTGGCCGGCTGCATCGCGAACTGGATGTACTTGAGCGCGGCCTCCTTGTTCGGCGCGCCCTTCGGGATCACCAGGTAGTCGAGGTCGTAGATGCCGCCGGGCCAGTAGATCTTGAGGTCGCGGCCTTCGCGGTTGGCCGCGTCGATGCGGCCGTTGTACACGGTGGTCAGCACCACGTCGCCGGCCACCAGGAACTGCGGCGGCTGTGCGCCGGCCTCCCACCACTGGATGTTGGGCTTGAGTTCGGTGAGCTTCTTGAACGCGCGCTCGGCGCCGTCCTTGGTGGCCAGTACCTTGTAGACATCGGCCGGCTTCACGCCGTCGGCCATGAGCGCGAACTCGAGGTTGTAGCGCGCGCCCTTGCGCATGCCGCGCTTGCCCGGGATCTTCTTCACGTCCCAGAAGTCGGCCCAGCTGGTGGGCGCGGTCTTGAGCTTCTCGCCGTTGTAGGCCATCACGGTCGACCACACGAACAGGCCGACGCCGCAGTCGGTGACCGCGGCCGGCAGGAAGTCGGCCTTGCTGCCGATCTTGGAATAGTCGAGCTTCTCGAACAGGCCCTCGTCGCAGCCGCGCGCGGCGTCGGGCGACTCGACCTCGACCACGTCCCAGGTGACCTTCTTGGTCTCGACCATGGCCTTGATCTTGGCCTGCTCGCCGTTGTATTCGACCGGGATGATCTTGGTGCCGGTCTTCTCGTAGGGCTCGTAATAGGCCTTCTTCTGGGCGTTGGCGTTGGCACCGCCGAAGTTGACCACGGTGAGCTGCTGCTGGGCCAAGGCCGGCAGCGCGAAGCCGGCGGCGGCGATGCAGGCGAGAAGGGTCTTTTTCATGGTGGGAATCTTCCTGGGTGATGAACGAAAAGAAGGGAAACGAAGGGACAGCGGACCGGCTTCAGTGGGCATAGATGCGCGCATGCGCCATCGGGAATTCGAGCACCACCGCTTCGCCGGCCTGCGGTGCGGCGGCACCGCCCGCGCCATCGAGCGGCAGCTTCACGGTGGCGTCGGCCTGGCCGTCGCCCACGCTGCACAGCAGCCGCAGGTGGTCGCCGAAGTAGATGACGCGCGACACCTGCGCGGCGAGCATGTTGGCGCCCTGTGCGGCCGGACCGCGGTGCAGCACCACGCGCTCGGGGCGGATGCAGGCCTCGACCGCCGCGCCCGCAGCCGCACCGCCGACGTTGAGCCCGTGCAGCACGCGGCCGTCGGGCAGCGTCATCTCGGTGTGTTCGCCGCCGCGGCCCAACTGGCCCTTGAGTACCGTGTTGTCGCCGACGAAGCCGGCCACGAAGCGGTTGGACGGCGTTTCGTACAGCCCGTCGACCGTGTCCAGCTGCTGGATCACGCCTTCGTTGAACACCGCGACGCGGTCGCTCATGGTGAGCGCCTCGCCCTGGTCGTGCGTCACGTAGACGAAGGTCACGCCCAGCTGGCGGTGCAGGTCCTTGAGCTCGAGCTGCATGTGCTCGCGCAGCTGCTTGTCGAGCGCGCCGAGCGGCTCGTCCATCAGCACCAGCTGGGGCTCGAACACCAGCGCGCGCGCCAGCGCCACGCGCTGCTGCTGGCCGCCCGAAAGCTGGCCGGGCAGGCGGTCGGTCATGCCGCGCAGCTGCACCATGTCGAGCGCGCGCTGCACGCGGCGCTGCTGCTCGGCCTTGGGCACCTTGCGCACGGTGAGCGGATAGGCCACGTTCTGGCCCACGCTCAGGTGCGGAAACAGCGCGTAGTTCTGGAACACCATGCCGAAGTTCCGCTTGTGCGGCGGCGTGCCGGTGATCGGCTTGCCGTCGAGCAGGATCTCGCCCGAGGTCGGCGATTCGAAGCCCGCCAGCATCATCAGCGTGGTGGTCTTGCCCGAGCCCGAAGGCCCGAGCAGGCTCAGGAACTCGCCGCGGTGGATGTCCAGGTCGAGCTTGCGCACCACCAGGTGCTCGCCGTCGTAGGTTTTCTGGACGCGCTGGAAGCGCACCAAGGGTTCTGCTGTCATGGAGGATTTCAGGAAAGGATCGATCAGCGCAGCGCGGCGAAGCTGGCCGCGAGAAGCGCCAGGCCTTCGTCCACAAGCAAGTCGGATGCCGTGAGCGGCACCAGCACGCGAATTACATTGCCATAGGTGCCGCATGACAGCAGGATTAACCCGCGCCGCGCCGCCTCCGCGACCACCCGGCGGGTCAGCGCAGCATCGGGCCGCGCGGTGTCGCCCTCTTCGAACAGCTCGATGGCCACCATGGCGCCGAGCCCGCGCACGTCGCCGATGGCCGGCACCTCGGCCGCGATGCGGCGCAGGCCGGCCGTGAGCCGCTCGCCCAGCGCCCGGCTGCGCGCCAGCAATTGCTCGTCGTCGAACACCTTGAGCACCGCGAGCGCCGCGGCGCAGCCGATGGGGCTGCCGGCATAGGTGCCGCCCAGGCCGCCCGGCGCGGGCGCATCCATCACCTCGGCGCGGCCCACCACGCCGGAGATCGGAAAGCCGCCCGCCATCGACTTGGCTGTGGTGATCAGGTCCGGTGCCACCGGCCACTGCTCGCTGGCAAACCAGGTGCCGGTACGCCCCGCACCGGTTTGCACCTCGTCGGCAATGATCAGGATGCCGTGCCGGTCCGCGAGCGCGCGCAGGCCCTCGACGAAGTCGTTGGGCGCTACATAGAAGCCGCCCTCGCCCTGCACCGGCTCCAGGATGAAGGCCGCCACGCGCTCGGGCTCGATGTCGTTCTTGAACAGCAGCTCGACCGAATGCAGTGCATCGTCCACGCTCACGCCGTGCAGCGCGTTCGGGTACAGCGCATGGAACACCTCGCCCGGAAACGGGCCGAAGCCGAGCTTGTAGGGCGCCACCTTGCCGGTCAGGCCGAGCGTCATCATGGTGCGGCCGTGGTAGCCGCCGTTGAAGGCAATGACGCCGGGCCGACGGGTGTGGGCGCGGGCGATCTTGACCGCGTTCTCGACCGCCTCGGCGCCGGTGCTCAGGAAGATCGACTTCTTCGCGAACTGGCCCGGCGCCAGTGCGTTCAGGCGCTCGGCCAGCTCCACGTAGGGCTCGTAGGCCAGCACCTGGAAGCAGGTGTGCGAATAAAGATCGACCTGCGCCTTCACGGCGGCGCTGATTTCCGGATGGCAGTGGCCGGTGTTCAGCACCGCGATGCCGCCGGCGAAGTCGATGTAGCGGCGGCCCTCGACGTCCCACACTTCCGCGTTGGCGGCGCGGCTGACGAAGATCTCATGGGCCTGGCCAACGCCGCGGGCCACGGCCGCATTGCGGCGGGCCATGAGGGCGGCATTGCTGAGGTGGGGTTCGCGTTGCATGGGTACGGCCTGTGCTTTGAAGAAGGAATGCCGGCACTCTAGGTCGCACGAATCGATCCGGCCATGTACACCGGAAGTGATCGCCCGGAAGACTGTACTGGTCTTGTATCCTGTACATACTTTCCTCAATATGGTGCAGGCCGGTCTGCCGGAGACGCCCCGATGCTCATTCTTCGCCCCGAACAGCCAACGCCGCTGGTCAGCCAGATCGTGGAAGGGTTGCGCGGACTGATCGGCGCCCAGAAGCTCAAGGCCGACAGCAAGCTGCCGTCGATCCGCGCCTTCGCCGCCGCCCATGGCGTCAGTGTCTTCACGGTGGTCGAGGCCTACGACCGGCTGGTGGCGCAGGGCCTCTTGGTCTCGCGCGCCAACGCCGGCTTCTTCGTCAAGCGGCGCATCGAGGACAGCGCCGCCGGCGCGGCCAGCGTGCCCCGCCCGGATCCCCGTTTCGATGCCCGCTGGTACCTGCAACAGATCTTCGAGAACCGCAACCTGCCGCTCAAGCCCGGCTGCGGCTGGCTGCCGCACGACTGGCTGTTCGAGGACGGCATGCGCCGCAGCCTCCGCCACCTGGCCTCCGAAGGCGCCGATATCGGCGGCTACGGCCTGCCCTTCGGCCACATGGCGCTGCGCATGGCGACGGCCGAGGCGCTCTCGGAGCAGCAGATCGTGGTCGACGCCGCCCAGGTGCTGCTGACCCAGGGTTCCAGCCAGGCGCTGGACCTGGTGGCGCGCCGCCTGCTCAAGCCGGGCGATTCGGTGCTGGTGGACGACCCGGGCTATCCCAACCTGATGTTCATGCTCCGCTTCCTGGGCGTGGAGATTGTCGGCGTGCCGCGCATCCCCACGGGCTACGACATGCCGGCGCTCGAGGCGCTGCTCGCGGCGCATCGGCCCAAGGCCTTCTTCACCCAGCCCCGGCTGCAGAGCCCGACCTGCTCGATGGCATCGCTGCCGCAGCTGGTGCAACTGCTCCAGCTGGCCCAGGCACACGACTTCACGCTGGTCGAGAACGACATCTATGCCGAGATGGACGCATCGATGCGCCCCTCGCTCGCCAGCCTGGGACAGCTGCGCCGCGTGGTCTACGTGGGCAGCTACTCGAAGACCATTTCGCCCAACATCCGCGTCGGCTACGTGGTCGCCCAGCCGGAGCTGCTCGAAGAGCTGGCGCAGCTCAAGATGATCTCGGGCCTGACCTCGTCCGACATCACCGAGCGGCTGGCCTTCGGCATCGTGACCGACGGCCGCTGGCGCAAGCATCTCAAGTCGCTGCGCGAGCGCCTCGCGCAGGCGCAGGGCAGCGTCGCGCGGCGGCTGGACGGGCTGGGCTTCGAGCTGTTCCACGAAGCCGCGGCCGGCATGTACCTGTGGGCCCGGCACCCGGACATTGCCGACAGCGCCGAGCTCTCGCGCCGCGCCGCGGCCGAGGGCATCATGCTCGGGCCGGGCCAGCTGTTCCTGGTCAACCCGCATCCCACCGGCTGGCTGCGCTTCAACGTGGCCTTCAGCGAAGACGAGCGGCTCTGGCGCTTCCTGGAGCGCAGCATCGAAGAGCACAGGCACGACTGAAGCTGTGCTTCCAGCAGGGGCGCGGCGGGGGCTCGCCATGGCCTGCAAGCAGGCGCACAATGGCTCCAACCCCTGGCGCAGGCGCATCCTGGATCAGCCATGGTGGAGTGAACACTTGAAGGAATGAAGCGCCGCGTCCGGGCTACGCAAGGAGCCGCGCCATGACCCGCTTCATCGATGTTCACAGCCTGGTTCGCCTGGTGGACGAAACCGGCGTTCCGGAATTCCTCAAGGCCCTGGCCGACGCGCTGCGCGACGACTTCCTGCGCTGGCGCGAGTTCGACAAGAAGGCGCGCGTGGCCAGCCACTCGCACCTGGGCGTGATCGAGCTGATGCCGGTGGCCGACGACGGCGCCTATGCCTTCAAGTACGTCAACGGCCATCCGCACAACACGGCGCTCGGGCTGCCCACGGTCATGGCCTTCGGCGTGCTGGCCGAGGTCGACACGGGCTACCCCGTGCTGCTGTCCGAGCTCACGCTCACCACCGCGCTGCGTACCGCCGCCACCTCGGCCATGGCGGCGCAGGCGCTGGCGCGGCCCGGTTCGCGCAGCATGGCGCTCATCGGCAACGGCTCGCAGAGCGAGTTCCAGGCGCTGGCCTTCCATGCGCTGCTGGGCATCGAGGAAGTGCGCGTCTTCGACATCGATCCGCGCGCCACCGACAAGCTGGTGCGCCACCTGTCGGCCTGCACGCCGCTCGAGGTGGTGCGCGCGGCGTCGGTCGCCGATGCGGTGCGCAGCGCCGACATCGTGACCACGGTCACGGCCCACCAGGGCCACGCGGTCGTGCTCGCGCCCGGGATGATCGAGCCGGGCATGCACATCAATGCGGTGGGCGGCGATTCCCCCGGCAAGACCGAGCTGCATCCCGATGTGCTGCGCCTCGCGCGCGTGTTCGTCGAGTACGAAGCCCAGACCCGCATCGAGGGCGAGATCCAGCAGCTGCCGGCCGACTTCCCGGTGCACGAGCTCTGGAAGGTGCTGCTCGGCAGCGTGCCCGGGCGCGAGAGCGCCGGGCAGGTCACGGTGTTCGACTCGGTCGGCTTTGCGCTCGAAGACTACACGGCGCTGCGCTACATCCACCAGCTGTCGCTCGAGCGCGGCATCGGCCAGCAGATCGCGCTGGTGCCGGAACTTGACGATCCGAAGGACCTGTTCGGGCTGACGGCGTCGGGCCGGCGCCGGGCGGTGCTGCGGCGTGCGGCATGATGGGCGGCATGCTCACCATCTACAACGACCAGCACGCACTGCACCAGGGCAAAGTCGAGATGTTCCGCGGCGAACTGGTGCCGTGCTTCGAGGTGCCCGCCCGTGTCGACCATGTGAAACATGAACTGGAGCGCCGCGGCCTCGGCCCGCTGCAAGTGCCCGATGCCTTCGACGAGGCGCTGCTGGCCAAGGTGCATGCGCCGCGCTACCTGGACTTCATCGCCCATGCCTGGGACGAGTGGGTGGCGCTCGATCCGTCCAACGCATCGCGCGATGCCCTGCCTTCGTACTGGCCCACGCGCGGCATGCGTACCGATGTGCTGCCGAAGAGCTTTCCCGCGCGCATGGGGCTGTTCTCTTTCGACGCGGGCACGCCGCTCATGGCCGGCAGCTGGGCCGCCGCGCGCCACGGCGCGGCCTGCGCCTGGACCGCGGCGCAGCGCGTCGCCGGCGGCGAGCGCGCCGCCTTCGCGCTCACGCGGCCGCCCGGCCACCATGCGGGCGCCGATTTCTTCGGTGGCTATTGCTTCGTCAACAACGCCGCCGTGGCCGCGCAGGCGCTGCGCGATGCGGGCGTGGAGCGGGTGGCGGTGCTCGACGTGGACTACCACCATGGCAACGGCACGCAGGCCATCTTCTACGAGCGCGGCGACGTGCATTTCGCGAGCCTGCATGGCGATCCGCTCACGGACTATCCCTACTACCTGGGCCATGCCGACGAGCGCGGCGCGGGCGCCGGGCTCGGCTTCAACCACAACCTGCCGCTCGCGCGCGGCACCGACTTCGCCACCTGGCGCGCGGCGCTGAAGGCCGCGCTCGACGGCATCGGCGCGGTGCGCGCAGGCGCGCTGGTGGTGTCGCTCGGCGTCGACACCTTCGAAGGCGACCCGGTCGCGGGCTTTCGGCTCCGGAGCGACGACTACCTGCGCATGGGCGAAGATCTGGCGCGCGCCGGCCTGCCCACGGTGTTCGTTTTCGAGGGCGGCTACGCGGTGGCCGAGGTGGGTGTCAATGCCGTCAACGTGCTGCAGGGGTTCGAGCAGCAGGCCGCGGGCTGAGCCGCAGGCGACACCAGTCGGGTGAGCACCGATTGCCGCCGCGCAAAGGGCAGGGCCCAATGCGCCCTTTTCCTTTTTTCCCGTTTCAGGAACCTGCCACCATGTCCCGCCGATCCCTTTTCCGTGCCGCCACGCTCGCCGCAGCCTGCGGGCTTCTTCTTTCACCGCTGGCGGCGCTCGCGCAGGCCTTTCCCGCCAAGCCGATCAAGCTGGTCATCGCGTTCCCGGCGGGCGGTCCTACCGACATCACGATGCGCCAGCTGGCCGACAACGCGAGCAAGATCCTCGGCCAGCCCGTCATCGTCGACAACAAGCCCGGCGCCGGCGGCACCCTGCCCGCGCAGGCGCTGCAGACCGCGCAGCCCGACGGCTACACCGTCGCGCAGATCCCGCTCGGCGTGTTCCGCCTCGGCTACACCACCAAGATCAACTGGGATCCGCTCAAGGACATCAGCTACGTGCTCAACGTCACGGGCTATGCCTTCGGCATCGTGGTGCCGGCCGACAGCCCGTTCAAGACCTGGGCCGACTTCGTCGCCTACGCCAAGGCCAACCCCGGCAAGCTCACCTACGGCTCCACCGGCAACCTGACGAGCCCGCATCTCACGACCGAGATCATTGCGCAGAAGGCTGGCATCCAGTTGCAGCACGTGCCCTACAAGGGCAGCGCCGACCTGATGCTCGCGGTGGTCAGCGGCCAGCTGATGGCGGCCGCCGACAGCACCGGCTTTGCGCCGCAGGTGGAGGCCGGCAAGCTGCGCGTGCTCAACACCTGGGGCGAGAAGCGCCTCGCCAAGTTCCCCGATGCGCCGACGCTGAAGGAACTGGGCTACGACATCGTGCAGAACTCGCCCTTCGGCATCGGCGCCCCCAAGGGCACGCCGCCCGAGGTGGTGAAGAAGCTGCACGACGCCTTCAAGCAGGCGATGGAAGAGCCGAGCTATGTGGCGTCGCTCGGCCGCTACGACATGCTGCCGAACTACATGAGCTCGGCAACGTACACCAAGTTTGCGCAGGACACGGTGGTGCGCGAGAAGGCGGTGATCGAGAAGCTGGGGCTGGCGAAGGAGAAGTGAGCTGGCGGCAGGGATGGCGCGACGGGCCGGTCAGCGGACCGAGAGCACGGCGCGCGCCGCCTCGGCAAAGCCCGCGCCGCGCTGGCCCCCGGTCACGTAGCGCGGCAGGTGCTCCAGCTGCGGCACGAAGCGCGCGACGTTCGCCACGCCGATGCTGCTCGCGAAGGTGCGGAACATCAGCTGGTCGTTGGTGGAGTCGCCCACATAGGCCCAGCGGTCGAGTTCGTCGTCGAGCGTGCGGCCCCAGAGCTCGTGCACGATCCAGCGTGCGCCCTCGAGCTTGTCGTTGTCGCCGTACCAGCCGTTGATGTGGATGCTGCTCACGGTGGCGTGCATGCCTTCGCTGCGCATCAGCGCGACGACCTGCGCGATGGTCTCTTCGCCCAGCTGCACGAACTCGCTGTGGTCGATGGCGATGTCGGTCTCGCGGCCCGGCGAATCGGTGGCGCGCTGCGCGCCCGGGATCTCGCGCTCGATGCGCGCCAGCACGGCCTGCATGCGCTCGAAGTTGGCGGTGCGCGTGGGCGCATCCTGCATGTAGCGTTTCTCGATCTGGCCCTCGGCTGCAGGCAGCAGCGCCACCGCGCCGTTCTCCGCCACGATGGCATCGACCGGCCAGGTGTTGACGAAGGGCAGGCTCCAGCCGACGGGCCGGCCCGTGATCGCCACGATGGAAAGGCCCGCGGCCTTGAGATCGCCGAGGGCCTGCAGCGCATCGGGCGTGATCGCGCCCTCGGTGGTGAGCGTGTCGTCGATGTCCGTGAACACGCCGGCGAGCGCGCGGCGCGTGGGCGCGGCCCAGCGCTCCAGCGGCAGCAGATGGGTGGGCGAGGGCGGAAGGGAAGTCGGCGAAGGCATGGCGGGCGGGCAATCTCTGCAGAGCCAGTGATCGTACCGGCGGTTTCGTGTAGCATCCCGCCCCCGCCGCGCGTTCCACGCCGGCGCGGCGCTTTCCATGCCCCACATCCTCGTCGACCACCTCCTCAAGAGCTACCGCATCTCCGAGCACGGCCCGGGCGTGATGGGCGCGCTGCGCGGCCTCGTGCAGCGGCGCCACCGCACAGTGCAGGCGCTGTCGGGCGTGTCGTTCTCGCTCGAGCGCGGCGAGCTGCTGGGCTTCATCGGGCCGAACGGCGCGGGCAAGTCGACCACCATCAAGATCCTCTCGGGCATCCTGCGGGCCGACGGCGGGCGCGTGGAGATCGACGGACGCGACCCCTTTGCCGACCGCGAGCGCCACGTGGCGCGCATCGGCGTGGTCTTCGGCCAGCGCACGCAGCTGTGGTGGGACCTGCCGGTGGGCGACGGCTTCGATCTGCTGCGCGACATCTACCGTGTCGAGCCGGCGCGCTATCGGCGCACGCGCGACGAACTGGTCGCGCTGCTGCACCTGGAGCGCGTGCTCGGCCAGCCGGTGCGCCAGCTCTCGCTGGGCCAGCGCATGCGCGCCGAGATCGCGGCGGCGCTGCTGCACGAGCCGGACATTCTGTTTCTCGACGAGCCGACCATCGGCCTCGATGCGCCCTCGAAGCTCGCGGTGCGCGACTTCGTGCGCCGCGCCAACCGCGAGCGCGGCACCACCGTGCTGCTGACCACGCACGACATGCACGACATCGAGGCGCTGGCCCAGCGCGTGATCGTCATCGGCCATGGCCGCGTGCTGGCCGACAGCCCGGTCGAGGCGCTGCGCGCGCAGGTGATGGCCGAGCGCCGGCTGGTGGTCGACTTCGCGCAGGACGCGGCGCTGCCCGAACAGGTGCCCGGCGCCACGGTGCACGCGCGGGACGGCCAGACGCTGGTGCTCGATTTCGATCCCGCGGTCACCTCGGCGCCCGCGCTGATCGCGCGCATCGCGGCCGGACACGCGGTGGAAGACATCCGCCTCGAAGGCCTGGCCATCGAGGCGGTGATCGCGCGCTTCTATGCCATGCACGGAGCGGCCGAAGCGTGAGCCCGCGCGAGCTGCTGCGCCCCTATGCCGCGGCCTTCGTGTCGCGCTTCATGCAGATGCTGCAGTACCGCACCGCGGCGCTCGCCGGTTTTGCAACCCAGTGCTGGTGGGGCGGCATCAAGGTGATGGTGTTCGCCGCGTTCTACGGCGGCAGCGCCGTCGCGGGTGCGGCTTCGCCGATGTCGCTCGCCCAGGCCATCAGCTACACCTGGCTCGCGCAGGGCCTGCTGGTGCTGCTGCCCTGGCTCGGCGACCCGGAGGTGGCGCAGGCCGTGCGCACCGGCGCGGTCGCCTACGACCGTTTGCGGCCGGTGGATGCGTACGCGCTGTGGTTCGCGCGCAGCGCCGGCTGGATCGCGGCGCGGCTGCTGCCGCGCGTGGCGCTGATGGCGGCCTTCGCGGCGGCCGTGCTGCCGCTGGCGGGGCTTGGCGAATGGGCCTGGCAACCGCCCGCGAGCGCAGTGGCCGGCATGGCGTTCCTGCTGTCGGTCGGGCTTGCGCTGCTGCTGTCGACCGCGATGGTGATGCTGCTCAACGTGGCGGCCACGGCGGCGCTCAACGAGCGCGGCATCAGCGCGGTGGTCACCCCCGTGGTCATCGTGTTCTCGGGCAACCTGCTGCCGCTGGCGCTGCTGCCCGACGCCTGGCAGACCGCCCTGCTGGTGCAGCCGCTGGCGGGGCTGTTCGACATTCCGGCGCGGCTGTATTTCGGGCAACTGGGCGGCTGGCATGCGCTGGGCGCGCTGGGGCTGCAGTGCTTCTGGATCGCCCTGCTGGTCGCGTTCGGGCGGATGGCGATGGGGCGCACGATGCGCAGTCTGCAGGTGCAGGGTGGCTAGGGTGACGGGCCTGGACCGCGTCAACGCTTCTCGTGCGGAAATGCGCATGGCGCGGCTCCAGCCGCGGTGGGCCAACGCCACCGCGGAGGCAACGCCGGCGTATGGTCGTGGTTGCGACCACTCCGCCCCTGCCATGCGCCCCGTCATTCCCCTTGAAGCCGATACGCCGGTACCCCTCGCTACGCGGGCCGTGACTTGCGCGATCGACCAGATCGCCGTGGCCGATCTGCCGCGCAGCGCGAGTTCCCCGCTCTTCGAACGCCTTCGCCGCTCCGTGCGCGGGGTGACCCTTCGCACGCCGTCTTCGAACGAGGCCGCGCGCTGGCACACGCACGCGATCGGCGGCGTCGCGCGGCGCTTTGCGCAGCCCCTCACGTTCACGCCGTACGCCTCCGTGAAGCCTTGTTCGGCACGTTGCGGCTTCTGCTCGGAAAACCTGCGCAGGACCGACGGCGGAACCTCGGCGTCCCGGCTGCGTCCGGCACCCGACTACTTCGACGGCCTGTCCCGCGCGCTGCGCGCCTTGCGCGGCGTGCCGCTGTCGTGGTCGCTCTCGGGTCTGGAAACGAGCGACGACGCCGACTGGATGCTCCGGCTGCTGCACACGCTGGCCGCGGGCGAAAGCGAGGGCCCGGTGGTCGAAGACCGTGTGCTTTACACCAACGGCGCAGGCTTTGCCGGCCCGCAGGGCGAGGTACTGCGGCGCGCGCTGCAACGTTTCGAAATGAGCTGGCTGGAGCTGTCCCGCCACCACCACGACGGCGCGGTCAACCAGGCCATCATGCGATTCCGGCCCGAGGTGGCCATCGGTGACCCCGTCGTGTTCGAACGCACCGCGCGCCAGCTCGCCGATGCGGTGGCGCTGCGGCTCGTGTGCATCCTCCAGCGCGGGGGCATCGCGCAGCCGACCGACGTGGCCGCGTACCTCGCGTGGGCACGGCGATGCGGCGCCGGGACCGTCGTCTTCCGGGAGTTCTCGCGGCTCGACGACGGCTATCGCGACAACGCCACCGCGCGCTATCTGCGCACGCAGCGGGTCTCGATGGACGCGCTGGTGACAGCCTGCCTCGACGACCCCGAAATCTCGCGCGGGTGGACCCTCGAAAGCCTCACCGAGGGCTACTACTTCTGGAACCTGCGCCTGCGCACCGACAGCGGCCTGAGGGTCGTCTTCGAAAGTGCCGACTACGGCGCCATGCACGCGCGCCACGCGACCGGCGACGTCTACAAGCTCGTCTACTTTGCCGACGGACAGCTCTGCGCCGGCTGGGAGCCGGGGCACGACGTGCTGCTCGACACGCGCACCGCACAGGCCTGCCCATGACCAGTCACAGCTGGCTGATGCTCGACCATGAATCGCCGCGTTACCGGCTGCCGGACGACCTGCGCGCGCGGGACCCGATGGGCGGGCGCGATTGCGGATGGGTCGAGCAGATGCTGCCCTTCGTGCGCAGGTTTTCGCAACCGGGCGACACGGTCTTCGACCCGTTCGCCGGCTTCGGCACGACGCTGCTCGCGGCGCGCCTCGAGGGCCGACGGGCTTCGGGCTGCGAAGTCGATGCCGGCCGCATCGACCTCATCCGCGAGCGGCTGGCACGCCACGGCCTCGCCCACGGCACGACGCTCCTGCACGCCTCGTGCGATGCGCTCGAAGACGCCGCGCTCCCGCCCTTCGACCTGTGCCTGACGAACGTGCCCTACTTCGGTTGCCGCTGGACCGGTGCGCAAGCGACCTCCCAGCTCTACGACAGCCCGAGCTATGCGCAGTACCTAGACGGCCTGCGCAACGTCTTCCACCGCGTCCGCGCCGGATTGTGCGAGGGCGGCGCCTGCATCGCGATGGTGGAGAACCTCCGGATCGGCGATCGCGTGCTGCCGCTGGCCTTCGATCTCGCGCGCATCCTGGAGGCGCTCTTCACGATGGAGGGGGAGCGCGTGCTGGTCTATCCGCACGACGCGGAAGACAACGACGCCGATACCCGCACCGACCGGCGCCACGAACACGCGCTGGTCTTTCGCAAGCAGCGCGAGCGCATCGACCTGCCGGCCACGGCGGCGCTGCTCGATGCCATGCGCGCAGCAGGACACGACTTCACGCTGTTCGGAAGCTTCGCGCGCTGGCAGCAGGACCCACAAGGCATGCCGCCCGCAGACGCCGACATCCACGTCGACGCCGACCCGCAGCGCCTGGACACCCTGCTGCGATGGCTGCAAGGGCGGGGCTTCTCGGTGACGAGCTGGGGCGATCCGGTCACCGTGCCCCTTCACCTCGACAGCTACCGCGGCCGCTTCTACTTCCGAGCCGATCGCATCGATGCCCGCGGCGCATTGGTCCGGCTCGACATCTGCTACGAGCAATGAGTGGCATGACGCAATCCGCACAGCGGTGGACCGACCAGCACAAGGACCGCGCCCTGAACAGCGGCGAGGGGCATTGAAGATGGGCGCCCTCCCTCTCTTCTTCCGCCTCATGGCCGCCTCCATCAGCGGCCAGGCCAGGTACCCCGCGTCCGCCTTGCTGCTGACCTTGGGCCAATTCCTGGGCACAGGCATCGAGGTCGTCGCCGTCTGGGCGCTGTTCCATCGCTTCGGCGAAGTGCAGGGCTGGGGCATTGGCGAAGTGGCGCTGTTCTACGGCCTGGTCAACTGCATGTTCGCCATCGCCGACGCGCTGGGGCGCGGCTTCGATGTGCTGGGCACCGAGTTCCTGCGCACCGGCACCTTCGACCGGCTGCTGCTGCGCCCGCGCCCGCTGGCACTGCAGCTCATGGGACACGACGTGCGAATCAGCCGCCTGGGCCGGCTGCTGCAGGGCCTGGGCGTGCTGGCGTTCGCGACCGTCCAGGCCCACATCGCATGGGCCCCGGGCGCCGTGGCCATCTTCCTGTTCGCGCTGGCCGGCGGCATCGCACTGTTCCTCGGCATCCTGGTGCTGCAGGGCACGCTGTCATTCTGGACTGTCGAAAGCCTGGAGATCGCCAACGTGCTCACCTACGGCGGCGTGCAGGCGGCGCAGTACCCGCTGGCGCTCTACGCGCAGTGGTTCCGCCGCGTGCTGACCTTCATCGTGCCGCTGGCCTGCGTGGCGTACTACCCGGCGCTCGCGATCCTCGGCAAGCCGGATCCGCTGGGCGCGCCGGACTGGGTGGGCATGGTGTCGCCGCTCGCGGGCTTCGTTTTCCTCGCGGCGGCTTTCGGCGCATGGCGCATCGGGCTGCGCCACTACGCCTCGACGGGCAGCTGAGCCCGCGTCAGCCCGCGTTCTGCAGCGCCAGCCCCGCGTGCTCCCGCAGCGGATGGAAGTGGATCTTCGGAAAGCGCTCCTGCGCCAGCCGCACGTCGTAGGGTGAAGTGCACAGGAAGGCCAGCGTATCGGCCGCGTCCTTTGCCATGCGCTGCGGGTACGCGTTGACGAACTCGCGCAGCTCGGCCGGCGAATCGGCCGTGATCCAGCGAGCGCCCGTGTACTGGCAGCCTTCGAGCCGCACGTCGGCGTCGTACTCGGCCTTCAGGCGGTGCTGCACCACCTCGAACTGCAGCTGCCCGACGGCACCCAGCAGCATCGGCCCGCCGATCTCGGGGCGGAACACTTGAATGGCACCTTCCTCGCCGAGCTGGGCCAGGCCCTGCTGCAGCTGCTTGGTGCGCAGCGGGTTCTTCAGGATCACCGTCATGAACAGCTCGGGCGCAAAGAAGGGCAGGCCGGTGAACTGCAGGCTCGCGCCGTCGGTGATGGTGTCGCCCAGCTGCACGCCGCCATGCGTGGTGAAGCCCACGATATCGCCCGCGTAGGCCTCCTCGACCGCCTCGCGGCGCTGGCTCATGAAGGTGACGACGCTGGTGGGGCGCAGCTCCTTCGCGGTGCGCTGCACCTTGAGCTTCATGCCCGGCGTGTACTTGCCCGAGGCCATGCGCACGAAGGCGATGCGGTCGCGGTGGTTGGCGTCCATGTTGGCCTGCACCTTGAACACCACGCCCGCGAAGTCCTTGTCCTCGGGCTGGATTTCCTTCACCACCGGCTGGCGGTTGACCACCGTGGTGCTGGTGCGCGACCGCGGCGAGGGCGCGAGGTCGACCAGCGCGTCGAGCACTTCCATCACGCCGAAGTTGTTCACGCCCGAGCCGAAGAACACCGGCGTCTGCTTGCCGGCCAGGAAAGCCTCGCGGTCCCAGGTGGGCGAGGCGCCGGTGGCCAGTTCCATGCTGTCCATGGCGGATTCGAAGTCGGCGCCGAAGCGCTTGGCGAGCGTGTCGCGCTCCGTGAGGGCGATGGTCTCGAAATCCTGCGGCAGCCGCTCGCTGCCCGACTCGAAAACCGTCATCGCCTGCGTGCGCAGGTTCATGATCCCGCGAAAGCTCTTGCCCTGGCCCACGGGCCAGGTCATCGGCACGCAGGGCATGCCGAGCTCGCGCTCCACCTCGTCGAGGATGTCGAGCGGCTCGCGCACCTCGCGGTCCATCTTGTTGACGAAGGTGATGATGGGCGTGTCGCGCTGGCGGCAGACCTCGATCAGCCGGCGCGTCTGCGCCTCCACGCCGTTGGCCGCGTCGATCACCATCAGGGCCGAGTCGACCGCCGTGAGCACGCGGTAGGTGTCTTCCGAGAAGTCCTTGTGGCCGGGCGTGTCGAGCAGGTTGATGACGTGGTCGCGGTACAGCATCTGCATGACCGACGAGGCCACCGAGATGCCGCGCTGTTTCTCGATTTCCATCCAGTCGGAGGTGGCGTGGCGCGAGGCCTTGCGCGCCTTCACCGAACCGGCGATCTGGATCGCGCCGGAGAAAAGCAGCAGCTTCTCGGTCAGCGTGGTCTTGCCGGCGTCGGGGTGGGAAATGATCGCGAAGGTGCGACGGCGGCGGGTTTCGGAGAGAAAAGACAAGATGGGGCAATCTGCAGGGGGATGGCCCGATTTTAGAAGGCGGCCCCGAGCCGCCTGCCCGACTCGCCGAAAACGCCTTACTTGCGCTGCAGCAGCTTCGTCACTTCATCCACATTGGCCTGGATCCGCTGGCGCACCAGCTCGAACGCATCGGCCTGCGACTTGGCGGCAAGATTGGCCAGCTCCTTGATGTCGTCGATGGCGCGCTGGAACGACTGGCGGCCGAGTTCGTCGAGCTTGGCGAGGTTGGCCTTGGCATCCTTGCCGGGCATTTCCTTGGCGGCCGTCTGCCACTCGGCGATGGCGCTCTTGATCATTTCCGTCTGCCGCTGCACCACGGTCTGCAGGCCCTGGTAGGACTTCTGGTTCGCCTGCATCAGCGCCTGGAGGTCCTTTTGCCCGCTCTCGAGCAGCTTGCTCGCGCCGCCGGTCAGGTTGAGATCCTGCAGGCGGTCGGTCATGGCCTTGAGATTCTTCAGGGGGTCGAGCATGTCGGCGGCGTCGGGAGCCGCCCTGGTGCTGCTGCTGGCGGTGGTCTTCTTCGCGGCGGCTTTCTTGGCAGTGGCCATGGTGCGGTATCTCCTGTGTCGGGTGAGGAACGGGTGAGCGGCAAGGACCGGCCGGACGGCCGACTGTCCCTCGCCACGATACGCCGCGGCAGCCCGCCCGCGGCGCCGCTGCGGCAGGAATTGCCTGCGGGATTTCCCTTGGGCTGCATCGGCGGCGCGAAGCCGCTGCGCCCGGCGGTGACGCGCAGCGCCGTGGGCTGTACGCCCCGGGTGCGAAATGCGCTTTCCGGCATGTGGGATGCCCCGGCGGTTGGCTCGCCTTGGCGCCCCGTCTACAATCCGCGGTTCCGAGGAGCGTTGCAGCGCCGCCAGGCGTGAGGCTCGGACCACATCGCAACCACGCTCACCCGCTGTTCTCGCGGTGAGTCTTTTCCCCGAACGCAGTGGCACCTTTCAAACTAGCTTTGTTGGAGTTCTCATGAGCGCTGTTCTCAAGCCCACCCCCGTTTCCACCGCCGACCAGGCAATTGCCGACCTCTCGCTGGCCGCCTGGGGCCGCAAGGAAATCCGCATCGCGGAAACCGAAATGCCCGGCCTGATGGCCATCCGCGAGGAGTTCTCGAAGGCGCAGCCGCTCAAGGGCGCGCGCATCACGGGCTCGCTGCACATGACGATCCAGACGGCCGTGCTGATCGAGACGCTGCAGGCGCTCGGCGCCACCGTGCGCTGGGCCTCGTGCAACATCTTCTCGACGCAGGACCATGCCGCCGCCGCGATTGCCGCCGCCGGCACGCCGGTGTTCGCGATCAAGGGCGAGTCGCTGAAGGACTACTGGGACTACACGCACGCCATCTTCGACTTCGGCCCCAAGGGCTCGCAGGGCGAAGGCCCGAACATGATCCTGGACGACGGCGGCGATGCCACGCTGCTGATGCACCTGGGCCAGCGCGCCGAGAAGGATCTGGGCGTGCTCGCCAAGCCCACCAGCGAGGAAGAACGCATCCTCTACGCCGCCATCAAGGCCAAGCTGGCGGTCGATCCGACCTGGTACACCCGCAAGTCGGCCGAGATCATCGGCGTGACTGAAGAGACGACCACCGGCGTGCACCGCCTGAACGAGATGAGCGCCAAGGGCACGCTGCTGTTCCGCGCCATCAACGTGAACGACTCGGTCACCAAGAGCAAGTTCGACAACCTCTACGGCTGCCGCGAATCGCTGGTGGACGGCATCAAGCGCGCGACCGACGTGATGATCGCCGGCAAGGTGGCCTGCGTGGCCGGCTACGGCGACGTGGGCAAGGGCTCGGCCCAGGCGCTGCGCGCGCTGAGCGCCCAGGTGTGGGTCACCGAGATCGACCCCATCAACGCGCTGCAGGCCGCCATGGAAGGCTACAAGGTCGTCACCATGGAATACGCCGCCGACAAGGCCGACATCTTCGTGACCACCACCGGCAACCGCGACGTGATCCGCCACGAGCACATGGCCGCCATGAAGGACCAGGCCATCGTCTGCAACATCGGCCACTTCGACAACGAGATCGACGTCGCGTCGATCGAGAAGTACGAGTGGGAAGAGATCAAGCCGCAGGTCGACCACATCACCTTCCCCGACGGCAAGAAGATCATCCTGCTGGCCAAGGGCCGCCTCGTGAACCTGGGCTGCGGCACGGGCCATCCGAGCTTCGTGATGTCGTCGTCGTTCGCCAACCAGACCATCGCCCAGATCGAGCTCTTCACCAAGCCCGACGCCTACCAGGCCGGCAAGGTCTACGTGCTGCCCAAGCACCTCGACGAGAAGGTGGCGCGCCTGCACCTGAAGAAGGTCGGCGCGATGCTGACCGAACTGACGGACGAGCAGGCCGCCTACATCGGCGTGAGCAAGAACGGCCCCTACAAGCCGGACACGTACCGGTACTGATGCGCGCCGACCAATTGCTGGTGGAGCGCGGCCTGGCCGCGTCGCGTTCGCAGGCCGTGCGGCTGATTGCCGGCGGCATGCGCTGGCGCGATGCGGGCAGCGCGGACGCGTGGCGCTCGGTGGTGAAGAACCGCGACGAGGTGCCCGAGTCCGCCGAGGTCGAGCTCGACGACGCCGCCGAGGCGCGCTACGTCTCGCGCGGCGGGCTCAAGCTCGAAGGCGCGCTGGCGGCGAGCGGCGTCAGCGCCGACGGCAAGCTGTGCCTCGACGTGGGCCAGTCGACCGGCGGCTTCACCGACTGCCTGCTGCAAGGCGGCGCGGCGAAGGTGGTGGGTGTCGACGTCGGCCATGGACAGCTGCATCCGAAGCTGCGCGAGGACGAGCGCGTGGTCGCCATCGAAGGCGTCAATGCGCGTGCGCTGTCCCCGGACGACCTGCAGGAAGAAGAAGGCGAGGAGCCTTCGGACCTGCGCTTCGACCTGATCGTCGGCGACCTGTCGTTTATCTCGCTCACGCTGGTGCTGCCGGCTGTGGTGCCGTTCCTGGCCGGTGATGGCCAGCTGCTGATGCTCGTCAAGCCGCAGTTCGAGCTGCAGCCGGGACAGGTCGGCAAGGGCGGCATCGTGCGCGACGCGTCGATGTACGCGGTGGTCGAGAAGCGCCTGCGCGACGCCTGCGAGGCGCTCGGACTGCGCGTGCTGCGGTGGTTCGACAGCCCGATTGCGGGCGGCGACGGCAACCGCGAGTTTTTCATTCACGCCGTTCGCGCGGACACTGCGAACGGTTCCTAGGAGACGCAAGTGCGCCTTCCATTGAGTTTCGAGTTCTTTCCGACCAAGACGCCCGAAGGCGCGGTCAAGCTGCGCGCGGTGCGCCAGCAGCTGTATGCGCGCAAGCCGGAGTTCTGCTCGGTGACCTACGGCGCGGGCGGCTCCACGCACCAGGGCACTTTCGGCGCGGTGCAGGAGATCCTGTCCGAGGGCGTCGATGCCGCCAGCCACTTCTCGTGCATCGGCGCCACGCGCGCCACCGTGCGCGAGCAGCTGGCCGAACTCAAGGCGATGGGCGTGAAGCGCCTGGTCGCCCTGCGCGGCGACCTGCCGAGCGGCTACGGCATCGGTGGCGAGTTCCTGTATGCGAGCGACCTTGTGGCCTTCATCCGCGAGGAGACCGGGCGCGACTTCCACATCGAGGTGGCCTGCTACCCCGAGGTGCATCCGCAGGCACGTTCGCCCGAGGCCGACCTGCAGGCCTTCGCCGCCAAGGTGAAGGCCGGCGCCGATTCCGCGATCACGCAGTATTTCTTCAGCCCCGAGGCGTATTTCCGCTTTGTCGACGACACCCGCAAGCTCGGGCTCGACGTGCCGATCGTGCCGGGCATCATGCCGATCACCAGCTCGACGCAACTCATGCGCTTCTCGGATGCCTGCGGCGCCGAGATCCCGCGCTGGATCCGCCTGCGGCTGCAAGGTTTCGGCGACGACACGGCCTCCATCAAGGCGTTCGGCCTCGACGTGGTGACCGACCTCTGCGCGCGCCTGCAGGGTGGCGGTGCACCGGCGCTGCACTTCTACACGATGAACCAGTCGGTGGCCACGCTGGCTGTACTGGAGCGCCTCGGTTGAAGGGGTGGCGTCCTGGAGCGGGCCATCGCCTGCTCACTTCGCTTCGCATCGCGCTCGTCGCGGCAACCTGCGTGCTGGCCGGCTGCGCCATGCCGCCGGCCACCGAGGGCGCAGCAACGGCGGACGCGCAGAAGGACAAGGACGCCAATGCAAAGCTGCTGCCCCTGCCGCGCAAGCTGGCGGTGCCGCCGGGCGCCCCGGCCCGCTCGAGCGTGCCTTCGGTGCGCTATGACCTCGCGGTATCGGGTACCGGCGAGGCCGACGACGGCGTGCCCGGAGACGGCGGCCCGCGCGAGATCTTCGAGCGCGGCGGGGCTTCGTGGTACGGCATCCAGTTCCACCAGCGCAAGACCGCGAGCGGCGAGCGCTTCGACATGATGGCCATGACGGCGGCCCACAAGACCCTGCCGTTCAATACCCGCGTTTGCGTGCGCAGCCTCGTCAACGGCAGCGAGGTGCTCGTGCGCATCACCGACCGGGGGCCTTATGCGCAGGGCCGAATCATCGACCTGAGCCGTGCCGCGGCCGAGCGCATCGGCCTGATCGGTCTCGGCATCAAGCAGGTGGCGCTGACGATCATCGACCGCGAGGGCATGCGCTGCGGCGGCTCCGAGGTGGAGGAGGGCGAGGCGCAAGCTCCGGCGGCCTCTCCCGCACCTGCACGGCGCCAGGTGAAAGTGCCGCCGCGCCGCCGCCGATAAGTCTGGACGAAGACCCGCAGGGGGAGGCTGCTAGCCGCCCGCGTCGAGCGAGAAGGTGGCGTTCCGGTCTTGCCCCAGCCGCTCCGCCAACTGGGGCAGGGCGGCAGCCAGCAGCGGCTTCAGCGTGTAGGGCGGGTTGATCAGGAACATGCCGCTGGCCGGCAGGCCCGGACGCTGGGTTTCACCCGTCGGCGTGGTGGTCAGCTTGCTCGACTTGACCGTGAGCGTGGCGTGCAGCCAGGGCTTGCCGGCCTTGGTGGCCAGGGTCTTGAGCCGGCGCGGGAGGTCGTGCGCCTCGGGACGCGGAATGATCGGGTACCAGATGGCGTAGGTGCCGGTGGCGAAGCGCTTGAGTGCCTCGGCCGCGAAGTCGAGCACGCGGCCGTAGTCGCTCTTGATCTCGTAGCTCGGGTCCATCAGCACCAGCGCGCGGCGCGAGGGCGGCGGCAGGAACTTGGTGGCGCTGCCGAAGCCGTCTTCGCGCAGCACCGCGATCTGCCGGCCCGCCTCGAGCTGGGCGATGTTGGCGTCCAGCGTGCGGGCATCGGTCGGGTGCAGCTCGAACAGCTTGAGCTTGTCGTGGTCGCGCAGCAGGTGATGCACGATGAAAGGCGAGCCGGGATAGATGCGGGCGCCGCCCTTGGGGTTGAAATCGTGGATCACGCTCAGGTAGCGTGCAATCGCATCGGCCAGGGGCGCCTCGGCTTCGGGTGCTGCCTTTTTGGTGGCTGACTTGGCGGCAGGAGCTGGTGAGACGGGGGCCTTCTTGTCCGCCAGCAGGCGCAGCACGCCTTCGGCGGCCTCGCCGCTGGTGCCGGCGTAGTCGCCGTCCAGGCGGTACAGGCCGGCGCCGGCGTGGGTGTCGACCACGGTCAGCGCGGCTTCTTTTTCGAGCAGGTGGTCGAGCGTGGCAATCAGCACCGTGTGCTTGAGCACGTCGGCGTGGTTGCCGGCGTGGAAGGCGTGGCGGTAACTGAACATGGGGTCGATGGTAACGGCTTGGGCGGCCGCTGGGCCCAAATTTGCCCCGATTGGCCGATTCTTCGTATAATCGCGGGCTTCGCAGCGTTTTTGCAGCCCCGCGGCGGAGATTATCCCCACCTAAGAGATTCCCGTCAGAGGAACGCCGACCGTGGAAAAGGGCTCGCCAAACCCTCTTTTCTAGAGAAAAACTCATGACCAAAACGTTCAGCGCCAAACCCGCTGACGTGACGCACGAGTGGTTTGTGATTGACGCGACCGACAAGGTCCTCGGACGAGTAGCCAGCGAAGTTGCTCTCCGTTTGCGCGGCAAACACAAGGCCATTTACACGCCTCACGTCGATACCGGTGACTTCATCGTCATCATCAACGCAGCCCAGCTGCGCGTCACCGGCGCCAAGCCGATCGACAAGGTCTACTACCGTCACTCGGGCTACCCGGGCGGTATCACGGCCACGAACTTCCGCGACATGCAAGCCAAGCACCCGGGCCGCGCCCTGGAAAAGGCCGTCAAGGGCATGCTGCCCAAGGGCCCGCTCGGCTACGCGATGATCAAGAAACTCAAGGTGTACGGTGGTGCAGAGCACCCGCACACCGCCCAACAGCCCAAAGTGCTGGAACTGTAAGGAGCCTTGAGAATGATTGGTGAATGGAACAATGGCACCGGCCGTCGCAAATCGAGCGTCGCCCGTGTGTTTCTGAAAAAGGGCACCGGCAAGATCACGGTCAACGGCAAGGACATCCAAGAGTTCTTCGGCCGCGAAACCTCGATCATGATTGCCAAGCAGCCCCTGGTGCTGACCAACAACACCGAAGCGTTCGACGTCATGGTCAACGTGGCAGGTGGCGGCGAGTCGGGCCAGGCCGGCGCAACGCGCCACGGCATCACCCGTGCGCTGATCGACTACGACGCAAGCCTCAAGCCGGTGCTGAGCCAGGCCGGCTACGTCACGCGCGATGCACGTGAAGTCGAGCGCAAGAAGGTCGGTCTGCACTCTGCACGCCGCCGCAAGCAGTTCAGCAAGCGCTGATACTGTTCACTGCGAACAAAAGCCGCCTTCGGGCGGCTTTTTCATTGCCACGGCCTTGGCGGACGTGTGTTCGACCCCACTTGCGTTGGGTGCTCGCTGCCTCCCGCCAGCCAGGAATGCGGCATTGCAGTAGCATTGGTCCATTGGCCGCATGTACGGCCCCCAAGGAGTTATCCCCCATGAGCGCTGTTGCCGAAAATATCCAGACCCAGATGCCCGAACCGATCGTCTTCACCGACAGTGCGGCCGCCAAGGTGGCCGACCTGATCGCCGAAGAGGGCAATCCCGACCTCAAGCTGCGCGTGTTTGTGCAGGGCGGCGGGTGCTCGGGCTTTCAGTATGGTTTCACTTTCGATGAAATCACGAACGAAGACGACACCACCATGACCAAGAACGGCGTGTCGCTGCTGATCGATGCCATGAGCTACCAGTACCTGGTCGGCGCCGAGATCGACTACAAGGAAGACCTGCAAGGCGCCCAGTTCGTGATCAAGAACCCGAATGCCACCAGCACCTGCGGCTGCGGATCGAGCTTCTCGGCTTGATGCCCGGTTGATGCTGTCGCCAGCATTCGTTCTTTAAGAAAGCCGCCTTCGGGCGGCTTTTTGCTGCCCGCTGCAACGGCCATGAACACCCATGAGCCCGGCCCGGTCAGGCGGGGTAGATCGCCCCGAGCACGCGGCCACCCCTTGCGCCGGTCACGCTGGCCAGGTTGCCGGCTTCGCGGCGAACCGTGCTGCGGGCCAGCCAGGCAAAGGCCGCGGCCTCGACTTGCAGCGGGGGCAGGCCGTGTGCCGTGGAGGCGGCCACTTCCACGCCGGGCAAGTGCGCGCGCAGGCGCTCGAGCAGATGATCGTTCAGCGCCCCGCCGCCGCAGACGATCAGCAGCTTGCTATCACTTCCGTAGCGAAGGACGTCGGCTGCACAAACGCTGGCAGTGAACTCGGTCAGGGTGGCCTGCACGTCGGCAGGCGCCGCGCCGGTGGCCGGGCCGAGGCAGGCGGAAAGCCACGCGGGATTGAACAGGTCGCGCCCGGTGCTCTTGGGAGGTGCCTTCGCAAAATATGGATCGGCCTGCAGCCGCGCGAGCAGCTCGGGCAGCACCTGGCCACTGGCGGCCCATTGCCCGCCGTGGTCGAAGGGCTGGCCGGTATGGAAGTGGCTCCAGTGGTCCATCAGGGCATTGCCGGGGCCGCAGTCGAAGCCAAGCACCACCGGCTCTCCCGGCGCATCGGCCGCGGGCAGCAGGCTCAGGTTGGAAATGCCGCCGATGTTCAGCACCGCCACGGGTTCGCCCGCGCGCGCGAACAGCGCGCGGTGGAAGGCCGGCACCAGCGGCGCGCCCTGTCCACCCGCCGCCAGGTCGCGGCTGCGGAAGTCCGCCACCACGTCGATGCCGGTCAGCTCGGCCAGCAGCGAGGGGTTGTTGATCTGCAGGGTGTAGCCGACGCCGTCGAACTCGGTGGGCCGGTGGCGCACCGTCTGCCCGTGCGCGCCGAGGGCCGTCACCTGGCTGGCGGGAGTGCCGCTGTCCGCCAGCAGTTGGCTGGCGACGCCGGCGTAGATCCGGGCCAGGCCGCTGCCGGCCAGCGCGGCGCGGTGGAGTTCGTTGTCGCCGGGGGTGTTGAGCGCCATCAGCTCGGCGCGCAAGGCGGCAGGAAAGGGCGCCGTGGCATAGGCCCGCACGGCAATGCGGCCATCCGCGAAATCGGCCAGCACGCCGTCGACGCCGTCGAGCGAGGTGCCGGACATCAGGCCGATGAACAGCTCGGCGGCCATTTCGATAGGGAAGGCGAGCCGCGCGACGGGTGCCCGCCCGGGCTCAGTCTGCGCTGGCCTGGATGACCGAGAAGGCGGCCGCCAGTTCGGTACGCGCGCCGACCGCAATGCGCTCGAAGGCCGGGCGCAGGGACGCAGTGATGGGGGCGCCGCCCTCCTGTGCAATGGAGGTCGGATCCTGGTACTCGCCGTTCACGCGGAACTCGAAGTGCAGGTGCGGGCCCGTGGCCCAGCCGGTAGAGCCCACGGCGCCGATCGTTTGGCCCTGGGTGATGCTCTCGCCGGCCTTGACATTGATGCGGCTCAGGTGGGCGTAGGCCGTCTGCTGGTTGTTGCGGTGCTTGATGATGACGATGTTGCCGTAGCCGCTTTGCGTACCGGCGAAATCGACCGTGCCGTCGCCGACGCTGCGCACCGCGGTGCCCGTGGGGGCTGCGAAGTCGATGCCGTTGTGCTGGCGCCAGCTGTTGAGGATCGGATGCATGCGCATCGCGAAGCCGCTCGACACGCGCGAGAACTCGACCGGCGAGCTCAGGTAGGCCTTGCGCAGGCTATCGCCGTTCGGGCGGTAATAGCTGCCCTTTTGGCCCGGGGGCTGGAACCACACGGCCTGGTGCACCTTGCCGCCGCTCTCGAACTCGGCCGAGAGCACGCGGCCGCTGCGCAGCGCCTGGCCGTCGGCCTCGAAGGTCTCGTAGACCACGGCGAAGCGGTCACCCTTGCGCAGCGCGCGCACGTCGACGTCGCCCGCGAAGATGTCGGCCAACTGGCTGGCCACCGCGTCGGGCACGCGGGAGTCGTCGGTGGCGGCGAACAGCGAGGTGCGGATGGTGCCGCTGGCCAGGCGCGTGCCCGGCGTGAGCGTGTCGCGCTCGGTGAGCGCCACGAAGCCGACCGGCGTGCGCTCGATGACGAAGCGCTTGAAGCCGCCGTCGCCGTCGGGAATCCAGCGGGCGCTCAGCTTCTTGAGCTGGTTTTCCTGCGTGGCTTCGGCCGTGACGGTGCGCCCGGCGCGGGCGAACAGGGCATTGCGGGCTTCGCTGCTGCCGCGCACGAAGGCGGTGGCGGCAGGATCGGAAATGCCCAGGCGCTTCAGCAGGGCCTCGGCCGTGTCGCTGGAGCGCGTGATGTCGGTGCGAAACAGCGTGAAGCTGAAGTTCTCCAGCGATTCGCTCTGTTCGGCGAAAGACAGCGGAGCGGTCGCTTCGAGGACCTGCTGCACCGGGAGGTCGGAGGCGTCGGGGCCCAGGGAGGCCACTGCCAGGGTTCCGGCGCTCAGCAAGGCAGCCGCGATGAGCGCGGTGATCTGCTTGGGATAGGTCCGGAATGTATAGGCCACGCGAGAAGCCAGTAGCTCCTCGGCGGCGAGAATGCCGTTGATCAAACTATGAATTCCAGCTCAGGTTCTGCAAATCCGCGCTGCAAAGCCCAGGACGGACAGGGCGGCAGGGCGGTGCGGAAAAAGCGCCGCTTAGAATTCGGCGCTAGAAAAGTCGGGCTGAGTATAGCTTCGGCAACCTGAAAATCAGCAAAAAAAGCCTATGAATGCCGAATCTGTTACATCCACAAGCCTCTCGGATGGTGTAAGACGAGCGCTCGAAATATCGCTCCGGGGCACTGACGAGCTGCTGCCGCAGGATGAATGGGTGCACAAGCTGCAGCGCTCGGAAGCCAGCGGGACGCCGCTGCGCATCAAATTGGGGCTCGACCCGACCGCCCCGGACATTCACATCGGCCACACGGTGGTGCTCAACAAGATGCGGCAGCTGCAGGATCTGGGGCACCGGGTCATCTTCCTGATCGGCGACTTCACGACCACCATCGGCGATCCCTCGGGCCGCAACAGCACCCGCCCGCCGCTCACCCGCGAGCAGATCGAGGCCAACGCCCAGACCTACTACCGGCAGGCCAGCCTGGTGCTCGACCCCGAAAAGACCGAGATCCGCTACAACTCCGAGTGGAGCGACCCGCTGGGCGCCCGCGGCATGATCCAGCTCGCCGCCAAGTACACGGTGGCGCGGATGATGGAGCGCGACGACTTCAACAAGCGCTTCAAGTCCGGCCAGTCGATCTCGGTGCACGAATTCCTTTACCCGCTGATGCAGGGCTACGACTCGGTGGCCCTGAAGAGCGACCTCGAGCTGGGCGGCACCGACCAGAAGTTCAACCTGCTCGTCGGCCGGCATCTCCAGCAGGAATACGGCCAAGAACCGCAGTGCATACTCACTATGCCGCTGCTGGAAGGGCTCGATGGCGTCGAGAAGATGTCCAAGAGCAAGAACAACTACATCGGCATCAGCGAAGACGCCAACACCATGTTCGCCAAGGTGCTGTCGATCTCCGACGAGCTGATGTGGCGCTGGTACACGCTGCTGAGCTTCCAGTCGCTCGCACAGATCGAGGCGCTCAAGGCCGAGATCGCGGCCGGCCGCAACCCCAAGGATGCGAAGGTGGCGCTGGCCAAGGAAATCACCGCGCGCTTCCATAGCGCGGCCGCGGCCGAGACAGCGGAACAGGATTTCATCAACCGCAGCAAGGGCGGCGTGCCCGACGACATTCCGGAGCTGTCGCTGGGCGGTGCGCCGCTGGGCATCGCCCAGCTGCTCAAGCAGGCGGGCCTTGCGCCTTCGGCCTCCGAAGGCAGCCGGCTGATCGACGGCGGCGGCGTGCGCGTCGACTCCGTGGTGATCAGCGACAAGGCGCTCAAGCTGCCCGCGGGCAGCTACGTGGTGCAGGTCGGCAAGCGCAAGTTCGCGCGCGTGACCCTCGGCTGAGAGCGCCGGTCGAGGGCGGCGGGCGCCGCGAGCCTCGCCGTCAGCGGACTTCGATGGTGACGCGCCGGTTGCGCGGCTCGTCCACCTCGTCGGCGGTGGGCACCGCGAGTTCGCGCTCGCCGCGGCCCACAGCCTCGATGCGCTTGGCCGGGAACTGCCGCTCCACGAAAAGCTGCACCACTTCCTGCGCCCGCCGCTGCGAGAGCATGTCGTTCTGCTCGAGCGCGCCCTTGGTGTCGGTGTGCCCGGTCACGACGATGTCGCTGCCGCTGCGGGTTTGCGCGGCCATCAGCGCTTCGTTCATGACCTGTTGCGACGCAGGCGTGAGCGTGGTGCCGCCCACTTCGAAATACACCGTATAGCGCTGCGGGGCAGGCGGCCGCATGTCGAACAGGATCTTGTGGTCCGCCTGCACCTTGGCGGGGTCGGCCTGGTCGACCACCGGCGCGCCGGAAGCGCCGACCGCGGCGGTTGCGCGCTGGTAGGGCCGGGAAAGAACTTCCTCGCCGTCCTTCGCGCGCACGATCACGGCAGAAGGCTTGTCATCCGCCTGGGGCAGCAGCACCACGCGGGTGCCCGGCGTCGAACATGCGGCAAGCAGTGCAGTGGCCAGCACGGCAGTGAAAAGAAAGGCCCGGTCCGTCGTCGTCTTCCTCATGGCTGGCCGTCGGTCTGCACGATGAAGTCGGTTCCGCGAATGCCGATGGTGGCGGTTTGCGTCTCCACCCGTATCGCGTCGGGATTGGTCTTGCCGATCAGGCCGGTGATCATGCGCATGGAGCCCCGCAGCAGCGAAACGAGCACGCCGCCTTCGTGCGTGGTGGCGTTGAAATGGAATTCCTTCAGGTCCAGCCGTGACGAAGGCCCGACCACCAGCGTGGTGTCGTCGCGCAAGACCACGGAAGCGGAAGAGTCGGGGCCGGTCAGGATGCGGTCCACGGCGGCCAGCGCGTCGCCCGCGTTGGCCGGGCGCGGCGTGCCAGCGGTGCTGAGCAGCTGCACGTTGCCCCGCACCGATTTCACGAACCCCGCCTGTGGTTCTGCGGCAGGGATGGAGCCTGCAGGACGCGAGGGCGCCTGCGCCTGCGCCAACGCCGCTGCGCCCCAGAAGGCGAGGCCTCCCACGGCGATCAGGAATTTTTTCATCATCATTCTTCTGCGAATGTCTCGCGGTGCCACAAATATTAAATACATCGAGTCGGCAGATGGAGGCCGCGCTCGATAATTCGATCGCGGATGCGGACCTTTGCCGCATTCTTGCCGACTTTTACCGCTTACGCCTTCCCCGCATGACTTTCACGCCCAAGACGCTGCTTCGTGTTTCCGTTGCGGTTGCGCTCATCACGATCCTGCTCAAGGGCCTGGCGGGCTATGTGACCAACTCGATGGGCTTGATCTCCGATGCGATGGAGTCGTTCGTCAACCTTGCCAGCGCGATGTTCGCATTGGGCATGGTGACCATCGCCTCGCGGCCGGCCGATGAAGACCATCCCTACGGCCACCACAAGGCCGAGTACTTTTCGTCGGGCTTCGAGGGCATCCTGATCGTCGGCGCCGCGGCCGCCATCCTCTGGGTGTCGGTGCAGCGGCTGCTCGCGCCGCAGCCGCTGGAGCAGCTGGGCTGGGGGCTCGGGCTCTCGGTGATCAGCTCGGGCTTCAACGCGGCCCTGGCTTTTGCGCTGTTCCGCGCCGCGCGAACGCACCGCTCGATTGCGCTCGAAGCCGATGCGCGGCACCTGATGACCGATGTGTGGACCTCGGCCGGGGTGGTGGTCGGCATCGCGGCCGTGCACTTCAGCGGCTGGCTCTGGCTCGATCCGGTGCTGGCCATCGGCGTTGCGCTCAACATCGTGCGCGAAGGCGTCAGGCTGGTGTGGCGCTCGTCGCAGGGGCTGATGGACGAGGCCCTCGACCCCGAGACCATCGCCACGCTGCGCGCCACGCTCGACCAGTTTGCCGCACGCATGCCGGAAGGCACGCGCATGCGCTTCGACGACATGGTGACGCGGCGCGCGGGCCAGCGCCGCTTCGCCGACCTGCACATGCATGTGCCCGGCGAATGGACGCTGCAGCATGCCGCCGCGATGCGCGACGAGCTGGAACAGACGCTGATGGATGCCGTGCCGGGCCTGCGCGTGACCATACAGCTGCTGCCCCTGGGCATGGAAGCCCGCGGCCCGCGGATCGAGGAAGAAACAGCATGAAGGCCGTCGTCCAGCGCGTGGCCAGCGCGCGTGTCGACATCGCCGGGCAGACCGTCGGAGCGATCGACGCCGGCCTGCTCGTCCTGCTGTGCGCCGAGCGCGGCGATGCGGACGCGATGGCCGACCGCATGCTTGCCAAGCTGTTGAAGCTGCGCATCTTTTCCGACGAGGCGGGCAAGATGAACCGCAGCGTGCAGGACATCGGCGGCGGCCTGCTCGTGGTGAGCCAGTTCACGCTGGCCGCCGACGTGAGCGGCGGCAACCGGCCCAGCTTCACGCAGGCGGCGGCGCCCGACGAGGGGCGGCGGCTCTACGACTATTTCGTGGACCAGGCCCGCGCCGCGCATCCGGTGGTGGCAACGGGCGAGTTCGGCGCCGACATGCAGGTGTACCTGGTCAACGACGGGCCGGTCACCATTCCGCTGCAGATGGCGTAGCGCCGCTGTCGGCGCGGCGCTCGGGCAGCCTCACCGCCCGTACGGATTGCGGATGCCGAGGCCCGCCAATATCTCGATCTCGCGCGCCTCCATGGCCTCGGCGTCGGCTTCGCCGGTCTCGTGATCCCAGCCCTGCGCGTGCAGCGTGCCGTGAACGAGCAGGTGCGCGTAGTGGGCGGCCAGAGTCTTGCGGTGCTCCTTCGCCTCGCTGGCGACCACCGGCGCGCACAGCACCAGGTCGGCCATCACCATCGGGCTCTGGGCATAGTCGAAGGTCAGCACGTTGGTCGCGTAGTCCTTGCCGCGGAACTCGCGGTTCAGGCGCTGGCCTTCTTCGGCATCGACGATGCGCACCGTGATCTCCGCGTCGATCTCGAGCGCATGGCGGATCCAGCGCGTGACGCTGTGGCGCGGCAGCGCGGCGCGGTGCCGTTCGACGCCCTTGAAGCGCGCGAACTGCAGCGAAAGGGAAAGTGCGGGCAGCGCCATCTCAATGCGCGCCGCTGCGTTTGCGTTGCCCGTCGTAGGCATCGACGATCTTGGCCACCAGCGGATGCCGCACCACGTCGGCGCTGGTGAAGTGCGTGATCGAAATGCCGTTCACGCGCCTGAGCACGCGCTCGGCATCGATCAGCCCGCTCAGCTGCTGCTTGGGCAGGTCGATCTGGCTCACATCGCCCGTCACCACCGCCTTGGCACCGAAGCCGATGCGCGTGAGGAACATCTTCATCTGCTCGACCGTGGTGTTCTGCGCCTCGTCCAGGATGACGAACGCATTGTTCAGCGTGCGCCCGCGCATGAAGGCCAGCGGCGCAATTTCGAGCGCGTTGCGCTCGAAGGCCTTCTGCACCTTCTCGTAGCCCATCAGGTCGTAGAGCGCGTCGTAGAGCGGACGCAGGTACGGGTCGACCTTCTGCGTCAGGTCGCCCGGGAGAAAGCCGAGGCGCTCGCCGGCCTCCACCGCCGGGCGCGTGAGCACGATGCGCTGCACCGCGGCGCGCTCCAGCGCGTCGACCGCGCAGGCCACCGCGAGGTACGTCTTGCCGGTGCCGGCCGGGCCGATGCCGAAGGTGATGTCGTGCCTGGCGATGTTGTCGAGGTACAGCGCCTGCGTGGGCGTGCGTGCGCGCAGGTCGGCGCGGCGGGTGACGAGCATGGCCGAGTCCTCGTCGCTCATCGAGCCGTCGCCCGCGAGCGTGAGCTGCACCACCGCCGCATCGATCGGGCGCTGCGCGATCTCGTACAGCGCCTGCAGCACGTCCATCGCTCGCTGTGCGGAGGCCTTGGGGCCGTCGACCTTGAACTGCTCGTGGCGGTGCGCGATCTTCACGCCCAGGGCCTCCTCGATGCGGCGCAGGTGCGCGTCCAGCGGGCCGCACAGGTGGCCGAGGCGCGAGTTGTTGGGAGGAGCAAAGGTGTGTCGCAGAATCACGCCGGACATTTCAAGGAAAAAGGGCACCCATGATAGGCAAACTCACCGGCATCCTGGCCGAGCGCAACCCACCGCAGGTGGTGGTGGACTGCAACGGCGTCGGCTACGAGGTCGATGTGCCGATGAGCACGTTCTACAACCTGCCCGGCACCGGAGAGCGCGTTTCGCTGCTCACGCACTTCGTGGTGCGCGAGGACGCGCAGATTCTCTACGGTTTCGGCACCGCCGAGGAGCGTGCGGCTTTCCGCCAGCTCATCAAGATCACGGGCGTGGGCCCGCGCACCGCGCTCGGCCTGCTGTCGGGCATGAGCGTGGGCGAGCTGTCGCAGGCGATCACCACGCAGGAACTCGGCCGGCTCGTGAAGATTCCCGGCATCGGAAAGAAGACCGCCGAGCGGCTGCTGCTCGAGCTCAAGGGCAAGCTGGGCGCCGACATCGGCCTGCCCGCCCATGCGGCCACCGACGCGCAGGCCGACATCCTGCAGGCGCTGGTCGCGCTGGGCTACAGCGACAAGGAAGCCGCGCTGGCGCTCAAGGCGCTGCCCAAGGACGCGACGGTGAGCGAGGGGATCAAGCTGGCGCTGAAGGCATTGGCGAAATAACCGGGCGCGTGCGCGGCGCCGGTCACTCGGGCGTCAGCCCGATGTCCTTCACCAGCGCGCCCCAGTCGCGCATGTCCTTCTGGATCGTCGCCGCGAACTGCTCGGGCGTGTTCTGCGGCAGGTCGGTGAAGTTGAGTTCGCGCAGGCGCTGCACCACGACGGGATCCTTCAGCGCCTGGTTCACTGCCTCGTTGAGCCTTCTCACGACGGCCGGCGGCGTTTTCGCGGGAGCGAGCAATCCATACCACGCATAGGTCGTGAAGGGGTAGCCGGCCTCGGTCATCGTGGGCACGTCGGGCAGCATCGGGATGCGCGAGGGGCCGCTGTTGGCCAGCGCCTTGAGGCGGCCGGCGCGCACGATCTCGACCGTGGACGACATGTCGGCAAAGGCGGCGTCGACCTGGCCGCCGAGCAGGTCCTGCACGCACGGCCCGCTGCCCTTGTAGGGCACATGCGTCATCACCAGACCGGCCTGCTTCTTCAGGCTTTCCATGGCCAGGTGACCGCCGGAGCCGTTGCCCCAGGAGCAGTAGCTCAGCTTGTCGGGCCGCGCCTTGGCATAGGCGACGAACTCCTTGAGCGTGCCGACCGGCAGGTCCTTGCGCACCAGCAGCAGGTTGCCGCCGCGCCCGATCTGCGCCACCGGCGCAAAGTCCCTCACCGGGTCGTAGGGCAGCTTCCTGTACAGGCTGGGGTTCACCACCATGGCCGCGGCATAGGTGAACAGCAGCCGGTAGCCGTCGGGCGTTGCCCGCGCTGCGAGGTCGGTGCCGAGGATGCCGTTGGCGCCGGGGCGGTTGTCGACGATGAAGGGCTGCTTCAGCGTCTTGCCGAGCGCGTCGGCGATCAGGCGCGCGATGGTATCGGTGCCGCCGGCCGGCGCGGTAGGCACCACCAGCGTCACTGGCTTGTCGGGGTAGCTGTCGGCCTGCGCATGGCTGGCGGCGGCCAGTGCGGCCAGGCAGCAGGCGGCGAGCGTGCGCAGGCCGAGGCGCAAGGATGTTGTGGTTGTCATGGTCCGTGTCTCCGATGGAAAGGCTTCAGCGGATGCCGAAGCGCGTCTGCGTGCCTTGTTCGATCATGTCCGCGCCGACCCGGTACAGGTTGCGCGAGACGTAACTGGGCACTTCGCGCGCACGCTCGCGCAGCCATTCGGCCTTGAGCGAGCGCGCCTCGGCGATCTCGGGGGCATCGCCCTCGGCAGTGGCGAGCAGGTCGATCACGTGCAGCGCGAGCTGCCAATGCTTGCTCGCGGCCAGATGGCGCGCCTGGTCGACCACGCCGCGCTTGTCGGTGATGGCGTCGGCCACCGCGCGGCCGATGGCCTCGGGCGCGGCCGGGTGCAGCGAGGTCGGGTTGCGGTCCCACCAGCCGTTCTCCGAGCGGTAGATGTCGCGCACGATGTAGCCGGGGTCGCCGTAGGTGGGCTTCATCCAGTCGACTGCGAACAGTTCGTCGGGAAAGCGGATGCGCGCCAGGATGTCGCGCTCGTTGAGCCCTTCGTTCATGAGCCGCACCACCTCGGCGCGCAGCCAGCGCAGCGCGCGGGCCGTGTGCGTGAGCACGTGCCGCACCTGCTCCTCGCCCTCGAGCGTGGCGCCGAATTCGCGCACGGCCTTGCGTGCGTTGAGCGCCGCCAGCGCCTCCAGCGTGTCGGCCCACCGCACCGTGTCGCGCATCGTGCGAAAGGGCGTGCCGATGTTGGGAATCGAATCGATCAGCGCCGCGCCGCCGTACAGCACGTGCTGCGCCGGGCTCCACAGCGCGATCGCGTCGTCGGTTTCCGAAGGCGCCCAGCGCAGCACGATGCGGCGCTCCCCTTGGCCGATCTGCAGCAGGTCGTCGAAGGTCTCGGTGGGCGCGTGCATCACGAGCCGATGGTCGAAGAAGCCTGCGGGGCGGTTGAACTGGATCTCGGCCATGCGGTGCTGCAGGGCCAGCGTCTCGCGGTAGCGCGCGAGGCGGCGCGGCAGGTTGCGGTGCGCAATGATCCGCGGCGGCGCGTCGCCGCGCGCGGCGGCATGGGCCAGCCACATTGGCACGCCGGCGTTGTAGCCGATGTGGCCGTGGCTGAAGCACAGCGCATGCACCGGCGCGTCGCTGAGTTGGCGCAGCGAATCGATCATGCCCTCGGTCACCGAGCTGCCCGGGCCGGCGTCGACCACGACCAGGCCCACGTCGGTCTCGGCCACGAAGGACTGCCCCTGCCCGCGCAGGATGTGCAGGCCCGGCGCCACGGTCTCGGCGCCGGTGCCGACGATGAGGAACGGCCTTTCTTCTCCTGCTTGCGGTTTTTCAACGGTGGAGGTCATGCGGTTTCCTTGGAGGTGAGGGGCGTCAGGGACGGCAGCAGGTAGCGGCCGTCGAGCAGTTCGGCGCGCGGCACATAGGCGCGCAGACAGAGGTAGAAAGGGCCTTCGGGCGCCGGCAGCCAGTTGGCCTGCGCAGCCTCGCGCTCCGGCCGGGCGTGCTGGATGTGCAGCGTGAGCCCGCCGTCCGCATCGCGCTGCAGCCCCGGCGTGCGGTCGCCGATGGCGTAGCGGTCGATCGGGTTGTCCACCAGCATGTAGTCGCGCGTGTCGTACATCGTGAGCGACCAGAAGGCCTCGACCGGCGGCAGCGCGCCGGGCGCGAAGCGCAGCGTGTAGCGGCGCTGGCCGGCGAGCGCTTCGCCTGCGGCGTCATGCCAGGCCATCGGGTAGGTGGCCTCGCGGCTTTCGAGCATGCCGATGTACTTGAGCGCGACCAGCGCGCGCGCCAGGTGGTCGTCGCCGAAGGAACCTTCCACCAGCGGCATCTGCACCCAGCCCGTGGCCGTGGTGCGGCCCGACTGCGCCTCGCGCAGCCGCGGCAGCACGGTGTCGAGCGCGGCCTGCAGTGCGGCGCGCTGGCCGTCGTCGAGCGCGCCCGCGCCGGGCCCGACTCCGAGCGCCGCGTAGCGTGCGAGCCGCGCCGCATCGCCGGCGGGCGGGGCGTTGTCGCGCAGCGCCGCGTTCACCTGCGCGGCAAAGTGCTCGGCCGTGAGCGGTGCCTTCGGGTCGCAGGCCGGGTCGAAGGCGCGCGGCGCCGAGGCGCGGCCGGCCTGCCAGTCGGCCAGCGTGCGCACGAGAAAGCCGTCTTGCAGCGCGTTGACGGCGGGCACGTCCTGCGGGCCGTCGACCAGCAGGCGCCCGATGATCCACAGCCAGCGCGTGGGCGCCTCGATGCGCGCGCCTGGCGTGTCGAAGGCCGCGGGCAGCGTGCCGCGCCATCCCGGCGGCGTGACCACGAAGGAGCGTGCCGCCGTGCCCGTGAGGCGCTGCCCGAGGTGGGCAAAGGGGTTGGTGAAGAAGTCGAGCAGGCCCAGCACGTAGTAGCGCCCGGCCGTGTCGGGCACGTCGATCACGAGCGGGCCCTCGCCCAGGTCGAGCCAGGCGTTGGTGTAGAGCGTGTCGTTGTTCGGGGTGACGACGCGGCTCTTGCCCGCGCGCAGCAGCTGGCGCGCGTGCGTGAACACGTTGCACCAGCGCTGCGGCCGCGGCGCCTCGCCGGCGGCGTCGGTGCGCTGCGGCGAGGTGGCCGCGCGCATGCGGCACATCTCGTAGAGTGGGTAGGTGTAGACCACGGCCTCTTCGGCCAGGGCTTGAAGGGTGTCGGTGCGCGATGGCATGGGCTCAGTTCTCTTGGGCCTGCAGCGCCGGGATGCGCCAGCTCTGCACGCCCTCGCGCGGGCAGTACATGCGCAGGATCAGGTAGAAGCGTCCGGCCGGTGCCGGCAGCCAGTTGGCGGCGTCGGCGGGGCGCGCGTGGCTCACCACGAGTTCGAGGCTGCCGTCGGCGCCGCGCTTCAGGCCGGGCGTGCGGTCGCCGATCGCGTGGCGGCGGATCTCGTTGGGGTAGAGGAACCGGTCGGTGTCGTACAGCGTGACCGACCAGAAGGCGTCCGCGGGCGGCAGGTCGCCGGCTTCGAAACGCATCGCATAGCGGTGCTGGCCGTCCAGCGGCTCCTGGTTCGCGTCGTGGTGCGCGGCGGCGTACACCGCCTCGCTGGTGGCCAGCGCGCCCAGGCCCAGGTAGGCGGTGCGCGCGCGGCCGAGGAACTCGTTGCCGTAGCGGCCGGTGGCCGGCGTCATCGACCAGGGCTTGGGCCGGCGGTTGCGGCCCACCGCGCCGACCAGCTGCACGCCCTCGGCGAAGCCTTCGATGAGGCCTTCGCGCAGCGGTTCTTCGAGTGCGTCCCACGAGAACGCGGCGTTCGCCAGCAGCCCGCCCTGGCCGAACCACGCCACGAGGCCGCGGTCTTCCATGCGGCCCGGCGCTTCGGCCAGCGCGTGGCACACGTTGGTGAAGAAGCGCGGCGCCACTTCTGCGGCGGGCTCACCGTGCTCGAAGGAGGCGGCCATGGCGTCCTCGTGCGGACCGGCCCACTGCTCGATGGCGGCCGGGCGGCCCTGCGGCACGGTGCCGGGGGCGGGCGAAAGCTGGATCTCCGACTGCAGGGCGCGCGCGGCCGGCCAGTCGCTTTCATCACCCACCAGGATGCGACCGATGAGCCAGACCAGATGGGTCGGGCAGCGCACCACGCGGTGGGCGGCGAGTGATTCCGGCACGGTGCCGCCGGGGCCCACGAGCACCACCGTCTCGCCGTCGGGGTTGCAGTTGCGCGGGCCCAGGTTCTCGAAGTTCTCGGTGTAGGCGTCGTACAGCGGCAGCACGAAGTAGCGCCCCGGGTGGCGCGATGACGCGGGCACCGTGAGCAGCATCGGCCCGTCGGCCAGGTGCAGCCAGGCCATGGTGTAGAGCAGGTCGTTGGCGGGCGTGACCACGTCGCGGTCCTGGTCGGTGGAGGGGCGCGGCGCGTGGTGCAGCGTGTTCATCGGCGCACGCACGTCCGAGCCGGCCGAGGCGCCGCTGCGGCGTTCGGCGCGAGGCGCGGTCTGCATGGCGCAGGTGCGGTAGGTCTCGGTGAGCGGATAGCCGTAGACGAAGGCGGCCAGGCCGATGGAGCGGGCGAGCGCCTTGCGGGCGACGGCGATGTCGGGAACGGAGACGGGAGCGTTCATGGGAAAGACCTCGGAGCTGGGGTTCGAAAGGGAGATGTGGGGAGACGGTTCAATCGAGCTTCACGCCCGTGGCCTGCGTGAGCTTCAGCGTCACGGGCAGGAAGGCCTCGTAGGCCGCGGTGGCTTCGGGTGGCAGGTTGCCCACGGGCTCGGCGCCGAGTTCCTCGATGCGCCGGCTCACCTCGGGCTGGCGCACCACCGCGCTGACCTCGCGGCCCAGGCGCTCGATGACGGCGTCGGGCGTCTTGGCCGGCGCCATCAGGGAGGTCGGGCCGGTCATGGCGTAGACCTCGTCGGGGTAGCCCTGCTCGGCGAAGGTCGGCACGTCGGGCAGCGCACGGGCGCGCCGGGTGCCGGCCACGGCCAGCGGGCGCAGCTTGCCGGCCTTGATGTACGGCTGCAGCGTGGTGATGGAGCCCACGGTCATCTGGATCACACCGCCGATCAGGTCGATCGCCATCGGGCTCTCGCCCTTGTAGGGCACGTGCATCGTCTGCAGGCCGTAGGCCTTGTCCATGTAGACCTGCACCTGCTGCGGCTGCGTGCCGGGGCCCCACGAGCCCATCGAATACTTGCCGGGCGTGGCCTTCACGGTGGCGATCAGGCTCTTGAAGTCGGTGGCCTGAACCGAAGGGTGCACCGCCAGCACGGTGCGCGTGGTGGCGATGTCCGACACCATGCGCAGGTCGGTGCGCGGGTCGTAGGGCAGCTTGCTGTAGAGCACCAGGTTCGCGGTGACGGGCCCCGGCACCGTGAGCAGCAGCGTGTAGCCGTCGGGCGGGCTCTTGGCGACGTAGTCGGTGCCGATGATCCCGCCCGCGCCGCTGCGGTTCTCGACCACCACCGGCTGGCCCAGCCGCTTCGACAGTCCTTCCGCCAGGAGCCGCGCGAGGATGTCGGTCGAGCCGCCCGCTTGGTACTGCACGATGATGCGCACGGGCTTGGAGGGGAAGGGCGCCTCCGTGGCTGCCGCTGCCGCGCCTGCCGCGAGGGCCAGCGCCGCGCCCATGCCGAGTGCGCGCGAAAGGTCGTTCTTCGATGTCGTCGTCATGCGATGTCTCCGGTGGTTGTTGTGGTTCGTCAGGGCGCGCGGCCGACGACGAGCGCGTCGACCGCCACGCAGCCGCCCTCGGCCTGCGGGCGTGCGATCAGCGGGTTGATCTCGGCGCTGTCGAGCGAGTCGCCCGCGCGCTGCGCAAAGTCGGCGAGCGCGCACAGCGCATCGGCGATCGAATCGAGGTCGACCGGCGGCCTGCCGCGTGCGCCGTTCAGGATCGCGAAGGCGCGCAGTTCGCGCACCATCGCCAGCGCGTCGTCGCGCGTGATCGGCAATGCGCGCAGCGACACGTCGCGCAGCGTCTCGACGTGGATGCCGCCCAGGCCGAACATCAGCACCGGTCCGAACACCGGGTCGCGGTGCACGCCCGCGATGCACTCGACGCCGCCTGTCAGCATGCGCGCCACCAGCGCGCCGTCGAGCCGCGCGCCGGGCCGGGCCGTGAGTGCGTGGTCGCGTGTGCGTTCGAAGGCCGCGCGCGCCTGCGCCGCACCGCGCAGCCCGAGCGCCACGCCGCCGACGTCCGACTTGTGCGGAATGTCGGCGCTGACGATCTTCACCACCACCGCATCGCCGAGCGCCTCGGCTGCGGCTGCGGCCTCGTCGGCGCTGCGCACCACGCGGTGCGCGACCACGGGCACGCCGGCGTCGGCGAGCAGTACGAGCGCGTCGGGCTCGGACATCGTGCCGGGCGCGAGGGTCAACGACGGGGCCATCGATGCGGGGGCTGCAGCCACCGCCGCTGCAGGCTTCGGCCCCGCCAGCGCGGCGATCGTGCGGATGCCGTCCGACGGATCGGCGAACACCAGGCAGCGCATCGCCTCGAGCTCGGCACGGTGCTCCGGCGACAGCAGCGTGCTCACCGCCAGCAGCGTGTCGGGGTAGGCCTCGCGCAGCGAAGTCACGAGCGAGCGCAGCACGGGCCAGAACGCGTCCGACGCGCCCGCTGCCGCGAGGAAGCCCATCCACGATGCGAAGCCGCGGTCGTCCAGCATCACGCGCGCCGTGCGCTCGATCAGCGTCACGTCGTTGGTGACCTGCCCGGTGATGTCGACCGGGTTGCGCGGCGCTGCGAAGGGCACCCAACTGCGCAGCGTGTCCTGCGCGGCCTCGCTCAACGGCCGCACGTCCAGGCCCTGTGCCGAAGCCTCGTCGGCCATCAGCGCGCCGACACCGCCCGAGAGCGTGAACAGGCCGATCGAGCGGTCGCGCGGGCGGCCCGCCACGGCCGCGCTGTGGGCCAGGTCGAAGAACTCCGTGAGGTTGCGCGCGCGCAGCACGCCGTACTGGCGGAACACCGCGTCGTACACCGCGTCGTCGCCTGCCAGCGCGGCGGTGTGCGAGGCGGCGGCCTCGGCGCCGAGCGCGGTGCGCCCGACCTTGACCATCACCACCGGCTTGCCGTTGGCCTGCGCGAGGGCCAGCGCCGCGCGCAGCCGGGGGCCGTCGCGGCAGCCCTCCATGTAGGCCATGATCACGTCGGTGCCGGGGTCCTGCGCGAGCCAGGCCAGGCAGTCGGCGACCTGCACGTCGGCCTCGTTGCCGGTGGTGGCCCACAGCGACAGGCCGACGCCGCGCGCCCGCGCCATCGCGTACGCATAGGCGCCGAACGCGCCCGACTGGCTCACCAACCCGATGTGCCCCGGCATCACGCGGCCCACGCCGGGCGCCGGGGAGAAGGTCGCATACACATGGCGTGCGACGTTCATGAAGCCCAGGCAGTTGGGGCCGACCAGCCGCACGCCCGCGGCACGCGCCTTGTCGCCGAGCCGCACCTGCGCTGCGGCGCCTTCGGCGCCCACTTCCGCGAAGCCCGAGGAAAACAGCACCACGCCCTTCACGCCCGCCGCGATGGCATCGTCGAGCGCGCCGTCGACCAGCGCCGACGGCACCGCGAGGATGGCCAGGTCCACCGGCTGGCCGATGGCGCGCAGGCTGGGAAAAGCCGGCAGCTCCTGGATGCGCTCGGCGTTCGGGTTGACGGGGTAGAGCGCTCCTTCGAAGCCGAAGCGGCGCTGGTAGTCGACCGGGATGCCGCCGATCTTCTGCGCGTTGGACGAGGCGCCGACCACCGCGATGGCGCGCGGCGCGAACAGGGCCGACAGGGATTCGGCTTGCGAGGAGAAGAAGTCCGTGGGCATGGCAGGTGTCAGAAGTTGTGGCGGATGCCGGTGGCGAGCACGCGCACGTCCTTGCCGCTGTTGGGTGTGACGGCGATGGTCGCGAGCGAGGCCGAGGCGCCGTGCCGGTTCAGCAGGCGCAGCCAGCGCGCGTAGACCACGGTGCGCTTGCTCAGGTGGTAGTCGTAGCCCAGCGTCCAGGCCAGCTGCGAACGGTCGCTCTCGGCCACCTTGCGCTGCGTGGCGCCGAAGATCAGGTTCGAGGCTGGCGTCACGTTGTAGGTGAGGCCCAGGTTGGTGAGCTTCGCGGTCGGCACGCCGGGCAGGCTCGATGCGTTGCGCACGTGGCTGGCGTACAGCTGCAGGCCGATCGACGGCAGCTCGTAGGCGCCGGTCAGGGCCTGCTGGGTCGTGGTGGCCGGCGAGGCCACGGGCGCCGCGGCCGAGCCCGAGCGTGCGCGCTGGAAGGCATAGGCGATGTAGTAGGGCTTGCGCGACCAGCCGAAGTTGCCGCCATAGACGTTGCCGCTCTGGTGGCTCGGCGCGCTCGATTCGCCCGGCGCATAGGCGATGTCGGCGAAGAATTCCATGCTGGCCGGCGTGCGGTAGCGCAGCATGTTGCTGGCGCGCGCCGCGAAGGGCGTGAGGCCGGGCTGCGCGTCGGTCGCGGCCACCAGGTTGATGGGCGAGAACACCGAGTTCAGGCCGTAGGGGTCGGCCTTGAACAGCGCGTAGAACATCGGTGTGTACATGCGGCCCGCGTCGATCTGCCCCCACGGCGCCGAGAACCCGACGAACGACTGCCGGCTGAACGACATCGCGGGGCCGGGCAGCGTTCCGTTGCCGGTGTCGGGCGCGAAGCCGCTCTCGAGCGTGAAGTGCGCGCCCAGGCCGCCGCCCAGGTCTTCGGTGCCGCGAAAGCCGATGCGCGAGGCCGTCTGGCCGCCGTCCTCTAGCCGCGTCGAAGACGCGGCGCCCGACTTGGCGTGCGCCACGTACAGGTCGACCGTGCCGTAGACGGTCACGGTGCTTTGCGCGAGCGCAAGGGCGCAGGCCGTCAGCGCGAGGCCGGCGGTGGTTGTCTTCTTCATGTGGTGTTGTCTCCGGGTGTGGCGTGCCGCCTGCGGATGCAGGGCGGTGCCGCATGTGTGCTTGTCGATGTCCGGGGCTTACGATAGAAATGAAGGCCCCCTGAATCTGTCAACGCTTTGACAGATTCGTGAACATCAAGGCAGGGAGAACCCGCTGGCCCGATCGTCCGTTTCCATCGCCAAAGACGCCCTAGACGCCGAACAGAGCGCCGAGCTGCTCGATCGCGCGCTGCGCTGGAACGAGCTGTTCTCGCGCTGGCCCGACGCGCGCCGCGCCGAGCTCATGAAGTCGGCGAGGCTGGTGCGCTACCGCCGCCGCACGCAGGTGCTGGCGCGCGACCGCCACAAGCGCGAGCTGCTGGCGGTGGTGTCAGGCTGCCTGGAAATCAGCAGCATGAGTTCGCAAGGGCGCAAGTACGTCAATGCGCTGCTGGGTCCCGGGCAGGTGGCGCCGCTGGTGCGCCTGCTCGCGGACGTGCCTCTGCCCTACGACTACCACGCGCACGAAGACTCGGTGATCGTCCACCTGCCCTGCGATGCCGTGATCGCGGTGCTCGACACCGAACCCGTGCTGTGGCGCGACGTAGCAAAGCTGGCACTGCAGCGCCAGCGGCTGAGCGTCGTGCTGCTGCAGAACCAGATGCTGAACTCGGTGCGCGGGCGCGTGGCCGCCACGCTGATGAGCGTGATCCACTTCTATGGCAAGCAGGTGGAGGCCGCCGCGAGCCTGCCCGTGCGCCTGTCGCAGAACGACCTTGCGGCAATGCTCGGGCTGTCGCGCCAGACGATCAACAAGGAGCTGGGGCGGTTGGTCGCAGAAGGGGTGATCGACATGAGCTACAAGTGCATCCGCATCGTGGATCCGGACAAGCTCGCGCGCGTCGCGGCCGGCACCGGGCCGCAATGAACTGCGCCGACCCGCTCAGGGATGGATCTTCTCGCCCTTCGCAAGCATTTCCACGAACTGCGCAATGCGCTTCGCCCGTGTCTCGGGCTTCTTCGCCCCCTGCGTGCGGAACAGCACCGAATAGCGGTTGCGCGAATCGAGCTTGGCGAAGAAGGTCGCGGCCTCGCGGTTCGCATCGAGCGCGGCCTGCAGATCGGGCGGCACGGTGGCGATGCTCTGGGCATCGTAGGCCGCGTCCCAGCGGCCGTCGGCGCGGGCGCGTGCCACTTCGGCCAGGCCAGCGGGCTGCATGCGGCCCTCGTCGATCAGCTTCAGGGCCTTGTCGCGGTTGATCCTCGACCAGATGCTGCGCGCCGTGCGCGGCGTGAAGCGCTGCAGGAAATACTGCGCGTCCTCGCTCTTGCGCTGGCCGTCGATCCAGCCGTAGCACAGGGCGACTTCGAGCACCTCGGCGTAGCTCACGGTGGGAAAGCCGCTGTCCTTCTTCGCCATCCGCAGCCACACGCCCGACGCGGTGGGGTGATGGCGCTTGAGCCAGCGCGCCCAGCCGGCGACGGTGGGGCAGTCGACCGGCGTGTCGTGCGCGACACGCCCGGCGGCCGCGGGTTTCTTCGCGCTTGAGCGGGCTGTGCTCACGGCACCCACCAGTAACGCAACGCGTGGAAGAAGATCGGCGCCGCGAAGATCACCGAGTCGAGCCGGTCGAGCATGCCGCCGTGGCCCTCGATCATCGAGCCCCAGTCCTTCACGCCGCGGTCGCGCTTGATCGCCGACATCACAAGCCCGCCGAAGAAGCCCATGAGGCAGATGGTGAGCGCCATCAGCGCGGCCTGCCACGGGTTGAATGGCGTCGCCCAGTAGAGTGCCGCGCCCAGCGCCGTGGCACTGGCCACGCCGCCGACCAGGCCCTCCCAGGTTTTCGAAGGCGAGAGCTCGGGCGCCACCTTGCGCCGGCCGAAGAGCTTGCCCCATACGTACTGCAGCACGTCGCTGCCCTGCACCACGATCACGAGGAAGGCGATCAGCAGCAGGTTGCGGCCTTCGAAACCGGGGATCTGCAGCGTGAGCAGCGCGGGCACGTGGCTGATGCAGAACACGCAGACCATCAGGCCCCACTGGATCTTCGAGGTGCGCTCCAGGAAGCGCTGCGTGTCGCCGCCCACGGCCGCGAGGATCGGCAGCACGAGAAAGGCGTAGACCGGGATGAAGATCGAATAGAGCCCGTACCAGTCGATCCACACCAGGAAGTACTGCACCGGCAGCCCGATGTAGAAGGCCGCCGCAATCGCATGATGGTCGCCGCGCCGCGTGTAGGCCAGGCTGATGAACTCGCGCAGCGCGTAGAACGAGATCAGGTAGAACAGCACGATCACGCCGCCCTTGCCGAACGCGAAGGCCAGGCCGATCACCGCAACCATCACCCACCATGCATTGACGCGCGCGATCAGGTTGTCGATCACCGAGTTCGGCTGCCCTTGCGCCACGCGCCACTTGAGCAACGCGCCGATGGCCGAGGCGAGGATCAGCACGCCGGCCACGCCGCCGAACAACTGCAGCGTGGTCTGGGTGGAAGGGGAGATGTTCATGGCGTGGCTGCTGCTGCTTTTTCTTGTTCGGGCAGGCGGTCGTACTCGGGGCGCAGGTCGAGCATGGCGGCGCGCGCGCGGGCGATGAAGGCATTCTTGTCTTCGCCTTCTTCGAGCCGCATCGGCGTGCCGTAGCGCACCGTGCAGGCCAGCGGAATCGGCACCAGCGTGCCCTTGGGCAGCACGCGCTTGAGGTTCTCGATCCACACCGGCACCAGCCGCACATTGGGGCAGGCGCGCGCCAGGTGATAGAGGCCGCTCTTGAGCGGCAGCAGGATCTCGTCGCCGGTGTTGCGCGTGCCTTCGGGGAACATGATGAGCGAGTCGCCGCCGTCCAGCGCCTCCTTCATCTGCTCGACCGGGTTCTCGCCCTGGCCCGAGCCGTCGCGCCGGATCATGAGCGCGTTGAACACGTCGGCGCCGATGAACTGGCGCACCTTGGAAGCCATCCAGTAGTCCTGCCCGGCCACCGGCCGCGTGAGCGCGCGCAGGTCGGGCGGCAGCGTGGCCCACAGCAGCACGAAGTCGCCGTGGCTCGTGTGGTTGGCGAAGTAGAGCGTCTGCTCGGCCCTGGGCGTGGTGCCGCTCCAGATGGCGCGCACGCCGGTCAGGAGGCCGGCGGCGCCGATGATGAGCTTGCCCGCGACCACGGCCAGCGCGCGGCGCAGCACCGTGCTTTCGGGGCGGCGGTCTTTGTTGTCGTCTTCTTCGGTCAAGAGAGATCCTGTGTCATCAAGGCAAGGAGAAACATCGCGCTCTGGCAGGCGACCACGATGGCATGCCGCTGCATGAGCTGGCGCGTGCCCTGCACGCGGTCGTCGAGCGGCCGGACAGCCTTCGACGCCTCGGCGCTGCGCAGGCCGAGCCGGTCGAGCGCGGTGTCGAGCGCGTCCAGCGAAGCGATGGCGCCGCGCGCCAGGTCGGCGAACAGCGCCTGGTCCAAGCGCAGCCTGAACGCGAAATAGCGCTCGAGCGCGCCCAGCACCAGCACCGCGCCAAACCCCATGGCGGCCGTGCTCGACAGCGAGCGCAGCGTGAGTGCGAGCACCAGCGCTGCAATGCATGTGAACGCAAAGCCCCAGATCGCGAGCACCGCCGCGGCGCGCAGCAGTGCGGCCAGCGAGGCGCAGGTGGCGCGTTCGCTGTCAGTCATGGGGCGGTGCTCCCGAAGCGGGGGTGCCCAAGGGCTCGAGCGACATCCGCCACGCATGCCGCAGCACGACCTGCGGACGTGCAAGCCGCACGGCATCCTCGGCCTGCGCCAGTCCGCCCACAGCGCCGTAGCGGCCCAGCCAGGCAATCACGGCCGCGGCACTGCGCGAAAAGCCCAGTGCGCAGCACACCCACACGGGCGCGCCTTCCGCATTGCGGCGCTGTCCTTCGATGACCGCGGCCGCGCGCTGCAGCCGCACGGTCGGCGGCACGGTCAGGTCGAGGATCGGCACGCAGCGCGCATGCGGCACGCCGGCCGGCATCTGCAGTTCGGCGCACAGGCTCACCAGCCGGGGCCGGCCGGCGGCCATCCATTCGGCGCGCGTGGGCCGCCGCCCGAGCAGCAGGCCCGGCACCACTTCGACGAAAGCCGGCAGCCTGCGCGTCCAGAGCCATGCGTTGACGGCCGCGCCGAGGCGATAGGGCGCGAGCAGCCAGCGCGCCGCCCATCCCATGCGGCCTCGGCCGTTCATCTGGAAGCCGCGGGCGCCGAAGCCGATGTAGTTGAGCGCCACCAGCGCCAGCGAGGCCGAAGGCCAGGCGAGCCACAGCGCAACGCCGCCCAGCTGCATGGCCGCCGCGAGAAGCAGCGCCGCGCCCATGGCGTAGAAGCCCGCGAGCTTCCAGCGCTGCGCATCGCGCGTGCAGCGCCAGGCGCGCGGCATCGAAACCGTGCGCTCCAGCGGCCACAGCCACACGCAGAACAGCCCGAGCAGCGCGCCGGTCGGAATGTCGATGAAGTGGTGCTGCCAGGTCGTGAGCACCGAGGCGCAGATGGCGAACGCCCACACGTGCAGCACCAGCCTTGCCCACGCGGCGCGCAGGAACTGCCGGTACCAGTCCCACAGGATCACCGCCAGCGCGATGTGCAGCGAAGGCGCCTGGTTGTAGGGCTGGTCGAAGCCGCGCAGCGCGTTGAACAGGAAGGCCGGCGCGCCCTCGACCGCCGGCTGCCCGAAGCTGAAATGCAGCGGCCAGATGACGAAGCAGGTGCAGGCGATGAGCGTGGCGCTCACGAGCCGCAGCGCATGCCGGTCGAGCGTGTGCCTGCTGCGCGCCAAAAAGAGCGAGAGCGCATAGAAGACGTTGATCGTCCAGTACGGAAAGATCGTCCAGGCCCAGAACGGCAACTGCCGCTCCCACTCGAAGGCCATCGAGGGCACCTGCGCGCGCGTGGTGGCCCACCAGTTGGCCAGGCCGTAGGTCGCGTAGAACAGCGGCCCCAGGAACACGAGCCAGGCGGCGGCGCGCTTCCAGGGCCGTTGTGCGGGCCAGTGCTTCATTTGGCGCGAAGCCCGCAGCTCACGCGACCCTCACCGCGAGCGAGACGGTGAAGATGCCCCACTCGTCGATGCGCTGGTCGATCTTGCGGAAGCCCGCTTCCTCCACCAGCTGGTCCATCTCGGCCTGCGTGCGGCGGCGCATCACCCAGGCTTCGCCCTGGCGGTGGCTGGTGAGCGCGCGCGCAATCATCTCGAGCTGCGGATGCCAGGGCTGGCCGGTATAGACCAGGTAACCGCGGTCTTCCACCGCGTCGCCCACGCCCGCGAGCGAACGCCGCACCATCTCGTTGTCGGGAAACAGCTCGTAGAGGCCCGATACCACCGCCAGCGTGGGGCGCGGCGTCACGGTGGCCAGGCTGATGCGGTCGAAGGCGTCGGCCTGCACGAACTGCGCCACGTCTTCCAGGCCCTTCTCGGCAATGAGCGCGCGGCCGTCGCGCACGTTGATGTCGCTGTAGTCGCGCAGCAGGATCGAGCTGGCCTTGACGGGGCTCGCAAGCACCGCGTCGAGCACGTAGCGGCCATGGCCGGCCGCGATGTCCATCACGCGCACCTCGCGGTGCATCTCGGCCAGGCGCTCCATGGCGATGCGGATCAGCTCCTCGACGTGGATCTTGCGCTGCCGGATGCCGCGCCAGCCGATCGAGTTCAGGTAGGTCCTGTCGACGGAGCGGCCCAGCGCGCCCTTGCCCTTCGGCTCGTTGCGGTAGACGTAGTCGAGCGTGCTGCCCGAATCGAAGCCGGTGTCGTGCCCGAGCTTCACGCCGCGCGAGAGCACACCGCCCAGGCGCAGGCCGGCGCGCGTCATCCCCCAGTAGGCGCCGCGCAGCGAGAGCGGTGCGAGCGGCTCGGCCAGCGCGCGCGATTCGTCGGCGGTGTTGCCATTCAGGTGCGCGGCGCGCAGGTCAACCGGCGCGGGCGGCTGGTCGAACAGCTGCAGGATGAATTCGCGGATGGCCTGCACGGCCGGCGCGCGGTCCTTCTCGCCCAGCGTGTCGTGGAAGAAGCCCGGCAGTTCGAGCTTGGTCTTGACGGCGCTGCCCAGCCGCTCGAAGAACTGGTGCTGCGGCTTGTGGTGCACCACCCAGTCCGATCCCGAGATCAGCAGCTGCACCGGCAGCGTGATGGCATTGGCATCGGCCACCACGCGGTCGGCCGCTTCGTAGAGGCCGAGCAGGATGTTCACCGCGATGGGCCGCGAGATCAGCGGATCGCTCTCGTAGCTTGCGATGCGCTCGGGGTCGTGCGTGAGGAACTTCGCCTTCACATAGCTGTTGACGAAGAACAGGCCGCGCAGCTTGTGCATCAGCCCCAGACCGGCGCGCGCAAACGGCACGTAGAGCTTCACCTTGAAGGCCGGCGAGGCCAGCGTGAGCCCGCGCACCTTGGGCGCGTAGTCGTGCGCCCAGGTGGAGACCAGCACGGCGCCCACGCTCTGCGCAATCACGTGGATGTCGTGCTCCGCCACGCCGTGCGCGCTGCCGATGTGCTGGACGAAGGTCTGCACGTCGCGCACCGACGTGGCAAAGCTCGGGCTGTAGCCGCGCTGGCCGGGGGAGCGGCCGTGGCCGCGCGCGTCCCAGGCGAAGAAGTCGAAGTCGGGCAGGCCGAGCTCGTCGACCAGGTGCGCCATGCGCGCGCCGTGCTCGTGGCCGCGGTGGAACAGCACGATCGCGCCGCGGCGCGCGCTGCCGGCGGCCGGCCAGTGCCGGTAGAAGAGCGATTCGCCGTCGTGCGTGCGGAACTGGCGCTCCTGCGGAATGCGTTGTGGATGGGGGCTTGTATCGGTCATCGGATCCCTGTCGCTATTTATGTTTGTTCGCTATGTGCGGACCTGTGCCGCCTCGGCCAGCGCGCGGCGGACGCGGTTGGCCACCGTCCAGGCCACGAGCGCCGCGGCCAGGGGCATCAGCCAGCCGGTCCAGCCCGGCAGCGGCCAGCCCAGCGCCACATAGAGGCCGAGCGCGCCGAACACGAAGGCGCGGTCGCTCTTGCCCAGCGGCCCGTCGTAGCGGCGCGAGGCGCCCACCGTGGGGCCCAGCGCGCCCGCGAATTCGCTCAGCCCCGCCAGCACGATCACCGTGCCGACCCAGAACGGGCTGAACGGCTGCACCAGCGCAAACGGCAGGTACAGCGCGGCGTCGGACACCACGTCGGTCAGTTCGTTGAGGAAGGCGCCGAGCCGGCTTTGCTGGCCGTGCTCGCGCGCCAGCATGCCGTCGATGGCGTTGAACGCCATGCGCACGAACATCCACGCCGGGATCAGCCCGAAGGCGGCCAGCGACGGCGCCGCAAAGAAAAGCCAGAGCCCGAGCGCGACCGAAACCGCGCACGCGGCCAGCGTGACCTGGTTCGCGGTGACGCCCAAGGCATGCAGGCGGCCGACGAGCGGCCGCAGCAGTCCCTGGAACCGGGGTTTCAGTTCGTAGATCGACACCCTTGGCTTCCCCTCGTTTGTTATATGGCCGAAGCATTCTGCCAGTGTGGCAGGCACTAAACTTGCCCTTGCAGCCTCTCATTCCATGACCATCCAGACCGACGATTTCGCCCCTGCCCCGCCCCGCGTGGTGTCCGCCGCCCCCGCTTCGCCCCAGGAAGAGGCCATCGAGCGGGCGCTGCGCCCCAAGCTGCTGGACGAATACGTCGGCCAGGCCAAGGTGCGCGAGCAGCTCGAGATCTTCATCGGCGCGGCGCGCAAGCGCAAGGAAGCGCTCGACCACGTGCTGCTGTTCGGCCCGCCGGGCCTGGGCAAGACCACGCTGTCGCACATCATCGCGGCCGAGCTGGGCGTGAACCTGCGCCAGACCTCCGGACCGGTGCTCGAGAAGCCCAAGGACCTGGCGGCGCTGCTGACCAACCTGGAACCCAACGATGTGCTCTTCATCGACGAGATCCATCGCCTGAGCCCGGTGGTCGAGGAAATCCTCTACCCAGCGCTGGAGGACTACCAGATCGACATCATGATCGGCGAAGGCCCCGCGGCGCGCAGCATCAAGCTCGACCTGCAGCCCTTCACGCTGGTGGGCGCCACCACCCGCGCCGGCATGCTCACCAACCCGCTGCGCGACCGCTTCGGCATCGTGGCGCGGCTGGAGTTCTACACGCCCGAGGAACTGGCGCTCATCGTGCGGCGCAGCGCCGGCCTGCTCAAGGTCGACACCGACGCGGCCGGCGGCTTCGAGATTGCGCGCCGTTCGCGCGGCACGCCCCGCATCGCCAACCGCCTGCTGCGGCGCGTGCGCGACTACGCCGAGGTGAAGGGCAACGGCCGCATCACCGAGGACATCGCGCACAAGGCGCTTGCCATGCTCGACGTCGATCCGCAGGGCTTCGACCTGATGGACCGCAAGCTGCTCGAAGCCGTCATCCATCGCTTCGACGGCGGCCCCGTGGGGCTGGACAACGTGGCGGCCAGCATCGGCGAAGAACGGGACACCATCGAGGACGTGATCGAGCCCTACCTCATCCAGCAGGGCTACCTGCAGCGCACCCCGCGCGGGCGCATCGCCACGCTGGCGGCCTACCGCCACCTGGGCGTGACGCCGCCTTCGAGCCGCTCCGACGGACAGGACCTCTTCGGAATCTGACAACCCATGCATACCCATGACCTGAGTGCCTGGCAGCACGACCATCATTTCGGCGCAGGCAACGAATCGGCCGAGCGCAGCACCCGCCTCGTGATGTGGATCACCGCCGCCGCGATGGTGGTCGAGATCGGCGCCGGCTGGTGGTTCAACTCCATGGCGCTCCTGGCCGACGGCTGGCACATGAGCTCGCATGCGCTGGCCATCGGCCTGAGCGCCTTCGCCTATGCGGCGGCGCGGCGCTATGCGCGCGATCCGCGCTTTGCCTTCGGCACCTGGAAGATCGAGGTGCTGGGCGGCTTTGCGAGCGCGCTGATGCTGCTCGGCGTTGCGGCGCTGATGGTGGTGGGCTCGATCGAGCGGCTCCTCTCGCCCTCGGTCATCCACTACCGCGAAGCCGTGGCGGTGGCCGTGCTCGGTCTGGCGGTCAACCTGGTCTGCGCGCGGCTGCTGGGGTCGGCGCACCCTCACGGGCATGGGCACGACCATGGGCATGCGCACCATCACCACGACGATCATGGCCACGCGCACGGCCACGACCTGAACCTGCGCTCCGCCTACCTGCACGTGGTGGCCGATGCCGCCACCTCGGTGCTGGCCATCGGCGCGCTGCTCGGCGGCTGGTTCTTCGGCTGGTCCTGGCTCGACCCGGCAATGGGCATCGTCGGCGCGGTGCTGGTGGCCGTGTGGGCCAAGGGCCTGCTCAAGGAAACCGGCAAGGTGCTGCTCGACCGCGAGATGGACCACCCCGTGACGGCCGAGATCCGCGAAGGCGTGGAAACGATGCTGGCCGATTCGGAAACCCGCGTGGCCGATCTGCACGTGTGGCGCGTGGGCCGCGAGGCCTATGCCTGCGCGCTCACGGTGGTGACGCACTCGCCCGCGCTCACGGCCGACGAGGTGCGCGCCTGCTTCTCCATGCACGAGGAAATCCGCCACTCCACCGTCGAAATCCAGCGCTGTTAAGGACGCCCCCCGAAGCGCCTTCGGCGCCTCCCCCCACTGGGGGGCGCACCCAGCGGCCGGGCAAAGCCCGATCCGCGGGTGCACTGGCATGGCCTGCTCCGCGGCCCTTTGCGTCATTGGAATGTCATGCGAGTGCCATCGCCCGGTCACGCGTTGGTGGGAGCCTACCCGTCCATGCAACGCGACGATGCTTTCCTGCGCGCATGGCGCGACACCGCGACCCGGGCCCCCGAGCCGGAGGACGAGGAGCTTGCGCGCCCGCCGCTGCGCTGCCGCACCCTCTGGATCTCCGACCTGCACCTGGGCACGCCCGGCTGCCAGGCCCGCGCGCTGCTCGACTTTCTCAAGCACACCGAGTGCGAAACCCTGTTCCTGGTCGGCGACATCATCGACGGCTGGCAGCTCAAGCGGAACTGGTACTGGCCGCAGGCGCACAACGACGTGATCCAGAAGCTGCTGCGCAAGGCGCGCAAGGGCACCCGCGTGATCTTCATCCCGGGCAACCATGACGAATTCGCGCGCAAGTACCTGAACCACAACTTCGGCGGCATCGACGTGGCCGAGGAATGGATCCACGAGACCGCCGACGGCCGCAAGCTCTGGATCATCCACGGCGACCTGTTCGACGGCGTGATCCAGTGCGCCAAGTGGCTCGCGCACGTGGGCGATTCGCTCTACGAATTCACGCTCAAGCTCAACCGCCACCTCAACTCGCTGCGCGCGCGCATGGGGCTGCCGTACTGGTCGCTTTCCAAGTACCTCAAGGGCAAGGTCAAGCGCGCCGTGAGCTACGTGGGCGACTTCGAGAACGCCGTGGCGCGCGAGGCCCGCAAGCGCGGCGTGCAGGGCGTGGTCTGCGGCCACATCCACCATGCCGAGATGCGCGACATCGACGGCATCCTCTACTGCAACGACGGCGATTGGGTCGAGAGCCTCACGGCGCTGGCCGAGCATGCCGACGGCACGCTGGAGATCATCGACTGGGCGCAGCACATGCCGGTGACGGCGAAAGCGGGCGCGCCGCGCGAGGCCGTGGCGGCCTGAGCCTGAGCGGGGCCTGCCTGCCGGCTCTTCAGCGCCGCATCGTGTCGAGCTGCGTCACCGGCGCGCTGTCGTTGCCCCACGACCCGCGAATGAAGGTGAGCACCGCGGCCACGTCGCCCGCATCGAGCACCTGCCCGAACGGCGGCATGCCGTAGGGCCGCGGATTGCCCGCGGTGGAGGGCAGGTAGCCGCCGTGCGCGATCACCTGGATCAGGTTCGTCGTCTGCGCCATGTTCACGGCGCGGTTGCCTGCCAGCGGCGGAAAGGCGCCGGGCGCGCCCTGGCCCTGGTCGCCGTGGCAATAGGCGCATTGCTGGTCGTAGATCCTGGCGCCGCGGGCCATGGTGCCGGCATCGCGGCGCGCCGGTGCGGCTGCCGTGCGCACGGAGGGCGCGGCTTGCGCCGGCACGCCAGGCAGGTCCTTCAGGTAGCTGGCCATCGCGGCCAGGTCGGCCTCGCTCAGGTACTGCGTGCTGCGAAAGACCACGTCGGCCATCGGTCCCATGACCGAGCCGCGCGGCGCAACGCCGTTCTTGAGCAGCGCCACCACATCGGCCGTCGGCCAGTCGGCCACGCCGGCCTGGTGCGGATCGGCAAGCGACGGCGCATACCAGTTCTCCACCGCGATCAGCCCGCCCGAAAGGCCCAGCTTCGCCTGCGTTGCGCCGAGCGAATCGCGGCTGCCGTGGCAGGCGATGCAATGGCCCAGCCCGCCGACCAGGTAGGCGCCGCGGTTCCATTCGGCCGGCTTGGCCGCATTGGCCACGAAAGCCTCGGGCTGGAAGGAGAGCGCCCGCCAGACCGCCAGCGCGGCCTGCGTGTCGTAGGGAAAGCGCAGCCGGTGCGCCAGGTTGGGCGCCGGCGCGGGCGGCACGCTGCGCAGGTAGGCGTAGATCGCGTCCGAGTCCTCGCGCGTCACCTGCGTGAAGTTCGGATACGGGAACGCAGGGTACAGCAGCCGGCCATCCTTGCTGCGGCCGTTGTGCATCGCGCGCCAGAAATGCGCGCTGCTCCAGGCGCCGATGCCGTTCTGCGCGTCGGGCGTGAGATTGCTCGAATACACGGTGCCGAAGGGCGTCTCGATCGGCAGCCCGCCGGCATAAGGCTGGCCGCCGCGCGTGGTGTGGCAGCCGGCGCAGTTGCCGGCCAGCGCGAGGTAGCGCCCGCGCTCGACCAGCTGCGGCGTGGCATCGAAGGCTTCGGCTTGCTCGGGCAGGGGGTCTTCGCCGCGCAGGTTCAGCGCCACGATGCCGCCGGCCGCGGCGCCCAGCAGCAGCACCAGAACCAGCAGCGTCCAGCCGAGGTGTCGCATCTTCATCGGCGCCTCACTTCGGCATGCCGCCGCAGCGCATCGGCAGTGCGGCGGGCAGCGAGGCAGCGGGCTTCGGGTCGGCCGGCATCGGCTGCACCGCGAGCCAGCTGGCCACGGCGTTGATGTCGGCCGTGGTCATGCGTCGGCCGATGTCGGCCATGCAGTCGGGTGCGAGCGCATGCCGCTCGCTGGTGAGCCAGGCGCCGAGCTGCGAAGACACGTAGAGGCGGGGCAGGCCCAGCAGCCCCGGAATGGCCGGCTGCACGCCGGTGAGCGCGGCGCCGTGGCATTGCACGCAGGCCGGAATTTGCCGCGCTGCATCGCCTTCGAGCGCCAGCTGGCGGCCGCGCGCCAGCTGCGCGGGGGGCGCGTCGCTCGCGGGCGAGACGGGCGGGTAGGGCAGGTCCAGGCCCGCGAAGTATTCGGCCATTTCCATCAGGTAGGCATCGGAGAGGTGCTGCACCATGTAGCTCATGTCGGCGTTGAAGCGCCGGCCGTCGCGAAAGCTCCGCAGCTGGTTGAACAGGTAGCCCGCGGGCTTGCCCGAGAGGCGCGGAAAGTAGCCGGCATTGGTGGTCGCGCCTTCGCGCCCGTGGCAGGCGATGCAGGCGGCCACGCGCTGCTCGATGCCGCTGGTGGAAGAGGCTGGCGGTGTGGCCGCCATGGCGACGATGCCGTGGCCGAGCAGCAGCAATGCAATGGCGGCGAACCGGCGGGCGGTCTTGTTCTTCTTCATGTGCCGGCCGCGAAATGCGCCAGCGCCAGCAGCCCCCCGATGAGCAGCAGCACCGTGGCCAGCGCGACGCCGACGAGTGGCAGCAGCCCCACCTGCGCGGTGCGCCGGTCGGCATCCGCGCGGCGGCCACCCAGCCCGATGAAACTCCAGAGAACCGCGCGTACCGCGCGCATGAGATTGGACATGCACCGACTGTGCCGCAAGCGCAGCCAAAAAAACAGATGCAGATCCGAACCAAATCACCGGAGCAGATAAAGTCCCACCACCGAATGAAGACCGCCCCGCCATGAAGCGCTACGAAGCCCTTGCCGCCGACATCGAGGCGTCGATCCGCCACGGCACGCTCAAGACCGGCGACCGGCTGCCCTCGGTGCGGCACACCGGCGAGAGCCGCGGCGTGAGCGCCTCCACCGTGTTCCAGGCGTACTACCTGCTGGAGGCGCGCGGCCTGGTGCGCGCGCGGGACCGCTCGGGCTACTACGTCACCGGCGGCGGGCTGCGCGATGCGCCGCCCGAGGCCAATCTCACGTCGCGCCCGGCCGAGGGGCCCAGGTCGCTCGACGTGAGCGACCACGTGTTCGACATCCTCGAAGCCAGCATGTCGCGCAAGGTGGTTCCCTTCGGCTCGGCCTTTCCGAGCCCGCTCCTGTTTCCGCTGGCACGGCTGGGCCAGTTCATGGCCGCGAGCGCCAAGTCGCTCGACCCGTGGAGCACCGTGGACGACCTCACGCCCGGCAGCGCGGCCCTGCGCCGGCAGATTGCGCTGCGCTACCTGGGCGACGGCATGCAGGTGGCGGCCGACGAGATCGTCGTCACCAACGGTGCGCTCGAGGCGCTCAACCTGTGCCTCGCGGCGGTCACGCGCCCCGGCGATTCGGTGATCGTCGAATCGCCCACCTTCTATGCGGCCCTGCAGGCGCTCGAGCGCATGGGCCTGCGCGCGATCGAGGTGCCGACGCATCCCGGCGAAGGCATCGACCTGGGGGCGCTGGAGCTCGCCATTGCGGCCCACCGGCCCAAGGCCTGCTGGCTGATGACCACCTTCCAGAACCCGCTCGGCAGCCTGATGCCCGACACGAAGAAGAAAGCGCTGGTCGAACTGCTCGCGCGGCATGCGCTGCCGCTGATCGAGGACGACGTGTACGCCGAGCTCTACTTCGGCGACCGCCGCCCGCCGCCGGCCAAGGCCTTCGACACGCAGGGGCTGGTGCTGCATTGCTCGTCGTTCTCGAAATGCCTGGCACCGGGCTACCGCATCGGATGGGCATCGGCCGGGCGCTTTGCACGCAACGTGGCGCGGCTGAAGCTGACGACCACGCTCAGCACCTCGGTGCCCGCGCAGCTCGCGCTCGCAAGCTACCTGGAAAAAGGCGGCCTCGACAAGCACCTGCGCAAGCTGCGCCAGGTCCTGGCCGTGCAGCAGGCGAGCTTCGCGCAGGCAGTGGGCCACTACTTTCCTGCGGGCACGCGTGCCACGCGGCCGCTGGGCGGCTACTTCATGTGGGTCGAGCTGCCGGCCCAGGTCGATGCGCTCGCCATCCACGCGCAGGCGCTGGAGCGCGGCATCAGCGTGGCGCCGGGGCCAATTTTTTCGGCCACGCGCGGCTTCGCGCACTGCCTGCGCCTGAACTACGGACATGCCTGGGATGCGCAGAGCGAAAAGGCGATGCAGACCCTGGGGCAATTGGTGGCAGCGGCGGCGGCAGGCAGCCCGCCGCGCGAGAAAATCGTGCGGCCGTGACCTTCGACCTTTTCGCAGATGCCCTCGAAGACGCCGCACTGCCGCACGGCAAGGAGGCGATCGGGCCCAGCGCATTCGTGCTGCGCGGATTCGCGCTGCCTTGTGTGGACGAACTGCTGTCCGGCCTGCGCGAGGTCGAGCAGCGCGCCGCCTTCCGCCACCTGGTGACCCCCGGCGGCTTCACGATGTCGGTCGCCATGACCAACTGCGGCCGGCTCGGCTGGATCTCGGACCGGCGCGGCTACCGCTATGGCGAACACGATCCCGAAACGGGCCTGCCCTGGCCCGCCATGCCGGCGGCCTTTGCGCGCCTGGCCCAGGCGTCGGCCGCCGAGGCCGGGTTTGCGGGCTTCCAGCCCGACGCCTGCCTGGTGAACCGCTACGAGCCCGGCACGCGGCTGTCGCTGCACCAGGACAAGGACGAGCGCGACTACGGCGCGCCCATCGTCTCGGTGTCGCTCGGCATGCCGGCCACTTTCCTCTTCGGCGGACTCGCCCGCAGCGGCAAGGCCGCGCGCATTCCGCTGGTGCACGGCGACGTGGTGGTGTGGGGCGGGCCCGACCGGCTGCGCTACCACGGCGTGCTGCCGCTGGAAGACCGGCCGCACGCGCTGCTGGGCAGCCGGCGCATCAACCTGACTTTCCGCAAAGCGGGGTGAAGCGGCCGCTCAAGTCAAATTGATGACTTGTTCCTTTTTTCTGTGCACAACTCTGTGGGTTGTCTGAGGACCGGAGTCACCAGAGCCAGCATTGACGGGGGTTGGCGCTAGGTTGCCTGCGGAATGGGCACCGGGTTCGACGGTGGAAAAAACAGGCATGGCGTGGGACTGGAACGGGCGTCCCGAAAAACAAAAAAGCCTTGCAAGTCGTTGACTTGCAAGGCTTTCAATGATGTTGGTGGCTCTTCACGGACTCGAACCGCGGACCTGTGGATTATGATTCCATCGCTCTAACCGACTGAGCTAAAGAGCCGTTCGGCGCAGTTTTGTGCCGAGCCCAAGATTATAGCGCAGGCTGCGGGCCCCGAATCAAGCCCGCCAAGCAGCACGCGGTGTCTTTTTTGCGATGGCCAACCCCGAAGCCGGTCGCCGCCCGTACAACCTCGGGTGAAAATCCGCCGATGTCTGCGCTGCCCCGCGCCCCTTCCGCCAAAGCCGCCACCGAGCGCGACGCCATGCCCGACGACCAGTTGATGCTGGCCTACGCGCGCGGCGACGGCGCGGCGTTCGACGTGCTCTATGCGCGCCACGAGGGCGGGCTGTTCCGCTTCGTCAAGCGGCTGCTGGGCACCCGGCTGGCCGCGCAGGCGGACGAGGTGTTCCAGGACACCTGGGTTCGCATCATCTCCGCGCGCGACAGCTTCTCGCCGCAGGGCGCCGCCTGGCGCACCTGGGCCTTCACGATCGCGCACAACCTGGCGATGGACCGGCTGCGCGTGAGCGGGCGCGAGGTGGCGCTCGATGCGCATCCGGACGATGGCGACGACACCGCTGCCTTTCCCACGCTCGACCGCGGCGTGCGCGGCGCGATGGATGCCGCGGCGCATCCATCGGCCGAGGAGCTTGCGTTCTGGCGCGCCGCCGGCCGCCGCCTGCTGGCCTGCCTCGACGAACTGCCGGCCGAGCAGCGCGCCGCGTTCCTGCTGCACCATGAAGACGGGCTGACGGTCGAAGCGCTCGCGGCCAGCCTGCAGATCGGCTTCGAAACCGTGCGCAGCCGCCTGCGCTATGGGCTGCAGAAACTGCGCGGCTGCATGGAACGCTACCTGTCGGTGCTGGAGCAGCGCGCATGAACAGCAACGGCACCCCCGGCCTTGGCGATGGTGGCGAGGACGGCGCACTGCGCGATCCCGCGCTGCGCCGCGCGCTCGACCATGCACCCGACAGCGACGCGCTGCCCGATCCGCGCACCCGCGAAGCCATCCGGAAGATGGCGCACAACCTCGCACCCGTTCCCGCGGCGGCGCCGGCGGCCGAAGACAAGAGTGCCGCGCCGTGGTGGCGCCGGCTGTTCGGCGGCGGCGGGGGATCGCATGCCCGCATGCCGTGGAACGCCGCCTTTGCGACCGTGCTGCTGGCCACCTTCGTGACCGTGCTCTGGCATCGCGAACCGGTGCCCGATGCGCGGCTGGATGGAGAGGCGGGAGTTGCCTCCGCGCCTGCGACAGCTCCGGAGGCGACGCCATCTGTCGCCACGGTTCCGGCACCAACCACGGCTCCGGCACCAGCGCCCGCGCCAGCTGCCGCACCGCCATCGCCGCAGCCGCAGGCCGAAGCGGCGCGAGACGCGGTGAGCGAAGAGTCCATGCGAAGCAGGGATATCGCGGTGCGCCGATCGGCGCCGCCGCCCTCCGGCAAGCAGGCTGCTGCACCAGTGCCCGAGCCCCAGGTCAGCCAGGCCGCGCCAGAGCCGCCGCCGCCCCTGCCAACGCCGCTTCCCGCACCAGCGTCACCAGCAGCAGCGATCGCACCAGCGCCGCCTCCCGCGGCCATGGCTCCCGCGGCGCCGCCCGCCACCCGCGAGGCCGCCAGTGGCGGCGCTTTTGGTTCTTCTCCGGCCCTGTCGGCACCGCAGCGCAGCCCCGATGCCGAGGCCTCCGGCATGTTGCGCTCAGCCCCCGCGCCGCGCGCGGCCGCGGCAGCCAAGGCCGCAGCAGGTCCGGCTGAAGGTGCGCCCGCGTTCTCGGCGCTCGACCAATGGACCTCGCTGAACGCAACAAGCGCCGGCCAGAGCGTGCGCCATGCACGCGGCGATACCGAGGGGCTGGCCGCGCTGGTCAACACGCTGGCCCGTTCGGCCACCGCGCCGGGCGCCGAGCTGGCCGCGCCGCTCGAGGCGCGGCTGGAGCTCTATCGCGGCGCCACCTTGCTCGCGGTGCTCGAGATCGCGGGCGACCAGGTGCGCTGGACGCCGCAGGGCGCGGCAGCCGGCGCCTCGGTCGGCACGCCGCCGGCACAGGCGCTGGCCGAGTTGAAGGCGCTGCTCGCGCGCCGGTAGCGCAGCAAGCAGCCGTAGCGGCGCAGTACGCGACCGAGCGCGCGCTGCCGCTCAGGCGTTCTTGAAGTCCGGCTGACGCTTGGCGAGGAAGGCGTCCATGCCTTCCTTCTGGTCCTGCGTGGCAAACAGCGCATGGAACAGCCGGCGCTCGAACATCACGCCGTCGGAGAGGCCGCTCTCGAACGCACGGTTGACCGACTCCTTGGCCGCCATCACCGCGATCTGCGAGTAGCCCGCAATGACCAGCGCGGCGCCCAGTGCCTCGTCGGCCAGCTTTTCGTACGGCACCACGCGGCTCACGAGGCCCGCGCGCTCGGCTTCGGCGGCGTCCATCATGCGGGCGGTGAGCGCCATGTCCATCGCCTTGCTCTTGCCCACCGCGCGCGGCAGGCGCTGCGTGCCGCCGGCGCCGGGGATCACGCCGATCTTGATCTCGGGCTGGCCGAACTTGGCGTTGTCGGCTGCAATGATGAAGTCGCACATCATCGCGAGCTCGCAGCCGCCGCCCAGTGCGAAGCCGCTCACGGCCGCGATCACGGGCTTGCGGATCGCGCGGATGGTTTCCCAGTTGCGCGTGATGTAGTCGCCCTTGTAGGTGTCGATGAAGCTGTACTTGGCCATGGCGGCAATGTCGGCGCCGGCCGCGAAGGCGCGCTCGCTGCCGGTCAGGATGATGCAGCCGATGGCGTCGTCGGCATCGAAGGCCTTGAGCGCGGTGCCCAGCTCGGTCATGAGCGCGTCGTTGAGCGCGTTGAGCGCCTTGGGCCGGTGGAGGGTGATGATGCCGACCTTGCCTGCTTCGGTCCGCACTTCGATGTTTTCGTAGCTCATGGTGTCTCCGGGAGAGGGGAAAAAACGCGCTTCACTATACCCAGCATCCGGCGCAGGCGCGCTGGCGGCGCTTTGTGCGCACGGCCCCTTGCCACCGCCGAGTCCACTTCGCCTTCGGTGTCCAATTGAGAATTGATCTCATCTAGAATGCCCGCCATGGAGTTCCCGATGCAAGAACATGCCGTGCTGCTGCGGGCCTATGCCCGGGTCCAGGAACGCTGCTCGCGAGTGATGGCCGGGCAGGCCGCGCGCATCGCGCAACTCGAGGCGCAGGTCGTGCGGCTGCACGGCGCGCTGGTGGCGCGCGATTCCGCCATTGCCATCGTGCGCGAGGAACTCGCGGCGCGCGCCGCCGTGGGCAGTGCGCTGCCCAAGCGCCTCGATGCGCTGCTGGCACCGGCGGCAAGCCGGCGCCGCGCCGTGCCGCGGCCCCATGGCGCTGCTCCGGCCGACCTGCGCGAAAAGGCGGTGCTGTGCGTCGGCCGCGAGGAAGAGGCACCATCGCTCGCACGCCAGCTGGTGGAGATTGCCGGCGGCCGCTATCTGCACCACGACGGCGGCGACGATGCCGACGAGCTGGCACTCGAAGCCGGGCTGCGCGCCGCCGACCTTGTCATCTGCCAGACCGGCTGCGTGAGCCACGGTGCCTACTGGCGCGTGCAGGACCACTGCCGGCGAACCGGCAAGCCCTGCGTACTGGTGGGCGAGCCGCAGCCGATCCAGTTCGTGCGGCCGCCGCCGGCCACCGCTGCCACCACGGACAGCGAACGCTAGCGGGTTCTCTCAGCGCCGCGCGCCCGGCGCGAGCCAGGCCGCGATCCTTGCCGCGTCGTGCGAGAACAGGCGCCAGGTGGTTGCGCCCTCCGGCAGCACCAGCGGCAGCCTCAGCAGCTTGCGGTCGCGCGCCACCAGCGCGGTGCAGCGGGTGGCGTCGCCGAGGTACAGCGCCAGGTCGTCGAGCTTGGCGATGCGCCAGGCCTGCGCGGGGCGCTGCTGGCCCTTGCGGCCGACGGCAGGCAGCTCGATGCCGATCCATTCGTCGTTGGCCGAGAAGCCGGCCTTTTCGGCCGCGCCGCCGCGCAGCACCACCTTGACCTGAACGCTGCCGTTGGCCTCGGCCACGCGCAGGCCCAGCGCCTGCGCCTGCTGCGACGGATCTTCGAGTGCGGCCACGCCATGCGCGCGCAGCAGTTCGGCCAGCGGCAGTTCGTCGGTGGAGTGAATCCACTGCGCGATCTCGGCCGCATAGGAGCGGCCGCCCACGGCCTGGAGCGCCGCGGCCACGTCGGCTTCGCTGATCGGGCCGCCGCCGCCTTGGGTCCACAGGTGGCGCATCACGTCGTCGAGCGTGCCCTTGCCTTCGCGGCGCAAGGTGAGGTCGAAGCACAGCGCCACCAGCGCGCCCTTGGTGTAGTAGCTGACGGTGCCGTTGGGCGTTTGCTCGTCCTGCCGGTAGTACTTGACCCAGGCATCGAAGCTCGCCTCGGCCACCGACTGCACGAGACGGCCCGGCGTCTGCAGCACCTGGTTCACGGTCTTGTTGAGCAGGCGCAGGTAGCCCGCATCGTCGATGCGGCCGGCGCGGCGCAGCAGCAGGTCGTCGTAGTAGCTGGTGAAGCCCTCGAAGAACCACAGCATCTGCGTGTAGTTCTCGCGACCGTAGTCGTAGTGCGCGAACTCGGCCGGGCGCATGCGCTTGACGTTCCAGGTGTGGAAGTACTCGTGGCTGATCAGGCCCATCAGCGTGGTGTAGCCCTCGGGCTGCTTCTTCGCCCCGCGCTGCGGCAGGTCGCGCCGGTTGCAGATCAGCGCGGTGGAGTGCCGGTGCTCGAGCCCGCCGTAGCCGTCGTCCACCGCGTTGAGCATGAACACGTAGCGGTCGATCGGCAGCTTGGGGCCGCCGCGCTTGCCGGCCTTGTCGCCATGCCAGAAGCGGATCTCGGCTTCGCAGATGGCCTGGGTGTCGGCGATCAGGCGCTCGCCGTCGAACGAGGCGGCGGCACCCGCGATGACGAAGCGGTGCGGCACGCCGCAGGCCTCGAATTCGGCGCTCCAGAAGGGGCCCATCTCGACCGGGCTGTCGGCCAGCTCGTCGTAGCCGGCGGCCAGGTAGCGGCCGAAGCCGTGCTTGTCGGTCTTCTCGGGCACGAGCGCGGTGGCGCACGACCAGCGCGCATCGTCGCCGGACGACAAGGTGGGTGCGCTGATTTCAAGCGCATGCGGCGCATCGGTCTGGCCCTCGACGCGCAGGCACAGGCTGGTGCCGTTGAAGAAGCCGCGGCCGGCGTCGAGCCAGGCGGTGCGCACCGAGTTGTCGTAGGCGCAGACCTGGTAGTGCAGCACCAGCGGCTGGCCCGGCACGCAGTCGACCTGCCAGCTGCACTTGTCGAGCTGCGTCAGCGCGGGCTTGCGGCGTCCCTGGGTGGCGCGCAGGCCCTGCAGGTTCTTGGCGAACTCGCGCACCAGGTAGCTGCCCGGAATCCACACCGGCAGCGCCACGCGCTGCTGCGCGGCGGGGGCCTCGATGGTCAGGGTGACGGCGAAGAGATGCGCATGCAGGTCGGCGCACTCGATGCGGTAGTGCACCGCGGCGGCCGGCGCAGCCGCTCGCGCGCGCCGGGAAACGGTCGGCGCGGCCATCAGTTGATGGAGGCGGCGAGTTGCTTCTCGACCTGGTCCGCGGGAATGGCGCCCGGCGCGCGGGTGCCGTCGCTGAAGATCAGCGTGGGCGTGCCGGTGATGTTGTACTTGCGGCCGAACTCGACGTTGCGCTGCAGGGCCGCGACGTCGCAGCTGGATGCCGCGGTGGCGGGCTTGACGCTGGCTTCCATCCAGTCGGCCCAGGCCTTGCCCTTGTCCTTGCTGCACCAGATGTCGCGCGACTTGACGGCCGAATCGGGGCCGAGCACGGGGTAGAGGAACAGGTAGACGGTGACGTTGTCGACCGCCTTCATGTCTTTCTCGAAGCGCTTGCAGTAGCCGCAGTTCGGGTCTTCGAACACCGCGAGCTTGCGCTTGCCGCTGCCGCGCACGATCTTGATGGCGTCTTTCACCGGCAGCTTGTCGAACGAGACCTGGCTGAGCTTCTCGATGCGCTCCTCGGTCAGGTTCTTGCGCGCATTCACATCGATCAGGTTGCCCTGCAGCAGGTAGTTGCCCTGCTCGTCGGTGTAGTAGATCTGGAAGCCGTTCACGCGCACTTCGTAGAGGCCCGGCAGCGGCGACTTGGTGACTTCGTCGATGGCCGGGAACTGCGGAATGCGCGCCGGAAGGTTCTTGCGGATCTCGGCTTCACCGGCCAGGGCCGTGGCGGCCGCAGCCAGCGTGCAGGCGGCGAGAAGAAGGTTGCGTGCGAGTTTCATTGGAAGTCCGGTCGATGGATTCATGCCTTCAAGCCCATCGCCTGGTTGGCGATCCAGTGCTTGAGGAGGCGCGTGCGGTCGAAGCCGCGCATGCCCCAGTTGCGCAGCGCGGGCAGGGGCCCCACGCTGTGCGAGAACAGCTGCTGCAGGCCGTCGGTGGCCAGGCTCATCTGCAGCACGTCGGCGCGGCGCGCGCGCTCGTAACGGCGCAGCAGGCGCGGGTCGCCCACGCTGCGCCAATATTCGCGCTGCCTGATCACGTCGGCCAGCATGGCCGCATCGGCCAGGCCGAGGTTGAGGCCCTGGCCAGCGAGCGGATGCACCGTGTGGGCCGCGTCGCCGGCCAATGCCCACGATTGCGCGGCCGCGCCCTGCGCCTGCGGCATGGTGCCGGTCCAGCGGTCGGCAATGGCGCGCGCGAGTGGCCAGGCGGCGCGCTCGCTCGTGAGCCGAAGCGGGCCGAGCGCGCCATGGCTGGCTTCGCTCACCGCGGCGTTGAATTCCTCGTCGCCTTGCGCCAGCAGCGCGGGCGCGCGGAGCTGGTCGACCGACCACACCAGCGCCAGCGAACGGCCCTGCACGCCGCCCATCGGCAGCAGCGCCAGCACCTCGCCCGCGTCGTTGAACCACTGGCGCGCCACGCCGTCGTGCGGCTGCGCGGCTTCGAGCCGCGCCGCAATCGCATGCTGGGGATAGCGCGTGACCGCGTAGCTCACGCCGAGGGCGTCGCGTGTGGCGCTGGCCTTGCCTTCGCACACCACGGTGAGCGGCGCGGACGCGGGCTCGGACACGACTTCGACCTGGGGCTGGAAGCGCACCGCATCGGCCAGCTGCTGCTCGAGTGCCGGCACGTCGACGATCCAGGCCAGCGCATCGACCTTCTGCCGCACGGCGCTGAACTGCACGCGCCCGCCTTCGTCGCCGTGCACGAGCATCTCGCGCACCGGCGTGGCATGCGCCGGGTCGGGCCAGGCGCGCAGCGATTCGAGCAAGGTGCGGGAGGCGGTGTTGAGCGCATAGGCCCGGATGTCCTGCTTGCCGGCTGCGGCGGGCGGAACCACCAGCGCGACGCGCACGCGCTCGCGTGCGAGCAGCAGGGCCAGCGTGCGGCCCACGATGCCGGCGCCGCGAATGCAAACTTCAGGAGGGAGGGCCATCCGGCCATTGTAAGAACAAGCCCGTTCCCGGGCTGCGCCCCCGGTGGGCCGATGCGGGACAATCGCTGCCCAATTCCAAGGAATCCAAGGAACCCCACGTGCCACAGCCCGCCTTCGACATTGAAGCCACCATTGCGCGCCTGTTCGTCTACCCCGTCAAATCGTGCGCAGGGGTCGAGCTTCCCGAGGCGTTGCTGACCGAGACCGGCCTGGAATTCGACCGCGCCTGGATGGTGGTCGATGCGCAGGGCGAGTTCGTGACCCAGCGGCAATTGCCGCGCATGGCGCTGATCCGCCCGCAGATGAAGCACATGGAAGCGGTGCTGCGCGCGCCGGGCATGCTGGCCCTGCACCTGGCGTTCGACCGGGTCGAGAAGCCGGTGCGCGTGCGCGTCTGGAAGGATGAGGTGGCGGCCTACGACATGGGCGACATCGCCGCCCAGTGGTTCAGCGACTTTCTCTCCGAGCCGGGCAAGCCGCAGGCGCTGCGGCTGGTGCGCTTCGACCCCGAGCACAAGCGCCTGTCGAGCCTGCAGTGGACCGATGGCGTCGAGGCGACGAACCAGTTCGCCGACGGCTATCCGCTGCTGGTGGCCAGCGAGGGCTCGCTGGCCGAGCTCAACGAGCGGCTGGCCGCCGCGGGCCACGATGCGGTCGGCATCGAGCGCTTCCGGCCGAACATCGTGCTGGCCGGCATCGAGTCGCACGACGAGGACCGGGTCGATGCGCTGCACGTCGCCACCGGCGAGGGCGAGGCCGAGCTCAAGCCGGTCAAGCCCTGCACCCGCTGCCCGATTCCCGACATCGACCCGGCCACCGCCACGAGCAGCCCCGAGGTCGGCGACACGCTGCGCACCTACCGCGCCGATCCGCGCGTCGACGGACGCATCACCTTCGGCATGAACTGCATCGTGCTGCAGGGCGTGGAGCACATGCTCAAGGTGGGGCAGGCCGTGGGCGCGAACTACCGCTTCGAATGAGAAAACGCGGCCGCTGGCGCCGCACGCTGCGCGGCCTCGCGGGGTTTCTGGCCGTTGCCGCAACGGGCTCGATGCTGCTCTTTGCCGGCAACCAGTCGCGCTGGCTCGAGCCGCCTGCTGCGCGACCCTTCCTGCTGTCGCACCGCGGCGTGCACCAGACCTTCGACACGCACGGCCTGCGCAACGACACCTGCACCGCCGCGCGCATCCATGCGCCGACGCATGCGCTGATCGAGAACACGCTGGACTCGATGCGGGCCGCTTTCGACGCGGGCGCGGACATGGTGGAATTCGACGTCCACCCTACGCGCGACGGCGCCTTTGCGGTGTTCCACGACTGGAGGCTCGAATGCCGCACCGACGGACGAGGCGTCGTGCGCGACCATACGCTGGCGCAGCTGCAGGCGCTGGACGTCGGCCACGGCTATACCGCCGACGGCGGCAGGACCTATCCGCTGCGGGGCAAGGGCATCGGGCTGATGCCGAGCCTGGCGCAGGTGCTGGATGCATTCCCGGCACGGCGCTTTCTCATCCACATGAAGAGCCGCGATCCCGAAGAAGGCCGGCTGCTTGCAGGCCATCTCGCCGCGCTTGATGCGGCGCAGCGGGATCGGCTTGCGGTGTACGGCAGCGACGAGCCGGTCGGCGCGCTCGAACAGGCGCTGCCGGGCATCCGGGTTGCACCGCGCCGTGCGCTGGTGCAGTGCCTGCTGCGCTACGCGGCGCTCGGCTGGTCGGGCTACATGCCCGAAGCATGCCGAGGCGGCTTGATGCTGGTGCCGGCCAATGTGGCGCCATGGCTCTGGGGCTGGCCGCATCGGCTGCAGCGGCGCCTGGAGGCTGCCGGCACGCAGCTGGTGGTGGTCGGGCCGTATGCCGGCGGCGATTTCAGCAGCGGCATCGACAGTGCCGAGGCGCTCGCAAAGCTGCCGGCCGACTATCGCGGCGGCCTGTGGACCAACCGCATCGAGCGCATCGGTCCGGCCGTGCGCTCGGGCCTGCCGGACTGAACCGGCGGCGCCTCAGAAGCTCACGCCGGCAATCAGCATGATGTTGGCGTAGGGCGTGCATTCGCCCGTGCGCACGACGGCCCGCGCCTTCGCGCTGCGGCGCTTGAACTCCTCGTGCGGGACGCTCTGCGGCGCCACGCCGAGCGACTGCGGGTACCAGGCGGGCAGGGCCTTGGCGCCGTTCAGTGCCTCGTCGGCCACCACCACGCTCTCGACCTGCATCTCCGACAGCACGGCCTGCAGCACGTCGGCCAGCAGCGGCACGCCGCGCGCCACGGCCAGGTCGATGCGTCGCGGGCCGTCGGGAATCGGCAGGCCGGCATCGCCGATCACCAGCATGTCGCCATGGCCGAGCGCGGCAATCACTTGCGAGAGCTCGGCATGCAGCAGGGCGGTACGTTTCACAGCGCGATCCAGTCGGCAGGCATGGGGCTTTGCAGCACGGCATCGCGCTGCGGAATGGAGGGCTGGGCGCCGGGCTGCTGGATGCACAGCGCGGCGGCGCGGATGCCCAGGCGCACGGCTTCGTCGAAGGACTGGCCCTCGCCCAGCGCCACGGCCAGCGCGCCCAGGAAGGTGTCGCCCGCGGCCGTGGTGTCGACCGCCTGCACCTTGGGCGCGGGATGGTGGCGCGCGCCATCGGCATCGATGGCCACGGCGCCGCGCGCGCCGAGCGTGACGACCACGCGCGCAATGCCCTTGGCGCGCAAGGCCTGGCCGGCCAGCGCGGCTTCCTGCGGGCTGTCCGCGGCCTGGCCGCACAGCGCCTCGGCCTCGATCTCGTTGACGACCAGCGTGTCGATGCGCGGCCACAGCGGCTCGGCGATCGGCTGCACCGGCGACGGGTTGAGCAGCACCTTGCAGCCGGCCTCGTGCGCCACCGAAATGGCGCGCGCGACCTGGTCCATCGGTATCTCGAACTGCGTCACCAGGAAGGCCGCGCCCTGCAGCTGCTGCCGCAGCGCCGCCTGGTCGATCTCGGCCTGCGCGTTGGCGCCGGGAATCATCACGATGCGGTTCTGGCCGCCGTCTTCCACCAGGATCAGCGCGGTGCCCGTGGGCTCGCTGGGGCTGGTGCGCAGCGCGGCGGTGTCGATGCCGTCGCGCTCGAGCGCATCGCGCAGCGCCTGGCCGTGCGCGTCGTTGCCGACGCAGCCGATCATGCCGACGCGGCCGCCTTCGCGCGCGCAGCTCACGGCCTGGTTGGCGCCCTTGCCGCCCGGAATATGGGCGATCGAATGGCCCAGCAGGGTTTCGCCCGCGGCCGGCGCATGCGGCACGCGCAGCACGATGTCCATGTTCAGGCTGCCGAGCACCACGATGCGCGGCGGCGGGGCGGCGCTGGAAGAGGAAGAAGGCTTCGAACTCACGGGGTGCGGGACTTTCGGCTTGGCGTGGCTGCCGCTTCGGACGCGGGTGCCGAAGAGGATGAGGAAGAGGAAGACGGCGCGGCCGCCTCGCGGAAGCTTGCGTGCCGCGCGGTCGAGGCGCGCACGCGCAGCTCGGGCTGCAGCACCACCTTGCGCGCATCGCGCCGCTTGCCGCCCACGCGCTCCAGCAGCATGTCGACCGCGAGCGCGCCGATGCGCTCCTTGGGCTGTGCCACGGTGGTGAGCGGCGGGCTGGTGTAGGCCGAGAGTTCGATGTCGTCGAAGCCCACGATCGAGAGTTCGTCGGGCACGTGCACGCCGCTTTCATGCGCGGCGCGCAGGGCGCCGATGGCCATCAGGTCGTTGCAGACGAAGACGGCCGAGGGCGCCTCTTCGGTGCGCAGGATCGCGTGCATCGCCTCGTAGCCGCCCTGGCTCGTGAAGCCGCCGCGCCACAGCAGGGCGTCGGCATTCGCGATGTCGGGTGTGGCGCCGCTCTCGGCCAGCGCCATGCGCCAGCCCTCGATGCGCTGCTCGCTCGGCATCACGCCCACCGGCCCGCCGATGCAGGCAATGCGCTTGTGGCCGAGCGACAGCAGGTGCCGCACTGCGAGCAGGCCGCCCTGCATGTGGGCGGTTTCCACCAGGTCGCAGGCCGGGTCGGCAATCTCGCGGTCGACCAGCACGGTGGGAATGCGCAGGCCGTGCAACTGAGTGACGAGCGAATCGTCGTCGCCGGCGCCCGTCGACACCACGATCAGCCCGTCGATGCGGCGCTCGGCCAGCACCTGCAGGTAGACGCTCTGGCGGCGCGGTTCGTCGTCGGTATTGCAGAGCACCAGCGTGTAGCCGGCGCCGAAGCAGCGGTCTTCGACGATGCGCACGATCTCGGCAAAGTAGGGGTTCGAGCTGTTCGGAATCAGCATGCCGAGCGTCGAGGTGGTGTTGCTCTTGAGGCTGCGCGCCATGGCGTTGGGCACGTAGCCCAGCTCGCGGATGGCCTCTTCCACGCGCTCGCGGCCCTTGGCGCTCACGTGGCGCGTGTCGTTGACCACGTGCGAGACGGTGGTGACCGAAACTCCCGCGCGCAGCGCGACGTCCTTGATGGTGGCCATGGTTGCTTCCCCTTTTATGCAGCGTCAGGCCAGGCGGCGATCGGCCCGGCGCTGGCGCAAGGTGTCGATGATCACCGCAACCACGATGACCGCGCCGGTGATGATGCGTTTGCTCGGCTCGCTGGCGCCCACCTGCGCGAGTCCGGCCTCGAGCACCGCGATGATCAGCACGCCGAAGAAGGTGTTGACCACCGAGCCGCGCCCGCCCATGAGGCTGGTGCCGCCGATCACCACGGCCGCGATCACCTGCAGCTCGATGCCGACGCCGGCATTGGGGTCGGCCGCTTCGAGCCGCGCCGACTGCATGAGTCCGGCCAGGCCCGCCAGCAGGCCGGTGGCGGCAAACACGAGGATGCGGATCGGCCGCGGATCGATGCCCGCGAGCCGCATGGCTTCTTCGTTGGTGCCGATGCCCACCACGTGCCGGCCGAACACCGTGCGCGTGAGCACCAGCTGGCCGGCGGCCACCAGCACCACCGCGAGCACGAAGGCGGCGGAAATGCCGCCGACCCAGGGCGCGGCCAGGCCCGAGATGGCGTCGCCCACGTACTGCGTGCGCGAATCGGTCACCAGGTAGGCGCCGCCGCGCACCGCCTCCAGCATGCCCAGCGAGACGATGAAGCTCGGCAGCCGCCATGCGACCGACACCGCGCCCGTCACGCTGCCGCATACCAGCCCGGTGGCCAGGCCCAGCGCGGCGGCCACCGGCACCGAGAGCTTCCACTGGAGGATGGCGGCGGCCGTGACGGCCGCGCTCAGCGCAAGCACCGAGCCCACCGACAGGTCGATGCCCGCGATGATCAGCACGAAGGTCATGCCGACCGCCATCACCGCGAGCGCGGGAATCTCGTTGGCAATGGAGATGAAGGTTTCGCGCGTGAGGAAATATTCGCTCAGCGTGCCGAAGAGCGCGACCATGCCCACGAGCACGACGGTCAGGCCCACGTAGGTGCCCAGCTGGCCCTTCAAGGCGGAGGGCGGGGCGGAGGTGGCAGCGGCTGCAGTCATGGTGTGTCGGCGGTGGCCGGTTGGCCAGGATTCGAATCGGAAATGGCGGAGCCCGCCGTGGGGGTTGCCGAGGCGGCAGTGCGGCCTGCCGCATCGCTGAAGGCGGCGGCCAGCAGCGATTGCTCGCTCCAGTGACCGCGCTCGAACACCGCGACCAGCCGGCCGGCGCTCATCACGCCGATGCGGTCGCACATGGCCATGAGTTCGCGCAGGTCGCTCGACACCATCAAGAGTGCCTTGCCGGCGTCGGTCATGCGGTCGAGCTCGGCATACAGGTCGGCGCGCGCGCCGACGTCCACGCCGCGCGTGGGCTCGTCGAGCAGCAGCACCTTGCATTCGCGGTGCAGCCAGCGCGCGAACACCACCTTCTGCTGGTTGCCGCCGCTCAGGGTGGCCACTGGCTGTTCGATGCTGCGCGAGCGGATGCGCAGCAGCTCCACCAGGCGCCTCGCAATGCCGCGCTCCTTGGCACGCTGCAGCCAGCCGGCGTGCGAGATGGCGCCCAGGTCGCTCAGCGTGGCGTTGACGCGGATCGATTGCGTGAGCAGAAGCCCCTGCGACTTGCGGTCTTCGGTCACCAGGCCGATGCCGGCGCGGATGGCCTGCATCGGCGAGCGCCAGCCCTTGCGCACGCGCAGCACCGGCTGCGTGGCGGCAATGCCGTCGTAGAGAAGAATTTCGCCGCGGTCGGCACGGTCGGCGCCGAACAGCAGGCGCACGAGTTCGGTCCGGCCGGAGCCGACCAGGCCCGCCAGGCCCATGACTTCGCCCGCGTGCAGGTCAATGTCGATGTCCTTCACGGCCTCGGCCCGGCCGATGCCGCGCGCGCTCAGCAGCACCGGCCCGGCCACGCGGCGGTCGCGGCCTTCGTGCTCGTGCACCGCGCGGCCCACCATGCGCTGCACCAGTTCGGCTTCGCGCACGCCGGCCATGGCGCGCACGTCCACCAGTCGGCCGTCGCGCAGCACCGCCACACGGTCGGCAATGCGCTGCAGTTCCTCGAGCCGGTGCGACACGTAGACGATGGCCACGCCGCGCGCCTTCAGCAGCTCGATCTGCTCGAACAGGTGCGAGGTCTCGCGCGGCGTGAGCATGGCGGTGGGCTCGTCGAGCACCAGCACGCGCGTGTCGTCCTGCAGGTTGCGCGCGATCTCGACCATCTGCTGCTGGCCGATGCCCAGCCGCGCCACGGGCGTGGCCGGGTCGATGTGCTCCATGCCGATCTTCGCGAGCTGGCGCGCGGCCAGCTTGTGCAGCTTGCCGCGGCGGATCCAGCCGGTCTGGTTGGGCAACCGGTCGAGCAGCAGGTTCTCGGCCACCGACAGCGTGGTGACCAGCCCCAGCTCCTGCATGACCATGCGCACGCCCAGCCGCTCGGCGTCGCGGCGGGAAGCAGGCTGGAACGCCACGCCGCCCAGCAGCATCTGTCCGCGCGTGGGCTGCACCAGGCCGCAGACGATCTTCGAGAGCGTGCTCTTGCCGGCACCGTTCTCGCCCGTGAGCGCGAGCACTTCGCCGGCGTTCAGCACCAGCGAGACGTCGTCGAGCACGGGCGCCGCATAGTCCTTGCCGAGCGCGCTCAGCGAGAGCACGGGGACGGCAAGGCCGGCATTCATGGCGGCGGCAGGGGCGTTCAACGTCGGCCTTTTTCTTACTTTGCGGAAGTCTTGGTGACCAGCACCACGTCGGTCTTCACTTCGGCAGGCATGCTCGACTGCGGCTTCTTCTCGGCCAGCGCCTTGAGCGCGGTCTCGATGCCGAACACCGCCTGCTTGGCCGCGAACTGGTCGGCCGTGGCCAGCACGCGGCCGTCGGCCAGCATCGGCTTGATGGCGCCGATGTTGTCGTAGCCCACCACCAGCACCTTGCCGGTCTTGCCCGCGGCCTTGACGGCGGCCACGGCGCCCAGCGCCATGCTGTCGTTGCCCGCCAGCAGCGCCTTCAGGTCGGGGTGCTCGCGCATCATGCCGGCGGCCACCGTGTTGCCCTTGTCGATTTCCCACTGGCCCGACTGCACGCCCACCACGGTGGCGCCGGCGGCCTTCATGGCGTCCTGGTAGCCGAGGGTGCGCTGCTGCGCATTGAAGGTGGTCGACACGCCTTCGATGATGCCGACCTTGTCGCCGGCCTTCAGGCTCTTGGCGAGCTCGTCGCCCACCAGCTTGGCGCCGGCGCGGTTGTCGGGGCCGACGAAGGGCACCTGGATGCCCTTTTCCTTCAGGGCGGCGGCGTCGAACTGGTTGTCGATGTTGACGACGAGGATGCCCTTGTCGATGGCCGCCTTGACCACCGGCACCAGCGCCTTCGAATCGGCCGGCGCGATGACCAGCGCATTGATCTTCTGCGCCATCATCTGCTCGACCATCTTGATCTGGGCGGCCGTGTCGGTCTCGTCCTTGATGCCGTTGGCCACCAGCGTGTACTGCGCGGCATGCGCCTTCTGGTGCGCCTTGGCGCCGTCTTCCATGGTGCGGAAGAATTCGTTGGCCAGCGACTTCATGACCAGCGCGACCTTGGGCTTGTCCTGGGCAAGGGCGGGCGAGGCGGCGAAGGCGCCCAGCAGCGCCAGGGCGGCTGCGCCTTGCAGCGTGCGGCGGGTGAACTTCATGGGTGATGTCTCCTGAGGTGGTTGAGCGGTGCGCCGGTCTGTGGCCGGGGCACCGATGTTAACCAACGAAAACGTTTGCGCAAACGTTTGCTAATCCGGTTTAACCCTGAGCCGGAATGCGGCTTTCCGGCCGCCAAAGTACGCGCAGGCCGGGGGAGAGCCGGCCTCCGCCTAAAATCCCCGGTTACCCAAGAGGACCCCCCATGAGTTTGCAATGCGGCATCGTCGGCCTGCCCAACGTCGGTAAATCCACTCTTTTCAATGCGTTGACCAAGGCCGGCATCGCGGCGGAAAACTATCCGTTCTGCACCATCGAGCCCAACGTGGGCGTGGTGGAAGTGCCTGATCCGCGGCTCGCGCAACTGAGCGAGATCGTCCAGCCCGAGCGCGTGGTGCCCGCCATCGTCGAGTTCGTCGACATTGCCGGCCTGGTGGCCGGCGCCAGCACGGGCGAGGGCCTGGGCAACAAGTTTCTCGCGCACATCCGCGAAACCGATGCCACCGTGAACGTGGTGCGCTGCTTCGACGACGAGAACGTGATCCACGTGGCCGGCAAGGTCGACCCGATCTCCGACATCGAGGTGATCCAGACCGAACTCTGCCTGGCCGACCTCGCCACCGTCGAGAAAGCGCTGCACCGTCACACCAAGGTGGCGCGTTCGGGTGACAAGGACGCGCAGAAGCTGGTCGGCCTGCTCGAGCGCTGCCAGGCCGCGCTGAACGAGAACACGCCGGTGCGCGCGCTCGAGTTCACGAAGGAAGAGCAGCCGCTGGTGAAGTCGTTCACGCTGATCACCGCCAAGCCCGCGATGTTCGTCGGCAACGTGGCCGAAGACGGCTTCGAGAACAACCCCTACCTCGACCGCCTGCGCGAATACGCGGCCAAGCAGGGCGCACCCGTGGTCGCCATCTGCGCCAAGATCGAAGCCGAACTCGCCGAGATGGACGACGAGGACAAGAAGATGTTCCTCGCCGAAATCGGCCAGGAGGAGCCGGGCCTCAACCGCCTGATCCGCGCGGCCTACAAGCTGCTGGGCCTGCAAACCTACTTCACCGCCGGCGTGAAGGAAGTGCGCGCCTGGACCATCCACATCGGCGACACCGGCCCCCAGGCCGCCGGCGTGATCCACGGCGACTTCGAAAAAGGCTACATCCGCGCCCAGACCATTTCGTTCGAGGACTACATCGCCTACAAGGGCGAACAGGGTGCGAAGGACGCGGGCAAGATGCGTTCGGAAGGCAAGGAGTACGTCGTCAAGGACGGCGACGTGATGAACTTCCTCTTCAGTTCATAACTGGCTCACCCCCAGTCTTCGCGCACTTCGTGTCGCTACGCCAACCCCCTCGCCGGGGCAACACCAGCGGCCCGGCAAAGCCGGTTCCGCGGTGTTCCACGAAAAGGCACGCCCCTTCCTCCAAGCACCTGTCGCCGTATGCTCACCGTCCATCACCTCAATAATTCGCGCTCGCAGCGCGTGCTGTGGCTGCTCGAAGAACTCGGCCTGCCCTACGAGATCGTCCACTACCAGCGCGATCCGCAGACCATGTTGGCGCCCGCTTCGCTGCGGGCCGTGCATCCGCTGGGCAAGTCGCCGGTGGTGACCGCCGGCGACGGCCTCACGCTCGCGGAATCGGGCGCGATCATCGAAACGCTGATCGAGCGCCATGGCCGCGGCCGACTTGCGCCCGCGGCGGGCACGCCCGAGGCGGTGCGCTATCGCTACTGGCTGCACTTCGCGGAAGGCTCGGCGATGTCGCCGCTGCTGCTCAAGCTGGTGTTCGACAGGATCGAGAACAGCAAGATGCCCTTCTTCGTGAAGCCGATCGCGAAGATGATTTCGGGCAAGGCGAAGGCGGCCATCGTCATGCCCAACATCGAGAGCCACCTGAATTTCATGGAAGCCGAACTCGGCAAGAGCGAGTGGTTTGCCGGCAGCGAATTCACGGGCGCCGACATCCAGATGAGTTTTCCGGTCGAAGCCGCGCAGGCGCGCGGCGGCCTCGACGCGAAGCGGCCCAGGCTGATGGCGTACCTGGAGCGCATCCATGCGCGCCCGGCCTACCAGCGCGCGCTCGAACGCGGCGGCCCCTACGGCCTGCTGAACTGAAGCGGCCGCCTCAGGACGGAAACACGTAGAGCAGCGCGACCGTCATGCAGACATAGCGCAGGAACTTCCCGATGGCCATGTACCCGAGGCATGGCCAGAAGGGCAGCTTGAGCCAGCCCGCCACCGCGCACAGCGGATCGCCCACCAGCGGCAGCCAGCTCAGCAGGCAGGCCTTGGGCCCGAGCCGCTCCAGCCAGCCCAAGACCCGCACATGATGTTTCGAGTGCGAATATTTGTCTGCCACCTTGTGCGCGCCGTAGCCCATCCACCAGTCGACCGCGCCGCCCAGCGTGTTGCCCACCGTCGCGACCAGGATGGCCGGCCAGAACATGTCGGGGTTGAGCTTGAGCAGGCCGAAAAGAATGGGCTCCGAGCCCACCGGCAGCAGCGTGGCCGAAACGAAGGCCGCGATGAACACCGTGGAGAGTCCGTATTGCGGAAGCGCAAGAAGCGCCAGGAGTGCGTCGAGCCAAGCTTGCATAAAGTGAAATGAGTCGACGCAGTATAGGCAGCGGCCCTTCTGCGGCAGGTCGGAGAACGCGCCGTGCATGGCAGGCGTCGCCGCGGTACCGCGCGCGCAAATCGTTTCAGCGCGTGGAATCGCGCGTGGCTACAATCGTGCCTCATTTTTCAGCAGCCGCTCTCGCGACGCTTTCCACTTCATGACCTTGCAGATCGGCATCCACACGCTGGAAAACCGCCTGTTCGTTGCGCCCATGGCCGGCGTGACGGACCGGCCGTTCCGCATGCTGTGCCGCGAACTCGGCGCGGGCTATGCGGTCAGCGAGATGGTCACCTCGCGCAAGGAACTCTGGAACACGCTCAAGACCTCGCGCCGCGCCAACCACGACGGCGAGCCGGGTCCCATTGCGGTGCAGATCGCCGGCACCGATGCGGCCATGATGGCCGAGGCCGCGGTCTACAACATCGAGCGTGGTGCGCAGATCATCGACATCAACATGGGCTGCCCGGCCAAGAAGGTCTGCAACAAGTGGGCCGGTTCGGCGCTGATGCGCGACGAGCCGCTGGCGCTGGAGATCGTGCAGGCCGTGGTCGATGCGGCAGAGCCGTTCAACGTGCCGGTCACGCTCAAGATGCGCACCGGCTGGAGCGAAGAGCACCGCAACGCGGTGAAGCTCGCGCGCGATTTCGAATCGGCCGGCGTGCAGATGATCACCGTGCATGGGCGCACCCGCGAGCAAGGCTACAAGGGCAGTGCCGAATACGACACCATTGCCGCAGTGAAGGCCGCGGTGCGCGTGCCGGTGGTGGCCAACGGCGACATCCGCTCGCCCGAGAAGGCGCGCGAGGTGCTCGCGGCCACCGGCGCCGACGCAGTGATGATCGGCCGCGCCGCGCAGGGGCGGCCCTGGATCTTCCGCGAGATCTCCCATTTCCTGGCCACGGGCACGCACCTTGCACCGCCGCTGGTCGCCGAAGTGCGCCGCCTGCTGCTCGACCACCTGGTGGAGCACTACGCGCTCTACGGCGAGTTCAGCGGCGTGCGCACCGCGCGCAAGCACATCGGCTGGTATGTGCGCACGCTGCCGGACGGCGAAGCCTTCCGCGCGCGGATGAACACCATCGAAGACTCTGCCGCGCAGCTGCGCGCGGTCGGCGATTATTTCGACGGGTTGGCGGACCGCATGGACCGCATGCCCGTGCACCAGGCGGCCGAAGAGCTGTCCGGTGAAGAGGAGGCGGCCTGCGCCGCCGATTGAGAGGAAGAGAAGAAAAAAACATGAGCAAGAAACACATCGAGGACTGCGTGCGCACCAGTCTGGACAGCTACTTTCGTGATCTGCGCGGCACCGAACCCGACGGCATGTACGAGATGCTCGTGCGCGTGGTCGAGAAGCCCCTGCTCGACGTCGTGATGACACGCGCCGAGGGCAACCAGTCGAAAGCCGCGCAATGGTTGGGCCTGAATCGCAACACGCTTCGCAAGAAGCTGGTTGAACACAAACTTCTGAAATAAATAACTCCACGGCATATTCCATGGCCCAGACCGCACTCATCTCCGTCTCCGACAAAACCGGCATCCTCGAATTCGCGCAGGCGCTGCATGCGCTGGGCATCAAGCTGCTGTCCACGGGCGGCACCGCCAAGCTGCTGGCCGATGCCGGCCTGCCCGTGACCGAAGTGGCCGACCACACCGGCTTTCCCGAAATGCTCGACGGCCGCGTGAAGACGCTGCATCCCAAGATCCACGGCGGCCTGCTCGCGCGGCGCGACCTGCCCTCGCACGTGGCGGCCATCAAGGAACACGGCATCGACACCATCGACCTGCTGGTGGTCAATCTTTATCCTTTCGAAACCACGGTGGCCAAGGCCGGCTGCACGCTGGAAGACGCCATCGAGAACATCGACATCGGCGGCCCGGCCATGGTGCGCAGCGCGGCCAAGAACTGGAAAGACGTGGGCGTGCTGACCGACGCTTCGCAATACTCCGTGGCGCTGGCCGAGCTCCAGGCCGGCGGCAAGCTCAGCGACAAGACCAAGTTCGCGTTCTCGGTGGCCGCGTTCAACCGCATCGCCGACTACGACGGCGCCATCAGCGACTACCTCTCGGCCATCGACTTCGACGCCAGCATCGGCCAGCCTTCGCCCACGCGCTCGATGTTCCCGGCGCAGAGCAATGGCCGCTTCGTGAAGGTGCAGGACCTGCGCTATGGCGAGAACCCGCACCAGCAGGCCGCGTTCTACCGCGACCTGCATCCGGCGCCCGGCTCGCTCGTGTCGGCCAGGCAACTGCAGGGCAAGGAGCTCAGCTACAACAACATCGCCGATGCCGACGCCGCATGGGAATGCGTGAAGAGCTTCGACGTGCCTGCGTGCGTGATCGTCAAGCACGCCAACCCCTGCGGCGTGGCCGTCGGCAAGGACGCGGCCGAAGCCTACGGCAAGGCCTTCAAGACCGACCCGACCTCGGCCTTCGGCGGCATCATCGCCTTCAACCGCCCGGTCGATGGCGAGACCGCGCAGGCCATTGCCAAGCAGTTCGTCGAAGTGCTGATGGCGCCGGGCTACACGCCCGAGGCGCTCGCGGTGTTCCAGGCCACCAAGGTCAAGCAGAACGTGCGCGTGCTCGAGATCGCGCTGCCGCCGGGCGGCACCACCGACTGGGACAACGGCCGCAACCTCATGGACGTGAAGCGCGTCGGTTCGGGCCTGTTGATGCAGACCGCCGACAACCACGAGCTCGCGGCGAGCGACCTCAAGGTGGTCACGAAGAAGCAGCCCACGCCCGAGCAGCTGCAGGACCTGCTGTTCGCATGGAAGGTCGCCAAGTACGTGAAGAGCAACGCCATCGTGTTCTGCGCCGGCGGCATGACCATGGGCGTGGGCGCGGGCCAGATGAGCCGCCTCGACTCGGCGCGCATCGCGAGCATCAAGGCCGAGCATGCGGGCCTCTCGCTCAAAGGCACGGCGGTGGCGAGCGATGCCTTCTTCCCGTTCCGCGACGGGCTCGACGTGGTGGTCGATGCCGGCGCGAGCTGCGTGATCCAGCCGGGCGGCTCGATGCGCGACCAGGAAGTGATCGATGCCGCCGACGAGCGCGGCGTGGTCATGGTGCTCTCGGGCGTGCGCCACTTCCGCCACTGAGCCTGCGCGCTCGGGCGGGGCGCGCTTCGGCGCCCCGCAGCAAACAGATCAGAGCGAGCGCAACGTCCTGAAAACCTGCCGTGCCGCCTCGATGGTGGCCGCAATGTCGTCGTCGCCATGCGCGGCGCTCACGAAGCCGGCCTCGTAGAGCGCCGGTGCGATGTACACGCCGCGCTCCAGCAGGCCGTGGAACAGCGCGTTGAACTTCGCGTTGTCGGTGGTCATCACGGTGGCGTAGTTCTGCGGCAGCTCGCTCATCAGGAAGAAGCCGAACATGCCGCCTTCGCTGTCGGCATTGAAGGGCAGTCCCTCGGCCGCGGCGGCGGCCTTGAGGCCGTCGACCAGTGAGCGGGTCTTCGTGCCCAGCGCTTCATAGAAGCCGGGCCTCGAAATCTCCTTCAGCGTGGCGAGGCCGCAGGCCGTGGCCACCGGATTGCCCGACAGCGTGCCGGCCTGGTAGACCGGCCCGAGCGGCGCGAGCTGCTCCATGATGGCGCGCGGCCCGCCGAAGGCCGCCAGCGGCATGCCGCCGCCGATGACCTTGCCGAGCACCGTGAGGTCGGGCGTGATGCCCAGCACGCCCTGCGCGCCGTGCAGGCCGACGCGAAAGCCGGTCATCACTTCGTCGAACACCAGCAGCGCGCCGTGCTGCGTGCACAGCTCGCGGCAGCGGGCGGCGAAGGCGGGCGTGGCGCGCACGAAGTTCATGTTGCCGGCAATCGCCTCGATCATCAGGCAGGCGATGTCGTTGCCATGCAGCGCGAAGGCTTCCTCGAGCTGCGCGATGTTGTTGTACTCGAGCACCAGCGTGTGCTGCGTGACCTCGGGCGGCACGCCGGCCGAGGTGGGATGGCCGAAGGTGGCGAGGCCGGAGCCGGCCTTCACCAGCAGCGCATCGGCATGTCCGTGGTAGCAGCCCTCGAACTTGATGATGTGCTTGCGGCCGGTGGCGCCGCGCGCCAGGCGCAGCGCGCTCATGGCGGCCTCGGTGCCCGAGCTCACCAGCCGCACCATCTCCATCGACGGCATCAGCGCCAGGATGGCTTCGGCCAGCTCGATCTCGCGCTCGGTCGGCGCGCCGTAGGAGAAGCCCTCGAGCACGGCCTTCTGCACCGCTTCGACCACCGCGGGGTGGCCGTGGCCCAGGATCATCGGGCCCCAGGAGCCGATGTAGTCGATGTAGCGCTTGTCGTTGGCGTCCCAGAAATAGGCGCCCTCGGCCCGGCGGATGAAGCGCGGCGTGCCGCCCACGGCCTTGAAGGCGCGCACCGGCGAATTGACGCCGCCGGGAATGACGGCGCGGGCGCGCTCGAAAAGAGTGTCGTTTTGGTCAGCGTTTGGCATCAGTGTCGGGTGTCGTGAGGGGGCAGGGCAAAGTCTTGCGGCGCGTCGGGGTCTTCGTCGTCGTCCTCGTCGTCTTCCGGCTCGGCCCAGAACAGGCGGTCCGGCAGCACGTGGCCCATGCCGGGCCGGAAGCCCGCATCGAGGCAGCGGTCCATGTAGGCCAGGGCCTCGGTGGTGGCGGCCACCAGGTCGGTGCCGCTCGCGAGCAGGGCGGCCAGCGCCGCCGACAGGGTGTCGCCCGCGCCGGCGAAGACGGCTTCGAGCCGCTCGTATTTCTCGCTGGCGAGCACCGACTGCGGGGAGGCCAGCACGTTGTCGATGAACTGGTCGGGCAGCACCATGCCGGTCACCAGCGTGTAGGGCACGCCGAACTCGCCGGCGGCCTTGGCGATGTCGCGCGCGCCGGGCGGACGCTCGCCGCTCCAGTCGGGCAGCAGCCAGCGCCACAGCGTACTGTGGTTTCCAACCAACACTGTGGCCTGGGGCAGCAGCAGCTCGCGGAAGGCGTCGAGATAGCCCTCGATGAGGTTTTCGTCCCACCAGGAAAGGTTGGGCATGTAGGCCACCAGCGGCACCTCGGGGTAGTCGGAGGCGGTCTCGGCGATGGTGCTCAGGGCTTCGGGGGTTCCGACGAAGCCCACCTTGATGAGCTGGACCTCCACGTCCTCGAGGATGGCGCGTGCCTGCTCGGCAATGGCCTCTTCCTCGAAGGCGAAATGGTCGAAGATCTCGGCCGTGTCGCGCGCGTAGGCGCCCGTGACCACCGGCAGCATGTGCGCGCCGACCGAGGCCATGGCCAGGGCATCGGCGCCCAGGCCGCCTGCGCCGCTCGGATCGCTGGCGTTGAAGACCAGCACGCAGGGCGGATTCAGGTCGCGCTCGGCCACCTCTTCGGCGTCCGGCGGGGGGTCGTTAAGATTGCCCGGTTTGCGGGCGTGGTCTGCTGGATGTAAGTAGATGGTCATACGCCGGGCGGAATCCCCTGGATGGTGGCATAGGCGCGACGTTTACCGTCCGCCAGTGAGATACGCATAGATACACTCGTTGCATTTAATGAACAAGGACTTTAAGCTCCGATGAATACGAAAACTTGGATGTGCCTGATTTGTGGGTGGATCTATGACGAAGCGGTTGGTGTACCGGAAGACGGCATCGCGGCGGGCACGGCCTGGGCCGATGTCCCGATGAACTGGACCTGTCCTGAGTGCGGTGCGCGCAAGGAAGACTTCGAAATGGTTGAAATCTGAAGCATGGCATAGGGCTACGCGATTTGCGCCGATGTACGGCGCGGCGGGCATCCAAGTCTCATCTCAGCAGGAGCATGTGCAATGGGGCCGAATGGATCAGGTTACAAGGTGCTCGTCATCGACGACAGCAATACGATCCGGCGCAGTGCCGAAATATTTCTGAAGCAGGGCGGGCACGAGGTTCTTCTCGCGGAAGACGGCTTCGACGCGCTCTCCAAGGTTAACGACCACAAGCCGCATCTGATTTTCTGCGACATCCTCATGCCGCGGCTGGACGGCTACCAGACTTGCGCCATCATCAAGCGCAACGCTCATTTCTCCAATGTTCCGGTCGTGATGCTCTCTTCCAAGGACGGCGTCTTTGACAAGGCTCGCGGCCGCATGGTCGGGTCGCAAGACTACCTGACCAAACCTTTCACCAAAGACCAGCTGCTGCAGGCCGTGCAGCAGTTTGGCACCCTTCAACAGGAAGTGCAGTAAATGCCCATTCGAAAAATCCTCGTCGTCGACGACTCCAAGACGGAACTGGTGTTCCTCTCGGACCTGCTCCAGAAGAACGGCTTTGCGGTCAAGACCGCCGAAAACGCCGAAGACGCCATGCGCCGGCTCGAAGAGGACCAGCCCGACCTGATCCTCATGGATGTCGTCATGCCCGGCCAGAACGGCTTCCAGCTGACGCGCGCCATTGCCCGCGATCCGCAGTACGCCGCCATCCCGATCATCCTGTGCACCAGCAAGAACCAGGAAACCGATCGCGTCTGGGGCATGCGCCAGGGCGCCCGCGATTACATCGTGAAGCCGGTCAACGCGGCCGAGCTGATGTCCAAGATCAGCGCGCTGGCCTGAGCAGGCGCCTGCCGAGTCCATGGCCAATCGCGACGCTCTCCGAGCCTTCCAGTCCCGGCTTGCGAGCCGCCTGCAGGCTGCGCGCACGACCGGCGTCGCCGCCTCGTGGCTCGCGGTCGAGGCGGGAGAGGGCAAGTACCTGTTCCCACTCGGCCACGCGGGAGAAATCTTCCCGTGGACGCCGCCGCAGCCCGTGCCCTACACGCAGCCCTGGTTCCTGGGCGTGGCCAACCTGCGCGGCGGCCTCTATGGCGTGGTGCACCTGTCGGCATTCGCTTCCGGCGCGCCGGACAACACGGCCGCCACCGAGGCGGCCCGCATGCAATCGCGGCTCGTTGCCCTCAACGAGCTGCTCGAAGTGAACTGCGCACTGCTGGTCGACCGGCTGGCGGGATTGCGCGGCGCCGAGGCCTTCACGGCTTCGGAGCCGCCGGATGCGCAAGCACCCGCCTGGCTGGGGCATCTGTACACCGATGCGGCGGGCGAGCGCTGGCAGGAAGTCAACCTGCAGGCGCTTTCGCAGCAACCCGAGTTTTTGAGTATTGGCGCCTAGTGCTTCCGCACAGCCCAAAGACAACCACCTGAAGGACCGACCGTGAGCTCGATCGCCGACAAGTTCAAGAAATTACTGCCCGCGAACAGCGGCAACGACAAGGCCCGCGTCGACGGCTCCGGTTCCATATCGCTCGACGACGTCGACACGGTTCAGGCGCTGGAGGAAAAGACCATTCGGCTGGCCCGCAAGGACGGCGCCCCGGCCGCGCCGCTGCCCGCCGGCTTTGCCGACGAAATGCTCGGCGGCAGCGAGGCGGCCAACGAGGCGGCATCGCCCGAAAGCGCCCAGGCCGCGGGCGGTCGAGCGGGTTCGAACCCGGCGCGCCAGCAGCGCATCCTGGCCATCATGCTCGCGGTGGTGGTGCTGCTGCTGCTCTTGGTGGCCGGCTCCGCCATTCTTCGCGCCGAGCGCCTTGCGCAGCAGGTGGCCGCCACCGGCCAGTCGCTGATGCAGTCGCAGCGGCTCGCAAAATCGATCTCCCAGGCCCTCGTGGGCAGCGCCCCCGCATTCGTCGAAGTGAAGGACAGCGCCGACGACCTCACGCGCCGCGTGCAGGGCCTGACCAACGGCGACGACGCCCTGCGCCTGGAGCGCGTGGGCAACCAGTACGACGAGGACATGGCCAAGATCAACCCCCTGGTTGTCCGTGCCGATGCCAGCGCCAAGGTCGTGCTGGCCCAGCGCCAGATCCTGACCCAGGTGGGCGCCGCTCTGCGCGACATCAACCAGCAGTCGTCCGCGCTGCTCGAAATGACGGAAACCGTCGCTTCGCTGAAGATGCAGCAGAACGCCACGCTGCCTGAAATTTCGGCGGCCGGCCAGCTCGTCATGCTGACCCAGCGCATCGGCAAGTCGACCAACGAATTCTTCACGGTCGAGGGCGTGAACCCCGACGCCGTGTTCCTGCTCGGCAAGGACCTGAACACCTTCCAGGAAACCACGCGCGGCTTGCTCGACGGCAATGCGCAGCAGCGCTTCCCCGGCTCGAAAGACCCGCAGACCCGCGAGCAGCTCGCAGCCATTCTCAAGACCTACGAGCAGATGCGCACGCAGGCCTCGGCCATTCTGGGCAACCTGCAGGGCCTGGTGGCCGCGCGCGAGGCGCAGGCCTCCATCCTGACCGACAGCGAACCGCTGCGCAAATCGCTCGGCGAGCTGCAGGACAAGCTGTCCGCACGCACGGGTCTCGGCGCCGGAACGATCGTGATGCTGTTCGTGCTCTCGCTGGCCGCCCTGGCGCTGGCCGGCGCCATCGGTTTCGTGCAGGTGCGCGAAGGCCGCGAACGTGCTGTCGTGGCCGAGCGCGAGCGTCTCGCGGCCGAGCAGGCCAGCGAAGAGGCCGGCCGCATCAACAATGCCAACCAGGCCGCCATTCTTCGGCTGATGAACGAACTGCAGACGGTGGCCGAAGGCGACCTGACGCAGGAAGCCACCGTGACCGAGGACATCACCGGCGCCATCGCCGACTCGGTGAACTACACGGTGGAAGAACTGCGCCTGCTGGTGGGCAACGTGCAGAACACGGCCACCCGCGTGGCGCAGACCACCTCGCAGGTGGAAAGCACCTCGACCGAACTGCTCGCTGCCTCGACCGAGCAGCTGCGCGAGATTCGCGAAACCGGCCAGTCGGTGGTGACCATGGCCGAGCGGATCAACGGTGTGTCCTCGCAGGCGCAGGAGTCCGCCACGGTGGCGCGCCAGTCGCTGCAGGCTGCGTCCTCGGGCCTGCAGGCCGTGCAGAACGCCATCGGCGGCATGAACTCCATCCGCGACCAGATCCAGGAAACCTCCAAGCGCATCAAGCGCCTGGGCGAGTCGTCGCAGGAGATCGGCGAAATCACCGAGCTGATCTCGGACATTACCGAGCAGACGAACGTGCTGGCGCTGAACGCCGCCATCCAGGCCGCATCGGCCGGTGAAGCCGGCCGCGGCTTCTCGGTGGTGGCCGAAGAAGTGCAGCGCCTGGCTGAACGCTCCGCCGACGCCACGCGCCAGATCTCGGCGCTGGTGAAGGCCATTCAGACCGACACGCAGGATGCGGTGGGCGCCATGGAGCGTTCCACGCAGGGTGTGGTCGAAGGGGCCAAGCTGTCCGACAATGCCGGTACCGCGCTGTCCGAGATCGACCGCGTGTCGCGCCGGCTTGCAGACCTCATCGAGCAGATTTCGCAGTCCGCTTCCCGCGAGGCCGATTCGGCCAACGTGGTGGCCGCCAACATCCAGCACATCTTTGCCGTGACCGAGCAGACCGGAGAAGGTACCCGCAACACCGCCCAGCAGGTGCGCGAGCTGTCCCAGATGGCCGAGGAACTGCGCCGCTCGGTGGCCCGATTCAAGATCGCCTGATGAAGCTCTCCCCCAGTCTTCGCGCACTTCGTGTCGCTTCGCCAACCCCCTTCCGGGGGCAACACCAGCAGCCCGGCAAAGCCGGTTCTGCGGTGTTTCACGAAGTGGCCGCGATGACTTCGTGCATTCGGGGCGCGCAGCGCCCAGTGGAAAACTGACAGTCAAGAAAACGGCGAGCATCCAACGTGTCGACTCAAACCCCTGCCACGGCCCCCCTCGCTGGCAACGTGCCGGCCACCGAAGACCTTGGGCCGCTGGCCTGGGTTCTGGGAGAAATCCAGAAATCCCTCGACAGCGTCGGCAAGTCGCTGCGGCGCTTCGTGCGCGACGTGGGCAATGCCTCGGAGCTCGAAAGCGGCCCGCTGCAGGTGGCCCGCCAGCAGCTGCACCAATCCGTGGGCGCGCTGCAGATGGTGGGCAACACCGCACCTGCGCTGGTGCTCGGCGCCATCGAGTTTGCGGTGCAGGGCTTCATCGCCGAGCCGCAGCGTTGCACCGACAGCGCGGTCCAGAAGATCGAGCGCGCCGGCTTTGCCGTCACCGATTTCCTCAACGCGCTCCTGGCCGGCAAGGCCGTGTCGTCGGTGGCGCTGTTCCCGCAATACCGCGACGTGCTCGAACTGGTCGGCAACGAGCGCGTTCATCCGGCGGACCTGTGGAGCACTGCCTGGCGCTGGGTCGAAGTGCGGCCCGCGCTGACCCAGGCCGCCGTCAGCTATGACCCGGCCGTACGCTCGCGGCTCGACCGAGAGGTGCTGCAGCTGGTCAAGACCGGCGATCCGCAGGCCGCGCGGCGGCTGCATGCACTGTGCCTGGGGCTCGGGCGCGGTGCGCTGCTGCCCCGCGTCGCCAGCTTCTGGACGCTGGCCGCAGGCTTCTTCGAGGCCCTGGCGCTGGGCCTGATTCCCGCCGATTCGTATGTGAAGCGCGCCGCTTCCCGCGTGCTGCTGCAGTACGCCACCCTGGCGCGCGGCGACAGCGCGGTGTCCGACCGCCTGGGCCAGGACCTGCTGTTCTTCTGCGCCCAGGCCGTGCCCGGCGCACAGGACGAAGCCGCCACCCTGCGCACCGTCCGTACCGCCTGGGGCGTGGCCGGCGAGCAGCAGGTCGACTACACGGTCGAGCAGTTCGGCCGCTACGACCCGCTGGTGCTGGCGCAGGCGCGCAAGCGCATCGAAACCGCCAAGGAAATGTGGTCGGCGCTTTCGGGCGGCGACATCACCCGCACGCGCCAGGTGGCCGACACCTTCGCGCAGCTGGGCGAATCGCTGCAGAAGCTCCATCCGCCCATCCTGCCGATGGTGGAGGCGCTCACCCATGCGGTCGACGCCTCGGTGCGCTCCAGCCAGCCGCCCGATACCGAGCTGGCGATGGAAGTCGCCACCTCGGTGCTCTACCTGGAAGCCGCGCTCGAAGACCTGGACCCGAGCGATCCGCAGCTCACTTCCCGCACCCTGCAGCTGGCCGGCCGCATCGAGCGCGTGCGCGCAGGCGGGCATTCGGAGCCGCTCGAGCCCTGGATGGAGGACCTGTACCGGCGCGTGAGCGACCGCCAGACCATGGGCACCGTGGTCGACGAACTGCGCAGCCACCTGAGCGAGCTCGAGAAATCGCTCGACCAGTATTTCCGCCGCCCCGCCGAGAAGGCCTTGCTGCGCACCGTGCCGAGCCAGCTGCTGCAGATGCGCGGCGTGTTCTCGGTGCTGGGGCTCGACCAGGCCGCCAGCACCGTGCAGCGCATGCGCGACGACGTCGAGCAGATGCTGGTGGGCAACGCATCGCCGGTCGAGGAGATGCAGAGCTTCGATGCGCTCGGCAACAACCTGGGCGCGCTGGGCTTCCTGATCGACATGCTGGGCTACCAGCCGACGCTCGCCAAGCGCCTGTTCGTGTTCGACGCCGATGCCGGCGAACTCAAGCCGCTGATGGGCCGCCAGGCCGCCGACAGCACCGCCGCGGAAGCCGCGGCCCCCGGCGCCGCGCCCGCGGCCGCCGAAGCGGTGCTCAGCATCGAGGAGGTCGATGCCCAGATCGCCTCCAAGCTCGCCGCGCTCGCCACGCCCAACCGCAAGGCGAAGGTCTCGCCGATCGAGGAGTTCAGCCGCAAGGCCGACAGCTGGACCCACAAGATCGCCGGTCCCGCGGCCCTGCCCGATACCGAGGTGACCGAGCTCGAAGAAGACGACCTGCAGAACATCTTCCTCGACGAAGCCCGCGAGGTGGTGCAGAACGGCCTGGCCGCCATCGACGAGCTGGGCAGCCACCCCGACGACACCGAGGAACTCACCATCCTGCGGCGCGCGTTCCATACGCTCAAGGGCAGCTCGCGCATGGTCGGCCTGACCGACTTCGGCGATGCCGCCTGGTCCTTCGAGCAGGTGCTCAACACCTGGCTGGCTGACCAGCGCGACGCCACGCCCGACCTGCTCACCGGCACCCGCAAGGCGCTCGAGGAGTTCAGCCAGTGGGTCGAGGCCATTGCGTCCGGTGCCCAGCACGGCTGGCAAGCGGCGCATTTCAGCCGCGTCGCCAACGCGCTGCTGGCGGGCGAACCCGTGCCCGCCGCCCCCACGTGGGTCGCCGATGCCGACGCCCTGGCCGTGGCCGCGCGCCACATTGCCGCGGAGCCGCAGCCGGCCGCTCCCGCGCCGGCGCCGGAACCCGCGCAACTGCCGGAACTCGCCCAGCTGCCGGAGCTTCCGGAACTGCCCGACCTGTCGCTTTCCCCCGCAGCGCCGGTGGAAGCGGCACCCGCCGCGGAATTCGAACTGCTGCCGCCGCAAACGCCGCCGGCCGCGGCAAAGCCCGAAGCCGACGACGATTTCGCTTCCACCGATTTCCTCGACTTCGAATCCCGGCCGACGCCGGATGCCGACGCGCTCGAGGCCTTCGACCACAGCGCCGACTTCGATTTTCTTGCGCCCGCGAATGCGCAGGCGCCGGTCCAGTCGATCGCCCGCTTCACGGCGGAACCCGCCGTCGAGCCGGCACCGGCCGCCGATACGCCCGAATCTCCAGCCCTGGACGGGCTGCCCGACCTCGACTGGGCGACCGAGATCGTGCCAGCGAAGGCAGACGAGCCCGTGGCGCTTGCCGAGGAGCCCGCACCGGTGCCGGCGGAAGAGCCCGCACCAGCGGTGCCCGCCGAAGAGCCCGTGGCCGCGCCGGCCCTGCTGCTGGAGCCTGAAGAAGCCGCCGTTGCCGATGAAGCATCGGCCCAGGTTGCGGAAGCTACGCCCGCCGCCGCCGAAGAAACCGCGGCGCCGGTCGAGGCCGAGGAAACCGCCGAAGCCGCCGCTGCCTCCGGTGCCGAAGACCAGGTGAAGGTCATCGGGCCGCTGCGCATCGGCATTGCGCTCTACAACGTCTACCTCAACGAGGCCGACGAGTGGTCCAGGCAGCTCGCCACCGAAGTGGGCGAGTGGGCGCTCGAATCGCACGAGCGGCTGTCCGACTCGACCGTTGCGCTCGCACATTCGCTGGCCGGCAGCTCGGCCACGGTCGGCTTCCACAGCCTCTCGGGCATGGCGCGCCTGCTCGAAGCCGCGCTGCAGCATCTGCAGATGCAGGGCAGCGGCTCGCGCGAACAGGGCGTGGTGCTGGTGGCCGCGGCCGACGAGCTGCGCCGCCTGCTGCACCAGTTTGCCGTCGGTTTCCTGCGCGAGCCGTCCGAAGGAACGCTGCAGGCGCTGCGCGACATTGCTGCCGCGCCAATGCCGGCCGAGGCCGCCGCGCGCGTCGAGACCCGTCCGCTCCAGCACCTGGTGGCGCAGGGCAACGTGGCCGACGTGGCGCTGGACGATTCCGAAGACGCCATCGACATGGCCGATGCGGTCGACGTCGACCTGTTCCCGATCTTCGAGGAAGAAGCGGCGGAGCTGCTGCCCCAGCTGGGCCAGGCGCTGCGCCAATGGGCGCACCACCCCGACGACAGCGCGCCGCGCGCCTCGGTGCTGCGCACGCTGCACACGCTCAAGGGCAGCGCCCGGCTGGCCGGCGCCATGCGCCTTGGAGAGCGCGCGCACCGCATGGAGTCCGAGATCGAAGTGCTGGGCACCCAGGGCGGCGCCGACCGGGCCGAGATCGAGAAGCTGCTCATGCGCCTCGATGCGCTGCAGGCCACCTTCGACGCCCTGCGCGCCGCGGACGATGCCACCCAGGCCGAAGTGGCCCAGCTGGTGGCGACGGCCTCGGTGACCTCGCCGGGCGTGCAGCTGGTGCAGGTTCCTGCCGAATCGGGTGTGTCCGCCAACGACGAGACACTGGCCGCCGCCGACGAGAACGCCAGCGCGTCCGCGGAAACCGCCGCCGCGCCATCGCTGCTGCCGCGTCCGGCCCCCGCGCTGCTGGCACCGCTGCGTGCGGTGTCGAGCCAGGCCGTGCGCATCCGCACCCAGCTGCTCGACCGCCTGGTGGCGCAGACCGGCGAGGTCATCATCACGCGATCGCGCCTGGAGGCCGAACTCGGCCAGCTGCGCGGCTCGCTCTCCGACCTCACGGGCAACCTCGACCGCCTGCGCCAGCAGCTGCGCGACATCGAGGTGCAGGCCGAAAGCCAGATGCAGTCGCGCCTGGCCCAGGCCAAGGATTCGCAGCAGAGCTTCGACCCGCTGGAGTTCGACCGCTTCACCCGCGTGCAGGAACTCACGCGCATGATGGCCGAGTCGGTGAACGACGTGGCCACCGTGCAGCGCACGCTGCAAAAGACGGTGCAGGCCACGGAAGACGACCTCAGCGTGCAGGCGCGCCAGACGCGCGAACTGCAGCGCGGCCTGCTGCGCACGCGCATGGTGGAGTTCGAGGGCATCTCCGACCGCCTCTACCGCGTGGTGCGCCAGGCCTCCAAGGACACCGGCAAGCAGGTGCGCCTGGACATCGTCGGCGGCTCCATCGAAATGGACCGCGGCGTGCTCGACCGCATGACGCCCGCCTTCGAACATCTGCTGCGCAACTGCGTGGCGCACGGCATCGAGGACCCGGCGGCGCGCGAAAAGGCCGGCAAGGACGCCAACGGCCTGATCGTGATCGACCTGCACCAGGAGGGCAACGACGTCTCGGTGAGCTTCCGCGACGACGGCGCCGGCCTCGACCACGGCCGCATCGCCGAGCGCGCCCGCACGCTCGGCCTGCTTGCGCCCGGCCAGGAACTCTCGCCCGAGGAAGCCACCGAACTGATCTTCAAGCCCGGCTTCTCGACCGCCGGACAGGTGTCCGAGCTGGCCGGCCGCGGCATCGGCATGGACGTGGTGCGCGCGCAGATCGCCGCGCTCGGCGGCCGCATCGAGACGCGCAGCGTGGCAGGCCAGGGCACCACCTTCAAGCTGGTGCTGCCGCTCACCACCGCGGTGACGCACGTGGTGATGCTGCGCGCCGGCGAGGTGTCGATCGGCGTGCCGTCGAACCTGGTCGAACTGGTGCAGCGCGTGAGCAGCGCCGAGCTCGAGGCCGCCTACCTGCACAACAGCCATCCGTTCGGCAGCGAGCAGGTGCCCTTCTACTGGGCCGGCGCATTGCTGCAGGCCTCCGCGCGCAGCGAGCATCCCACGAGCAGGAACAACACCGTCGTGATCGTGCGAAGCGCGGCGCAGCGGGTCGGCCTGCATGTGGACGAAGTGCTGGGCAACCAGGAAGTCGTGGTCAAGAACCTCGGGCCGCAGCTGGCCCGGTTGCCGGGCCTGGCGGGCATCTCGGTGCTGGCTTCGGGCGCGGTGGCGCTCATCTACAACCCGGTGGCGGTGGCCGCGGTGCATGGCGAACAGGCGCGCGAGCGCCAGGCCGCTGCGCTGGCCGCGCCCGCGCATGCCGCCGGCGCCGACCATGGTGCGCCGCAGGAGCCGTTGCCGATGCTGGCCCCCGCGGCGCCGCAGGTGCCGCTGGTGCTGGTGGTCGACGACTCCATCACCGTGCGCCGCGTGACGCAGCGCCTGCTGCAGCGCGAAGGCTATCGCGTGTCGCTCGCGGCCGACGGCCTGCAGGCGCTCGAACGCCTGCAGCAGGAGCGCCCGGCCGTGGTGCTGTCGGACATCGAGATGCCGCGCATGGACGGCTTCGACCTGGCGCGCAACATCCGCGCGGACGATTCGATGGCCGGCCTGCCGATCATCATGATCACCTCGCGCATCGCCGAGAAGCACCGCGACTACGCGCGCACGCTGGGCGTGAACCACTACCTCGGCAAGCCCTACTCGGAAGAAGAACTGCTGCGCCTGGTGCGCAGCTACACCAGCGAGCCTGCCGCCACGCTGGCAGTGGCCTGAGCCGGGGCCGCGGCCGGCCGTCCTGAAGCCTAGGACGCAAGCAGCGCCTTGCGCACCAGCTCGACCTGCCGCGTGCAGCCCATCTTGGCCATCAGCGAGCCGAGCTGGCTGCGCACCGTGTGCACCGACACGCCCTGCGCGCCGGCATGCTGCTTGGGCGACTGGCCCGCGACGAGCGCCGCCAGCACGCGCGCCTCGGCAGGGGTGATGCCGAAGGCGCCGCAGAGGCTGTCGATCGAGGGCGTCGCCTGCGAACGGCCGAGGCGGATGCGCACCAGTACCAGCACCTCCTCGCCCAGGCTCAGTTGCGGCGCGGCGCGTGCCATTTCCAGTTCTTGCAGGCCTGCCGGTCCGCCGGAGATGGGCAGGCAGACCCGCTGACGCGATTGCGCCGCCAGCCGAAGGCCGGCCGCCAGCGCCTGCTGTGTCTGCGCATCCGGATGCCAGAGCCGCTGGCCGCGCGGGCGCAGCGAGCGGCTGGTGCCGAAGAACTCCTGCGCGCCGGCCGATGCGCGCAGCACTGTGCCCGCGGGCGTCACCAGCAAGACCGCCTCGCCGAAGGCCGCAAACGCGGATTCGGCGCCGCCGAGCCACAGCCGGGCGCGCTCGTCGCGGCGCGCCAGCCCCTGGCGCAGCGCCTGGGTGACGCGGCGGATCCGCGTGCTGTCGAGCAGGCGGCGCGCATGCGCGGCCGTGCTGCGCTGCACCGTGAGGCCGCCGCGCCGCTGCGGGCCCTCGTCGAGGATGCAGGCCAGCATCTGGCGCGCGCCATGGCGGCACATGAAGTCGGCGTAGTAAAGATTCTTCGAGAGAAAGGCCGGCGAGAACATCTCGTGCGTGTCGAACCAGCTTCCAGGCGCGGCGCCGAGGGTCGGCGGAATCAGGATGTCGTGGGCGCAGAAATGCTGCATGTATTCGCGCTCGGCGGCCGGTGAAACATTGACCTGCTGGAAGCTCAGCAGCTCGCTGCCGCGTTCCAGCAGGATGAAGGTGGCGCTGTCGCCGCCGATCACCTGCTGCATGCCTTGCAGCAGGTCGCGCCATGGCGGCTGCGGATCGTCCAGGTGCGCGATGGCGTCGAGCGTGCGGCGCAGTGCGAGATTCCGGTTCATGTGATGCCTCCCTGGCCTGCCGGTTTTTCCCGCGGCCATGATGCGCGCCCGCGCCGCCGGGTGTCAACGCGCAAGGGGTACCTACTACCGCTTCGCCGGTCGCCGCGCATCGTGCATTTGCGTGATGCGCCGTGCAGACCGCCCTCCCACACTGTTGAGAACGAAGGTTCGCTTTTCCGGCAAACCCGGTACCCGACGCAACCTGGAGGAAAGACCATGCACATTCGATTCACCAGAGCGGCCGTTCCGTCGGCCTGCGCAGGCCTTCTGCTGGCGCTGTCCGCCTGCGGCGGCGGAGGAGGTGGCGGGGGCGGAGGTGGCTTTCCGCCGTTCGGTCCCCCGGGCGGCGGCAACCCGCCGTCGTCCCCATCGCCGGTCACGGTGTCGGGCAAGGTGATGGTGCTCGGCCCGGTGAGTGGGGCGCTGGTCTGCGTGGACCGCAACCGCAACGGCGCCTGCGACGAAGGCGAGCCCGCGGCCGCCAACAAGACCGGCGAGGACGGCGCCTACAGCTTCGGCTACACGCCGGCCGATGCGGCCGCGGCAGCCGAGCTTGCCGCCGCGCCGCTGCTGGCGCAGGTGGACGGCGGCAATCCCTCGCTGCCATCGTTCTCCCAGCCCTTCACCATGAGCGCGCCGGCCGGGCACCGCGGGCAGGTCAATCCGCTGACCACGCTGCTGCAGGCGGGCATGGCGGCGGGCCTGGCGCCCGAGCGGGCCGAGGCGCTGGTGCTGCTGCAGCTGGGCCTGCCCGAGGTTGCCCAGCTGTACGACTACCAGGGCGTGGCCGTGGCCGACCCCGGCCGCCTCGAGGACAACGCCTTCACCGCCGCGCTGGTCACGGCCGATGCGCTGCACAGCGGCGTGGCCTTGCGGCTGGTCGATCCGGCGACCGTCACGCCGGTGGCCTCGGACCAGCTGGCCCGGCTGGACTTCGCGCGCGCCGACCACTACATCGCGCGGACCTACCCGACCGATGGCGTGCCCGATCCCGCCACCGGCAAGCTGAAGCTCACCGACCGGCGCGAAGGCCTGACCAACGGTGCACCCACCGCCCACGACACGCTCTACGGTGTCGTGCAACTGGGCGCCAGCGGCTGGGTGCGCTGCGACGAGAACGCGGCCTTCACCAGCACCTTTGGCACGCCGAGCCGCAGCGACTATTGCGGCGGCACCACGCGCAGCCTCGGCCATGCCGCGGTCACCGACATCTCCGGCCGCAAGATGGCCGAGGTGGTGGCCGAGATGCAGGCGGCCGATGGCAACAGCATCTTCGGTGTGGTGCCGGCGGCCGCTTTCGCCAATCCGGACGCCACCTTCCCGGCCGGCTCGCAGCTGCGCTACCGCCTCGGCGTGGACCTGGCGCAGCCCTATTCGATCAACCTGGCCAACCCCCATGAGACGACCGGCTTCACCACGCTGGAAGCATTGATCGCGGCCTTCCCGGCCTCGGGCGCCACCCTGCCTGCCGGCGCCGGCACCATCAGCCTGGGCGTGCTGAACGAGCAGCAGACGCGCCTCTTGCGCGCGGCCTTCACCGGCCCCGGCACGGTGCAGTACTACGCCTGCAACTTCGATTCGGCCACCAACGCGTACGACACCTGCGCGGCCACCGAGACCGGCACGGTGGAGCTGCGCACCGAGGGCGGCGCGCGCGTGCTGGCCTTCGACGGCGGCCATCCGCCGGCCGGCGTGGGATCGCTGCGCACCTTCGGCGAGTACGGCGGCAAGGTCTATGTGGTGCGCGCAACCAAGTCCGACGCCAGGTACAACGTCAACACCGCGCGCCGCCTCAACGGCGTGGCCTGGGAGGCGATGAAGCCCCAACTGGGCATCGGGAGCGCGGTATGAGGCGCAGCTCTTGGCGCGCCGCGGCCTGCGCCGGCATGTTGGCCACGGCTGCCGGGCTGGCCGCGGGCCAGGCGGCCGACGGGCTGGAAGGCGAGTGGACCGCGCGCATCACGCTCAAGAACGGCCGCCAGGTCGATGCGCAGATGCAGCTGCAGGCGGCAGGCGGCACCTGGCGCACGCTGGCGCAGAACCCTGGCGACCCCTGCGTCGGCATCCCGACACCGATGCTGTGGCGGCGCGTGGAAAGCGGCGTCTACGAGCTGCACTTCCAGGGCAGCAAGGCGCTCACCGGCTGCCGCGACAACCTCATCACCTTCCAGCAGCTCGACGCGGGCACGCTCAGGGGGCGCTCCGACGCCGGCGCGGAGATCGTGCTGACGCGCCGCTGAGCGGCGGCTGGTCCGCGCCGCGCACCGCACCGTAGCGCCGCAGCGTCTGCTCGCGCGCCTCGGCATGGTCGACCACCGGCCTGGGGTAGGTCTCGCCGAGCTTGATGCCGGCGGCTTCCAGTTCCACCGGCGATGCCGTCCAGGGTGCATGGATCGCGGCATTCGACAGCCCCGCGAGCTGCGGCAGGTAGCGCCGGATGAACTTGCCCTCGGGGTCGAAGCGCTCGCTCTGCGTCACCGGGTTGAAGATGCGGAACCAGGGCTGCGCGTCGCAGCCGCTGGAGCTGGCCCATTGCCAGTTGCCGTTGTTCGAGGCCAGCTCGAAGTCGTTCAGGTGCAGCGCAAAGTAGCGCTCGCCGCGCCGCCAGTCCAGCCCCAGGTCCTTGCAGAGGAAACTGGCCACAACCATGCGCAGGCGGTTGTGCATGTAGCCGCTCTGGTTGATCTGCAGCATGGCCGCGTCCACCAGCGGATAGCCCGTGCGGCCCTGGCACCAGGCCTCGAACAGCTGGTCGGCATGCTTGCCGTGGTGCCACTGGATCTTGTCGTACGCGGGCCGGAAGCTCTTCGACTCGCCGCCCGAATGCACGTGCGGAAAGTGCACCAGGATCTGGAAATGGAACTCGCGCCAGATCAGCTCGCCAAGCCAGGCGGCCGCGCCCGCGTCGCCCTGCAGGAAGAGCTGGTGCGCAACCCCGGCGAGCTGCCGGATCGACACGGTGCCGAAGCGCAGGTGCACGCCCAGGTAGCTCGGCCCCCGCACCGCCGGAAAATTGCGCGCGGCATCGTAGCGGTCGATGCGCTGGAAAAAGTCCTCGAACAGCGCCGCCGCACCCTGGCTGCCGGTGGGAATGTCGAGCCCGGAGAGATTGCTCCGGCCAAAGCCGAGGTCCTCGAGCGAAGGCACCGGGGTGCGATGGGCCGCGGGCGGCGGCGCCAGCGCGTCGGCATGGCTGCGCACCGGGTACGGCTTCAGGAAGAAGGCGTCCACCTTGGCGAGCCAGGCCCGCTTGTAGGGCGTGAACACCGTGTACGGCTGGCCGGTCTTGTTGAGCACCTCGTCGCGCTCGAAGACGGTGCAGTCCTTGTAGGTGTAGAAGCTCACGCCCGCGTTGGCCAGGGCGCCCAGCACCTGGGCGTCGCGCGCCAGCGCGTCGGGCTCGTCGTCGCGGTTGGCGAAGACGGCCTGCACGTCCAGGCTGTGCGCCAGCGCCGGAATCTCCTCGATGGCGTGGGCGTGCCGCACGATCAGCCCGCCGCTCAGCGCCCGCAGTTCTTCCTCGAGCTCCACCAGCGATTCCCGGATGAATTCCACGCGCCGGTCGACCCGGGGCAGCGGGTCCAGGATGGCCCGGTCGAACACGAAAACGCACACCACCTGCCGGCAGGCCCGCAGCGCGTGGTACAGGGCCGCGTTGTCGTCCACGCGCAGGTCGCGGCGAAACCACATGAGCCCTTTGGGATAGGTCTTGTCGACGGCCAGTAAAATCGGCGGCATATGGCTGCCGATTCTGCCCCGATGAACCTTACGCATCACTTCCTGATCGCGATGCCGGGGATGGAAGATAAAACTTTCAACCGCAGCGTCGTCTACCTGTGCGAACACAGCGAGCGCGGTGCGCTCGGGCTGGTGATCAACAAACCCAGCGACATCAACCTGAAGGTGCTGTTCGAGAAGATCGAACTCCACCTGTCGCGTCCCGAACTCGGCGACGCCCCCGTCTTCCAGGGCGGGCCGGTGCAGACCGAGCGCGGCTTCGTGCTGCACGAGCCGGTGTTCACCCATGCCGAGAAGCCCGAGGAATCGGTCTACGCCTCGACCATGACCATTCCCGGCGGCCTCGAAATGACCACCTCCAAGGACGTGCTCGAGGCCCTGGCCACCGGCGCGGGCCCGCGCAAGGTGCTGGTTTCGCTCGGCTATTCGGCCTGGGGCGAGGGGCAGCTCGAATCGGAACTGGCCGAGAACAGCTGGCTCACCGTGGGCGCCGATCCGGCCGTGATCTTCGATACCCCGGTCGAGCAGCGCTACGACAAGGCGCTGCTGCTGCTGGGCCTGGAAGCCTGGAAACTGTCGCCGGAAGCGGGACACGCGTGATGGCCGCTGCCATGCCAGACGTTCCCGCCCCTCCCGCCGCTCCCTCCGCCACCCCTGTCGCCGTTGCCGTTCCTCCCCACTTCCAGAGCTTCCTGGCCTTCGACTTCGGCCTGAAGCGCACCGGCGTCGCCAGCGGAAACCGCCTGCTCGGCGCCGCGACGCCGCAAGCCACCATCAAGGCCGAGGGCGACGCCCGCTTTGCGCAGGTCGAGGCCCGCATCAAGGAATGGCAGCCCGACGCGCTGGTGGTCGGCGTGCCCTTCCACCCCGACGGCGCCCCGCACGAGAACACCCGCCGCGCGCAGAAGTTCGCGCGCCAGCTGCGCGGCCGTTTCAATCTCCAGGTGTTCGAGGTCGACGAGCGCTACAGCACGACCGAGGCGCTGGCTTCGGGCGCGCGCGACGCCGATGCGGCCTCGGCCTGCATCATCCTGGAGCAATTTTTGAGGAGCCTCCCGTGAGTTCAATACCCGATGCCGAAGCGCTCTACACGAAGCTGCTGGCTGGCGTGAAGACGCTGATGCGCCCCGATACCAGGCTGGTGGGCATCACCTCCGGCGGCGCCTGGCTGGTCGAGCGGCTGCAGAAGGACCTGGGCCTGCCTGGTGCGCCCGGCGTCATCTCGTCGGCCATGCACCGCGATGACTTCGCGCGCCGCGGCCTCTCGGCCAGCGCACAGACCGCGCTGCCCTTCGACGTGAACGGCGCGGACGTGCTGCTGCTGGACGACGTGCTCTACACCGGCCGCACCATCCGCGCCGTGCTCAACGAGCTGTTCGACTTCGGCCGCCCGGCCTGCGTGCGGCTCGCGGTGCTGGTGGACCGCGGCGGGCGCGAGCTGCCGGTGGCGGCCGATTTCGCGGCCGCGAAGCTCACGCTGCCCGATACGCAGCTGCTCGCGCTCGCCCGCGCCGACGACGGCGCCTTCAGCCTCAAGGTCGAGGAGAACCGTTGATGCTCTACAAGCGAAATCCCCAGCTCAACAAGAACGGCGAACTGATCCACCTGCTGTCGATCGAGGGCCTGCCCAAGGACATCGTCACGCACATTCTCGACACCGCCGCCAACTTCACGAGCGTGAGCGACCGCGAGGTGAAGAAGGTGCCGCTCCTGCGCGGCAAGAGCGTGTTCAACCTGTTTTTCGAGAACAGCACGCGCACCCGCACCACCTTCGAGATCGCGGCCAAGCGCCTGTCGGCCGACGTCATCAACCTGGACATCGCGCGCTCCTCGGCCACCAAGGGCGAGTCGCTGCTCGACACCATCGCCAACCTGAGCGCGATGGCGGCCGACCTGTTCGTGGTGCGCCACAGCGAGTCGGGCGCGCCCTACCTGATCGCGCAGCATGTGGCGCCGCACGTGCACGTGGTGAACGCCGGCGATGGCCGCCACGCGCACCCGACGCAGGGGCTGCTCGACATGTACACGATCCGCCACTACAAGAAGGATTTTGCGAACCTCACGGTGGCGATCGTCGGCGACGTGCTGCACTCGCGCGTGGCGCGCTCCGACATCCATGCGCTCACCACGCTCGGCTGCGCCGAGGTGCGCGTGGTCGGCCCCAAGACGCTGGTGCCCGGCGACATGGCCGGCATGGGCGTGCGCGTGTGCCACACGCTCGAAGAGGGCATCAGGGACTGCGACGTCATCATCATGCTGCGCCTGCAGAACGAGCGCATGAGCGGCGCGCTGCTGCCCTCGTCGCAGGAGTTCTTCAAGACCTACGGCCTCACGCCCGAGAAGCTGCAGCTGGCGAAATCGGATGCCATCGTCATGCATCCGGGGCCGATCAACCGCGGCGTGGAAATCGACTCCGCCGTGGTCGATGGAAAGCAGAGCGTGATCCTCCCGCAGGTCACTTTTGGTATCGCGGTCCGCATGGCCGTGATGAGCATCGTGGCCGGGAACGAAGCATGAGCAGAACACTGATTACCAACGGGCGAGTGATCGACCCCGCCTCGGGCACCGACAAGAAGACCGACATCGCCATTGCCGACGGCAAAATCGCCGGTATCGGCCACACGCCGGCCGGCTTCAAGGCCGAGCGCACCATCGATGCGGCGGGCTGCATCGTCGCGCCCGGCCTCGTCGACCTGGCCGCGCGCCTGCGCGAGCCCGGCTACGAGCACGAAGGCATGCTCGAAAGCGAAATGGCCGCGGCCGTTGCGGGTGGCGTCACCAGCCTCGTGTGCCCGCCCGACACCGACCCCGTGCTCGACGAGCCCGGCCTGGTCGAGATGCTCAAGTTCCGCGCCGAGAAGCTGCAGGGCGCACGGCTCTTTCCGCTCGGCGCGCTCACGCGCAGCCTTGCGGGCGGCGTGCTCACCGAAATGGCCGAGCTCACCGAGGCCGGCTGCATCGGCTTCAGCCAGGCCGACGTGCCGCTGGCCGACACCCAGGTGCTGCAGCGCGCGCTGCTCTACGCGAGCACCTTCGGCTACACCGTGTGGCTGCGCCCGCAGGACCGCGACCTTGGCAAGGGCGTGGCGGCCAGCGGCCCGCTGGCCACGCGCCTGGGCCTCTCGGGCGTGCCGGTGTCGGCCGAAACCATCGCGATCTTCACCATCGTCGAGCTCATGAAGAGCACCGGTGCGCGCGTGCACCTGTGCCGCATCTCCAGCGCCGCGGGCGTGGCGCTGGTGCGCGCGGCCAAGGCGCAGGGCCTGCCGCTCAGCTGCGACGTCAGCATCAATTCGCTGCACCTGGCCGACACCGACATCGGCTTCTTCGACAGCCGCGCGCGCCTCAATCCGCCGCTGCGCCAGCAGGGCGACCGCGATGCGCTGTCGGCCGCGCTGGCCGACGGCACCATCGATGCGCTGGTGTCCGACCACACGCCGGTCGAGGCCGATGCCAAGACGCTGCCCTTTGCCGAGGCCGAACCCGGCGCCACCGGGCTCGAACTGCTGCTGCCGCTGGCGCTGCAGTGGGGCGAACGCAGCGGCGCGGGGATCGTGCGCGCGCTGGAAGTCATCACGTCCGCGCCCGCCCGGCTGCTGGCGGCCGCCGATGCAGGCACCGGCATCGGCCGGCTGGCCGAGGGCGGCGTGGCCGACCTGTGCGTCTTCGATCCGGGCCTCGAATGGCAGGTGCAGCCCGAAGCGCTCAAGAGCCAGGGCAAGCACACGCCGTTCTCGGGCTATCCGCTGCTGGGGCGCGCCCGTCACACACTCGTCGCCGGCCGCGTCGTGCACGGCTAGCAATGAGCACCCCCCAGTCTTCGCGCACTTCGTGTCGCTACGCCAACCCCCTTCACCAGCGGCCCGGCAGAGCCGGCTCCGCGGTGTTCCACGAACATTCATTGAAAGCTGAGAGGCTGAGCGCTACATGCTCCACTCACTGAAGGCCTGCTGGCGCCTGCTGCATGCGGTGGGGCACGCGCTGGGTGGCTGGTGGACGATCCGCTTCACCTTTCCGGGCCTGCCGCAGGAAGAGCGCAACCTGCGGGTGCAGCAGTGGTCGCGGCGCCTGCTCGAGATCATGGGCATCGCGCTCCAGGTGCAGGGCAGGCCGCCCGCGCAGGGGCCGGTGCTGCTCATCAGCAATCACCTCTCGTGGCTCGACATCACGGCCATCCACGCCGCCTGCCACGTGCGCTTTGTCTCGAAGGCGGGCGTGAAGCACTGGCCGCTGATCGGCACGCTGTCCACCGGCGCGGGCTCGCTCTACATCGAGCGCGAACGCCGCCGCGATGCGCTGCGCGTGGTGCACCACATGACCGAGGCGCTGCGCAACGGCGACCTGATCGGCGTCTTCCCGGAGGGTACGACGAGCGACGGACGCGGGCTGCTGCCCTTCCATGCCAACTTGCTGCAGGCCGCCATTTCGTCCGGCGCGCCCGTGCTGCCGGCCGCACTGCGCTTTGCCGATGCGGCCACCGGAGAAACCAGCCAGGCGCCGCGCTACATCGACGACGACAACCTGCTGACCTCGCTCTGGAACACGCTGCGCGCGCCGCCGCTCCTGGCCATCGTGCGCTTCGGCGAGCCGCAGTCCTCGCATGGGCGCGACCGCCGGGCCTGGGCCCAGGCGCTGCACGAAGACGTGCAGCAGCTGCGCCGCGAGACGCACTAGCCGCACGGGCCGGCGCAGGCAAAAAAAAGCGCTCCCGAGGGAGCGCTTAACGACGCACGGAGGCGTCGTGAGGAGGAACCGGAATTCGTCCATCCGACATTCGCCGGGCCTGCGGCCGCCGCTTGCGGGAGAAATCAATCCGTGCGCGTGGGCGGGTGCCTACAGGGCTGCTCGCTGGCGGGCGCCGGCTATCCCGATCATGAGAATTGCCAAACCCGCCCGGGTCCAAAACCTTGGACCATGCAGGTTCTACGCTGGAGAACCTGATGAGAATGCTGAGGAAAATCGTGGGTGGCGCCATCTCACTTGCAGGGGCGGCTGTGCTCGTGGCGCGGCACCTGTGACGGCGGAATGAGCTGAATGAATACTATGGTTTGTAATTAAGCGCACAGCAACACTACTGCCCGAGGGGCCGTGCGAACCGGTCGCATTTCGGCGCTCATAATGCGCCTGCGACCCACGCCAGAGGCCGCATCGAGACCCGCGGCTGCGGTCTTCGAGACCGAGCCAGCCATATTTTTCTGGCTTTCACGGGATGACATCATGAGCGTATTGCAGATGTTTCTACCGGCATCCGAACCAGCGCGCAGCGAGGCCCTCGAGCTGATACGAAGAACACACCACTTGCCGCGACACCTCGTGAGAGGCACCGGGCGAAGAGGGCTGGGCGAATCCGGACCGGGCCCGCTGGTCGGGCCGGTGCAAAGGCAGCAGCAGGCGTCGCCGCCGCAGGACTTGCAGGCAGGAACCGCGAACAAGCTTCAGGTCGAATGAAGGCTGTTTTTCCTGAAATCGGGTGAAGCATTATTCAATGGAAATCCGTGGGCGTTTGGAGTGCGCAATTCATTTGCCTTCTGCCTTTTATATCTTTTGGCTGCCACGGGAATTGGTGGAACGCATCCGTAGTTCGTAATTATTTCCAATAGAGCTCGAATGAGGTCCTTCTAATTCAGCGGGATTTCACTTGTAGACAGTATTTAATCCGCCAATAGACACTCCGCTCCCCCGATTCGGGGGGCAACCAAGGAGTGTTGCGTGGATTCGAATCAACCTGTTTTCACCATCCTCTCATTCGTGGGAGGAGGCATTCGCGGTCTTCTGTCGGCAACCATCCTGCAGCGCCTGGCCGAAAAGCACGACCATGTGCTGAAGAACACGCTGATGCTGGCGGGCTGTTCCACCGGCGCCATCATCACGAGCGAATTGCTGGCCGGCAAGACGCCGGGAGATCTCATCGAGCTGTTCACTTCCCCGACCGGCGAGATCAAGTTCTACAACAACATGAACGACCGGCCGGACAAGCCCGCGTATCCGATTGCAGATGTGATCGCCTCCCAGGCCGAACTGCATGGCGATGCGCCGGTGTCGAAAGCGCCGCGCAGCGTGCTGCTGGTTTCGTTCAACGTCGGCGGCCTGGAAACCAGGGAGGACGGCCGCGTGGTTCCCAAGCCATGGGACACGCTCATGTTCACCAACATGCTCGGTACCGAGCAGGACAGGATCGACGGCCTCGAGGGAAATGCCGACACGCCAATCGCGATCGCGGCATCGTCCAGCGGCGCGATGCCCGGGCAACTGGGCTCGGTGCTCGGCAATGTCGACGGCGCTTTCTTCAACCACGACCCGACGGTCGCAGCCATCTGCCTGGCGGTGCGCAACGGCGTGCCGCTCGAGAAGATCGTGGCCATCACGATCGGCACGGGCCTGATGCCCGACTGGGTCGCCAGCGACACGGCCGCATGGGGCGCGAAGCAGTGGATGGACGGCGACGGCAATCCGTTCGACAACACCCCGCCTTTCCTCATGAACCAGGCACGGTCGTCGCCGGTGCTCGACATGTGCCTGAGCGGAACCTCCGCCGAGACGATGCCGCGCCTGGCCAAGATGCTGCTCGGCGACCGGTATGTGAACATCAATCCCCGGCTGCCCTGCTTCATCCCCGAAAACTCGACCAATGCGCAGGCGATCGAATTGCTCCAGCGCCATGGCAACGAGGTGAACATCGATGAAGCCGTCGCGCTCATCGGAAAGTACTGGCACCAGATCACCGGCCCGCTGACACCCATCGTCCCGCCTCCGCTGGTTCCGCCGCTGGGTCCGAACAGCGCCGTGGCCGCGGCCATAGCGAAGGCGCGCGCTGCCGCGGCGTCCGCAGCCAACGAACCACCGCCGCCCACGCCCGGCCATGGAGAGTTCTTCTACATCCAGCACAAGGAGACGAGGAAGGTGCTCGACATACGTGGCCAGTCCGCGGCACCGGGGACGCCGGTGATCCTGTGGGACAAGAAGCCGGTGGACGACAAGACGCGGGCAAACCAGCAGTGGGAGTTCGTTCCTGCGGCCGGGGAGCCGGGCTGGTGGTACCTGCAGACAGCCATGCCAAGCGACATGGTGCTGACCCTCGGAGATTCGGTCGGCGCCGCGCCGCAACTGGACATGCAAGCCAGGTCCGAAGCCTCCCGGGCGCGCCAGCTGTGGAGCCTGATCTCGACGGAAGACATCGGATGGTGGTTCATCCAGTGCAAGGCCCAGGTCGTCCTGAGCGAGTACAGCAACCCCGACTCCGTGGTGCCCACCGTGATCGCTGCCGCCGATGAGGGCCAGCCCTACAAGGTTGCGGTGGGCCTTCCGCTGGACTATGCGAAGGACGGCCCGATGTCCTGGGGCTTCCTTCGCCTGGACGACGCTCTGCTTGCGGCATCGCCCAGGCGCAGGGCTTGAATCGGAGCGGGCGGCAAGAGGGCAGCAGACCGTCCTTGCCGCCGCTCGCCGCGTTCGCCTCACTCGGCCGTGGCCGGGTCGATCACGCCGTACACCCGGTCGATCCGGTCGGCCGGGAAACCGCCGAGCTCCGCATGCTTGCGCACCAGCGCCTCGTTGGCCGCTTGGTAGATGCAGTAGATCCGGTCGTCGGTCACATAGCTGTGGACCCACTGGATCTCGGGCCCCATGCTGCCCAGCACGCCGCAGGACTTCTGCGAGATGGCTTTCAGGTCGGCCGGCGTGAACTTGCCGGCGCCGGGGATGTGCCGTTCGATGAGGAATTTGGGCATGGCGATACTCCTGTCTAGATTAAATCGGTCGGAGCGACCAAGATCCATGGTGCCGATGCGAAGCACCGTTGTATTGCCCGCTGCGCCGGACTTGTTGACCGAAACCCCGCCCTCGCTTGCCGGAGGTGACCATGGATGTCTTGTCGGACGTGCTGCGGACCATCCGCCTGGAGGGCGCGCTGTTCCTGAACGGGGACATGCATGCGCCCTGGTGCTTCAAGGTGCCCAGGGGCGCGGACATGGCGCAGCTGCTCAGGCCCGGCGCGCAGGGGCTGGCCATCTGCCACCTCGTGCTGCAAGGCGAATGCTGGGCCCAGGTCGACGGCGGGGTACCGATCCGCGCGCATGCCGGCGACGTGATCGCCGTGCCGCACGGCGACTCGCATGTGCTGGGCAGCGGCCTGCACCATGCGGCGGTGGACGTGGCGCATGTGGAGAATCCGCGGGCGCCCGAACTGGAGCGCATCCGCTACGGCGCCAGTGGTGACCGCACGGTGCTGGTGTGCAGCTGGTTCGCATACGAAGGCGATGCGCCCAACCCCCTCATGGCGAACATTCCGCGCCTGTTCACCACGTCGCTGCGCAGCAGGCCGGCGGGCCCGTGGATCAAGCAGTCCGTCGACTTCGTGCTGGGCGAAGCGGCCTCGCACACGCCCGGTTCGGAGATGGTCGCCGCCAAGGTGGCGGAGGTGCTGTTCGCCGAAGTGCTGCGCGGGTACATCGAATCCATGCCGGCCAACAACCCCGGCTGGCTGGCGGGCCTGCGCGACCCCCATGTGAGCCGCTGCCTGGCGCTGATGCACGGCGATCCCGCGCGCAACTGGACGGTCGACGCCCTGGCGCACGAAATCCACGTCTCGCGCAGCGTGCTGGCGGACCGCTTCGCCGAACTGGTGGGCGTGCCGCCCATGCACTACCTGGCGCGCTGGCGCATGATCCTGGCCGCCGGCATGCTGCGCAAGGACCAGGGCAACCTGGCACGCATTGCCGAAGGTGTCGGCTACGAATCGGAAGCGGCTTTCAACCGCGCATTCAAGCGCGAGTACGGGGTGTCGCCCGGGGCCTGGCGGCAGAACGGGGCGCGGGCCTCGATGCCGGATGCGGCGCCGTGGTGCTTCGACAGGAAGCGCAAAAGCGTGAAATACCCGCTTGGGTATTGAGTTCCCTGGATCGGAAAAAAAGATATCAACAAATGTCAACGTGTCGCGCGGGCTGGTCGACAGCAATCCGGCACATCGGCATTACCTGACTGTTTCGTCGACTCTGGCGACGACCCCAAACGTGCGTCGCGCGACGGGCTCTGACATGGCCTCTGTCCGAGGGAAAACGCCGGGTTGGAGGGGGTTGATTCCGGTAAAAGCCCGCAAGCCAAAAGGCCGCCAGCGCCCGCTTTCCCAAATGGCTGAATTTCTTTCGCCAATGTGTGAAGTATTCGACGTTCGCACACATTTGTGAACAATTGTCCGCCACGGCAAAAGCCGCGGCCTCTCCGGCAAAAGTCCGGACACCCCCCCACGCCAAGAATCCCGCCCCATGCAAGCGCAAGCCTGTGTGACCCGTGCACCGGGTCTCGCTGGCGAGTCCTCGAGAGCCGCCTGCGGCCCTCGAGATTTCCCAATGTGCGACCCGGGCTGTTCGCCGAAGGCGAAGGCTCGCCCGAGGTCCGGAGTCAAGGAGCAAGGACAAATCATGGAAGCTGTTTACAAGTCTGGTGGCGCGTCCCGCAAAGCGGCGGCGGAAACCCCTCTGGTTCTGGATCGCCCGTCGATCGTCACGCTGAAGATCGCGCCAGAGAGCGTGCTCAAGTTCGAGCGCCGCGGCGACGACCTCGTGCTCGTGCTGCGCGACGGCCAGGAAGTCGCCGTGCGCGGCTTCTTTGCCGAGTACCCCGACGGTGGCCGCAATGACCTCGTGCTCGAAGACGGCGCCGGCGTGCAGTGGTGGGGCCAGTACACCTCGCCCTGGAAAGACTTCCACTTCACCGAGATCGAGTGGGACGACGCCGGCGGCGCGTTGCTGCCTGACGGCGTGCCGGGCTGGCTGCTGGGCGCGCTCGGCGTGCTGGGCGTCGGTGCCGCTGCGAGCGGTGGTGGTGGCGGCGGCGGTGGTGGCCCGGCCTTCATCCCGCCGTTGCTCCCTCCGCAGAACCGCGGCCCCGAAGGCCAGGCCGAGCCCGTCATCACCGAGCAGGACAAGCCCGTGCAGGGCCAGGTGAACGCCACCGACCTCGACCGCGACGTGCTGAACTACACCGTCGCCAAGGGCCCCGAGCACGGCACCGTCACCGTCGACCCGTCCACCGGCCAGTTCGTCTACACGCCCAATCCCGGCTACGAAGGACCCGACAGCTTCGAAGTGACCGTCAGCGACGGCAGGGGCGGCACCACCACCGTGAAGGTGCCCGTGACCGTCTCGCCCGTCAACGACGCCCCCACGGCGCCCGACTACACCGAGACCACGCCCGAAGACACGCCCGTCAGCGGCCGCGTGACCGGCAGCGACCTCGACAGCGGCGACACGCTGACCTACACGAAGGGCAGCGATCCGTCGCATGGCACGGTCACCGTCAATCCGGACGGCACGTACACGTACACACCGGACCCGGACTTCCATGGGACGGACAGCTTCACGGTGACGGTGAGCGATGGAAATGGCGGGACGACGACGAGCACGGTCACGGTGACGGTTGATCCGGTGAACGATGACCCGAAGGCACCCGACTACACAGAGACGACCGATGAGGAAACGCCTGTCAGCGGGCAAGTGGTCGGCACCGATGTCGATGGCGATGCATTGACGTACGCGAAGGGCAGCGATCCGGCGAACGGCACGGTGACGATCAATCCCGATGGCACGTATGTCTACACGCCGAACCCGAATTTCAATGGCACCGATACGTTCACCGTCACGGTGAGCGATGGCCATGGCGGCACGACGACGAGCACGGTGACGGTCACGGTCGATCCGGTGAATGACGCACCGACGGTGCCCGACTACACCAAGACCACGAGCGAAGACACGCCCGTCAGCGGCCAGGTCGTCGGCAGCGACGTCGACGGCGACACGTTGACCTACGTGAAGGGCAGCGATCCAGCGCACGGCACGGTCACGGTCAACGCGGATGGCACGTACACCTACACCCCAGGTGCGAACTTCAACGGCACCGACAGCTTCACTGTCACGGTGAGCGACGGCCACGGCGGCACGACGACCAGCACCATCACGGTGACGATCGATCCGGTCAACGATGCGCCGACGGTGCCCGACTACACCAAGACCACGAACGAAGACACGCCGGTCAGCGGTCAGGTCGTCGGCAGCGACGTCGACGGCGACGCGCTGACCTACACCAAGGGCAGCGATCCAGCGCATGGCACGGTCACGGTCAACGCGGATGGCACGTACACCTACGTCCCCGGCGCGAACTTCAACGGCACCGACAGCTTCACTGTCACGGTGAGCGACGGCCACGGCGGCACGACGACCAGCACCATCACGGTGACGATCGATCCGGTCAACGATGCGCCGACGGTGCCCGACTACACCAAGACCACGAACGAAGACACGCCGGTCAGCGGTCAGGTCGTCGGCAGCGACGTCGACGGCGACACGCTGACCTACACCAAGGGCAGCAACCCGTCGCACGGCACGGTGACGGTGAACCCCAACGGCACCTACACCTACGTTCCCAACGCCAACTTCAACGGCACCGACAGCTTCACGGTGACAGTGAGCGACGGCCACGGCGGCACGACCACCAGCACCGTCACCGTGACCATCGACCCCGTCAACGACGTCCCCGTGTTCGTCGACGGCGGCGGCACACCTGTGGACACGGCCACCGGCTACGTCTTCGGCTACGACGAGAACCGCCCCGCGGGCACCGTGCTCGGCACGGTCCGCGCCACCGACATCGACAGCGCGAACGTCACCTACAGCATCCTCTCGGGCAACGACGACGGCTACTTCGCCATCGACCCGGTCACGGGCGAGATCAGCCTCACGCCGGCAGGCGCCGCGGCCTTCGTCAACGACTACGAAGCAGGTGCCAACGCCCACGCACTGGTGATCGGCGCGACCGACGGCACGGCCACGACGACCATCCCCGTCACGCTCAACGAGCAGAACCTCAACGAGGCGCCAGAGGCTCCCGACCAAACCAAGACCACGAACGAAGACACGCCGGTCAGCGGCCAGGTCGTCGGCAGCGATGTCGACGGCGACACGCTGACCTACACCAAGGGCAGCAACCCGTCGCACGGCACGGTGACGGTGAACCCCAACGGCACCTACACCTACGTTCCCAACGCCAACTTCAACGGCACCGACAGCTTCACCGTCACGGTCAACGACGGCCAGGGTGGCACGACCACCAGCACGGTGACCGTGACCGTCAACCCGGTGAACGACGCGCCCACGGCCACGGCGACCGACGCCGGCATCATCTCCGAAGGCAGCCTGCCCGGCGGCATTCCGGCTGCGGGCGAGCCGCCGGTGCAATCGACCGGCAAGATATCCATCGCGGACCCCGACAGCCTGGCGGGCGACCTGTCGGTGTCGCTCAGCGGCCCGACCGGCGTCACCTCCGGCGGCCAGCCGGTGTCGTGGACCTGGGACGCGGGCACGCACACGCTGACGGGCAGCGTCACCGTCGGCGGCGTCACCACCGAGGTGATGACCGTGGCCGTGGGCAATGTCACCGCCACGGGCGCGGGGCAGTTCGAGGCGGGCTACACCGTCACGCTGAAGGCGCCGATCGACCACCCGGCGGGCAACGGCGAAGGCGTGTCGAACCTGCACTTCGAAGCCGTGGTGAGCGATGGTCAGGCCAGCGGCGCGCCGGTGGGCTTCGACGTGCCGGTCAAGGACGATGCGCCGGTGCTCGTGAACGGCGAGCAGGCGGTCGACGTGGCGCCGATCGATACCAACCTCATGGTGATCCTGGACCTTTCCGGGAGCATGGGGCAGGAAACCCCGACACGCCTCAACCGTGCGAAAGAGGCTGTCCAGAATCTGATCGACGGCTACGACCTGTACGGCGACGTGCGGGTGCAGCTCGTCACCTTCAGCACGACCGGGGCGTCGCAGCAGGCCTGGATGACGGCGGCCGAAGCCAAGGCGCTGGTGCAGAACCTGCAGGCCAGTGGCAGCACCAACTACGACGCTGCCCTGGCTGCGGCGATGAACGGCTTCTCGGCCACCGGCAAGCTGGACGGGGCCCAGAACGTGTCCTACTTCCTCACGGACGGCGAGCCGACCCTGGGCGACGGCAACACGGAGCAGTTGGCGAACAGCAGCAACAGCAGTACGGCCGACAGGGGCATCCAGGCCGGGGAAGAAGCGATCTGGACGAACTTCCTCAGCACCCACCAGATCAACTCGTTCGCACTGGGCCTGGGCTCGAGCCTGAACGCGGCGGCACAGGCCTTCATCGACCCCATCGCCTACAACGGCAACACCGGCGCGAACACCAACGGTCAGATCGTCACCGACACGAGCCAGCTGAACGACATGCTGCAAGGCACGATCAGCGTGCCGCCCACCGTCAGCAACCTGCTGACCGGCGGCCTCGGTGGCTCGTCGGGCTTCGGTGCCGACGGTGGCCATGTTTCCGAGCTGACCATCGACGGCACTACCTACGCCTTCGACAGCAGCACGGGCCTGATGACGAAGACCGGCCCGGCCACCGGCAGCGACTACAGCTACAACGCGGCGACACACCAGGTCACCATCGCCACGGCGCAGGGCGGCAAGCTGGTCGTGGACTTCGACACGGGCGAGTTCAGCTACCAGGTGGCACCGCGCACCAGCACCTCGCAAAACTACGACGAGACCCTCAGCTACCAGGTGGTCGACCGCGACGGCGATGCGAGCAACGCGGCCACGCAGACGCTGCATGTCAACTACACGCCTTCTGCGGGTGCAGCGGGGGCGGCAGCGCTCTTCAGCTCGCCCGATTCGCTGGGCCTGGCCGGCGTCGACGAAGTGACGGTGTCGCTCGAGCAGCAGCAACAGCACGAGGCGCCGCATTTCCCCTTCGGCGACAGCCCGGCGTGGGAAGGGCTGCAGCTGTCCGACATGCTGCAGGGCTTCGGCGCCGCCGAGTCGCTGCATGCGCTGCTGCAGGCCGCGTTCCCGCCGGCCTTCGGGGGCACGCAGGCGTCTCCCTCGGCGCTGTCGCTGGCGTCGTCGCCCGATTCGTTCGCGGCCTACGCACCGCCCGTGGCGCCTTCGCTCGACGACGAGCTTCACATGGGCCTCGCGCTTCACCACTGACCGACCGGCGTGCCGGCGCCGCTTGCGGCGTCGGCACCTTGTTCGTACGTCTTCACGCATGCTTTTTTCTCCTCATCTTCCGTCCGCTGCCGCGGGCCTGTTCTTCATGCTCGCCGGAACGGCTGCACTCGCACAGGCGAGCGCTCCCACCCCGCTGGGCATGGCCGAGGCCGTGCGCCTGGCCGCCACCTCGCACCCGACCGTGCGCAACGCCGTCGGCCAGGCGCTGCAGGCGGGCGAGGGCATAGCAGCCGCGCGCTCGGGCTACTACCCGCAGGTCAGCGCGGGCCTCAGCGCGCGCACGGGCAACCGCCAGCTCCAGGCCGACGGTCGCCGCCAGGTGCACCAGGCCTCGCTGTCGGTGACCCAGCTGCTGTACGACTTCGGCAAGGTGTCGAGCGCCGTGAGCGAGGCCGAGGCCTCGGCCACGGCCGCGCGCGCCAAGCTGCTCGTGGCGGTCGACGACGTGGTGCGCGACACCGCGCAGGCATGGATCGAAGTGCATCGCCAGCAGGCGCTCGGCGAGATCGCGCAGGCCCAGGTGAAGGGCGTGCAGTCGCTGGCCGGTCTCGTGGGCGAGCGCCAGGCCAAGGGCGCCACCAGCCAGTCCGACGTGGCGCAGGCGCAGTCGCGCCTGGAAGCCGCGCGCGCCCAGCAACTCAACACCGCGTCACAGGCCGAGCGCTGGCGCCTCAACCTCATGCACCTGACCCAGGGCCGCACACCGGCCGACATCGCGGGCGAAGCGCCCGTGCCGCTCGCGAGCGCCTGCGCCGCGCAGCCGCAGACGGCCTTGCTCGTGCCGGCCGTGCAGATGGCGCAGGCCGAGCGTGACATGGCGCAGGCCGCACTGCGCGGCGCCGATGCGCAACTGCTGCCCACGCTGTCGCTCAACGCCGCCATCAACCGGGGGCTCGAATCGGGCGCGCGGGCCGCCGGCCAGTCAGCCAACGAAAGCACGTTCACCGTCAACTTCACCGCGCCGCTGTACGAAGGTGGGCGCAGCCAGGCCCGCCAGCGCGCCGCCGCGCACGCGGTCGAAGCGGCAGAGGCCGCGCTGGGCTATGCAGAACTCAGCGTGCGCCAGCGGCTCGAAGACGCGCGCGTGCAATCGCAAGGCCACGCGCAGCGCCTGCCCGTGCTCGCCGCGCGCGTTCACAGCACCCAGCGCACGCGCGACCTGTACCGGCAGCAGTACCTGCAGCTGGGCACGCGCTCGCTGCTCGACCTGCTCAATGCCGAGCAGGAGTTCCACGGCGCGCGCTTCGAGCAGGCCGAGAGCGCGCACGAAGTGCAGCGGCTCGCGGTCGAGTGCCTGTACCAGTCGGGCCGCCTGCGCGAGGCCTTCGGGCTGGTCGATGCGGGCGAGCTCGTCGCCGGAGGCCAGCCATGACTGCGACCACCGTGCCCGAACTGTCCGCCGCGCGCGGCCCCGAGCTGCTCGCCGGCTGGGTCGATGCCGTGCTCGCCGTGGCCGCCCACTACCACCTCGACACCTCGCGCGAGCGCATCCGCGGCGCCGCCGCATGGAGCGACCACGAAGACATCGGCGAGCGCGTGCGCCAGATGGCCCGCCAGGCCGGGCTCACCGTGCGCCAGGTCGCGCCGCGCCTGGACACCCTGAGCCCCTGGCGCCTGCCCGTGGTGCTGCAGCTGCGCGGCGGGCAGGTCGCCGTGGTCACCGCCATTTCCGAGCAGGGCCTGCGCGTGATGCTGGGTGGCGACCAGGGCGCGGAAACCGTCTGCACCGTGGACGAGCTGCAACCCGCGCTCGAAGCCATGGCTGTGCTGCGGCCCGCGCAATCGGCGCCCGACTCGCGCGTCGACGCCTACATCCGCCCGGTGGAGCCGCACTGGCTGCGCCAGATCGTGCTGGCCGACTGGCGGCCCTACGCGCACATCCTCGTCGCGTCGCTGGCCTACAACCTCATGGCGCTGGCCGGCACGCTGTTCTCGATGCAGGTGTACGACCGCGTCGTGCCCGCGCAGTCGCTGCCCACGCTGCATGTGCTGTTCGGCGGCGTGCTGCTGTCGATCGCGTTCAGCTGGGTCATGCGCGGCGCGCGCATGCGCATCACCGACGTGGTGGGCAAGCGTGCCGACCTGCGCATTTCGGACCGCGTGTTCGGCCACGCGCTGCGCGTGCGCGGCTCGGCTCGCCCGCGCGCCACCGGTACCTTCATCTCGCAGCTGCGCGAGCTGGAGCCCGTGCGCGAAATGCTCACCTCGACCACCGTGGCGGCCGTGGCCGACCTGCCGTTCTTCTTCGTGTTCTGCGTGCTCTTCTGGTTCATTGCCGGCTGGCTCGTGCTGGTGCCGCTGGCCGCGTGCGTGCTGCTGCTCGTGCCCAGCCTGCTGGCGCAGCCGCGCCTGCGCGCGCTGGCCCAGGCGGGCATGCGCGAATCGTCGCTGCGCAACGCCATGCTGGTCGAGGCGGTGCAGGGCATCGACGACATCAAGGGGCTGCAGGCCGAGCCGCGCTTCCAGAACCAGTGGAACCACTACAACGCGGTCAACGCCGACTCGGGCCTGCAACTGCGCGCGCTGCTCAACACCCTGAGCAACTGGACGCAGACCGTGCAGGGCGCCGCCTTCGCCTTCGTCGTGTTCTTCGGCGCGCCGCTCGTGATGGACGGCCACATGAGCACCGGCGTGCTCGTGGCCGCATCGATCCTGTCGACCCGCATGCTCGCGCCGCTGGCCGGCGTGACGCAGGTGCTCAACCGCTGGCAGCAGGCCAAGGTGGCCGGCGAAGCCCTCGACCAGCTCATGAAGCTCCCGGTCGACCACCCGCCCCACGAGACGCGCGTGCATCGGCCTGCCGTGCAGGGCGACTACACGCTGCGCGACGCCGTCTTCAGCCACGACGGCCAGACCACCGCACTGCACGTGAAGGCGCTGCACATCGGCGCCGGCGAACGCATCGCCGTGCTCGGGCGCAACGGCGCGGGCAAGTCGACGCTGCTGCAGGCGCTGTCGGGCCTGATGGAGCCGCGCGCGGGCAGCGTGCTGCTCGACGGCGTGTCGATGGCCCACATCGACCCCGCCGACGTGCGCCGCGACGTCGGGCTGCTCGCACAAGACGCGCGCCTGTTCCACGGCACCCTGCGCGAGAACCTGCAGATGGGCACGCCCCACGCCACCGACGCCGAACTGGTGGCGGTCCTGCAGGCCACCGGCGCCTGGGCTTTCGTGCGCCGCCTGCCCACCGGGCTGGACCATCCGTTGCTGGAAGGCGGGCGCGGCCTTTCGGGCGGACAGCGCCAGAGCCTGCTGCTCGCGCGGCTGATGCTGCGCCGCCCCGGCGTGCTGCTGCTCGACGAGCCGACCGCCTCGCTCGACGAAGTGGCCGAGCGCGAAGTGATCGAACAGCTGCGCGCGCTGGCCGCCGGCCGCACGCTGGTGCTGGCCACGCACCGCCCGGCCGTGCTCGAGGCGGTGGACCGCATCCTCGTGGTGGACGGCGGCACCGTCGTGCTCGACGGGCCGCGCGACCAGGTCATGGCGCGGCTGCGCCAGGGCGCGGTCGCATCGCGCGAGGCGATGGCCTCCGCAGGCGGTGGCAAGGAGGGGCAGGCATGAACGCCGTGACATTGACCAAGGCGCAAGTACAGGCGCAGACGCGGGCACCGGCCGCATCCACCGCCACCGTGTGGGGCCCCGGCGGCGCCGACGACTTCGACGAAGCCCGCGCCAGCGGCTCCGCGCGCGTCGTGTGGTTCGTCGCGCTCTTTCTGCTCGCGTTCTTCGTGTGGGCCTGGTGCTTCGAGATCGACGAGGTGTCCAGCGGCATGGGCAAGGTGATTCCCAGCTCGCGCGAGCAGCGCATCCAGTCGCTCGAAGGCGGCATCCTGGCCGAGCTGCGCGTGCAAGAAGGCCAGATCGTCGAGAAGGGCCAGGTGCTCGCGCAACTCGACCCCACGCGCGGCGAATCGAACGTGGAAGAAACCGCCGCGCGCTACCGCGCCGCGCTGGCCAGCAGCGTGCGCCTGCGCGCCGAGGTGCAAGGGCAGGGCAGCCTGCAGTTCCCCGCCGAGCTGAAGGCCTACGCGCAACTGGTCGATTCCGAAAGCGCGCTCTTCCGCTCGCGCCAGGGCAGCCTGCGCGATACCGTGTCCGGCCTGGGCCAGGCGCTTGCGCTCGTGCGCAAGGAACTCGACATCACGCGCTCGCTGCAGGTGAGCGGCGCGGCCAGCAACGTCGAGCTCATCCGCCTGCAACGCCAGGCCGCCGACCTGGAGCTGAAGATCGCCGAGGCGCGCGCCAATTACATGGTGCGCAGCCGCGAAGAGCTGGCCAAGGCCGATGCCGAGGTGAAGTCTTTGTCGTCCGTGGTGCGCGGGCGCGCCGACTCGCTCGAGCGGCTCACGCTGAACTCGCCCGTTCGCGGCATCGTCAAGAGCTTGCAGGTCACCACCATCGGCGGCGTCGTGCCGCCCAACGGGTCGCTCCTGACCTTGGTGCCGCTGGACGACCAGTTGCTGGTCGAGGCGCGCATCTCGCCGCGCGACATCGCCTTCATGCGGCCCGGGCAGGAGGCGCAGATCAAGATCACCGCCTACGACTACGCCGTGTACGGCGGCCTCAAGGGCCGCGTGGTGACCATCGCGCCCGACACCCAGCGCGACGAGGTGAAACCCGAGATCGTGTACTACCCCGTGCTCGTGCGCACCGACTCCGACGCACTCACCGACAAGGCCGGCCGCCGCATGCCCATCGTGCCCGGCATGGTGACCACCGCCGACATCCGCACCGGCCGCAAGACCGTGTGGGACTACCTGACCAAGCCGCTGAACAAGGCGCGCGAAGCCATGCGCGAGCGCTGACCCGCGCACGCTCATCTCTCCCAAGAAACCCATCTGACCCAAGAGGACGCTAGCCATGAAAAAGACCCCGCACGCATCACCCGCCGCTGCCGCCTTCGTGCTCGCCGCCGCGCTGCTCGGCGCCGCCGCCCCTGCGGTGGCCCGCGACAACCCCGTGGACCCCGTGAGCAACCCCGACAAGCTGGACTACCGCGACGTCGAGGCGCGCCGCCCCGACTTCAAGGAGCCCTTCCTGCGCGACGGCGTGGTGTCGCGGCCCGAGCGCTTTCGCGAGATCAAGCCCGGCATCACCCAGGCCCAGGTGCTCGCCGTTCTCGGGCAGGCGCTGAAGCAGCAGCGCGGCGCGCTCGGCACCGAGTGGGACTACCACTTCAAGTTCCAGATGCCCCAGTCGGCCAACTACCTCGTGTGCCAGTACAAGGTCGTGTTCGACGACAGCCAGGCCGTGCGCAGCGCCGTGTGGCGCCGCCGCCAATGCCTGGATCTGCTGCCGCGCTGAGCGCCGTCGGCAGTCGCAGTAACACCGGCCGGCAGCCCATGCCTGGCGACTCCACGCGCGCGCCCCGTCCCTACGAGGCCTTCGTGTACGGCAACTCCGCCGACGAGCCGACGCGGCTGGCCGAGCGTTGCCTGGAGGTGATCGAGGGCACGCTGAAAAGCGTCGACCGCGTCGTGGCCTGCCTGCGCGCCGCCGAGCTGGAGCACGGCATCGGCATCCCGGCCATGACGCGCGCCCAGATCGCCGACGCTGCCGAATGGCACCGCGCCAAGCTGCAGGGCCTGCTGGCCGTGAAGCTGCAGCTCACCAACCGCGGCGGCGATATCCATCTGGTGGACGACCTGCACCTGGTTGTGCGGCTCAAGTCGCGCCTCACTGCTCGGGCGCGCGGCGCCTGTGCCCCACGCCCTTCATTTCGCTGCTCCCCACACGTGCCCCCCAAATGAACCGGACGATGTTGCATCGTCGCGGGCGACTCTGGTCAATTCGCTGACGACTCGGGGGGAGATCTGCGGTTCGGCAGTGCACTGATGGACGTATTTGGACGTCAGCGTGGTGCTTCGACAGGAATCGCAGCTATGTCAAAAATCCGCATGGATATTGGATTTTTTGGTCTGACAGAAAAAAGATACCGACAAAAGTACCGATAAATTTCAATGCAAGGCTTGGATGCATCACATGAGGACGCTTCAGGCCGATTTTGTCGACGCTGCGGTCGACGGGGCTTCCGAGATCAAACTTCCGCCCGGCGGGAAGCAGCCGCCCGGTGGGCCTGCACATGGCGCCTCCGCCGGAAGAGCCGTCGCTGTCATCGGATCACGGCGATTCTATTCAACTCGAGCCGTAGCCTATTTCGCTTAGTCGACGGTCGTCCGCAACGCAATACTCAGCTAGGCTCGCTGCTAATTCTGCCATATGCCTAGCGTCGCGAACTTAAACAAGCGCTCATAAGCCATCCTCAGTCTATCGTGCCCCGGGTTCCGCTTTGAGCGATTTTCCAGCAGAAGTGCGTAGCGATTGGCAGTGCTTCTGGCTTCCGCAGCCGTGCCATGGCGACGAAGTACCTCCGTATAGCCCTCTGCAAGCGTGACTACTGGGTAGGTATCATCACTTTCGATAATGTCGTCAAGCTTTTCGAGGATTTGTTTGGCCTCATCGGCAAGGCCGATGGCAATCTGTGCCATTTCAGTATGCGCTGCGGTTAACAAAAGCTGCTGCCCTAGCGCATGGAGGGTGTGCGGCATTGGGTACGCAGAACAGGCAATTTTCAGCTTCTCCAGCGCCCCAGGGTGGTCGTGAAAATCTCGCAAGGCCAATCCGTATTGCAACCAGAAAAGGCCGTCACTCTCAAATTTTTTCTCTAGCTTGCGATAAGTTTGAATTATGCGGTCTTCGTGACCCTTAAGTGTTTCGTACAAGAACGTGTGATTTATCAGGCTCTTGTAAAGTACCGCTTCGCTTTTGGGAATGTTTTGAATGACCGGCGCCTTATAGTCGGCAAACGCTTGGAGCAAGCCATTGATTGCCTTCGCAGCAAGTGTAGGATCAATTACGCGGTCGATAAGATATTTTGCATACACCGGGTGTCGCGCCGACAACTTCCCGTAATTCATATGAATTATGCCTGCCAGATCATCTGCAAAAGCAGTGGCATTCCTTAAGATCGACATCTTATCCAGTGCACGATCTACCAGCGACACTGGTGCGTCACACCTTCGGTCAGTAGCAAGTGCAATCGTGACCAAAAAGAGCTTCTCCTCTTGCGAAGAAATGGCTGCGTATTCGCCTTCGATGATCTCCTGAAACCCGCGACCGAGCGTAGCTTCCATCAAGGCAATAAGGAGTTGCTTCTTCGACTTTTCGACGAGCTCTCTAATTCGGTTCTTCTCACTCATTTTTCCAAGGCGCGTCCACGATCCATATTTTTGCAGTTGCGCCAAGATCTTCTTTGCGTCCTCACTCGTGAATTCTCTTACCAGAACTGGCTCGAAGTACAGGTCTTTCAAGGTGTGCTTGCCTCGCCGGTTCCATGTTCCTTCTCGTTCCGCGCCGATTACCAGGGTCTTTTTCAAGCGCAACGACTTCAGAGCGTGTGCCAAGTGTTCTGTGGAAAACTCAATATTGTCGATTGCGACGATAACCTCTTTTGCATGCTTGGCAGTTTCTTCAATTGCGATCAAAGTCTCCAACAGAGACGTGGGTTCGCTATTTATGAAGAAAACTTGTCGCACAGGATCCCCCGAAAAATGGAGGCATAGCTGCATTAGCAAGGTCGTTTTGCCTGAGCCCGCTGGGCCAAGAATCGGAAGCAGCCGTGTAGTTTGCGTCGCATGTAGATTCTCCAACAGCGAGATACTAGAGTCAAAAACCTCGAGCTGTGCAGGAACTCCCCGAACAATATCATCCCAGCTTGGCTTAAATCCTTTATAGAACGCCTTGATTGTGCTGTCGTCCGTTACAGAGGGCACCGGCAAAGTGTCGCGTCGCACTGGAATAACATGCTCAAATAGATTGGCGAATTCACTGGGCTTGCTGGCCGCCATTAGGCCGCGCAACTGAGGAATATTTTCTTGCGCAATCTCGTTCACTGTGGGGGGTGACGGCAATTCCTCTTGGAGCCAGGAGGCGAAGTCTTCGATTTTTCCCTGAATAAACTCGATCTTGTATTTTTTTAAGCTCCTAATCTGAATTTCCGTCGCTGACTTCGCGATCACATAACTAATGCCGTGCGATCCATGGTTAAGGGCCTGGTATCGCTCGATGTGAAACTTCAAGAGCGGCTCATTAAGCTGTGTTCCAATAAAAAGCATCGGAGTTCTCACAAAATCAGACCCACATTGCGAGTACCAAGGAAGATGTTCATTGGTGCCGCGCGCGTATTCGGATGGTGAAAATATGATGCCATCCTGAAGCCTGTCAGCGGTTCCATTCAGCTTGATGTACTCTAGCTTCTGAAAAAATACATCCTTCTCAATGACGGGATCCTTGGATGCCAGCTTATTTACTTTCTGCTGGCTGTGCTTCGCAAGGGCGAAGTCCAGTCCATCATCGATGTTCAGCGTATAAATTCGACGCCAAACGTAGCTCGCAATCGTGTTGTATTGAGAGGAGGGCGTAACATGTCTGAACGAGTTTTCTAGCAGCTGATCCAGCCGCTTTCCTAGCTGCTCACGCCCAGCTTCGTAAACAACGTCTAGTGATTCATCCTCGTATTTCATTCCTGCTTCCGAGGCTATTAGCTTTGCAAGGTCAATAGCCCCGGGCACTGGAGCCCCTCCAGAGGTTGTGCATCCGTATGAAGCGCCAGCTCCAAGAAACAGAGTGAGATTCCCTTTCTTGATTTCTTGAAGAATTTGTTTATTCATAGTTCGCCTTTAGTCTTATTCCCGGAACTCATGTGATGTTCGTGCGGCTGAGTATGTCGCACCAAGCTTGGAGGAAACCCTCTAGGTGTCGATTGCTAAGAAATTTCTTCACCAACGCGAGTTGATAGTCAATGGCCATTCATGGTGGCGCGCGCCTCGGCGGCATTGTGTACATCGACGCTAGCCCTTCAGCCCGAGCGTGCCAATGCGGCGCGTCGGCTTGACCGTGACCTAGGCCACTCCTAGCAGCGCTTCTTCCACTCCTCGCGACGCAGCTGATGCGACGGTGCAAGCTTGCCTGAATTTTTTACGCTGATGCGTGATTTCATTCGCAAGCACCACAGCGGCGCGATCGTCGCCGTACGACATCACTACGCTATCGGGGGTGAACCCCAAGACGGCGCGCTGCGTTGTCACTTCCACCAGCGCCAAGTGACTTCCGTCTCACTCGCTCAGGGGAGGGAGGAACGCCGGGGCATCCAGCGCTTTGGCGATCAGCTTAAAGCCGAGTTCGTCTTCGCTAGAACGGCAACTTTGATCGAAGGGGGCGCGTCCCCTCCTTCTGGGTGAAAATGAACTTCATTGCACGCTGAAGGGCACCCGAAGCCTTGGTGTAATCCGAAACTGCAGCGCGAATCTCATCAAGGTGCACATCGGAAAGCTGAAGCCGACGAAGTGCCAGTGCAAGTAGAAACTCCAGAATTGCCTCCCCAGATTCCTGGGTTGCGCGGGAAAGTGCTCGCAGAACGACAGACTTCATAAAGTCACTCGCTGCATGATCGGCACGATAGTCCAGCTCGGAAGGGTATGCACATCGCAAGAGCGCCGCTTGTAGAACTCCGTCGTTGAATCGAGTGAAGTTCTCTGGAGAGAGGACTACGTGGCGGAAGCTCGAGGAGGAAAGGCGGCGCTCGTCAGGTAGCTTGTCATGCTCTCGCGCTCGTTGAAGCAATACAGCAACAGTGGCCAACACTTCGGCATGGCAGGGCTGGGGCTCAAAGTTTTCGGGCCAGTATGCGAAGCCAGCCCTAAGCCGCATCGGACTCTGGGCGTCAGGTCCGTGGGGAAGCATCGCAAGCTCATGCAAGTTCGCGATGCTTCCGAGCAGTCGCCCGCGCTGCTGCAGCTTGGATGGAAGTGCGCGCAGATCTCTGAAGGGCGCGTAGTACCTTGAAACCTCGGCGTTGAACGATTCTTCCAATTGAGTGCCGACAGCTGCTTTTCCAAACTTGGCGATTTCATACTGAACTACCTTCGAGTGGCGCAAGTTTGTGTCCAGCGATGTCAGCTCACTCCGATTCTCGGCAACTTGGAACCCGACTATATACAGGCGCGGTCCCTCGTGTTTGTCTCGCAAGGTGCGGCTTATCTCCAGCAGTTGGGAGCCTTTGCCGACAACGGCTGCACAGATGATCACACCGTCTGTGGGCTTAAGATTTCTCGTGGCAAGTTGGTCGGACGAAAGGATTAGCGAAACTGAAAGCTTCAATTTAGAAGCACAAAACTCTTGAACTTGGCTGGCTAGAGCGCGCGAAGGAGCATCGTTCTGGAATACAACGGCTTGAGTAGCAGCCTTGACCGAGTGAAGTAGTCGTGACTGGAGCCACGTTTGAAAAGCAGGATGGGCGATCAGATTTGCACCATCGACGTACAAGGCCCGTGGTCTTGAAGCACTCCTAGCGGGTCTCCGGTAGATATCGAATATCTGCTTCCCTGCGAACTCGCAGAAATGTGCGACTTCATCGTCACTGCGGTGATGCAGATCCGTAAGCAAGACCTTCTTGGAAGGCTCCTGCTCGGGTAGAAAGGTCTCGCCTTTAATCCTAATGCTAAGCTGCGCTGGACCTGAAGAAGGCTTGGTAGCTGGAACATCGAGCGCAAGCAATGCGCCGCTCTTGAGCCGCGTCGCAGTTTTCAGAGTTACCAATGTCACGACTTCATCCACAGCGACTTCCTTTTTGACGATCCACTTCTCGTGAAGTGACATGGATGTGGATGCAGAAATCAGGCAAAGGGAGGTCGCCCTCATCGGTCGGCGTACGTTGTCGAATCCTCCGTACGAATGGAAACTCTCAATATGAAATGGTTGCCTCGATCCACAAAGGATCAATAGCTCTCTCAATGCATACGCCACGGTCGAGATGGCCATGGTATCGACGAACACCGTTTGGAGTTCTGCGAAGCGTTGTGTTTGAGCTGAGAACTGCTTGAAGAAAAGAGCCAATGCTACAAAGCCGACGATGGCTGATGACTTGAGCGCAAGATCTGGCTTCAGGAAGAGCGTGTCGCGGGAGCCGGAGGGCTTTTGATACGCGTAGCCGGGCGGCGCGCGAAGTATGACTTCAGAAGGGTCGAAGACGGCCTGCAATCCGGACTCCATCCATTCCTTCACGCCTCGTTCTACGACAACCTTAAACGGCGTCTGACGGGCACGGAAAGCCGAGTCGAGTAGCGTCAAGGAAGCTGTGCCTTTCGCCAGACTGAAGGAGCAGAAGAATAGAGGAATGCGGCCCTTTATTCGTTCTTGAGCGACTTGGCTTGGTTCTGCCTTCAACTGACTGAGCAAGTCGATCGATCGATCTTCCTCAAGTCCAATCACCACTATCGCGTCCGGCAGGCTTGGTCCTTGACACATCGCGAGCATTAGCTCGTCGAGTACGCCGCGCATGATGGGCCCGGGTTGCTTGTAGGCAAAGGCAACTATCTGATCCGCCAACGAGCCAGATCTAACGGGATGAACGAAATGGAAGAATCCTGTTGGGCTCTGCATCGTCACGCTACCTTGAAACAGATTGAGTAGCTGGTACCCGCGATCTCGGCAGGGCGCCGAAGGCTAGTGAACCTGTTCTTGGGTAAAAATTCGGTCGTGTCAGAGCGAGAAAAGTCCTGATAGAGACTGAGGCGTCCTGTCCGAAGCGTCATGAATGCATTGAGGCGCTTCAATGCCTGCAGAGCCATCGACAATCCCTGTCCTTTGAACTGGCTCGCTTTGGTCGTGGCGTGCTTCTGAAAGCATGTCTGCACCGCAGAAAGTTCTTGCTCGTGAGAAATCTCGGAGTAGTCTCTACATCCTGATTGCTCCGAAAGCCAGCGCAGTCCAAGTCCCGGTCCCGTGTCGAAAACGGAGATCTCGAGCAGCCGAAATGATGCGAAGGGCGTCTGCTCTATCGCAGAGTCAGGATGTTTAGCCTTGGTAGTGAAGGCCTGTTTGATGAGGTAGGCTTTGAAGGCGGCGTCATCACCCGCGACCTCAACGAGTGACTTAACGTCGGTGACAGTGAGAACTCGAAGTGCGATTCCCCGCAGGCCCTTTTCGTATCGCTCTCCCGCTGCGTCGAAGGATCCGTGCTCATCTGCATTGAGAAACAGCTGATAGAGCAATCCACTCAGATAGTCTAGTTGTCCTTCGTTTAGCGCATCGTCTCTGATGCTCAGCTGACTCAGCACACGTGTCAACAGAACTCTAAAGTCCGTCACCTCTCGCACTTCGCCAGCGCGAGGACGTGCATACAGCGGGGCGAGAAACTCATTTTTCGCGCCGATGAAGCAGCAAAGTGCAGCGCCGTGACCTCGCAAAGTGTCCCGATAGGCTCCCGTTTGCATTGCTTGTATACGAGGCACCATAACTTCAAGTGCTTCGAAGCGACTAAATGGCTGACTTTCGCAGACTATCTCATTGGCAAAGTAGAGCGCCGCCATTCCGGTGACGGTTGAGCCGAAGCGCTCCCGCGATGCCTTTTGGAGGGCGAACGATTCCGGAAGGCGGAGTGAGCGACTGGAGTCCTCGAGACACGCCCAGGTGGCAATTACTTGAATCGCCTGAGCGGTGGCGCCCAAGCCGCCACCCCAGCGAAGTTGGATTGGCATTCGCATAGCTTGCCCTGGGGACTGTCGGACCTTCTTAAGAAAGTCTTCCAGGGGCTTGGCGAGATAGTTCGATGGAAAGATGAGCACTTGCTTTGCCAAGAAGCTGGGATATTGCGAGATCTTATCCAGTACCTCGTGGCGGCGAGTGAATATGGTGTGCGGCGGCCGCTGCTCGAGCTTCTCAAGCTTGCCGCCCATGGGCAATCCTTTGTGAGAATGTCCAGCGGAAATGTCCGCGATGAACTGTTGTCATTGCATGCATGGGCATTTACCGCTACCTCTCAGCTGCTGAACTTCAAGCACTCGGACGCGCCTCATGGCGTCGCTGCAGGATCGGCTGCCGGTCTCGGTGACGCGTGTCCGATCGAGGAAACCTGCACCTGTCGTGCGCAGCCTGTCCGCGGCGCGCATCGGCGCGCATCGGCGCGCAGGTGAGGGCACTGCGCATGGCGGCTGATGTGTCTGCCGGGGCTTTAGCGAAGGCCTCTGGGATTTCTTCCTCGATGCTCTCGCGCATCGAGCGCGGGTTGGTCTCGCCCTCGGTGGAGACCCTGGAGCGTCTCTCGAATGGTTTGGGCGTGCCGACGTCGCGGTTCTTCGGGGACCAGGCGCGCCGCACTGACTTTTGCCATGTGCGTGCAGGACATGGTGTCTTGGTCGATCGCATCGGCGCGGTGGCGGACTACCGCTATGAGCTGCTGGGCCACCTGCTGTCGGGCAACCTGTTCGTGGAGCCCTATTTGGTCACGATGCTGCCCGGTGCCGATCCCTACGTGACCTTTCAGCATCCGGGCCTCAAGTTCCTGTACTTTCTGTCCGGGGAAGTCAGCTGCCGCTATGGCGGCAGGACTGCGGAGGTGAGGGCAGGGGATTCGCTGCTGTTCGATGCGACCGCACTGCATGGGATCGAGGCCATTCAGACCCAGCCGGTCTCATACCTGTCAGTGGTGTTCACGCTGCGAGAGTAGGCTGCTCTTGGCGGCACTGCCGCGCAGCGGGGCGACGCGGATGCCCATTCGATGGTCCCTCTGTCACCTTCCGGCGTAATGGAGCCACCCATTTCCGGCATATTGGAGCCGGCTGCAACGAGGTTGAAGAGCACCATCGAAGGTCTCAAGCTTGAGCGGTTTTGGCCTCGCTGGCAAGGCGCTGGCGGATCACAGTCGGAAGTTGACGCGGGGCCCGGTAGCTCTTGCCGTCGAGCACCAGGCAATAGGCGTTGTGGCGCATGCGATCGAGCGTTGCGCTGGCCAGCAACTTGTTGGCTGGGAAGGCCTGCTTGCAAGGAGTTCGCGACAGCATGGGCGGTCGAGGAGCGCGCGGGGGAGGCGGGCTCTCTTGCCGGCGCGTTGTCATCTTCCTACCAATCTTGATACCGCGCTCGTGCGCCGCACAGCGCAATCGGCATCAGTCGGCCGGAGCGACGAGCGCCCGCCGCCGCTGAAGGTACTGGGGCTGAGGATCCTGTTTCTCTGGCGCCTTCAACTTCTTCCCGTCGTACGGTTCAAGCTGGTTCCGGAGCGCACGATCACTTCCGACTTTGTCCCAATCGATGCGAATGGTGAGGTCGTCCTCTATCAGTAGCTGCCCCTTCTCGAATGCGCGGTCGACTAGTAGTGAAAGGCAAATGCCGTTCGATGGGTCCAGCCGAATGCTTTGGTCGGCGCTCCAAGGAACGATGTGTGACGCGACGAGAAAGTCTTTCGTCACAATTCCAGTAATCGCACACTGGTGTCCATAGTTGGCCTTGACCGCTCCAGCGAACGCCTTCTGTGCGCTGCCTCTGGTCTTGATCGTCGCGGTCGAATCGGGAACCTCGTAGCTCTTCTCCTCGATCTGTTCGCGAAAGGCTTCGACCTCATCAGGGTCCGCTTCAAGTGTTTCGGCAGCCGCGTCTCCTTGAGGGACCGCGGGGAATCGCGCTTCGAGGATCTGCAACAAGGCGTCGACAGAAGCCGTGATCTGCGGCGGAAGGGGCGCGGACTGTACCCACGCGGCATGATTCTGAGTTGGATCGAAGAACAAACCATGACCGGGATGCCGCAGGTAGGCGATGAGTGCGCGACCTGTATCCATGTCAAGCGCTTCGATCACTGCCGGGTGGTCGCCGGATGCATCGAGCTGCGATAAAGCATTCGCAACCTGTGGACTCAGTGCTGTTCCGCCGCTTTGAAAGAGCGACCATGCAAGAGCAGATGTTCGAGACGTCTTCGCGGCAAGAGTTTGGACTTCCTGCGGCACGAGCCCCAGGTCGGCCCACGCATACCCACTGCTTGGATTCCTGAGATATGCGCGCAGGTGCAATTTCCTGGACTCGTCCCGAAGCTTGATTGCCAATAGGTATGGCTGTCCAGCACCGCGACTAGCGAGGAGCCCCAGCTCGTTCTCGGCATCCACAACATCCAGATGAGATGGATCACCGGGAATCGTCTCAGGCGTGGCGTCGCTCGGAGCGAGTGTCATCTTCCATACCTGGGGTGCACCCGAGCTCGTATCCCACTTCAGATGGGGACGGTCCGCGGATTTGAAGACGAATGCGCCCGAAGCGGTTTCCGCTGGCCACCATTGGTAGGTGAGTGGTATCGGGTCTGTCGCACTTGCGGAAACCGAGAACAGATTCGCCACCTCGTCCAAGAATTCCTTCTTGCGAGAAAGTTGAATGAAGTCCTTTGTATACCCACCGCCACGCACCTGACGACCGTAAGTAGCTTGATGTGCTGCGGGACCGTAGTAAACCACCAGCACCCACTCAACAGGTTGTACGGCCATTCAAACCCTCCCGACGATGATCGCTTCGGGCGACTGGTGTGCTTCGACTTCTCGTCGACTCTGGGCCGCGAGCGAGCGGTGAGTCGTAAATCGGATGATCTCTGCGCCAGGGAACAAGTCGTGAACCGATTCGGTGTCACGATTGGACATCACCCATCGCACCCCTCGACGAGACAGATCAGCGCAAATTTTTGCAAGCTCAACGAGGTCGGCCATCTCAAAGGTCTTCGCAGTGTACTTGTTGAATTTCGCGGTCGGCTCTTTCTCCACGTCCGGTCGTGAGAAGACAGGCAAGTACGGCGGGTCAAGGTAAACGAAATCGCCGCGCGTGGCGGTGTCGAGCACATCACGGAAGTCAGCAGCAACGATGCTTGCACGGGCCAAAACAGCGCCGATGGACTTCATCGTCGCGTCATCTATGCCCTTGAACGTTCGATCACCCCAAGGCACATTCATGGCTCCGGTTCGAGAGTTTTCCCGCCACAGGTGGTTCCACGAAACCGCGTTCAGGTAGAGGAAGCGCGCCGCCTTTTCAACAAGCCCAGTGGGAACGGTCGACCGTACTTCGTAGTAGAACTCCTTGGAGTCGTTCGCCAAGTACCAGTCAAGCAAAGGGCGAAGCTCAGATTGGTGGTCCCTGAGTGCGACCCAAGCCGCGACTAGGTGCTCGTTGAGGTCCGCAAGCAGCGAGCGACCGGAGACGCGGGAGGCACATGCAAGGAAGACCGCGCCGCCGCCCAAGAAGGGCTCGTAGTAGTTCCCTATGCTGGCAGGTACGTGCGGAAGAATGCGCGGAAGGAGTCGCGCCTTGCCGCCCACCCACCGAATGAAGGGCTTCATCGGCATCGCCTCGGCCTGAACAGCGTGCAAAATATTGGGCGGCATGTCCAGAGTTGGCAGCGTCATTCTCTTTGTGATTCCATCGTTCAACTGTGTTTCGATGGCTCATGATATCCTGTAAAAATTCCCAGTACTGACGCTAGTCGCTCACCTTCTCCCCGGTCCCGAGATTCATATGTCCGACGTTCAACTCATCTGGCCGAATAAAGACCTGCAGCTGCGGGCATCGGGAGAGACGGACTCTGAGTGGGTGCAGCCGGATGATCGCCGGCTGTTAATGCCACTCAAGTTCGAAGCGCTCACGCCGACCCCTTTAAACGCCCAGGCGAACGTGCTTGCCGTCGGCGATGGTCTGGACGCTCTTGAGGCGCTGACCTCGCAAACGACCGTCCTGGATGGTGGCATCCGGCTCGTGTACATAGACCCGCCCTTCAACACTCAGATCAACTTTCGTCAGTACAACGACACCATGCAGCGGCCGATGTGGCTCAGCATGATGCGCGACCGCCTGGCGGCGCTGCGCCCGCTTCTCGCGGAGGATGCTAGCGTTTGGGTGCATCTTGACGATTCAGAGGTGCACCGCGCGCGAGCAGTGATGGACGAGGTTTTCGGTGAAAACGCATTTGTCGCCTCAGTCGTTTGGCAGAAGAAGACCACACGCGATTCCCGCGCAGCCTTCTCATCGAACCACGACACGGTCTTGGTGTACGCCCCGAGCGGACCCAAAAAGTGGAAGACTTCGCGGAATCTGCTGGTCAAGGACGAAGCACATTTACAGAACCGCGACGATGATCCGCGCGGACCCTGGTCCGACGCGCCCTTCACGGCGCCTGGGTTTCGTAAAGCACAGCAGTACGACATCGTCACGCCGACCGGGCAAATATTGCGGCCTCCACGAGGTCGTTCTTGGTACGCCACCGAGCAGACCTACCTCGATCTGCTTGCAGATGACCGCCTTTGGTTCCCAAAGGGCGGAGACGGATCTCCCCGATTGAAACTGTTCGCGCATCAACTCAGAGGGCTCGTTCCGTTCACGGTGTGGGGGCCGCCAGACACTGGAACGAACGACGATGCGAAGCGGCACCTGATGGCAATGTTTCCGGACATCGAGGTGTTCGACACCCCCAAGCCCGAGTCGCTTCTGGAGCGGATTATTCACATTGCGACCAATCCGGGCGAACTGGTCGTCGACATATTCGGCGGCAGCGGAACTACTGCCGCTGTCGCACACAAAATGCGCCGTCGATGGGTCATTGCCGAGCGAAATGCGCAGACCGTCCGCGACTTCCTATTACCACGACTGCAACTTGTGATCGACGGTACCGACCCAGGAGGCGTTACGGAGGCTACCTCCTGGGCCGGAGGTGGCAGCTTCGGGGTTGTCCATGTTTCACCGCGATTCGGGGCGCTTTCCAGCTCCAGTCGAGCTGAGGCTATCAAGCGGCATTTGGCGGCACTGGCGAAGTCGCGCAGCCTGTCGTTGAACCGCAAAAGGGCGTGCTCAGCTACGGTCTGATGGAGGGGATGGTCGGATTGCAGAACGCTACCGCAGGGTCGCATGAGGCCCGCGGCCAGTCAGCCTGAAGCGGCGATCGGCAAATGGCGATTGTGCATCGGCCTATGCCGCCAGCCGGTGCTCGTAGTACGGCCGCTCGCGGTCCTCGAGCACGGCATACGAAGCCGCCAGATTCGCGCGATCCGGCCTCAGCCACGCATCGACGTTCTCCGGTTTGATGGGGATGATGCAGCGGTCGTGGCCCACCGCCGCAATCTCTGCCGGAGGTTCATCGGAAATGGCAGCGAACGAGAGCAGGTCGGGTTCGCCCGGCGCCGACCACGCGGACCAGAGGCATGCGACCAGCATGTCCTGCTGCGGCCGCGGCCTGAACTCGAGCACCACATCCTCGCCATCCCGGTTGACGTGCTCATAGAAGGCATTGGCGACCATGAGCCCGTGCGACAGACCGAAGACGTCCTTCCAGAACCCTTCCAGGTTGTCGCGTCGGGCGTTGTAGGTGCCGGGATAGAGGGCGTCGAATCTCGCGGGCTTGCCGGCGGGCCGGCATTGGTAGCGCATGGGCTTGACGACCCGCTGCCCGTCCTCCCAGATCATCACGGGGACATACACGCCCGGAAAGATTCGCGCGTCGCGCGGCTCGAGCTCGACTCGCTTGAGATCCGCCAGCTTGCCGAGTCCCCATTCGACCTTCGCCGTGGCGATCCGCACGTCGTCCGTCGCCTTCTTCGTGGTTTTGACCTGGAGCTTGCGTTCGGCGTCGGCGAGCCGTTTGCGCTGCTTGAAGAGATCCTGCTCGAGCGCCGTGGCCTGTTCGGCGTTGAAGGCCTCGATCAGGCCCTTGATCTCTCGCTCCTCGTCGGACTCCGGGTTCATGAACGCCGCGTCGACCGCCTTCGGAATCTTGATCCTGGGGTTGCCCTGACGCTCGTAGTACAGCTTGGCGAACGCGCGAAGCGACAGGACGCCGCCGAACTGGCGGAAGAACCGCTTGTAGTCGGCGCGGATCTGGGCTGAGTAGCACATGCGTTCCATTGTGGCGCCGGTCCCGGCTTCGCCGGACGGGGATTTTCCTTGGGAGTGCAGGCCGGTCGGATTTCACAAAGCGGCATGGCCAGGGCAAATTTGTAAACCTTCTTGCTCACTCCCCTGCACCGGATGGATACTGTTCATCCATACAGTATCCGGAGTCCTTGTGGCCATCCCCCTGTCATGGGCCGATGGCGATGAAGCGCCGTCGGCCCGCGAAAGTTCACCGCCGCCGGAGCGGCCACGGCGCTCGCACGTCGTGTTGCCGCACGCGGTCGAATCGGTCGTCTGGCGCGGCGATGCGCTCGGCACGCCGGTCACGTCGACCGTCCGCACCGGCTTCGAGCGCCTGGATGCCGAACTGCCGGGCGGCGGCTGGCCCTGCCAGTCCCTGACCGAAGTGCTCCAGGTCCAGCCCTCGGTGCTCGAATGGCGGCTGCTCGCGCCCGCCATGCGCACGCTGGTCGCGCAGGGCAGGCAGATCGTGGTGATCGGCCCGCCGAAGGCCCCGCACCTGCCGGGGCTGCGCCACCTCGGCCTCGACGAACGCCACCTGGTCTGGATCGCCGCCGACAAGCCGGTCGAGCGCCTGTGGGCGACCGAACAGCTCATCAAGGCCAATGCCGCGGGCATGCTCGTGAGCTGGCTGCCGCAGGCCCGCCAGGAGCAGATCCGGCGCCTGCAGGTCTGCGCCCAGGACTGCGACGGACCCGTCATCCTGTGCCGGCCAGCCGCGGCCGAGCACGAGTCGTCGGCCGCGCCGCTGCGGCTGCATGCGCGGTTCGGCGTCGACTGGGAGCTGCGCATCCACCTGCTCAAGCGCAAGGGGCCGCCGCACGAGGGGGAACTGACGATTCCCTCGGTGCCCGGTGGCCTCGAAGCCATCCTGACGCCGCGCCTTCGCCACCCGAGCCGCCTGATCGCGGCGCGCCAATCCCGGGAGCTCTCCCATGCTGTGGGCAGCCCTTCTTCCCGACAGCCTGCCGGACGCCCCGCAGCCGCGCACTGAGGCGCTCGATGGCCTTGCGACGTGGTGCCTGCAGTTCACGCCCCGCGTCGCGGTGCTCGAAGCGCTTCTGTTGTGCCCGGCGGTCGTGATGGAAGTCGAACAGAGCCTGCGCCTGTTCGGCGGCAAGCGCCGTCTGGTCGAGCGCGTGCGCGAGGAATGCCCCGACCTCGGCGTCCGGCAGCTGAGCTGGGCGCCGACCAGCCTCGCCGCGCTCGCGGTGGCTCGGGCCGGCCTGTCGAACGGCTTCGCCAAGCCGCTCACCCAACTGCTCGATGCGCTGCCGATCGAAACCCTAACGCAGGTCGCCGCCCATCAGGCGACGCTCGCCCGACTCGGCTGCCGGACCTTGGGCCAGGTGCGCGCCTTGCCGCGCGGCGGCCTGAGCCGGCGCTTCGACGCGCAGCTGCTCGCCACCCTCGACCAGGCCTACGGGCTGCGGCCGGAGACCTACCCCTGGGCGCAGCTGCCGGAGACCTTCCGCGCCAGGCTCGAGCTGATGGCGCGGGTCGAGCACGCGCCCGCCATGCTGTTCGGGGCCCGCCGCCTGATGCTGCAGATGGCCGGCTGGCTCATGGCCCGGCGGTCCGGCGTGACCGCGTTCACCTTGCGCTGGTGCCATGACGCGATGCGCGCCAGGACCGCCGGCGACGGCGGCGAACTCACCGTCCGCACCGCCCAGGCCACACGCGACACCGAGCACCTGATGCGCCTGCTGGCCGAGCACCTGGGCAAGGTCGAGCTGCTGGCGCCCGTGGGCGACCTGGAGCTGCTGGCGACCGAAGTGCAGTCGCTGGAGGAGAAGAGCCTCTCGATGCTGCCCGAGGCCCGGCAGTCGGGCGAGAGCCTCGCGCTGGTGCTCGAGCGCATCGCCGCACGGCTCGGGCCCGACCGCGTGCTGCGTCCGGTCATTCTGGAGGACCACCGCCTGGAGTGGATGTGCCGCTGGCGCCCGGCGCCCGAACCGGCGCCACGGGTGCGGTCCCGCACGGTCGATGTGCCGCAGCCGACCTTCATCCTGCCCAAGCCGTTGCGCCTCGCGACCCAGGCCAACCGTCCGATCTACCAGGGCGTGCTGCAGCTGCTGGCGGGTCCCCATCGCGTCGAGGGCGGATGGTGGGACCGCACGACGCAGGAAGGTGAAGAAGGTGAGGGCGGACAGGAGACCACGCGGCAGGCGAGCCGCGATTACTGGGTGGCGGTGAGCGAGCACGCCGGCGTGCTGTGGATCTTCCAGATGCGCCTGGCGCAGGACGAGACGGCCTGGTTCCTGCACGGCACCTTCGCCTGAGAGGCCTCCCATGGACCTGCCCGACTACGCCGAGCTGCGGTGCGTGAGCAATTTCAGCTTTCTGCGCGGCGCGAGCCAGCCGGACGAACTCGTCGAGCGCGCGAAGCAGCTGGGCTACGCGGCGCTCGCCATCACCGACGAATGTAGCCTGGCCGGTGTCGTGCGCGCGCATGTGGCTGCGAAGGACCATGGCCTGAAGCTGCTGATCGGCAGCCAGTTCCTCGTCGAGCCCGACGAGCAGGTCGGCCCGGAGGCCGCGCCCTTCACGCTCACCGTGCTGGCCTGTCATCTGGAGGGCTACGGCAACCTCTCGGCGTTCATCACCAAGCTGCGCCGGAGTTCGGAGAAGGGGACCTACAAGCTGGCGCTCGCGCAGATCCACGGCGCCGAACTCTCCGGCTGCGTGGTGCTGGCCTCGCCCCGGCGCATGGCCACGCCGGCGCAGCTGGGCTGGCTCGGGGCCTGGCTGCTGCGCGAGTTCCTCGGGCGCTGCTGGTTCGCCGTGGAGAAGCTGTGCCTGCTCGACGATGAGATGTGGCTGTATCGCCTGAGCGAGATCAGCGCGGCGACGGAGATTCCGCTGGTGGCGGCGGGCGACGTGCATTTCCATGTGCGCTCGCGCAAGCCGCTGCAGGACGTGATGACCGCGACGCGCCTGGGCAAGCCGCTGACCGACTGCGGCCTGGAGCTGCAGCCCAACGCGGAGCGGCATCTGCGCACCCGGCTGCGGCTCGCGCAGACCTATGCGCCCGAGCTGCTCGCCGAAACGCTCAAGGTGGCGGCGCGCTGCAGCTTCAATCTTGAGGAGCTGCGCTACCAGTACCCCGACGAGGTCGTCCCCACGGGCGAGACGCCCGCCGGGTACCTGCGCCGCATCACCTACGAAGGGGCCGGCCGCCGCTGGCCCGATGGCATCCCCGCCACGGTCCAGGCGCAGATCGAGCACGAGCTCGCGCTGATCGCCGAGCTGAAGTACGAACACTACTTCCTCACCGTGGCCGACATCGTGATGTTCGCGCGTTCGCGCCACATCCTCTGCCAGGGGCGCGGCAGCGCCGCGAACAGCGTGGTCTGCTACTGCACGGGCGTCACCGAGGTCGACCCGGGCCGCATGAGCGTGCTGTTCGAGCGCTTCATCTCCAAGGAGCGCAACGAGCCGCCGGACATCGACATCGACTTCGAGCACGAACGGCGCGAGGAGGTGCTGCAGTACCTCTATGCCAAGTACGGGCGCGACCGCGCCGCCATCACCGGGGTGGTGATCAGCTACCGGCCGAAGAGCGCGATCCGGGACGTGGGCAAGGCGCTGGGGATGTCGCTGGAGACGGTGGACGCCCTCGCCAAGGGGCACCAGTGGTGGGACGGGGGGGCGGTGCGGCCCGAGCGGCTGCAGGAGCTCGGCCTGTCTGCGGATTCACTGCAGGTGCAGCAGCTGCTGCATCTGACCGAACAGCTGATCGGCTTCCCGCGGCACCTGAGCCAGCACACCGGCGGCTTCGTGCTCACGAAGGGGCCGCTGTGCCGCATGGTGCCGATCGAGAACGCCTCGATGCCGGACCGCACGGTGATCGAATGGGACAAGGACGACCTCGATGCGCTCGGGCTGCTGAAGGTGGATTGCCTCGCGCTCGGCATGCTGACGGCGATCCGCAAGGCGCTGGATTTCATCGGTCTGCGCAAGGGCTGCGTGTTCGGCATGCAGGACATCCCGGCGGAGGACAGCACCACCTACGACATGATCTGCAAGGCCGACACGGTCGGCGTGTTCCAGATCGAGAGCCGCGCGCAGATGAGCATGTTGCCGCGGCTCAAGCCACGCTGCTTCTACGACCTGGTGATCGAGGTCGCGATCGTGCGGCCGGGACCGATCCAGGGCGGCATGGTGCACCCGTACCTGAACCGGCGCCAGGGCCGGGAGCCGGTGGTCTATCCGAGCGAGGCGCTGAAGGAGGCACTTGGACGGACCCTGGGCGTGCCGGTGTTCCAGGAGCAGGTGATGCAGATCTCCATCCTGGCGGCCGGCTTCACGCCGGGCGAGGCCGACGGCCTGCGGCGGTCCATGGCGGCGTGGAAGCGCAAGGGCGGGCTGGAGCACTACTACTCGAAGATCGTGGACGGCATGACCGCACGCGGCTACGAGGAGAGTTTCGCGAAGGCGATCTTTGAGCAGATCAAGGGGTTCAGCGAGTACGGTTTTCCGGAAAGCCATGCCGCGTCGTTCGCGCTGCTGGTCTACGCCAGCTGCTGGATCAAGTGCCATCACCCGGCGGAGTTCCTCGCGGCCATGCTGAACTCGCAGCCGCTCGGGTTCTATTCGCCGTCGCAGCTCGTGCAGGACGCGAGGCGCCATGGCGTCGAGGTGCGGCCGGTCGACGTGATGTACAGCGACGTGGACTGCACCTTGAAAGACCTGGCTCATGAGCCGGCCGTGCGGCTCGGGCTGCGCATGATCGGCGGGCTCAAGTCGGCCTCGGCGGGGCGCATCGTCGAGGCCCGCGTGCAGCAGGTGTTCGACAGCACGGAGGACCTGGCGCTGCGCGCAAGGCTGGAATTGCACGAGATGAAGCTGCTGGCCGCGGCCGATGCGCTGATGAGCCTGTCGGGCCACCGGCGGCAGCAGGTCTGGGAGGCGGCGGGGCTGCGCGCGGCGCCGGCGCTATTGCGGGACGCGCCGGTCGACGAGGATTTCCTCGAACTCGACGCGGCGCCCGAGGGCGAGGAGATCGTGTTCGACTATGCCTCCACCGGACTGACCTTGCGCCGGCATCCGCTCGCCCTGCTGCGCGAGCGCCTCGCGCGGCGTGGGCTTATGACAGCGCGGGATCTCGAGGAGATCGAGAATGGGGAACATGTGAGCCACTGCGGAATCGTGACGTTGCGGCAGCAGCCCGAGACCGCGAAGGGAACGATCTTCCTGACCTTGGAAGACGAAACGGGCGTGGTGCAGGTGATCGTGTGGAAGAGCCTCAGGGACGTGCAGCGCCAGGAACTGCTGGGCGCGCGGCTCATGGTCGTGCACGGCACGTGGCAGCGCGAGGGGGCGGTGAAGAACCTGGTTGCGACGCGGCTGGAAGATCTGACGCCGCTGCTGGGGCGGTTGGCGGGGGCGACGGTGCGCAGGGATTTCCGGTAGCAATCGATGCATTGATGGGCTACCAGCGGCGGCCACCCACATAGTGACTGCCCTTGCCGCTGCGGACGCTTCCGCCGACACGCCGGCCCGGCGCGAACGCCAGCATCTCGGCAGGTGGACCGCCCCGGGGTACATGGCGGCCGCTTGATCGCGGCCTGCCGTCCATCCGAAATGGCTTGGTTTACGGCTGCCGATAGCAGCTGACCTCGACTCGTACGGGCCGTGCGGCCACTGCGTTGAGGAAGCGGTGTGGTTGTTGCACCCGCAGTTCCGGGCCGACCACACCTCCCTGAAATTCGTGGCGCTTCCTTGCCGAACATACGTGATCCCGTACGAGGTCAAAGCCTCGTGGGGTCGCGGCACATGGCGTGGCTGGATCGAAGATGAGATCGGCGCTACGCCGTGGGTGGCAGCTTGCGTTTGGCTTTGGCGACCTCGGAGGAGAATGCAGCTTCGTTGAACGGCCATGGTTCTGGTGGCAGGCTCGCGGCGAACGAAGACGGGGGCGACACCGTGAACTCATGGGCGATGGCATCAATCAGTTCATCGGGTGCCCCCTCCAGATTGTCGAAGAGCGCATAGTCATTGACCAGGCCAGCAAACTTCTCGCCTTCCGGTGTAAGGCAGTTGTAGAGAATAAAAACCAACTCGATCCAGGAGAGTTGCGCGCGCACAAGCGCGACGTAGTGCCACTTCTGAACATCGTCGAGTTCAGAGGTGTCGATCCACCGCAGCAGACGGTATAGGGTGCGAAAGACGGCATCCAACTCCGATCGATGCGTACGGATAACTTCTTTGTATCCCCAGAGCGCGATCATGAAAACGTTGGAGAGGTTGCCCTTCTCTTCTGCGTCGCCGGTTGCGGACGCCCTGCGTATTTCCCCAAGATGGATCTTCGCTTCCTCTTCATCGAGGGCCCCAAGGCCTTCGGCACGTTGATGCCTCTGCATCGCAACCACGCTCGAGAAGCGCTGCTCGTACATGGTTGTCAAGGCTTGACGTCCTTCGCCGCCGAGTTTGCTTTTCGTGGCCGAGAGAAGGGAGTGATAGTTGGCTAGCCACGAGAACAGCGACTGCTCGAATCTCTGGAGCACCGCACTTCGATGGGCACTGCGTATTTCTTCAAGCGAGGCCTGCAGCTCCTTCCTCTGCAGCATGAGCGTCAGGAAGATCAACGTGACTGTGGCGATCCCGACGAGGGGGTTGATAAGCCCGCCGACGTAGTCTCCAAACGCTCCCCAATCGCCGGGATCGCGGGACATTTTTTGCCCGCCAAAAGCATGGAAGTACACCAACAGGACGACGAGTGCGGCGAGGATGACGATGGCAACGATCCAATACGCAGCCATGAGCAAATGCTCGCTCATGGACGTCTTGGGGACAGGCGCATTGGTGGAGGTCATTCAAAGAACGGAGTAGTAAATCGCCAGCTGCGACGATTCAGCAATTCAATCATGGTCATAACCGGTATCGGTCGTGAGCATCACGGCGTCGGCTTCCACCCCATGGTGCGATTCAATCGGCGCGGCGCCTCAGTTTGGGCTTCGGCCCGGACCGGGGGTTGCGCCTAAAAAAGAGCCAGTGTGTCGATCCGTGCCGCACGAACGTGGCCGGCCGAAATCCCATCGTGACGAGCGTAACGGACTGTATCAAAGTCGGCTGCTTTTGGGCAAAATCCGCCAGAAGGAGGCACTCACCAATGTCCCGCCGCAAAAAAACCAGCCCCGCCGAAGACGTGGTCGACCTGATCGCGCTCTTGCCTTGGTATGTGGGGGTCATCCTGGCTCTTGCCGGATATCTGCTGCTCCACCGCATCGCGATCGCGCCTCTGCCCAGCGCCCTTGGCCCCGGCGCGTTGGGCAACGCGATGGTCGGAACCATGGGGCGCGGCCTTGCAACTGCCGGGCAGTACATCGTGCCGATCTTCTGCCTCGCCGGCGCAGCCATCTCTGCTTGGCGCCGTCACGCGAGGCGTTCGTTGATGGACAACGTCGCCCGCTCAGACGGTCCCGACATCCTTGACGACATGAGCTGGCGGGAGTTCGAGATTCTCGTGGGCGAGGGATTCCGCTTGCAGGGCTACCAGGTCGCAGAGAACTTCGAGGCGGGTCCGGACGACGGCATCGATCTCACCCTTCGCAAGAACGGAGAGAAGTACCTGGTGCAATGCAAGCAATGGCGGGCCTTCAAGGTCGGCGTGCCCGTGGTGCGCGAGCTCTATGGCGTCATGGCGGCCGAGGGGGCCGCCGGTGGATTTGTTGTCACTTCCGGTCGATTTACGCCGGAAGCCGAAGCGTTCGCCAGTGGTCGCAACCTTCGCCTGCTCGACGGCCCGCAGCTGCACCGGTTGTTGAAGCAGGCCCGAGGCAGCTCTTCGGCCAAGCCCGCCGCCGACATCAGGGCGACGGAGCAGGCTAGCAACGCAGCGCCCCAAGCGGCGAAGACAGCAGCCCCGAGCTGCCCCAGGTGCGCACAGCCCATGGTGCGACGCACGGCGAGAAAGGGAGTCAACGCAGGCCAGGAATTTTGGGGGTGTTCGAGCTATCCGCGTTGCCGCGGCACCGCTTGAGCATGGGCACAGGCGTCCACGTTGCTCGTCGATCTGGAGAACGTCCAACCTTCGCCGCAGGAGGTGGAGGCTTGGCTCGGCAAAGCCGCCAGTGAGCTTGCCAAGGCGGCGCCGACGAGCTCACCGCCGACCGACAGGCTCGCGGCCTGAGCACATCGCCGCTGGCAAAATCGCCAGCATGCATGTCAAGCAGATCGAAGATCTTCCCATGGCCACCAGCGCTGAGCTGTACCAGCTCAGCTGGGTCATCGAGCAACTCATGGCCGACCCCAGGCGCATCGTGCAGGCGCGTTCGCAGCTGCACATGGGCCAACTGGTGAGGTACTGGGACTGGGGCACTGGCAAGCTGCGTGAGGCTCGTATCGCAGCGATGAAGGACCGGCAAGTCACGCTGATCGACGAGCAAAGCAAACAGCGCTTCAGCGTGCTGTACGCGGCCGTCGTGCCTGTCGAGGATCAGCAGGCAGGCGCGTCACCCTCACCGGCGACTGCAGCGCCGCTGAGGCCGCCGCCGGAGATCCATCACAAGCAGGACTTTCGCGTCGGCCAGCGTGTGAGCTTCACCGACCAAAGCCTGAAGCGCCACGTCGGAGAAATCGTTCGGCTCAACCAGCGCACAGCCACCGTTCACTGCGACGGCCGTGCGTGGCGCGTGGCGTTCGGTCTGCTTCAACACGTCACCGACGTCACGCCCTAAACGGTCCAGGCGTCAACAACGGCCTCGAGCGGACTATTACTAAAGGCCGGTGTCCGAGGAAACCAGAAACCGAACTGTTGAGGTCGCGGTTTCTGCGCGTTATCGGTGACCACGCGACTTCTCCGACGACGCGACAAGAACTGCTTGGTTTGAGCGTCGCAACTCGCCGCCTTTCCACGAGGGCGCCAGCGTCTCTTTCATGCCTTCGAACAGCGTGGGGAGTGTGATCTTCAAGCAATAGCACAGCGTGGCCAGCGTCAATAGCGAAGGGTTGATGTGTCCTCGTTCTATCTTGGAGATGCGCGAGCGCTCCACCTCCGCATCGAAGGCCAGTTCAACCTGCGTGAGTCCTGCCTGCTCGCGGAAATACCTCAGGTTTCGCCCGAGAGCCAGGGTCACTGCGTTGGGCAACCTGCCCCGCGCAATGCCAGATGGCGTCTTGGATCGTGTGCCTGCATTCATGTCCGAGCAGGCTCGTTGAATGTGCTTGTGGAGGAAACGTCTTAAACGACACATAATCCCGCTGTGCATGTTTTTAAGAACACGGTGCAGCAACGATGCGGAACCAGAGCAGCTACCTTCAGATTCAATGCCACCGGCGATTTCTCGGCGGTGGCCTGCGCGTGATCAGCGGGTGGGTATGACGCGCAAAGAAGCCGCCTCGCCTTTGCCAACGGTCCGCCCCTTGCGGCTGCCGGTCTCGGTGACGCGTGTCCGATCGAGGAAACCCGCACCTGTCGTGCGCAGCCTGTCCGCGGCGCGCATCGGGGCGCAGGTGAGGGCGCTGCGCATGGCGGCCGAGGTGTCTGGCGGCGAACTGGCCAAGACCTCGGGGATTTCTGCCTCGATGCTCTCGCGCATCGAGCGCGGGTTGGTCTCGCCGTCGGTCGAGACCTTGGAGCGCCTCGCGCAGGGCCTGCATGTGCCAACCTCGCGCTTCTTCAGTGATCAGGCGCGGCGCACGGACTTTTGCCATGTGCGTGCAGGACATGGTGTCTTGGTCGATCGCATCGGCGCGGTGGCGGACTACCGCTATGAGCTGTTGGGCCATCTGCTGTCGGGCAACCTGTTCGTCGAGCCCTACCTGGTCACATTGCTGCCGGGCGCCGATCCCTATGTGACCTTCCAGCATCCGGGTCTCAAGTTCCTGTACTTCCTGTCCGGGGAGGTCAGCTACCGTTACGGCGGCAAATCGGTGGCGGTGGGGGCAGGTGACTCGCTGCTGTTCGATGCGACCGCACTCCATGGGATCGAGGCCATTCAGACCCTGCCGGTCTCTTACCTGTCAGTGGTGTTCACGCTGCGAGAGTAGGCTGTTCTTGGCGGCATTGCCGCGCAGCGGGGCGACGCGGATGCCCATTCGATGGTTCCCCCGCGAATCTGCTACGTGCCGAATTCACCTCTCTGTCCGTAGCTTTCTCTCGATGTCCGGCGTGCCGAACACTGAGGAAGCCCTCAAACGACAATCGACAGCGGAGATCTTCAGTTTGATTGAGCCGAGGAAATTTATACAGCGGCCGTGTGGCTTGCTTCGCGAGCGGAATGAATTTTCGATTTCGATACCTTGGACGCGGCGGTCGCGGGACGACGTCGAAACTCCGAGGGCAAAGTCCTTGTGCGGCTATGAGGGCGGGAATTAACCGGACGCTGCTGCGTGTCGCATGAATCTTCTGTGCCGAAGAATGCCTCCCTGTCAACTACCATAAACATGCGACCTCGATAGTTCTCACTCTACGTTAACAAACGATTTTTATATGGGGACATTCCCGGACTTCATGGCATCGCATGTGCATTGGATTGGTCAAGCGCCTCACACTGCGCCTGCAGTCAATCTGGCTGCGCCACCAAGAGGAGATGCTCATGGCAGGAGTTGGAACCACGGCCAAGACCGGCGAACGTTGCCCCGAGAGCGGAATTTGGCAATCAATGGATTCGCCATCGACCACGGCCCCTATTGCCAAAGGAAATGTGATGCCACCGCATAACAACAAGGCGGTTACCTGGAAGCTCACGCAGTTGGCGTAGCGCCATCGAGCCGAGCGATAGGGGTCGCCGGCTTTTTTCCCCCTTCAATCCACCATCTGGGGAAGTGTTCCTTCGTAGCAGGGAGTGCGCTGCTGGGGCCTGGCCACCGCGGGATGCGCCGCTCGCAGAATAACCGGTCGTGCGCATGACCGTTGATGCGCCGGCATCTGCAGCCGCGGTGGCCTCGGGCTGGTCGGAATTCCTGCGGTTGTCGCCCAAGTGGCTAATTGCTGCTAGCGATTCTGGTAACAACTCAGAAAGCGCACACCTCTTTGGCTGTGCGCCAGATTGCTAGTTGCCATGGCAACTAGCAATTCGGTGGCACCCCCCGTCACTTTGGCCCTGCACTCGGAGGCAATCACCCTCCATTGCTCACCGGACCTGTGAGAATTTTGCCCACGGCTGTGTCGTGACGACTGACTGCGAGTGATGTGCGCCCTACAGTAGCCGTCAAACGGCTGGATTATTGGCGGCCGAGCGTTCGGCAATGCCACGTGCCCCAAGGCTTCGCACCGCTGCCAGGATTTCAAGCTGAGCCGCACGTGGACGCGCCTTGCCTTGTCGAAAGCTCATGCGGCAGGATCGGCCCGATGATCTCGATCAAGGAGCCCTTGGAATGCCTCGCAAAATTACATTACCTGCGTGGGCTGCCCAGCAGTTCAATCCTGCGCCGACCGAATACACACTCAGGGCCTGGGCGCGTAGCGGGCGGATTGTGCCGGCGCCATTGAAGATAGGCCGAACCTACTGGGTTGAGCCGACAGCAAAGCACATTGCTGAGGTCATGGCAGGCAACCGGTTGGTGAGCCGGCTTCGGCTATTAAAGCCATGAGATACGCTCTGGGAAAAGGAAAGAGAGAGATGGACGAAAAAGCGGCTCGCACCATTCAGACCATCCTCGTGGACGGCACATTTACTCTGGCAGGCTTGGCAGCGGCGGCACTTGGCATCTGGTACGTCTGGGAAGGAAATGCTGGACTGGCCGCTACGGGGCTCGGAGGAGGCTTGGTGCTCCTGTTCGCTGCGACCATCCACCGCTTCGAGTCGCTGAAAGGCCTTGGCATGGAGGCCAAGACCAAAGAACTGAAGTTCCAAGTTGACAAAGCGGAACGTGCTCTCGCGCAATTGCGGGATCTCGCGGAATTCACCGGAACAAATCTCCTGCGGATGATCAGTGCTGGCGGCCGGCACGGCAGCGCTACCAGCATGGACAACTCCTATAAGGTTTCGCGAGACGTGAAGAAGCTATTTGCGGACGCGTCAAGTAAACCAGAGACCGTTCGCACGGCACTCGAATTCTGGGCCCGATACGCAGCCATTGACATGTTCTCTACGAAACTTCGGGACATGCAGAGCACGTTCGAAAGTCGTATTCGACAGATGGGAGAAGACGCAGCTAAGCTCCAAGGAAATGACTGTGCAGACCTTGTGCGTCGCAGCCAAGCTCTCCGAGAGTTTCAACTTGGCGCACAGAAAGGGCTAGGCTCCTGGGAGCTTCACGAGTTTCCGAGTCGGCTGAGGCGGATTGTGGAAGAGGCGCCTGATCTTCTGTCCGTCCAAAGGGAACAGTGGCGTGCCGATTTCGCACCTGCGATTACTCAACTCCAGTACCTCGCGGACAACCTGGACTATGGGGACCACGAGTACTGGGGCGAGATTTCGCGTAAGCGCGGTTAGCCGCCATCGGCTGGTAGAGCGCCTCGCGCAGGGCCTGCATGTGCCGACCTCACGCTTCTTCAGTGATCAGGCGCGGCGCACCGACTTTTGCCATGTGCGTGCAGGACATGGTGTCTTGGTCGATCGCGTCGGCGCCGTGGCGGACTACCGCTATGAGCTGTTGGGCCATCTGCTGTCGGGTAACCTGTTCGTCGAGCCCTATCTGGTCACATTGCTGCCCGGTGCCGATCCCTATGTGACCTTCCAGCATCCGGGCCTGAAGTTCCTGTACTTTCTGTCCGGGGAGGTCACCTACCGCTATGGCGCGAAGTCGGTTGCGGTGAGGGCAGGTGACTCGCTGCTGTTCGATGCGACCGCACTCCATGGGATCGAGGCCATTCAGGCCCAGCCGGTCTCTTACCTGTCAGTGGTGTTCACGCTGCGAGAGTAGGCTGTTTTTGGCGGTCCTGCCGCGCAGCGGGGCGACGCGAATGCCCATTCGATGGTTCCCGCCGAACTCGCTGCGTGCCGAATTCACCTCTCTGTCCGGCACTATTTCTCGGTGTTCGGCATGCCGAACACCGAGAAAGCCTCGAACGGGTATCGACAGCGGCGGTCTTCCTCTTGATGGAGCCGTGAGGAAACTTATGCAGCGGCCGTGTGGGCTTGCTCTGCGAGCGGAGTGAGCTTTCGGTTTCGGCAGCCTGGACGCGGCGGTCGCAGGACGAGGTCGAAACGTCGAGGGCAAAGTCCTTGTGCGGCTACGAGGGCGGGATCGTTCCGTCTACCTCCGTAATGTTCGGCATGCCGAACATTGATGGTGGTCGTCGAGCTGTCGATCGACGGCACCGCTCCGGGAGCTGCGAAACGGCGAGGGGAGTTCGACGCTGGAATTCCGAGGGCAAAGTCCTTGTGCGGCTATGAGGGCAGGATAGACTGACGTCAGACATTGTTAACAGCCATGGCGTTGCAATGACCAAGACCTCTCGATCAAGCCGCGTGATAGCCACTCGGGTGTCGCCCGAGACGAGGGCACGCTTCGCCGCGCTGGCCGCGCGGCATCATCTCAGTGCGTCGAGTCTGCTTGCGAAGATGGTCGACGAAGTGCTCAAGACCAACGGCGAAAGCTGGCTGGGCTCGGGTGGACAGTGGCCTGCAGGCGAATCGGAAAACCGCCCCGGCGTGGCGGACCGCCTCACGCTGCGGCTTCGCAAAGGCGATCGCGCGCTGGCGGCAGAGCGAGCCCGTGTCCGTGGAATGAAGACAGGCAGCTACCTGGCCTTGCTGATCCACAACCATGTGCATGACGCGGCCGTGCTGCCGCCGAACGAACTGGACCAGATCAAAGTGACCGGCGCCCGACTGGCCGCGTTGGGGCGGCAGCTTCGAATGTTCGGCATGCCGAACACGCTGTCGGAGTCGGTGGCGTCGGACCTGGGCGAGGCGATCGCCTCGGTCCGTCGGGAAGTCGAGGTGGCACGCGAAGCCACGGCCGCCGTCGTGCGCCGCAACCTGATCAGCTGGGAGACAGGCGCCGGGAGCCGCCATGCCTGAACAGACGGCGCGCCTCGGACGACGCGGCCGCGGCGCAGCCGATGGGCCGCGCGACATGGAACTGGACATCGTGAGCTACGGTCGGCGAGGACCCGGCGGCACGCTGCGCCTCGGCACCGACCAGATCGCGCAGATCCAGCGCACGGTGGGGCGCACGCCCGAGGTGATGGTGAAGGTTTCCGGCGGCGCACGGGACGTCGGTGGCGTCGAGGCCCATCTGCGCTACATCGGCCGGCACGGCAAGCTGCAGCTGGAAACCGACGAGGGGCTGGCGCCGCAGGGCCGGGGTGCCGCCAAGGAGATCACGGCCGACTGGCAGCTGGCGCTTTGCAGAAGCCAGTACAAGCCCAGACCCGCGCTGGGGCAGAAAGACAGGCGTGCGAAGCTGGTGCACAACATCGTCCTGTCCATGCCCGCCGGCACGCCGCCGGACAAGGTGCTGACGGCCGCCCGCGACTTTGCGCGCGAGAACTTCGCGCTGCAGTATCGCTACGCCATGGTGCTGCACACCGATCAGCCACACCCGCATGTGCACCTGGTGGTCAAGTGCGAGCACGAGTTCGAGCCTGGCCAGCGCCTCTACATCCGCAAGGAGACATTGCGGCAATGGCGCGAGCAGTTCGCCGCCCTGATGCGAGAGCAGGGTGTGGCGGCCAATGCCACACCGCGCCAAGTGCGAGGGCAGACCCGCAAGCCGTACAGGGATGCGATCCATCACCGGCTCCGCGCGCTTCGGGCATTCGGGCAACTGTCGCCCAGTGACCGGACCAGGCATCGACCGCCGAAGACCTCGACCTTCATGCGTGCCAAGCTGAACAGCGTGCTCCATGCCTTACAGACAAAGCGAGGCACCCTGGATGCCGGCAAGGAGACCATGCAGCGCACCCGGCGGGAGGTGGTCGCAGATTGGCGCGCCACAGCAGATGCGCTTCGAAGACGAGGCGAGGCCAATCTGGCAGCCGAGGTGGATCGCCTTGTCGACCGCATGCCTCCTATACAGACAGATGGACAGCGCATGGCCGAGCGCTGGAGGGAGGCCGAGAGAATTCGAGCGCTGGAGCGTTCGGATGCCAAGTCACCTGGGGTACCTGTTCGGTGAGCCCAGGACTCTCGGGCCGACGAAATCCAATGCAGGGCGGTGGCTCTGCGCTTCCAATGAGCGCTGTCGACTTCACTGGAGGGTTGCAGTGGCAGTCTCGCCGCCTGAGCGTGGTGGCTGCTGTGCCCCGGCTAGCGCTTTGCCCCTGCCAAAGTTGCTAGTTGTCTGAAGTCGCGAGTCGTTGCACGCTCGGCGCATCCATGCGGGAGACAGGTTTCGGAGGGCGCTGGATTGGACTGCAACTGGCGAACTGAGTCCGGAGGTCAACGCCGATCTGGTTTCGCTGCCGGGTGTGCTCTCGTCCGGGTTCTTCAGGCCAGAAGTTCACCGTTGGTACGCACCGCTACCTGAAGGCCGAATCTAATTCAAGGAGTTGTCATGCAATTCGAACCCCATGCCGATCACCGCCATGTTGATCTGTCGAGCGCGACAGGCCCCGCGTTTTTTCGCATGGCCGATGTGGTGCGCATCACCGCACTGAGCCGCGCCACCGTGTATCGAAGAATTGCCGAAGGCAAGTTCCCGCCTCCCGTGCACTTGGGAGGACACGCCTGTGGATGGCCTCGTGCAGCGCTCCAGCGCTGGGTCGAAGATCCGGAGGGGTACTCGGAAGCTTCCGGGACCCGCTGATTTCAAAAATGGAGCCTGGCCACGTCTTGGCTGGTTGGCGTCTACCGGGCAGGATCAGGCCGATGGAGGAAGACGCTGCCTCCCTGAAGCAGCACGCCTCCCTGACTGCTGCTGATCGTGCTTGCCGACGCCGTGTCCGTCTGGATGGGTGAAGGGGGATTCATAGCGTCCACAGGTTTCACCGTTTCCACCGCGGTGAGTGGCGCTGTCACAGCAGGCATCACGGCGCTGGCCGGCCAGGCCGCAGTCGCTCTCATCAACAACCAAGGTGATCTGGCGGCCGCTCTGCACGATCTGGGCAGCAGCGCCAATGTGAAGAATCTGCTGACGGCCATCGTCACCGGGGGTGTGCTCGGGGTGATGGTCGTCAACGTTAGTATCCCAAGGCAAAACACCAGTGGCTTGGCTAGCGCAACCGTCATCCGATAAAACGAAAATTCAAGAAACTGCTATGAGGTACGAACCAAGACGCATTGGAGTCCACAAGGGTTGGGAGCGATTCTGGGGAGCTGCCTGCAAGGGGAGCGATGGTGAGTTGGCGTCT
>NZ_RXFQ01000049.1 GCF_003951285.1 Variovorax beijingensis | reverse complement strand
GCCAGAAGCGGACCTTCCCGGTACACACTAGATCATGAGAAAAGAGCAGGTCGAAATCTATTCCGATACAAGCAACGCCGCAGTTCTACGGCACCCGGACCGCCACTTTCCCGGCTGCTTGGTTCAAGGCGATACGCTTCACGGTCTTCGGCAGTCGGTTCGTCGCGTCCAACGCAGTGCCCATCTCCTCGACGAGGAGGCTGCTGCAGATCTCGCCGATGTTGCAGATCATCTTGAGAGCCTTTTGAACCATTACAAAACAGTGCTCGCAGCCCACGCGATCAAACTACCGTTCACTGATACGTCGAGCGGCTGACGCCGCCATCCGGCCAGAAGCCGACCTTAGACCCAAGTTCTCAATGAAAGGGATTTGATGCCGTTCGATTTGGATGAGCGCTACGTGCAGGCTGCGGAGCAGGCGTTGGGCGTCGGCTTCCCGACAACTTATCGCCTCGCCATGATGAGGAGCAACGGCGGCACAGTCGCAACGGAGAGCGACGACTGGGAGCTGTATTCCATCGCGGACGACTCCGACAGAAAGCGGCTCGCCCGCACCCTCAATGGCGTCGTCCCCGAGACCGAGCGTGCAAGAGCCTGGCGTGGATTTCCCTCAGCCGCGGTACCGCTGGGCGGTAACGGCGAAGGTGATCAGCTAGTCTTTCTCGCGGATGGACAAGGGCTTGGTCCGGAGGTCTTCGTCTGGCGTCATGAAACGTGCGAGTTGGTCCGCGTCGCCGAAGATTTCGCAGACCTTGTGGCCGCCGGCTCATGACGGCCAGAACCGGTCATTCAGATAGGGCTGCTAATTCGTTGTGTTCGCCCCACCCAGTGAGACTATGGATCGTCGGACCTTGCTGCCCGTTCTTGAATCGCCGCTCTCAGAATATGTGCCGGAAGTTGCCTCGGCTCGGGAGGTGGTGATGTCAGGCTTGGATTGGCCTACTCCAATTTGGCCTGAGTTGGCCATGGCTTGGCTCGAAGCGGGCGTGCCAATGGACGACGAGATTGCGAAGGTGCTCTCGAGGATTGCGGATACCAAGACCTTCCCGCAGAAACTCCGGCATCACAGCGCGAGACTGGTGAGGCAGTGGACTCAGCGCTAGTAAGTCACCGAACGGCTCATGCTCGGCCCTTCGCGCCGGTGCAATGCGGCCACGAGCAGATACCCACAACCGCTGTTTTTCGGCAGGCGGCTGGACGCGACCGCTCGGAAGCCAAGCTCCTGGGTCTCATTTGCGGACGTCCATATCCCTGAAATCGACATGCAACTTAAAGCTAAACCCTTCGACGAACGCCAGCCAGTCCATTGGGGGTCTGACATCGCCAGCTTGAACTTCAACGACGCCGGCCTGTTCATTCGGGTCGCTTGCGATTTGGTCGGCGACACCGCGCAAGGGCTCGATGTCGTCTTCCGTCACGCGTCGGGATTTCGGCTTCTCGACGAACTCGAGCTCGCTCGATACTGGACTTCGGCGCACTTCCCGCGCGGTTTTCACGTCCTCGAGGTAGAAGAAGGTGGATGGCTGGACGAGGAGTCTCAATTGCAAGGGTACGCGAAACCGCACAGAGAATGGCTTATCGTCACTGGGAATGCATGCGTCAGCGTCTTTTGTTCCGAGGACCCAGTAGTCGAGGACGCTTCATGGAGACGAGGTACTGACGCATCGTTTGAAGGTGCGTCCACGCAGGGCGCAAGCTAATTTTTGATGCAGGATTTGTCATGCCAGAACTTGTGTGGGAGCCAGTCGACTTCCTTGATCTTCTGGGAGTAGCTCCAGACGAAGAGGAGTACGGAGTCTCCTTTCACTATGTTGTTCATCGTCGGGAACTACGCCTAGAACTAACGGTGTGGCCGATGAGCGGCGACGTCGCCGTCGCCGTCTATTGTTCGACGCAATCCCAACCGGTTGTCAACCTGAGCCTGCTGGACTGTCCCGGTGCTAGGGTCGTCAATGACAAGCGTGGGAGGTTTATCGAGTTCGCAGCTGCAAACCTGTTTACTGGCCGCTTTGACAATACCGCGCCAGCGCCGTACGGCTTTAGGGTGCAGGTCGACCCGTTTGTTCAGGTCTCTCCGTACTCCTACTGAAACGGCTGAGCAGCGCCACATCTCATGTTGGCAAGCGTCCGGTTTGGAGCAAGCCCAACGTCTCAAGTGGGCCTCTTTGCGCTGACCGGTCGTGAGGCTACAGTCGGCCAATAACGGACGTTGCGACTTAGATCGGAATTACGAAGCTCCCAAACCGAAAGAGCCCCTGATGCGCTGCCCTCGTTGCCATGCTGAACAGCGGTTCAGCGATTTTGTTTCCGTTTGCCCGGCCTGCGGCACGGATTCGCGGTCCGCCACGGCCGCCCCAAGGCTTGGTGACCGCGCCACGGGAGACAAAGCGGGGCAATCGAGCGGCAACTGGCTGAACTTTGTTGTTGCCGGCCCTCTTCTCGCCGCTGGCGGCGCACTGCTGTTTGCCTCGATTGTCATTGGGCGCAACGGCGGTGCGCTAACTGGCATTCCTGCGGCATTGCTTCTAGGCCTTGGCGCATTCGCAGCATTGGCCAAGAGCCCAGCGGCTCGCCTCGTGTCAACAATATTTGGTTTGGGAGGGCTTGCCTGCCTCGCGTACGTCTACTCGCTTCTCGATGGAGTTTTCTGAACTTCCGATTCGAGCCCGTTCGCGACGGCGGCGCGCCCGGCTACATTCGGCCGAGGCTGTGTGAAAACGCGCTGTGCTGCTGGTCATCTCGGAAGTTGACCTCTCAGATCGAGCCAGGATCGACGATCGAAGGGAAAGGAAGGGTTTCAGTACCCCCGAAAACACGCTGATCACGAGTTTTCACACAGCCTCGGCCAGCAGCGGACATTCGCCGCCTTCCTTCAATTCAGGCCTCCACAGGAACGTGGAAGTCGATAAATGCTCCCGGCTGCTGCGGATCGAAACGGCCGTCATAGAGCTCAAAGTCGGGACCGTCGGCGACCTTTAAGCCCGAGGTCGGGATCAACTCGCCCCATATGGATGCCAGAGCCTCTTTGACTTGCGATTGCAGCGCCGCGCCATTGAGTGTGATGCGGAACACGACGTAGGTTGCGGCCGGGATCTCCATCGTCGAGAAATTGGACGGCGGCACGCAGGTGGATTCGACACCGACACCCGCCATGTACTGAAAAGAGCCCTCAGCCTTGTCAACAGTGGAGACAACACCATAGGTCGCCCAGCTCTGGACCTGGCCTGCGAATGGCAGCGCACCGATCAACGCGGACCACAGCTGCGGGATCTCCGACTTGGTAGCCTCGTCAAAGCGGCGTGCAGGGCCGGCGACACGGAAAGCGGGCATCGCTACGAGCTCGGGCAAACGAGAGACGGATGTATTCTGTGCAGGAGGGAGGTTCATAGGATATTGGCCTTCAATGGGTTCGACCGCGAATCCGCTGCGGAACCGGCCCGGGGAGACGCCGAACAGGCGCTTGAACGCGCGCGTGAACGCCTCCTGGGATTCGAACCCGCAGTCGAACGCAAGATCGACGAGCTTCAGGTCTGGCTCATCGCAGAGCCGTCGGGCCCCGCGCACGAGTCTGCGGCCGCGCACATAGGCCATGACGCTGCGGCCCATGCGTGCGGTGAACAGCCGTGAGAAGTGATACGGCGACAGGCCAACCCGCGCCGCGACCAACTCCAGAGTCAACGACTGGTCGAGCTGCTGCTCTATCCAGGCAGCGACGCTCGAGAGCGGGTCGAGGACTGGCGGTGTCGTGCTGTTCATGGCTGAATCATGTCAAAGGGATGGCTTCGCGTCTTGACCGAATTTGCTGTGCAGACACACCTCGCCGCCATAGCCAAGAGTTCCCGCTCGCAAGCGACCGGCTACAGTCGGCCAGAACCAGCCACTTCATCCCTGCAAATCATCTTGGAAAAGAGCATGGTCTTCCTAGCAATTACGCCCAAAGGCCTAAAAAACGCACTGCGTGAAGCGGCAAGGTCTGGTGCCGCAGTTTGGTGCGGTGCAGATGCTGTCTCAGAAGAAGACTTCGACACTTCGAAGGTGAGAGGCCTGACGCGCTTCGACTACCAATTGCAGGCGCGCGATCTGCTCATATTGGCTGACGCGCTCGATACCATCGACCAGCACCACCCGGGCGAGGTCGTCTGGGTCGAAGCTGCGGCTGCCGAACGCTGACGCCGTCCGGCGAGAACCGGAATTTGATGACGTGACCTCAAATCCATCATCGTCAACTCACGTCGTGTACGTCAGTGCGGCTGGGCGTCGTCCTGCGTACTGGAAACTCGCGGCGCATCTGTGGGGACCCGGCTGCAATATCGACTCTGACGGAAACAGCCGTAC
>NZ_RXFQ01000048.1 GCF_003951285.1 Variovorax beijingensis | reverse complement strand
GAACTCTGCCATATCAACTTCATATCTCAAGGTCAGGAAAATACTGAAGCAGGGGAGCATTGATGTGCATCTCGATGGCTCCTATCGAAAGCCCAACCCCCTTCTTGAGCTTCTCGAACTCTTCGGCCGTGACAGTCTCCTTCATGACCTCCAGGACGGATGTCAGTGCTTCAACAGCGGCCAGTGCCTTCCCGTGGATTTGAATTGCTTGATCTCTTCTCATGGAACCTCAATCAGTTAGAAGTCCGGGGTGCGATGGTACGGCTCAAGAGCAGCGGGGCTGGAGGCGTCGTTCCAAGGTCCGCATTTGGTCGTATTCTGCCGGCCACGCGAAGCGGCGACCTTATGCACCGCCGGCCGTCGGCGCATGGCACGCGACGCATAGTTTGTTGCCGTCCGGGTCGCGAAAATACGCGCCGTAGTAGTTGTCGTGATACTGGGGGCGAAGGCCTGGGGGCCCCTCACAGGTTCCGCCATGGTCCAGCGCGGTTTGGTATGACGCTCGGACGACCTCCCTGGAGGCCGCTGCGAAGGCGACCATTTGCCCGTTTCCAGGGTGTTGCGGCTGCCCGTCATAGGGCCTGCAAATGACGAATAAGGGGCGGGTCTCACCTGCGCTGTGCCAGCCAGCCCATGGCCTCTCGCGCTCGCAGAAGCGCAACTCAACGCCGAGGCTGTCCATCAATGCGCCGTAGAAGCGAAAGGCGCGCTCGAAATCGCTGACGCTGACAAAGACATGGGAAAACACAGTGACTCCTCAGGCAATTTGGAGAACAGCGCCGACCGTCCGCTGTTGGCCGCATTCTGCCTGTGAACACGCGCCTCAACTGGCACTTGGTACGCCGTCCAAGCCAAGTCGTTCGAGGACCTGCTGGTTGTACCGCGCCCAGTCTCGTTCCGAGTTCTCAATGACCACCTTGTCCAGCGTTAGTCGTTCGAACAGCGCGTCCGTCATGAGCCGATAGTCTTGGTACAGGGCGATGAGGCCTTCGAGACCAACCAAGTTCCGGCGCACGGCGTAAGGTCCCTTCAACTTCCAGTCGACCTGATACTTCATCCAGGCCTCCCCCCGCTCCGCGCAAACGGTGCGCACGGCGCGCTCCACGCTCTCCTGCCTCAGGTAGACGACGAGCGGTTGCAATGGTCCGATGAGCTGGGTCAAGCTCCCGCAGTACGTCGCGATTTTGTCGAAGCTCGCCTCCATCAGGAAGAGATTGGTAAGGTCGCCATGAAAGAGTTGGCCGTCCAGCACAGGCACCGCAACGCCAAGTTGAACCTCTTCGACGAACGAGCGCCACCTTGAAAGCGCTCGCCGGCCCAGTTGTTCAGCCGTCGATTCGCGCCAGGGCTCGAACCAGTGCTGGAGTTCATCTGTCGCTCGGACGGGGTGCGGGTCGGCGCGTTCGTGAACAGCAAGCGCCGGCCGGCCCGCATCTTCAAGCGCCTTCGCGACCAACCCCATGGTCGTCGACTTTCCGGAGCCCATGATGCCCTCGATGATGACGAGCCCATGATGCTCGGAAGACCGTAGGTCGGGCAATGCGATGGGGTTCATGTGGATGTTGTATCCGATTCAGGCGGCGGTCCTCGATGTCTGTTCCTGGCCGATAGTACCTATTCGCGCTGGGTCGAGGGATGTCGGCAACCGCTGCATAGCCGCCATCAGCAGACCAACGTCGAACGCGGAGGCTCTAGTTGCTATCGAGCGGCAGTGGCCAGAGTGGCTGAACTCCTGTCTGTCTTGGGTTAGTAGGCACCCATGTAGTCGCGCTTACCGATCTCAATGCCGTTGTAGCGCAAGATGGCATAGGTGGTGGTCACGTGGAAGAAAAACTGCGGCAGTCCATAGTGCAGAAGATATGAGCCTGCGGTCAGCTTCTTTTCCTTGGGGGTGCCGGGGCGCAATACGATCTCGCGGCTCTCGCTTGAATCAAATTGCTCAGACTTGAAGGAGCCGATATGGGCCAAAGCTTTGGCGATCAACGCTTGCAAGTCGGCGAAGCTGACCTCAGTGTCGGGCCAGGACGGCACCTCGGCACCAGCCAGGCGGGAGGCAATGCCCTTGGAGAAGTCTGCGGCGATCTGTACCTGACGTACCAGCGGAAACATGTCAGGGAACAGCCGCGCCTGCAGCAGCGCATTTGGATCGATATTTTTTTGCGTCGCGTGGTCTTCGGCCTTCTTGAGCACGTCGGACAGGGCGCGCAGCATCTGCTGCATGACGGGAACGGAGGCGTTGTACAGCGGGCTGGTCATAGTAAGTTCACTTCTAAAATTGGGCACGATGGCCGGAGTTGGCGTGGCAGAGGCCCTGCCGACCATGTAAGGCTAACAGCACAGGGCGAACTGAATCGCCCCGGCTTTTGTGGCCAGCTTTTCTTCCCGCTGGTAGTCGGAGCAGCCGCGTTGAAGGGCAGTTCACTAGCAGAAGCGGACGTCAATTGCGGACGCACGACAGACCGCGCCGCCAAGACCAGACGTTCGGCGCCGAGGCAGAATTCGCCCTCAACGGACGATTCACAGAATCGAGGAAACATGACACCCGATTTCGCCGCAGCTCTGGACGCAAAGCTGGAGGAGTACCGCGCTTGGGCTGCGTCAAGACCGGTCCGCGAGGTATCGGAAACTGTGAGTGCCCCAAACCTCGTGACCACCGCCTCGCGTGAGTGGCACAGTCCGGCCGAAAACAGCAGTCCGCGCTCTCGGTAGCGCGACCCAACGGCGAGCAGATGTTTCTGGAGATCGTGAAGTGCTTGAACGCTTGATGAAACGCCTTCTTTTGTCGCTGATGGCAACGATCCCCCTTGCTGCACCGGCGAGCCTTCCGCTGCAGATGTCCCTCACCGCAATGGCTATGGAGGCGGACCATGTACTGGTCGGCCGCGTTGTCAGCGTTGACATGGTTGACACGAAGGGCAATCCGGTCTCGGATGATCAGGCGCGCACTGGCCCTGGTTCGGCGAATGTCATTCGTCGTCGCGTGGCAGTCGACGAGGCTCTGATCACAAATACAGGCCGCGTACCAAGGGAATTGCTCATACCGCTCGACCCGCTTATGCACTACAGCCTCGGTCAGATCAGGGCCGCTCATCAAAACGATGCAACTACGCGACTTCTGCTCTTGAAGGGAGCGGGATTTTCCAGCCTCAAGCCAGGAATCTTCTTTCTGCCATTGAAGGAAAAAGACGAAGTGCTGCGCGTGCATAGTGCGACGCACCGATAGCGCTGCAGGGTGCGGCCTGCCAAGATGAGTGTCGAATGTCGGCCTTACCCGATGAAGTCTGGTCACTTACCTTTGCGCAACCGACCTCGCTTGAAGCGCAGAAACATGCCACCAGCGAGAACGGCCAGCAAGCCTGCCAAGACTATTTGGCCGATGAACGCGGCGAGAGCGCCCCTGAGACTAGGCCAAGTCCAACGGCACCGTGGACGAGGTGCATTGCTGCATCGAACTTTGCTCCAGGATAGAACTTCGCCATTTGGGTTTTGTTGTGGGCGCGTGGAACGTCGAATTGTGGCCTGGGCAGCCTAGTCTACGAGCTTGCCATCCTGCCAGTACTCATACAAAGCACCGGGGGTATTGACCCAAAAGATTAGCGTGGACGGCGCCTCCAGCTCGATAAGAATTTCGGTATCTACAGCTCCGCCGATAGAGACGACCTCGCACTCTGAACCAGGCGGAAGGTGAAACTCATTTGCCCATGGTTCCACGATGATCGATAGAGCAGTAGCAAACGAGTTTTTCAGCTTTACGGAATTTCTATTTGTCATTTTGATATTCACCAACTTCGCTTGCGAACATCTGGTTCTGGCAGATAGAGGTCTACTCAACGAGACTCAAGAATCGCCGCGAGCCTGCGAAGCTCCGCGACAAGATATGGAACGTCTTGGCGTGCGTTGGCGATGAACGCGATGTCGTAATCTGATGCGCCACTTAGGTCCATCGAGCCATCCGCAGTAATGATGCAGCTTGAACCGCTAGTGTGATTTTCACCTTCGATTGATGCGGCCCAAGGCCCTCGAGAGGTGGCCTCCACTCGCATCGCAATGAGATCGACTCGTCGCTCGTCTAACCATGATTGGTTGCTCATTCTTGATGTCCTCGTAGCACCTGATTTCGGGCGCATCCGCCATTAGCGAGTGGGTGGAGTTGTCGCCACGGGCCACCGATAGGGCTTGAATGTCCGCCGTCGGGTGATTTTCGCTTACGTGATCAATGTCCGGTTGTGGCCGACGGCGGCTGCTCAGCCGGGGCCTTCCAGCTTGGCCGGAGACCTTGGGCCGCTTCCTCGCGAACCCGTGCGAGGGACGATTCCGAACCCATCTCCGCCTCGATTTCACCGATGCAGCCCCAGCAGTCCCCGCCGCAATCCAAGGACAGCGGGTCATCCTCTCGACCGAGCTCACGACCACAAATCCGGCAGTTCATTTGATGAATCGTGCCACAAGGTTGAGCGACTGGTTTTGGCCGATGGCGGCCAACTGTTTGCTCAAGCGGGCCTCTGGCTTTGGCCGCCATCGTCATTTACGCATCGGGTCACCGACCAAACCGACTGAAAAAGGTCAGCGGAAATCGTTGCAACGATGCCGTACTCCCTCTTTGTTAGTTCCTCTTCCTCCCATTCCCCTTCTGGGAGGACTCCGTATCGATCGGCGGCATGCTCCCTGTCGTACCTGAGCGCCGTTCCGTCTGACTTGATCTCGACGTAACGTACCCAAGTGTCGTCAGCTCCGATCTCCGAGTAACAGACGTACTCGTCGACTCCTAAGGTATTCCCGCTTGAGCAATAGAGGCGATACAACATACGTGGTTTTGGTGTCCGAAGAGAGACTCTGAAAGAATTGATGCCGAGGTCACAACACCCGCTCTCTTTCAAACGGAGTGTGTCGACGCCACGACCGTCCGCTCATGGCCGGGATCTGCCTGTCGAGCTGACGATGCAAGCATGCCTACTTGGCCTCTTTGCCCACGAGGTCCCACGCTAAACCGGCAACCCAGCCAATTCCAACGAGCCACGCTCCGATCGCAACGGCGTCGGCACTTGGGGCAAGCCAATGGATTAACACTGCCATCAGTAACCCAGCCACTGCGCCGATGCAGGACCATGGTGAAGCGAGGACATCAAACATTTTCGAGCGCTGGGTGGGTGTCTGGTTAGGCCGCGCGTTGCCTGCGCCGGCGGTGTGCCTCAGCAAGACTGCAGTACTGATTTTGTTTCGAAGCAGTCGAAGCAGACGAATACGTAGATCATTCCGCAATCAGCGAGCACAAACTCATCGTTGATGGAGTCGAGCTGTGCATAGAAAGTCATTTTCTTGCCGCAAGTGCACTCCGGAACGTTGGGAGATTGGATGAAATCCGGCCGTCCGCCGAGCCGATGTCGACGGCCGATGTCACCTCCAGCCCACTTGAACGGAGGCAATGCGGTGGCCTCGGCAGTGAGAGGCTCCGGAATTAGTTTGAAAGGAGGTATTTCGCGCATGGCCGACTGTAGCCGCTGGCTACCGGCGGCCATCGAGGAAGGCCGCAGCCTTTTCGGCCAAGGTCGCATCGGGAGACCGTATCGCCAAAGTTGCGGGCTGATCCGCGATTGGGTCAACTGTGACGAATTGCCCGGGCTCGCCGCGTAGAAATAGCGTCAGCTCAGTCCACTCTTCGTCGTCTGGTGTACGGCT
>NZ_RXFQ01000047.1 GCF_003951285.1 Variovorax beijingensis | reverse complement strand
GTGGCTCTCCTGCCATTGCCCCAGATAGCCGGGATGCACGTAGTAGACGTTGTTGGCGCTCGCGCCGTTGCCGCGGCCGCTCTTGTAATAGTTGCTCGCTTCGGCGATCAGGTCCGGCCGGTCGCAGAACACGCCGATCGCGTAGATGGAGCAGATGTTGGCCAGGTCCCAGTTCGCCCAGTAGTGGGTGACCTTTCTGGTCTCCGTGCCGTTGTGGTTGACCAGGAAGTCGTGGCACTTCGGATAGAACACGTTCAGCAGCATGGTCTGGAAGCGCGCGACGTCTTCCTTCGCCCAGCCGGAATAGGTCCGCATCAGTTCCGCGGCGTTGGCCCACTGGTTGCCGTAGAGGCCCGAGGCGAGGAAGACGTTCGAGTTGCCGCCCAGCTCGGTCAAGGTCGACGACCAAGCGTTGAGAAACTCCACCGCCTTCGTCGCGTAGTTCTCGTCGTTCGTGATCTTCCAGCGCAATGCGAGATGAAGGGCACGCACCATGTCGCCGACCATCTGCCAATAGTTCTCGCCATCGACGCCGCGCGTCACCAACGCCAGGGGCCGCGGCGTCGCCGCGAGGTTGGTGTTGTTCGTCTTGAGCATCATGTTCCAGCCGCCCACCCAGGGCTGCGCATTGGCGGCCAGCTTGTCCCGGATGCGCTGCAGGTCGGCCTCGGTGACGAGCAGGCCGGGGTGCACGATCTTGCGTACTTCGGGCTCAGGGGTGGTCGGCTCAGGCGCTGGGGTGTCGGGGGTGTCGACACCAGCGACAGCACCGGGTGTCGCACCCGGGGACCGCGGCGCGGTGGTGCCAGCTATCGGCAAAAAACCTCCGCCTCCGCCTCCGCCTCCTCCACCGCAAGCCGTCGTGCCCAGGGCCAACGCGCTGGCGGTACCGATGAAGAAAGTGCGGCGATCTAGCAAGGAGACGTCCTTGGCATTGTTCGTGGGATATGTCATCTATCGCTAATTTGTAAAAAAATGATTCTGCAAACTGCGTGCCATTCGCTTCGATGGCTCGATGCCATGAAATCGGTAAAACTGATGGATACATTGCACGCGTTGCGATGAACCCGCACAGGCCAGAAGTGACATTCGTTGTCACATGAGACGGCCAGCAGGGCCATGAAATGTCATGGTCGTTGGCTCGCTCATCCACTGCGCTGGCTGGAGGGGACCTCGAGCCAGCAATTGGTGTGGCCTATCGGGAGACGACAACAAGCGTTGGATTGCTTCTGAAAATGAGCGGCTGAATCTCATTTCCGGAAGGATCGGAAACGCTCGTCCGCGAAGCCACCTCAGTTTTCTGCCATTGACTTCGCGACACGGCGGACGATGGCCGCGAACGCGGCAGTCATCGGCGTGCGCACCTGACCTTCAGGCCAGAGCAGGCCGGGCGTCCGCTGCAGCGATAGTCCCTCCAAGGGAATCGCAATCAGGCTGAGATGGTCCGCCAGCGCACTGCGCGAGACGATCGTCGCCATGGCGAGGCGGATCGATGCGCTGCCGGATGGCTCGCTTGCGGCCACAACCGGTCGGTCGTGCCGTGGGGCAAAATTCGGCCAGGAGCGGTCATACAAATAACCCAGTCAGCAATGACGAAACAATGCGGAGCGATGAATTTGATGCAGACAAAAGGTGCTGCCGTTGAAGGCGCGATTGCAGAGTGGAGCAAGCTTCTTGAGTGGGAACCGGCGGCGCTGTTTCGGGGCACGGTTTTTCGATGTAATGCGGTATGGCCCTACGAAAACATCGTCGATTTCATGCTCGTTGAGCTTCCGAATTCGCCTAGTGGACTCTCTGTCATCGTAGTCACCGGATACAAGGCAGGCTTGGTCCTTGTTCATCTGCCGGCAGAGGCGAGATCGGAAGCGAATGCTCGAGCGTTGTCCACGGCATGGGTGGTTGAGAACTGGGGCAGATGGATCTATTCAGAGTGTCCGGCCGAGTTGGTTCAGGTGCTTGAAAATTATCCAGCTGAGGTTCATGTTGAAGGAGCGCCCTCATCACCCTCAAGAGACCTCAAACTCTGAATCGGATCGGACTGCCTCCGGCCAAAAGCGGAAATCCAAGTACGGTCTCATCATGCAACCTGACACGCCTTCATCTGAAGGATTCGATATTTTCTGGATAGCGTCTGATTCGCTGCAGCAAGTCGGCATGTTTGCGACTGGCGGTGATGGCCCTATCCCCTGGACTGCACGGCCTTGGATTTACAACGCGGAAGAACAGGCACTGATGTTGTCGGTTGTGTGTGCAGTCGAGTTGAAAATTCCCTATCCCCGACCCGATGATTTCGTGGCGTTGGCTGAGCGAGGATTTTTTTCGTTCGACTGGACGGATGTGCACAAGACTTCCATCCAGGCAACGTCCGCGTACGAAATGGTTTGCCGACCTGTCAGTCCTTTGACAGTTGACCAGTTGCCGCCGTCCCTTCGGGTTGCTGCGCTGGCCACGAAGATCATTGGCAAGACCTTAGACGCCGGGCGTGTAGATCGGGTGGCCTTGGGCAGCTAGGATGGCCGCCGTCGGCCAGCACCGGACCTTCATCCGCTACGCTATCGCGTCCCAGTTGCCAGTAGGAATACCAGATGTTCGGTGTGTTCAAGTCAAAGGCGAGCAAGCCCGTGTCAAGCCTGTTTCGAATGTCCGTCAAGGTCGGACGTGGGTCGAACGCGGACATGCCGGCGTCGCTCGCTGGGGCCTTCGTGCCCGTCTATGCAGCCGCTGCGAATCACGAAGATGCAACCAGAAAGGGTGTATCGAAGCTCGTCTCGCAGGGCTTTGAGTTCTTGGACCTCCAAGGCCCCATCCATCAACTTGATGCAGCGCAGTGGTCTGACTACGTCGCGAAGGCCTGGCCGGAGTTTGCGTCGAGTCTCCCCAACCAAGCCGAGGTCCTAGCCGGGCTGAACGGTGACCTCGTCTTCTTCGGGCCGTTCGCCGGCTACGAGCCTTCGCGCGAGGGCTGAAGTCGGCCAGGAGCCGTCGTTCGACGACGAGCCAAATTCGCCGAAGACCAGTCGTTCGCGGCGCCCGCGCAACGTCGAATTTGACAAGAAAAGCACGAGGCGACCTTGAAGCGCGTGCACACCAACAGGCCGAGGATGAACAATTGGCCAGAAGTGCACGTAGGAAGTCAGAATGTATGAACGACCAAGTCGAACTGCCAGACGGCTCAAACTTCTTCGCCACCCTTGAAACTGAATTGCTCAAAGAACAGGTCGCGGCGCTGTTTGCGGCCAAGGGCTGGCGTTCTCGAAAGTGCTCGTGGGTTGACTTCGAGGTCCGGAACGACTGGGCCGAGTTGGTAATCGATGGCACGTTCCCAATCTTGCTGCACGGCCCGGTCGCAAACATTGATCAGAACGCGGAATTCATACTTCAAACTCTTCGTGACGCAGGCGTTCGCTACAAGGCGGAGAGCTACGGCGACGATCCAGCGGTGATCTTGCGCGAGTTTGCGTGGCCCCATGCTTCATAGCTTCGCCAAGACTCAAACCGGCCAATAGCGGAAGTTCGCTGCTGAAGCTCACCGGAAACCAGATGCCAAATCGGATGACCCGAATCGTAACCTTACTATTCGTCCTCTTCCTATGTGGGCGAGTCCCGGCCGAAGAGCTGACATTTGGCCGGTTCATCATGTCTTGGCCAGACGGGTTCTCCCATGTTGAGGGCACCAGTCCGGCAATCTACAGGGGTCCTGCTGGTGAGCGCGTCCGAATAGTCACGGTGCCTACTCGGCGCAATCGAACTGCGGAAGAGGCGCATGACGAGGTCCGAAAAATTGTTGGACAGACGACGCGAGAGTTTCGTGATATCGAACGGGAATTCGGGCGGCCGCTCTGGCCCCTGAGAACCACTGTATCGTCCGCGGGCGATGTCCATATCTCGAGCGCAATGCAAAGCGACTCCAACAACATTCCGGGCTATGTCTTGAACTACGCAGTCGTTTCACCGCAAAGTGATTTCAGTCTCATCATGGTTGCTGGTGACGGCGATGCATTTGAAGCCTTTGGGCGATTCAAAGCAGCTCTTGCATCTGCAAGATGGCGATAGTCAATTCTCGGCCAAGAGCAGAAGTACGTCTCGGGCCCCCGGTTCTCGTGCGAAAGCGGTGACGACAGCCCGCTATCTGTGGATACATCGCCCAGACGCGAAAGGCAGATGAAGCTCGCATGTTCAGATAGGCTACCGATGTTGAGGGAAACGTTATGAAATTTGTATGTCCCTGCGGAGCAGTTGTGCGAGACAACACCGACTACCAGGCACACAAGGCCCACTTCATCCCCGACCAACTGTACGAGGGCGCTGCGGAGAGAATCGAAGCAGGCGGTGAGGTATGGGCGGAGATGAGGCGCGTAACGCGTCCGATGTATCAATGCAGCGAATGCTGCCGATTGTTTCTGAGTGATGACGCTGGAAACTTGGTTTCCTTCAAGCCGGACGAAAGCACCCCGTTCGGGATTCTCAAGGGCAAACTATGAGCCGCTATTGACCGGCACGTCTCGGCCGATTCTGTTGAAAAACTCGAGTGGCGCTCTCTTGGGCACATTTGCAGGGGTGGTCAAACCATTCCCTGGGCCGCGATCGTCGATCCTGGGTCGATCTGAGAGGTCGATTTTCGCCACGGTGCAGCGGTAAACGCTGCGACCGAGTTTTTCAACACAATCGGCCAGAAGCGGTCAGTCGGACGACCGCACAAATGCAACACCGCAATGGAACACACTGACGAAGTAGTCATAGCCGCCTTGCAGAGCGACGGCGTACCGTGGAGACGGTACTTTGTGCTGAACGGGTTGCTACCGTGCTACGAGAACGATGCCGGTCAACTCATGGCACATATCATCGAAGACGATTCTCTAGCTCGGGCCACAAAGGACTTTCTCGTCCGTCAAGGCCAGGTAAGAACCTTGCCCGCGAAGTCGTAGAGCGGCCAAGACCAGTCACTCGCCGGCGCGGCAGAATGTGACCAATATGGCGACAACCAGACCGCAAAAAATCCCGTTGGCTTCCCTGCAAGAGGCGGCTCGGCTTGCAACTCGAACCGCGCTTGAGCCGTTCGGGCGCATGCCCGACGATGTCGACCTCACGCTTGGAACGCACTGGGAGGAAGACGAAGTCGTTTTCGAGTTGTACATCGCGAAGGACCAGCCCACGGATGCGGTGGTGCTCACGGAGGCCCGCGTGAATCAATATGACGGACAAGTGCGGTCCGTCCGCGTATTCGAGAAGGCAATTGCGGGCGTGATGGCGAAGGAAAGGTCGTAGCCCGAAATCGGCCAGCAGCCGACATTCAAGCCGACGCCAGAAATATTCGCCCCAGAAGCCTGAGGCTAGGGACTCGCGCCAGACTTGCTCAGGATGAACAACGAGATCTGGTCGTGTTCGACGCAGATCTCATATGCCACTTCGCATGCCCAATCCAAGGCTCCGCCCTGCGACTCGACGTCTGCCCGAGAAAGCAGACGACCGTTCGGTGCAAGGGCCTGAACGAGTGGAGATTCAATTGGATCAACGACTTGGGTTGAGAGATTTCCGCTCTCGATCCACGTGTGGAGGGTTGTCCACCATGTCTCTGCTGCTTCGCCATCCCACGCACCTGAGCCAAGTTGCGTAAAAACCTGCGGACCCACCGTACCGCAGTCCAACAACGCACTGCGGAACATGACATTGGATCGCTCTCCGTACTCAAAGCCGCCCTCAAGTAGTCGAAGAGGTGAGTTACAGCCGCACGGGCATGCATGCGTCGTGGTACTAGGGTAAACGAACGGCATGATCGCAATGTACGTGATCGCCGCAGGAAAGGTCGAACGACCGGTTTCCGGCGGCGCACCCCTTCGCCCGTTACCCCAGAAGCACACACGACAACGGCCGGCGAACCACCGCTTTCACGAGACCGCTGCTCCCGCTCAGTGCGCCGTGCGCGCAGCACACCATCGGCTACAGTCGGCCCACAACCGGACATTGAGGACGAAACTTGCGTTCACTGAATGAGCTTTTGGAAGTCGACGAGCCGGCATTGCCACTGGTTGAGAAGTGGGCTGGGGATGCCGAACTCCCGGTTGAGATACTGTCCCCTTCTTCAAACTGCGGCGGCGTTCTCGTTGACCTGCAAGTGACCACTCGGTCAGTCCTCGGAGCTGTGGCCTATGGGACGGGTGGCATCCTAGTCAACGGTGGGTGGCTAAGAATGCTTGGGTCAGGGCATCCAAAATTGACCCGCAACATCGCGGCGTGGAACGCAGGACGGTCCAACGGGTTTTGTCTTGTGGCGGACGACGCAATCGGCGGATTTTTTGCGCTCAACGGGGGCGCATTCGGCGACGACCTAGGTTCGGTGTACTACCTTGCACCGGAGACTCTCAAATGGGAGAGCTTGGGGGTCGGTCACGCTGCATTCACACAGTGGGCATTCACCAATCGGCTCCATGCCTTCTATGCGGGGATGCGCTGGGCCGGGTGGGAGGAAGATGTCGGCCACCTATCAGGAGACGAGTGCTTCAACTTCTATCCCTTCTTGTGCAGCGAGCAGGGGTCGACGCAGACCAGTTCGAGGCGTCCCGTTCCTGTCGCGGAGCAGTACGCTTTCAACACAGCATGAGGGCACGCCGAGGCCACGCCGGTGTGGCAGGATGCGGCCACAACCAGTCCTTCATCGAATAGCAAATCATGGAAATTCCGCCGCAGCAGTCTGTCTCTGCCTTCATTGAACGGTTCCGCGCGGCGGCAATGGCGAAAGGTGACTTTGCGGAGGGACCAAGCGACGCAGCGCATCATGCTGAGATGTCATCCGCGTTCCGCGAGCTGGTTAGGCGGGGTGACCGAGGGAATCTGGCATTCGAGCGCCTCCTCGACGACGATTCGACTCACGTCAGGCTTTGGGCAGCCGCGCAACTGCTATTTCTAGGGTTCTCTGATGCTCGTCCCGTGCTTGAACGGATTGCCGCTGGGCACGGTCTCACTGCGATGAACGCGCAAGTGACGCTCGAACAGTTCGACGCCGGAAAACTAGGGTCGCCACTGTCGCTGGATGAGCCAAGCAAGCCGAGCTAAGCGCCTTTGAATGTCTGCTTCCGCTCAGGTCGTAGGTCGGCTCAGGGCCCTT
>NZ_RXFQ01000046.1 GCF_003951285.1 Variovorax beijingensis | reverse complement strand
GCTTCGCCGTGCCTCGTGAACGGCATCGCCGTGCCTGATCAATCCGCAAACCCTGCGGGCCGGTTCCGCCATCGACCCCAAAAAAAGGAGACTCCCTTGAACCATCCCAGATCATTTCTCTTCGGACTTGCATCGACCGCGGCCCTGGCGCTGCTGGTGACCGCGTGCGGCGGAGGCAGCGGCGGCGGCGGCGTGTCGTTTCCGATCATCCCGGTCCAGCCCGCGGCGCCGAGCGCGCCCGCGCAGCCCACCCCGGTCGCGCCGACGGACCCGGTGGCCGAAGCCGAGGACGACAGCTTCGACGCCTACTACAACGTCTGCAGGGGAACGAATCCGAAGTGCTACCACGACTGGGGCGCCTTCGCCTCGACGCCCGATCGCGTGCTGGTCTACTCCCGCACGGCCGGCCCGCGCCATGCCAACCTGGGCACGCCCATGGGAAGCGGCCTGAACCCGGTGATGAATCCGGACAACATCATGCAGGCCGGGCTGGTGCGCATGCTGACGGCCGAAGGCATCACCGTCGACTGGACCGAAGACGTCGCGGTCCTGGGCAGCCGCATCAACAACTACAAGGCCGTCATCTTTGCCAGCTCGAACCGCGACACCTTGTGGAACGGCGCTGTCAGCACGAGCCAGGATGCTGCACGGACGGCGCTGCGCAACTACATGCGCCGCGGCGGCGGCTTCGTCGGGCTGCACAACGCATTCGGGGCCGAATACAACTGGCCCTACTACGAGGGCCTGCTCGGCAACGCCAACTTCTACAACCATGGGCCGAACCGGGCCGGCGACGTCGAAATCGTCTCGGACGACCCCTCGACGAAGGACGTGCCCAAGCGCTTCAGCTTCCAGGACGAGTGGTACAACCTCGCGCCCTTTCCCACGAAGGTGAAGTTCCTGGCCAAGGTCGACACCTCCACGCTGAAGCCCCTGACCTCGGCCCCGCACCCTGGCCACGCGGATTTCCATCCAGTCGCCTGGTGCCAGTACTACGACGGCGGCCGCGCCTGGCTCACGACGCTCGGGCACAACGCGCACTCGTTCGCTGCCGACCTGTCGGGGGTCGGTGCCATCGAATTCCAGAAGCTGGTCGTCCAGGGCGTCAAGTCGGCGATGGGGCTGACGCCGTTCTGCACCGAATAGCGATCTCCGGCAGCGATCGGCGCGGCGAAGAAAACGCGGCACTGGTCACCCCGAGTTCATCCGTTCACACGTTCACCGAGTGGAGATACCCATGAAACAAAAATCGTTGGTCACGCTGCTGCTTTCCTGCGGCGTGCTCACATCGCCGCTGTTGATCAGCGCATGCGGCGGATCGGGCGGCAGCGCGCCCGTATTTCCGTCGGTGCCGGCCCCGGCACCCAATGCACCCCCGCCTCCATCCGCACCGCCGGCCGCGGCGCCCGAGCCGCCCGCATCCGATCTGTCGAGCTGCTGCACTGCGGGCGACAAGGACTTCCCCAAGGTGGGGGGCAACCTGGGCAACCAGAACTACTCCAGCCTTCACAAGATCAACAAGGGCCTCGTAGGCCAGTTGGGCGGTGCCTGGGTCAACCAGATCGAAGGCGGCATGACCACCGGCACCAACCAGAGCACGACAGTCGTCGTCGACGGTGTCATCTATATCGAATCTGCGCTTGGCAACGTGATTGCGGTGGACGGCAAGACCGGCCTGACGAAGTGGAAGTGGACCACCCCTTACGGCTCGATCACGCGCCGCGGCGTGGCCGTCGCCAAGGACCTGGGCCTGGTGTTCACCGTCGCCACCGGCAACCGGCTGGTGGCGCTCAGGACGGACACGGGCTCCATCGCCTGGATCAAGCAGTATCCGACCAGCAACACCGACCCCGACTACCAGGGCGCCTTGCAGAAGGTGGCGCTGGTCTATCACGACAAGCGCGTGTACCTGGGCACCAACGACGGCAACCGCGGCGCCGCGTTCTCGGCGGACGCAACCACCGGGAAGGTGCTGACCTCGTTCTGGGGCGTGCCGCGTCCCGGCGAGATCGGCTACGACACCTGGGGCGGTGCTGCCGAGTCAGACCGCGCCGGCGCAACGCCCTGGATCCACCCCGCAGTGGACCCGGAGCTGGGCATGGTGTACTGGACCTTCGGCAACGTGCGCGGCGGCTCGTCCCAGAACGGGTCCACCCGGCCGGGCCTGAACCTGTTCGCCAATTCGATCGTTGCGCTGGACCTCAAGACCGGCGAATACAAATGGCACTTCCAGTCGGTCCACCACGACATCTGGGACATGGACAACGTGATGTCGCCCGTGCTCGCGGACGTGAAGATCGACGGGCGCGAGCGCAAGGTCGTGATCTACGGCAGCAAGACGGGCATGTACTACATCCTGGATCGCAAGGATGGCAGTGCGCCGCTCGGCATCGACGAGGTGCCCGTGAAGCAGGACGCCCGCCAGGCAAGCTGGCCCACGCAGCCCCTGCCGCGCCAGGGCGCATGGACGGAGACCTGCATCGTCGATCAGCCGCTGGGCACGGCGATCCCCGGAGATCCCAACCGCGCGGTGCCGAACTACACGAAGGGCTGCCTCTACGACGCGCACTGGGATGTGCCGATCCTCTCCATCCCGGGCCACGGCGGCGGCGCAAACTGGAACCACCAGGCCTTCAGCCAGCGCACCGGCCTGGTCTATACCGGCATGGGCTATGTGGCGGCAGCCCACTCGCTGACCGAGTCCAGCAACGGCCTGCGCCCCCCGGGCACCTACATGACCGGTGCGGTCGTGGCCGTCGATCCCGGCACCAACCTGGTGAAGTGGAAGAAGCAGATGCCGTATTCGCTGGCGCACGGCAACGGCATCCTGACCACGGCGTCCGACCTGCTCTTCATCGGCCAGCCCGACGGCAACCTGCTGGCCCTGGATGCCAACGACGGCAGCGAGCTGTGGCGCTTCCAGACGGGCGCGGCGATCAGCGCCAGCCCCGTGACGTACGAGATCGACGGCGAGCAGTATGTTGCGGTGTACTCGGGCGGCACGGGCATCCCCTACGGAGATTCGGCGCCGCGCGGCGATCGCCTGTGGGCCTTCAAGGTTGGAGGCACGGTGCAGCCACCGCCGACGCCTCAACCGCCCATCGTGCGTCGCCCGGTGTCCGGCGCCGCGGTGGAGGGATCGGCGCTGCCGACGCCCAACACCGTGTTCCTGGCGCGCGTGCAGACCGCCGCGAACGAGCCGGGCGCAACCGAATCGACCGCGGTCAATGCCATGACGCCGACCTGGATGCGCGTGCCTGCGAACACCACGGTGACCTTCACGAACCCGGGCACCAATGCCCACACGCACTGCGCCACCCAGTTCTTCGAGGGCCGCTTCGCTTTCAGGCTGGCGCCGGGGCAGTCCGCGAACCACACCTTCGACAAGCCGGGCGAATACTTCTACAACGATTGCCACAGCCCCCGGCCCACCGGAAAGATCGTCGTGTATTGATCGTGTTCCTCAACGGCCAAGCGCCGGCAACGACGGCACCGGCTCTGGCCGGTGCTTTTTCTTGTCCGCACCCGGTGCCGGGCACCTGGCTCAACGCAGGCGGGCGACGAGCGGATCGCCGATCAGCGTCACCCGCCCATCGCGGCGACGCGCCCACAGCCGCTCGTTGCCGCGGCCGTCGTCGGCCACAAAGAGCACCGCGTCTGCGAGCGCGCGAAAGCCCAGGGGCATCGCATTGCGCGCACCGGCCGCAACATCGGCGACGGCGCGCGTGCCGGCCGGCGAGCCGTCCGTGGTCCACGGCTCCACACCGCTGGCGCCGCCACCGTTCGCGGAGAACCACAAGCGCGAACCGATCACCGCGAAGCGTGCGGGGGAGCCGCTCTCGGGCCCTGGCGCGATGTCCTTGACCAGCGTGGTGCCCTTGGCGGTGCCATCGCTGCGCCACAGTTCCGCACCGGACGCCCCGTCGGTCGCCGCGAAATACAGCCGGTTGCCCATCGCCGCGAAAGGGCTCGAGATGGATCCGCCCCGTCCCGGGCGAATGTCCTTCACCAGCGCCGTGCCGGCCGCGGTGCCGTCGGTTCTCCAGAGCTCGGTGCCGTGCACGCCATCGTCCGCGGCAAAGTACAAGCTGCGGCCGAGCGCAGCCAGGTGGGTCGGCCGCGAGGAGACGGTTCCCGGCCGCAGGTCCTTCACCATGCGTGTGCCGCCTTCGGTGCCATTGCTCTTCCACAGCTCGATGCCATGCTCGCCGTCGTTGGCGGTGAAGTAGATGTCGTCACCCACGGCCGTCAGCGCATGGAGGTCTGCGTCCTCGGCGCCCGGACGAATGTCCTTCACCAGTCGCGTGCTCTCTGGCGTGCCCTCGCTCACCCAGAGTTCGTGGCCATGCTCGCGGGTGGTCGCGGTGAAGAAGAGGCGCTTGCCGGCGACGGTGAGCTGGCGCGCGACTGCGCGAGGCCCGGTGTTGATCGACGACACGCGCATCGTGCTCTTCGCGGTGCCCGTGGTCTTCCAGAGCTGGAACCCGCTGCGGCCGTCGTCGGCCACGAAGTACAGCGCATCGCGGAACACGATGAGCTCGCTGGGCATGGCGCCTTCCTCGCCCGGGCGCAGGTCGATCACCCGCGAGGTTCCCGCGGCCGTGCCGTCGGTGCGCCAGAGTTCGAGGCCGCTCGCACCGTCGGTGGCGGTGACGTAGACATGGCCCCGGAATGGCGTCGGCCACGCGGGAAAGGAACCACGGAAGCCGGGGCGGATGTCCTTCAGCATGGCCGTGCCGGCGGCGCTGCCATCGGTGACCCACAGCTCCTGGCCGGACGCCACGTGAAAGGCCGTGAAGAGCATCCGCCCGCCCAGCGGGGTCAGTCCGGTGGGGGAGACGAAGGCCAGCGGCGTCAGTTGTTCGGCCAGCACCTCGCGCTCGGGATCCTGCGCGGCCGTGGGAAGCTGCACGAGGAACGCGAGCGCAAGCGCTGCCAGCAAGGCTGGGCGCCGCAAGGCGAAGGCGCAGCGATAGGGCGGCATCTCAGCCGCCCAGCCATCCGGCCGGCGCAATCACCAGCTGCGGAAACACCACCATCACCAGAAGGATGGCGAACTCGGCAATCATGAAAGGCACCACGCCGCGCGTGACATCGTCCATCGATATCTTCCCGACGCCGGCCACCACGTTCAGCACCGTGCCCACCGGCGGCGTGACCAGCCCGATCGAGTTGTTGATGATGAAGAGCACGCCGAAGTACACCGGGTCGATGCCCGCTGCCTTCACCACGGGCATGAGCACCGGCGTGAGAATCAGGATGGTCGGCGTCATGTCCATCGCGGTGCCGACGACCATCACCACGACCATGATCGCGAGCATGAGCAGGATCTGGTTGCCCATGAACGGCTGCAACAGGCCCACGATCTTCGATGGCAGGTCGGCCACCGTGATGAGCCATGCGCTCACCATGGCCGCGGCGATCAGGAACATCACGATGGCACTCGTCTTGGCGGCGCTCACGAAGATGCCGTAGAGGTCGCGCCAGGTGATCTCGCGGTAGATGACCGTGGACACGAAGAGCGCATACACGGCGGCCACCACCGCGGCCTCGGTCGGCGTGAAGACGCCCATGCGCAGGCCCACCAGGATGATCAGCGGCAGCATCAGTGCCCACAGCGCCTTGCGAAACGTGGTGAAGATCTCGGCCGACGACTTGCGCGGCGGCGGCACGATCTTCTCGCGGCGCACCAGCCAGGCCCAGGTGAGCCAGAGCGCGCCGCCAATGAGAAGGCCTGGCACGATCGCCGCGAGGAACAGCTTGGAGATCGACACGTTGGCCGCCACGCCGAAGATCACGAGCCCGATGCTCGGCGGGATCACAGGCCCTATCACGCCGGTGGCCGCGATCAGGCCGGCGGCGCGTGGCTTGTCATGGCCGGCCTTGACCATCATCGGCAGCAGGAGCGCGGTCAGCGCGGCGGCGTCGGCCACGGCCGAACCCGAGAGCGCGGAAAGCAGGCAGCCGGCCATGATGGTCACGTAGCCGAGTCCGCCCTTCACATGGCCCACCAGTGCGAGAGCGAAGTCCACGATGCGCCTGGACAGGCCGCCGACGTTCATGATCTCGCCGGCCAGCATGAAGAACGGAACGGCCAGCAGCGGAAAGCTGTCGGCGCCGCCGATCACGTTCTGCGCAAGGATCTGCGCATCGAACAGGTCGAGGTGCCACATCAGCGCCACGCCGCTGGCGAGCAGCGAGAACGCGATGGGAATGCCCATCGCCATGGCGAGCAGCAGGGAACCGACGAAGACGAGGATGGTCATTTGCGCTCCCCCGGGCCATCGCCTTGCGAGCCCAGGATCTGCTGCAGCTGAACCGCTTCTTCCGATTCCTGGACCATCACCAGCTCGCTTTCGGCGATGCGCCCCGTGAGCAGGCGCAGCAGGTCGAGCGCGAGGATGAACCCGGCCAGCACCGAGAACACCACGCCCGAAGCGTAGACGATGGCCATCGACGCGCCGGTGACCGGTGCCGTCACGTCCCAGTTGATGCGCGCCTGCGCGACGCTGCCCTGGAACAGCAGCCAGACGATGTGGAGCATCACCACGTGACCCACGGCGAGGCAGATCTTCTTGCCGGCGGGCGGCAGCTTCTGCACCACCATGTCGACGCCAAGGTGCGCGTGCTGCTTCAGCGCGACCACCGCGCCCAGGAAGGTCATCCAGATGAACAGCCAGCGCGAGACCTCCTCCGACACCGTGATGCCGGAGTTGAAGCCGTATCTCAGCACCACGTTGCCGAAGACGAGAACGACCATGACCGCAAGCGCGGCCGCGATCGATGCCTCGATGCCGGTGCAGCATCGATCGATCCAACGATTCATGGGGTCTGCTCGCTTCAGGCGGTGGCCGCTTGCTTCTGAATCTCCACCAGCGCGCGCAGCGCGGCCAGGTAGGACTGGGGGCCGAGCCCCTGGATGGTGCCCTTGACTGCCGGAGAAATGATCGAATGCGCGCGCCATGTCTCGCGCGCCGCGATGTTGGACATGTGAACCTCGATGGTGGGGAACGGCATGGCCTTGATCGCGTCGTGCAGCGGCACGCCGTGCTGCGTGAGACCGGCGGGGTTGACCAGCGCACCCTGTGCATCGTCGATGTGGGCGTGCAGGAAGTCGATCAGCTCGCCCTCGTGGTTCGACTGGATTGTTTCCAGCGTCGCGCCGAGCTCTTGTGCGAGCGCCTGCAGCTGTGCATTGATCTCGGCCAGAGTCGTCTTGCCGTAGATGTGGGGTTCGCGGCGGCCGAACAGGTTGAGGTTGGGGCCGTGGAGGACGAGGATTTTCATGGTGGGGCGAG
>NZ_RXFQ01000045.1 GCF_003951285.1 Variovorax beijingensis | reverse complement strand
GGCAGTACGTATGCCGATCAAGACAAGTGGTCCTATTTCGAAGTCCCACATATTCGCTCGGGTGAGTACCGGCCAGAGGCTTCGCTCATAAGTAGGAACGTATTGCCGCTCCCTGCACAGAACAAGGAGTACAACGTTGGCTATCTAACGGTGCGGAGGAATGCTGACGGTAGCGAGGAAGTGAGTTTGAGCGTTGAGCAAGGTCGCCGGCTGATTTGCACACCCGGTGACTGCACGGTATCGATTTCCTTCGATGGAAGGCCGCCACTCACCTTCCAAGGTGCTTCACCAAAGGACTGGGGATCAACAAGGATTGTTTTTGAAGACCCGAAGACGTTCATTGCCAGTGCCCGGCAAGCCAAGAAGATGACCGTGAACTTCCGAGAAGCGTCCAACGGACAAGCCACCTACAACTTCGAAGCGGCCTCTCCGTTGAGGTTTCCGGCGCAGGTAAAGCGTCTGAACGGCTGAACGAACTGCCGCTTCGGGGCCGTTCACGACGGCGGCACGACCGGCTACAGTCGGCCAAAAGCGGAACTACGAACATGGGTCAGAATTCGGGCAACTAGAAGCCACGCAGAAAAGGAAGTCGTGATGGTGCCTGTGCCGAAGGACCCGGTGTCGCAGGTGGTCTGCGTAGAAGATTACTTTCAGCTGCTGTTCCAAGAAGAGCGCTTCAGCTTCTTCGAAGTCGTGGAAGTTGCAACCGACCAGCGCATCCTGTCGCGCGGCCAGCCAGGCTTCTGTGATGCGCTGGTTGAGCTTATCGGCGAGCGGGCGTCCTCGGTTGCCATGGACGATGCCGGCGGGTTGACAGTGGTATTCGGCAGCGGGTCGGCGCTGCGAGCCCGCTCTGGCGCTGGCGCGGGCCCCGAGGCATGGAAGTTCGATGGCTCCGACGGCCAGATCATCATCAGTCCGAACTAAAAAGCTTCGGTAACCGGCCATAAGCCGACCTTCGTCATCAACTCCGAAATGGTCGAATTCGCGGCAGAGACCCTGATGCTGTTTGATCTCGGCGGCCGGCCGGGCGAATTCAGCCGACCGAGTACGGCGTTTCAGGCACCTGCGTGTGGAAGCTGGCGTTGAGCATGTTCCACGAGCGGATCGCGCAGACCGCGAACGTGAGGTCCGCGATCTGCGCATCACTGAAGTGCCGCCTCACGGCCTCGAACTCCGCGTCGCTGGGCGTGCGCTGCGGCACCGCGTTGACGGCCTCCGCCCAGTTGAAGGCGGCGCGCTCGGCTTCGCTGAAGAAGCGCTCCGCCTCGCGCCAGCCGGCCACCGCGTTGACATGGCGCGGGTCCATGCCCTGCTTGAGCAGATCGGCCCAGTGCATGTCGATGCAGAAAGCACAGCCATTGATCTGGCTGATGCGCAAGTTCACCAATTCACGCAGGCGCTTGTCCAGCGTGCTGCCTGCGGCGTGGGAAAACTGGGCGCCGGCGCGCGCTGCGGCGGGCGCGAGGGCGTGGTAGTCGAGTCGGGCCGAGGACATTTTGAGCTCCTTGTAGCTTGAAGGTTGGGGGAAACACCTCTTAGACGTCCGGGCGCATCGTTTTGTGACAGGCGGCAGCAATCTTGACGCAGGTCAAGAGTTTTTCTTGCGATCGCCCGGACAGTGCCCCCTTCGGATCGATCGCACGCGAGTGCGGCGATTCGATGGCTTTCCACAACTACAGACTCCACAAAAGAGACAAAGGAAAGGTTCTTCTCATGATCCCTCAGCCCAGGGATGGCACGCCTTCGCGCGCAGCCGTCGCCACCCCTTCCCACGCGGCCGCCACGGCCACTACTAGCCCCACCACTACCGTTACCGCCCCGAGCAAATCGTTGCGCTGGGTGCAGCTCGCGCTGGGCATCGTCTGCATGGCGATGATCGCCAACGTCCAGTACGGCTGGACCCTGTTCGTCGCCCCGATGGAAGCCAAGCATCATTGGGGGCTGGGTGCGATCCAGATTGCTTTTTCGATCTTTGTCGTGGTGGAAACCTGGCTGGTGCCCGTCGAAGGCTGGCTTGTCGATCGCTTCGGCCCCCGCCCGGTGGTCGCCGCCGGCGCCGTGCTCGCCGCAGTGGGCTGGATTCTCAATGCCTATGCCGACGGGCTGACCATGCTCTATACGGCCGCCGTGATCTCCGGCGTTGGCGCCGGTTGCGTCTACGGCACCTGCGTCGGCAACGCGCTGAAGTGGTTTCCTGACAAGCGCGGCTTGGCCGCGGGCCTCACGGCAGCCGGGTTCGGCGCCGGCGCGGCGCTCACCGTGATCCCGATTGCGAACATGATCCAGAGCACGGGCTACGAACACACCTTCGTGTACTTCGGCATCCTCCAGGGAGGCTGCATCTTCGTGCTCGCGATGTTCATGGCGAAGCCCTTCGCGCCCAGGGGCGTGGCCGCGCAAACCCGCCTGGTCATGACCAAGGTCGACTACACGCCCGCGCAGATGATGAAGACGCCGGTCTTCTGGCTCACCTATCTGCTGTTCGTGCTGGTGGCCGCCGGCGGACTCATGGCGACGGCAGAGATCGGCCCGATCGCGAAGGACTTTCACATCGACAAGTTGCCGATGCACTTTCTCGGCATGTCGATGCCGCTGCTGACCATGACGCTTGCCATCGACAACCTGGCGAACGGCTTCACCCGGCCGCTGTGCGGCTTCGTCTCGGACAGGATCGGCCGCGAGAACACGATGCTGCTGGTTTTCGTCGGCGAAGGGCTGGCGCTGCTCGGCTTGAAGCTGTACGGCCATGAACCTGCGGCCTTCATGACCTTTGCGGCGCTCGTGTTCCTGTTCTGGGGCGAGATCTATTCGATCTTTCCGGCACTGGTGGCCGACACCTTCGGCGGCAAGAATGCTGCCAGCAACGCCGGCACCATGTACACGGCCAAGGGCACTGCGTCGCTGTTCGTGCCGCTGGGCTCGGTACTCGCCGCGGGCGGCAACTGGGACCGCGTATTCCTGGTGGCTGCCGTCGTGTCGATCGGCGCTGGCATTGCAGCCAAGCTGCTCCTCGCACCAATGCGCCGGATGACGATCGAGGCGAGGAATGCGAACATGAGACAAGGGCCCTGAGCGTCAGCGCGACGAGTCGGCTCTACGCACCCGACTGATCGAGTCGGATGGCTCCAAGGCCCGGCGCTGCCTCGAAACCATTCTTGCGGTCCCTATGATGCTCGGCGTAGTGCTTGCGGCGCGGCTGCTTAGACAAACGACGCTGAAGGCCGTGCCCACCACGGTAGTAGCAATAGGCCTTCTCCTTGGCCAGTGGTGGTTTGTGGAGGCGCTGACTCTGCAAGCCTTCTGGAGCGCCAACGGATTCGCTCCCTGATGCCGCAAACGGCCCTCGAGCGGCCGTTCGCCAGTCAGGCACAATTCACGCATTCGAGCTCACCAGCTCACTGAGCAGCGCTCCACCTGCTCATCACGTCTCCAGGCTTCACGAGGACTGGCGACACGTTGACTCCTGTTGACCCAACACGAGCATATTGAGGCCGTGCAACCGCACCCGTCTTCCGTGATCAGGTCATCCAGGGCTCTCTAGGGACATCGAGAGCCACGAGTCAAGGAGTTCAACAGCAATGTACTCGCAAGCCCAGGAAGCACCACCTCTTTCGGTCTTGATTGCTCTTTCTGCACTTGCGGTCCTGCCGGTCAACATGTTCGCGCCTTCACTGCCGAGCATCGCCAGGGACTTCGACGTGGATTTTGCTGTGGTCAACGTCGCCATCGCCGGGTACGCCGTGGCCACCGCGCTCACACATCTGATTGCGGGCGCCCTCTCGGACAGGTTTGGACGGAAGCCTGTAGCGTTGGTTGCAATGGCTATGTTTACGGCGGCCTCCATCGGCTGCAGCTTGGCGGTCGACATTCGCATGTTCCTGTTGTGTCGTTTACTCCAGGGCGCGGTGATCGCGGGATATGCGGTCTCCCTGGCTTCCATTCGCGACACCTCAGACGAGCGTGCAGTGGCCAGCCGGATCGGCTATGTTTCTTCTGCTTGGGCCGTGGCTCCGATGATTGGGCCGGTCCTTGGTGGAGTGCTCGATTCGCGCTTCGGCTGGCGCGCAAACTTCATCGCGTTCGCACTCCTCGGTATCGCCGGCCTGTATCTGGTGGCGTTTCATCTGCCAGAGACGAACCGTCACCCATCGAGATCCGTCGTGTTGCAGTTCAGGGGGTATGGCGAACTACTGCGCTCGACGCGATTTTGCGCATATGCTCTTTGCATGGCCCTCGCGTTGGGAACACTGTATGTCTTCCTCGGGGGAGCACCATTGGTTGCAGCGCAACGCGGCGACACGTCTGGCACGGCGCTTGGCTTTTACATGGGAATGGTCCCTGCCGGCTTCATCATTGGAAGCTACGTTGTCGGGCACGCCAGTTCCCGCCGGTCATCCACCGAGCTCATTTTTGCAGGCCGTATCCTCACGTGCTCGGGCCTTCTGATTGGCCTCGGTTTGGTATTCGCCGGGGTGACACACCCGCTTGCATTCTTCGGCCCGTGCGTGAGCGTCGGCCTGGGCAATGGATTGACCATGCCCGCGGCGAATGCGCGAGTTCTTTCAATTCATCCAGGTCTTGCGGGGACTGCGTCGGGATTGGCGGCGGCTTTGACGGTGATCGGTGCAGGCATCATTGCCTTTGCCTCGGGACTGGTGGTTGATGCGTCGAACGCACGCGCTGCAGTACTCGGCGCAATGCTGACAACTTCATTGTTGTCACTTGCGGCTGCTGCATTCATCGCCCATGCGGAAAAGACCGACGGGGTAGGTCAGGCGTGATGTCGCCAAAGAGCATGAAGCACCTGAAAAAGCTGTCTCCGGCCGTGTTGGGCAAGAACATGCCGCGCGGTCCGCTCCTATCAAATGACTGCTTCGGGGCAGCGGCGATGTCCACAACGGGCCTGAGACTACTGCCGTCACACCGACTACATTCGCCAAGACCGGTCATTCAAGAGTCCGACCTCACGTGACGCCGACAGCTAGAATTCCTCTTGGTCTTGCGGACACCGCTCCGCCTTCTGAACACAAGCCAAGCAGCGAGCACCGCCTCGAACTTGACCTCTGTTTCGTCGAGTTGGAGCGCAACATGCAATCTGCTTTCCAGCGGCAGCCTCACGCTGTTTGCTTTGGCCGAATGGCACCGACGGTGTCGGTCTCTAATATTGAACGGGCCGTTGACTTCTACACGGCGTACTCGGCTTCTCAAAGGTCTTCGAGAATGGGAGGCCCGTCGGCTTCGTCATCCTTGAGAAGGACGCTTGCGAGCTTCACCTGTCGCTGTTCAAGGGGCACAAGGCAACGGGTCAGAACGTGGCGCACCTAATGGTCCAAGATGCGGCTGCTTTGTACCGACACTTGGAAGGCAACAAGGTCAAGATCATCAAGGCCCTCCGTGACTCGAATTTCGGGCTGAGATGCTTCGTTTTCGCTGATCCCGACGGAAACCGCATTGATGTGGGCGAAGACCTTTAGTGAGTTCGATCTACGCCTCGTTGCGGCCGATGTGCCCGATGCCGGGCGTGAGACTACTGGGCGCACGGGTAGATTCAGTCGCTGAGGTCGAGCGTCCGCCGACCGCTATGAGACGTCTCCGCGACGGCAGTACGAACGGCTACAGTCGGCCAAAAACCGCCCTTCGACGTCGCCCTCCAGTTCCACAAAAGCGCATGAAAATCCCGCGGATTTTCAACCTGTCCTGAGCTTACCCATGCAGGTGCGTCGGGTCGCGACGTCACGTTCAGGCGCGGATATGCAGAGGCGCGAACGACTTCACCAAGTCGTCCAACGCCTTCAACTGCGCGAGGAAAGGCTCCAACTGGTCCAGCGGCAGAGCGCTGGGTCCGTCGCATTTAGCCTGCGTAGGGTCAGGATGAGCTTCAAGAAAGAGGCCTGCCAAGCCTACGGCCAGGCCGGCACGCGCCAGTTCAACCACTTGCTCGCGTCGCCCGCCAGAGACTGCAGCGTTCGCATCGCGTTGCTGGAGGGCATGGGTAACGTCGAAGATGACGGGCAGGTTCCCCGTGACCTTCTTCATGGTACCGAAGCCAAGCATGTCCACCACCAGGTTGTCATAGCCGAAACAGGTTCCTCGGTCGCACAGAATGACGGGGGAGTTCCCCGCCTCCCTGATTTTTTCGACGATGTTGAGCACTTGCGACGGGCTCAGGAACTGGGGCTTCTTGACATTGATGACCTTGCCCGTCCTGGCAAGCGCGACGACCAAGTCAGTCTGACGGGCGAGAAACGCAGGTAGCTGTAAAACGTCCACGACTTCGGCGACGGGATTCGCCTGCCATGGCTCGTGCACGTCGGTGAGGACGGGAACGCCGAACTCTGCCTTGACGGCCTCGAAGATTTTCAGGCCCTCTTCCAATCCGGGCCCCCGGAACGAATGGATAGACGAGCGATTCGCCTTGTCGAAACTTGCCTTGAAGACGTATGGGATGCCAAGCTTGCGCGTGACGCGGACGTACTCCTGCGCAGCGCGCAGGGCCATGTCCTTCGACTCGAGTACGTTCACGCCGCCAAACAGGACAAAGCCATCGCTGTTGCTGACGTTGATTGCGGAGGTGATGGCGACGGTTGTCAAGAAGAGCTCTCCTGTAATGTTGTCTGATTCTCGCGGTTTGGCTCCTGAATCAAAATCAAGCCCTTGGCCGCCAAAGGCAGAGGTCGGCCAAGACTGGGCCTTCGCTGCGGCCGTGCACCTTACTCAACGCTGCGCGGACAACGCGACTGAAAGCTGGCGCAACAGTGACGCGCCGTTGCCCTGCCATGCGCTGCCGTGCATGCAGGCGAGCGTGCGGGGTTCCTGCTGCGCAAGCCCGGCCAGCAATGCGGCCGTTTGCGGTGCATGCGCGTAGTAGTCCATCTGGTTTCGGAACGTCTCGCTGGGGCCCAGGATGTCGGCATCGGTGAGCGCCTTCTCGCTGTTGCCCGGCTGCGTGAAGAGGTCGCCGCAGAAGAGTGTGTGCGTGCGCGTGTCCATCATCAGCCCGCATTCCCAGCCATGCGGAAGATGGGGCGTGTCGAACCAGCGCATCGTGTGGTTGCCAAGCGGGAGCTCCTCGCCGTCGGCCAGCGCGCGCGGTGGACGGTCCGCCAGGTCACTCATCGAGACCATGGCTGCAATGCTGCCGCACAACGGCACTGCTTGGGGCGCTGCTGCGAGAAACAAGTTCAATGCGCCGCACTCGTCCGCCTCGACATGGGACAACCCGATGTAGCGGAGGCGCTCGACCGGCATCACACTCGCGATGGCTTCGCTCACTAGCGGGAAAAGCTGGCGCGGCCCGGAGTGGAACAACAGCGGCTCGTCGTCGACCACAAGGTATTGGTTGAAGCTGAACAGGCTGCCGTCGGGCAGCGGTACTGGCGTATTGATGCGGAATATGCCCATCGCAATTTCCTGCACGTTGGTGCCCGACTGTGAATTTGTGGTCATGTGTGTCTCCTGCGCGTTACGGAGCGACGACCAGATGCGTCGCCAGAGCGCCACGGTACTCCAGTTTGACAATCCGGCGCCAGAGGGAGCTGTGCCCTGAATGATGGCGTGCGGGGGAACCGGGGTCTTCGGCAGAATACGGCGCCAGGAAGCGGAGGTTCGTCATAAGCTGCCAGCTACCTAGCGCGAAGGTCGGCGCACCGCGTCGCCTAGCATCTCGGCCGTGTTCGGCCACAACCGGACCTTCGTCGGCAGGTTAGATTTACGCCTATGACACGTTCACGAACACCTCTCGAGGCCGCCGCCGGCAAGCTCATCGCCGCGATTCAAAAGGAGTGGGACGTCGAAGCTGGGGAGCCGGAGTCGGCCGCGAGCGAGGAGGCAATGCATGCGGCCCACGGCCTGCTGCAGGCCGCTTCGAAATTCGGGTCAATCGAGAGCGTCATCGGCTCGGGCTCCGTGGCGGCGTACTTGGGCGAGCAGTGGGTTCAGGCTCATCCGCAGGTGCTGCCATACATCGAGGCCCTTGAAGGCGCTCAACGAGCAACCGACGTCAAGCGGCCAGAACCAGACGGTCGGAGGCGCGGTGAAATGACAAATAGAAGTTCCGTGAAGCTGAAAAACTCGTTCACCACTGGTCTGTCGATCATCGTGGAGCCGTGGGCAAATGAGTTTCACCTTCCGCCCGGTTCGGAATGCGAGGTCGTTTCTATCGGAGGAGCTGTAGATACCGAGATCCTCATTGAACTGGAGGCGCCCTCCACGCTTATCTTTTGGGTTAACACTCCCGGTGCTTTGTATGAGTACTGGCAGGACGGCAAGCTCATAGATTAGGTCCCCCAGGCCACAATTAGACGTTCCACCGCCCACAACCAAACCCAAATGGCCAAGTTCTATCCTGGAGCAAAGTTCGATGCAGCAATGCACCTCGTCCACTGTGCCGTTGGATTGGGCCTAATCTCAGGGGCAGCTCTCGCCGCGTTCATTGGACAACTAGTCTTGGCAGGCATGCTGGCCGTTCTCGCTGGTGGCATGTTCCTGCGCTTCAAGCGAGGTCGGTTGCGCAAAGGTAAATGACTAGACCCCGAGCAAGTTATGCGACGACGACTCACAGTGCTTCTTATGCTGAGCACCAGCCTCGGCTTCAGCATTTGCGCTCGAGCAGATTCACGAGCAGCGACCAAAGACTTAGTACTTTTTTTGCCGTCACCTCTT
>NZ_RXFQ01000044.1 GCF_003951285.1 Variovorax beijingensis | reverse complement strand
TCTTGGGCCCGTTGAAGGCGAGAACGCCAAAGCAGTCGAGACCATTTCTGTCTTCTTGGAGCAACGGCGTTGTTCGGAGCTTGCTGCGGGCAGCGTGGTGGTGGATGTCGTCGGATTTGCTGCCGTCGGCTCTTCGGACCGGGAGGAGAGTGCCGCGCGGGTGCGAAGCCATACCGTGGGTGCTTACTTGACTTCTCATCTCCCGAGCTACGTTCGAATCTACCCACTAGGGCCAGTCACGCCCCTTAAACAGAACAACCGGTGGGATGAACTTGTTTCGCGAACAGCCTTGCCCGGAGCAGTCATGGTCAGCGTCCGCTGCACTGGGGCTTTCTAAGTGTTTGCGGGGACTCTCTCGCAGATCGGCCTAGATTCGGCATCAGCAAAAGCCCGGGCGATTTAATTCATGTTGTTGCGCGGAACCGCGGGTGCTGAATCCAGCTTGTTGCGCAGATCAACGGCCGCTTTGGAGCCGTCCGAAAGACGGCTTCGGGCCCGATGCCGCCCTTCGGCTCTCTCAAAAGCGGTCATTCAATCCGGCATCACAACCTGCCGCGAGGCCTTGATTCAAAGACCCGGGCGCGGGCCCAGGGTCGCATGTGGAAACAAGCCTTACGCTGCGGTCCCATGCCAGCGCGTAGGACAGCCCGCTCGGGCAATGACTTATGAATAAGTAATCTCGTGAGGATGAAATGGAACTCCCCGCTCCATTCCCACAAGCTTGACCCTGACGCAGTCCCCGCTCATGCCAGTGATGATTCCGCTGACGCCGCGTATTTCGACCAAGCCGCCGCGGCGTGCGGGTACGGAAAATTTCTGCCGGATGCAAGCGAGCATGTCGTTCTTCTTAAGGGCCATGAGTGTCTAGGTGAGCGAAAAAACCCCCAGCAAGCAGCTGGGTGCAAGTCTCGGTGCGGTGGTGCACCCAGGTCCCGCACAGAGCGCGAGAGAACTTAAGTTATCGCCTCGCACCAGCCCAAGTTGTGGGACAAGAGCCTGCTTCCTTGTGCTCGCCGCAAGGATCGGCTGATTCCACCATCCGGCTGCCAGGTGGCGTTTGATGCGTCCTACACCGGCTCATGGCCGCCGTTTCGCGCACCTGTTCACGCTCCGGCAACATCTTTGACTGAACTGGGCCTTTTGTTAACAAAACGCCCTAGAGTCCGTTTTTACGAACTTTTCGGTAGGCATGTTGGTGCCGGAATGTTCGCTTCTGCCCCGGCCATCAGCCACGCAGAAGTGCCATCCAAGGGAGCAGAGTGCCAATCCACAAGATCGATGGAGGCAGAGTCGTGGCCGCGCGCAATTCGGCGCAGCCCAACTCGTTGCCTCATTACCTCGCAGGCGGTGCGGGGGCCTACCACCCATAGTTTGCGTGCTGGCGTTCGGCGCTTCGGCGGCGGCGGCCGATCCAGGCGTCACGCGCCCGTCGGCCGCGGCCGAGCGCCGCGTGGTGTCTCATGACTCGCAGCAACACGACGCGCTGATTGCCGAACAACGTGCCGGCCGCATCACGGCGGCACAGGCGCTGAAGCAATTGAAAGCCTGGCTCGCGATGCCGCTCGACCATGCCGCGCGCCAACGCGCGGTTTCCGATGCGATCTCGATCGCGGTCGACGACGGCCAGTTGCCGAAGCGGCGGCCCTTGGCCGCAAGCGGCCTGCAGGAGGGATGCTACTGCGGTCTGCTTCGTTGAGAAGAGCAGTATGCATAACGATCGCCGGCATGCGGGCCGGGCTGTCGTGCTGCGCATCGAGCCGCTAAGCGGCTTCTCCTGTTGGGCATCCATGGCTCGGTGCATGGGACCGGAGACCATCGGACCTTCGTCGAAGAGGTTTCCTTTCTACGGCTCTCGCGGCGTGTTGTCCTCGCTGACGTGGTCTAGCAGATCGTCAACGGTGTTGAACGACACCGTTTCTGCATCCACTTCTCGCGCGTCGACGGCAAGGTCATCGAGAGCAAGTTGCTCGTCAAGCTGAGCATGGATCCAGCTGTCGGGAAACTGGCGCGGCGCTTCGAAGCGCAAAAGCGTCGTCCCGGCGAACACAACGACAGACTTCAAGACCAAGTCGGAGCGCAGGCTGGTGGTTTCCTGCACTGGCTCGTCACCGACAGCCGCCTCGACCTCGCCTACGATCTGGTCGATGATCAGGCCCCACTGCGTTGGCGAGACGCCGAGTATTTGGTCGATGCCGCGCAGCAGAGCTGTAGCGTCCGGTGCTTCTCCGTCCTCGAGTTCAGGATCGACGTTGACCCAAACGTCAGCTTGCGCTGCCAACACTCGAGCCCGGCCCACGACAATGTCATCGCGCACCTCAACATCGGTGAGTACTCCGCTGCTTGCGATCGCTTCTCTGAATTTGTGGATCACCCCGTCTCCCTGTGTGAAAGCGCCGTCCAGGTCTGCTTCTCTGATCGGGCCAGTTTGTCAAGCGCAGAGTATCTCGGTATTTGGCTTTGTCGAACAGAACGTCTCGGTGCAGGTCACGCTTCTCTACGCAGTCGTCCCGACCCGAGGGTCGGCGCTGCACGCACTGGTCAGACGGAGCGGAGAGCCGCGCTTGTGGACGCGCTTTACAGCGCAGCAGACATTTACGGCTTCATCCGGACCATCGCCTACACCTGAACGCCCAATTCTTGATCCCTTTCGATTCGATCTATCGGCACATCGCTCCAGCCGGCACCGCTCACGCCTTCACGGCAATAGGTTCCTGTGAACCCCATCGGAACTCGGAGCCATCCACCCACATGCGGTGCAGGATGACGGCCAGCTTGCGTGCCACCGCAATCACCGCACGTCGATGGCCTCTCGTCTTGGCCAGCCGCATGCCCCAGGCTTTCAACGACGACCACTGGGCGTTGCGCGTGAGCAGCGAGTGCGCCGCGACGTAGAGGGCGGAGCGCACGTCAGCATCGCCAGCTCGCGAGATGTGACCAGGATTGTCCATCTCGCCGGACTGGTAGCGTTCGGGTGTCAGGCCGAAGTGGGCCGCGACATTGCGCGACGACTTGAAGCGGGCCGGGTCGTCCACCGCAGACTTGAAGGTGAGTGCCGCCACGGGCCCCACACCCGGGATGGACATGAGCCGCACGCACAGCGGATCCGCCTTGGTCAGCGCCTTGACCGCGTTGTCCAGCTTCAGGTAGGTCTTGTAGAGTACGGTCCTCGCGTCCAGCAGCGGCACGAGCGCGCAGGACAGCATCTCGTCATCGGCGAAGGTCTGGCGCACCTGGGCGTCGAAGGATCCGTGGCCCACGCGCGGGGCCAGGCGGATGCCGAACACGCGCAGGAGACCGCGCAGCTCGTTCTCGAGATCGACGCACTTCGTCAGGATCGCCTTGCGGCTGGCGAGCAGCGCGCGCACGCGGTGACTGTGCAGGCTCTTGATGTGCACGCGGCTGTACCAGCCGGTGCGCAGGATCTGCGCGATGCCGCGGGCGTCGTTGCGGTCGGTCTTGTTGCGCATGGCGTCCAGGGTGTTCTTGACCTGCCGGGCTTCCAGGCAGATGACCTCGAAGCCCGCGGCCTGCAGGCCGTAGGTGAGGTACTGGCTCAGTGCCCCGGCTTCGAAGCCAACGGACTTCAACTCGGGACTGAAGGCGTGCAGCCAGTCGACAATGACATCGACATGCGCGTCGACCTTGGCCTCCCGACAGACCTCGCCGCGGTCGTCAACGACGCAGATCGAGACGGATCTCAGGGACACATCGATTCCGGTGAAGTAGGTCATTCAAGCTCTCCTTCGTAGGGGGTCTACGAGTCTAGGAAGAGAACTCTGCGGGTCAATCAACCCGCCCGCTCACCGATGCTCATGGCCGCATTGCACCGGCGTGAACGGCCGGGCATGAAGCGTTTGGTGACTTACTGGCGCTGATTCCACTGTCTCACCAGCGTCGCGCTGCGATGCCGGAGTTTCTGCGGAAAGGTCTTGGTATCCGCAATCCTCGAGAGCACCTTCGCAATCTCGTCGTCCATTGGCACGCCCGCTTCGAGCCAAGCCACGGCCAACTCAGGCCAATATGGGGTAGGCCAATCCAAGCCTGACATCACGACCTCCCGAGCCGAGGCAACTTCCGGCACGTATTCTGAGAGCGGCGATTCAAGAGCGGGAAGCAAGGTCCGACGATCCATGGTCTCATTGGGGCGTGGCGAGGGCGCTTGCATCATGAATCGGCATATTTCTGATGGAGGACCAAACAGCGCGCTTGAAGCCCTTCCAGTCGAGTGCGGGCCGGAAGAGCTTCGCAAGCCGCGACACCACCTCAGGGTCTGGCGAATACGCAGAAAGCCGGCCCATCAGTACGCGGGTGCCGTCCCTGACCATGCCGCGCCTCACCCCGCTGTACGGCGGCTCCATCACTGCGATTGCCGCTTTGCCGCATGCCGCGCGGCGATCCAGCCCAACGCGCCCACGTCGGCACCGCCCGTTTCCACGACCTCGGTGCCTGCCAACATCAGCCCATAGCCATGCTCGTCCTCCCAGGCGCAGCTGAAGTCCAGACCGATATAGGGCGCGCCGAGGACGGGGTATAGATTGATGTTGTTGAGCCGAACCAGGGGCAGCAACGTGGCCTCGCCCCAGCGCTCGGGCAGTCGGAACGCATCGTCGGCCAGGACGGTCGCGTTCTCGATGGCGCGCAGAGACGGCAGATCAGCCAGCATGGCGTCCAGCACTGCACGGAAAAAGGCCGCATCGTTCTCGAGCAGCCAACGCGCTGCTTCGATCATCGCTCCATCGGGCGCCCCGTCGGATCCGTCGTCGTTCTCGAGGTAAACGGTCACCTCGCCTGTTTCGGCGATCCGGTCGGCCTTGGCATAGCCTGGCGACGCCGCCCGTGCGGTTGCGCCGCGAAAACGCGCGGTATGGGGCAATGGCAAGGCTGTCACCCAGCTTCCCTTGGACCCGTAGAGCGTCGGCAGACCCTGCACGATCAGTGGAACATCGCTGGGGGAGATAGGGGTGGTGTTCATGTATTGGTCAATCTGCCGTCCCGGCCGTGATGGCGAAGATCCAGTTGTCCTCGGACGTCTTGTTCATGGCTTTGATCTTTCCGCTCGCGAAGCCGACGACGAGAGCCCGGTCTCCTTGCGCTACGAACTCCCGGGGTTCCGTGGACGTTTCTATCGACTTGGATGCCGTCTCAAGCAAATCCGCCAGCCCGGCGTGTCCGTGGCGCGTTCCGGCCAGCGGCCAATCCTCGCCCGGAATGATCCACTCGATGTCTTCGGCGACCAGCGGCAGCAGAGCCTCCCTGTCGCCGCGGCCTATCGCGGTGAAAGTCCTTCACGGCCTGGACGTTCTTCTCGGTGCTCATGGCATTTTCTCCATTCCCCCGGTCGTGCTGTTCATGAGTCGAACTTGACCAAATCCTTGAAGATCAGGCGGCCCCAGCTCTTGTCGTGCGCCTGCACGAGCAACCCACCTTCTGAAAGCGCGCCAAGCTTGATCGGTGCGAAGCCCAGATTTTCCGCGAGCGCCCCGATCTGCGTTGCGGCATCGTCGTCGTCGCTCGTCAGGAACACGACTCGCCTGCCGCCATGTACGGCCGGATCCTGGTCCAGGACGGCAGCGACCAGATGGTTGAAGCCCTTGACCAGCCTGCCGCCCGCGAAGGCCTCCTCGACGACCTTGGCCGAGGGCCTTCCGCCCAGGTCCTCGGCGGACACACCGTAGGCATTGGTCACATCGACGATGATCTTGCCCTGCCAGCTCGGCAGCGCCTTCGCGACATCCGGGTGCGATTGGAAACGGACAGCCAGGAAGACGACGTCCGCCCTGACCGCTTCCGCAAGTGTTGTGGGGGTGATCCCAGGTCCGATCGCGGTCGCGGCCGATGCAAAGCTTTCCGGGTTGCGCGTCGTTGCGACGGATACGGCGATGCCCTTGCGAGCAAACGCCTTGGCGAGGGTCTGGCCGATCTCGCCAAAGCCGATGATTGCGTAGTTCATATGATTTTCCTTTGGTTTTAGACGCGGTCAGAGCTTGTAGCCGCCGCTCGCCTCGATCGTCTGGCCGGTCACCCAGTGGCCTTCATCGGAAGCCAGGAACGCTACGACGGCGGCGATCTCCGAAGGCTCGCCAAAACGTCCCAGCGCGATGTCGGCCTCGACCGCCTTGACGAGTTCGGCGTTTTCCCGGAAGGCGGCGTTCGCCTCCGTTCGCGTGAAGCCCGGCGCCACCGCGTTCACGGTAATTCCGCGCGGCCCCAGCTCGGACGCGAGCGCATGGGTCAGGTTGTTGATGGCCGCTTTGGCCATCGAGTAAACCGGCGCGGTGGTCACAGGCTTGGTGGCGGCAGCGGAAGAGATGTTGATGATGCGTCCACCATCGGCAAAACGATCCAGCGCGGCCTGAACGATGAAGAAAGGCGCGCGGGCGTAAACCGCGATCAACGTGTCCCAGCTTTCCGGCGTCGCGTCTTTGAAGCCAATCCAGCCGGAGTTGCCAGCGTTGTTGACCAGGATGTCGAGAGCTTTGCTGCCGTTCCGCTTGGTGAACTCCTCGTCCAGTCTCTCGAACAAGGTCGGGACGGTCGTCGGGTCAACGAGGTCCGCGTGGATCGCGAACGCAGTGCCTCCAGCTTTCCCGATGGCCGCGACCGCCTCGTCTGCGCCAGATTTGCTGGCGTTGTAGGTCAGTGCGACCGTCGCACCATCCCTTGCAAGTCGTTCGGCGATGGCGCGGCCAATGCCACGCGATGCCCCGGTAACGAGAGCAGTCTTTCCTTTGAGGGATTGTTCCATTTGGCTTTCTTTCGTGGCGGTTCAGAGTTGTGCCAAGCCGCCGTCGACGGCGACCTCGCTTGCGGTCATGAAGCTGCTGTCAGACGACGCGAGAAAGGCAGCCACGGCTCCGATTTCCGCCGGATCGCCCATGCGCTGGAGTGGCGTCATCGCGCCGAAGGCCTTGACGCCCTCTTCGCCCAGCGCTGCCTTCGCAAGGTCGGTCGCCGTGGGTCCGGGCGACAGCACGTTGACCCGGATGCCGGTGCCCTTCAAGTCCTCCGCCCAGGTCCGCGCAAGGTTGCGCACCGCCGCCTTACTCGCGCTGTAGGCGCTGAATGCCGGGGCGCCCGTGGTGCCCGCGCTCGATCCGGTCAGGATGATCGATGCGCCCCGGCCCATCAGCGGCAGCGCCTGCTGAACGGTGAAGATCGCTCCCTTCACATTGGTGTCGAAGGCCTCGTCGATGTGCTCGGCTGTGATCTTGCCGAGCGCCAGCGGGCCTCCCGCTCCGGCATTGGCGAAGACGATGTCGAGGGTGCCGCGCTCGGCCTTTACCGCGGCATAGAGCCGGTCGAGGTCGGCTGGATTGGAGACGGAGCCCTTCACCGCGCGGGCATTGGGTCCAAGCTCGGCCACAGCGGCGTCGAGCGCTTCCTGCCGGCGGCCGAAGATGAAGACGAAGGCGCCCTCCTCGATGAAGCGCTTGGCGGTTGCGAGGCCGATGCCGGTCGCGCCACCGGTGATCACGGCGGTCCTTCCATTCAGTCTGGTCATGTCATGGTTCCTTGGTTGGAGTTGAAGCGCCTGTTCCCTGTTGGTGCGAAGGCGCGGTATCATGTGGATCAGTGGTCCAAATCAGATCGACAACATCCAAACCACTGATCCGAATATATGGATCACTGATCCGTTTGTCAAGATCCTCCATGCGAGCCGACGCCAAAAAGAACTACAGCCATCTACTTGCAGTCGCGCGCGACGTCGTCACCGAGCACGGCGCCAACGCGTCGATGCGAGATATCGCCCGCCGAGCCGAGGTCGGGTTGGCCACGCTGCTTCGTCATTTCCCGACGCGAGAAGCCTTGTTCGATGCGTTGCTGCGGACGAATGCGGACGCACTGACCCAGCAGGCGACCGAGCTCGAAACGTCGAGCTCACCTGACGAAGCGCTCGTGTCCTGGTTTCGCGAAGCAGTGCGATTCACGCAGACCTATAGCGGCGTTTGCGACTTGATGGCGAGCGCCCACGCGGACCCGGACTCCGCGCTTCACGCTTCAAGCACAGCGCTGCACTCAGCGGGAGCGCGACTGCTGCTGCGAGCTCAGGCCGAGGGAACGGCGCGCGCCGATATGGATGGGGAGGACCTGTTCGCCCTCATGTCGGCACTCAGCTGGCTCGCCGGCCAACCCTCATTTGCCCCACGGGCCGATCGTCTCTTTCACATCGTCGCGAGCGCCATCCTGACAAAGCGATCACCGACGATTGTGTAGTGGCTAACACAGAGATCGAGTTGAACGTCGAGCAGGCAAAGGCATTGGTTGCAAGCCTTGAAGCCGCTATCGCGAATGCCTCAGAAAGCGGACGTGGTTGGGTTAGAGAGCTCGGACTGGATCCTGCCGACTACGGAACACACTCGATGCGACGGACGAAGGCGACGCTGATCTACCGGCGGACGAGAAACCTCCGTGCGGTGCAGTTGCTGCTCGGCCACTCGAAGCTCGAGTCGACCGTCAGATACCTGGGCATCGAGGTGGATGACGCCCTGGAGATCTCGGAGCAGACGGAAATCTGAGCGAGCGCCGATTGAGCGGCGCAGATCCGTCCGCCTTGCTGCGACGGTGAGGCGGATTGATGTGCTGCCGGATGACGCCGACTGACTGCAACCAGTCTAAAGCGGGCGTATCTGAAGGGCGCCTTCGCAGCGGGTCCGTGGGCGGCCCCAGCGTCAGGTAAGCCAGCTGCAGGCGCTCGCCGACTTCTATGAGAACGACGGTGCTGATAACTTCCGGGGTGCGCCCAACGTCAGGCGAACCGAGCTCCTTGTGGAGGAGGCGAACTTCGAGGGCGTGAT
>NZ_RXFQ01000043.1 GCF_003951285.1 Variovorax beijingensis | reverse complement strand
GAAGCTTCAGCACAAGTCCTCGCCCGTTAGGACGTGCCAAGCGAAAGAAAGTGAGGCGACTTGCGCCCTTTTTTGGCGGCAGTGGTGGTTTAGGAGATCAGAAACTCGGAGTCGTCATTCACCATCGAGACCATGAAGCCCCAACAGACTGCGGCAATGATCTCCACGACCCCGATGAGCTGCCAAGCAACGCCGCGTTTGCCGCGCAGGTCTTGGAGGCCTAGTTCTCGCAACGCGAATGCGTGACCGCGCACCGCTGCCTCTTTCAAGACGATGTAGGAGCGATTCACGTCGACTGGAACACCTTTGCCATGTGCTAGCGAATAGCCAACGCGAAACATGGAAGGCAGATGCCGCCGCTCTGCGCCCATCGCGTAAAAGCGGTACGCCCGCGCATGGTCACCAGCTCTCGTCAGCCAGCGACCAAAATAAAAGCAGCCCAGTGGATGCCCATGAGCGGCGGCTCGTTCGTAATAAGCAGCGGCTTGGCTACCGTCTTTCTGACAGCCGATCCCCTGACTCAGCATCCAAGCAACAAACACCTGACTTTCAACGTGTCCATCGTCTGCAAGTAGCCGATAGAGATCGAAGGCCAGATAAAGCAGACCGTCCTTGTATGCCTTCTGGGCGGCAACCAATTTCTCGGTGCGGTCTGCGTGCATGCGTTCAGGGCTTTGGAAAGACGCCGGGCGGTGGCGGCGGTGGCTTAACTTCGCCAGGCCGGATTATTCCAGGGGGATTGCGGATGGGCAGTGGAGGTGCCGTGGGAGGCGCTATCGCATCATCGCCCAGCGCTCTCAACAATCCAATCGCTCTCTTGCCCGGCGCCGGCAACATCGAGTAACACATGGCGCCACCCACAGCCGCCGCTCCGCCACCCGCCCCCAAGAGTCCCGAAGCCAATGCGGCATTGCCCGGCGCGCCCAGGATCGCCGCCTGGCTCAATGACGTACCGCGCTGAACGCCGCCGAGCGTAGACATGATCAGCAAGCCATCCGGATCGATGAAGCTCAGCGGATTCGCATCCACATAGCCAAACCGATTCCACCCGCCATCCAGTCCGATCGGATCCGGCTGGCTGTACCGCCCCGTCTTCGCGTCATAGCTCCGGTAGTAGTTGTAGAACAAGCCACTCTCTTCATCCGCATACTGCCCCGGATACCGCAGGTTGAATTTCACCTCCGAGATGTTCGTGGTGCCCGGGTTCGGCGTTGTCTCCAGGTTCGCAAACCTGTTCTTCGCAATGGTCGGCTTGTCTTCCCCGAATGCGCTGTAGCTCCACTGCCAGACCGCCTGGCCATCGGCATTGCTGAGCTTCCTCGGCGTGTTCAGGTGATCGCTATGCACCGCATAGGTGGCGCCGTCGATCACCGCGGCAACCGGCACCGGCCCGTTCGCCGTCGGCAGATAGATGTACTGGGCTTGCCCGGCGCTGTTCGCGCCGCCGCTGCCCACCTCTGCGATCAGGGTGCCGTTCTCGTCGTAGACATAGGCATACCCCAGGTGCTCCGCCTCGACGGTGGCCGGACTCCACAGCTTCGTGAAGAACGCCACCAGGCTGCTCCAGAAGCCGGGATCGTTTTCGTCCCCTTGGCTTGGCGGGTACAGCGGCTCGGTCTTGAACACCCGCTGGCCCAGCGCGTTGTGCGCGTAGCGCGTGGTCGGGCTCACGTCGGTGGCGCCGGTGGTGGCCGTGGCCAGGCGGCCTTCGGCGTCGTAGCCGTAACTCCTGAGTCCATCGCTCACGAGATCGCCGTTGGCGTTGTAGCCATAGGCCACGCTGGTGCCGCTGCTGCCGTTGATGGTCTGGCTGAAGCCCGCCAGGCGGTTGGCGCCGGGCAGCAAGGTGTAGCTGCGATTGGTCGTCTGGCCCGCCAGGAGGCGGGTGCTGGCGGTGCGGTTGCCGTTGGCGTCGTAGCCGAAGCTGGCACTGTCGGCCGTCGTCGCGAAACTGGTGATGCGGCCGGTGGCGCTGTAGCCGATGCTCCAGGTGATGTCAGCCGCGGCGATCGTGCTCTGGGTGGGATCGCTGTCGGCCGGGCCAAACAGGTTCTGCGTGAGGCTGCCGATGCGCCCCGCCGCGTCGTAGGTGTAGCTGCTGAATTCGGTCTGGGTCAGCCGCGCGGCGCTGTCGTAGCTGCGGCTGGCCGCGAGCTTCGGTGTGGAGCTCGTGAAGGCCCAGTTCCAACCGGTGGGCTGGCCCAAGGCGTTCCAGGTGACGGCAGCCAGGAGCGGCGCACCGTTCCAGTCGAGTTGCACAAGACGGCCGGTCGTGTCGTAGACATGGTTCAGCACGCCGGTCAACGGGTAGGTGATGCTCGCGAGCTGGCCGGTGGCGCCGTTGTAGCTGTAGGCGATCTGCTGCACGCTGCCGTTGGCCAGGGTCTGCTTCTTGAGCGTGACGCGGCCGTGGATGTCGCGCGTGTACTCGGTGGTGCCGCTGCGATCGAGGATCTCCGACAGGTAGCCCTTGCTGTCGGCACTCAGGTCGTAGCGCAGCGTGGTGGTCTTGCCATCGGCAAACACGAGGCCGATAGGCCGGCCCAGGGCGTCCCGGGTGACGGTGGTGGCTTGGCCGAGCGCGTCCGTGATCTGGCTGGGCAGACCGATGCTGTCGTACAGCGTGCCGCGAGGGCCGATGTCGGCGCTGGTCTCGGCCGTGGCGTTGCCGAGGGCATCGCGGCTGTAGCTGGTGACCACGGCGTTGAAGTCGCTGGCCTGGGTCACGGCATCCAGTGCGTTGTAGCCAAGGCTGGCACTGGCGTTGGCTGCGTCGGTGATGGTCTTGATCCGCCGCAGGGCGTCCAGGCCCCAGCTGATGCTCTGGTTCAGTCCATTGGTCTGGGCGATGCGATCGCCGTTGGCGTCGTAGCTGAAGCTCTCGGTCTGGCTGCCGCCCTCGACCTGCGTCGCAACGCGGTTCAGCTTGTTGATCGTGCGCGCGGTCGTCCAAGCGATCGTGCCCGCGCTGTTGAGGATCTGCTCCGTCAGCCGGTTGCCGGCCGGGTCCAGCGTGTAGGAGCCGCTCTCGCCGCGGTTGTTGCCCCAGCCCGTCAGGCGTTGCGCGGCATCGTAGGTATAGGTGGTGACCAGCCCGGTCGGCAGCGAGGTGGTCGCGATCGTGCCGGTGGCGTGGTAGGTGAAGGCCGTCGTCTGGCCAGGGCCTGTGCCCACGGTGCGCGAGAGCAGACGGTCACGTGCATCCCAGGTGAACGTGGTGACCAGCCCGTTCGGGTCGGTCTGGCTCATGAGGCGGTTGGCTGTGTCGTAGGTGTACGCGGTGACGTGACCCAGCGCATTGGTCGCGCTCTGCACATTGCCGCGGGTGTCATACGCATAGGTGGTGACGGCGCCGTTCGGCTCGGTGTGCGTGTGGACCAACCCTTCAGGGGTGTAGGTCCGCTGGCTCGTGCGCGCCGTGCCGGAGGTGCCACCGGTGTCGGCGATCGTCTCCGTGAGCAGCCGGCCGTTGGTGTCGTAGGTATACGCCGTGTCCCGGCCGGCTTGGGCGACCAGCGTGGGCACGGGCAGCGTGGCGTCCCAGGTCGTGGCGATGGCTCTTTGTTCGGGCGTACCGAGTGCTTCCGTGCGCGAGGCCTCCAGGCCTCGGGTGTTGTAGGTGAAGCTGGTGACGCTGCCGGTGGCGCTGGTCTGGCTGGCCAGCAGGCCCCGGGTGTCGTAGGTGAACGAGGAGTTGCTCGCTGGGCATCCGGGCGCCGGCTCGCCCTGGATCTGCGAGATGCGCTTGACGCCGTTGACGATGACGTAGTGGTAGATCGTGGCCCGGCCCACCGGGTCGGTGACGGTGGTGGTGCCGTTGGCGTTGTAGGCGACCTGCGTGAGTCCTGCGTTGCCGGCGTGCGTGGTGCTCGTGGCGCGGCCCAGCGTGTCGTAGGTGTAGGTGGCGAATCGCACGCCGGACTCGTCGGTCACGCCCGTGAGAAAGCGTGTGTGGGTCGGGTTCTCGTAGTGATAGGTGCGGGTCGTCACGTCCGCGCCGGCGGTCTTGACGGTGGACACGAGCCGGTTGGCGGTGTCGTAGTTGTAGGCCACGCTGAAGTTGGGCGTGGTCAGCGTGCGCGGCTGGAAGTGGGCATCCTCGGTGTAGCCCAGGCTGTTGCCGAACCCGTCCGCCACGGTCACCGCGCCATTGGTGCCGTAGGTCAGGATGTGCTGCCAGCCGTAGGGATGGGCCTGCTTGGTCAGGCGCCCCGCGGCATTGAACTCGTACTGGATGTTGTCCTGGTCGACATAGCGCCAGCCGGTGCCCATCTGCGAGAGCGTGCCGAGTTCGTCTGCATCGGGGGTCACGGTCGAGCCGCTGCGCGCAAAGGGCGACTCGCGGCCGTTGGCGTGCAGGAGCACGACTTCGGTTGCGCTGATCCGCAGCCGCGTGGCGTAGGTGTACCGCCAGTAGCCATCGGCGCTGTTGAAGATGCGCGCGAACCGGAGCGGGAAGTGCGCGGAGGCGCTGCGGAAGTCCTCCTCTTCCTGCACCTTGTTGCCCATCGCGAAGTTGATGGGGTTGCCGGTGCACGATTGCGGTCCGTTGCGTTCGGTGCCGTCGCCCTTGTTCTTGCGCGGCACCAGATCGGTGGTGTCGTAGTACACCGTCATGTAGTCCGATGCACTGCACCCGCCGACGCTGCCGGACACCGCCAAGTAGTTGGGGCCCTCGCGCAGCGTGACCGGGACGCCGCGCCCTTCGAGGAACGAGACGACGGCGGTGAAGGAGCCCGAGTAGCTGAAGAACGGAGAACCGTTGAGCGTCGCGGTCACGGTGCCGGCATCGCCGGTGGTCGCATCCCCTCCTCCCGTGCCGTACACCGTGATGTTGGGCGAGGTGACCTTGGCGCCCTTGCTGGGCGAGGTGAAGCTCAGGGAGCAGCCGGCCTGGGCCCATCCGGAGGCGCCCAGCAGCGCGAGGGCCGTGGCGGTGGACAGCGCCAACCGTTGGATTCGGGTACGCAGGCGGCTGCCGTGCACGGCATCCATGTCGATACGCATACGGACTCCCTCGTTAATTCGTTTGAATTAATTGCATTGCCGAGAATGGCAATTGCCGGGAGCGAGCGTAACGACATGTTTTCACATGTAATTGAATGTCCCTTTGCTAACTCCTGGATTACTGAGCAAAAGGATTAATCCAGAACTGCAACCACGCAAATTCAACCGTCTACTTAAAAGTTTTGACTTCATTCGTACTGTGATATTTGCCAACGTTCTTCGCCGTCGCGATGTACGCGGCACCGCATGGCAAGGCGTTGGCTAAGCGTCAGGGCTATGTCTCGCCCTCAGGAGTTGAAATGACTTTTCCCCGAACCGCTCTCAAGTTGGGTGCCGCAAGTCTCGTTGCTGCCGCAGTCTTGTTCACCGCCGCATTGACCTGCTCGTCTATACAACCATCCAGATATTCGGCGCTGCTTTGAGGGGTTCGAAACCGAGACCACAAGGGACAATGACCGGAGGGGGAGAACGGGTTCATCGGAATCCAGCCAGCCTGCGTTTTAGGGCGCGGACGTCCCGGCGCCCGTCACCAAGTACGGACGTTCGCGCTGGTTGCCGCCAAGGCCATCATCAAGCTTCATCCCGAAGTCAATCGAGCTGCTGTCGCTCGCGTTTTGCTTGACCTCATAGTCAAGCGCGGTGCCGGAGGCCTCACAAACTGGTACGCGAACGTAGCCTCAAGCAGGAGCGCGAGAAAGTTGCTCTTGTCGTTCGCCTTCGAGATGCCTACTGGATCTCCGGCCCCCTAAGAGACGGCAAGGATGTTCTGTACGCCACGTACAGTACATCTGCATGAAGGCCAGGTGAAGGCCAGGCGGCTGTGGTCGCCCAACTGCAGAGCCTCACCACTTCACCCGAACACCCAGCGACCCATTGATCGAGCTCTTCACCCGGGCGTTGCCGCCGCTCGCCCAGAGCTTGCCGACTTCGCCGTAGAAGCTGGTCGACTGGCCCAGTGCGAGCGTGAAACCGCCCGCGAGTTCGGTGCTCGTGCCGCCGGTCGGCGCGGAGATGTCGGTGGTGGTCGCGCCGTTCACGAAGCGGGCGGTGTCCGCGCCGCTGGACGTCCGGTAGACGTTGAAGCGGCCGTAGGGCTGCAGCATGCCGACGCCCGTGGCGATCTCGCCCTTGACCCGCACGCCCGCGCGGGCGATCCAGCCGCTGTCGGCCTGAGGCTGGACGACGGCGCCGACGACGGCGGAGTTGTTCAGATCCATGTGCTGATGGATCAGCTGCAGCTGCGGCTCGATGCGCCAGCCGCTGCCGCCCAGCGCGAAGGACTGCCCCACCTCGATGGAGCCCAGCAGGCTGTTACCCTTGCCGCTCACGCCCAGGCTCGCCAGAGGCTCGACCGTGTAGCGATGGCGGCCCGACTGCACCACGACATCGGCGTAGAAACCGCTGTCGCTGGTGTAGGTGCCGTAGACGCCCAGGTACTGGCTGCGCAGGTCGTTGCGGCCCACGGCCAGGTTCAGGATGCCGCTGGCGAAGCCGCGCACGCTGGCGTCGCCATCGAGCTGGCCGACGTAGAGGCCCGCGCGCCAGTTGGGCGTGGCCAGCAGGTCGGTGCCGGCCTGGAAGCCGGTGAGGCGGCCCTTGCTGGTGGGCGATACCGCGCCGCCTTGCTGGATGTCGACGTCGGTGGACAGAACGCGGCCCCAGGCGCGGCGATCGGAGCCGGTCGGGGTGGTCGTGGTGCCCTTCACATCGTCGTCGCCCACGCGCTTGCGCAGGTCGCCGAGCATCGCGAGGCTGCCCTGGCGCAGCTGGCCGGGGAGCGCGGAATAGAGCGAAGCTTCGGCGCGGTAGGTGATCACCGGCGTGGGAGCCGCGGGTGATGCGATCGTGCTCGACCGCAGGTACCAGTTCTCGCCGGCACCGTTCGCGTCGGCCGCGTAGAGGCGGTATTCGTAGGCGCCGGCATCCACGTGGCCGTTGGCCAGGCTGAACGCGTCCTTGGTGGTCTGGGCCGTGGTGGTGGCACCGTTGCTCGCGGTGACCACCTCGATGCCGTTGCCGCTGGTGAGCGCCCCCAGGCCGCCGAGGTTGGCGATCTGCACCGTGGTCCGGCCGCTTGCGGATGCCGTAGCGCCGTCGAGCACCAGGCGGTCGGACGGTCCCGTGCCGTTGAGCACGGTGCCGAGCCTGAGCACGCCGTTGTTGCCGACGTACGCGCCCGTGACCGTGAGCGTGGTGCCCGCGGTTGCGCCCACGAGCGAGACGGTACCGCTGTTGGCCAGCGAGGCCACTGTCTGGCTGAAGCCTGCGAGGTCCAGCGTGGCGCCCGAGGCCACGCTGTGGGCGGAGGCCGCGCTGAAGGTGTTGGCGGCGCCCGCCCTGAGCGTGCCCTGCGCGACGTTGGTGGCGCCGGTGTAGTTGTTGGCGCCGGACAGCGTCAGCGTGCCCGTGCCTTCCTTGGTGATGAAGCCGCCGCCGCTGATCGCCCCGCTCAGGGTCGCGTTGAAGGCGCCGGAGTCGATGACCGGATCGGTGGTGCCCGTGAGCTGGATCGCGTTGGTGACCGTGAGGCCGTCGGCGCTGAAGCCCAGGGTAGTGCCGTCGTCCATCGCGAGCGCGCCGCTGCCCAGCGCCTGGCTGTGGCCGAGGTTGAGCCGGCCCTGCTTGAGCGCAGTGCCGCCCGTGTAGGTGTTCGCGCCCGAGAGCGTGAGCGTGCCTGTGCCCACCTTCACCAGCGAGCCGCCAGTGCCCGAAATCACGCCCGAGACTTCGCTGTCGCCGTTGAGTCCGCCCGTGCTCAGCGTCTTGGCGCCGAGGATCACATCCCCCGCGCCGGACAGCGAGCCGATGGAGGTTCCCGCCGCCGTCAGCGAACGGATGCGCAGGCGTCCGCCCGCGTTGTTGACCACGGTGGCCTGGTCGGCGGTCGCGCGGTCGAAGATGTCGATCAGGCCGCCGCTTTCGTTGATGAAGGTCGCCTGGCCCGCACTGGTGTCGTCCAGCAGATTGATCTGGCCGCCGGAGAAGTTGGTGATGCGCGCGCTGCCGGCCGTGGCGTTGGACACGATGTTCGTCAGTCCGCCGCGGTTCTCGATGACGGCGTTGCCGGCGGAGGCGTTGTCCCTGAACTCGGCCGACGCATCCCTGTTCATCACGAGGCGGGCATTCCCCGCCGAGCTGCTGCCGCCGAACTGCACGAAGCCGGCGTTGTCCGTCGGCAGGGGGCCACGCTCGGCGGCAGTGATCGTCAATCCGCCCGCGTCGGCATTGCCGCCGAAAAGCAGCGAGGCGTTGCCGGCCACCGACACCGGCCCGGTGCCGAGGGCGCCGGTCGCCAGCGCCTGCAGGCTGCCCGCTGCCACCGAGGTGCCGCCCGTGTACGAATTGGCCGCGCCCAGCACCAGCGTGCCTTGGCCGGTCTTCAGGAGCGCTCCGTCGCCCGAGACTTCGCCGTTCAGCGTCAGCGTGCGGACCAGGTTCACATCGAAGGTGCCGCCTCCCGGGCCCAGTGCGACCGTGCGGGTGGCGGTGGTGTCGCCGGTGACGTTCAGCGCACCGCCGTCGAGCGTGAGCCCACCGCTCGAATTGCCGAGCGCGCGATCGTCGGCGATGGAGAGCGCGCCGCCGCGCACGGACCAGGGCGTCAGGCCGATGTTGATGCCGGTCAGCGTCCAGGTGCTGGCACCGGTCTTTTCGTAGCGCGCGAAGCCGCTGTAGGTGGCGGCGTCGAGCGAAGTGGTCCCGTCGGTCGTGTCGCCCGCCAGCCCCAGCACGTTGCCGGTGCCGGAAACCACCCTCAGCAGTCCGGTGATCGAGGAGCCGGCACGCAGTTCGAGCCGGTTGTCGTTGCCGGTGATCCGTACCGCGTCGCCGCGCGTGGCACCGTCGCCGCCCATGCCGGCCGTCAGCGTCCCCGTGTTGACGATGGTGTTCGAGTCGCCCCGAACGCGCAGCGCCGCACCACCCACGCCGAAACGCACGGCGATGCCGCCGGCACCGCCCGCCCCCCCCGTCAGCGAGCCGGTGTTGGAAACCGAGTTGTTGCTGGACTCCAGCGCGAGGCCCGCGCCACCCTCGCCGCCGAATGACGACGTCCCGGTGAACCCGCCGCTGACGGTGCCGATGCCTCCGGCACCGCCGACGGATGCGCCGCTGTTGACGACGGTCGCGCCGCCGCCTTGCAGCACGATGCCGTCGCCGCCACCACCGCCGCCGCCGGCCCATTGGCCAACGCCACCCGCGCCGCCGTTGCCGCCGATCGTCTGCCCCGCATTGGTCAGGTTGACGCCCGCCGCCGTGGACTGCAGGCCCGCGCCGCCACCGCCACCGCCGCCGGCCAGCCGCGCGACGCTGCCGGCACCGCCATTGCCGCCCCGCAGGGCGGTGCTGCCCGACACGGTGATGCCCGTGGCGGATGTGTACACGGCAGCACCGCCGCCACCGCCGGCGCCACCGCCGTAGACCGGATCCCCATCGGGCGTGCCGTCGGTTCCCGAGCCCCCCGTGACCGAGCCGGCCACGCTGGTCGCCCCCACGGCACCGCCCGTTCCGCCAAGCCCGCCGCCGCCGATGCCGCCATTGCCCCCCGTGCCGCCCGACGGAGCCAGGCCGTTGGACTCGGTGAACTCACCGAGGCGGCCGCCGCCGCCGCCGCTGCCGTTGCCCGCGCCGCCCTGGCCGCCTGTGCCGCCAAGGCCGACGAAGGTCTCGCCGCCCGCAGCCTGAGCCCAGGCACCGCCGGACATGCCGACCAGCGTGAGCAGGCACGCGGCGGCCGCGAGCCGCTTCGCCTTGCGGCTTCCTTCGACTGTCGAGCGCCGCGCAGGCGATGCGGCAAGCTCCGACACGGCCTGCCAGACACCCAGGACGCCGTTCCAGACAACGCGATAAGTACGGTTCATTCCGCCGATCCTCAACAAAAAGGCAAAAACGGACGCAATGTAACATTTGCAACAGACAATTCAACTACCCGAAGGTAGTCATGGACATCGCCGCCGCTTCTGCTGCGGGAGATCGTTCGCCCCTAAGACGCGAAGGCCAACCTGCTGACCCTGCCGAAACTCCTCTTCAAAGCAAGGGCGTCGCCTGCCCGGCGGACTTCGACGTGGTCGGCGCTGCCAGCTATACCTGCGCCTGATACCTTGTCGCAGCGTGCACTTCCGCGCTCGGCACCAGCAAGTACCGAGCGGCTGCTATCCGCCGATGTCTATGTCTGCAAA
>NZ_RXFQ01000042.1 GCF_003951285.1 Variovorax beijingensis | reverse complement strand
CTGCACCCCCACGACTCCAAGGAACTGCCATGAAGAAGTATTTGCTCCCGTCCGCCCTGTTGCTCGCTCTGCTCGGTGCATCTGCCTGCACCGGCCCCATGGGCCCTCAAGGCAACACGGGCAACACCGGAAGCACCGGCGCCACAGGGGCAACCGGCAATCAGGGAAATACCGGCGCAACGGGCGCCAGAGGCAATACCGGCAGCACTGGCACCGGCAGTGGAACCGTTGTCGTGGTTCCGCCCACACGCTGACGCATTGACCGACACGTCCTTCTTTCGGGATGCTTCAGGCGCCGTCCGGCGCCTGAGGGCGAGTGTCTGGCTCGTGGCTCATGGCAGGAGCAACTGTTGCCCCCAAGCAAAGCTGCTCACACGAAATCTGGTTGGCGTCCCGCGCCCGTCAATGCCCGGCAGCGCAATAGGCGAGGAACTCATTGACTTCCGCTGCCTTGTCGAAGACCGCATCGGCGCCCAGACGAATGCACTCCGCGCGGTTGTCCGGAGAAGCCGCATTGGTCAACGCCACCACGATCCCTTTCTTTCTGCCGAGCGCTGAAAGGGCGGCCAGCACGCCGAGACCTGTTCCCTGTTTCAGCAACAGATCCACGACGAGAAGCTGCCATGCCTCCTCGTTCGCCTGGAGCCAAGCCACAGCTTCGGCCTCAGAGAGCGCAGTCCCGACGACCTCTGCCTGCAGGTAGCCCTCGAGCACAACCTTGAGGCTGTCCTGGATCAACGGCTCGTCTTCCACTATGAAAACGGCAAGCGTCATCTGGGGAAGCCTCCTGCTGATGCCTTGAACCGCACAGGGCCGTCTGGTCACCGTGCGTCCGACGTCACCGGACAGGGCGAGCATTGCACCGAGTTCAACAAGGAGCAAGCTCGCATCTTCAAGGCCGCTTCGCCCCTGGCCGTCACCCGCCTCACCGTGGCTCGACCGGAATAAGTTGTTCGCCCCTGGCAATGTATGAATGGCGGAAGATCTGCCTCTATCAGCCTTGCAGCGCGCAGCAAGTCGCACTTCTCGATGTCCTCATGCGCATCGATGGTCATGGGCATTTCTGCGGAATAGAGCCGCTCGAGCAACTGCATGGGCATCGTGGATCCTCGCATCGATACAGGTTGACACCACCGGTTGATGAACTCGCGTCAGCCTGAGCGCTAGATGCGTCCCGTCAACAACAAGACGATCAGTACGAGCACGATGATGCCGAGAATTCCGCTCGGACCGTAACCCCAGCCGCGGCTGTGCGGCCATGACGGAAACGCCCCGATCAGAACGAGGATCAGGATGATCAAAAGAATGGTGCCGATGCTCATGATTGACTCCTAGGTGCTTGCTTGATATCAAGATACCGAGGCAGCGCATTCCAGTCTGTTCGCTATCGAACAAAACTGAATGCGCTTGCCTGACGCCTGCGAATCACGGCGTCGGGAGCGCTGCTTTCTTCCGCGAGCAGGATTTTTCGCTCGCGATCACCGATGCGCCCTCGCTGGTGATCGCATCCACATGCGCAACTTCCCGCGCGAGCCTCTTCGCCTTGCCTTGAACCTCGAGAGTCACTTTGATCATGCCGCTTGCAGCCAGCCGCTTTGCCGCGGCAACATCCGCCGACAACGTGAGCCACCGAGGCGGCGTCATGCGTCCGATCCGCATCAGTAATTGAGTGTCCATGGCGAGTCCTTTCGGATCAGAAGAACGATGGCGTGCCGGTCAGGGGAGGGGATGGCGCGGCAGGCAAATGGTAAAGACGCAACCGACGCCCGGCACGTCCCGCACCGTCAGAGTGCCGACGTCCGCCTCGACGCTTTGGCGGGCGATGGAAAGGCCCAGACCCAATCCCGACCTGTCATGACTGTGCTGATTGAAGGGCGCGAACATCTTGGCGGCGATTCCCGGTGGCAGCCCTCCGCAGTGATCTTCGACTTCGATCAGGACGTGCTCGCCAAGCTCATAGGCCTTCAAGGCGACATTGGTATGCGGGTGCGTGAACTTGAACGCGTTCTGCAGGAGGTTTGCCAGTGCGGCGAGCAGCAGTTCGCGGTTTCCCCGGATGGCCAGCAGGGAATCGACAGGCGGCACCTCGAAGACGCAACCTGCGGCGCTTGCAACGAGCCGGGCCGCGGTTTCGGCGTCCTTGACGAACAAGGCGACGGAGAATGTCTGCCGCTGGTCCGGCGCGTTACTGCGCACCTCGGCGAGCGCCCGGCTGATCAGCGCACCCGCTGCTGACAGGCTGCGTTTCAGCACGGTGCCGGTGGCGCCGCCCATCGTCATGTTGCCGAGTTCAAGCGCGTGAATCGCCAGGGTTGCTGTCCCGAGGGAGTTGCGCAGCTCGTGAACCAGGAATCCGAAACGCTCTGTCGCGTCGAGGCTCTGCTGGCGGGCGATTTGCGTATCCCGCTGAAAGCTGAACTCGGTGACGGCGTCTGCAATGGCGTTGTCCAGACACCGGTTCAAGGTCCGGAATTCCGCGACAGCGAAGGGGGCGTCGCGTTCGAGGGCCAGGTCCGTGATCGCCTGGCAAAGGTCGCCATAGTCGTGAACGACCTGATCAACCGTGTAGCCCAGCTTCAACAGCTCCTTGCCATGGGCTGTGGCGGACACCCCCATTTCCGACAAGGCCAGCGAATCCCCGCCCGACGGCCCCGAGATCCTGATGCTGTCGGCGGGTTTATCGTCCTCTTCGGCCGCAAGGGTTCTTATCAGCTGCTCGAGGAACAACGGGATGCCATTCGCCAGCTGATGTTCAGTGGCGGCCCGCCGGGGCCTCAGTGCAACCTTCGACTTGCACCGTGAAACCAGTTCCTCCCGGTTGTTGGTGAGAAAGTTGCGCATATTCTGAAACCTCGATGGCTTTCGCCCGCTTCATTCAATGAATGCCGCCTGCTTCTACTTGGAAGGTGTATCGCCATCTTCAGTTGCTCAGGGGGAATTGTCTGTACGGCACCGCACATACGTGGCATGCCGACTTGCGATCGGCACCTACATTCCCTCCGCGGCGAACGGTTCGCATCCGTCATCTCATCAGCGTCTCACGCTATCGCCAATGCGCCTGATGCACTGTTCGCCAGCGCACGCTGGCATGCAGAAATAGCCCCTCGTCTGTGTGCGGAAGCGCACAGACGACGAGGGTTCGGCGGCAAAATGATGGGCACTTTGGAATCTCCTTCCGCCATGGCACCGTCTTCGCCCTCGTTTTCTTCGCGCGCAGCCGTGGCGCGCAACAGCCTCCTGGAGGTGATACCGCCGGAAGTACTGGCGGGCCTGACGCCCCTCCTTGAGCTGGTGCCGCTCAAGCTGGGCGAGGTGCTCTACGAATCGGGCGTGGTCCAGCAGCACGTGTATTTCCCGACCGATTGCATCGTCTCGCTGCTGTACGTGCTGGAAAACGGGCAATCGGCCGAGATCGCCGTCGTCGGATTCGAGGGGATGGTCGGCGTTTCGCTGCTGATGGGAGGGGGAAGCACGCCCAACCGCGCCGTGGTGCAAAGCGCAGGCCACGCATTCCGCCTGAGCGCCAGCCACATCAAGCAGTTGACGGACAACGGCGGGCCCCTGCTGCATCTGTTGCTGCGCTACACCCAGTCGCTCATCACCCAGATGTCACAGACGGCCGTCTGCAACCGGCACCACTCGCTGGAACAGCAGCTGTGCCGTTGGCTGCTGCTGAGCCTCGACAGGTTGCCCGGCAACGAGCTGGTGATGACCCAGGAGCTGATCGCCAACATGCTCGGCGTGCGGCGCGAAGGGGTGACGGAGGCGGCCGGCAAGCTGCAGCGCCTGAACCTGATCAAATACTCGCGGGGTCACATCACGGTGCTGGATCGCCCGGGGCTGGAGAAGCAGGTGTGCGAGTGCTATGAGGTCGTGAAGCGTGAAACGGATCGCCTGCTACCCCGTCAACTCGCGACCTGAACCAGCGCGATCGCGCCGCGTTCGGTGCGCCTCCGCACAGACGCGAGAAGGGCCCTCGGCAACAATGCGCTCGGTTGCGCATTCCCGCGCTGATTCTTCCCAACAGGCGGTTCCGTGACATCAGCCCCGCCCCGCCCCATCCTCAATCGCCTGCTCGAGGCGCTGCCGCCCGCGGACCGGGCGCACCTGCTCGAACGCTGCGACAGCGTGCAGCTGGCTACGGCGCAGATCCTCTACGAGCCGGGCGATGTCATCCATCACATCCATTTCCCCACGAGCGCGTTCGTCTCGCTGGTGTCGACCGCGGACGGCCATGATGGCCTTCAGACGGGAATGGTGGGCAACGAAGGTGCCCTGGGCTACGAGCTGTCGCTGGACGTGCAGAGCGCGCCGCTGCGGGCGCTGGTGCAGGGGAGCGGCATGGCCTGGCGTCTGACGGCGCAATCGTTCGCCCAGGAGTTGGAGCAGAACTCGAAACTCAAGCGCATCCTCAATCGCTACGTCTGCGTGCTCTTGATGGAGTTCGGCCGCTCGGGCCTGTGCAACCGCTTCCACTTGATCGAGGAACGGCTGGCGCGCTGGCTGCTGACCACGCAGGACTGCGCGCATTCGACGCACCTCGCGCTGACCCATGAAGTGCTGGGCCGCATGCTGGGCGTGCGCCGGGTCGGCATCACCAATGCGGCAACGGCGCTGCACACGCGCCGGTTGATCGACTATCGACGGGGCGTCATCACGATCACGGACCGCGAAGGGCTGGAAAATGCGGCGTGCGATTGCTACCGGGCCAATCGGCGCAGCTATGCGCACCTGATCGCATAGCTGCCGGTCGGCCGCGATGCGGCGCCGTCTTGCATGTGCCACTCGGTGCTTGCCGCATGTCTCGCCCAGATCGCCATTCGCTCGGTGGAGCGGAGCGCCGTTCTACTGGATGGTGGTTCGCTCGAAGTCGACGGCATGGATCGCTGAGGCGCACGTTTCGCCATACGAGTAGACAACTCTTTGGCGCGACCACGCCAGGCCGGCTACGCAAGATTCTTGGTCGACAGCGTCGAGGTTCTCCGCGGCAGCTCGGAAGGGCGACGATTGTTCGAGCTCTTGGATCGCACTGCGATGCGCCGCGCGGGGGTGGGATGCTCAGCCGGTGAAGCCGGACTGCCTTGCAGTCAACGGCATCACGGGACCTTGCGCCCGGCTTGCCTGGCAGCACGATCGATCACGTCGGCGACTTTCTTCGGCTGGGTCATGAAGACCGCATGGCTTGCCTTCACCTCTTCCACCGCGGCACCAATGCGCTGGGCCATCTTGTGCAGCATCCGCACGTCGAAGGCCTTGTCCTCGGTCGCGATCACCGCCCAGCTTGGCTTGGTTCGCCATGCGGCGTGATTGAGCTTGGTCGCAAACACCGACATGTTGATCGGCACCTGCGAGTCACGCAAGAACGCGGCGTCCGCATCGCTGGCATCACCGGCAAAGCCGATCTTGAACTTCTCCAGACTGACGAATCCGTAGCCGTCGGATTGCGTGTCGATCACGAAGTCGGGGGCACTGAATCCGGCGTACTGCTCGCTCGTGGTCTCGCCGGCGTCGGGCGAGAGAGCGCTGACATAGACAAGACCGACCACCTTCGGGTTGATGCCCGCCTCGGTGATGACCGTGCCCCCCCAGGAGTGACCGACGAGGATCGTGGGACCGTCCTGGCGGGCGAGCGCCCGCTGGGTCGCCGCCACGTCGTCGGCCAATGAAGTCAGAGGATTCTGAACAATGGTGACCCGGTAGCCTCTGTTGATCAGCTCGTCATAGACACCCCGCCAGCCCGAACCATCGGCAAAGGCGCCATGCACCAGTACAACATTTTTTGCCTGCACCTGTTGCGCATGTGCACCGCCACCGGGGCCGACGATGCTGGCGGTGGTCGCAGCGGCGATGAAAAGCTTGCGAATCAGTGAGTTCATTGGGGGTCCTGGGCAGTGGATGGAAAGATTGGAAATGGTAGAAAAAAACGTGCTGAACAGGGTTGCGAAGATGGCCACAAAGTCAGATGTTTAGGCGCACATATCGCATTTCTGCAAAACAGCGTTGTGCAGCTTGCCGAAACCACGCAATAAAGATGTGTGGCACGACGAGCGCATCTGAGATCGGGACGCCCACGAACGCCCCCTCGCGGGATGCGCGGGCCGCTGGCCTGCTTCGTGTTCGAAATGCAGCTGCCGATGGACCCGGCGCGCCTAGACCGTCGGGACGGTTCCCCCGTCTATCAAGTGCTCCGAACCCGAGATCGAGCCCGCCCGTGGTGACACAAGGAACGTGATCAGGTCGGCGACTTCCTGCGGTCTGGCCGGCCGGCCGAGCGGAATGCCGCCAAGCGATTGCATGATGATCCGCTTGCCGCCCTCGTAGTCGGTGCCGGCCTGGTCGGCAAGGCGCTCGGCCAGCGCCACCGACGCTTCGGTCTCGACCCATCCCGGCGACACGCGCAACACGCGAACGCCCTTGGGTGTCACCTCTTTCGACAACGCCTTGCTGTAAGTGGACAACGCCGCCTTGGCCGCCGCATAGGCGGTCGTGGATTCCGGCAATGGCAGCAGGCGCTGGATCGAGCTGACGTGGACGATGACGCCTGAACCCTGCGCGAGCATGGCGGGCAGCAGTGCGCGATCGAGTCGGACGGCGGGCATGAGATTTTGGTTCAGTTCAGCGAACCAGCGCGCATCATCAAGGGCTGCAAAGCCGCCGCCTGGTGCGCTGGAGCCGCCGAGCACGTTGACCAGGATGTCGACGCCGCCCCAATGGTCGAGCACCGACTGCGCGACCTTGGCGGCGCCCTCGGCCGTCGAAAGATCGGCAGCAACATGGATTACGTCCCCGATCGACCGCGCGGGCGCGGAGCGCGCCGTGGCCATCACCTGCACACCAGCGTCGCGCAAGCCTTGAACGACCGCCGCGCCGACGCCCTTTGTACCGCCAGTGACCAGCGCTCGCTTGCCTTGGAGCTGAAGATCGAAGCTCATGCCGTGATCTCGAGCGATGCGATCAAGCCACGTTCGAGGCGAAAGCGATACTGAAGGTCGGCCGGGCTGCCGGGGAAATTGCCGGCCACGCGAGTCCGAACGATCTGGAATCCCTCCTCTTGGTGCAGCGCAAACGGCTCGACCTTGTACCCGTACCGGGCCGCTGCGGCGGCCTTCCATTCTTGAATCGCGCGGCGGCCGGTGTGGGTGTGGCCTTCATCCTTCACGCTGGCTTGTGGAATGAAGCATCGGGCCAGTGCCTCGGCGCTCTGCGCGTCGGCCACGAAGTAGGCCGAGATGGGATCGGGAAGGGTCAGGGTGCTCATGGTGACAACGCCTCGGAAGTGAAGTCGCAAGGATGCGCGTGGCACACCGATAAGTGAATCTTCTAGAATCTTCACGAGCTATGTAGAGGACGATACACAATGCGCGGAGCGGAATTTGCCGAGCTCAAGGCTTTTGCCGCGGTGGTGGAACGCGCGAGCTTTGCCCGCGCCGCGGAGCATCTGGGGCTGTCTGCTTCCGCGCTGAGTCAAACCATCCGGCAGCTGGAAACGCGGCTCGGTACGCGTTTGCTGAACCGCACGACCCGCAGCGTTGCCACCACCGCGACCGGGGCGCAGTTGTACGGACGCATCGCGCCGCTCTTTCAGGACATGGCCGATGCCGTGAACGAAGCGAGCGCCATGGCAGGTCAGACGCGCGGCACGCTGCGCATCAACACCCTCGGGATGGCCGCCTGGGCGGTGATCGGCCCCCGCCTGGGTCGGTTTCACCGGGCGCACCCGGAGGTCACACTGGACATCGTGGTCGAAAACGGATTGAGCGACATCGTTGCGGGTCGATTCGACGCTGGCATCCGCGTCGGAGGCAAGCTGGAGAAGGACATGATTGCCGTGCGCTTGACGCCGGATGTGAAGATGGTGGCCGTGGCATCCCCGGACTATCTGGAGCGTCGCGGCACACCGCGGTCACCGTCCGATCTGCACGGCCACGCCTGCATCAACTGGCGACTCCAGAGCGACGGGAGTGCCTACCGCTGGGAGTTCGAAAAGAAGGGCAAGCGGACCGAAGTGGCGGTGGACGGACCGTTGGTCACCAATCATTCAGACATGGGTGTCGCTGCTGCACTGCAAGGACTGGGGATCGCCTATGCCTTCGATCGCGAACGAGTCGATGCGCTGCTCGCCCAGCAGCGCCTGGTGGAGGTTCTTGCCGACTGGTCGATTGCACGGCCAGGGCTGTTCCTGTATCACCCCAGCCGGCGCCAGGTCCCGGCCGCGCTGCGCGCCTTCATAGACTGCATGCTGGAGAAAATTCCCTGAGCCAGGTCAGGTTCCGTGGACGATCACCACCGCGCGCGAGCACCTGTCATCCCAGAGCCGCATACGTGGGTGGGCTAACTCGAAGGCCAAACAGGCGCTCACCGGACCGGTGGAGGTGCTTGGGTTCGCGAAGAAGAAGGATTGATGCATCGACGAACGCGTTCAAAGTGTGCGGCGGCCTTACGCATTCGAGTTGCCATGACGCCTTGAGGCCCGTAGTGGCCGTTGAACATGAGGGAGAACTCATTGCCTGAAATGACGCACCTTTTGCCAGTCGACAAGCACGACCTGTCGAAGGCAGAAGCGATCGTCGCTCTGGGCTATCCGGCCGTCGACGCGCTTCTTCCTGAGTTGATCGCCTGGATGCAAGACATCAACTGGCCTGTCGCAAAGGTCTTGACCCCCTTTCTGGCTGGCATCGGTGAACCACTGGCACCTCATCTGCAGATGATCTTCGAGTCTGAAGATCACGTCTGGAAGTACTGGGTGCTCGACAAACTTGTCGCTCCGTCACCCAGGCTCGCAGTGGCCCTCGAGCCGTCCCTTTTGCGCATGGCCTTGGACCCGAGCCCAGGTGAAAGCGACGAAGGGGTCGATGAGATTGCTCGAAGGATCTTGGCGAAGAAAGCAGCCTGAGTAGGCAGTGGCAACGTCTTTCGGGTGTCTGCTATCGAGGGTCGGGGACGTCTCTTTTGGGCCCGAAGCTCCGCCGGTCGTAACCGGCTACAGTCGGCCGAGGTCGTGTGGAAACAGCTTCGGTGCGAGTAAGTATGCCGAATTAGCGACCGCGAGGCCGTGATCGGCATCACGAAGTCATCCAGTAGCCTCGTCGCAGAAACGGGTGACTTGGCACGCTCCTGAGTCGCCGAGAGCGTTGCAATGGCGATTGAAGAGGCTCACGCCCCCATCAGCCTGATCGCCTTCATCGCTTGGTTCATACCCAGGATCGCGATCATGCGCTTCAGGTTGTAAGCCAGCACGTGCAGGCTCATTTCCGTGTTCACGTGCGGCACGTGTCTTCGTGAGGAAATGGGTTGAACCCATCCAGTACTTGAGCGTGCCGAACACGTGCTCCACGGTGCACCTTCGCAGCGTCATCGCAACAGGCTTGCGATCAAGACGTTGCTGGACGCGTTCGAGCACCGCCTCATGCTCCCATCGATGGATGCGTCGGTAGTCGCTGGGCGTGCACTGATCCTTCATGGGACACCTGGGGCAAGCGCTGGTCCAGTAGATGCGCGCGTTGAGGCCATTTCTCTCGAGTGTGCTGAACCTGTAGATGGCCCGTTCGCCCGCGGGGCACTGATACTGGTCATCCTTCGCGATATAGATGAAGTCGCTCTTGTCGAAGCGCCCCTCGGCCTTCGCGTTCGAGGTCATCGGCTTCGGTACGTAGGTTGTGATGCCCGCGTCTTCACAGGCCTTGAGCTCCGTCCCATTGAAGTACCCTCGATCGGCCAAGGCCTGCAGCTTGGCCTTGCCCATCGCCTGGCGTGCATTCAGCGCCATCTTGCTCAGTTGCGAGCGGTCGCTGCCGACGTTCGTGACCTCGTGCGCCACGATCAGATGATGCCTGGCGTCAACGGCTGCCTGGACGTTGTAGCCCACCAAGCCAGTGCCCTTGGCCTGCGAGTTCATCGAGCGCGCATCGGGATCGGTGGTCGAGCGCTGACCATCGGGCTCGTGCTTCAGTTGCTCTTTGGTCCGGTCCAGTTCCCGCATCTGCTCGCGCAGCTTCTTGATCTTGTCCGTCAATCGCTCGGTCTTGGCCTCGACCTCGGCCGGCCGGGTGCGATCGGCCGTCTCCATGGCATCGAGGTAGCGTTGGATGCTTTGTTCGATCTGCCGCTGACGCGCCTCGATCTTGCCGGCGGTGAAGTTTCGGTCTCGACTGTTGACCGCTTTGAATTTGCTGCCATCAATGGCTACGATGGCGTGCGAGAACAGCTTGAGTTCTCGGCACATGCCGATGAAGCGCTTGCAGACATTGCGGATGCCAGGACCGTTATCGTGGCGGAAATCGGCGATGGTTTTGAAGTCGGGCGCCAGCCGACCGGTGAGCCACATCACCTCGACGTTGCGCTGGGCTTCGCGCTCCAGGCGGCGGATGGACTGGATTCGATTGAGGTAGCCGTAGATGTAGAGCTTGAGAAGCACCGCCGGGTGATACACGAAGGGCGGCCGGTCGCCGCTGGCTCTACACCTTCGAAGCCCAACGCTTGAAGGTCGAGTTCCTCGACGAAGACATCGACGATTCGCACCGGGTTGTCCTCACCGATATAGTCATCAAGGCATTCGGGAAGCAAAGTCACCTGCTGTCGGTCTTCGCCCTCGATGAATCGCTTCATGGCCACCTCGCTCTGACGGGTTGGTGGATTTCATTTTGAGTGAGACGATCAACGAAGCGTTTTCACACACCC
>NZ_RXFQ01000041.1 GCF_003951285.1 Variovorax beijingensis | reverse complement strand
GACTCCGAAAAAAACGATTTCAACGCATGCAGATGGGTTGCAAACCTGGCGTTGCAACCCCCTAAAAACTGGTGCCCTTTGCGGGAATCGGACCCGCGACCTCTCCCTTACCAAGGGAGTGCTCTACCACTGAGCCAAAAGGGCTTTGTCTAACCAATCGCTTTCCGGCGCCGAACCGGGTCTCTGGAGCGGGAGACGGGAATCGAACCCGCGTCATCAGCTTGGAAGGCTGGGGTTCTACCATTGAACTACTCCCGCATCGGGGGCACTTCAAGGCACCCAAAGCGCTAGATCCAATCGCTCTTAGAAACCAAATTCATCGCTGGTGGAGAGGGCTGGATTCGAACCAGCGTACTCGTTAGAGGGCAGATTTACAGTCTGCTGCCATTAACCACTCGGCCACCTCTCCGGCGAACCTCGAAATATAGCACGGTTTTGTGACTACGCAGAACTCAGCACCAAGAAGATGCGGGGAACTGCCCGAGGCGAAGCAGCCGGCATTATCCGTGAATTTCGCCGTCCGGCCGGTGCGCGAGCCGCCAGGCGCGCGCCTCGCCGAAGTGACCGCAGCCGATGAACGGAACGGGCGGGCGCAAGGCCGAAAGCGGCGACGGATGATTCGACATCAGCACCTTATGGCGGCCAATGTCGATCAACGCACGCTTACTTTGGGCATGCGAACCCCACAGCATAAAAACAACAGGCTTCTCGCCGTCTGAAACATGGCGGATGACCGCGTCGGTCAGCACCTCCCAGCCGCGGCCCGAATGGCTGGCCGGCTGCCCCTCCTCGACCGTCAGGCAGGTGTTGAGCAGCAGCACGCCGTGGGTCGCCCATTTCACCAGGCTGCCGCCCGGATTCGGAAACGGCGGCGGCGGCGTTCCCAGGTCGCGCTGGAGCTCCTTGAAGATGTTGCGCAGCGACGGCGGCAGCGCCACGCCCGGCGCCACCGAGAACGCAAGCCCCTCGGCCTGGCCGCGCCCGTGGTACGGGTCCTGCCCCAGGATGACGACGCGCACGTCCTCGGGCGGCGTCAGCTCCAGGGCCCGCAGTGGTTGTGGCGGGAAGATGACCGCGCCGGCGTCAAGGCGCTCGCGCAGGAAGCTTCTCAGCTTCTGCCCCACGGTGCTGCCGAAAAAGTCCTCGACCAGCGGCCGCCAACCTGGTGCCACGGGCCAGTCGGCGGGATCGCTGCTCGCCAGCTGATCGGGCCGGCTCATTTGAACAATGCGGCGAGCGCCTCGCCGGGTTCCTTGGCGCGCATGAAGGCCTCGCCGACCAGGAAGGCGTGGACGCCGGCCGCGCGCAGGGTTGCGACGTCTTCGCGCGTGGCAATGCCCGATTCGGTGACGGCCAGCCGGTCGGCCGGCAGCCTGGGCAGCAGGTCGATGGTGGCCTGGATCGACACCTCGAAATTGCGCAGGTTGCGGTTGTTCACGCCGATGAGCGGCGTCTTGAGCTTGAGCGCGCGCTCGAGTTCGGCCGCATCATGCACTTCGACCAGCACCGCCATGCCGAGCCCGCGCGCGATGGCTTCGTAGTCCTTCATTTGCGCGTCGTCGAGGCAGGCGGCGATCAACAGCACGGCATCGGCGCCCATCGCGCGCGATTCGTACACCTGGTAGGGGTCGACGATGAAGTCCTTGCGCAGCACCGGCAGGTCGCACGAGGCGCGGGCCTGCTTGAGGTAGTCGACGCCGCCCTGGAAGAACTGCTTGTCGGTCAGCACCGAGAGGCAGGCCGCGCTGATTTCGCCGTCGCCCTCGGCATAGCTCTGCGCGATGTCGGCCGGAATGAAGTCTTCGCGCAGCACGCCCTTGCTCGGGCTGGCCTTCTTGACCTCGGCGATCACGGCGGCGTGGCCGGCGGCGATCTTGGCGCGCAGCGCGCCTTCGAAATCGCGCGTCAGCACGCGGCTTTCGGCGTCGAAGCGCACGGCTTCGAGCGGGCTTTTCTTCTGCGCTGCAGCAATTTCCTGCCGCTTGACGGCAATGATCTTGTCGAGGATGTCGGACATTTTTTTGCGTTCCTGGCTGTTTTCCTGCTTCACGCGGCTGCCGTGGAGGCCTTGACCAGTTCGGCCAGCTTGGCGCGCGCCGCGCCCGATGCCACGGCCTCGCGCGCACGCTCGATGCCCGCGGCCATCGAATCGGCCACGTTGGCGGCGTACAAGGCCGCGCCGGCGTTGAGCAGCACGATGTCAAGCGCCGGGCCGGCCTGATTGTCGAGCACGCCAAGCAGCATGGTCTTCGACTGCTCGGGCGTGTCCACGCGCAGCGCGCGGTTGCTCGACATGGCAAAGCCGAAATCCTCGGGGTGCAGTTCGTATTCGCGGATCTCGCCGTCCTTGAGTTCGCCCACCATGGTGGCGGCGCCGAGCGAGATCTCGTCCATGCCGTCGCGGCCATACACCACCATCGCGTGCTCGGTGCCCAGGCGCTGCAATGCGCGCACCTGGATGCCCACGAGGTCGGGGTGGAACACGCCCATCAGGATGTTCGGCGCACCGGCCGGATTGGTCAGCGGGCCGAGGATGTTGAAGATGGTCTTGATGCCGAGCTCCTTGCGCACGGGGGCGACGTTCTTCATGGCCGGGTGGTGGTTGGGCGCGAACATGAAGCCGATGCCCACCTCTTCGATGGAGCGCGCGATCTGCTCGGGCTGCAGGTTGATGTTGACGCCCAGCGACTCCAGCACGTCGGCGCTGCCCGACTTGCTCGACACGCTGCGCCCGCCGTGCTTGCTGACCTTGGCACCCGCCGCGGCCGCGACGAACATCGAGCAGGTCGAGATGTTGAAGGTGTGCGAGCCGTCGCCGCCGGTGCCCACGATGTCGACCAGGTGCGTGGTGTCCTTCACGGGCACCTTGGTCGACACCTCGCGCATCACCTGCGCGGCCGCGGTGATCTCGCCGATGGTTTCCTTCTTGACGCGCAGGCCGGTGATCAGCGCCGCCATCATCACGGGCGAGCATTCGCCGCTCATGATGAGCCGCACGATGTGCAGCATTTCGTCGTGGAACACCTCGCGGTGCTCGATGGTGCGCTGGAGCGCTTCCTGGGGGGTGATCATGGGGAGTCTCCTCGGTGTTTTCAGGGGCTGACGCGGCCGGCCGGTGCGTCCGCGAATGCAAGCTTGAGGCCGAAGCCGATGAACAGCACGCCGGCCGCCCGGTCGAGCCAGTGCATGCCCTTCTGCACGGCGCTCCTGCGCGCCATCCAGCCGGCAAACGCGGCCCATCCCACGATGACGGGAATGGAATTGAGGTTGAACAGCACGCCCAGCAGCACGAAGTACAGGCCCTTGTTGTCGGCGCCCGGCGCGATGAACTGCGGCACGAAGGCCAGGAAGAACAACGCGACCTTGGGGTTCAGCACGTTGGTCCAGAAGCCGCCCATGAAGATGGCCTTGAGCCCGCGCTCGCCCGATGCGGCGGCCGCCTGCCGCAGATCGGCCGGCGCCTTGGCGCGCGAGAACACCATGCGCACGCCCAGGTAGAGCAGGTAGGCCGCGCCGACATACTTGAGCACCGCGAAGGCCGCCGCCGAGGTGGCCAGCAGCGTGCCGACGCCGACCGCCGCCGCGAAGATGTGGACGAAGCAGCCGGCAAGAATGCCGAAGCCGCCGACGATGCCGGCGCGCACGCCGGAGCGCAGCGAGTTGGCAACGATGTAGAGCACGTCGGGCCCCGGCGTCAGGTTCAGCAGCCAGCCGGCGGCGATGAAAGCGAGCAGATGCGGGAGATCGGGCATCGCGGGCTCCTTGGTTCCCTGGTGTCAGGCGTTGAAGAAGCCGCGGATGGCCGCCACGGCGCGGTCGACGCCGGCCGCATCGACATCGAGGTGCGTCACGAAGCGCAGCCGATAGAGCCCCGTCGCGAGAATGCCCTGCCCGTTGAGGCTCGCGAGCAGTTCGGTCGAACGCGCCTGCGCAGCGCCCGTGAGGTCGACGAACACGATGTTCGTGTGCGGCGCCTCGACCTTCAGCCCCTCGATGCCTTCGAGCCCCTCGGCCAGGCGCCGGGCGAGTGCATGGTCGTCGGCGAGGCGGTCGATGTGATGGTCGAGCGCATGCGAAGCCGCCGCGGCAAGCAAGCCGGCCTGCCGCATGCCGCCGCCCGCCATCTTGCGGATGCGGTGCGCCCGCGCGATGAACTCGCGCGAACCCACCAGCGCCGAGCCGATGGGCGCGCCCAATCCCTTGCTGAAGCAGACCGACACGCTGTCGAAGCACTGGGCGATGCGGCGGGCTTCGGCGCGGACGTCGCCGCGCCTGTTCTGCGCGGCCTGTGCCGTGGCGGCATTGAAAAGCCGCGCGCCATCGAGGTGCCGCTGCAGTCCCCTGCTTTTCGCCAGGTCCGTTGCCGCCTGCACGTATTCGAACGGCAGCAGCTTGCCGCCCAGCGTGTTCTCCAGCGCCAGCAGCCGTGTGCGCGCGAAGTGCGCGTCGTCGGGCTTGATGGCGGCTTCGATCTGCGCGAGCGGCAGCGTGCCGTCGGGTGCATGGTCGAGCGGCTGCGGCTGCACGCTGCCGAACACCGCGGCGCCGCCGCCTTCCCAGCGGTAGCTGTGCGCCTGCTGGCCGACGATGTACTCGTCGCCGCGCCCGCAGTGCGAAAGGATCGCGCACAGGTTGCTCTGCGTACCGGTCGGCACCAGCAGCGCCGCCTCGAAGCCCAGCAGCGCGGCGATCTTCTCCTGCAGCGCGTTGACACTCGGATCTGTGCCGAAAACGTCGTCGCCGAGCAGCGCCGCCATCATGGCCTCGCGCATCGCCGGGGTGGGCTGCGTGACGGTGTCGCTGCGCAGGTCGACGAGGGAGGAGCGTTCTGTCATGGCGGGTCAGTCCAGGAAGTTCTTGAGCATCGCGTGGCCATGCTCGGTGAGGATCGATTCGGGATGGAACTGCACGCCCTCGATGCGCACGTCATGCGCAAAACCGGTGTGCCGCACGCCCATGATCTCGCCGTCGTCGGTCCAGGCGGTGATGGCCAGGACCGAAGGGCAGCTCTCGCGCTCGATCGAGAGCGAGTGGTAGCGGTTGACGGTGAACTTCTGGGGCAGCCCCGCGAACACGCCTTCCTGCGTGGTCGTGATCTCGCTGGTCTTGCCGTGCATGAGCTGCTGCGCGCGCACGATCGTGCCGCCGAAGGCCGCGCCAATGGCCTGGTGGCCCAGGCACACGCCCAGGATCGGCAGCTTGCCCGCGAACGCCTGGATGGCCGCCACCGAAACGCCCGCTTCCGCCGGCGAGCAGGGGCCCGGCGACACCACGAGCCGCGTGACGCCCGAGGCGATCAGCTCGCCGATCTGCGCCACCGTGATCTCGTCGTTGCGATGCACCTGGACATCCGCACCCAGCTCGCCCAGGTACTGGACGATGTTGTAGGTGAACGAATCGTAGTTGTCGATCATCAGCAGTTTCATGGCTTGCTCACAATCCGGTGCACGCCCTTGACGACGGGGAACACGTTGAAGTTGATCAGAAGGCCCAGCTTGAGGCCCGAGAGGCGCAGCGCGGCAAGCACCTGCGCGCGGTGCAGGTCGGTCAGCACGTCGACCGCCTTGAGCTCGACGATGACCGACTGCTCGACCACGAAGCCCGCGCGGTACACCTCGCCGAGCGAGCGGCCCTTGTAGCTGGCCGAGAGCGCCACGTCGCGGGCAAAGCCGATCTCGCGCTCGGCGAGTTCGATGGCCAGCGCCGCGGCATAGGCGTCCTCGCCCAGGCCCGTGCCGAGCACGCGCTGCACCTCGACGGCGGCGCCGATGATCTCGTGCGAGAAATCGTTCTGGATGTCGGGTATGTTGCTCATTCCAGGCCTTCCTCGACCAGTTCGGCGGCACGCAGCAGTGCGCGCGCCTTGGCTTCAGTTTCTTTCCATTCCAGCTCGGGCACCGAATCAGCCACCACACCGGCCGCGGCCTGCACATGCAGCATCTGGTCCTTCACGATGCCGGTGCGGATGGCGATGGCCACGTCCATGTCGCCCGCATAGCTGATGTAGCCGCAGGCGCCGCCGTAGAGGCCGCGCTTGGTGGGCTCGAGCTGGTCGATGAGCTCCATCGCATGCACCTTGGGCGCGCCGGTGAGCGTGCCGGCCGGGAACGTGGCCTTGAGCACGTCGATGGCGGTCATGCCGTCCTTCAGCGTACCTTCGACGTTGCTCACGATGTGCATCACGTGGCTGTAGCGCTCCACCGCGAAGGCCTCGGTCACCTTGACGGTGCCTGTCTTGGCGATACGGCCGATGTCGTTGCGCGCCAGGTCGATCAGCATCACGTGCTCGGCGCGCTCCTTGGGATCGTTGATGAGCTCTTCCTCGGCTGCCTTGTCGAGTTCGAGCGAGGCGCCGCGCGGGCGCGTGCCGGCCAGCGGCCGGATGGTGATCTTCTGCTCGCCGTCGCCCGTGTTTTCCTGGCGCACCAGGATCTCGGGCGAAGCGCCCACCACGTGGAAATCGCCCAGGTTGTAGTAGTACATGTAGGGCGAGGGATTGAGCGAGCGCAGCGCGCGGTACAGCGACAGCGGCGACTCGGTGTAGCGCTTGCTGATGCGCTGGCCCACCTGCACCTGCATGAAGTCGCCGGCGGCGATCATGTCCTTGGCGCGCTCCACGGCCGCCAGGTAGTCGGCCTTGGCAAAGCTGCGCTCCGGCGGATGCGGCTGCGTGGGCTTCACGACGGGCGCGCTCACCGAATACTTGAGCTTTTCCTTCAGCTCGCGCAGGCGGCGCTTGCCCGCCGCGTAGGCCTCAGGCTGCTTCGGATCGGCATAGACGATCAGGTAGAGCTTGCCCGAGAGGTTGTCGATGACCGCCAGCTCCTCGCACTGCAGCAGCAGGATGTCGGGACAGCCCAATGCATCGGGCGGACAGCTTTTTTCGAGCTTGCGTTCGATGTGGCGCACGGTGTCGTAGCCGAAGTAGCCCGCGAGGCCGCCGCAGAAACGCGGCAGGCCGGGCCGCAGCGCCACCTTGAAGCGCTTCTGGTACTCGGCGACGAAATCGAGCGGATTGCCTGCGGCCGTCTCGACGACCTGGCCATCGGTCACCACTTCGGTCTTCGCATCGGCGCCGAAGCCGCTGGCGCGAAGCAGCGTGCGAGCGGGCAGGCCGATGAAGCTGTAGCGCCCGAAGCGCTCGCCGCCCACCACCGATTCGAGCAGGAAGCTGTGCTTGCCGCCGCCTTGGGAATGGGCGAGCTTCAGATAGAGGGAAAGAGGCGTTTCGAGGTCCGCAAAGGCCTCGGCCATCAGCGGAATGCGGTTGTAGCCCTGGGCGCTGAGGCTCTTGAATTCAAGTTCGGTGATCACGGATTCGTTCTCCAGTTGCCTGCCGGCGCTTCTTGGCCGGTGGCAAGGTCATTCACTGGTGGCCCGGAGTCGAGAAAAAACGATCCGGTACCGCGGGCGCACGGCGTGCGCCGTGCAATCAAACAGTCAGCGATGTATGGCGACGCCAGGGCCAGGCTCCCCGGCTGCCTTCACCTGTTTGAATGATGTGATGAACGAACATGGAGCGTGGAGTTTAGCCCACGAAAACACCGCCGGGTGCAACCGCCGCCTTCAGGGTTCCCCCGAGGGCCGCGAGTAAAACGAAAAGATACATTCGAACGATCGTTCGCAAATCAAGGAAGCCACGTGCCCGCTGCCCTTTCGCTCCCGACCCTGTTCTCCCGCCTGGCCGTGCTGGCCTGCGTCTGGTCCGCGCTCGGTGCCTCGGCCGCGCAGGTCGACGTGGCCGGCGTCAAGCTGAACGACACCCTCGACCTGCGCGGCAGCACCTTGCAGCTCAACGGCGCGGGGGTGCGCTACAAGGCCGTCTTCAAGGTGTACGCGGCCGGGCTGTACGTGGGCAAGAAGGTCTCCACACCCGAGGAGGCGCTGGCCGCGCCCGGGCCCAAGCGCGTGGCCATCACCATGCTGCGCGACATCGATGCCGATGAACTGGGCAGGTTCTTCACCAAGGGCGTGGAAGAAAACTCGCCCAAGAGCGAAATGGTCAACCTCATTCCGGGGCTGCTGCGCATGGGCCGGATGTTCTCCGACCAGAAACAGCTCAAGGCCGGCGACACCTTCACCATCGACTGGCTGCCCGGCACGGGCACGCTGGTGACGGTGCGCGGCGTGCCGCAGCCCGATCCGGTGAAGGAGCCGGCGTTCTTCAACGCCCTGCTGCGCATCTGGCTCGGGCCGGCGCCGGCCGACTGGAAGCTCAAGGACGCGCTGCTCGGCAAATAGCCGCGGCGCCACCTTCTTGGGCCGCGCTTCCGATCAGGAAACGGCTTGGTCGATTTCGGCGAGCGAGTCCACAAAGCCGTCGGCATCGACGCCGCGTATCGGCTCGCCGTGGTTGTAGCCGTAGGTGACCAGCACCACCGGGCAACCGGCGGCGCGCGCGGCCTTGGCGTCGTTGCTGGAGTCGCCGATCATCAGCGTGCGCGCAGGGACAGTGCCCAGCGCTTCGCAGGTCTTCAAGAGCGGCAGCGGGTCGGGCTTCTTGCGCGCGAAGGCATCGCCGCCGAACGCGAAGTCGAAGAAGCCGTCGAGCCCCTTCGCAGCCAGCAGCGGCTTGGCGAACGACGTCGGCTTGTTGGTGAGGCAGGCCAGGCGGAGGCCGCGCGAGCGCAGCGCCTTCAAACCCTCGACCACGCCCGGATACACCGCCGAGTGCTGGCCGTTGATGGCCAGGTAGTGGTGCTGGTAGCGCCCCCAGGCCTGGTCGAAGAGCGCCTGTGCGCGCGCGTGCAGCGCCTGCGCCTTCGCCCCCTCGGGCGCTGCGCCGCCGGGTGACATCACGTGCGCGAGCGCCGAAAGAATCAGGTGCTCCGATCCCTTGCCCACCATCTTCTCGATGGCAGCCGGCGCCACCGGCGGCAGCGAAAGGTCATCGAGCATGCGGTTGAGCGACACCGCGAAATCGCCGAGGGTGTCGACCATGGTGCCGTCGAGATCGACGATGGCGGCATCGAAGCGGGTGTGGTCGAAGCTAATAGAGTTCAAAACAAACAAATAGAGTTCAAAAAACTGCTCGGTACTTTACCGGGCATGAAGAAATAGAGTTCAAAACATTTCGATGGCGTAGATGGAAGGCGAAGGTTCTAGACGTAACTCATCGACGATGGGAGAGCCGAGCCGCGTGAAGTGCTGCTTTCGCCGACGCAGTCACAATTAGACGATCAGATTTCGCACGTCGCCCGACTTGAGGAGGACGCGCGACGCGACATGTGACGAGCAAGTTGCGCGCACCGACCAGGCCCTCCCGAGAAACCGGTAGGCCCCGACCGAGAACCGAGGTTGAAGACGCCTTGATGTCACTCACTGACAAGCCAATAAGCCCTGGCTACGCCACCGCGCTTCGCGTAATCAACACCGAACATCATCAGGTCAGCCAAATGGGCGTCGACCGCCTCGCGACTTATGCCCGGTTGCACTCCAACAACGGTAAAGCTTCGTTTTGTGGCCACCGTATCTTGCAGCAGTTGAGCAAGTTCCGGGAGATTTCCGACAACGAAGCTAGAGGGAAACCGGTGTCGCTGATGCATACGGTCCCGCATATGAGCCAACAGCGTGGCTACATCACAGTAGTAAACCGATTTGACCAGTTGGCCGGCGACTTCGTATACATCACCGACTCGCCCTCCGGTCGGAGCGCCGCCGGCTCCTTTGCAGTGATAGAGACCGATATCAACATCTCCCTCAGCTGAGACGGTCACGGCAATGTAGTCCGCCGCCTCTCCAGAGCGATGATCGTAGAACAGAGCCACCAGACCCGGTACAGCCCGCAAGTGCTGCTCCAGATGCTCTTGAACCGTGGTTTGGCCAGCGAGCGCTGCACGCTTCCGCGCCGCGTCAGCCGTTCCATCGTTGGGTACAAACTCGACTCCGATGGAGCACCCGTTCCAGTCAATGAACTCTGCATCTCCAGGCGTCAATGCCGCGGCTTGAATTTGCGGTGCAGCCATAAGATTCATTCCCTCAAAAGAGGACTTGTCGGCCGCATAAAAAACCGGCGGATGCTCTCGCAACCATTCGTCGAGCGGCATCCAATCGTCCATTGCCGACTCGACCTGGATCTCTATCACCTCGTCCAGGAGAGAGACCATTGGGCCGTTCTGGATCGAGAATCGCATGAGAATGGAGTCTTCTTCATGGATGACCTTGAAGTCCATTCTTCCTTCCGCCGGCAAAGGGGCGAACTCAGCCAGCTCGCAGTCGGTGAGTCTCTTGTAGGAAGCATCGCCCCCGGCCCGCCAGTACCGTATGCGCGGATTCGTCTTGAACCCGGCTTTGGACCAGCTCCCCGCTATGACCACTTGGGGAATTTCTCGCAGTTGTGTTGCAGCGCGCACGATGTCCAGTTGCGTTTGGGCGAACGGGGCGTTCCCAACAAGCCGAGCATTCATCCGCTCGACCCAATCCATAAATTCGGACACCGAGAGATTCTGATTGCTCCATATGCGCGAACTGCTGCTTGCGCCGATGGTCTCCTTTTCGTTGCCGGCCATGCCGCTGCCGAAGAAGTGCCCCTGCGAATAGGCTCTGCCATCTCCAGCCGTGACCGCACGTTCCGCGGCGGGCCCCGTGAGGGTCCGATACGTCTCACCTTGAGAATTGAAAGTGGTGTTCTTCAATCCGACGTTGTAAAAGCGCACCTCATCCAGGCCAGCTCGAGCTCGACTGGTTTCCTCGTAGCTCAGGGGTCGCGAGCTTTCACAGACTTCGTTCATGAGGCCTTGATAAATTTTCTCGGTTCGCCTTGTTGACCCGATGTAGCAGAGCCCGCCGACTGGGAAATACATCAACAAGAATGCGTCGTGCCGGATGTTCATCAACACGTCAGAAGTCGCCCACTTGGGTGGATTCTCATCGACCGTCAGCACAAGGCTGACCGTTCCGTCCTCCGTTACCCATTGCTTGACGGCACGTAGTGCCTTGCCCACCGTATCGCCAATCTTCGAGAAGTCGGGGGCCTCTGAGCAACGAAAGACGCGAACGTGCGCATAGAGCTGAAGGACGAGCGGAGACACTGCGTCGTAGTCGGATTCTGCGACCTTGCTCACGGAGAATCGCTCAAGAACTGCCTGCTCCTCCGCATTTCCTTCAAGTTCTTCTTGAGCCGCGTTGTCAATCATGAGGGCAAGGTCAACGCCTTCTTTCAACAGCGCATTTGGAGCGTCAACAATACGCGCGAGAGGTGCGATCAGCGTTGCATCTCCGGTGGTGTCGTCGCTTCGAGCAAAGCGTCCTATGAACTGAATCGTCGGCACCAGGGAGCGGTGAGGCGCGTGCAAGGCGGCGACCTTCAACTTGGGAAAATCGTACCCCTCGCCAAACATGTCGACGCACACAATGCCTTGCAGCTCTCCAGACAGAAGCTTCTTTTCGTATTCGTCCTGCTTTCGCTTGCCAACTTTGCTGTCGATGGCTTCGACCGCGACCCCAAGGCCGCGGTAGATTGGTACAAGCTCCCGCGCGGTTTTGATGTTCGCCGCTCGAACAAACAATCGATGGTCCTTCCCCTGTTGCGCATCGGCTTCCAATTGAGCGACGGCGGTCACGGCGATGGATCGATCAATCTCAGCGTCGTTGAGGGGGTCAACAACCGGAGCAGCGCGGAACGACACTGGACGGAAAGCTCCTTCGTCAACCGCACGTGTCACTGGGTAGCGATAGACCAATTTTCCCGGAATAACGCGGCCGTCACGCCTGAATGGTGTTGCCGTGAGAAAGAGGAATCGAGCGCTCTTGAAATGCGCCAAGAAGGCGGCCCACGTATCTGCAGGGGCATGGTGAGCCTCATCAAAAACGATGAGGTCGAACAGATCTTCGCGCGCACCTGGCGCCAAGGAGGGAGAAGCGCTTGACGGCGTCGAGACTACAACGTCCTGTTCAGCAAGCTGCTCCCACGCGGCAGCATCTTCAGGCCGCCCTTCGAGCCTGGCGACCATTGGATTTGGAAACTCCGCGGGAATAGCACCGATTCTTCGAAGCGTGGAGAGCTCACGAAAATGAGAGGTGACTTGTTTACGCAGCGCATCGGAGGGCTCAACGATGAGAACACGCTGCGCGCCTGTAAGCAGCGGCAAGGCCATCATCAACGACGTCTTTCCGTAGCCAGTAGGCAGACACACGATGGCTGGGTCATCGTGAATAGTGGCGTGGGCAAGTACCGCATGAAGCGCGCCAAGTTGCCCGAGTCTGAAACCTTGATTCGGCGTCGAGCCCTGCTTTGCAAGGTTCAATGCGTCGCAATGTGCCGCGAAAAATCCAGCCATAGCCCCTCCAATATTTCTTCTTGTTTATACGCGCTACATAGGATGTAGGGACCTCCATTCCCATCAATATCATTTCAATCGCCTCTGACTCAACCGTCGTGCACTTGCAGGCAAACACCTGTTTAACCCATCCACCGGGTCAGTGTGCCGTCCCCCGGCCTTGCTGCTGGCCTCGCCCGCTTCCAGCTACATGACCGGGGCGATCATTCCGGTCGATGGTGGTACCTCCGCGCGATAGGAGACAGGAACCCCGCTACTTCAACGCGGCGCCGCCTCGCGCGAGGTATTGCACCGAGAGGCGCGCGAACTGGCCTCCGTCTGTGCTGATCGAGGTTTGGTGACCGCCGCCAGCGCTGAAGACCATTCCGATGGTATGCATCTCGCCGTATTCCTGGGTGTTGGTCAGCATGTAGTCGACGTGGTTGTCGCGGTAGTGCTGGTCGGTGCCGCCGGGCGTATCGGAAGGCACGCCCATCGGCGTCTGCCACCACAGGATCGGCAGGCCGTTGCCCAGGGCCGTGCGGTAGTCCGAATACTGCTTCTGGTTGTCGTGGAAGCTGGGGCTGGTCTGGTTGCTCACATCCCAGTAGAACGGGGCGCTTCCGTTCTGGCATTCTGCGGGTGGCGATGCTGCCTCCCGGCAGCCCGCGTCGCGGTCGCTGGTCTGCGCGACGATGAAGTCTGCCTGGTTCGCGCCGACGGCACGCATCATCGCGGCGACTTCGACGGGCGTGCCGCTCCAGAAGGCGGGCGGAAACCCGATCAGCGCCTTCGGGGCGACCTTGCGCCCCATCTGCACGAAGCACTGGCCGAGGCCCGCGACGGTGTCGGGCAGCGTGGCGCATTCGGGCTGGCCGCTCACGGCGGCGGCCATCTTCGTCAGGTCG
>NZ_RXFQ01000040.1 GCF_003951285.1 Variovorax beijingensis | reverse complement strand
CGAGACACCAATAAGAGTAATAAAAAAGAGAATCCGTTCTTTTCGAGGACGGGGGAGAGCCTTAATCCAGCTTGATTCCGGCGTCGGCAACTACCTTGGCCCAGCGCGCGCGCTCCTTGCCGAAGAACTGCTCTTCCTCGGCCGGTGCCATGGTCACGACCTCGGCGCCCTGCCCCGCAAGGCGCGAGCGGATGTCGGCCGAGCGGATCACGGTGATCAGCTCCTTGTTGAGGCGCTGCACGATGGCGTCGGGCGTGCCCTTGGCCACCCGCACGCCCTGCCAGGTGCCCGACTCGAAGCCGGCCACGCCCTGCTCCGCGAGGGTGGGCACTTCGCCGATCAGCGGCATGCGCGTCGACTTCGACACGCCGAGCACCTTGAGCTTGCCGCTCTGCACGTGCGGCAACGTGGCGAGCATGCCGTTCATCAGGATCTGCGTCTGGCCCGCAACCGTGTCCTGCACCGCCTGCACGCCGCCCTTGTAGGGCACGTACTGCCAGCGCGCGCCGCTCGCGCGCTCGAGCGCCACGCCGGCCAGGTGCGGCGCGCTGCCGGTGGCGGTCACGGCAAAATTGATGTCCGACTTCTTCGACAGCGCGATCAGTTCCTTCAGATTGCTGGCCTGGACCGACGGATGCACCACCAGCAGGTGCGGCGAATAGGCCAGCATGGTCACGCCGCGCAGGTCCTTGGAAGGATCGAACGGCAGCTTCGTATAAACAGAGGGACTGATCGCGAGCGCGCCCACGTCGCACAGCAGCAGCGTGTAGCCATCGGGCCTGGACTTGGCAACGTAATCGGCGCCGAGGTTGCCGTTGGCGCCCGGCTTGTTCTCGACGATGACCGGCTGGCCGAGCGCTTCCGACAACTGCTGGCTGATGGAGCGGGCAATGATGTCGGACGAACCGCCCGGCGGGTACGGCACCACGATGCGCACGGGCTTGGACGGCCAGTTGTCGGCGGCATGCACGCCACCGGCCGCAAGCACCCCGCCGCCGAGGGCGCCAAGCATCAGATCACGTCGTTTCAAGCTCATTCTGAGTCTCCTGCTGGATTGTGTTGTCAGTCATCGTACAACTACCAATGACGCTTGTCCAGCGCCCGCCCGAAATTTCTTCTCAGGAAGCCGCTGGCGGCGTCTTGGCTGCGGCCTGCTGGGCCGCTTCCTGCGCCACGCGCAGCCGCTCGCGGCTGTTGGTCAGGTGGATGCGCATCGCCGCGCGGGCCGATTCGGGATCGCGGCGCGCGATGGCCGCGTAGATTTCTTCGTGCTCGCGGTTCACGCGGCTCAGGTACTCGCCGCGCCGGTCGTAGTTGCGGATGGCGGTGATGCGCGTGCGCGGGATGATCGTGGTGCCCAGGTGGCTCATGATGTCCGCGAAGTACGGGTTGCCGGTGGCCTGGGCGATCTGCAGGTGGAAGCGGAAATCGGGCGCCACGGTGTCCCCCGCCACCGCCACGTTGCGCTCGAAATCGTCGAGTGCCTGGCGCATCGCGAACAGCTGCTCCTCGGTGCGCCGCGTGGCGGCCAGCCCGGCGGATTCGGTTTCAAGGCTGATGCGCAGCTCGAGCACCGCCAGCACATCCACCGAGGTGGCGATGTCGGCGGAATCGAGCCGGAACATGCCGGCCGCGCGCGGCTGCAGCACGAAGGTGCCGACGCCATGGTGCGTTTCCACCAGCCCCGCGGCCTGCAGCTTGGACAGCGCCTCGCGCACCACGGTGCGGCTGACGCCGAAGGATTGCATGATGGCCGACTCGGTCGGCAGCTTGTCGCCCGGGCGCAGTTGCTGGCTGCGGATCTTCTCGCCCAGGTCCTCGACCAGCCCGTGGGCGAGCCCGCGCGCGCGTGGCCGCGGGCGCCCCACGAAGGGCGTGCCGGCGGCAACTTCTGTCGCCGCGCCGGAAATTGAGGGATTACCCGCAGTCGTCTGGACCATGGTCACGATAATAATCCCGCATTAGTTGTACGACAACAGATAACTTCTCAGGTCAGCAAAAATGTCGACGTCCCATCAAGCCTCCCACACCCAGCTCCACCGGATTCTGCTGACCGGCGCCGCCGGCGGACTGGGCAAGGTCCTGCGCGAACGCCTGCGCCCCTGTGCCCGGATATTGCGCCTGTCCGACATCGCCGCCCTCGCCCCTTCCGAGGGTGCGCACGAAGAGGTCGTACCCTGCGATCTTTCGGACAAGGCCGCGGTCCACGCACTGGTCGAGGGCTGCAGCGCCATCGTGCACCTGGGCGGCGTTTCGGTCGAGCGCCCTTTCGAGGAAATTCTCGAGGCCAACATCAAGGGCGTCTTCAACGTCTACGAAGCTGCGCGCCGCCACGGCGTGAAGCGCGTGGTGTTCGCCAGCTCCAACCATGTGATCGGCTTCTACAAGCAGACCGAGCACATCGACGCCCACGCCCAGCGCCGGCCCGACGGCTACTACGGCCTGTCGAAGTCCTTCGGCGAGGACATGGCGCAGTTCTATTTCGACCGCTGGGGCATCGAGACGGTGAGCATCCGCATCGGCTCGTCCTTCCCCGAGCCGCTCAACCGCCGGATGATGAGCACCTGGCTCAGCTACCGCGACCTGACCACGCTGATCGAGAAGTCGCTCTTCACGCCTGGCGTGAAGCACACGGTGGTCTACGGCATGTCCAACAACCGCGACGTCTGGTGGGACAACAGCGCCGCCGCCCACCTGGGCTTCGTGCCGCAGGACGGCTCCGAGGTGTTCCGCGACAAGGTCGAGGCGCAGCCGCCCGTGGCGCGGACCGATCCCAATGCCGTCTACCAGGGCGGCGCGTTCACGGCGCAGGGGCCCTTCGAGTGAGCAGCCCTCGCCTCCCCCGATCATTTCGTTCGACCCCACCCGCTTCCCCAGGAGACAAACCATGAAGCAGATCCAATCGTTGCGCACCGCCTTCTCCGCGATCGCGGTGGCTGCCAGCCTCACCGTTTCCGGCTTCGCCGCCGCCCAGAGCATGACGCTCAAGGCTGCCGACGTTCATCCGGCCGGCTACCCCAACGTCGTTGCCGTGGAGAACATGGGCAAGAAGCTCGAAGCCGCCACCAATGGCCGCATCAAGCTGCAGATGTTCCCCGGCTCGGTGCTCGGCGGAGAGAAGGAAATGATCGAGCAGACGCAGGTCGGCGCCATCAACATCCTGCGCACCTCGCTCGGCCCGATCGGCCCTGTGGTGCCGGAAGTGAACGTGTTCAACATGCCCTTCGTGTTCCGCGACGAGGCCCACATGCGCGCCGTGATCGACGGGCCGATCGGCCAGGAAATGCTCGACAAGATCACTGCATCGCCGGCCAGGCTGGTCGGCCTGGGCTGGATGGACGGCGGCTCGCGCAGCCTCTACACCAAGAAGCCGGTTCGCTCGCCCGCCGACCTCAAGGGCATGAAGATCCGCATGATGGGCAATCCGCTGTTCGTCGACACCATGAACGCCATGGGCGGCAACGGCATCTCGATGGGCTATGGCGAGGTCTTCACCGCGATCCAGACCGGCGTGGTCGACGGCGCCGAGAACAATCCGCCCACGCTCTACACCGCCCACCATTACCAGGCCGGCGCCAAGTACTACAGCCAGACCAACCACCTGATCATTCCGGAGATCTTCGTGATGTCGAAGCTCACCTGGGACAAGCTGTCCAAGGATGACCAGGCCCTGGTCAAGAAGTTCTCGCGCGAAGCGCAAATGGAACAGCGCGCGCTGTGGGACAAGAGCGTGGCCGACTACTCGGCCAAGCTCAAGGCCGAGGGCGTCGAGTTCATCAAGATCGACAACAAGCCCTTCTACGATGCGACCGCACCGGTGCGTGCCAAGTACGGCTCGCAGTTCGCCGACCTGATCAAGCGCATCGAAGCCACCAAGTAAGAGGACGCCCGGCCCCGCGGGCCGGGCCTGTCTGGAACCGAACATGGCCCCCTTCTTCATTCGCCTGTGCGATCGCCTCTACCTTGCCTGCATCTGGCTCGCGGGGACGGCGATCTTCCTGATGTCTCTCATCATTCCCTGGGGCGTGTTCACGCGCTATGTGCTGGGCACCGGCTCGCAGTGGCCTGAACCGATTGCGATTCTCCTGATGATGGTCTTCACCTTCATCGGCGCGGCGGCCGCGTATCGCGCGGGCGCCCATATCGCCGTCACGATGCTGACGGATCCGCTGCCCGCGGCCCTGCGCAGCGCCATGGCGGTGCTGGTGAACCTGCTCATGGTGCTGATCTGCGGCTTCGTCGCCTATTACGGCACTCGCCTGTGCATGGAGACCTGGAACCAGTCGATCAGCGAGCTGAGTTGGCTGCCGGTCGGCGTCACCTACGCGGCATTGCCGATCGGCGGTGCCGCCACGCTGGTGTTCGTGATCGAACGCATGATCTTCGGTTCACAAGCCGCGCGCGGCATCGTGCGCTACGAAGAATTGAACGACACTGAGAAAGCTGCCTGATGGATGCATTGGTTTTGTTGGGCAGCTTCGTGCTGCTCATGGCGATCGGGATGCCGATTGCCTATTGCCTGGGCCTGGCATCGTTGATCGGGGCGTTCTGGATCGACATCCCGCTCGACGCGGTCATGATCCAGCTCGCCTCCGGCGTCAACAAGTTCTCGCTGCTGGCCATCCCCTTCTTCGTGCTGGCGGGCGCGATCATGGCCGAGGGCGGCATGTCGCGCCGACTGGTCGCCTTTGCGGGCGTGCTGGTGGGCTTCATCCGCGGCGGCCTGTCGCTGGTGAACATCCTGGCCTCCACCTTCTTCGGCGCCATCTCGGGCTCTTCGGTGGCCGACACCGCATCGATCGGCTCGGTGCTGATCCCGGAGATGGAACGCAAGGGCTATCCGCGCTCCTTTGCCACGGCGGTTACCGTCAGCGGCTCGGTGCAGGCCATCCTGATTCCGCCGAGCCACAACGCGGTGCTCTATTCGCTGGCCGCCGGCGGCTCGATCTCCATTGCCAGCCTGTTCGTCGCGGGCATCGTGCCCGGCCTGCTCATGGGGCTCACGCTCGCGGCGCTGTGCCTGATCATCGCCAAGCGCGAGAACTATCCGAAGGGCGAAGTCATTCCGCTGCGCCAGGCGCTGAAGATCTGCGCGGACGCCATGTGGGGGCTGATGACCATGGTCATCATCCTGGGCGGCATCCTGTCGGGCGTGTTCACTGCCAACGAGTCGGCATCGATCGCGGTGGTCTGGGCCTTTTTCGTCACGATGTTCATCTACCGCGACTACCGCTGGCGCGACCTGCCCAAGCTGGTGCACCGCACGGTCAAGACGGTGACGATCGTGATGATCCTGATCGGCTTCGCGGCCTGCTTCGGCTACCTGATGACGCTGATGCAGATCCCGCTGAAGGTCACGGCCTTCCTCACAGGCCTGTCGGACAACAAGTACGTCATCCTCGCGCTCATCAACGTGCTGCTGATCATCCTGGGCACGCTGATGGACATGTCGCCGCTGATCCTGATCCTCACGCCGATCCTGCTGCCGGTGGTGAAGCTGCTGGGCATCGACCCGGTGCACTTCGGCATGATCATGATGGTCAACCTCGGCATCGGCCTGATCACGCCGCCGGTGGGTACGGTGCTCTTCGTGGGCAGTGCGGTGGCCAAGCTGCCGATCGGTGTCGTGACGCGGGCCTGCGCGCCCTTCTTCGCGGCGCTTTTCATGGTGCTGCTCGCAGTGACCTACGTGCCGGCGCTCTCGCTCTGGCTGCCGCGCCTGCTCGGCCTGTGAGAAAGACGCCCGCATGACGATGCTTGCCTATGTCTCCTGCGCCGGCAGTGGCGAGGTCGATGTGCTTGCCATCGACGAGCGCACCGGCGAGCTCGCGCTGCGCCAGCGGGTCGAGCTCGGCGGCATGCTGATGCCGATGTTCATCGCACGCGGCGGGCGCCATCTGCACGTGGCACGCCGCTCGGAGCCGCTGGCGGTGGTCACGCTGGCCATCGACGCCGGCACCGGCCTGCTCACGCGCACCGGCGAGGCGCCCCTGCCCCACAGCATGGCCTACCTGTCGACCGATGCGACAGGGCGCCATCTGTTCAGCGCCTCGTACGGCGGCCACCAGATCGCCGTCAGCCCGATCGGCGAAGACGGCCTGCCGCGTGCCGCGCGGCAGGTGCTGCCGACCGGCGACAACGCCCACTGCATCGTGCAGGCGCCAGGCAGCGGCCACGTCTATTCGACCTGCCTTGGCGGGGCTGCCGTGCTGCACTGGCGCTTCGACGCCGCCGCCGGGCTGCTCTCGCCCGCCGAACCGGCGCAGCTCGCGTTTGCCGCCGGCGTCGGTCCGCGGCACCTGGCCTTTCATCCGTCCGGCCGGCGCTGCTACCTGCTTGGCGAACTTGATGCGTCCATCACCCTGCTCGACATCGATGCGCGCACCGGCGGCCTGTCGCCGCGGCTCACGGTGTCGGCGCTCCCCGCGGGCTTTACCGAGGGTGCATGGGCATCGGACCTCCATCTCACACCCGACGCTCGCTTCCTGTATGCCAGCGAGCGGCGCTCGAACACCCTTGCTGCCTTTGCGGTCGATGCGGCCGATGGCGCCTTGGCGCTGATCGGCCATGTGCCCACCGAAACCCAGCCCCGCGGGTTCTCGATCACGCCGGACGGCCGCTTCCTGCTTGCGGCCGGGCAGCTGTCGCACCGCGTGACGAGCTATGCCATCGCCCCGGCCCGCGGCACCTTGACGCCGTGCCATTCCCTGGACGTCGGCCAAGACCCGAACTGGATCGAGTGCCGACCCGCCCCCTGACCTCCTGCCCGCCATGACATCGACCAACGCCGCCCGAGCGCCACTCACCATCAGCATGCATCCGCGCGACAACGTCGCCATCGTGGCCAACGACGGCGGCCTGCCCGCCGGCACCATGCTCGCCTCCGGCCTGGTGCTGGTCGACAAGGTGCCCCAGGCCCACAAGGTGGCGCTGGAAGACATTCCCGAAGGCGGCGTGGTGCGGCGCTACAACGTGCCGATCGGCTACGCGCTGAAGCCCATCCCGGCCGGCAGCTGGGTGCACGAGCGCCTGCTGCAGATGCCCGCCGCGCGCGAGCTCGAAGGCCTGCCGATCGCCACCGCCCGCCCGCCCGCGCAGCCGCCGCTCGAGGGCTACACCTTCGAGGGCTACCGCAACCTCGATGGCTCGGTGGGCACGCGCAACATCCTCGCCATCACGCAGACCGTGCAGTGCGTGGCGGGCGTGGTCGACTTCGCAGTGCAGCGCATCAAGGCCGAGCTGCTGCCCAAGTACCCCAATGTCGACGACGTGGTGGGCCTCTCGCACAGCTACGGCTGCGGCGTGGCCATCGATGCGCCCGACGCCATCATTCCGATCCGCACGCTGCGCAACATCAGCCTCAACCCGAACTTCGGCGGCGAGGTGATGGTCATCAGCCTGGGCTGCGAGAAGCTGCAGCCCGAGCGGCTGCTGCCGCCGGGCAGCATCGCGCTGGTGGACGAGCGCAACGTGGCCGACGTCGGCACCACGGCCGACCAGAAGCTCGACGTGGTGTGCCTGCAGGACGATGCGCACGTGGGCTTCATGTCGATGGTCGATTCGATCCTGCGGCAGGCCGAAGAGCATCTGGAGCGCCTCAATGCCCGCCGGCGCGAGACCGTGCCCGCGAGCGAGCTGGTGGTGGGCGTGCAGTGCGGCGGCAGCGATGCGTTCTCCGGCGTCACTGCGAATCCCGCGGTCGGCTTCTGCACCGACCTCTTGGTGCGCGCCGGCGCCACCGTGATGTTCTCGGAGGTGACCGAGGTGCGCGACGGCATCGACCAGCTCACCTCGCGCGCGACCACGCCCGAGGTGGCCGAGGCGATGATCCGCGAGATGGCCTGGTACGACGCCTACCTGGACCGCGGCCGCGTCGACCGCAGCGCCAACACCACGCCGGGCAACAAGAAGGGCGGGCTGTCGAACATCGTCGAAAAGGCGATGGGCTCGATCGTCAAGAGCGGCAGCGCGCCGATCTCGGGCGTGGTCGCCCCGGGCGAGAAGGCCAGGCAGAAAGGCCTGCTCTATGCCGCCACGCCGGCCAGCGACTTCATCTGCGGCACGCTGCAGCTGGCCGCCGGCATGAACCTGCACGTGTTCACCACCGGCCGCGGCACGCCCTACGGCCTGGCCGAGGTGCCGGTCATCAAGGTGGCCACGCGCAGCGACCTCGCGCGCCGCTGGCATGACCTGATGGACGTGAACGCAGGCCGCATCGCCGATGGCGACGCCACCATCGAGGACATCGGCTGGGAGCTGTTCCGCCTGATGCTCGACGTGGCCAGCGGCAGGAAGAAAACCTGGGCCGAACAGTGGAAGCTGCACAACGCGCTGGTGCTGTTCAACCCGGCCCCCGTGACCTGAACCACCGACCTCGAAAGGAACATCCATGGAAGACCTCAAGGGCAAGACCGCGCTCGTCACCGGCGCCAGCACCGGCATCGGTGCCGCCGTGGCCATTGCGTTCGCCGCGCGCGGCATGCGCGTGGCGGTGCACTACAACAGCTCGGCCGACGCCGCCAACCAGGTGGCCGACACCATCCGCAAGGCCGGCGGCGACGCTTTCACGCTGCAGGCCGACGTGCGCGACACCGCCGCGATCCGCGAATGCGTCAGGCAGACGGTGGCACGGTTCGGCCGCATCGACGTGCTGGTGAACAACGCCGGCAGCCTGGTCAAGCGCGTGCCCATCGCCGAGTTCGACGATGCGCTGTTCGACGAAGTGATGCACATCAACGCACGCTCGGTGCTTGCGTTTGCGCGCGAGGTGGTGCCGCTGATGCGCACCCACGGCGGCGGCAACATCATCAACGTGACTTCGGTCGCGGCGCGCACCGGCGGCGGGCCCGGCGCCTACCTGTATGCGGGCTCCAAGGGTTTCGTGAGCACCGCCACGCACGGGCTCGCCCGGGAACTCGTCGGCGACAAGATCCGCGTGAACGCCGTGGCACCGGGCGTCATCCAGACGCCGTTCCAGGACCGCTTCTCGACGCCCGCAATGCTCGAATCGTTCCGCACCGCCATCCCCATGGGCCGCATCGGCTCGCCCGACGAATGCGTGGGCGCCTTCCTCTACCTGGCTTCGGAGCAGCTCTCGGGCTACGTGACCGGCCAGGTGATCGAAGTGAACGGCGGGCAATACATGCCCTGACGGGGGAACGCCCTCATGAAAAGAGAAACGTTCCTTCGCATGCCCCGAGGGGCCCGCTTCGGCATCGCACTGCTGTGCGCCGCTGCAGGCCATGCCTCGGCCGCCACCTGGGTCTACGTGTCCAACGCCGACAGCCAGGAGATCTCGGTGCTCGAGCTGGACCGCGCCGAGGGCGTGCTCAAGCCGGTGCAGACGCTCAACGTCGGCGGTACGGTCATGCCGATGGCCGTGAGCCCCGACAGGCGCGTGCTCTACGCCGCGCTGCGCTCGCAGCCGTTCCGGGTGGCCAGCATGTCGATCGACGCGGCCACCGGCAAGCTGCAGAAGCTCGGCGAGGCACCGCTGGCCGACAGCATGGCCAACATCGGCCTCGACGCGAGCGGCAAGTGGCTCTTCGCGGCTTCCTACCAGGGCGGCAAGATCTCGGTCAACGCCATCGGCAAGGACGGCGCGGTGGGCCCGATCCAGCAGCTGGTCCAGACCGGGCCCAACGCGCATGCGGTCCACGCCGATGCGAGCAACCGCTTCGTGCTCGCCACCAGCCTGGGCGGCGACAACGTGTCGAGCTGGCGCTTCGATGCGGACAAAGGGCTGCTGTCGGCCAACGATCCGCCGCTGACCATGAGCACCGCCAAATCGGGGCCGCGCCACTTCGTCTGGGACAAGGCGCAGCGGCACGTCTACCTGCTGAACGAGCTCGACGCGAGCCTGCATGTGTACGCATGGGACGCGGCGCGCGGCACGCTCAAGCTGGAGCAGAGCGCCACCACGCTGCCGCCGGGCTTCACGGGCAAGCCCTGGGCGGCCGACCTGCACCTGACGCCCGACGGGCGCTACCTGTACGCCTCGGAGCGCACCTCGAGCACGCTCTCGGCGTTCAAGGTGGACGCGGCGAGCGGCCAGCTGCAGCCGCTGGGCCAGACCCCGACCGAGAAAACGCCGCGCGGCTTCGCGATCGATTCGAGCGGCCGCTATCTGGTTGCCGCCGGGCAGGAGTCGCACGGCATCTCGCTGTACCCCATCGATCCCGCAACCGGTGCGCTCGGCAAGCCTTCGCGCATCACCGTGGGCAAGAACCCGAACTGGATCGAAATCGTCGACGCACCGTGAGGTGGCGACCGCCATCAACATCATCAAAGGAGACTTCGCAATGCAACGCCGCACACTGATTCGCACCGCCCTCGCCTCTTCGCTCGCCGCAGGCCTGCCCGCGTTCGCGCAGGGCCCCGGCAACTGGCCCACGGGCAAGGCCATCACCTACCTCGTGCCCTTTCCCGCAGGCGGCACGACCGACGTGCTGGCCCGCCTGATCGGCCAGAAGCTCGGCACGGTGCTGGGCACGAGCGTGATCATCGACAACAAGGGCGGCGCCGGCGGCAGCGTGGGCTCGGAAATCGGCTCGCGCGCGGCGCCCGACGGCTTCACGATGGTGGGCGGCACGATCAGCTCGCACGCGATCAACGTGAGCCTGTACCCGAAGCTCGGCTACGACCCGCAGAAGTCGTTTGCCCCGGTGACGCTGATCGGCACCAACCCGCTGGTGCTGGTGGTGAACCAGGCCAGCCCCTACAAGACGCTGAAGGACGTGCTGGAAGCCAGCAAGACCAAGTCGGGCGGGCTCTCGTCGGCCTCGGCCGGCACGGGCACCTCGCAGCACCTGTCGCTCGAACTGCTGGCGTTCAAGTCGGGCGTGAAGTTCACGCACATTCCCTACAAGGGGAGCGGTCCGGCCATCCAGGACGTGATCGGCGGCCAGGTCGACATGATGTTCGACACCACGGTGGTGGCGGGCCCGCATGTGCAGAGCGGCAAGCTGCGCGCCATTGCCGTGACCTCGGCCAAGCGCCTGGCCTCGATGCCCGACGTGCCGACGGTTGCGGAGTCCGGCATTGCGGGCCTGCAGGACTTCGAGGTGCTGTCGTGGCAGGCGATCTTCGTGCCCGCGGGCACGCCGGCGCCCGTCGTCGACCGGCTGCACACCGAGATCCGCAAGATCCTCGCAACGCCCGAGATGCAGGAAAAGCTCAAGGGCTTCGGCATGGAGCCCGCCGACCTCAGCACGGCAAAGATCGCGGCCTTCCAGAAGGCCGAGGTCGAGAAGTGGGCGCAGGTGATCAAGGCCGCGGGCATCAAGGCGGACTGACGCCGGCCGGGACGCCCGCAAGGCGCGTCCCGGGCACGAGAAACGGCGCGCCGGATACAAGGGAAGCCTCCTACGTCCGGGCCGCCGGGCGCTTTATAGAATGCCCCTCCGATTCGCATTCCAGGCATTCCAGGCCTCCCACACGTGTCCGACCGCTCTGCCGTACTGCCCCAATACCTGTTCCCCAAGCAGGCCCTGACGAACTTCGCCGGCTGGGTCGCGGGCAAGGAACGCGGCGCCGTCACCACATGGATCATCCGGCGCTTCGTTGCCAAGTACGGCGTCGACATGGGCGAGGCGCTCGAATCCGACATCAACCACTACAAGAGCTTCAACCAGTTCTTCACGCGCGCGCTCAAGCCCGGCGTGCGGCCTCTTGCGCAGGCCGACCTCGTGTGCCCGGTGGACGGCGCGATCAGCCAGTTCGGCGCCATCGAGGGCGACCAGATCTTCCAGGCCAAGGGCCACAACTACAGCACCACCGCGCTGGTCGGCGGCGACGCGGTGCTCGCGGCACGCTTCGCGCACGGCAGCTTCGCCACGCTGTATCTGAGCCCGAAGGACTACCACCGCATCCACATGCCGTGCGACGGGCGCCTGGTGCGCATGATCCACGTGCCCGGCGACCTGTTCTCGGTCAACCCGGTCACGGCGCGCGGCGTGCCAGGGCTGTTCGCGCGCAACGAGCGCGTGGTGTGCGTCTTCGAATCGGCGCATGGCCCCTTCGTGCTGGTGCTGGTGGGTGCCACCATCGTCGGCAGCATGGCCACCGTGTGGCACGGTGTGGTCAATCCGCCGCGCGGTGGCGAACTGCGCGAATGGCACTACGCCGATCAGCAGATCGCGCTCGGGCAAGGCGAGGAGATGGGCCGCTTCCTGCTCGGCTCCACCGTCGTCATGCTGTTCCCGCCCCCCCCGCTGGCCTTCAACCCCGACTGGGCGCCCACCCGGCCGGTCCGGCTGGGCGAAGCCATGGCCAATTTCGCTAATTTGTGAAGCTTTGTCTCACGGCCCGCATGCAGCATGCACCCGTAGCTATAAAACTAGTAGCATCGTGATCCTTGCGCTATAGTCGCCGACGCAACGCGCGGTCCCTGATAGCGAGCCAACAAGAACGCGAGGCACCGGCCCTGCCCAGGACCGACGGCCCGCCCAGCCCCGAGGAGATGATGTCGATGAGTACCAAGGAAAACGCAGCCGTCAGCCAGCTGCTTGCACTTCTCGAGGCCCGCTACGCACTTCGCGTGCTCTGGGCGCTGCGCGACGGCCATGCCCAGACCTTCCGGCTGCTGCAGGACAGCGTCGGCAGCATCACCCCCAACACGCTCAACACCCGCATCAAGGAACTGCGCGAGGCCGGCCTCGTGAGCCACGGCGGTGACGGCTACAGCCTCACGGTGAGCGGGCAGGACCTCCTCAAGCGGCTCTCGGACCTGCAGGCCTTCGCGGGCAAGTGGCAGCTGGGCCAGGTCAAGAAGGCCGCGGCACCGGCGGCGCCCACGCCCGCAGCGCCTTCATCGTCTTCGCCTTCGGCGCCTCCTTCTTCCTCTTCCCCGGGCGCGCCGCCCCCTGCCCCGCCTGCAGCGCCGTCCCCGCCCTCCTCCGTCCCGCCTCTTGACACCGGCAATTGAGCAGGCCGTCCGGGCCGCTGCCGGGCGTCGGTAAACTCCGCGCCTTCGGTCCGTTTATCCATCCACCTTCCATCCCATTGACGCAAGGAGCGTTCAACATGCCTACCACCCCCTCCGGCCTGCAATACGAAGACACCACCGTGGGCGACGGCGCAGAAGCCAAGGCCGGCCAGCACGTGCATGTGCACTACACCGGCTGGCTCTACAACGACGGCGTGCAAGGCGCCAAGTTCGACTCGAGCCGCGACCGCAACGACCCGTTCGCGTTCTCGCTGGGCGCAGGCCAGGTCATCAAGGGCTGGGACGAAGGCGTTGCCGGCATGAAGATCGGCGGCAAGCGCACGCTGATCATTCCCGCTTCGCTGGGCTACGGCGCACGCGGCGCGGGCGGCGTGATCCCGCCGAACGCCACGCTGAAGTTCGACGTCGAGCTGCTCGACGCGCATTGAGGCTCTCACCCAGGCTGCGCGCACTTCGTGTCGCTACGCCCTCCCCCTGCCGGGGGGCAACACCAGCGGCCCGGCAAAGCCGGTTCCGCGGTGTTTCTGGAAGAAGTCCGGCGCGCTCCTTCCCGCTGCGGCCTTTCTGGCCGCATTTTTTCGCTTGAAATGCCCCTGACCAGCCCCAAGTGGCTGGCTATCGTTTGTTTTCCGGCCTCATGCCGGTTCTTTGAAAAATGTCTGACCCGCAACAATCCGCACAGAATTCTCAAATGCTGCAAGGCGAGCCAAGCCCCGAAGAACTGGAAGCCGCACAGGCTGCCAACGAAGCCGATGCGCAGGATGCGCTGGCCGCGGCCCAGGGCGAACTCGCTGCCCTGCAGGCCAAGAACGCCGAGCTGTCCGACCAGTACCTGCGCGCCCAGGCCGACGTGCAGAACGCCCGCCGCCGCGCCGACGACGAGATCACCAAGGCGCGCAAGTTCGCGGTCGAAGCCTTTGCCGAGAGCCTGCTGCCGGTGACCGACAGCCTCGAAGCCGGCCTGGCCATCAAGGACGCCACGTCCGAACAGATCCGCGAAGGCGCCGAAGCCACGCTGCGCCAGCTCAAGAGCGCGCTCGAACGCAACAAGGTGATCGAGGTGGCCCCCGCCCCCGGCGCCAGGTTCGACCCGCACCAGCACCAGGCCATCTCGGTGGTGCCCGCTCCCGAGCAGGAACCCAACACCGTGGTGAGCGTGCTCCAGAAGGGCTACACCATCAACGACCGCGTGCTGCGCCCCGCGCTGGTCACGGTCAGCGCCCCCAAGTAAACGGCGCTGCACACACGATTCCCACAGGAAATCCCCGCTTCATGCCTTGAATCGCGACGGGTTATCCACAAGTTCATAACAACATATTTTTCAGGCTTTCAGGAGTAAGAA
>NZ_RXFQ01000004.1 GCF_003951285.1 Variovorax beijingensis | reverse complement strand
AGGTTTAGTCTCCCGTTTCCATTTCCGCAGCCGGACACCCAGTGCTCCGGCTTCTTTCTTTCCATCGAGCAGCAAGGAATCCTCATGCAAAACTTCGACAACCTGATCGGCGGCGAATGGCGTGCCGGCGCAAGCTACAGCCCGAACCTCAACCCCAGCAACCTGTCCGACGTGCTGGGCCACTACGCGCAGGGCACGGCTGCCGATGTCGAGGCCGCCGTGGCCGCCGCCACCGCCGCCTTCCCGGCCTGGGCCACCGGCAGCATCCAGGCGCGCTCCGACGCCCTGGACAAGATCGGCACCGAGATCCTCGCGCGCCGCGAAGAACTCGGCACCCTGCTCGCCCGTGAAGAAGGCAAGACGAAGGCCGAAGGCATCGGCGAAGCCACCCGCGCCGGCCAGATCTTCAAGTTCTTCGCCGGCGAATGCCTGCGCCTTTCGGGCGAGCTGCTGCCCTCGGTGCGCCCCAACATCGGCGTGGAGATCACGCGCGAGCCGGTCGGCGTGGTCGGCCTGATCACGCCCTGGAACTTCCCCATCGCCATTCCGGCCTGGAAGATCGCGCCGGCCCTGGCCTTCGGCAACTGCGTGGTTCTGAAGCCCGCCGACCTCGTGCCCGGCTGCGCCTGGGCGCTGTCCGAGATCATCAGCCGCTCGGGCATCCCGGCGGGCGTGTTCAACCTCGTGATGGGCCGCGGCAGCGTGATCGGCGAGGCGCTGGTCAGCCACCCCGGCATCCATGCCATCAGCTTCACCGGCTCGGTCGGCGTGGGCCGCAACATCGCCATCCAGTGCGTCACCAACCACAAGAAGGTGCAGCTCGAGATGGGCGGCAAGAACCCGCAGGTGGTGCTGGACGACGCCGACCTGGCCCAGGCCGTGGAACTCAGCGTGCAAAGCGCCTTCTACTCCACCGGCCAGCGCTGCACCGCTTCGAGCCGCCTGATCGTGACCGAAGGCATCTACCCGAAGTTCATCGAGGCGATGAAGGCGCGCATGGCCAAGATCAAGGTCGGCGATGCACTGGCGCAGGGCACCGACGTGGGCCCGGTCTCGTCGAAGTCGCAGCTGGACCAGGACATGGAATACATCGCCATCGGCAAGGGCGAGGGTGCCACGCTGGCGGCCGGCGGCGAACTGCTGAAGCTGGAGACCGACGGCTACTACATGTCGCCGGCGCTGTTCAGCGAATCGGCGGCGGCGATGCGCATCAACAAGGAAGAGATCTTCGGCCCGGTGGCGAGCGTGATCCGGGTGAAGAACTACGAAGAGGCGCTGGCCACGGCCAACGACACGGAGTTTGGCCTGTCGGCCGGCATTGCGACCACGAGCCTGAAGTACGCCACGCACTTCAAGCGCCACAGCCAGGCCGGCATGGTGATGGTGAACCTGCCCACGGCGGGGGTGGACTACCACGTGCCGTTCGGCGGACGCAAGGGCTCCAGCTATGGCCCGCGCGAGCAGGGCAAGTATGCGCAGGAGTTCTTCACCACGGTGAAGACGGCGTACACGCTGGCCTGAGGCCCCTTGGGTGAGTCTCAGCCCTTGCGTCGGCGACGGCGCATCGCGAGTTCGATCAGCTCGAAGATCCCCTCGCTCAGCAGCGCCAGCGCCGCGGCTGGCAGCGCGCCGGCCAGGAGCAGTTCGCGGTCGTTGAGCGCCAGCCCCGTGACGATGCGCTCGCCGAATCCGCCTGCGCCGATGAAGGCCGCAATGGTCGCGGTGCCAATGGCGATCGCGGTGGCCGTTCGCACGCCCGCCAGCAGCGTGGGCAGCGCCAGCGGCAGCAGCACCAGCCGCAGGCTCTGCGGCGGCGTCATGCCCAGGGCGGTGCCGGCCAGGCGCAGGCCGTTCGGCACTTCGGCCAGGCCCGTCACGGTGTTGCGCATGATCGGCAGCAGCGAGTAGAGCGTGAGCGCGATCAGGGCGGGCAGCGCGCCGATCGCGCCGAGCATCGAGATCAGCACGGCCAGCAGCGCGAGCGACGGTACGGTCTGCAGCAGGCTCGCGAAGCCGAGCACCAGCGCACGCAGCCGCACATGCGGAAACACCAGGATCGCGAGCGGCACGCCGATCAGGATCGCCACGCCGACCGATACCGCCACCAGCACGAGGTGCTGCCGCGCGAGCTGCCAGAGATCGGGGCCGAACAGCTTGGCGCTGAAGCCGCGCCGGGTCTCCTGGGTCTTTGCGCCCTTGCCGGTGCCGGCCAGGAAGTCGCGCGCAATGGCATCGAAGGGCACGCTCTGGAGTTCGGCGCGCGCATTCATCGCGATCATCGCGTGCTCGTCGATGCGGCCTTCGAGTGCGCGCAGCGCGGCCCAGGCCTTGGGCAGCCGCGCCGGCAGGTCGAGCCTGTAGAGCACCACGGCGTCGTAGCGCGGAAAGTATTTCTTGTCGTCTTCCAGCACGCGCAGGCCGAGGTGCTCGATCTTGGCGTCGGTGGTGTAGATGTCGATCGCGTCGATCTGCTTCGCGGCCACGGCTTCGTAGGCCAGGCCATGGTCGAGGCCGATGGGCACCTGCGTGAAGCCGTAGCGCGCTGCCAGGCCCTTCCAGCCGTCGGCGCGGCCGAGGAATTCGTTCGACAGCCCGAGCTTGAGCTCGGGGTGCTTTGCAAGGTCGCTCAGCGTGCGCAGGCCGAGCCGCTCGGCGTCGGCGGCCCGCACGGCCAGCGCATAACCGTCGTTGAAGCCCAGCGGAATCGCCACGCCCAGGCCCATCGGCGCCAGCGCCGCATTCATGGCCTCGCGCGTATCGGCCGGCGAGCCCTTGAGAATTTCGAGCGCGATGGTGCCGGTGTATTCGGCATAGAGATCGATGGCACCCGAACGCAGCGCCTCGTACACGATGGCCGTGTTGCCCAGCCCCTGGCGCACCACCGGCGGCGATGCGGTGTGCGGCGCCGCGGTCTGCGCCAGCAGCTCGGCCAGGATGTACGACTCGGTGAAGCGCTTGGAGCCGACGCGCAGCGCGCCGTCGCCGGGCTGCGCCGATGCAGCGGCACCGAGCCAGGCCATGGCAAGCAACAACAGGGCGGCGCGCAGCATGCGGTGGTGGGGCAGTTGCATCGCAGGCCAGTGTATAGACATCGAAGCAGCCGGCGCACCCGCCAATCTCCTACAAACCCTGGTGCGGGCTACCGATGCTTCGTACAAGCAACCGCACCCATAGTGGCCGCCATGAAGAAAAAATCTCCACTGCTGCCGGGGCCCGACGTTCACGGCCTGCGCGAGCTGCCGGGCCTCAGGGTCGAGGGCTACAGCCTGCAGTTGCGCGACAAGGAGGGTTTCGTCGGCGATCAGGTCAGCCAGGCGGCCTTCAGGGAGCTGCTCGAACGCTGGCGCAAGCGCCGCCGCCAGGCCGGCACCGATCCGCTGGGGCGGGAACACTCGCGCGACATCAGCAAGAAGCAGCTCGACCGCGTGCTGCTGAAGACCTCGGCGGCCGGCGACCTGATGCATGGCGCCATCGAGGAATTCGCCGAAGAACTGGCCTTCGTGATCCAGCGCTTTACGCGCCAGCCCTCATGGAAGAAGGTGGAGCGCATCGTGGTGGGCGGCGGCTTCACCGAAAGCGACGTGGGCGAGCGCGCCATCCTGCAGACCGCCGCCATCCTCGAAGAACTGGGCGTTCACGTCCAGCTCGGGCGCCTGTCGCACGAAGTCGACGACGGTGGTCTGATCGGCTGGGTGCACCTGGCGCCGCTGGCCATGCTGAAGAAGCACGACGCCATCCTGGCGGTGGACATCGGCGGCACCAACGTGCGCTGCGGGATCGTGAAGACGCGGCGGCGCAAGGCGCGCGACCTGTCGCTTGCCAAGGTGGTGCGGCGCGAAAAATGGCGGCATGCGGACGACGACCCGAACCGCACCGACATGGTCGAGCGCATCGCGGCCATGCTCGAGGACATGGTGCGCTACTGCGAGCGCAAGCACATCCGCCTGGCGCCCTTCATCGGCATTGCCTGCCCCGGACTGATCCGCAAGGACGGCTCGATCGAGCGCGGCACGCAGAACCTGCCCGGCGATTGGGAAAGCCGCGCATTCCACCTGCCCAGCGCACTGTGGCGCCGCATGCCGATGATCGGCTCCGGCCCCACGCTGATCCTGATGCACAACGACGCGGTGGTGCAGGGGCTGAGCGAACTGCCCTTCATGCGCGACGTGACCCACTGGGGCGTGCTGACGATCGGCACGGGGCTCGGCAATGCGAGCTTCACCAACACCTTCTAGCCGGGTGTGCCAGGCGTCGCAGGAATGCCGCCGCCGAGCGCCTTGTAGACCGCCACCATGCCCACCGCCATGCGGCTCGTGCTTTGCACCTGGTCGCGCCGCGCCTGCAGCAGGGCGCGGCGCGCATCGAGTTCGACGCCGAAATCCGTGAGCCCGTTCGCATAGCGCGCATGCGCGAGCGTGAGCGCATCGCGGCTGCTGCGCGCGCGCTCGGCCAGTTCGGCGTGGCGCTGGCGCTCGGCGGCGTAGGCGCTCAGCGCCGAATCGATCTCGTGCCATGCCTTGAGCACGGCCTGCTGGAAGGCCACCGCGGCTTCCTGCTGCTGCAGCTCGCGCAGGTTCACCGTGCTGCGGCGCCGGCCGTTGTCGAAGATCGGCAGGCTGATGGAAGGGCCGACATGCCATTGCCGGCTGCCCCATTCGCCGAAGCGCTCGCTGCCGGCCGACTCGTAGCCGAAGCCCGCGCCGAGCGTGACGCGCGGATAGAGGTCGGCCACCGCCACGCCGATGCGCGCGGTGGCGGCATGCAGCTGGGCTTCGGCCGCGGCAATGTCGGGACGACGGCGCACCACGTCGCCCGGCAGGCCCAGCGCAAGCTCGGGCAGCGGCGGTGCCTGCAGCGCTGCGAGCGGATTGCCCGCGCCCTCGGAAGGTGGTGCGAGCTCGGCGTTCAGCGTACCGGGCGACGCCCCGGTCAGCAGCGTGATCTGGTTCATCGCCTGTGCCTCCTGCTGCAGCAGCATCGGAATGCGTGCCTTGAGTTCGGCCAGCTGCGTGCGCTGGCGCGTCGGGTCCAGGTCGGTGACCAGGCCGCCGTCGGCACGCGCCTGCACCAGCTCGAGCGATTCGGCCGCGGCCGCGATGTCGGCTTGCGCCACGCGCAGCTCGCGCTGTGCGCCGCGCAGTTCGAAGTAGCTGCGCGCCACCTCGGCCTGCACGCTGAGCTGCGCCTGCCGCAGCAGCGCGGCCGATGCGCCGGCATCCGCATCGGCGGCCTCGATGCTGCGCCGCACGCGGCCCCAGAGGTCGATTTCCCACGATGCGTCGAACCCGGCCTGGTAGAGGTTGTAGGGCTCGCTCAGCGTGCGGATCAGCTGGCCGCGGTTGGCGACCGACGAGCCCAGCGCATCGATCATCCGCGTGGCGGCGCCGCTCTCGCTCTGGCGCTGCCGGTTGACGCTGCCGCCGGCATTGAGCTGCGGCGCCTGCTGCGCCGCCGCCGCGGTGCGCTGGACGCGGCTTTGCGCGAAGCGCAGGGCGGCGGTCTGCAGGTCGTGGTTGGCGGCCAGGGCGAGCGCCTGCAACCGGTCGAGCAGCGGATCGCCGAAGGCCTTCCAGTCGCCGGATGCGATGGCCGCCGGTGCGGCCTTGCGCTCGGCGCCGAGCAGCACCGCCGAGCCGCCGTGCCATGCGGACCAATCGGCGGGTGCCTGCACCTGTGCGGGCCGGTGGTCGGGCCCCACGGCGCAGCCGCCAACAAGAAGCGCAAGCGCGGAATACGCGATGAGGGTGCGTGATGCAGGCATTTGGTGCTCCCGGGTTCAGACCAGACGATGGCGAAACAGCCAGGCCGCCAGCGGCAGCGTGACGATGGCGATGATCGACAGCGGAATCAGGTTGTGCCACACCGTGGCCAGGCCCACGCCTTCCAGGTAGACGCGCTGCACCAGGTCGATCGCGAAGCGCAGCGGGTTGGCCATGGTGATCAGCTGCAGCACGTGCGGCATGTTGCGCACGGGTGTGGTCAGACCGGAGAGCAGCATCATCGGCATCAGCAGCACGAAGGTGTAGAGCATGGCCTGCTGCATGCTGGCCGACACCGCCGAGATCGAGAGGCCGATGCCCACGCTGGCCACCGTGAAGAAAACCAGCCCGGTGTAGAGCGTGATGAGCGAACCCGCCATCGGAATGCCGAACCAGAACAGGGCGACCAGCAGGATCAGCGTCGACTGCGCAAGGCCCACCAGCACCGGCGGCAGCGCCTTGCCGATCATGATCTCGAGCGGCGACATCGGCGTGACCAGCAGCTGGTCGAAGGTGCCTTGCTCGCGCTCCCGCGCCACCGAGAGCGCGGTGAGCAGCAGCGTCTGCAACATGCTGAGCGCGGCGACCAGGCCGGGCAGCAGGTTCCATCGCGTTTCGAGGTTGGGGTTGAACCAGGCGCGCGATTCGATGGTGAGCGGAACCGGCGGCGCACCGGCGCGCGTGCGCAGTTCGGCGTTGTAGCGCTCGACCACCGCGCCTACGTAGCCGGCCGCCGAGCCGGCGGTGTTGGAGTTGCGCGCGTCGAGGATCAGCTGGATGGCCGCGGGCTGGCCCGCGCCGAGCTGCTGCTCGAAGTTGGGCGCGATCTGGATCACGAGCAACGCCTTTTCGGTATCGATCACCTCGCGGATGTCGGCCTGCGTGCGCAGCGTGGCCACGCGATGGAAGACGCCGGTGCTGTCCAGGTGCGCAATGAGCTCGGTCGACGCGCCCGTGCGGCTCTGGTCGAGCAGCGCATAGGGCACGTTCGAGAGATCGTAGGTGGCGGCGTAGCCGAAGATGAGGCTCTGCATGATGGCGGGAACGAACAGGATCACGCGGCTGGCCGGGTCCTTGAAGATGGCCAGCAGCTCCTTCTTGCAAAGGTTGGCAATGCGCAGCAGGAAGTCGATCATGGAATGCCGTCCTTCAGTCCAGGCTCTTGCGCGTGACCATGCGGGCCAGCAGCAGCAGGCCCACGGCATAAGCCACGAGGACCGCGCAGTTGCGCCAGATCAGCGGCCAGACGTCGCCCGCGAGGAACAGCGTCTTGATCAGGTCCATGAAATAGGTGGCCGGCAGCACGTGGCCGATCACACGCACGGCGGTGGGCACGTTGCGCAGGTCGAACAAGAAGCCTGACAGCATCATCGAAGGCATGAAGGTGGCGATCAGCGCCACCTGGCTCGCGAGAAACTGGTTGCGCGTGACCGACGAAATCACCAGCCCCAGGCTGACCGCCACGATCAGGTAGAGCATCGAGCTGAGCACCACCGCGAACAGCGAGCCGTACATCGGCACCGCGAACAGGAAGCGCGCGGCCAGCAGGCACAGCGCAAGGCCCAGCATGCCGACCGCGAAATACGGAATGATCTTGGCCAGCAGGATTTCCACCGGCCGCACCGGCGTGACGAACAGCGCCTCGAGCGTGCCGCGCTCCCATTCGCGGGCCATCACCAGCGCAGTGAGAAAGGCGCCGATCAGCGTCATGATGAGCACGATGAGCCCCGGCACCAGGTACCAGGTGCTGGTGTTCGCGGCGTTGAACCACATGCGCTGCTCCACCGTCACGCGGCCCGCCGAAGGCGCGGCCGCACCGGCCGCGCCGCCACGGTCGGCCTGGCGCACGGCCGATTGCCCGAGCGCGCCGCTTACGTAGGCCTGGATGATGGTTGCGCGCCCGGCGTCGGCGCCATGCACGATGAGCTGCACGCGCGCATTGCCCGCGGCCAGTGCGCGCGAGAAGTCGGCGGGCACGCGCACGATGCCGTCGACCTTGCGCTCGCGCATCAGCTTCTCGGCATCGTGCATCGAGCTCAGCAGCACGGGTGCGATGGTGGGCGAGAGCTGCAGGCCGGCAATGGCCTCGTGCGCGGTGGGCGAAGAATCTTCGAGCACCACGGCCACCGGCGCGTTCTTCACGTCCAGCGACATGCCGTAGCCGAAGATCAGGATCAGCACCATCGGCAGCAGGATGCCGATGGCCAGGTTGCTGCGGTCGCGCAGCAGCTGGCGAAACTCCTTGCGCGTGAGCGAGACGAGCCGGGTGCCGAAGCCGCTCATTGCTGCATCCTTTCTTCGCGCCGCGCTTTCTCGACGATGCCGATGAAGGCCTGCTCCATGTCGATGCGCCGTTCGCCGTCTGCGCCACCCTGCGCCTGCATGCGCACCTCGCGCGGCGTGCCGATGGCCAGCACCTTGCCGGCGTCCTGGATCACGATGCGGTCGCAGTACTCGGCCTCTTCCATGAAGTGGGTCGTGATGACGACGGTGGTGCCGCCTTCGGCCAGTGCCGTGATGCGGCGCCAGAACTCGCGCCGCGCGAGCGGATCGGCGCCGCTGGTGGGCTCGTCGAGGAACAGGATCTCGGGCTCGTGCAGCAGGCCCGTGGCCATGGCCAGGCGCTGCCGATAGCCGCCGGGCAGCTGCCCGCTGGGCGCGTCGAGTTCGCGCTCGAGGTCGAACTGCCGCAGCACCGTGTCCATGCGCCCCTGCAGCTTCTGCCCGCGCAGCCCGTAGGCGCCGCCGAAGAACGAGAGGTTCTCGCGCACCGTGAGGTTGCCGTAGAGCGCGAACTTCTGCGAGACATAGCCGATGCGCTGGCGGGCCTGCGCGCGCGCATGGCGCAGGTCGACGCCGGCCACGCGCAGCTGCCCGCCGCTCGCGGGCAGGAGGCCGCAGAGCATGCGGAAGGTGGTGGTCTTGCCCGCGCCGTTGGGCCCGAGCAGGCCGAAGATCTCGCCGCGCCGCACCGAGAAGCTGGTGCTGGCCACGGCCACGAAGTCGCCGAAACGGCGCACCAGGTCCTTCACCTCGATGACCACTTCCCCGGGTTCGCCCTCGGCCGGCGCAAGGCCTTCGCTCGCCGCCGATGGGGCGATGTTCGTGTCGCTGGCCTGCCGCGTGCGCAGCAGTGTCATGAAGCCGTCTTCGAGCCGCGGCGGCACGGGCTCGGCGCGCGCGCCGGCCAGCAGTTTTTCGAGCGCCGCGTCGTCCGCGTCCGGGCGGCGGATGAAGTGCACCTCGCCGCCCTGCGGCACGGCATCGACGATCTGCTGCCGCGCATCGAGCAGGCGCGCCTGCATCAGGCGCGGTGCCTCGCCCTCGGGCGGCGCCGCGACGAAGCAGGTGCCCTCGGCATGGCCGCGGATCTCGTCCGGCGTACCCTCTGCGATCAGCCGGCCCTCCTGCAGCACGAACACGTGGCTGCAGCGCTCGGCCTCGTCGAGGTACGCGGTGCTCACGATCACCGAAAGCTCTTCCTCGCCGACCAGCTGCTGCACGATCTGCCAGAGCTCGCGCCGCGAGAGCGGATCGACGCCGACGGTGGGTTCGTCGAGCAGCAGCAGGTCGGGCGAGCGCACCAGCGTGCAGGCCAGGCCCAGCTTCTGCTTCATGCCGCCCGAGAGCTTGCCCGCGGGGCGGTCGGTGAAGCGGCCGAGGTCGGTCATTTCCATCAGCCGCGCATAGCGTTCGCGGCGCTGGCCGGCGGAAACGCCGTGCAGGTCGGCGTAGAGGTCGAGGTTTTCCTGCACGCTCAGGTCGTCGTAGAGGCCGAAGCGCTGCGGCATGTAGCTGATGCGGTCCTGCACCGCCTGCGGATCGGCCGACACGTCGATGCCGAGCACGCGCAGTTCGCCTTCGTCGGCGCGCATCAGGCCCGCCATGAGCCGCAGCAGCGTGGTCTTGCCGGCGCCATCAGGGCCGACCAGCGCCGTGAGCGTGCCGGAGCGCACTTCAAGCGACACGTCGTCGAGTGCGCGCACCACCTGCTTCGAGCCCTTGGCCACGAAGCGCTTGTGCAGGGAGCGTCCGCTGACGGCCGGCTCAGTGCGCAGCATTCAACGTCCCTCCGAACATGCGGTCTTGCTCCTTCCCCTTTCGGGGGAAGGTTGGGATGGGGGCAGGGCAGAGCGCCCGATAGACACGCCGCTTGCCCCCACCCCAGCCCTCCCCCGGAAGGGGAGGGAGGAATGCGCACGGACGGTCGATGAGATCCGTCATCACGGCTTGCCGGTCGACGACAGCTGCAGCCGCACGGTGGCCGGCATGCCGAGCCGCAGCCGGTCTTCCTTGTCGTCGACCATCACGCGGATTTCGTAGACCAGGCTGCTGCGCAGTTCCTCGGTCTGCACCGTCTTGGGCGTGAACTCGGCCACCGACGAGATGTAGCCCACCTTGCCTGCGATCGGCTGGCCGGGCTGGCTGTCGGTGGTCACGTTGGCCGGCTGGCCGGGCCGCACGCGGCCGAGGTCGGGCTCGGCCACATAGGCGCGCACCCACTTGGGATCGGTGATAGCCAGCGTGAAGGCCGCGCGCTGCGGCGAAGCCATGTCGCCGGGCTCGAGCAGGCGGGCGCGCACCACGGCGTCGATGGGCGACTTGAGCTCGGCTTCGGCCAGCTGGTGGTTCATGAGCGCGAGGTCGGTGCGTGCGGATTCGAGCTGGGCCTGCGCCTGCGCGATGTCTTCCTTGCGCGGGCCGGCCACCGCCAGCTGCTGCGCCTTGCGCACGTTGTCCAGCTGCGCAAGCGCCACCTTGCGGCGGGCCTGCGCGCTGTCGAGGTCCTGCTGGCTCACGGCGCGTCCGGCGGTGGTCTGGCCGATGGCCTGCAGGCGTGCGAGCTGCTGCTGCGCAAGATCGGCGTCGGCCTGCGCCGCGGCCACCTGGGCGCCGGCCTGTGCCAGTTCCTCGGGGCGGCTGCCGGTCTTCAGGCGCAGCAGGGCCTGCTCCTGCACGCCGATGCGCGCCTGCGCCTGCGCCACGCGCAGCACCAGCGAGCGGGTGTCGAGCCTGCCCAGCACCTGCCCGGCCCGCACATGGTCGCCTTCGCGCACCGCGAGTTCGGCCACGCGCTCGTTGGCATTGAAGGCGAGCGAGACCTGGCGCACGTCGACGTTGCCGTACAGCACGAGCTGGTCGGACGGCGCGGCCGAGCGGCTGAAGTACCACCAGCCGCCGGCCGCGGCGGCCAGCGCCACGGCGGCAGCGGCAATGAGGGGTTTCTTGTTCATGCGTGAGCTCCTGCCGGTTTCCAGATCGGATGACGATCGCATGTTATCAAATTGAAATTTGAATTTGAAGTATTTTTTCAATTCGATTAACCTTGGCGCATGGCGACACGCTCTTCCACCACCCGTTCTCCCGCTGCGCGCGTCCAGCGCACCGACGGCAGCACCACCCGCCTGCACATCCTCGAAACCGCGGGCCAGCTGTTTGCGGAGCGCGGCTTCGCCGAGAGCACCAGCAAGGAAATCTGCACGCGCGCCGGCACCAACATGGCGGCGGTCAACTACCACTTCGGCAGCCGGGACGGGCTCTACGAGGTCGTGCTGATCGAAGCGCACCGCCAGCTCGTGAGCATGGACGAACTGATCAGCCTGGCCAGCGAGGCTGGCGATCCGCGGCTCAAGCTGCGTGCCTTCCTCACGCACCTGGTCGAGATGGGCAGCCAGCCCAAGGCGCCCTGGGGGTTCCGCGTGGTGCTGCGCGAGGCGCTGTCGCCTTCTCCGGCGCTTCCCGCGCTGATCCGCCAGGCGGTGCTGCCCAAGGCCCGGCTGATTCGCGGCCTGATCGGCGGCATCATGGGCCTGCCCGAGGACCATCCCTCGGTGCAGCGTGGCCTGCTGTTCGCGGTGCTGCCCTGCATCGTGATGACGGTGGCACCCAAGAACCTGCGCAACGAAGTGCTGCCGGCGCTGAGGGATGCCGAAGGCCTCGCGGACGACCTGATGCGCTACGTATTCGCCGGGCTCGATGCCATTGCGAAGGAGGCCAAGCCCCCGGCGCCCGCTGCCGCTAGAGCTGGAAAGCGACGGTGAGCAGCAGCCCCTCGGCCACGTCGCGCACCAGGCCCGGCCGCCGCGCGCGGTAGGGCTCGCCGGCGGAGGCGATGGTGTCGATCCATTCGGCCAGCCAGTCGATCTCGCGCGGGCCGTAGAACACCACGGCCGCCTCGTGGTTGAGCAGCAGGCTGCGCAGGTCGAGGTTGATGGAGCCGCACATGGCCAGCTCGTCGTCGACCACCACGGCCTTGGCATGGGCCATGAAGGGCAGCATGCGAAAGCTCACGCCGGCACGGGCCAGGTCACGCATGGCGCGGGCGCGCACGAAGTCGGCCAGGCGGTGGTTCGACCGCGCAGGCATGGCGATGGTCACCTGCACGCCGCGCCGCGCGGCCAGCCGCAGCGCATCGCGCAGTCCGTCGCCGGGCACGAAATAGGGCGTGACGGCGAGCACGCGGTGCTCGGCGCGAAAGCAGGCGTCGATCAGCAGCGCATGGGCGGTGTCCTCGGTCTGGTCGGGGCCACTCGGCAGGAACTGCGCCATGGCGCTGCTCGCGCTTTCTGCCACGTCGTCGGCCGTGATCGCGCGCGCCTTGCGCCCGCGCACCGAACTCCAGTCATGGTCGAACTGGCGCGCCGCCGCGGCGGCCACGCTGCCGCGCAGGTCGAAGGACAAATCGTGCCAGGCGTCGGGGTGCGCGTCGTTGCCGGTGAAGTATTCGCCTGCGAGATTGCGTCCGCCCGACCACAGCCAGCCGTCGTCGGCAATGGTGAATTTGCGGTGGTTGCGCAGGTTGCGCGGCCCGATGCGGCGCAGGCTGAAGAAGGGGCGGAACACCGCAACCTCCCCGCCCGCCGCGCGCAGCAGGCGCATGTGGCGCCGCGGCAGGGTGAGCGCGCCGAAGCCGTCGAGCAGCACGCGCACCTTGATGCCTTCGCGCGCGCGCAGCGCCAGCCGTTCGATCACGGCATGGCCCAGCGCGTCATCGCCGATGATGAAGGTGCACACGTCGATGCGCTCGCGCGCGCCGTCGATCACCTGCCACAGCGCCTCGCGCGCGGCGTCGCCATCGGCATGCAGCCGGATATCGCAGCGCCCGGGCGGCGCAAGGCCGAAGCTCTCGATGAGGTCGGCGGCCCAGTGCCCGCGCGCAGCCGTGCGCGCCGGCCGCGGCGAGCCCGCGGGCCGCAGCTTGCGCTGGCCGAACAGCAGGTACATCGGCAGGATGACGTAGGGCATCAGCACCAGCCCCATGACCCAGGCGATGGCCGTGGTGGGGGCGCGCTGCTCGCGGCGCGCGCGCGTGGTCAGCACATAGACCAGCAGCGCAAAGGTGACGACGAGGAAATGCTGGGACGGAGAGGGGAGCCAGTCGAATGCGGAATTCGGCATGTGGCAATGATGCCCGAGGGTTGGTTCGTGCTGCTCAGCGTTGCAGGAAGGCGGGCACGCCGCGCCCCTCGGAGGCCAGGAAGCGCATCATCGGATCGACCGCCGCGCGCACCGCGGGCCGCTCGCCCACGCGGCCGCGCCAGGCCACGAGCCGCGGCGTGGCATCGGTCATGCCGGCGCCCTTGCGGTCGGCGAACACATGGGCCATGTAGAAGGCGATGTCGGCGAAGGAGTAGGACCCCGCCAGGTACTCGCGCGTGGTCAGCAGGCCTTCCATTTCGTCGTAGTAGCGCGCGCAGGCGGCGCAGGCCGCCACGGCGGGCGCGCTCTGCATGTCGTGCTGCAGGCTGAAGAGCCGGATCACGTTGGGGAAGAACACTTCGTCCGACTTCTGCTCGAGCTGCCGCGCGCGGGCCCGCTCGGCGATGCCTTCGGGCCACAGCGCAGGACTTGGGTACCGGTCTTCGAGGTATTCGAAGATCTGCGTCGAATCGAACAGCTCGACATCGCCGTCGATCAGGATCGGCACCTGCTGCTTCACGGGATTGACGCGCAGCACCTCGGGGTGCTTGGGCTCGTAGGTGTCGTCCTTGGTGAACGGCACCATCACCAGGTCGAAATCGACGCCTTTTTCGAGCGCGGCGATCTGCACCTTGGCGCCGAACATGCTGAGAGGGGCGGAATAGATCTGAGTCTTCATGCCCCCGACTTCACCATGAAAGGCGCCTCAGGTCGAGCCCCAGACCTCTTGGGCGGTCTCGACCACCAGGCGCAGCTTGGCGCGCTGCGCTTCCACCGCGATGTTGTTGCCGTGCACCGTGCTCGAGAAGCCGCACTGCGGCGACAGCGCGAGCTGCTCGAGCGGCGCGTACTTGGCGGCATCCTCGATGCGGCGCTTGAGTTCGTCCTTGTCTTCCATCTCGCCGAACTTGGTGGTCACGAGGCCCAGCACCACCGTCTTGCCCTTGGGCAGGTAGCGCAGCGGCTTGAAGTCGCCCGAGCGGGCGTCGTCGTATTCCATGAAGTAGGCGTCGAGGTCCATTTCCTTCAGGAGCGCCTCGGCCACCGGCTCGTAGTTGCCGGCCGCAGCGTGGGTGCTCTTGAAGTTGCCGCGGCACAGGTGCATGGCCAGCAGCATGCCCGGCGGCTTCTGCGCCACCACCTTGTTGATGAAGGCGGCGTAGCGGTGCGGCAGTTCGTTGGGGTCGTCGCCGCGCTTGCGGGCGGCTTCGCGCATGTGCTCGTCGCACAGGTAGGCGAGGTTGGTGTCGTCCATCTGCACATAGGTGCAGCCGGCGGCCGCGAGCGAGCGCAGTTCGTCGCCGTAGGCCTTGGCCACGTCGTCGTAGAACACCGGGTCGAGCTCGGGGTACGCCTCCTTGCTGATGCCGGCGCGGCCGCCGCGGAAGTGCAGCATGGTCGGCGAGGGAATCGTCACCTTGGGCGTACGGCCGGCCGAGACCTGGCTCTTCAGGTACTGGAAGTCGGCGAGCTGGATGTCCTTGATGTGGCGCACCTTGTCGATCACGCGCATTGCGGGCGGTGCGAGTTCCTCGGTGCCGTCGGGCTTGCGGATGGTGACCGGGATATCGGTCTTCACGCCGCCGAGCTGGTCGAGGAAGTCGATGTGGAAGTAGGTGCGGCGGAATTCGCCGTCGGTGATGCTCTTCAGGCCGATGTCTTCCTGGAACCGGACGATCTCGGTGATGGCCTTGTCTTCGACCTTGCGCAGCTGCTCGGGCGTGATCTCGCCCTTGGCGTTCTGCGCGCGCGCTTCGAGCAGGTATTTGGGGCGCAGGAAACTGCCGACGTGGTCGTAGCGGGCGGGCAGGGCGGCGTGCTGGGACATGGTGATCTCCGTCGTGGCTGAAAAACGATGGACATCGTATCGCCTCAGGAACGGACATCGGTGTGTACAACGAACCTGGTGTTTACCCTCGATTTGATGCTTTGTAGGCGAAAGACTCATGAGATCTGTATACATTCAGTATCCATGAGAACGCCCGCCACAGCATGAAAGCCGCAGCTGCATCACCCGCCGAGCCCGCGGACGGCGGTGGCTCGCAGGCCGTGAAGGCGCAGCTGCGTCTGCGCGAGATGATCCTGGCCGGCGAGCTGCCCGGCGGCGCGCGCATTGCCGAGGTGGCCATCTCCGAGCAGCTCGGCGTCTCGCGCACGCCGGTGCGCAGCGCGCTCATGCGGCTCGAGCAGGAGGGCCTGCTCGAGGCGCTGCCCAACGGCGGCTATGCGGTGCGCACTTTTTCCGAGCGCGACGTGGCCGATGCCATCGAGCTGCGCGGCACGCTCGAAGGCCTGGTGGCGCGGCTCGCGGCCGAACGCGGCGCGGCGCCGGTGGTGCTGCGCGAGGCACGCGCCTGCCTGGCGCGCATCGACGAACTGCTGCGCGAGCCCGCGCTCGACGACGCGGCCTTCTCGCGCTACGTCACGCACAACGAGAAGTTCCATTCACTGCTGTGCGAAATGGCGGCCAGCCCGGTCATTGCGCAGCAGCTCGAGCGCGTGGTCAACCTGCCGTTCGCGTCGCCCTCGGGCTTCGTCATCGTGCAGGCCAATTCACCCGCGGCGCGCGACATGCTCGTGATCGCGCAGGACCAGCACCTGCAGGTGCTCGACGCCATCGAGGCCGGCGAAGGCTCGCGCGCCGAGGCGCTGATGCGCGAGCACAGCCGCATCGCGCGGCGCAACCTGCGCGAGGCGCTGCATGGCGCGCCCACCGCCGAACAGCGCCCGCTGCCCGGCGTGCAGCTGATCCGCCGGCGCGGCTGAGCGGGCACTCGATGAAAAAGCGATCGCCAATGGACGCACGCGCGCCACTCGCTGCGCTGCGCGATCATCGCGCAGTTCATTTGTTCATCGCGCAACAAAGGCGCGCCCCGCCGGGGGAGTAGGTGATTGCCTGCTCCGCCGCATGTTGCAAAGTGTTGAAAAATAGCCCCCCGTTCGCATCCGTCCCCCCAAGGAAAACCTCATGCAAAGACGCCATCTCATCCAGACCGCAGCCCTCACGGCGCTTGCGCTTTCCATGTCGCTTGCCACCGCGCAGGACAGCAACAAGTTCAAGATCGGCCTGATCCTGCCGATGACGGGGCAGCAGGCCTCCACCGGCCGGCAGATCGAAGCGGCGGCCCGGCTGTACATGGCGCAGAACGGCGACACCGTGGCGGGCAAGAAGATCGAGCTGATCGTCAAGGACGACGTGGCCACGCCCGACGTTACCAAGCGCCTCGCGCAGGAACTGATCGTCAACGACAAGGTGAACGTGATCGCGGGCTTTGGCGTCACGCCGGCCGCGCTGGCCGCCGCGCCGCTGGCCACGCAGTCGAAGACGCCGCAGGTGGTGATGGCCGCGGCCACGTCGAGCATCACCGAGGCCTCGCCCTACATCGTGCGTTCGAGCTTCACGCTGCCGCAGGTGTCGGTGGCGATGGGCGACTGGGCACCCAAGAACGGCGTGAAGACGGTCGTCACGCTGGTGGCCGACTACGGCCCGGGCAACGACGCCGAGAAGTTCTTCACCGAGCGCTTCCAGCTCAACGGCGGCAAGGTGATCGAGAAGCTGCGCGTGCCGCTTCGCAACCCCGATTTCGCGCCGTTCCTGCAGAAGGTGCGCGACGCCAAGCCCGACGCGCTGTTCGTCTTCGTGCCCTCGGGCGCCGGCGCGGCAGTGATGAAGCAGTTCCTCGAGCGCGGCATGGACAAGGCCGGCATCCGCATGATCGCCACCGGCGACGTGACCGACGACGACCAGCTCAACGACATGGGCGACGGCGCGCTGGGCGTGGTCACCTCGCACCACTACTCGGCCGCGCATCCGTCGCCGGCCAACAAGAAGTTCGTCGAGGCCTTCCAGAAGGCCAACCCGAAGATGCGTCCCAACTTCATGGCCGTGGGAGGCTATGACGGCATGCGCGTGATCTACGAGGCGCTCAAGGCCACCAAGGGGCAGGGCGGCGGCGACGCGCTGCTGGCCGCCATGAAGGGCCAGATCTTCGAGAGCCCGCGCGGCCCGGTGTACATCGACGCGCAGACGCGCGACATCGTGCAGGACGTGTACCTGCGCAAGGTCGAGAAGAAGGACGGCCAGCTCTACAACGTCGAGTTCGACGTGATCAAGGGCGTGAAGGATCCGGGCAAGGCGAAATAAAGCTCGCCCCCAGGCTGCGCGCACTTCGTGTCGCGCGCGCCTTCCCCCTACCGGGGGCAATACCAGCGGCCCGGCGAAGCCGGTTCCGCGGTGTTTCCCGAAGAGACCGCGATGCGCGGCAAGCGTGTGAGTAGCTGATATGTTGACCATTCTTTTCGACGGCATCGCCTACGGCATGCTGCTCTTCGTGCTCGCCGTGGGGCTGGCCGTGACGCTCGGGCTGATGAACTTCATCAACCTGGCGCACGGCGCCTTCGCCATGGCGGGCGGCTACCTCACGGTGTTTGCGATGCAGAAGCTCGGCGTGCCGTTCCTGGCCTGCCTGCCGTTCGCGTTCATCGTGGTGGCGCTGGCCGGCGCGCTGCTGGAGCGCACGCTCTACCGGCCGATGTATGGCAAGCCGCACCTCGACCAGGTGCTGTTTTCCATCGGCCTGGCCTTCATGGCGGTGGCGGCCGTCGACTACTTCGTCGGCTCGTCGCAGCAGAACGTGCAACTGCCCGAATGGCTGCGCGGCCGCACCGAAGTCGGCGACGGCGCGCTGCTGCTCGGCATGGGGCACTACCGGCTCTTCATCATCGCCGTGTGCGCCGTGCTCACGGTGGTGCTGCAGCTCATCCTGTCGAAGACGCGCTTCGGGAGCCGGCTGCGCGCGGCGGTCGACGATCCGCGCGTGGCGGCGGGGCTGGGCATCAACGTCAACATCGTGTTCCTGCTGACCTTCGCGGTGGGCTCGGGGCTCGCGGGGCTGGGCGGTGCATTGGGTGCCGAGATCCTCGGGCTCGATCCGACCTTTCCGCTCAAGTACATGATCTATTTCCTGATCGTGGTGTCGGTCGGCGGCACCTCCTCGATCACCGGGCCGCTCGCGGCCGCGCTGCTGCTCGGCATTGCCGACGTGGCGGGCAAGTATTTCATTCCGAAGATGGGTGCGTTCACCGTCTACCTGCTCATGATCCTGATTCTTATGTGGCGGCCCCAGGGCCTGTTCACGCGCAAGGGAGGCCGTTGAAATGGGCGCGCCTTCTTCTACAACGACGACCTACGAATCGGCCCTGCTGCGCAAGGCGCGCTGGCGCCCGCTCGAGTTCGTGGCCTGGGCCGTGGCCTTTGCGCTGCCGTTCGCCATGCCTTCGCATTCGCTGCTGGTCAACGAGATCGCCATCGTCGCGCTGTTCGCGATGTCGCTCGACCTGATCCTCGGCTACACCGGCATCGTCTCGCTCGGCCATGCGGCCTTCTTCGGCTTTGGTGCCTACACCGCGGCGCTGTTCGCCAAGCTCGTGATGCCCGACCCGACCGTGGGACTGGTGGTGGCCACTGCGCTCTCGGCCATGCTCGGCCTGGTGGCCAGCGTCACGATCCTGCGCGGCAGCGACCTCACGCGGCTGATGGTCACGTTGGGCACCGCGCTGCTGCTGCTCGAACTCGCCAACAAGCTCGACTGGCTCACCGGCGGCGCCGACGGGCTGCAGGGCGTGGTGATGGGGCCGGTGCTCGGCCTGTTCGAGTTCGACCTCTACGGCCGCACGGCGGCCTGGTATTCGCTGGCCGTGATGCTGCTGCTGTTCCTGGCAATGCGGCGCATCGTGCATTCGCCCTTCGGCGCCACGCTCAAGGCCATCCGCGACAACCGGCTGCGCGCCATGGCCATCGGCATTCCGGTGGTGTCGCGGCTCGTTGTCATCTACACCGTGGCGGCCGGCATTGCCGGCGCCGCGGGCGCGCTGCTGGCGCAGACCACGGGCTTTGCCTCGCTCGACGTGCTGGCCTTCGACCGCTCGGCCGACGTGCTGCTGATGCTGGTGATCGGCGGCGTGGGCTGGCTCTATGGCGGCGTGGCGGGCGCCATCGTCTTCAAGCTGCTGCAGAACTGGCTCTCGGCCGTGACGCCGCAGTACTGGATGTTCTGGATCGGCCTCTTGCTGGTGCTGCTGGTGCTCGTGGGGCGCGACCGCGTGCTCAAGCCATGGACCTGGCTGGGCAAGAAGAAGGGAGGCACGGCATGACCGAGACCGTGCTTTCGACGCAGGGCCTGGTGATGCGCTTCGGCGGCATTACGGCCACCAACAACGTCACGATGGAACTCAAGCGCGGTGCGCGCCATGCGCTGATCGGCCCCAACGGCGCCGGCAAGACCACGCTCATCAACCTGCTGACGGGCGTGCTCGTGCCCACCGAAGGCCGCATCTCGCTGCTCGGCGAAGACATCACCACGCTCGCGCCGCACAAGCGCGTGGCGCGGGGCCTGGTGCGCACCTTCCAGATCAACCAGCTGTTCGACTCGATGACGCCGCTGGAAACATTGGCACTCGTGGTCTCGCAGCACCAGGGCATTGCCTCGCAATGGTGGCGCCCGCTGGGTGCCAGCAAGGCCGTGACGGAGCGCGCGGCGCAGCTGCTCGAACAGTTCCACCTCGGCGACGTGGCGCAGCAGCAGACGAAGTTCATGGCCTACGGCAAGCGCCGCCTGCTGGAGATTGCGATTGCACTGGCCTGCGAGCCGCGCGTACTGCTGCTCGACGAGCCCGTGGCGGGCGTTCCCGCCGGCGAGCGCGAGGAGCTGCTGCAGACGGTGGCCGCATTGCCGGCCGATGTGTCGGTGCTGCTGATCGAGCACGACATGGACCTGGTGTTCAGCTTTGCCGACCGCATGACGGTGCTGGTCAACGGCACGCTGCTGACCGAGGGCGATCCCGAAACCATCGCCAACGATCCGAAGGTGAAAGAGGTCTATCTGGGCCATGGAGAAGCCGTTCATGTCTGAGCTGCTGCGCATCGAGAACCTGAGCGCCGGCTACGGCGAGGCCGTGGTGCTGCACGACGTGGCGTTCGTGCTCGGCGAAGGCCAGACGCTGGCGCTCCTGGGCCGCAACGGCACGGGCAAGACCACGCTGATCAACACGCTGGCGGGCGCCACGCGACAGCATGGCGGGACCATCGCGCTCGGCGGACAAGCCTTGCACAAGCTCGCGCCGCACCAGCGCGCGGCGGCCGGCATCGGCTGGGTGCCGCAGGAGCGCAACATCTTCAAGTCGCTCACGGTGCACGAGAACCTCACGGCGGTGGAGCGGCCCGGCAGGCCTGGAGGGACTTCCAATCCCTGGAACCCGCAGCGCGTCTATGAAATGTTCCCGCGACTGGCCGAGCGCAAGACCAACCTGGGCACGCAGCTCTCCGGCGGCGAGCAGCAGATGCTGGCCGTGGGCCGCGCGCTGGTGCTCAACCCGAAGCTGCTGCTGCTCGACGAACCGCTCGAAGGGCTGGCGCCGATCATCGTGGAAGAACTGCTGCGCGCCATCCGCCGCATCACGCAGGACGAGGGCCTGGCCGCCATCATCGTCGAGCAGCATCCGCAGGCGATCCTCGCGATTTCCGATGAAGCCGTGGTGCTCGACCACGGGACCATCGTCCACACCGACAAGGCGGCCACGCTGCGCGCACAGCCCGAAGTGCTCGACCGGCTGCTGGGCGTGGCGCGCTAGCGGCCCGGCGAACAACAAGGAGACAGGCAAATGGCGATCCCGAAGACAGTGTTCAGCGGGGGCGCCATGCTGGCGGCCGCCGCATTGCTCGCCGCTTGCGGCACCACCGGCCCGAAGAGCCTCGGTCTCGGCGCCGATCCGGCTGCCGCCTGTGCGGCACTGGCCGCCGCTGCGATCGCACCTGCGGCCATCGGCCTGCCGAGCGGCGCGGCCATGATCGATTCGGCCACGCTCGTTCCCGCCACGGCGCTTGCCGTCGCCGAGCGCGGCCCCAGCCCGGCCGCGCGCATCACCCCGGCAACGCCTGCGCACTGCCGCTTGCTGGGCCGCATCGCGCCGCTCGATGCCACGGCCCCGCCGATCCTGTTCCGGGTCAACCTGCCGCTCGCATGGAACGGGCGCAGCGTGCAGTACGGCGGCGGCGGTTTCAACGGCACGCTGATCACCGGCCTTGCGCTGGTGCCGGCCGCGCGCTTCGACCAGCCGACACCGCTCGCGCAAGGCTACGTGACCTACGGCACCGACTCCGGCCACCAGAACGTGGCCGGCCAGCCGCCGCAGGCCTTTGCGCTCAACGACGAGGCGCTGGCGAATTTCGCCCACGCCTCGTACAAGAAGGTGCGCGACGTGGCCGTGGCGCTGATGCAGCGCGCCTACGGGCAGGCGCCGCAGAAGCTGTACTTCATGGGCAGCTCCGAAGGCGGGCGCGAGGCGCTGACGATGGCGCAGCGCTATCCGCAGGACTTCGACGGCATCTTCAGCCGGGTGCCGGTCATCAACTGGACGGGGCTTCAGCATGCCGGCACGCGCAACGGCATCGCCACCTTCGGCGAAGGGTGGCTTCGGCCCGCGCAGGTGCAGCTGGCGCACAACGCGGTGCTCGCATCGTGCGACGCCGCGGACGGCGCAGCGGACCGCATCGTGTCGAACCCGGTGGCCTGCCTGCAGCGCTTCGATCCGGCGAGCCTGCGCTGCGCGGCGGGCACGAGCGGCGACAACTGCCTGAACGATGCGCAGGTGCAGGCGGTGCGCACGCTGCGTTCGCCGTGGCGCTCGCCGGTGCCGCTGGCCCATGGCGTCACCGAGTACCCGGGCTGGGGCATCGGCGGCGAGGCGACGCCGGCCTTTGCATCGACGGGCGGCTGGAATGCCTGGTGGACGGGCACCAGCGCGCCGACCGTGCCGCCGCAGCCGAGCAACGGCATCGCGTGGTTCTACGGCAGCGGGGCGCTGCAGTATTTCTATGCGCGCAATCCGTTGATCGATGTGCGCAGCTACCGCGCGGAAGACTTTGCCGCGCGCATCGCCGCCGTCTCGCAGCTGATGGATTCGACGAACCCCGACCTGGGCGCTTTCCAGGCGCGCGGCGGCAAGCTGCTGATGCTCGAGCACATGGCCGACTATGCGCAGAGCCCGTTCGCGGGCATCCGCTACTACGAGTCGGTCGTCGCGCGCATGGGCCGCGACAACGCGGACCGCTTCCTGCGCCTGTACACCGCGCCCGGCGTCGACCATGTGGGCAGCGGCGCCCCGGCCAATGTCGACATGCTCGGCGCGCTGGCCGACTGGGTCGAGCGCGGCCGGGCGCCGAGCGGGCTGCAGCTGGTCGAACAGGAAGTGCAGCCGCCGTTCAAGGTCGTGCGCGCCCGCCCGCTGTGCGAGTGGCCGCTGTGGCCGCGCTACACGGGTGGCGATGTGTCGCAGGCCGCGAGTTTCCAGTGCAGCAGGTAGCGCAAAGGAACTGAACGGCTCAGGCCGCGCAGCTGTCGGGCCCGCATGACATCGGGCCGGTGCCAGCCGCCGCCGTCAGGGGCGAGGGCATCACGAGTCCGGCGAGCTGCGCCTTCCATTCTTCGGCGCGCCCGAGCCACGGCCCGATGTCGATGCGGCCCGCGCTGCCGTCGGCCTGCGCCAGCACGAAAGTCGGAAAGCCCTGGCCACCCGCGCGTTGCAGCAGCTGGCGGCTTGCGGCGATGTGCTCAAAGGTCGCTTCGCCGGCGAGGCGCGAGAAGGCCGATGCGAAGGCGCCTGCATCGAAACCGAGCTCCGTTGCCAATGCCGCAAGCACATCCGCATCGGCAACGCGCCGGCCTTCGACATAGTGCGCGCGCTGCAGGCGGTGGATCATGTCGAGGCCGCCACCTTCTCGCAGCGCCTCGGCCGCGAGCACCGCGGTGGTCGGCGGCTCGGAATCCATCACCGCGCCGGTGTCGCGCAGCAGGCCGTCGAAGTACGCTTCGCCGAAGGGCTGGCCCGTGAGTTCGGCGATGCGGCGGTCATGCGGCATCACGTAGTCGCGCCATTGCAGCGTGATCGCGCGCCGGTTGGCGCCGGTCATCATGCCGCCGCCGTGGAACGCGACCTGCAGGCCCGGCACGCCGCGCGCCGCCTCGACCAGCGGCGCGGCCGCATAGCACCAGCCGCACATCGGATCGAAGACATAGTGCAGCGTGGCACTGTCGTTCACTGCGGCCATTTCACTTCTCCCTTGATGACCTTGGCGCCCAGCTCGAGCGACGAGGCGTGCGCCAGCTTCGGGTAGCGCTTCTGCATGGCGGCAATGAGCGCGGCCGAGTCCCTGGCCTTGGCGGCTTCGGTCTCGAAGGCCTGCAGGTAGGCGCGCGTGAACTTCACCGCGGCCACCGAGTAGGGCGCGCTGCCATCGGCATTCGGCTCGAAGTGGCCGGGCACCACGGTTCTTGGGCGCAGCGCCTCGATGCGGCCGAGCGTCTTGATCCAGTCGCGGCGCGAGGCGGGCGTCTGCGTGTCGGCCACCCACACATGGATGTTGGCCGAGACCGGAATGCCGCCGACCACCGCCTTGAGCGAGGGGATCCATGCAAAAGTGCGTTCGGGCGTGGGACCGTCGAGGCCGACGACCTGGATCTTGCGGCCCTCGAGCGTGATGCTGTCGCCGGCCAGCGGCTCGGGCACGACCAGCGCCTTGGGCGCGTTGTCCTTCAGGATCGGGCCCCAGTGCGCGAGCTTGCCTTCCTTGGAGGCCCGGATGGCGGCCACGGTCTGCGGCGTGGCAACGATCTTTGCGTCGGGGAACGCGGCCTGGATCACGTCGAGCCCGAAGTAGTAGTCGGGGTCGCTGTGGCTGATGTAGACCGTGGTCAGCTTCTTGCCACTGGCCTTGATCTTCTGCACCAGCGCCTCGGCGTCGTTGCGCTGGAACTGCGCGTCGATCAGCACGGCATCGGTCTGGCCCGTGACCAGTTCGGAAGACACCGGGAACATCGACTTGGCGCCGGGGTTGTACACGTCGAGCTTGAGCGGCTCGGCGGCATGGGCTGCCAGGGCTGCGAACGACAGGGTGGCGCCGAGCGCGGCGGCGGACAGAAGGGTTCTGCGGAACATTCGGGTCTTTCGATGGAATGGCGTTGGCGGGATGGCAACGCGGACAGCCCGAATGTTAGGTTTCGTGAATGGAAACAAAAACTCTGTATTTGCCAATGAATAGTTTCTATTTTCGATCGAATCAGCCAACGTCCGCGCGGTCGGTCGCGCACCGTTCGAGATGCGCCACCAGCAGCTGTGCCGAGGGCGACAGCGTCGCTTCGTCGCGAAAGCAGATCGCGAAGCGGCGGCGCGCCCAGGCATCGGCGAGCGGCATCAGCCGAAGGCCATAGGTGTCGGTGAAGGGCTGCGCCACCTCGGCCGGCACCACGCTGATCGCGAGCCCGGCGCGCACCACGCGCAGGGCGGCATCGAAGTTGGACACCAGCACGCGGTACACCAGCGGCTTGCCCGCCACCGCCGCCTCGCGCGCGAGCATCAGCTGCACGGCGCTCAGCGCGGGCATGCCGACGAATTCATGGCCGAGCACGTCCTCGAAGCGGACCTGGCCGCGGTGGCGCGCCACGGGATGCGAAGGGTGCGCGACGATCGCCAGGTGGTCGGTGCGGTAGTCGCGTCGCTGCAGGCCCTCGAGGTCGGCGGCGTCCCAGCACAGGCCGATCGAGGCGCTGCCCTCGCGGATGCCGCGCACGATCTCGGGGCTGACGCGCTCTTCCATGTCGACGCGGATGTTGCGGTGCGCGGGGTTCTGCAGGAAGTTCGCCACGTCCTCGGCCAGCGATTCGGCCAGCGCCGAGGCCGAGGCCAGGATGCGCACATGCCCGCGCGCGCCGCCCGCATAGGCGGCCATGTCCCGCTCGATGCGGTGGGCGCTGCCGAGCATCGCGCGCGCATGCTCGAGCAGCGTTTCGCCGGCGGGCGTGGGCACCACGCCGCGGCGCTTGCGCAGCAGCAGCGGCGTGCCGACGGCGTCTTCGAGCTGGGCCAGGCGCTTGCTGATGGCCGAGCCGACGATGCTGGCCTGCTCGCCCGCGCGCGCAATGCTGCGGGTCTCGCAGACGGCGACGAAGAGGCGGAGCGTGGTGAGGTCGAGGTCTCTCATGGTGTTCCGTTCTGGAATCAAATGGCTTCCAAAATATACCTTCTGGAGCAAATTGGAACTTCTAAGATCAACGCCGACCCTCACGACGGAGACAAATCTTGATTCACGCCTTCCTGCCGCCCAGCGCGGCTGTTCGCGAAGTGGGGCTGCGCGATGGCCTGCAGAGCATCGCCAGAACCCTGCCCACCGCCCAGAAGCTCGAATGGATCCGCGACGCCCATGCCGCCGGCCAGCGCGAGATCGAAGTCGGCTCCTTCGTGCCCGCGCGCCTGCTGCCGCAGCTGGCCGACACGGCTGAACTGCTGGCCTTTGCAAAGACGCTGCCGGGGCTTTTCGCCTCGGTGCTGGTGCCCAACCTGCGCGGCGCGGAACTCGCCATTGCCGGCGAGGCCGATCTCATGATGGTGCCGCTGTCGGCCAGCCATGCCCACAGCCTTGCCAACCTGCGCAAGACGCCCGACGAGGTGGTGGCCGAGGTCGCCCGCATCCGCGCCGCGCGCGATGCCGCGGGCTCCAAGACGCTGATCGAGGGCGGCGTGGGCACCGCGTTCGGCTGCACGATCCAGGGCCATGTGGCGCCCGACGAAGTGCTGCGCCTGATGCAGGCGTTGCTCGACGCGGGCGCCGACCGCGTGGGCCTGGCGGACACCGTCGGCTATGCCGATCCCGCGATGGTCCGCAGCCTGTTCGAGCGCGCGCAGCGCATCGCGGGCGAGCGCCTGTGGTGCGGCCATTTTCACGACACGCGCGGCCTGGGGCTCGCCAATGTCTATGCCGCGCTGGAAGCCGGCATCGCGCGCTTCGATGCCTGCCTGGCCGGCATCGGCGGCTGCCCGCATGCGCCCGGCGCCAGCGGCAACGTTGACACCGAGGACCTCGTCTTCATGCTCGAGAGCATGGGCGTTTCGACGGGCGTCGATCTGCCGAAGCTGCTCGACCTGCGTCAGCGCGTGGCCGGGTGGCTCGACGGCGAAACGCTGCAGGGCACCGTCTGGCGCGCGGGCTTTCCGAAGACCTTCGCGGCGACTGCCGGAGTGCCCGCATGAGCGCGGCGGCCGAAGAAAAACGCCTGCCGCTCACGGGCATCCGCGTGGTCGAGTTCACCCACATGGTCATGGGCCCGACCTGCGGCATGGTGTTGGCCGACCTCGGCGCAGAGGTCATCAAGGTCGAGCCGATCGACGGCGACCGCACACGGCACCTGCTGGGCGCGGGCGCCGGTTTCTTCCCGATGTTCAACCGCAACAAGAAGAGCATCGCGCTCGACCTGCGCCACCCGCGGGGGCTCGAAGCGGCGCTGCGCCTGTGCGCCACCGCCGACGTGGTGGCGCAGAACTTCAGGCCCGGCACCATGGACAAGTACGGCCTCGGCCATGCCGCGCTCGGCAAGCTCAACCCACGCCTGGTGTACGTGAACCACACGGGCTTCCTGCCCGGCCCCTACGAGCACCGCACGGCCCTGGACGAGGTGGTGCAGATGATGGGCGGCCTGGCCTACATGACGGGCCGCCCCGGCGATCCGCTGCGCGCGGGCACCAGCGTGAACGACATCATGGGCGGCATGTTCGGCGCCATCGGCGCCATGGCCGCGCTGATGCAGCGTGCGCAGACCGGCAAGGGGCAGGAGGTGCAGTCCGCGCTGTTCGAGAACAACGTGTTCCTGGTCGGCCAGCACATGCTGCAGTACGCGATCACCGGCCAGGCCGCCGCGCCGATGCCCGAGCGCATCTCGGCCTGGGCGCTGTACGACGTGTTCACCGTGAAGAATGGCGAACAGATCTTCCTGGCCGCGGTGAGCGACGCGCAGTGGACCGTGTTCTGCGACGCGCTGGGCTTCGACGACCTGAAGGCCGACCCGACCCTGCGCACCAACAACGACAGGGTCCGCCTGCGCCCCACGCTGCTGGCGGACCTGCGCCGGCGCCTGGCCGACCGTTCGGCCGCCGAACTGTCGGCGATCTTCGAGGCGCGCGGCCTGCCGTTCGCGCCCATCGTGCGGCCCGAAGACCTCTACGAGGATCCGCACCTGAAGGCGACCGGCGGCCTCGCCGACATTCGCCTGCCCGACGGCGAGCGCGCCGGCCAGAGCGCGCAGACCACGCTGTTCCCGATCACGCTCGCCGGCGAGCGCCTGGGCGTGCGCCTCGATCCGCCGACGCTCGGCGAGCACACGCGTGAACTGCTCGCCGAGCTCGGCTACGGCGACGCGCAGGTGGCCGCGATGCAGGCCGAATCGGCTGTCGCCTGAACGCCTTTTCCAAGAACCATAAAGAGAGAGACAAGACCATGCACACGATCCTTCCTCCGATGACCCGACGCGCCCTCCTGGGCTTCGGCACCTGCACCGCCGCGCTGGCGGCATGCCCCGCGTTCGCACAGGGCTCCGACAAGCCCGTCCGCTTCATCCTGCCGATCAGCGCCGGCTCGGGCGTGGACGCCATCGCGCGCGCGGCTTCGGTCGCGCTCGGCAAGGCCTTCGGCCAACCGGTGGTGATCGAGAACCTGCCCGGCGCGGGCGGCATCACCGGCACCTCGGTCGTCGTCAAGGCCGCACCCGACGGGCTCACGCTCGGCATGGTGTCGAACAACCACGTCATCAATCCGGCCGTGTACAAGAAGATGCCCTTCGACGCCCTCGGCGACGTCACGCCGATCAGCGTGGTGGGCGCGACGCCGCTGGTGCTGGTGGTGAACCCCAAGCTGCCCGCGAAGAACGTGAAGGAACTGGTGGCGCTGCTGCGCGCCAGGCCCGAGAGCTACAACTACGCCTCGTCGGGCAACGGCACCATCATTCACCTGGCCGGCGAGATGTTCATGGAAGAGGCCGGCGTGAAGGCGCGGCACATTCCCTACAAGGGCACGGGCCCGATGGTCACCGACATGATCGCGGGCCAGGTCGAGATGGGCGTGGTGGCGCTGCCCGCGGTGCAGCCGCACCTCAAGAGCGGCGCGTTGCGCGCCATCGGCCTGTGCGGCCCCGCGCGCTCGCCGGCCGCGCCCGACATTCCCACCATCGCCGAGCAGGGCCTGCCCAACTACGCCGTGGAAGGGTGGTTCGCGGTGATCGGGCCGCCGAAGATGCAGGCCGCCGACGTCCAGCGCGTGCACGACGCCGTGGCCGCGGCCTTCACGAGCGCCGAGGTGCGCGAGGCCATGGACAAGCAGGGCAACATCATCAAGCCCACCTCGCCCGAGCAGGCCGCGAGCTACTTCCGCAGCGAGGCGGCGCGCTATGCGGCGCTGGTGAAGAAGGCGAACGTCGTGCTGGAATGACGCACGGATTCAGGCCGGGCTCGTGAGCTTGAGCCCGAGAATGCCCGCGACGATCAGGCCCACGCAGATGAGCCGCGCCCCGTTGGCGGGCTCCTGGAACAGCACGATGCCCAGGATCACCGTGCCCACGGCGCCGATGCCGGTCCACACGGCGTAGGCCGTGCCCACGGGCAGCGAGCGCATCGCCCAGCCCAGCAGCACCACGCTGAGCACCATCGAGATCGCAGTGCCGACAGAAGGCCAGAACCTCGTGAATCCTTCGGTGTACTTGAGTCCGATGGCCCAGCCCATTTCGAGCAGGCCCGCCACCAGCAAAACGATCCACGCCATGCGCGCTCCTTGAAAGGTTTCAGTTCTCCGGCCGCACGGCACGGTAGAGGGCGCGCACGAAATCCGACTGCGTGATCATGCCGGTGAGCCGCTTTTCATGGTCGATGATGGGGATATGGTGGTGGCCGCCCTCGGAGAACAGCGGCACCAGGTCGACCACCGGGCGGTCCGCGCTGGCCACGCGCACCTGGCGCGTCATGATCTGTCCCACCACCTCCGGCTTGTTCGACACCACGGTGCGCGTGGCGCGGATCAGGTCGCGCAGCCGGCCGGCAATGCCTTCGTGGTGCTCCAGGTCGAGCTGGCGGAAGAAGTCGGCCTGCGTCACGATGCCGACCACGCGGCGCGTGCGGTCGGTGACGGGCAGCGCCTTGATGCGGCGCTGGTTCATCAGCATCCAGGCTTCCTGCAGCGGCGTGCCGAACTCCACCGACACGGGGTCGCGCGACATGATGTCGGCGCAGTGCAGGGTGCCGAGCCGGCGCTTGTACGACTCGAGCTCGGTCTGCTGGATCAGCGACTCGAGGTCGTCGCGGCTGATGTCCAGCACCTGGTTGTAGCGCGCCAGCACCGCATCGATGTCGGCCTGGCTGAAGCGGGCGTCCGCCGAGGGCGGCCGCACCACCTGCACATGCGGATAGCGCCTGCCCGTGAGCGTGTTGTAGGCCACGCCTGCCAGCACCAGCAGCAGCGAGTTCGCGAGGGTGGGGAACAGGGCCGCCGAGAAATCCGTGGTGTGCGTCAGCACCGCCAGCAGCGCCGCGGCACCGCCCGGCGGATGCAGGCTGCGCGTGGCGAACATCAGCCCGATGGCGGCGCCAACGGCCAATGCCGCGGCCCAGGCCGCATCGGGTATCCAGTGGACGCAGGCAATGCCCACCAGCGTGGACAGCGTGTTGCCGACGATGACCGACCAGGGCTGTGCCAGCGGGCTTGCGGGCACGGCAAACACCAGCACCGCGCTCGCGCCCATCGGTGCGATCAGCCAGACGCTGATGCCTGCCGCCTGCGCCATCCAGCGGCACAGCAGCGCGGTGATCACGATGCCGATGGCCGCACCGGCCACGGCGCGCATGCGCTCGCGCGCGTCGACGGTGTTGCGGCCCGGCAGCCAGGCGCGCGCGTGCGTCAGCAAGGCGGAAAGCTGGGTCATCGCGTCAGGCCTCTGCAGCCACCCGGCGGCCGATCTCGGGCCACCGCCCGTGCAGCCAGACCCAGGCGACAAGGCCGATGCCCAGCATCAGCGTCGAGGTCAGCGCCAATGCCAGCGTGGAATGCATGACCAGCGGCGCCACCACGCCGGCCACGATGCCGTTGGCGGTGGAGCCGATCACGGCCTGCAGCGACGAGGCCATGCCGCGTCGCTCCGGATGGAGGTCGAGCACCAGCAAGGTGACGACCGGCACCATCAGCGCCCAGCCGAACGCGAACACCGCCAGCGGCCACAGCGCCCAGACCGCGTGCGCGGTGAACAGCGCGTTGGCCACGACGTTGACCAGCGAGGTCACCAGCATGATCAGGAAGCCGTCGCGGATCTGCCGCTTGGGCGCCACCTTGCCCGCCATGCGGCCGCTGGCCCAGGCGCCGGACATGATGCCGCCGATGGTCAGCAGGAAGAACCAGAAGAACTGCGTTGGCGCCAGCGCCAGGTGGTCGCCGAGAAAGGCCGGCGCGGCCAGCACGTAGAGGAACATGCCGTTGAACGGAACGCCGCTCGCGAACGCGAGCAGCAGGAAGCGCGGATCCGAACACAGGTCCCAGTAGCCGCGCATCAGGTGGCGCACCTGGAACGGCTGGCGCTGGCTCTGGTGCAGGGTTTCGGGCAGCAGCTTGTAGTTGGCCGCGAACAGGATCACGCCGACTGCCACCAGGAACCAGAAGATGGCGTGCCAGCCGGCATGCACGAAGAGAAAGCCGCCGACGATCGGCGCGATGGCCGGTGCCACGCCGAAGTAGATGGTCACCTGGCTCATCACGCGCTGCGCGTCGGCCGGCGGGAACATGTCGCGGATCACGGCGCGCGACACCACGATGCCCGCGCCGGTCGAAAGCCCTTGCAGACCGCGGAACAGCACCAGCTGCGCGATGTTCTGCGACAGCGCGCAGCCCAGCGAAGCGAGCGTGAACACCGCCAGCCCCCACAGCACCACGGGCCGCCGGCCGAAGCTGTCCGACAGGGCGCCATGGAACAGGTTCATGAACGCAAAGCCGAACAGGTAGGCCGAAAGCGTCTGCTGCATTTCGGCCGGCGTGGCGCCGATGGAGCGCGCAATGCCCGAGAAGGCTGGAATGTAGGTGTCGATGGAGAACGGGCCCAGCATGCCCAGCACCGCGAGCAGCACGGCCAGTGCCCAGCGCGGGGCCTGCCAGAGTTTGTCTGCATCGGGATTCATGGCAATTGCTCCATTCTTCTTGTTTGCGTTGCACAAAAGAGAGCGCCCGCCGCCCGTATGACGGGGCGCTGCGGGCGCTTGTGGCTTCAGGGGACCCGGATTACAGAGTATCGATGAAGCTGCGCAGTTTGTCCGAACGCGACGGATGCTTGAGCTTGCGCAGCGCCTTCGCCTCGATCTGGCGGATGCGCTCGCGCGTCACGTCGAACTGCTTGCCGACTTCTTCCAGCGTGTGGTCCGTCGACATCTCGATGCCGAAGCGCATGCGCAGCACCTTGGCTTCGCGCGGCGTGAGCGAGTCGAGGATGTCCTTGACCACGTCGCGCAGGCCCGCCTGCATCGCGGCCTCGATGGGCGCGGTGTTGCTGCTGTCCTCGATGAAGTCGCCCAGGTGCGAATCGTCGTCGTCGCCGATGGGGGTTTCCATCGAGATCGGCTCCTTGGCGATCTTCATGATCTTGCGGATCTTGTCTTCCGGGATCTCCATCTTCGCGGCCAGGATGCCGGCGTCGGGCTCGAAGCCGAACTCCTGCAGATGCTGGCGCGAGATGCGGTTCATCTTGTTGATCGTCTCGATCATGTGCACCGGGATGCGGATGGTGCGCGCCTGGTCGGCGATCGAGCGCGTGATGGCCTGGCGGATCCACCAGGTGGCGTAGGTCGAGAACTTGTAGCCGCGGCGGTATTCGAACTTGTCGACCGCCTTCATCAGGCCGATGTTGCCTTCCTGGATCAGGTCCAGGAACTGCAGGCCGCGGTTGGTGTACTTCTTGGCGATGGAGATCACGAGGCGCAGGTTGGCCTCGATCATCTCCTTCTTGGCATCGCGCGAGGACGACTCGCCCTCGTTCATGCGCTTGTTGATGTCCTTGAGCTGGGTCAGCGGCACCACCACGCGCGACTGGATGTCGGCGAGCTTCTGCTGCAGTTCCTGCACCGGCGGAATGTTGCGCGCGAGCACGGCGCTCCAGGGCTTGCCGGCAGCGGCCTGCTTCTCGACCCACTTCTGGTTCAGCAGGTTCGAGGGCACGCGGTTGCCGTTCTTGTCGTAGCCCGAGAAGTCGCGGATGAACTCGTCCTGCGGGAAGCCGCACTTGTCCACGATGATGCGGCGCAGTTCGCGCTCCTTCTTGCGCACGTCGTCGACCTGGGTGCGAACCAGGTCGCACAGCTTCTCGATGGTCTTGGCCGTGAAGCGGATGGTCATGAGCTCGTCCGACAGGGCCTGCTGGGCCTTCTCGTACGCGGGTGTGCCGTAGCCTTCCTTGTCGTAGATCTTGTGGACCTTCTCGAACATCGAGGCAATGCGGTCGAAGCGCTCGAGCGCATCGCGCTTGAGTTCCTCGAGCTTCTTGGTGAGGGCCTTGGAGCCGCCCTTGCCGTCGTCGTCGTCTTCCTCGTCGAATTCGTCGAAGTCTTCCTCGGCCACGTAGTCGTCAGCCTCGTTGGGGTTCGAGAAGCCATCCACCACGGTGGAGATGACGACCTTGCCTTCACGGATGTCGGCGGCCAGGCGCAGGATCTCGGCGATGGTGGCGGGGGAGGCAGAGATCGCTTCCATCATGGCCATCAGGCCGCCTTCGATGCGCTTGGCGATCTCGATTTCGCCTTCGCGCGTGAGCAGCTCGACGGTGCCCATTTCGCGCATGTACATGCGCACCGGGTCGGTCGTGCGGCCGAATTCGCTGTCCACCGTGGACAGGGCCGCTTCGGCTTCTTCCTCGGCTTCTTCCACCGTGGTGGCGGTGGGGGCGGTGTTGTTCAGCAGCAGGGTCTCGGCGTCGGGCGTTTGCTCGTACACCGCCACGCCCATGTCGTTGAGCATGGTGACCACGACTTCCATGGTCTCGGCGTCGACCAGCTTGTCGGGCAGGTGGTCGGAGATTTCGCCGTGCGTGAGGTAGCCGCGGGTCTTGCCGAGGGTGATCAGCGTCTTCAGGCGCGAGCGGCGCTTGGCCAGGTCTTCCTCGGAGAGCACGGTCTCGTCGAGGCCGAATTCCTTCATCAAGGCGCGTTCCTTCGCCTTGCTGATCTTCATGCGCAGCGGCTTGACCTTTTCTTCGGTGGTCGCGGCGGTTGCCGGTTCGTCGCCGGCCAGGTCTTCCTCGATGTCCGACAGGTCGACGTCGCTTTCGGGCGCTTCGTTGCCGGCCTTGGGCTTGCGGCCGCGCTTGGCGCCGGTGGCGGGCGCGGCGGCGCCGGCAGCCTTGGGCGGGCGGCCTACCTTCTTGGCGGCAGGGGCGGCAACTGCCTTGGCGGCAGCTTTCTTCGGATCGTCGATGGAGGTCGATTTCGTGGGCACGGTTTTCACTTTCGTTGCGGCTGCCGATTTGGAAGCGGCGGCACCCGACTTAGTTGCCGGCATAGCGCCAGCTTTCAACGGTTTTTCTGCGACGGACTTCGCGGCGACGCTTTTGGCGAGTGAAGGAGCAGGCTTCTTTGAACTGGGCATACGACCTCGTTACAGCAAGATGGACCAAGCGGAATCACAGGCGCACCGCCACACGGCAGCGCCACCACGGTCCGCGCACAGGCACGGACGGAACAATTGGGAAAGAGGAAGAAATTCCTCGTCAGGCAAGATGTCGGGCGAACATTTGGTGTGCAGTCCTTGCGGCTATTGACCCTTTCCGACGGATTCTTTCCGTTGGAGTGCGTTGCGCTAGGGGTCGGCCCGGAGGTGCTGCTGTCGCTCTTGCCTAATTTCGCCAGTTGCGAAGCCTTACATTATAGCCTACTGCGCAAATTTCAAGCAGTTTCTGCGCCGCGCGGGTTCAATCGGTTGCGCAGTTCGAGGCGCCTGGCCTCCAGCGCCTTGTAGCGTTCGAGCGCCTTGGGGTCCTTTCCGACCGCGGCAATGGCCTCGCTCTGCTGGGCCTTCAGCCGGTCGTCGAGCATGAAGTCGAGCACGCTCGCGAGCTCCTTGGCCGCATCGGCCAGGTGCTGCTCTTCCTCGCCCTCGGGGACCGGGGCGCTCTCGGAAACGTTCATGAGGCGCTCCGCCAGGGTCTCGAAATCGAGCCCCCGCATGCCTTCGCGAAGCGCCGCCCACGGCTGCACGCCGTGCTCGTGCAGCTGGCTGTCGAGCCAGGTGAAAAGCGCCCCGTGCGGGCCCGGCAGGTCGCACAGCATCACGTGAAGCTCGTGCGACAGCGCGTCCCATTGCGCCATGTTGGACAGCAGCAGCCGCGCCGCCACATCCGGCCGGCTCGGCGGCTTGCCCCGGCCGCGCAGCGGCTCGATCGGCGCCTCGAACTTGCCGCCCCAGCGCTTGCCCTTGGTGAATTTGCGCGGCTTGCTATCGCTTTCATAGCGCGGCGGTTCGTATTCGGCCGGCGGCGGCATATCGGGGTAGTCGCTCTCGTGGCCCGGGTCGCCCTGGCGCTGGCCTGGCGCTGCGGCCGGCCAGCGCGGGCCCGGCGTGGCGGCCCAGAGCTCGGAGAGCGCCGCGGCGTCGAGCTGCACCAGCGCGGCGATCTCGCTGAGCAACTGGCGCTTGAGCGCGCCGTCGGGCATGGCGCTCCAGAGCGGGCGCACATTGCTCGTCATGTGCGCACGGCCCTCGGCGGTGCCCAGGTCGCAGCCCTCGCGCGCAGCCTCGAGCATGAAGCGCGACAGCGGCGTGGCTTCCTGGATGAAGCGCGCAAACGCATCGGCGCCGAATTCGCGGATGAAGCTGTCGGGGTCGTGCTCGGCCGGCAGGAACAGGAACTTGATGCTGCGCACGTCGGTGGCATAGGGCAGGGCGCCATCGAGCGCCTTGCGCGCGGCGCGCCGGCCGGCGGCGTCGCCGTCGAAGCTGAACACCACCGATTCGGTGAAGCGGAAGAGCTTCTGCACGTGCTCCGTGGTGCAGGCCGTGCCGAGCGTGGCCACGGCGTTCGGAAATCCGAGCTGGGCCAGGGCGACCACGTCCATGTAGCCCTCGGTCACCAGCGCGAAGCCGCGCTCACGGAAGGCGGCGCGGGCCTCGTACAGGCCGTAGAGCTCGCGCCCCTTGCTGAACACGGGGGTTTCGGGCGAATTGAGGTACTTGGGCTTTTCGTCGCCGAGCACCCGGCCGCCGAAGCCGATGCATTCGCCCTTCACGTTGCGGATCGGGAACATCACGCGGTCGCGGAAGCGGTCGTAGCGCTTGGTGTCCTCGGCGCCGTCTTCGGTGTTGACGATCACCAGGCCGCTTTCGGCCAGGAGCGGGTCGTCGTAGTCGGGAAACACGCTCGCAAGCGCGCGCCAGCCGGCGGGCGCATAGCCGATGCCGAATTGCTTGGCCACCTCGCCCGAGACGCCGCGGCCCTTCAAATATTCGATGGCGCCCGGCGCCTGCCGCAGGGCCTTGCGGTAGGCCTCGCCCGCTTTTTCGAGCACGTCGGTCAGCGTGGCCTGCTTCTGGCGCTGGCTGGCGGCGCGGGCGCGTTCGGCGGGAGAGGCGTCGTCCTCGGGCACCTGCAGGCCGTACTGGCCGGCGAGGTCGTGCACCGCCTCGACGAAGCCCATGCCCGCGTGCTCCATGAGAAAGCCGATGGCGTTGCCGTGGACCCCGCAGCCGAAGCAGTGATAGAACTGCTTGGTGGGGCTGACCGAGAAGGAGGGCGACTTCTCGCCGTGGAACGGGCACAGGCCCATGAAGTTGGCGCCGGCCTTCTTGAGCTGCACGTAGCGCCCGACGATTTCCACCACGTCGGCGCGCGCGATGAGTTCCTGGATGAAAGAGGCGGGGATGGTCATGTAGGCGAAGAGCGGCAAATCATACGCAAGCCTTCGAACGCCCGCGCGCGCAGGCCATACTGCCCGCAGCTGGAACCCACGGATGAAGACGCCCAACCCATTGCACCACGTCGCGCCGCTGCTGCGCCATCCCCTGCGCTTCGTCTGGGATGCGCTCAAGGCTTTCCGCGCCAACCAGGGGCTGCTGCTCGCAGGCGCCGTGGCCTATTACGCCCTGCTTTCCATCGTGCCGCTCCTGATCGTGAGCGTGATCGCGATGTCCCACCTGATCGAGCAGGCCGAACTGCTGCGCACCATCGGCCGGTATCTCGAATGGCTGCTGCCGGGGCAGTCGAAGGCGATCGTGGCGGAGCTGTCGAACTTTCTCCAGCACCGCGACGTGATGGGGCCGGTGCTGTTCGTGACCATGATCTTCTTCAGCTCGCTGGCCTTCAGCGTGCTCGAAAGCGCCATGGCGGTGATCTTCCATCACCGCAAGGCGGACCACCGGCGCCATTTCCTGGTTTCCGCGGTCATGCCTTATCTCTACATCCTGTTCCTGTGCGTGGGCCTGCTGCTGGTCACGCTGGTGTCGGGCGCGTTGCAGCTGGTGGGCCAGGAGAGCGTCGACCTGTTCGGGCGCAAATGGTCGCTGTCGGGCATCTCGGGCCTGCTGCTCTACCTGCTGGGGCTGGGCGGCGAGATCTTCATGCTGACCTCGCTCTACCTCGTGATGCCGGCCGGCCGCATGTCGCTGCGCCATGCGCTGCTCGGCGGCGTGACGGCCGCGCTGCTGTGGGAGGCCACGCGGCGCGTGCTGATCTGGTACTTTTCGACGCTGTCGCAGGTCAACGTGGTCTACGGCTCGCTCACCACGGCCATCGTGGTGCTGCTGAGCCTGGAGATCGCCGCCACGCTCGTGCTGCTGGGGGCCCAGGTGATCGCCCAATACGAGCGGCTGGACCGTACCGGCAGCACGGCGGTACCGCCGCTTACCGGGGCGGAAGCCGAATCGCTCCGTCGAGACGAATCACCTCCCCGTTGAGCATGTCGTTCTCGATGATGTGCTTCGCGAGCTTGGCGTAGTCCTCGGGCGTGCCCAGTCGGGAGGGGAAGGGCACGCTGGCGGCCAGCGCGTCCTGCACCTCCTGCGGCATGCCGAACAGCATGGGCGTGCCGAAGATGCCGGGGGCGATGGTCATGTTGCGGATGCCGTTGCGCGCCAGGTCGCGCGCAATGGGCAGGGTCATGCCGACCACGCCGCCCTTGGAGGCGCTGTAGGCGGCCTGGCCGATCTGGCCGTCGTAGGCCGCCACCGAAGCGGTCGAAATCAGCACGCCGCGCTCGCCCGTGGCTTCGGGCTCGTTCCTGCTCATGGCATCGGCCGCGAGGCGGATCATGTTGAAGCTGCCGATCAGGTTGACCGTGACGGTCTTGCTGAACACCGCGAGCGCGTGCGGGCCGTTCTTGCCCACGGTCTTCTCGGCCGGCGCAATGCCGGCGCAGTTGACCAGGCCCACCAGCTTGCCGAGCTTCTGCGCCGCGGCAACCGCCGCCTGGCCGTCGGCCTCCTGGCTCACGTCGCACTTGACGAACACGCCGCCGATTTCCTTGGCGACGGCTTCCCCCTTGTCGGCCTGCATGTCGGCAATCACCACCTTGCCGCCGTTGGCAGCCAGCATGCGCGCCGTGCCTTCGCCGAGGCCCGAAGCGCCACCGGTCACGATAAAAACCTTGCCGTCGATCTGCATTGAGAGTCTCCTGAAATGAGGCAGGCATTATCGAAGACGGGCGCGGGCGAAAAAAAAAAGGCCTCATCCGAAGATGAGGCCCTGAATTGGATCCGTGAGGACCCAAGGAGACAACTGGTGGTGGCCGGCGGCTCAGCGCTTGCGCGAGGTGGTCGCGGTCTTCGCGGCGGCAACGGCTTGCGTCGACACGGCGTTGAAGTTGGCTTCGGCAACGTCCGACGCTTGCTTGACGGCCTTCTGGACCGATTCGAAAGCGTTGTTGGCAGCAGCCACGGCGCTCTTGAGCACGGCAACGGCGGTTTCCGAGCCGGCGGGTGCATTCTTGGAAGCGCTGTCGACCAGGCCGACAAAGGTTTGCTGGGCTTCAGCAGCCTTGGCTTCGAAAGCCTTGGTGAACTCGGCGCCGGTGCCCTGGGCGATGTCATAGAGGTGACGGCTGTAGGCAGCGGTCTTTTCGGCCAGGGGCTGGAACAGGCTGGCTTGCAGCGTCAGCAGTTCCTGTGCGTCCTTGACGTTCAGGGCGGCTTGGGCGGTGCTCTGTGCTTCGGTCAGGGCAGCCTTGGAAGCGGTCACGTTGAGTTCGACGAGCTTCTCGACGCCTTCGAAGGCCTTGGTGGTCAGGCCGAACAGGGTTTCGAGGTTTGCTTTCTGGGCGGCGAGGATTTGGTCAGCGGTCAGGGCCATTTTGGAATCTCCGGTAAGGATGAAAGGTGGTCGGTTCACGTTGCGCTGCCTCGTCGTCCATGTTTTATGTTGCGGTGCAGCATGGCCTCAAGTATAGGCAGCGCAGCTTTTCGATCAAGGGGGTTTTGCTGCTTTGCAGCAATTTAGAACGCACTTTCTAAATTCGCTCCGGCATCCAGAATGCGGGCCATGCGCGCGTTCTATTCCGGCCAGTTCGTCCTGCCCCTGCCCCCGGGCCACCGCTTCCCCATGTCCCGCTATGCCTTGCTGCGCGACCGCCTGCTCGAGCACCTGCCGGCGGTGGACATGGACCAGGCCCCGCGTGCCACCGATGGCGAACTGGCGCTGGCCCACACCCCGCAGTGGATCGCCGCCATCAGCGACGGCAGCGTGAGCCCGCAGGCCATGCGCGAGATCGGCTTTCCCTGGAGCGAGGCGATGGTCGAGCGTTCGCGCCGGTCCACAGGGGCGACGATCGCGGCCTGCCGCGCGGCGTTCGCGGGCGGCGTGGCGGCCAACATGGCAGGCGGCACGCACCATGCGTACGCCGACAAGGGCGGCGGATTCTGCGTCTTCAACGACGCCGCGGTGGCCGCGCGGCTGATGCAGGCGGAGCATGGCCGCGGCGGCCGGCAGCTCAAGGTCGCGGTGATCGACCTGGACGTGCACCAGGGCAACGGCACGGCCAGCATCTTCCGCAGCGACCCGAGCGTCTTCACGCTGTCGCTGCACGGGCAGAAGAACTTTCCGTTCCGCAAGGAGGCGAGCGACCTCGACGTCGAGCTGCCGGACGGCTGCGGCGATGCCGACTACCTCACCGCCCTCGAGCACGCGCTCGACGAGCTGGACCGGCGCTTCTCGCCGGGCCTGGTGATCTACCTGGCGGGCGCCGACCCCTTCGAGCGCGACCGGCTCGGCCGGCTCAAGCTGAGCTTCGACGGCCTGGAGGCGCGCGACCGGCGGGTGTTCGACTGGGCCTGGCAGCGCCGCATTCCCCTGGCCTTCGCGATGGCAGGCGGCTACGCCAGCGACATTGCTGAGACGGTGCAGGTGCAGCTGGGCACCTTCAAGGTGGCCTTCGACTACTGGCGCCGCTGGCAAAATGCCGCGCGATGAGCTCCGCCCCCAAACCCACGCCGCATTCCCGTAGCAGCTATCGCGCGTTCCGCAGCATTCCCACGCGCTGGATGGACAACGACATGTACGGCCATGTCAACAACGTCGTCTACTACAGCTGGTTCGACACGGCGGTGAATGCGCTGCTGATCGAACGCGGCGCTCTCGACATCCACCAGGGGCAGACGATCGGCTTCGTGGTCGAGACGCAATGCAACTATTTCGCCCCGATCGCCTTTCCCCAGACGGTGGAGGCCGGCGTCCGGGTGGCCCAGGCCGGGCGGTCGAGCGTGCGCTACGAGATCGCACTCTTTGCGGAAGGCGCGGACACCGCGGCCGCGCAGGGCCACTTCGTGCATGTGTATGTGGACCGGGCGACGCAGCGGCCGGTGCCATTGCCCGAGGCGCTGCAGCGCGTGGTCGACTCGCTGAAGGCCTGATCCGGACAAACGGCGCCCGAAGGCGCCGTTTTGTCTTTTGCCGTGCGGCCCCATGAGCCACGTCGGTCCTACATGGTCTTCTTCATGGCCTTGACGTCGGCCTTGCCCTGGGCCTCGTCGGCCTTGGCCTGCTTCACGCAGGCGGCCTTGGCATCGCCGGACTGGTCGTCGCATTTTTCCTTGGCGACTTCGTACGTCGCCTTGACCTTCTCCTCGGCCACCTTGCGGGCATGGGCGTCGCTCGGCTTGTACTGCTGTTCGAGTTCGGCCTTCGCCACGTCTTCCTTGCCCTTGGCTTCCTTCTGGCAGACGTCCTTCGCGTTGTCCTTCATCGAATCGCACTGGGCCTTGGCGACCTTGTAGTCGGCTTCGATCTTTTCCTTCTCGACCTTGTACTCGTCCTTGGTCATCGCGCCGGCCTGGGTGGCCATGAAGCAGGTGGAGGCAAGAGCGAGCATGAGCAGATGTTTTTTCATTGTTTTCTTTCTTTGCGGTTCAGAGGAAATCGGGGGCTCAGTATTTTTCGTACCAGAGGGCGTCCGGCGTACGGCCGTCGCGCGATTCCCAGTCCTTGACCTGCTTTTCGGCCTCGTCGCGGCTGATGCCGTGGCGCTCCTGGATGCGGCCCAGCAGCTGGTCGCGCTTGCCTGCGATGACGTCGAAGTCATCGTCGGTCAACTTGCCCCATTGCTCCTTGACCTTGCCCTTGAGCTGTTTCCAGTTGCCTTCGATGGTGTCCTTGTTCATGCGAGTCTCCTTGAAAAAAATGATTCGGCGGGCTCGTTGGCTGCCGTGAACGAACTGTCGCGGGGGCCATTCACCCTGGCGGTAGGACGCCCTGTGCTGGCGCCGTAGGCACAAGCCGACGGCGCCCGTGATAATCGGACGCACGCCGAAAAGCTTGGGACAACGCGCGCCGCACCATGATCATTCACAGCCTGCTCGACACCGACCTCTACAAGTTCACCATGATGCAGGTCGTGCTGCATCACTTCCCGGGAGCCCGGGTCGAGTACCGGTTCAAGTGCCGCAACCCCGGCATCGACCTGGCGCAGTTCGCCGGGCAGATTCGCGAAGAGGTGCGAAGCCTCTGCTCGCTGCAGTTCCGGGACGCCGAGCTGGCCTACTTGCGCTCGATGCGCTTCATCAAGAGCGACTTCGTCGACTTCCTGGGCCTGTTCCGGCTCAACGAAAAGTACATCAGCATCACGCCCCAGCCTTCGGGCGAGCTCGAGATCCGCATCAAGGGCCCGTGGTTGCACACCATCCTGTTCGAGATTCCCGTGCTGGCCATCGTGAACGAGGTCTACTTCCGCAACACGCAGAAGAAGCCCGACTTCGAGGAAGGCCGGCGGCGCCTGGAGACCAAGATCGGGCAGCTGCAGGATGCCGGCCTGTCCGACCTGAAGATTGCCGACTACGGCACGCGTCGCCGCTTTTCCAAGGACTGGCATGAAGAGGTGCTGCGCACGCTGAACGCAAGGCTCGGCGCCGTCACCTCGCCGCCGGTGCAGGCCGAGCCCGGCGCGCGGCTGCCCCAGCTCGCGGGCACCAGCAACGTGCTCTATGCCATGAAGCTCGGCCTGATCCCGCTCGGCACCATGGCGCACGAATACCTCCAGGCCTGCCAGGGGCTCGGCCCGCGGCTGCGCGACAGCCAGATCTTCGGCTTCGAGAGCTGGGCCCGCGAATACCGCGGCGACCTCGGCATTGCGCTGTCCGATGTCTACGGCATGAGCGCGTTCCTGCGCGACTTCGACCTTTACTTCTGCAAGCTGTTCGACGGCGCGCGCCATGACAGCGGCGATCCGTTCCAGTGGGGCGAGCGCATGCTGGCCCACTACATCGCCAACCGGGTCGATCCACGCACCAAGACGCTGATCTTCAGCGACAGCCTCACGGTGCCGCGCACCATCGAGCTCTACCAGCAGTTCCGCGGCCGCTGCCAGCTGGCGTTCGGCATCGGCACCAACCTCACCAACGACCTCGGCTACGAACCGCTGCAGATCGTCATCAAGATGATCAACTGCAACGGCCAGCCGGTGGCCAAGCTGTCGGACACGCCTTCCAAGAACATGTGCGAGGACGAAAAATACCTGGCGTACCTGCGCCAGGTGTTCGAGATCGAGCAGCCGCCGGCCTGACGCGCGTCTGGTACGGTACCGCTCCATGAAAAAAACAGTCCGCCTCGCGGCAGCCGCAGCGCTGCCGATCATGTTCCCCGCGCTTGCCATGGCTGCCGAATTCGACGGCAGCAAGCTGTCCCCGCTCTGGGGCGTTCCGTTCGCGGGCATCCTGCTGTCGATTGCGCTGATGCCGCTGCTTGCGCCGGCGTTCTGGCATCACCACTACGGAAAGGTTTCCGCGGCCTGGGTGCTGGCGTTCCTGCTTCCGTTTGCCGCGAGCTTCGGCGTGCCGCTTGCGGGCGCCCAGTTCGTGCATGCCCTGGTAGAGGAATACATCCCTTTCATCATCCTGCTCACGGCGCTGTTCACGGTGGCGGGCGGCATCCACATCCGCGGCAACCTGCACGGCGCGCCCGGCCTCAACATGGCCATCCTTGCCATTGGCGCGGTGCTGGCAAGCCTCATGGGAACCACGGGCGCCTCGATGCTGCTGATCCGACCGCTGATCCGCGCCAACGACAACCGCGTGAACAAGGCGCACGTGGTGGTGTTCTTCATCTTCATCGTCTCGAATGCTGGCGGTTCGCTCACGCCGCTCGGTGATCCGCCGCTGTTCCTCGGCTTCTTGAAGGGCGTCGATTTCTTCTGGACCGCGCGCAACATCCTGCCCGAAACGCTGTTTCTCGTCGGTACGCTGCTTGCGCTGTTCTATGCCATCGACCGCCATCACTATCGCAAGGAGGGCGTGCTGCCGTTCGACCCCACGCCGGACACCCCGCGCATCGGCTTCGACGGCGCCGCCAACTTCTGGCTGCTGGGCGGGATCATCTTCTTCGTGCTGCTTTCCGGCGTCTGGAAATCGCCGGCCGGCTTCGAGGTGTTCGGCACGCACGTCGGATTGCCGGGGCTCGTGCGCGACGCCGGGCTCATCGCCATCACGCTGCTCTCGCTCAGGATCACGCCCGACAAGGTGCATGCCGACAACCAGTTCGAATGGGGCCCGATGGTCGAGGTGGCCAAGCTGTTCGCGGGCATCTTCCTGACCATCATCCCGGTGATCGCAATGCTGAAAGCCGGCGTCCTCGGGCCCTTCGGGGCGGTGGTGTCGGCGGTGACGCGGGCCGATGGCCAGCCCGATCCGGCCATGTACTTCTGGGCCACCGGCCTCCTGAGCTCGTTTCTCGACAACGCACCCACCTACCTGGTGTTCTTCAACACCGCGGGTGGCGATGCGGCCGCGCTCATGACCACTTACGCCACCACGCTGGCCGCCATCTCGGCCGGGGCCGTGTTCATGGGCGCCAACACCTACATCGGCAACGCTCCCAACCTCATGGTCAAGGCCATTGCCGAGAGCCGCGGCGTGCGCATGCCGGGCTTCTTCGGCTACATGGCGTGGTCCGTGGGCATCCTGGTACCGCTGTTCGTCCTCATCACCTTCATCTTCTTCCGCTAGGCGCAGACATCATCATGAGCAAGCCCAAGATCCTGGTCGCACGCGCGATCTTTCCCGAAACCATCGAACGCCTCTCGCAGCATTTCGACGTCGAGTCGAACCAGGCCGACGAGAGCTGGAGCAAGGAGCAGCTGATCGCCAGGCTGCAAGGCAAGCAGGGCGCCTTCACCACAGGCAGCGAGCGCATCGACGCCGCGCTGCTCGACGCCTGCCCCGACCTGAAGATCTGCGCCAACATGGCCGTCGGATACAACAACTTCGACGTCGATGCCATGGCCGCGCATGGCGTGCTCGGCACCAACGCACCCGACGTGCTCACCGAGACCACGGCCGACTTCGGTTTTGCGCTGCTGATGGCCACGGCCCGCCGCATCACCGAGAGCGAACACTTCCTGCGCGCGGGCAAGTGGCAGAAGTGGAGCTTCGACATGTTCGCAGGCTCCGACATCCATGGTTCGACGCTCGGCATCATCGGCATGGGCCGCATCGGGCAGGGCATTGCCAAGCGCGGCGCACACGGCTTCGGCATGAAGGTGGTCTATCACAACCGTTCGCGGCTCGATGCGGCCCTGGAGGCCGAATGCAAGGCCAGCTACCTGAGCAAGGAAGAACTGCTCAAGACCGCAGACCACGTGGTGCTGGTGGTGCCGTATTCGCCGGCGTCGCACCACACCATCGGCGCGGCCGAAATCGCGCTGATGAAGCCGACCGCCACGCTGGTGAACATCGCGCGCGGCGGCATCGTCGACGACGCGGCGCTGGCCGTTGCGCTGCGCGAGAAGCGCATCGCCGCGGCGGGGCTCGATGTGTTCGAGGGCGAACCCAAGGTCCACCCCGACCTGCTGACCGTGCCCAACGTGGTGCTGACGCCGCACATCGCGAGTGCCACCGTGCCCACGCGCCGCGCGATGGCCGATCTCGCGGCCGACAACCTCATCGCCTGGTTCGGCGGCAAGGGGGCGCTGACGCCCGTCACGCCCGTTCCGCCCGCCGCCAGCTAGATCGACAGACAAACACGGACCCTCATCGCCACCTTGGACACTTTCCTGATTCTTCTTCTGCTGGCCGCCCTTGCGGTGGTCCAGCTGGTGCTCGCGGTCTGGCTGCTGGCACGCCGCCAGCCAGCGCCCGACCACAGCGAACTGCTCTCGGTGCTGTCCGCCATGGGTGCCGCCAACGAACGCACCGAACGCGAGCTGCGCCACGAAATCGGCGAAAGCTCGCGCGGCGCGCGACAGGAAACCGCGCAAGCCTTCGCCACCTTCCAGCAGGCCTTGGTGCAGCAGGGCGCCGAAGCCACCCGCACGCAGAACGCCCAGCTCGATGCCTTCTCGCTGCAGCTCGCCTCGTTGCAGAAGACCCTGGCCGACACGCTCAACACCCAGCTGCAGGGCCTGAGCGAATCCAATGCGCGCCGCCTGTCGGAAGTGCGCGCGACCATGGAAGCGCAGCTGGCGCAGCTGCAGCAGAGCAACACCGCCAAGCTCGACGAGATGCGCAAGACCGTCGACGAGAAGCTGCAGAGCACGCTCGAAGCCCGCCTGGGCGAGAGCTTCAAGCAGGTGGCCGACCGGCTCGAGCAGGTGCACAAGGGCCTGGGCGAGATGCAGACGCTGGCCGTCGGCGTCGGCAGCCTGCAGCGCGTGCTGACCAACGTCAAGACGCGCGGCGTGTTCGGCGAAGTGCAGCTCGAGGCGCTGCTCGAGCAGGTGCTCACGCCCGAGCAGTACGCCAAGCAGATCGAGACCAAGCCGCGCAGCGGACAGCGCGTGGACTTCGCGATCCGCTTCCCGGGCCGCGGCGACGACGGCGCCCCGGTGTGGCTGCCGATCGACGCCAAGTTTCCACGCGACGACTACGAGCGCCTGATCGATGCGCACGAGCGCGCCGATGCGCCCGGCGCCGAGCTGGCGGCCAAGGCGCTCGAGGCGCGCATCCGCGTCGAGGCCCGTTCGATCGCCGAGAACTATCTGGCGGCGCCGCACACCACCGACTTCGCCATTCTTTTCCTGCCGGTCGAAAGCCTCTATGCCGAGGTGCTGCGCCGCCCGGGCCTGATGGACGCCATCCAGCGCCAGCACCGCGTGACGCTGGCCGGCCCCACAACCCTGCTTGCCATGCTCAACAGCCTGCACATGGGCTTTCGCACGCTGGCGCTGGAGCAGCAGGCCTCCGAGGTGTGGAAGGTGCTGGGCGCGGTCAAGACCGAGTTCGAGCGCTACGGCGAATGGGTCTCGCGCATCAAGGAGCAGGTGGCCAAGGCCTCCGACACGCTCGACAAGGCCGACACGCGCGCCAAGCAGATGCGCCTGGCGCTGCGCAAGGTCGAGGCGCTGCCCGAGGCCCAGTCGCAGGTGCTGCTGCCTCCCACGGCCGACAGCGAGGGCGACGACACCCCGTGAAAGGCTCCGAACTGCTGCGCGTGATCGGCGCCCAGGTCTGCCTGCACGCCACCATGGCCGGCATGCGGCTCGCGACTCCGCTGCTGGCGCTGCAGCAGGGCTACAGCGCAGCAGCCGTGGGCGTGCTGATCGCGCTGTTCGCGCTCACGCAGGTGTTCCTGGCGCTGCCGGCAGGGCGCTTTGCCGACCGGCACGGGTTCAAGCGGCCGCTGTGGCTGTCGGTCATTGCGGCTTCGGCCGGCGCGGGACTCGTGCTCGTCTTTCCGACCTTTGCGATGATGTGCATCGCGGCGCTGCTGACCGGCGGCGCCACGGGCGCGACCGTCATTGCGCTGCAGCGCCACGTGGGCCGCTCCGCGACCAACGCCACGCAGCTCAAGCGCGTGTTCAGCTGGCTTGCGATTGCGCCCGCGGTTGCCAATTTCGTCGGCCCGTTCGTCGCGGGCATGCTCATCGACCATGCGGGACGCGCACCCGCGGACATGCTGGCGTTCCGGGTCTGCTTTGCGGTGATGGCGGCTTTTCCCGTCGTCTGCTGGCTGCTTGCGCGCGGCGCGCACGAGCCGCCGCCTGTCGCACCCGCCGCCGGCGCCGTGCCCACGCGGGCCTGGGACCTGCTGCGCGAGCCGATGTTCCGCCGCCTGCTGTTCGTGAACTGGCTGCAGTCGTCGAGCTGGGACGTGCATGCCTTCGTGCTGCCGGTGCTGGGGCATGACCGCGGCATCGGCGCGTCGGTGATCGGCTCCATCCTCGGCGCCTTTGCTATTGCCGCGGCGGCCATCCGGGTGGTGCTGCCGCTGGTGGCTTCGCGCGCTTCGGAGCGCAGCGTGATCCTGAGCTCCACCCTCGTCACGGCGGCGGTGTTCGCGGTCTATCCGCTGCTCGACTCGGCCTGGACCATGGGCCTGTGTTCCGTGATCCTCGGCTTCGCGCTCGGCGCGGTGCAGCCGATGGTGATGAGCATGCTGCACCAGATCACACCGCACGCGCGGCACGGCGAGGCGCTGGGCCTGCGGCTCATGACCATCAATGCATCGAGCGTGGCCATGCCGATGCTGTTCGGCTCGATCGGCGCGCTGATCGGGATCGCGGGCGTTTTCTGGGTGGTGGGCGGTGTGGTTGCGCTGGGGGCGCGGGCGACCTGGGGCTTGAAGGTCTAGCTGCCCCGCCGAGGCAGGGCGAGGCCGCCGGAGCCTGGAACCGGGCTAAAGTTTGTAGAACCGCTTGATCGCGTCCCACGCGTCTTCGGGGGCGTCGACGTATTCGAAGAGCTTCACGTCGGCCGGCGAGATCACGCCTTCTTCGACCAGGAAGTCGAAGTCGATCAGCTTCTTCCAGTAGGCCGAGCCGAACAGCACGATCGGCACCGGCTTCGACTTGCGGGTCTGTACCAGCGTGATCACCTCGAACAGCTCGTCCAGCGTGCCGAAGCCGCCCGGAAACGCCACCAGCGCCTTGGCACGCATCATGAAATGCATCTTGCGGATCGCGAAGTAGTGGAACTTGAAGCTTAGCGCCGGCGTGACGTAGGGGTTGGCTTCTTCTTCCATCGGCAGCGCGATGGCCAGGCCGACCGAGAGGCCGCCGCCTTCGTGCGCGCCGCGGTTGGCCGCCTGCATGATGCCGGGGCCGCCGCCGGTGCAGACAAAGAGCTTGTCCTCGGGTTCCTTGCCGTTGCTGTACTCCGCCACCAGCTTGCCGAAGGCGCGCGCCTTCTCGTAGTAGTGCGAACTGCGCGCCAGGCGGCGCCAGCGCTCAGCGGCCACCGCGTCGCCGGCGGCTTCGGCCTGCGCGACCAGCGCGGCTGCTTCTTCTTCGCTGCGAAAGCGCGCGCTGCCGAACACCACCACGGTGTTCTCGATGCCGTGGGCGCGCTGCTCCAGGTCGGGTTTCATCAGCTCGAGCTGCATGCGGATGCCGCGGGTTTCGCGGCGCAGCAGGAATTCCGGATCGGCAAAGGCGAGGCGCGAGGGATCGGGATCGAGCGGAAGGCCTTTTTCGGAGTGTGCCTTGAGGGTGGCCCAGGCGTCCGCGAGGCGCTTGTCGTGAAGGTCGTGCGTGTTGTTCATGGGGAAATCGGGCAGGAAGACTTGCAGCATTGTGCAGCCTCGGGGACGCGGTGCCCCGCGGCTCAGAAAGTGCCGTGCCGCCCCGCGCCGCGAACGAAGCGCTCGGCGCCGGCCGCGCCCTCGGCCGCGACGATCGGCACGCCGAGCCGGCCTTCCTGCCGCAGCGCATCGGCCTGCGGCAGGTTCCACTGGGCGTAGGCGGAATGGCGGTCCACCAGCATGCACTGCTGGGGGAACGACGCGATTTCGCGCGCGAGCGCTTCGGCCGCGTGGCGGGCCTGGCCGAGCGGCACCACGCGGTCGACCAGGCCCATGGCCTGCGCTTCCGGGGCGCTCACGGGCCGACCGGTCAGGATCAGGTCGAGCGCGCGGCCCATGCCGACGATGCGCGGCAGCCGCACCGTGCCGCCATCGATCAGCGGCACGCCCCAGCGCCGGCAGAACACGCCGAGCACGGCATCTTCCTCGGCCACGCGCAGGTCGGCCAGCAGTGCGAGTTCCAGGCCTCCGGCCACCGCATGGCCGCTGATGGCGGCGATCAGGGGCTTGGCGAGCACCATGCGGGTCGGGCCCATCGGGCCTGAGCCGCCGCCTTCGGGGTCGAGTTCATTGCGGCGCGCCGGGTCGCCGACCGCGCCCAGGTCGGCGCCCGCGCAGAAGGTACCGTGCTCGCCCCAGAGCACGGCAACGCGCTGGCTTTCATCGGCTTCGAAGCTTTCGAAGGCGGCGCGCAGCGCCTCGGCCATGGGCCGGTCGACGGCGTTGCGCTGCTTCGGGCGGCTCATGACGATGGTGCTGACCGGCCCATCGATCTCGGTGCGGACGCTGGCGGATGTCTTCATGGGCAAAAGGGTAAACCCATCAACGGAAAAAGGCTCCTTGCGGAGCCTTTGTCGTCGGGGCTGCTGGCCAGCCAGCAGGGTGCAGGGCTTAGACGCGCTTGCGGTATTCGCCGGTGCGGGTGTCGATTTCGATCTTGTCGCCTTGCGACACGAACAGCGGCACCGGCACTTCGAAGCCGGTGGCGATCTTGGCGGGCTTGAGCACCTTGCCCGAGGTGTCGCCCTTGACGGCCGGCTCGGTCCAGGTGATTTCGCGCTCGACGCTGGTCGGCAGTTCGACCGAGATGGCCTTGCCGTCGTAGAACACCACTTCGACCGGCATGCCGTCTTCGAGGTAGTTGAGGGCGTCGCCCATGTTCTCGGCTTCGACTTCGTACTGGTTGTACTCGGTGTCCATGCAGACGTACATCGGGTCGGCGAAGTAGGAGTAGGTGCACTCCTTCTTGTCGAGCACGATCTGGTCGATCTTGTCGTCGGCCTTGAAGACCACTTCGGTGTTGAAGTTGGCGATCAGGCTCTTGAGCTTCATGCGCACGGTGGCGGAGTTGCGGCCGCCGCGGCTGTATTCGGTCTTGAGGACGACCATCGGGTCCTTGCCGTGCATGATGACGTTGCCGGCGCGGATTTCTTGAGCGATTTTCATATCAGGTTCTCTGGATGTTGGCCGCTCGGTGCGCGGAGCCATCGGCGACGTTTGCAATGTGGTTTGCAAGGTCTTGCCGGCGTGTCTTGCCGGCCTCATTGGCCCCACGGTACATGTCCCGCGGCAGGTTTGGCGGAGAGCATCTCGGATCTGTGTAGATCCGGGCCGAAATCCGCAAAGCCCACTATTTTAGCTTTTTCCGGCGACCAGATGCCGCAATTGAGTGACCAAGTCCTCTTGCGCGTACAACCTTTCGCGGGCGGCCCGCACGGTGTCGTGCCATGGGCCCTGCGTTTCGAGAGGAGGCAGGGGGCTGCTGTCGAACCCGTTCCAGGCATGGTGGAACTGCCGCAGCGACGGCGGGGCGCCCAGCCAGTCGAGCCAGGCGCCGAGCTTGACGTGGTGCGCGTCGTCGTCCTGCGGGTAGATCTGCCAGACCAGCGGCGCGCCGGCCCACAGGCCCCGGACGAGCGAATCCTCGCCGCGCACGAAATTCAGGTCGCAGGCCCACAGGAGGTGGTCGAAATCGGTCTGCGTGAGATAGGGCAGGTATGAAATTGATAGCGCGCCCAGTCCCGAGAGCCCCTGGTCCGCTTGTTCGCGGCCGGAAAAAAACGCCCTGACCGCATGCGCGGCGCGGCCCGAGGTGACCAGGAGCCGGGTGGGCTGCGAAGCTGCTGCCAGTTGCTCGAGCAGCGCGGCCAGCGCCGGAGGCTCGTAGCAGAACAGCGAAACCAGACGTTCGCCATTGCGCCAGGGGATTTGCTGCGACGCGAGCCACTGCGCGCGGTCGAAGCGCGCTCTTCGCTCCAGCAGGCCGGGCTCCCGAAGCAGCCCCCCCGTGGCGGGCGTGAAGCCCGGATAGAAAAAGCGCTTCGTCAATCCCGTGCCGGGCCCCTTGAACACGGGCGAGGGCAGGCCATGCAGGCGTTCGACATACGGCTCGGCCGACAGGTATTCGAGATTGATCCACGCCCGGCGCGGTCCGCCCGGGGCCTGCGGCCCGGCAAAGCGCGCGATCAGTTCGGGCGCCGGTTCGCAGCCGAAGGCTTCGATCAGCACATCGGGCGGCGGGGCTGCCACGGCTTGCCGGATGGCGTCGGGCTCGAGCCAGTCGACCACGCTCACGCCTTCGCAGCCGGTGGGCGCCATCCAGTGCAGGGCGGTGGCGTCGTCGATCCACAGGCGCACGCGCTCGCCGAGTGCCGCCAGCTGGGTGGCCAGCCGCCAGCACACGCCGAGGTCGCCGTGGTTGTCGATGACCCTGCAGAAAATGTCCCATTGCATGGGCGCCAGTGTGCCTGTCTTCGGCGGGGCGAGGCAGCCGTGCCTGCCTGGAATGCAGGGTCGGCCTGCGGGGAATGCGCGTCGGCAACGGCAAGACCATGGTGCGCGCCCGCACCATCCGTGCGCGCCACAATAGCCGCCATGTCAGACGTGCATTCCGATCAATTGCTCAGCGAAGTCGCGGCCCTGCCGCAACTGCCGGGGGTCTACCGCTATTTCGACGCGGCTGGCGCGGTGCTCTACGTGGGCAAGGCGCGCAACCTCAAGAAGCGGGTTGCCAACTATTTCCAGAAGAGCCATGGCGGCACGCGCATCGGCCACATGATCAGCAAGATCGCGCGCATGGAGACCACCGTGGTGCGCTCCGAGGCCGAGGCGCTGCTGCTCGAGAACAATCTCATCAAGACGCTCAAGCCGCGCTACAACATCCTGTTCCGCGACGACAAGAGCTACCCCTACCTGAAGATCGCCTCGCACGAGTTTCCGCGCCTGGCCTACTACCGCGGCGCGGTCGACAAGAAGCACCGCTACTTCGGACCCTACCCGAGCGCCTGGGCGGTGAAGGAGTCGATCCAGCTGCTGCAGAAGGTCTTCAAGCTGCGCACCTGCGAAGACACGGTGTACGCCAACCGCACGCGTCCCTGCCTGCTGTACCAGATCAAGCGCTGCACAGGCCCCTGCGTGGGCTACATCTCGCCCGAGGCCTATGCGCAGGACGTGGCCAGCGCCGAAGCCTTCTTGATGGGCGACACCCAGCTCGTGCTCTCGAAGCTCGAGGCGCGCATGACCGAGCACGCCGAGAAGCTCGAGTTCGAACAGGCGGCCGAGCTGCGCAACCAGATGTCGGCGATCTCGCGCGTGCTGCACCAGCAGTCGATCGAGATCGCTTCCGACAAGGACGTGGACATCCTTGCCGTCAAGGTCCAGGGAGGCAAGGCCTGCGTCAACCTGGCGATGGTGCGCGGCGGCCGGCACCTGGGCGACCGCGCCTATTTTCCGGTGCATGTGGAAGACGCCGCGCAAATCCACCATGGCGAGCTCGATGCGGAAGAGGGCGCAGTGCCCGCCGCGGCCGATCCGATCGAGGTGCAGGTGCTCGAGGCCTTCATTGCCCAGCACTACATCGACGTGCCCGTGCCCGCCACGCTGGTGCTGAGCCACCTGGTGAGCCGCGAGCTGATCGAGGCGATTTCGCAGCAGGCCGGCGCGCGCGTGACGGCGGTGTTCCAGCCGCGCGAGCAGCGCCGGCACTGGCTCGAAATGGCCGAGACGAACGCCGGCCTGCAATTGGCCCGGCTGCTGGCAGAAGAAGGTTCGCAGCAGGCGCGCACCCGCGCGCTGGCCGATGCGCTCGAACTCGCGCCCGACGACCTCGACAACTTCCGCATCGAGTGCTTCGACATCTCGCACACCGCGGGCGAGGCCACGCAGGCTTCGTGCGTGGTGTTCGAGCGCCACACGATGCAGAACCGCGAATACCGTCGCTACAACATCGAAGGCATCACGCCCGGCGACGACTACGCCGCGATGCGCCAGGTGCTGCACCGCCGCTACGGCAAGCTGGCCGAGGCCATGGCGGCCGAGACCGACGCACCCCCCATGGGCGATGCCGGCGGCGCGGGCAGCGATGCGCCCGCCAGAACCCGCGCTGCGCGCATGCCCGACCTGGTGCTGGTCGACGGCGGCAAGGGCCAGGTATCGATGGCGCGCGAAGTGTTCAGCGAACTGGGCCTGGCGCTGTCGCTCATCGTGGGTGTCGAAAAGGGCGAGGGGCGCAAGGTCGGGCTCGAGGAACTGGTGTTTGCCGATGGCCGTGAGAAGGTCTACCTGGGCAAGGACTCCGCGGCGCTCATGCTGGTGGCGCAGATCCGCGACGAGGCCCACCGCTTCGCCATCACCGGCATGCGCGCCAAGCGCGCGAAGGTGCGCGTGGGCGGCAGCCAGCTCGAGGACATTCCGGGCATCGGGCCGAAGCGCCGGGCGCGCCTGCTGCAGCGTTTTGGCGGAATCCGCGGCGTTGCGGCGGCCAGCGTCGAAGACATTGCATCGGTCGAGGGCATTGCCACGGACCTGGCCGAGGAAATCTACAAGGCCCTGCGTTGAAGGCCGATACCGAGAGATGAGCAAGACGGCGAGGTCGTCCCGCCGTGACACAATCAAGCGATGTTCTGGACCTTACCGACCATCATGACCTGGACGCGCATTGTCGCGATCCCTTTGATCGTCGGCGTGTTCTACCTGCCGATGGCCGAGCCGATGCGCAACCTGATCGCCACGGTGATGTTCATCGTCTTCGCCGCCACCGACTGGCTCGACGGCTATCTGGCGCGCAAGCTGAACCAAACCTCGGCCTTCGGCGCCTTCCTCGATCCGGTGGCCGACAAGTTCCTCGTGTGCGCCGCGCTGCTGGTGCTGGTGCACCTGCAGCGCGCCGATGTGTTCGTGGCGCTGATCATCATCGGCCGTGAGATCGCCATCTCGGCGCTGCGCGAATGGATGGCGCGAATCGGCGCCGGCAAGAGCGTGGCGGTCCACATGATCGGCAAGGTCAAGACGACCGTGCAGATGATTGCGATTCCCTTCCTGCTCTATGACGGGCATCTGTTCAAAGTCATCGACACGGGCCTCTGGGGCCAGTGGCTGATCTGGATCTCGGCGGTGCTCACCGTGTGGTCGATGGTCTATTACCTGCAGAAGGCCATTCCCGAGATCCGGGCCCACAGCAAATGACGATGGTGGCCACGGCACGCGGCTCGGGATGGCTGCGGGCCATGCCGGCGGTCTTCGTGCTGATCTGGAGCACGGGCTTCATCGTTGCGCGCTACGGCATGCCTTACGCGCCGCCGCTCAAGTTCCTGGCCGTGCGCTTTGCGCTTTCTCTCGTGTGCTTCTGCCTCTGGGTCGCGCTTGCGCGGGTCGCCTGGCCGAAGGAGCGCGCGCAGTGGGGGCACCTAGCGGTCACGGGCGGCCTGATGCAGGCCGGCTACCTGGCCGGCGTCTGGGCCGCCGTGCATGCGGGCATGGGCGCGGGGCTGGTGGCACTGCTGGTCGGCATCCAGCCGGTGCTGACCGCCGTCTGGCTGTCGTTCAACGGCGGACGCATTTCGCAGCGCCAATGGGCCGGGCTGGTGCTGGGCTTTGCGGGCCTGGTGCTCGTGGTGTCGCGCAAGTTCGGCCAAGGCAGCGAGGTTAGCGCGCTGACAATGGGGCTTGCAGTGATGGCGCTCCTTTCGATCACGGCGGGCACGCTGTACCAGAAGCGCTTCGTCGCGCCCTGCGACGTGCGCAGCGCGAGCGCCGTGCAGATGGCGGCGGCATTGCTCGTGAGCTTGCCCTTTGCGGCGATGGAATCGCAGGGCATCGAATGGAATGCATACTCGACCGGCGCCATGGCCTGGTCGGTGCTGGTGCTGTCGCTCGGCGGCAGCTCGCTGCTCTACATGCTGATCCAGCGCGGCACGGCCACCGCCGTCACGAGCCTGCTCTACCTGGTGCCGCCGTGCACCGCGGTCATGGCCTGGCTGCTGTTCGCCGAGCCGATCACCCTGGTGACCTTGCTGGGCATCGGGCTCACTGCGGCCGGCGTGAGCCTGGTGGTGCGCAGCGAGCGCTGACCGGGCGCTCCTTTTACTCCTTTTCAGCGCGGCGAACCGGCCTTGCCGGGTTTCCAGGGCTCGCCGCGGAACTGTTCGGCCAGGTGGTCGAGCAGCAGCCGCACGCGGCGCGGCGTCTTGGGGCGCCAGGGCGCAATCCAGTGGATGTCGGCATCGGGCATGGCGTAGTGGGGCAGCACGCGCACCAGCTCGCCGGAAGCCAGTTGCGGCGCAATGTCCCACAGGCTGCGCAGCATGACGCCGTGGCCGGCCAGGCACCAGTCGCGCACCATCTCGCCCGAATTGCTCGTCAGCGGACCCTGGACGCGCACGCGCGCCGTGCTGCCGTCGCGCGCGTGGCGCAGGGTCCACAGGGCGAACTGGTGCTGGTTGACCTCGCCGTTCTCGCGCGCGACCAGGCAGTCGTGCGTCGCCAGCGCATCGACAGTGGCCGGCATGCCGCGCTGTTTTATGTATGCAGGAGAGGCAGCGAGCACGCGCTGGTTGCGCGCAATGCGGCGCGTGACCCAGTCGGCCGCGCGGCGCTGCTGCACGGCCCAGAGCCAGAGCGCGCCGTCATAGCCTTCGGCGCCGAGGTCGGGCAGCCGCTCGGTCAGCAGCAACTCGATCTGCAGCCCGGGATGACGCGCCTGAAAGCTGGCCAGGGCAGGGCCGAGCCAGCGCCGGCCGAAGCCGAAGGTCGCAGCCAGCCGGATGGTGCCGACCAGCTCGTTCTGCCGCTCGCCAAGCTCGCTTTCGAGCGCCGCAAAACCTTCGAGCAGCGCTCTGGCGTGCAGGCAGACGGCTTCGCCCTCGGCCGTCACGCTCAGCCGGCGCGTGGTGCGTTCGAACAGCCGCTGGCCCAGCCGTGCCTCGAGCGCACCGAGCCGCTTGGTCACGACCGAGGGCACCACGTCGAGCGTGGCGGAGGCGCCCGCCAGGCTTCCCTGGTCGCGGATGGCCAGCACCAGTTCGAGATCGCCTCGGTCCATCGACAATGGATTCATGCCAGATTGGAAAGTATGAATTGGTCGATTGTTGCTTGATGATCGATGAGGCGCAACGCACAATTGCCGCGTGACTGTTTCCTTCTTCGACTTTCCCGAATTCAACATCGAGCGCAACGGCGTCCGCGTGCATGGCCGCATCGGCGGGCGCGGCGCGCCCTTGCTGCTCCTTCACGGCCATCCGCAGACGCATCTGATCTGGCATCGCGTGGTGCCGGCCCTCGCCGAGCAATTCACGGTGGTGGCAGTGGACCTGCGCGGCTATGGCGATTCGGGCCGCCCCGCGGACGATACCGACCACGGGGTCTACAGCAAGCGCGAAATGGCGCTCGACGCACTCGCCGCCATGCGCCATCACGGCTTCGAGCGCTTCGGCGTGCTGGCACACGATCGCGGCGCGCGCGTCGCGCACCGGCTGGCCGCCGACCATGCGGCGGCCGTCGACCGCATGCTGCTGCTGGACATCGCACCCACGCTCTCGATGTACGAGAACACCACCGAGGCCTTTGCGCGCGCCTACTGGCACTGGTTCTTCCTGATCCAGCCGCCACCGCTGCCCGAGGCGCTGATCGCCTCCGATCCGGTGCGCTACGTGCGCAGCGTGATGGGCGGACGCCACGCCGGGCTCGCGCCCTTCGCGCCCGAGGTGCTGGCCGAATACGAGCGCTGCGCGGGCATTCCGGGCACGGCCGAATCCATCTGCGGCGACTACCGCGCGTCCGCCACCATCGATCTGGTGCACGACCGCGTCGACATCGCCGCCGGCCGCAAGCTTGCGCAGCCGCTGCGCGTGCTTTGGGGCGAGCATGGCGCGGTGGGCCGCTGCTTCGACGTGCTCTCGCTCTGGCGCGAATGCGCTGTCCAGGTTTCGGGCCGCGCGTTGCCGTGCGGCCACTACGTACCGGAGGAGGCCCCGGGCGAACTGCTCGCCGAGGCGCTCCAGTTTTTCACTTCCCCTCTCCAGCAAGAAGGAACCAGACCATGACCACCCACAGAATCGCAGTCATCGCCGGCGACGGCATCGGCAAGGAAACCATGCCCGAAGGCCTGCGCGTGGTCGATGCCGCGGCGCGCAAGTTCGGCATCGACCTGAAGTTCGACCACTTCGACTTTTCGAGCTGGGACTACTGCGAGAAGCACGGCAAGATGCTGCCCGACAACTGGAAGGACCAGATCGGCGGCCATGACGCCATCTATTTCGGTGCGGTCGGCTGGCCCGAAAAAATTGCCGACCACGTGTCGCTCTGGGGCTCGCTGCTCCTGTTCCGCCGCGAGTTCGACCAGTACATCAACCTGCGCCCGGCGCGGCTGATGCCCGGCATCACGGCGCCCGTGGTGCGTCGCGACGGCACGCCGCGCGAGCCCGGCGAGATCGACATGTACATCGTGCGCGAGAACACCGAAGGCGAATACTCGAGCATCGGCGGTCGCATGTACGAAGGCACGCCGCGCGAGATCGTGGTGCAGGAAACCGTGATGTCGCGCGTGGGCGTCGACCGCGTGCTCAAGTTCGCTTTCGAGCTTGCGCAATCGCGCCCCAAGAAGCACCTGACCAGCGCGACCAAGTCGAACGGCATCTCCATCACCATGCCGTACTGGGACGAACGCGTGGCCGAAATGGCGAAGAACTATCCGGGCGTGAAGCTCGACAAGTTCCACATCGACATCCTCACGGCCCACTTCGTGCAGCGGCCCGACTTCTTCGACGTGGTCGTGGCCAGCAACCTGTTCGGCGACATCCTGTCCGACCTGGGCCCAGCGTGCACCGGCACCATCGGCATTGCGCCCAGCGCCAATCTCAACCCCGAGCGCACCACGCCCTCGCTGTTCGAGCCGGTGCATGGCTCGGCACCCGACATCGCGGGCAAAGGCATCGCCAACCCCATCGGACAGATCTGGTGCGGCGCGATGATGCTCGAGTTCCTGGGCCACAAGAAGGCGCACGACGCGATCCTTGCCACCATCGAAAAGGTGCTCGCGCCCCAAAGCGGAGCGCCGCGCACGCCCGACATCGGCGGCAAGGCGAGCACCAGCGACCTTGGCAAGGCCATTGCCGAGGCCCTTTGAAATTCGACTTCACGAAACGCCCCTAAAATCGCGCGCTCCGCTGTTCTGCACGGCCTCGTGTCGTATTGACACCCTGCAGACCAGTGGTTGTAATCCTCGCTGGCAGCGCGCTGCCGAGGCGTCAGTCCTGCCAGGCTTGTCGAGCCGCGTCATTTCGCGGCCAGCTCGCAGCTGACGAAAGCCGACCAACTTTATTTCTTCTACAAGGGGCCCTTGTGAACAAGACCGAACTGATTGAGCACATCGCAAAGAACGCCGATATTTCCAAGGCAGCCGCCACCCGCGCGCTGGAATCCACCATCGGCGCCATTCGTACCACGCTCAAAAAAGGCGGCTCGGTGTCGCTGGTCGGTTTCGGCACTTTCGCAGTCGGTAAAAGGGCCGCCCGCACCGGCCGCAATCCACGCACCGGTGACGCGATTAAAATCAAGGCCGCCAAGATTCCGAAGTTCCGTCCGGGCAAGGCGTTGAAAGACGCGCTGAATTAAGACGTAGACTACGGAGAGTATTCCCGGTGGGGTGCTTAGCTCAGCTGGTAGAGCGGCGCCCTTACAAGGCGTAGGTCGGGGGTTCGAGCCCCTCAGCACCCACCACCCGAAACTCAATGAAATCAAGGGCTTAGAGCGATCTAAGCCCTTTTTCTTTGTCTGTTTGCCAGCTTTTATCGCAGTCTAGAACAGCCTTTGCCAACCAAAAACAGTGATCTGCCACCCGTCCTAATCGCGTAAAGTGCGTAGCTTCGCGGTTGAAAATTGGAGCAGATATGGCGGGAAAAAGGCAGCGGCCGAACGGGTGGGAATACGTCATCAAGCGGGCTGGGCTTCTCGACAAGCCGATCTATCTCACCTTCGCCGATGAAAAAGAGGGTGACGCCTTCGTCGCCAAGGTCGAGAAGCTGCTCGACAAAGGCATCGTGCCAACCGAACTGCAGGCTCCTTCCCGCATCGTCACTATCGCCGACCTTGTGCGCGAATATGAGCGCGACGCGCATCCGAAGGAGAAAGATCGTGCTGCGCTCGGAACCATCATCAAATCGAGGGGAACCACACGGCTGACCAGCATCGACGCGGGTTGGGTCGATGACTGGATTTCCGAGATGAAGCGCATCGACAAGTTAGCGCCGGCTACGATCCGCGCGAAGGTTGGTGCGCTGGCGCGTTGCACTGACTGGGGAATGCGGAAAGGACATGTCCTGCTGCCCGACCATCCCCTGCGCACCCTCCCGGAAGGCTACGCGCAGTACACGAAGACCGATGCGGCTATCGCCGGCGAGGCGCGCGTCGATGTGGAGCGGGATAGGCGGCTTGAACCAGGCGAGTTCGAAAAGGTGTCGGCCGTCATCGTGTCGGGCGTGCTGCCCCGCAAGCAGCGTCCTCTTTCGCTCGATGACCCTAAGGCCCTGTGGTGCATGTTCGTGCTAGCCGTCGAATCGGCCATGCGGATGCGCGAGATGTATACGCTGACGCTGGATCAGGTCGACCTCGCAAAGCGCACCGCGTTTCTCGACAAGACGAAGAACGGAGACAAGCGACAAGTTCCGTTGTCGAGTGTCGCGGTGGCGACGCTGACGGCATACCTCGAACTACGGACCGCCGCGGGCGCGAAGGGGCGGGATGTTCTTTTTCCGTGGTGGGACGGCGACACTAGTCCCAAAAAACTTCACAAAACCACGGACTATCTTTCGAAGCTCTATGTCGGAATTTTCGAAGCAGCCGAGTGCCCGAATCTAACTTTTCATGATCTACGGCATGAGGCGACGAGCCGGCTCTTCGAGAAGACGACGCTTTCAGAAACGCAGATCATGAAAATCACCGGCCACAAGTCGCACCGCATGATGATGCGGTACGCCAATCTACGAGGTAGCGACCTGGCGACGCGCCTTTGGTGATTTCGACGGTCGGCGCATCCGAGCGGCGGTCTCGCGAATCACGGCGTTCTCGATGAATTCGAGCACGTCCTTTGTCATCATCACGTAGGCGCGGCCGACCTGCGCGGCGGGCAATTCACCCTTGTGGATCATCTTTTTCACCGTCTCCGGGTGGATTTTCAGCAGCTCGGCCGCGCCGGGCACGTCAACTGTAAGGCTCATCGTTTCAGCCCTCCGTTCGCCGTTCGGCGCCCTGGCACACCCCCGGAGGCAGTTGGGACCTTCCTGCATACTTCTCCGCTGGAGGTGAAGCATTGAAAAAGTTCTATTACTTTGCGGCCGGTGGCGCACTGCTTTGTGCAACAGCGCTTGTTGTGGTCTTCTTCAGGCACCGACCGAGCACGCCTAGTGACTGGGCGGCATGGGCCCAAGCTGGAACTGCGGCCGTTGCAATCGTCGCTGCCGCTATCGCGGTTGTTTGGCAACAATTGCAGCAGAAAGTGCATCAAGCGGAAGCGGCCCGTCTGGAGCAAATTCGGCGTCTGCAGATCATTGGCGGGGCGCTCTTCAACTGCCGTGTCATTGTTGAGTATTTGCTGCACGAATTCGTGCAGCTGGCGGGCGTCCCCGTGCGAAAGGAGCTTGCGGACTTTGACTCTCAACTCAAGAGCTTGATGCGAATCGCTCCTTTGGATTTCCCCGATTGGCCATCCTTTCATGCGGTCGAGACGTTGGCGCAGACATTCCGTACGCACGAAGAAACGATTGCGAGGGCTGCTGAAACTCTGTCCGAGCGTGCGTGGGACACTCGCGAGAAATATCTGAACGTGCTCCTTACTGCTGTTGAGCATGCGGAAGAAATTGTCGAGGGCTCGCTCGGAAGCATCGGTGGTCACTTCATGTTGGTGACCAACACGTTTCAGAGCGGGCGTGTTGTCTATTCGCGCGGGCACCCGGACCTTAAAAGGCGTGCGGGGTAGGGCGCTGGAGTAGCGCCGATGTTCAAGCATCTGTGTACTGGTGCGACGGCTGATGCGGTTCACACTGTCTCCAAGACGGCGGCGATCACGTCTCGCGCGACGGGCGGGCAAACGGCATTGCCGAGCATGTGCACCGCCTGGCGGTGCTGTGCGGGGAGCTGGTAGGTTTCGGGGAATCCCATGGCATCGCGGTTCTCGGCCGCCGTGAGCATCCGCATGCGTGGGCCATCGACCACCGCCCAGCGGTCTACGGTCGTAACGGTTCCCAGCGGACGCGACAGGCAGCGACCGGTGAGGCCCGAGCCACTACCGTAGTACGGCATCAGGAATCGCTCGCCGAAGCGAGCCCGGCCGGCGGCGACGCGCGCGAGAGTCGCGGCAGAACGGCCCGGCCGTTCGATGTCGGACCACTTGCCCGAGCCAAAGTTGATGATCTTGTCGGCGCCGATATGGGCGCGCGGCGCAAGGCGAAGCTGCAGAGGATTTTTGCTGCGGGAGCAAACGATGAAGGCCCGGCGGCGATGCTGCGGCACGCCGTGGTCCGCGGAATCAATGATGTGCGGAGCCAGCGAATAGCCGAGGGCTTCCATTGCGTGGCGCCACGCCGGGAACAGTGCCCAATTCAGGAATTCGATTACGTTCTCAGCGACTGCCACCGGCGGGCGGTGGTACTCGAGTGCAGACACCACGGCCCACGCCGTACTGCGTTGGGCATCGTGGTGTGGCTTTTCCTTCCCGCGCGCCGACGTGTGGCCCTGGCATGCCGGCGAGGCGAGCAATATGTCGTGTGCCGGCACATCCCGCCAATCGGCCTGCTGCAGATCCTGGCATGCGTGGGCGGTTTCGGGATGGTTGGCCGCGTGGATGTCTACAGCGGCCCGCCAGTGATTGGCCGCCCATACAACGGTGCAACCTGCCTGCTTGGCGCCGGTCGAGAAGCCGCCCGCACCTGCGAAAAGGTCAACAGCTCTCATGCGCTCACCGTCAGTTGAACGGTTGCACGGTCGAGGCCGAAGTCTCGCGCTACAAACTCACTGAGCACCAGTCCTTGAAGATGGCGCACATCGCCGGTGTTGGCGACAACCACCTCGGGATTGAACCGGCTCCCGTCCGTGGCGCTGATGTGCGCACCCTCTGCGCCGCCGGTGTGGCCGGGACGGACCACTTGCCAAAGCACGGCGCCCGCCATGCGCAGCGCATGCGCTTCATTGTCGAAGCGCACATCGGTGACAGCAAAGCGTGTTTCTCCTTCCCGGCGGTAGTAGATGAGCCGCTTCATCAGCTGCTCGGTCCAGTAGCGCGGCGACTGCGCGCGCCGATACTCAGTGCCCCACCATTGCATGATCTGCCGTGGGCTGCGCGGCTCGTCGAGCCATGCATCGCTGAGCGGAGTGCGATGGTCGGGTGCCGCCGCGGACAGCGACAAGACCACGGCCGCGAGGAAGTCGCGCGGTGCATGTCGCATGCGCAGCGCGACGGTCGGAACGTTCTTCAGATTCGGGTTCGTGAGGTCGTCGTGTGAGAGATTGAAGGCGTGGGAGATCTCGCCGCGCAGTGCGTCCGCGAATGCGAGTTTGCGAAAGCGCGCATGCGCGACGAGCAAGTCGGCCACGGTGTCTTTGCCGACGCCGGCATGGCCAGTGAGGGCGATGAGATGGTGAAGGGCAGGGCGCTTCACCGGGGGCGGAACGAGGGTCATGGTTGCGGTGGTGGGGAGGTGGCTAGGCGGCTTGTGTGGCCGCTGAGGCGCGCGCCGGCAGCAGCTCGCACGAAGAGATGGCGGCGTGCGTTTCAGGCGACATGGCGCCGGGCATCGCGCGTGGATTGGTGAGCACCAGGCGCAGCGCGTCGCCGGCCTTTAGGTCGCGATGCTGAGCGCGCCACGCTGCGGCGGCCTGGCCGACCCAGCGAGTCACATAGACCTCGACGGCGCGCGGCCCTTGGTTGTCGACGACTCGCATCTTCAGGACGAATTCGCCCGCGTCGGACTTGTGTTCGCTGACTGCGGGACGGCCTGGGCGGTCCTTGCCGACGAAGAAAACGCCGGTGGTCGTGGTCGTCATGGCCGCGCACCTCGCTGCTCGGCGCGGATGCGCTTGAAAGTCTTGCGGATGTCGGTGGCGACGCTCGGCGTGTAGTGGAAGCGGCTGTCGGCAAGGCCGCCGATGGGTCCGGTTTGTTGCGGCTGCTTGGGGCGCCGCGGGCGAGGGGAAACGATCACGATCATGGTGTGCTCCAGCCGTAGACACACATCGCGGCAAGCACGATGGGTAGGACGATGAAGACCGCCAGCGCGGCAGCGGTCGCGAGGAAGCCCGAGATGGGCCTGACGGGCGAAGTCCTCATGAGGCCAACGCCGGTTTCTTGGAATGAGGTCGAGCGCATGCCGGCCTTTCAGAAAGGGCAGTGCAGGGCACTGCGCCTGCGTGTGGTCAGAACGACTTCGAGCGCAATGTCGGTCACCTCTTCGTCAGAGGCTCCATAGCGACTCGCGAGTAGCGCCACACTCATGGGATTGCGCTCGCAAAACGGAGAACCCGGGCGGTGCTCGTAGTGGTAGCCGCCGCACCGGCACAGACGATGGCCGGTTTCGCGCAGATGTTGCGTGAACAGGCCGTGGCTGCGGCGACGCGTGCGGCATTCGGGGCAGCGGAACAGGAACGTCATGCCGCTTCGTCTCCCCCGTTGCCGAGGACCGGACCGCTCGCGGTTTGCTGGGCCACTGAGTCCTTTGCTGCCGCCTTCTTCGCTGCACCCGATTGCAGATCGCGAAGGCCCTTGGCGTAGCCGCGCCAAAACGCCCGCACCGACTCCGAGGCGCCGTCTTGGTCTTTGAGGGCGTCAGCCCTCCGCAGGAGCGCGCCGATTTCTTCATTCGACACGCTCACGGCTTCACCTCGCGGATCGAGTGATTGACGTGTGCCAGAGCCTCATGGAGCGGCTGAGTCACGAGAGAGCCGTAGCCGGCTGCTTGGTAGGCAGCGATGGCCTGCGCGATGGCTGCGGCTGCTTGCGCTGCCGCCAAGTTCGCCTTTGTCTCGGCGATGCTGAGTGGGCTCGCTTTGAATGCCGCGTTCATGCCGCACCCCGCGCCGAGAGGTTGAGCGTGTCGATTTCGCTACTGAGCGCGCGTGCGCGCTCGCCGAACTCGGCCGCCATCGGGTGCGCGAGTGCGTCCTCCGTGTAGGCCGCGACGGTCGCGTCAGAGATTCCAGGCAGGCTGATGCTGCCGAGCTTCAATGCCTTGTTGGCGAGCGGCACGCCCATGGCTTGCCAGTTCGCAACGCCTGCGGCGCTGCAGCGATAGAACGCCTGGCGGCGGCGGCCGATGGTGCGAATCCAGATGTCCACGCGCGCCGAACTGGTGGCAGCGTGGCGCGATGCGGCGCGGCTGTCGGTGGCGTGGTTGATTTGAGCGCGGGCCACTGCGTCAGCCTTCGATGCGCTCGACTTCCGAAACCGGGCACCCGGTGACGTGTTGTGCGCTTATGAGGGCGGCTTCGGCATTCGCAGCCTTCAATTGGACGAAGGGGTGTGCGCCGGTGTCTGAGGGGGCAAGGTGGCCGAGGCCATCGCGGGGAACGAAGAAGCAGCGGTAGCTGCGCGTCGCGGGAAGTTTCGCCATCGTCATCTCCAAGGTGGCTGCGGGATGCAGCACTTGGATCAAAGTCTAGAATAACTAGACTTATAGAGTCAAGTAAAACTAGCTAATCGGGCAAGTATTTCTTGACGTAGTGACTTGTGGCGAGAAAAAGCCGCCTGATGGCGGCTCAAAAAATTGGTGCTGAGTTGTCGCTGCTACCAGAGGGAAGTGATCTTTCGCCGTGGCACCGGATGCGCGATGTAGTAGACCCAGTCCACATCCTCAAACCGATAGTGAAGCACCACCGAAGTGTTGTAGCTGCCAAACCGGTAAGCGCCGCGCTGCGAAAGCAGGCGCTTAATCATCGTGACGCCGGAGGTCAGCCGCACCAGGACATCGTCCTCCAGTTCAGGCGCGGTCCCTGGCTCCACCAGCGCGAAATCGCCAGGGGTGTACTTTGGAACCATGCTTTCTTCGGAAACCTCCACGAGGAAGGCGTGCGGGTCTGTACTTGCAACAAGCCCGTATTGATCCGTTGCTCCCACTGGATGGTCTCCGTCGCTCCAAATTCGCTCTGATAAGCCACCGGCGCCTTTGCCGACAACCCATATGCGTTGCGGCTTTGTCGGGTCGACTGGGATTGCTCCATCAGGCATTTGGGGGGCGAGCTCGTTAGGCGGCGGCGGCGTGCCGGCGCTCTCCCGGCCGAACGGATGGGGGTATCCGGTGACCTCTGCGATCTTCTGGATCTGCACAAAGCTGGGAGCGGTTTTCCCGTTCTCCCAAAACCCTGCCGTTGCCTTGCTCCGACCCATGGCGTCGCCAAGCTGCTCAAGCGTCCAGCCTTTGTGTTTTCGCGCAGCGCGCACCCAGTCTTTCAACTCCATTTCTTGATCGTAAAGAAAAACTTGACCCCGTGAGGCAAGTAATACTTGAACTGATTGTCTAGAAATACTAGACTCTGCGGAAACTGCCAAAGGATCAAGCATGGAACACCCCGTCGACAGAGCTGCAAAGGTTGTTGGCTCCAAAACCGCACTTGCGAATGCGCTGGGCGTTACCAAGGCTGCCGTTGGTCAATGGAAAGACGAAGGGCGGCGCGTGCCCGCTGAGCATTGCCCGTCCATTGAGCGCTTGACCTCTGGTGCCGTGCGCTGCGAAGAGCTTCGGCCTGACGTCGCATGGGATGTGTTGCGGGCGGCTGCCGGGGAGGGCGCCTATGAATAGGGTGCACAGCTCCCACGACGCTTCGCGCCGCTCGCTGCACTCGGGGCTGATGTCACTCGTGGTGGCCGATGAGGTCGAGCACTTTCCCGGCAGTCCTGACAGGCAGCCCGAGCTAGTTCTGACTGCGTGCGAGCCAGTCGGCCTGTTCTCGAATGGACGAGAGCAATCGATAGCGCATCTCCTGCATGACACCGGCGGCGCCCCCTTGCTCACTGGCATGGCGTCGAGCACTGAAGTAGATCGCGGCGCGAGATGCCAAGCGATTCGCCTTCTCCCGGATGTAGGAATCCGTGCCCAAGTATCCGCACAAAAAGGTGATCCGGTTGAGACGCGCCGAGTCTGCGACCGGTGCGGCCCCGTCGAGCAACCGTTCAATTTCATCGCACGTCGAAAGGATCTCGGGCCATGAGTTCGTTGCCATGCGCAATGCCGCCTTTGTCTGTGAGGGTGGAAAAAGTCGTGCTTGTCCAATGTCAGCGCGGCGAGGGTGAGTCTCGGCGTGACGTGCTGCAGATTTTCCACCTGAATGGTGCCCTGTTGGCCGAGCATGACTGCATCCATGACGATCCGGAATTCGCGTCGCATCACTTGCGCCAAACGCTTGCAAACGGTGCGGCCCCGAGGCGAAGCCGCGACAGAGCGGGAAAGTCCGACCGAAGCGCAGGGGAGGCACATGAGTGATGGAGCCTGGCGGCCACTCACGACAACCACGTCGCAGTGGGCCTTATCACGTCAACGGAAGGCGCGAGCACGCGCTCGCACAGTTGCGCCATCGCGGCGCGTTGACGCAGCGCCGCAAGCCCTTGGGCGCCTGCGCTTGCCGTCGTTATCTCTATCCACGCCGCGATGCTCTCTCGGTTCAGGTCTGGCTCGACTTCCAGCAGTTGCACGAGCTGCTGCAGGAATTGCTCGATGGCGTCGATGCGCTCCGCCAGCGTCGGAGCAGGACTCGCTTCCGCGAGGCGTTGGCTGTTTCTCTCTGAGGTCTGCATGAGAACGAATATCTCAATTGACGCGGCGCACGGCTATGGCGCCGATGAGCCCGTGCCCAACAAGCTGCGCGGCCACGATGCGGCGGTCGCTGCCTATGACACCGCGCATGGCTGCCAGGGCGGCATCGTTGCCCTCGCCAAGCGCATGGGCCACAACCCCAACACGTTGACGCACAAGGTCAACCCGCAGAACACGACCCATCACCTCACGCTGCGCGACGCCATCGAGATGCAGTGGCAGAGCCGGGACTACCGCATCTTGCACGCCATGGCCGGCGAGCTGGACCACGTTTGCATCCGGGCCACGCCGGCGCATTCCGAGGGCGATCCGCTCGATGCCTTGATGCAGCTCCAGATGGCGTTCGCCGACTACGTGCAGGCGCTCGGCGAGGCGCTGACGCGCCGCAAGGACGGCGTGTCGCGCAATCAGATGCGCAAGGCGGAGCACCACGCGGCGGAACTGGTCGCGAACGTCGGCCACTCGCTGGCGATGCTGCGCGGCCTGATGCGGGAGGAACCGAAGGCATGAGCGCAGCGGATCGACCTGGCCGGGGAGGGTGCGCGACGCCATGAGCATCAAAGTGATGTCGATGGTCTTTGATCGCTATCCAGCGGGCGGCATGGAGCGGTTGCTCGCGCTCGCAATGGCCGACCATGCCAGCGATGACGGCCGGCGCATCTGGCCTTCGGTGGATGAGCTGGCCCGCAAGACCATGCAGAGCCGCAGCAGCGTGCAGCGGCAGATTCGCCGAATGGTGGCGACCGGCTGGCTGATTCAGGTCAAGACGGCGACCGGGCGGCCCGGCGTGACCAACGAATACCGCATCTGTCCCGAGTGGATCGAAGGCGGCGACGTGCCGGTTCCGGAGAGGGGTGTCAATTTGACACCCCTCGATGACGCGCCCCCACCTGAAGTTATGCACACGGGTGTCAATCTGACACCCGTCTCGACACCCGAGAGGGGTGTCACCACGGACGAGAGGGGTGTCACCAGAGACGAGAGGGGTGTCACAGCTATGACACCCGAATCTTCAGAACCATCAATGAACCAATCCCCCCTACCCCCCGGCGGGGGGGCGACCGGGTTCGATGAGCTTTTTGCGATCTACCCGAACCACGACAACAGGCTGAAGGCCGAACGCCGATACCGGCGGATGGCGCCAAGCGCCGCGCTGCAGCAGACGATGCGCTCGGCCATCGAGGCCCAAAGGCTTAGCAAGAGGTGGACAAAGGAGGACGGAGAGTTCGTGCCCGAGTTCGCCAACTGGCTTCGGAACGAACGGTGGCGGGATGTGCCTCGTGCGCCTGGCGCTGGCCCTGCCGTCGCGGCCGGGGCATGGCACGAGACGCGCAGCGGCATCGACTCGAAGGCGCGTGCGCTCGGCTTGGCGCCGTGGGACGAAGCGGCCTTCTCGGTGGGCCGTGGTGAAACCTATCTCGCCTTCACCGCAAGGGTGAGGCGTGCGGCCGAGCAGGCAGGGGAGGCGGTATGCGCGTGACGGTGGGCTTCAGCGGTGCTGGCCTCGCCAGCGTGCAGGCGCAGCTCGCCAAGTTGTCGGGGCAGCAGGCCAAGCAAGCCTATGCGAACGGGCTGAGCGATGGCGGCTTCCTCGCGCGGCGCGAGTGGCAGCGCGAGATGCGCGACCAGTTCGACCGGCCAACGCCCTACATCCTCAAGAGCGTGTATGTCCGCAAGGCCACGCCCGAGCGGCTGAGCGTGGACATCGAGCCGACTTACTTCGGTGGCAAGGGCGTGGACCCGCAGAAGATCCTGCAGGCGCAAGAGTTCGGCGGCGCCCGTCGAGACAAGCGCAGCGAGGCGGCCCTGCGCCGCATCGGCATCCTGCCCGCCGGCTATCAGACGGCCATTCCCGACACGCCATTCCCCGGCAGCGATGACGGGCGCGGCAACGTGCGCGGCGGCTTCCTCGTGCGCCTGCTGTCCTACTTCCAGGCCATGGGCGAGCAGGGCTACAAGGCCAACATGACGGACAAGCGCAAGGCCCGTCTGCACAAGGGCGGCAAGGGCCGCGAGGGCGTGCGATTTTTCGTTGCCTATGGTCATCTTCGCAGTGGCCCGACGCAGCACCTCGCGCCTGGCATCTGGGCGGCGACTGGGCAAGACGGATTCATCGTGCGGCCCGTGCTGATGTTCGTGCGCGATGGCATGTACGAGTCGCGGATCAGCCGCCAGCGCGTGGCCGAGCGCGCGGACCTTGAGCCCTACATCGAGCGGCGCATTCGCTACCACGTCCGAAAGCTGGTGGGCCAATGAAGAACAGCGTCACGGGTCCTTCCGCAGAAGCGTGGGTTACGGGTAATTCGAACCCCGACTTCGGACTGTTCGGCGATGCTGCTAAGGGGGTTAAGTGAAGGCAGTCGAAGCGATGAGGCAGGCCATTTCGCAGGCGGAGTTCGGCGCGTGGGTCGGAATCAGCGAGGCGCGCGTGAGCCAACTCATGGCCGAGGGTGTGCTGACGCGCGGCGAGTCGGGCCATGAGTGGCTGATGGCCTACTGCGACCGGATGCGCGACATCGCTGCCGGCCGGGCGTCGTCGGAGACGGGCGGCCTCGACCTCGTGCAAGAGCGCGCGGCGCTCGCGCGCGAGCAGCGCCTCGGCATCGCGATCAAGAATGCCGTGGCCCGCGGCGAGTACGCGCCGATCACGCTCTTGGCCGAAGTGCTCGCGACCGCGAGCCAATCCGTCTCCGAGCGCTTCGAGCAATTGCCCGGCCTGCTGCGCAAGGTGTGCCCGGAGCTGCCCGACACCGCGCGCGACAAACTGATGTCGGCCATCGCCGATGCGCGCAACCAATGGGTGCGCGCCACCGCCCGGCTCGTGACTGAGGCCGTCGTGCAGCCTGAGGACGGCGACGAAGAAGAGGGCGAGCCGCTGTGAGCCTGGCACCCAACGAAACGCAGCGCGCAGTCATCAGTGCCGTGGTGAAGGGCCTCGTGCCGCTCAAGATGGAGCGACCGCAGCCTCTGAGCACCTGGGCCGAAAACAATTTCTACTTGTCGCCCGAGGCCAGCCACACGCAGGGTGAATGGAAGGCCTACCCGTTCCAGCGCGGCTGGATGGATGCCTTCAGCAATGACGACATCGAAGAAGTGACGGTGCGCAAGGCGAAGCGCGTCGGCTACACGAAGACGCTGCTCGCCTTCATTGCCTACAACGCGGCGCACCGCCGGCGCAAGCAGGCGCTTTGGATGCCGACCGACGACGACCGCGACAGCTTCGTGAAGTCGGAAATCGAGCCCATGCTGCGCGACGTGGATGCCTTGAAGGCGGTCATGGTGCCGGGCAAGGAAGACACGATGAAGCTGAAGAGCTTCTTCGGCTCCGTGTTGCATCTGCTTGGCGGCAAGGCCGCGCGCGCCTACCGCCGCATCACCGTGGCGGTCGCGGTGCTCGACGAAGCTTCGGCCTTTGATCAGAAGATCGAGAAGTCCTCCGATCCGATCACGCTCGCACGCGGCCGGCTCGAAGGGGCGCCGTTCCCGAAGCTGGTCGCCGGCAGCACCGTGCGCATCAAGGACTTCGACCACATCGAGACGCGCGAGAAGAATGCCGATGCGCGCATGCGCTACAACATCGTGTGCCCGCACTGCGATGCCGAGCATCCGCTCATCTGGGGCAACAAGAAGGTACGGCACGGCTTCAAGTGGGATGGCCACGACTACAACACCGTGCGGCATGTCTGCCCGCACTGCCACGAGTCGATCACGCAAGCTGACTACCTGAAGATCTGGGACGACCGGGCAATGTGGATCAGCGAGTGCGGCCGGTATCGCTACGACCACAATCTGCACGTCTGGACCGATGCGCAAGGCGTGGTCATCCGCGCGCCGCGGCATGTGGCCTTTGTGGAGATGTGGAGCGCCTACAGCCCGCAGCGCGCATGGTCCGACATCGTGCGCGAATTCCTTGAAGCCACGATCAAGGCCAAGGCAGGGGACACCGCGCCGCTTGAAGGCTTCGTGAACGAAACGCTCGCGCAGTATTGGGAGGCCGTGGTCGAGCGCGCCGACGAGCACGCGCTCTCAAGACGTGCGGAGAAATACCGCCGCTTCACGGTCCCCTATGGTGGCCTCGTGCTGGTCACGGGCGTGGACGTGCAGGACAACCGCTTTGAAGTCGTGACGTGGGCCATCGGTCGCGGCGAGGAAATGTGGTGCGTGGATTACAGCGTGATCTATGCGAATCCGGCCGACGAGCGCGATTGGTCGCACCTCGATGCCTACCGCAAGACCATCTTCCAGCACGAGAGCGGCCAGGCGATGAAGATCGAAGCGATGGCCGTGGACACCGGCGGCCACTTCACGCACCAGGCCTACAACTACTGCCGCCAGCGCGAGCGCGAACGGGTGTTCGCCGTGCGCGGCGATCCGCAGCCGAGCAAGATGGTCAAGAGCAAGGCCACCGTGCAGGACGTGAACTGGGGCGGCAAGATCATCAAGCGCGGCGTTCGGCTCTGGTATGTCGGCACCGACACCGCCAAGGATCTGCTGTACGGGCGCCTGTGCGTGGAGAAGCGGGGCGCCGGGTTCGTCCACTTCTGCGCGGATCTGCCGCGCGAGTTCTACACGCAACTGACCTCCGAAGCGCGCGTGCCGCAGCGCGTGGCCGGCGGCGAAGCCTACAAGTGGATGAAGTCGCCCGGCGTGCGCAATGAAGCGCTGGACTGCACGGTCTACGCGATCTTCTGCACGCACATGCTCGGGCTGCACCTCTACACCGGGAAGATGTGGGAGCGGTTGGAGTCCATCGTGCAGCCACCGAATGGTGATCTGTTTCGCGTGGAACAGGCGGAAGAGGTTTCACCGGCTGATGTTCCACGCGAAACGCACACGGTCGAGACACGCTCCGCGCAAACAAGCGAAGTGCCAGTCACAGAGCCGGCAAGCCCGCCGGAGCCGCCGCCGATGGTGGCCTCGCCACCGGCCCCGGCCACGCCTCCAAAGGCAGTGCCACCTCGCCGAACCTTTCAACGCCCGTCCCGTCAATCCCATTCCGCTAGATCATGGTGACCAACAACAACCGAAATGACATCGTTCTCGACATCCTCGTCCGGGTGCAGGAGGCCCTTGCAGAGGCAAAGGGCGAGCTGACGCCCGAGCTTGTGAAGAGCGTAGAGGCGGGAGTTCGCGCCGACTGGGGCGGTGACCGCGTCTTTATTGCGAAGCGCCGCGGCGAGGGGCACAGCAATCGGAACAGCCGCATCTTTCGCGACTACCTGGCGGGTGAGCGCGTGAAGCTGCTCTCGCGGCGCTATGAGCTTTCCGAGCGACAGGTTTTGCGAATCATAAAGGCGCCTGCGAAATGAATATCCCGCCGGCAAGTTGAGCGTTACTATGTGTATCCCACTCAGAAATACTACCCATCATGGCTAGCGATACGCTCCACGCAAACTATGCGGTTGGCAAGGAACTAGAAGTGCAGTGTCAGCGGTGCGTCGGAAGCACAGCACACCGAGTCGTAGCTGACGCAAGAGTGGTGGGTTCTGATCATCACATGGATTGGGAGACTGAGTACCAGATCTTGCAGTGCATGGGATGCAAAGCAATCTCATTTCGATCGGCGGCTTCCAATTCAGAAGATGTGGATCACTACTACGACGAGAACGGGGAGTTGCAGACCGTGTACTCGGTCGCGGAAAAGCTTTATCCATCGCGGATCGCCGGATACATTGGCCTGAAAGACGGCGTTTGGCTTCTGCCGGACAAGCTGCGACGCATCTATCAGGAAACGACCAACGCTCTGACATCCGATCAACATGTTCTCACGGGAATAGGAGTTCGGGCGATCCTTGAGACTCTGTGCAAGGACCAGGCCGCCAAAGGGCGCACTTTGTTTGAGCAAATTGACGACTTGGTTCAGCAGGGCGTTCTGACGCCGGGTCGAGCTGCTGTGCTGCATCAACTCCGGACGCTTGGCAATCTAGCGGCACACGAGGTTGAACCCCATAATCCCCAACAACTGGGCCTTGCGATGATAGTTCTTGACCATCTTTTGGAAGAGGTTTACATCCTCCCGGCTAAGGCAAAGAAATTGTTCCCGCCGATTTCAGGTCCGACCGTGACTGCACCAGTCATTGCTGCTTTGCCGCCGCTTCCTCCCGGCACAGTGTCTGTATTTCCGCCCTTTCCTGGTGTTCCACTTCCTCCTTCGAGCTGACGCGCCGAATCAACTGGGACTGTGGATGCGCGGCGAGGACACCACGCGGAAACCAGCCGCATCTTTTTGGCTTACCTGATAGGTGACTACCTGTGGCAATTCCCAAGGCGTTTATTTCGTACTCTCATGACTCGCAAGATCATAAGAAATGGGTTCTCGACTTTGCTACGAGACTGCGCAATAACGGCGTTGATGCCGCGCTCGATCAGTGGGATCTCGGACCCGGAGCTGATCTGCCGAGCTTCATGGAGAAAAATCTTGCCGTTGCAGATCGCGTCCTGATGATTTGCACTGAAAACTACGTTGCGAAGGCCAACTCAGGGACTGGTGGCGTTGGCTACGAAAAGATGATTGTGACGGCTGACTTGATGAAGTCCGTGGACTCCACGAAAGTTATCCCACTGATCCGTCAAAACGGAACTCATTCGGTTCCTACGTTTCTCAGTTCAAAGATGTACTTGGATTTCTCACGGGAGGACCAGTTCGAGTTTTCCTATGATGAGCTGCTTCGCTCGTTGCACGGTGCACCGCTGTTCATCAAGCCTCCTGTTGCAAGCAACCCATTTACTCCGGTCTCGGCGACGCCACCAGAGAAGACCGGTGACGGGGTGCTTCAGACGATGCGCGTCATAGTGAAGACCTTTGAAGCAACTTTGGAGGGTGACATTCTGATGTATGCAACGTTGTTGGGAAAGGCGTCGATGTCGAGAATCATGTTCGACATTTATCTCGGCCAAGCCGCGGAGCAAGGTCTGATTAGCCGAACAAGTCAGGGAAATATCAAGTTGACGTCGAAGGGAAAGACGTACGCGGTCGAGCACAAGCTGATCCGTACGTAACACCGCAAAGTAGTTCGCGAGATGGCCTGCTGGTTGCCCGATGAATGTCTGCAAGCCATAACCCCCGAATCGGGGTGTTCGCGGGAAGTGACACACCTCGCCTTGTTAATGTCAGCTCCCCGCTTCGATAGTCCGGTCAACACTGACCAAAGGCCTGACTGTGGCTATCGACACTTCCAACTCCGAGCCCATCTCCATCATTCCCGGCGATACCGTCAAATGGACACGGTCGCTGCAGGACTTTCCGGCCTCTGCCGGCTGGGCACTGAGCTACGAACTGCTCAACTCGCAGCACCGCTACCAGATCGCGGCAGTTGCTGCCGGCGACGCGCACCGCGTCGTCATCTCCGCGCAGGCTACCGATGGCTATGCGCCCGGCTCCTACGACTGGCGAGCGCGAGTCACCAATGCCGATGAGGTCTACACGGTCGGCACCGGGCGCCTGACCGTCGCGCCATCGTTCGGCACCGCCGGTGATGTCCGCTCCCATGCAAGACGCACGCTTGACGCCATCGAGGCGGTGCTCGAAGGCCGGGCCACCAGCGCGACAGCCGAATACGAAATCAACGGCCGGCGCCTGAAGTACATCCCGCTCAACGAGTTGCACGCGATGCGCTCGAAGTATCAGCGGGAGGTCGCGGCAGAACAAGGCAAGAGCGGGCCGCGCGGCGTGTCCGGCCGCATCATGGTGAGGTTCGGCCAATGAAGGCGCCTGCATTCCTCCGCCGCCTCTTCCGCGGCGGCCCGGCGCCGAAGAAAACCCAGACGCGCCGCTTCCAGGCCGCGCGCATCGATCGCCTCTCGGCCGACTGGATCGCGACCTATTCGAGCATCAATGAAGAGCTCCGCGGCGACCTCGACCGGCTTCGCGCGCGTGGGCGGGAGCTGCGCAACAACAACGACTATGCGCGCAAGTTCTGCGGCATGGTCGAAACCAACATGGTGGGGCCGGCCGGATTCGTCATGCAGGCACGTGTCGAGAATGCGCCGGGCAAGGCCGACAAGCTCGCGAACGATGCCATCGAAGCGGCGTTCGTGCGCTGGCAGGCCGTCTGCGATGTCACCGGCCGGCAGTCGTTGCGCGACATGTGCGAGACGCTGGTCGGCGGCCTGCCGAGCGATGGCGAGTTTCTGGTGCGGCTGGTACGCGGCGCCGACGCGCGCAACGAATTCAACTTCGCGCTGCAGCTCATCGACGTGGACCGCATCGATACCACCTTCAACGGCGTCGAGCCTTCAACAGGCAACACCGTCATCATGGGCGTGGAAGTGGACGCGTATCGCCGGACGGTCGCGGTCCACATCTTCGAGGCGCATCCGAACGATGGTCCGCGCACCTCCCGGCGCCGCGTGCGCTTGCCCGCGGAAGACATCATTCACAGTTTCAAGGTGGAGCGGGCCGAGCAGGTGCGCGGCATCCCGTGGATGGCGCCCGGGATGCTGAGCCTGCACCACCTGGGCGGCTTCATGCTGGCCGCGGTGCTGGCCGCCGAGCATGGCGCGAATCACTTCGGCTTCTTCACCCAGAACCAGGACGCCGCGCCGGGCACCTTGCCCATCGGCGAGCGCGACGACGGCGGCGACACGATCACCACGAGCCAGCCTGGCGTGTACGACACGCTGCCGCCTGGCTACGACTTCAAGCCGCACGAGAGCAAATATCCGAACGAGGTCTTCGGCCCGTTCGTGAAGACCGCGCTGCAACGCGTGGCGAGCGGCTGGCGCGTGTCGTACCACGCGCTCGCGAACGACCTCGAAGGCGTCAACTTCTCGAGCATTCGCAGCGGCACGCTCGACGAGCGCGACCGTTGGGCCTCGGATCAGCAGTGGTTCATCGACTCCTTTCTCCGGCGCGTGCGCGCCGAGTGGATGGTGATGTCCCTGCTGTCCAACGCGATCACCATGCCGAACGGCAGTCCGTTGCCCGCGGCGAAGGTTGCGAAATTCGCTGCCCACGATTGGCTCGGCCGCCGTTGGGAGTGGGTGGACCCGCTCAAGGACATGAACGCGCGCATTGCGGGGGTAGGGGCGGGTCTGGTCGCGCCGCAGGATCTCAGTGCGCAGATGGGTCGCGACTTCTACGACACGATGGTGAAGATCAAGGAAGCGCAAGACCTTGCGAAGCAGCTCGGCATCGTGCTGCCCGCCTACGCGACGAAGGTCGCGGCACCTGCGCCGAAGAGCCGGCCCGCAGCCGCCGACGAAGAGGCCGAAGAGGAAGAAGAAACCGCAGCCTAGTGACATCGCGCGCCTTATGAATGTCAGTGCCGCGAAGTTGCAATAGCGGCATGACTTCAAGTCTTCCTCAAGCACTTCGCGCGCATCTGCCCTCCGGCCAACTGAAGCGCGCCTTCGTTGTAGACCGCTCTTCCATCGACGAAGAAGCGCGCACCGTGAAGCTCGCCTTCGCGAGCGAGACGCCGGTGGATCGCGGCTGGTTCATCGAGGTGCTGGACCTCAGTCGCAAGTCAATGCGCATCGGCCGTCTCACGGCCGGCGCCAACCTCCTTTGTGACCACGACACACGGGATGTCGTCGCGGTCGTCGAGTCTGTGGAAATCGGTTCGGACAAGGTAGCCCGTGCCGTGGTGCGCTTCGGTCGAAGCGTGCGCGCAGAGGAAGTCTTCCGCGACGTGGTCGACGGCATCCGCGTCAACGTTTCGGTGGGCTACATCATCCACGAAGCCATTCTGGAAGGCACGAAGGACGGTTCTGACACCTACCGCGTGACCGACTGGGAGCCCTTCGAGTTGTCTCTGGTCAGCGTGCCAGCGGATGCGACTGTCGGTGTCGGCCGCAGCCTCGCCGCCGCGCCGCCGGCCCTTCCTTCCCTTCCTTCCATTTCCCCATCTTCTACGGAGAACCGCGCCATGACGACGCCCGAAACCAAGCCTGCCGGCACGCCGGCCCCCACCATCGAAACCCCCGTGCAGCGCAACCACGCCGCCGAAATCAGCAAGATCGCCGCGGCCATGCCCGGCGGTGCTGACCTGGCAATGCGCTCCATCCAAGCCGGCCACACGGTTGAGCAGTTCCAAGCCGAGGCGATTCGCGCACTCGCATCCAAGCCCGTGCCCACCGCCGACATCGGCCTGACCACGAAGGAAACGCGCCGCTTCAGCATGGTGCGTGCGCTCAATGCGCTGGCGAATCCCGGCGATGTCGCCGCCCGCAATGCTGCGGCCTTCGAATTCGAGTGCTCCAACGCGACGGCGACCAAGCTCGGCAAGACTTCGCGCGGCATCCTGATTCCGTTCGAAGTGCAGAAGCGCGACATGAACATCGGCACGCCAGCCGCCGGCGGCAACCTCGTGGCCACCGACCTGATGTCGGGCGACTTCATCACGATCCTGCGCGATGCGATGGTGCTCAACACGCTCGGCGTGCGCTTCCTGTCGGGTCTGGTCGGCAACATTGCCATCCCGAAGCAAACCGGCTCGGGCAGCGCCTATTGGGTGGCCGAAGGCCAGCCGCCGGACGAGAGCGGCGCGGCCATCGGTCAAGTCGCGATGTCGCCCAAGACGGTTGGTGCCTTCACCGACATCAGTCGCAAGCTGTTGCTGCAATCGAGCATCGACGTGGAGAGCTTCGTCTCGACCGACCTCGCGATGGTGCTCGGCCTGGCGATTCAGCGCGCAGCCATCGCTGGCGGCAGTGTGGCGAACGAGCCGAGCGGCATCCTCGCGAAGATCGCGGCGGGGGTCGTCGGCGGCGTCGATGGCGGCGCGCCGGACTGGGATCACGTCGTGGATCTGGAAACGGCCGTGTCGGTCGCCAATGCCGACGTGGGCACGCTGGCCTACCTGACCAACGCCAAGGTGCGGGGCAAGCTGAAGAAGACCTTCGTCGATGGTCCCGGCACCGGCGAGCGGGTCTGGCAGAAGGGTGGCGAGCCGCTCAACGGCTACCGCGCTGCCGTCACCAACGCCGTGCCGAGCAACCTCACGAAGGGTGCTGGCACCGATCTCTCGGCACTCATCTTCGGCAACTTCGCCGACCTCGTGATCGGCATGTGGGGCGGCCTTGACCTGATGGTCGATCCGTACACGCACAGCACGACCGGTACGGTGCGCGTGACCGCGCTGCAGGACGTGGATGTCGGCGTGCGCAACGTCGAGAGCTTCGCCACCATGGAAGACGCGAAGACCGCCTAAGCCATGAGCTTCGCCGAAGACCTGTCCGTTTTCTTCAGCGACTTCGCGGTGAACGCTTCGTTCACCGTCGAAGGCATGCAGAGGACCGCGCGCGTCCTCTTTGACCGTCCCTATGCGGCCCCCTTCGGGGTGCAGGTCGATGCGGATGCCCCGTCGTGCCAAGGCGCGACGGAAGCCCTCGCCGGCCTGCAGCGCGATGACGCGATCACCGTCGATGGCAAGCCGTTCGAAGTGGTGCGCGCGGAGGCGGATGGGACCGGCGTAACGAACCTCATTCTGCGGAGCGCCTGACCATGTTCCTGCTCGAACCCAACATCGTGGAACGGCTGCGCGAGGTGCTGCCGGCCTGGGAAGTCATGGGCTTCTCGACCGGCAAGGGCAACCGCGATGCCGGAGCGTTGGTGTCGGTCATGTTCGCCGCCGGCGCCTTGGCCGATGTGAAAGAGGGCGCTGTCGGCCTGTCGCCGGGCTGGAGCGTCCTGCTCTCGGTCAAGCGCGGCCCCGCGGCCGCGGCCCTGCTCGACACGGCGATTGGCACGGTGATCGAGCGGCTTCACAACTGGGCGCCTGGCGCGGCCGGTGGCCGGAACTGGGGCGCGCTGAAGCTCGCGCGCTTCTCGGCGCCGGACTTCCCGGACAGCGGACTCATCGGCATCGAGCTTCTCTTCTCCACGACGGGCCGTTACTTCGGCCAAGAGTGAACCCAACCTACGGAGCCAGCATGGCAAACATCTACGAAAAGTCTCAGTACATCATCCCGCGCGGTCGCGTCTTCTTCGACGTGCTCGATGCGGCCGACCAGCTCACGGGCGAGCGCCACCTCGGCAACTGTCCCACCGTCACGCTCAACATCGCGACGGAGAAGGCGCCGCACTACAGCGCCGAAGCGGGCCCGGGCGTCAAGGACGCGAATCGCGTCGTGCGCATCGACCGCACCGGCAAGATCACCTGCGACAACATGAGCGCCGACAACCGCGCCATGTTCATCTCGGGCGAGAAATCCACGGTCACGCAGGCGACCGGCAACGTGGCCGCCGAAGAGATCACCGTCACGCCTGGCCGCTTCTACCAGCTCGGCCGCACCGACGCGAACCCGGCCGGCGCACGCAAGGTGTCGGACGTGGTCGTCACGCCCGATGCCGGCGGCGAGCCTTACGAGCTGGGCGTCGACTACACCGTCGATGCCGCCCTCGGCCGCCTGCAGATCCTCGCGAGCGGCAGCATCCCGCCCGGAAAGATCAAGGTCGCGTACGCGAAGCCGTCCACCACCTGGCTGCGCATCAAGTCCGGCGACAAGGCCGAGCTGCGCGGCGCGCTGCGTGTGCTTTCCAACGTGGCCGAAGGCGAGCAGATCGACACCTATTGCCCGCTGGTGACGCTGGCGCCCACCGGCGACATGTCGCTCATCACCAGCGACGACGCCTATGTGCAGATGGAGTTCGACATCGAGGTTCTGACGCCGCCCAACGGCGTGGCGATCTTCGAGGACGGCCGCCCCATCGAGATCTGACCACTTCGCCTCGCTGCCGCTCCCCCCGAGCGGCGGCGACGCCTGGCGCTTCGCTGGAGGCGCCAACCGTCGCCGGACCGATTCCACCTCACCACACGCCCTAAAGGTTCTCCATTGGCCTTCAAGCCGATCCAAATCGTTATCAATGCCAAGGACGATGCGTCCAAGGTCTTCGACAAGCTGCAGGCGCGCCTTGCCGCGTTTGCGGCGGTCGTGCTCGGCTATTTCGGCATCCAGGCATTCGCCGGGTGGGTGAAGGGCGGCGCGGACTTCGAGCAGGCGCTGAGCCGCGTGCAGGCCGCCACCGGTGCGACCGCGGCCGAGATGCGCGCGCTGCGCAAGGCGGCGCAGGAAGCCGCCGCCGATGCCCGGTATGGGTTCACCGAACTGGAAGCCGCCGGCGCGCTGGAAAACCTCGCGAAAGCCGGCCTCAGTGTGCGCGATGCCATCGCCACTCTGCCGGCCGCGATGCAGCTCGCACGCGCCGGCGATGTCGAGTTGGCGACCTCGGCCGAGTACCTGACGAAGATCGTCAATGGCCTGGGCCTTTCCTTTGCGGATGCGGGCCGCGTGGCCGACGTGCTCGCGCTCGGCGCGAACGCGACGAACACCAGCGTGGCGGGATTGGCGCAAGCGCTGAGCTATGCGGCCCCGCTGGCAAACACGCTCGGGCTGAGCCTTGAATCCACGGTCGCCATCGTGGGCAAGTTCGCCGATGCCGGCATCGACGCGAGCCGCGCCGGTACGGCGCTGAACAGCATCTTTGCGCAGTTCTCCGACCCGGCCAGCAAGTTCCGCACGGAGCTGGCTGCCGCCGGCATCACGTCGACCAATTTCGAGAAGGCGCTGCACGAACTGGCCGCGGCCGGCCCGGCGGGGCAGCGCGCTATTGCGGCAGTGGGGCAGGAAGCCGGGCCGGCATTGCGCGCGCTGCTGAATCAGGGCGTGGTTTCGCTCGATGCGCTGACCAAGAAGCTGGAGAACGCCAAGGGCAGCGCGGCCGAGACGGCCGCCGTCATGCAGTCGAACCTCAATGGCGCGCTGAATGCCCTGCGCACCGCGTGGGACTCGACGCTCAACGCGCTCACGACGCCCATCCTTCCGGTGCTGAAGCAAGGCGTCGAGCAACTGTCCGGCGCACTCCGTGCCGCGGTCGCTGACGGCACCGTAGGCAAGTTCGGCGCCGCGTTGGCGCTGGCGTTCCAGAACGGCATCAAGTGGGTGCAGGCCTTTGTGGCGAGCGTCGATGTGCCCGCCCTCGTGGCGAAGGCGCAGGCGATCGCTGACCGTGCGGGGGCGCTGCTCGACAGCTTCGGCCAGAAGGCGCAGACCACCGGCAACATCGTGCAAACGGTGTGGGGCGTGATGGTGGCCGGCGCCAACGTGGTGCTGGCGGCGATCTACAAGCAGGCCGAAGGCATGGCAATGGTGGTCAGCGCCGTGCAGACCGGCATCGCCACCATCATTGCTGGTCTGGCAAAGATCACCTTCGGCGACCTCTCGGCGGCGTTCAAGTCGGCGGCCGAAGAGGTGCGCCTCTCGGCCGAGGCCACCGGCGCGGTAGCTGATGCATTCGGCGAGAAGGCCGGTGCTGCCTTCGACCGCGCCGCCGAAGGCGCCGAGCAGGCGCGCGCCGGATGGGCGGGCCTGACCGGCAGCGCCGAAACGACGACGGCCGCGGCCACCAGCGGCGCTGCGGCCTTCGCGGACATGGCCGCGGAGATGAAGGCCGCCGGCGACAGCGCGCAGGAAGCCGGCCAGAAGGCCGCCAGCGCGGCCGAAGCGCAGCGGGCGAAGGCAGAGGAAGCCCGGGCCTCGGTCGAGCGGCTGCGCGGCGAATACGACCAAGCCATCGCCACCGGCAATCTCGAACTGGCCGTGCAGAAGCTCGGCGAGCTGAAGAAAGCGAACCTCGCCGCAGCCGACGCGGCGGGTGCCAACAAAAAAGCCCAAACGGAAGCGGCGGCGGAGATTGCTGCGGCCTTTCAGCGCGCCGGCGTGGAAACCAAAGAGCAGCTGGAGATTGCCGCCAAGACCGCGCTGCGCGACTTCGAGCTGATCCGCGACAGCGGGCAGGCGACGGCCATCGGCCTGGGCGAGGCATGGAAGCGCGCCGCCGAAGCGGCCATCGCCGCGGGCAACGGCGTGGCGCCCGGATGGGTGCAGGCGCAGGCCGCGATGCGCGGCTTCGAGGTCGTGCTCGACAGTGCGGGGCGCTCCACGTTGAAGCTGCGCGACGCGCAGAACGATGCGATGCAGTCGGCGTTTGGCCTGGCCGGCGCGCTGCGCGAGGTCACGAACGCGCGCGAGCGCGACATCGAAGCCCGCGAGAAGGCCAACGCCCTCAAAGAGCGCGAAACCGCGCTGGAGAACAAGCGCCTCGGCCGGGATGCGGCCGGCTTCTCCACCGACAAGAACGGCAAGACCGTCAACGCCGGCAGCGACCTGGGCACCTTGACGGGCATCGCCGCGTTCCTGAAGGCCGCGGGTGTCAGCGACGAGAAGCGGGCGCGCGAGATCGCGAAGGAATTTGCCGACGCCAAGGGCGACATCCCCTTCTTCAACAACCCCGGCCAGAAGAAGTACGGCGGCGACACGCTGAGCTATGCGCTGCTGAAGGCGGCCGAAAAAGAAACCTTCTTCGGCAACGGGAGCAAGCCCACCGCGATCCCCGTGCCCGAATCCAACCGCACCGTGAACCTGCACCTCAACCTCAACGGCCGCGACTACGGCACGGTCCAAACCAATGCCGCCGGCGCCGATGCCATCGAAGACCTGCTCGCGCAGCTCGGCGCCGCGGCCGGCACGTCGTCCAACCGCCCGGGCCGATAGACATGGCCACTTCCAAGTTTCACACGCTCGCCGGCCTGCAGATCCCGCGCGGCATGGTTTGGATCGATGAGTTCGGATGGAGCCGCGTCGAGAAGAGTCTCGAGTTCTCGCTCACCGGCGCTGCGCTCATCGATGCCGGCGTGCGCCTGGCCGGCCGGCCGATCACCTTGCAGGGCGAGGTCGATGCCGGATGGATCCGCCGCGGCGCACTCACGGCGCTGCAGGCCCTGGCCGAGGCCAATGCCATCGGCGTGCACGCGCTGGTGCTGGCCGATGGCCGCACCTTCAACGTGCAGTTCGCGCCCGGCCTGCCCATCGAAGGCAAGCCGCTCGCGCGCCCCGAGCTGCCTGTCGAGGACTACCCCTATGTCGCCACCGTGCGGCTCATCACCGTTTGACCATGACCATTCTCGAATCCGACATCAAGCTCGTCACCACGCAGGTGATGGATGACGTGCCAGAGGGCGGCGGTGCGCCGACCTCGACCGTCATCCCGGATGGCAAGAGCAACGCCATCATGAAGGACATCAGCGAGGTGGACCGCGCCCAAGGCGATGTGTCCATCATGAAGGTGGCCGCCACGGTGCAGACGCTCAACACCGACACGGCCCTCGGCGGAACGGTCGGCATCACCCGGCCGCCGCTCGACCCGAACGTGTCGGTGACCCTGTTCGTCACGAACGACTTCTTCGACCGCCGCGCCGCGATTCAGAGCCGGATTGAGGCCTACACGACGCCCGGCGAGGAATTCACCGGCTACCTGCTGGCGAACCATGTGCAGGGGCAGCGCTCCATGCTGATCTTCCAGCGGCCCGGCGCCACCCCGCCGAACGTGAACAGCACCCTGCAGATCAGCGGCGGCGGCGTGAGCGAGGCCGTGCGTCTCACCGAAGTGAAGGTGGAGGACCGCACCTACAGCTATTCCACGGGCAGCGGCTTCGTGGACTATCAGGCGCAGGTGTGCGTCTGCGAGCTGCAGGACGGCCTCAAGCACGACTACGCCGGCACCGCGGCCAACCGCCTCTTCGAGCGCACCCAGACCGCGGCGACGATCAATCGCATGCTCGTGGCCGATGCGGCGCGCTTCTACGGCGTGTCCCGGCTGGTGGTGAACGCCACCACCGGCGACCTGTCGGTGAAGGTGGACCGCATCGACACCCAGCTTGCGCCGACCTCGACCACCGAGATCTCGATCACCGACACCTCGGCCGCCGGCTCTTCCATCGCGCTCGTGCGTTCGGGTGCCGGCATCGTCACGCTGACCACCGGCGCGCTCTTCGGTCCGAACGCCACGTTCACGCTCGGCAATCCCTTCTATGCCGGCACGCTGTCCATTGCGACCGGCGCCGGCACGATCACCGACGACGGCGGCCGGCTCAAGCTCGGCGCGCTCACCATCGGCACGGCCTCCTATGTGGGCGGCACGTTGACCTTTGCGAGCGATGCGCCGCAGATCGGCGGCACGAAGGCCATCACCTTCGGCCCGGCCGCGGCGCCGATTGAGCTGGCTGACTCGGCATCCATCGCCGTCAATGCAGAAAACCGCCGCGTCAACTATCCGCTGACCATCCTGCCGCCGCCGGCCCCTGGCACCTTGCGCGTGGCCTACCGCGCCGGGGCCAACTGGTACGAGCTGGCCGACGACGGCGCCGGCCGGTTGCGCGGCGCCGATTCGAGCATCGGCTCGGGCACCGTGGACTACACGACGGGCACCGTCGCGCCCACGCTCGGCGTGCTGCCGGACGTGGGCAGCGAGGTGCTGTACTTCTGGGGCGCGAAAGCCAACTACCGCGACCGCAGCGGCGTTCTGCCTTCGGCGGTGTTGATCCGCCTGGCGCTCGACAACCAGGCCGCGCAGGCGAGCACCATCGCGGTGGACTGGAACGACGGCGCGGCCCGCCACGCGAGCGACAACGGCAGCGGTGTGCTCACGGGCGACGCCACCGGCCCGGTCAACTACGCGACCAGCAGCATCGACCTGAAGCCGAACACGCTGCCGGCGTCGTCGGTGGCCTTCACCGTGGCCTACAGCCACGGCCTGCCCGAGGCCAAGGCGTTCCCGGCGCCGGCGCGGGATGTCGATGGCGGCATCACCTTGAACCTCGGCAAGACCAACATTGCGCCGCGCTCGCTGGCGCTGAGCTGGAATCTCGTGCTGATGTCCACCGGCGGCGTGCCGGCCGACCTCTGGGTGCCGCAGAACTTCGCCTCGACGAAGACCATCACCGACGACGGCAGCGGCAAGCTCGTGGATGGACTGGGCGTCGAGTTCGGCACGATCACCTACGCGACCGGCGTCGCCAAGCTCTACCCGGAAGCGGTCGTGACGGTGCCGGTGCCGCAGTGGGCCGTGAACCAGCTGGGCATCCTGGGCACGGTGCTCTCGCCGGCGCTGCCTGGCGCCTTCCGCAACACGCTGACGGGCTACACCTACGTGCCGCTCAATGCCACGCTGCCGGCGGACGCCTCGGCGCTGGTGACGGCCGATTTCCGGGTCGCCGGCGCCGGCACCGCGAAGAGCCAGGTTTTCAATCAGCCCAAGCTTTCCATCCAGCTCCTGCCGAACGCGAGCGAGGTCGGCGTGCCGGGCAGCGTGAATTTCACGGTGGGCGGGAAGACCTACTTCGACCGGGCGGGTGCGCTGTACACCGACCTCGACCCGGCCACCGGCGCGGCCACACAGGCGGGCAGCTACGACTACGCGACCAACACCGCCAGCCTCGATGCGTGGCCGGCTTCGGCATCGAGCACGGTCACGGTGAATAGCTTGCTCACGGCGCTCAGCGGCCAGCCGGTGGAGTACGTGGTGTTCCGCACGCCCGTGGCGCCGATCAGCCCGGGCACGCTGCAGCTCCTGGCAACCAAGCTCAACGGCGGCACGGTCAACGTCACGGCCGACCTCATGGGTCTCATCAGCGGCGCCAATGTGCGCGGCACCGTGGACGCCTCGACGGGCGTCGTCAAGGTGCGTTTCGGGGATTGGGTGACGGCCGCCGGCAATGAGTCGGAGCCGTGGTACCACGCCGATGCGGTCGGCAGCGACGGCAAGATCTGGAAGCCGGTTCCCGTGTTCGCCAGCACGATTCGCTACAACGCGGTCGCGACCACCTCGCTGCCCGTGGATGCGACGTTGCTCGGCCTTGACCCGGTGCGCCTGCCGGCCGATGGCCGCGTGCCGATCTTCCGCAAAGGTGGCCTCGTGGTCATCGGCAACACCAAGCGCCTGCCGGCGGCCGTGGTGTCGAACGGCCAGACGCTCAGCGCCGGCCGCGAACGGCTCTCGCGCACTCGCCTCATCGGGGCCGATGGCCTCGCCATCGAGACGGGGTACACGCGCAATCTCGACGCCGGCGAGCTCACGATCACCGACGCCTCGGCCTTTGCGCAGCCTGTCGTCTACGAGCACACCACCGAGGACATGCTGACCCTCACCGATGTGTCGATCGATGGGCGCCTGTCGTTCGCGAGCCGCCTGTCGCACGACTACACGGCCGGCGACACCTACGTGAGCAGTGTGGTCCGCATGGGTGACGTGAAGGCCCGTGTGTCGCTCCTGTTCGACCAGCAGAGCTGGACGGGCCAATGGTCCGACAGCCTCATCGGCAACCCGGCCGATCCGACCTTCAACGACATCGACTACCCGATCACCGTCACGAACAAGGGCGCCGTCACCGAGCGCTGGCGCATCCAGATCAACGGCAGCGGCACGGCCTACAACCTGGTCGGCGAGCACGTCGGCCAGATCGTGACGGGCCAGAGCCTGACGGCGGACTGCGAGCCGGTCGGCCCTTCGGGCGTGCCGTACATGCGCATTCCCGCGGCCGGCTTCGGCTCGGGCGGCTGGCCCGCCGGCGCCGTCATCCGCTTCAACACCGTGGCGGCCACGTTCCCCTTCGTCGTCATCCGCACCGTGCAGATGGGCGCCGAGACCGTGCTCGATGACTCGTTCGAGTTGCTCGTGCGCATCGGCGTGGACCGTCCCTGATTCAAGAGAGAGCAAATCCGTATGACTTCCCCTGTAGACACCAGCGTCAAATACTTCACGAGCCAGATGTCGGGTGCGCCGGCACTGTCCGGTACCGCCGGCTCCATGATTGCCCTGCTCGATGCATGTCTGAAGGATGGCTTCGACCTCAAGACGCTCGGCTCTCTCACGGTTGCCGGTGGGGTGGCGACGGCTGCATACACCGGGGACCACGCGGCCCTTCCCGATGCCGTGGTGCTGATTTCCGGAGTGACCGGCGGCCCGACTGGATGGGCGGGAATGAACGGCGAGCAGAGGGTAATCGGCAAGCCGAATGCCAACGCCGTGACTTTCGTGACCAGTCTCCCGGACGGCGCATACACCGGGACCATCACGATGAAGATGGCGCCGCTCGGTTGGCTGAAGCCATTCAGCTTTGCCAACGGCGGCGCGTACAGGTCGGCCGATCCCGCCAGCTTCGGCATGTTCCTGCGGGTCGATGACGCTGCGCCGACTTTCGCGCGCGTCATCGGCTACGAATCAATGTCAGATGCCACCACCGGCGTCGGGCCGTTCCCGAGCGCGGCGCAGATTGCCGGCGGCGGCTATTGGCCGAAGAGTGCAAACGCGACAGCGACGGCGGTGGCTTGGACGCTGGTGGGCGATACGCGAGCCTTCTACCTGTTTGTCGCGGTGCACTCTTCTTCAAGCAGCACGTGGAGCTCAGGGTGGGTTCGCGGCTTCGGCGATATGCTGCCGCTGCGTCCCGGTGGGGATCCCTATGCGTGCATGCTCAACTATTCCAACGAGTCCAACTCGATGAGCATGTACGAAGGCGGCATCGATGGTCATACAGGTACCGCTCTGGCTCGTAGTGCATCTCCGCGGGACTTCACCGGCCTTGGCTCGGCTGTGCGTCAGTGGGTCTACAACTACACCGGCGCTTCGGCCCCAATGTCCGGCGCAGATCCGACGCTCGGCCAGTTCCCGAGCAAGATCGACGGCACGCTGAAGCTGTCACGGAAATACCTCACGGCTGACGGCAACCACCCCCGTGCGGATATTCCTGGCCTGTATCACCAGCCGCAGACGCTCGCGTTCGACACTTTCAAGCATCTGGACACCGCTCCGGGCACCGATGCCCTTGCCGGTAGAACCCTCATGGCGCTCCAGACGGGGAACCCGAACACGAACACGCAGCCAAACAGCACCAATTCCGGGTGCCTGTGGGTTGACCGTACAGGGCCGTGGCGCTGAGCGATGGCAGCCCATCGCTATTGGCGCGCGGCAGCGTTGCAGACCTACGGATCTGCAGGCCTCGAGCTGTCCGAGTTTCACCTGCTCGCGGGCACCGTCCGGGTCGATGAGCCGGCTTTGCTCGCGAGTTCCATCGCTCCGAGCGAAGGGGCGCTGCCCAGCTTGAAGGATGACGACCTTGCGACCAGCGCGACTTGGTCGGCCGCCGCGGTGCCCATGTTGGTATTGACCTGGGACTTCGGAGCGGGTGGGGACGTGGAGGTCACCGACATCCGACTCGGCGGGGGCGGATCGGCCGTGCGCTTCTTGCTCGCCGCGCGAATCCAGTACTCCGACGACAGTAGTTCGTGGACCGACTACGCTGTTCTGTCGGGCATTGCGTGGCCGGGGATTCGACACAAAACGGTCAGCCGCCGGCGCCCCATCGATCCTCTGAAGGGGACCGTGCTGATGATGAACTTCGATGGAGGCGTCATCGCCAACGAGGCTCTCGAAGGCGCAACCTTGACCGTTGGCAGCAATGCAGCGTTGAGCGCGAACGCAAGGTTTGGCACGGGCGCCTTGCAGGCTGGTGGCACCACGCCATACGGGTCCAACGGCGTGACGCTGACCAACGTGAAAGACACCTACGCGTTTGGCTCCGGCGATTTCACCGTAGAGACGTTCTTCAAGTCTCGCGTGGCCGGTACCGGGGTTCGAGGTCTCATCATGAACGGATACGCCTTCGGCCCAGGACATTGGCGCTTCGTCCTGGCTGACGGGAAGATGCAGATGCCTGCGCTCAACTCGTCGTTCTTCTCGACCAATACGACCAGTGCGATGGATGGGGCGTGGCACCACCTGGCGTACAGCAGGCAGTCGGGCGTCGGTCGCTTCTTCTTTGACGGCGCAGCAGCGGGAGAGCTCGCCGACACGGCGGTGTATGGCGTCGGCGAAGGCGTCCTCCGCATCGGTGAGTATGTCGAGAGCTATGGCGGAAATCTGAACCCTGCCGACGGCTTCTTCGACTGCGTGCGCGTCACCAAAGGCATCGCGCGATACACCGTCCCGTTCATGCCTCCTGCCGCAGCGCTGCCCCAGGACAATCCGATGCTCATCGACGTGTCTCCGGCGGCGGGCACATCGCTCTCGGGCTTGCTCCGGGTGCCGACCCCCTTGAGCGTGCCGATGCTGTTGGGGCGCACCAGCCTCGAAGCGTTGCGTCGCGGACGAAAAGACTACTTGACCGGGTTCCTCGGGCGAGGTGTCGGCCGCGTGCGCGGTGCCACGCTCGACTATGTGAACCCGCTCAACAAGCCCTATCCCTGCCGCGTTCGCTTGGTGCGTGAGGTCGATGGCTTGGTCGTGCGCGAGACATGGAGCGGCGCAGACGGTTCCTACGACTTCCAGTGGATCGATGAGCTGGAGAGCTACACGGTCCTGGCCTACTACCAGGCGCATGGAAAGCGTGCCGTAGTGGCGGACGGCCTCACGCTCGCGAATGGCAAGGTGGAGGTGATGCCATGAACGTTCTTGCCATCAACGCCATGTTGCAAGGCCTCGTTGGGCTGCTCGGTGAAGCCGCGCGCTTCGTCGTGTGCGATGGCGTGAAGCCGTCGGACGGCGGCGCAATCACGACGCGGCTCGCCGCGGCGGTCCTGGCCGTGCCGGCGGGTGCCATCGAGGCGGGGCAGCTCACGCTCGTGCAGGCCGACGCCGGGGGCGACATGGCCGAAGCGACGGGTATCGCGTCCTGGGGTCGCGTCGAGCTGGCGGATGGCACATGGATCGCGGATTTCACCGTGAGCGGGCCATCTGGCTCGGGTCAGGTGAAGATCGAAGTCATCGACCCGCCGGCGAGCGATCCCGAGGGGAAGATCTATCAGGGCGGGCGCTTCTACCTGGGGAGCGTGGTCCTTGGTTGAAGACCTGATCTTCCGTCGGCCGCCGCCCGGCGGCCCGCCGAACATCCTCATCTTCGGCGAACCTGACGCGCCTTCGAGCGGCGGGGCCGTGGCGAGCGGGACGATTCCGCTGCCGGCGTTCATGGTCGCAGGGAACATCTCTGTTTCGCTGCCGCCGCGCGCGACCGCCTCGGGCGCCATTCCGCTGCCGGCTTTCATGTTGAGCGGCGCGGTGCGTTACGACAGCGCTACGCAGCGCCCGCTCGTGGGCAAGGTGTCGTCGGGGTGGCAGGTGGCGGCGCCGGCGAGCGCCGGGACCGTGGCGCGGCACCAGGGCGCCGCACGCGGGAATGTCGGTCGGGTGTCGCGCTGGCAGCGTGCCGAGCTGCGGGCGGGCGTGGCGGCGTCGGTTTGGCAAGAGGCGGGCCGTGCGCGCAACCAGGTGGCCGTGCGGCACCAGGCGGCCGTATCGGTCTCGACCTCGACCGGACTTCGCTGGCAAGAGGCAGGCCGTGCCCGCAACGCGGCGCGCGTGCGGTGGCAGGCGACACAGCAGCTCGCGCCGGCGGCGCTGGGGGTGCGCTATCAGGAAGCCGAGCGCATGCGGCGCGCCGTGCACTCGCCGTGGCAAGAGGCCGCGAACCTCGCGCATCGTCATGGCGAAGGCTTCGGCGTGGCGCAGCTCATCGAGCGGGGATGGCTGGTGCGCTGGCAGGCGGCCATGGCGCCGCGGCCGGGGCGTTCGGTCCTCGTGCCGCCCGAGGTCGATCCCTGCTATGTGCCCTCGACCAGGCTCGAGTTTCGTGAGCTGCAGAAGCACGCCACCACGCTCATTTTCTTTTGCGAGCGGCACGCGCCGCCGCCTGGCACCGGGCAAACGGTCGTGGTGCCCGTCTTGGAGGTCTATTCCGTGGAAAACAGCATTGCGCTCACGCGCGTGAATGGCGGACAAGTCGTCGAGGCCAGAGGCTTCTCGATGTCACTCGATGCCGACTCGTGGACCTGGCAATGGAGCGCGACGCTGCCGGGCTCGGCGCTGCCGCTGGTGCAGGAGGACAGCAACGGCGATCCGGCCGAATTGCTGGCGATGGTCAACGGCGTGCCTTATCGGCTCGTGGCCGACAACCCGGCGCGCGAGCGGCGCTTTGCGCGCGCGGATGTACGCGTGCGGGGCAAGGGCCGCGCCGCGCTGCTCGACCAGCCTTATGTGTCGGAGCAGAACTTTGCATCCGCCTCGGGGCGCACGGCGGCGCAGCTCATGGCGCTCGCCATGACGATCAACGGCGTGAACAACGGCTGGGCCATCGACTACCGCATCGGCGATTGGTTTGTGCCGGGTGGGACGTGGGCCTTCCAGGGCACGCCGATTGCGGCGGTGCTCGACATCGCCACGGCGGCCGGCGCCATCGTGCAGCCGCACAACACCGAGCCGACACTGCGCATCCTGCCGCGCTATCCGGCCGCGCCGTGGATGTGGCACACGCTCACCCCTGACTACGTGCTGCCCGCCGATGTGGTCTCGGTGGAGGGCATCGAGTGGGTCCGGCGGCCCGCCTACAACCGCGCCTTCGTCTACGGCACCACGAGCGACGGCGTGCGTGGCGACCTCACGCGCAGCGGCACGGCCGGCGACTACGCGGCGCCCATGGTCACACATCCCTTGATGACGCACGGCGATGCCGCCATGCAGCGCGGCCTGGCCGTGCTGAGCGACACCGGCCGGCAGGCGCATGTGAGCCTGCGCATGCCGGTGCTGCAGGAAACGGGCTTGATCCTGCCGGGCTCGCTGGTGCGCTACGACGGCGGCGATGCGTTGCGCCTGGGCCTTGTGCGCAGCATCGCGCTCGATGAGGCCTGGCCGACGTTGCGCCAGACGCTCACCGTCGAAACGCATGTGGAGGTCTGAGCATGAGCCGCAATCCCTACAGCGTCTTCCTTGAACTTCTGCCGGCCACGCCGCTGCAGATCGCGACCGTGACGGCCATCGATGGCGATATCGCGCGGCTGGTGCTGCCTGGCGGCGGCGTGCTCACGGCGCGCGGCGTGGGCGACCGGGCCATCGGCGCCGAGGTGTTTGTCCGCGACGGCGTGATCGAGGGCGACGCGCCCGCCGGCATGCCGCTCGTGCAGTTCGAAATTTAAGACGGAAGAGAAGAGGCACCTCATGGACATGGGCGACATCGCCGGCAATCCGATTGCGCAGTTGGCGTTCCTCATTCTTTCGGCCGCCGGCGGCTATCAGGTGTGGCGCAAGCAGCAGCCCACCGATGCGAAGGAGCGGGCCGACAGCGAAGGGCAGATTGCGGCGCTCGGGACGTGGAAGGAACTGCTCGAAGGCGAGCGCGCCGCGCGCCTGAAGGCCGAAGAGCGGGCGGACAAGTTCGCGGCCGAGCGCAACGAAGCCTTGAAAGAGCTGTGGGAAATGAAGGGGCAGCTTAAGGCCATGAACGAAACCCTCGCCGCGCAGACCGCTGAGCTGGCCTCGCTGCGCGACCAGGTCCGCCAATTGAAGGAGCAACTGCATGCACAGTGATTCGCACATCGATTCGGATCGCGCGCCGCTCGAAGTTCTGCCGCGCGTGCGCCCACCGCGCCAGTGGCGCCGGTTCTTCGAGACCGTGGGTGTCGTGGGAAGCCTCTTCCTTGGCGGCTTCGGCTCCGGCTATTTCTGGGCCGCCCGCAACGCTGAAGCGCAGATGACGCGCCAGCGCGAAGACCACCTCGCCGAGATTGCGCGGCTGCGCGAGGCCTTCGGCGACCGCCTTTCTTCTCTCACTGGCCGCGTCAACCGCGCGGCCGACACCGCGGCGAGCGCTGCGCAGACCGCGGGTGAAGCCGCAAGCACTGCGCAGACCGCCGCACAGGTCGCCAACCAGGCCGCGAAGACCGCGGCGAAGGAACTCAAGAAACCATGATCGACACCCAGACCCTTATCGACTGCACCGGTGCCGCACGCGCCGACGCCGAGCGCTACACCCTGCACCTGGCGGACGGCATGAACCGCTTCGGCATTCACTCCGTCAACGCGATGGCGGTCTTCCTCGGGCAGCTCGCCATCGAATCCGACGCGCTGCAGAAGGTCGAGGAAAACCTCAACTACACGACGCCGGCGCGGCTGCGCGAGATCTTCCCAAGCCTGTTCGTCAAGGGTGGCTATCGGGCCGAAGAGTACGTGCGCAACCCCCGAGGGCTGAGCATGCTTCGCTACAAAGGCTTCCACGGCCGCGGCCTCATTCAGCTCACTTGGGAAGACGCCTACGTCGCCGCGGGCCATGCGCTCGGCGTGGACTTCCGCCGCCATCCCGAGCTGCTGCTGCAGCCGCAATACGCGGCGCACTCGGCGTGCTGGTTCTTCGCGGTGTTCAAGGACTGCATGCCGGCGGCCGAGCGTGGCGATGTCTACGACGTGACCGGGCGCGTGAATGGACCCGCGCGCCTGAAGCTCGCGGAGCGCAAGACGATCACGGCGCGCGCGTACAAGGTGCTGAGCCAATGAAGTTCCTCGACATCGTGCCGTCGTGGCTGTGGGCGCTGCTGCTGGCGTTGGCGCTTGCTGTGGCAGGCGTCGAGCGCACGCAGGTACTCAAGGCGAGGGCCGATGTGTCCAAGGCACAGAAGGCCGTCTCCGATGAAAAGCTTGACCGTCAGGCCGAGAACACCCGCCGCGCGCTGGCCGCGCTCGAAGACCTGCAGCGCGTGCTCGCGATGCAGGCCGCCCATGCCAAAGCCCAAAAGGAAAACGTCGATGCCTACGAAAAGAAACTGGCCGTGCTCGACGGTCGCCGACGCGCTGCTGCTGGTGATGCTGAGCGGATGCGCCAGCAGTTCGCAGCTTTCGCCGCCCGTGATCGGGGCCAAGCCGCAAGTGACCCCGCTGCCTGCCAGCGTATCGCGGATCGATCCACGGTCCTCGGAGACTTGGCTGCGCGAGGTGCAGAGCTACTTCGAAGCGGTCGATTCATCGTTGAGCAGCGAGACGCAGAAGTAGAGCTCCTACTCTCCACGATCAGCAACGACCGCAAGCTGTCCGCGCCCTGACTTTAGGCTGCACGATGCCAAGGGTTGGGCCGCCCGCTTCACATTCAGATGATGAACCACAAAGCGAGGAACACCAGCAAATACGAAGACACCAAGAGCTGAGCGAACTGTTTGGCCATGTGCGTTCTCCAGTGAGGTGGACAACCGGCGCCGCTTGTTTGTCAGTCTTGGAGCAAGGCGTTTCGCCGTGAAGTCACTGTAGAAATTGCGCCGCACGCGCGCATGAGCGGTACGCACCTTTTCCAGGGAGACAAATGCCCTCACTGCTGCTGCCCACGACAAAGAGCCTCCCGGAGGCCGGAATGAACGGAGTCGGAAGATCAGCCTTCTACGAAAGATCGGTGCTCTGCCATGGCTCAAAGGGAAGCAAGCCGAGGATCTTCGCGTCCATTTCGCTGCGCAGCCGGTCGGCCGTGTATTCCAATTTGCGAAGTCTGTCCAACCGCGTGACGGTTGGAGGAATGCCCGCGCCAAAGAGGCACTTGATCAGGGCAACCGTCGTCTCACTGCGCGCTTTGCGAGCGCATCGGTCCGCTTTGTTCCAGCGCAAGTAAAGCTTTTTCCAGGTCTCGAACACTTGGGGATCGACTTCCATCGCGTGCTCCATCGCAAAGCGAGATGCTTCATGCCGCAACTCTCGCGCGAAGCGCTGAGGGCTACCACTATCAGAAGTGATAGGGCTCAGAGCGCGCGAGGTACTGCATTTCCAGGCGCCACGCCCCAACTCAGTCGTGGCAGTGCTTTCCGGTCACGCGCGCGTCGCGCAAGACTTCGACCGGCCCGATGCCGCTGTAGACCGTGGAACCGTCCTTGAGCGAGGTCACCGTCCAGCGTTCCCCTGGCGTGACCTTGTAGTCGCCGGGCGCCAGCGGCAATTCCCGGTCTTCGTGACTGCCCAGCCATGACGGCATGCGAAGGATGGTGGCGGGCCCGGTAAAAAATTCAGTTTGGTTCATGGTTCATTGTCGAGGCCGCTTGCAGCAGTTCGAGGGAGAGAGGGGAGGGCAAGCCATACGCTTCGCAATACCAGACCTGATAGCACCATCGCCCATTGGCTTGCTCAGTCCCGGCAAAACTGATGGTGTCGAATGCGCAGGCGACCAGTTCGGGACGCCAGAGGATGCCCAAAGGCGGCTGCATATCACCCGGACTTGCGTGCCACAGGCCCAGTTGAGTCCGCCCTTCCACGGTCTGCAGCGTCAGCATTCCGCACAGCCACGGCTGATCGACAAATTCCCGCTTGCTGAGCCGGGTGCCTCCGCGGTATCGCGGTCTCATCTTCACTCGCATGATGGTCTCAGTCGCTGGCTCGCGGCTTCGGCATCAATGCAGGGAAGCCGTGCATCACAGCGCGGATGTGGTCGCCGGCATTCCGGTCCCAGTCGCCGTATTGGTCGCCGATCTGCGCGCACTTGCCTGACACTAGATCGGCGAACGCGAGGAGCGTCGGCCGCAGCGGCTCGCCTTCGGCGAGTTCGCCGGCCCGGCGCGCCATTTCGGCGAGTTCTTCTTCAATGGGAGGCTCGGGCATCACGGGCTTTAGTACCTTTGTACTGTACAAATATACAGTATCTGGGTCACAATGAGGCCATGGAAAACGTGCCCGCACCCCTTTGGATTGCCGCCTGCGCGCATCGGCTGCAGCAGCAGTGGCATACCGTCGATCCACTTGAGTTGGAGGATGTCGCGCGCGATCTGTGGCGCGACGAACGGCTGCGAACGTTGTCTCCCGAGGCGGCGGCAGTCGAGTGGCTGAGGCCAATCACCGAGTGACACCGCGCGATAGCGCCGCAAGAATGAGCTGATGTGTACTCGCTACATCAGCCCGGAGCAGCGCGAGATCGAGGCCTTCTGGCGAATCGACCGAAGGTCCAACCAGCGCAAAGATTGGGAGAATCTGCTGACGGTGTTCCCGCTGTCGCTGGCCAGCTTCATCCGGCGGGCCGACGAGGTGGAGTACGCGCGCGAGCTCGTGGTCGGGCAGTGGGGGATGATCCCGCCGTGGTCGAAGACGCACGTGCCGACGACCGCGCGCGGCACGCGCCTGAGCACCGTGAACGCTCGCACCGAAGGCATGGAGAAATCTCCGACCTACAAAGACGCCTGGGCCCGCGGCAAGCGCTGCATCATCCCAGCCGCCAGCTTCGACGAGCCGAACTGGGAGACGGGTAAGAACGTCTGGTGGCGCTTCCGGCGCGCCGACGGTGCGCCATGGGGCCTGGCCGGCCTGTGGAACACCTGGACCGACAAGGAGACGGGTGAGGTGTGGGACAACTACACGATGCTGACGCTGAACGCCGACGGTCACTCGCTGATGGGGCGCATGCATAAGCCCGATCCAAAACTGCCACCTGATCAGCAGGACAAGCGCAGCTTGATCCCGATCGAATCGCACGACTTCGACCGCTGGCTGACCTGCACAGTCGAGGAAGCGAAAGAGATGCTAAAGGTGCCATCGGTCGAACTGTTCGATGCCGGGCCTGTGCCGGCGGCCGGCGCAGAAGCCGACCTTGTTTGAGACACGAGGGGCGGTGCCCGCTACCGATCAGGCGATGCCGTCTCGAAGAAAAAGAGGATGCCCGGCGTCGGCGTCCGTTCGATCTGCTGGCGTAGCGCGCAAGTTGCGTGATTTCAGATTGGCACGGTCCTGAGCACTAGGAGTTGGACTAAGACAATGAATCCGTAGACCAGTGTCGCTAATCCTAAAAAGCACAGGAACTGCACAAAGGTGATGCGCCATTGCGGAACCCATCTCGTCCAGCGCATGCCAACCACCTGCGCGACGCACTGGTCGCTTCTAACTGAAACTATTTCGGGCAGAGCGGCGTTGATCGACATCACCTCAAACCCGCCTTCTTCTTTCGGCGCGAAAGAAGAAAACGTGAACGTGCATCGGCCATCCGGATCGACAGACTCTTCGTACTTGCGGATGGGCCATACATTTACGTAGCGCGGTTTCCAGTTGAAAACCACCTGAACGTTGGTCGCAGCTTCTCTTCCGGTGTTCACCAAGCGGTATGACGCCGTGTACACATTTTGCAGATCGGCGACCTTCTGCCCATCAACAATTTGGGGTTCGGCGATGAGAAAGGTAAAGCTATGTGGCTTGGCCCAGAGGAGTTTTGCTTTGGACTTGATTCCTACGTTCAGGATCCAAGTCACTACCGGAACCAGCAGCGCGACGACTTCTTTCCCCCATGATTCCAAGAACGTCATTCCGACTCCCCATTTTTCTCAAAATGTTACGGGGGGGAGCATAAATCATGCTGAGCGATGAGCGTCAACAATGGGGCGCGAATCCTGCGGGTGCGCCATCTGCGATTTTGCCGGCGGCGCGTTGGGCGACTCGGCGCTGCAACGGTCTTCCCCATGCAGGCCGCCGAGTAGAATCGCCTTTCGCGCATCGCGCCAGTTGGTGGTGATCGGCTGGCAGTTTGCCTAAGTCTTTGATAGGTAAGGATATTCTTATCCCTTACAAGGCGTAGGTCGGGGGTTCGAGCCCCTCAGCACCCACCACCACCCGATGCAAAGGCGAACACAGGTTCGCCTTTTTTATTGCCGTCCGACATCCGTCGCTAAAGAGTGTTCAAGCATGTTTGATTTCTTCCGCAGGTACAACAAGATCGTCCTGATTTTCTTGTTCTTGCTGATCATTCCCTCGTTCGTCCTCTTTGGCGTGGAGCGCTATCAGGGCTCCGGCGGCGAAGAGAAGGTTGCGCGGGTCGATGGCCAGAACATCACCCGGCCCGAGTGGGATGCACAGCATCGCCTCGAGACCGACCGCATCCGCCAGCAATCGCCCAACGTCGATCCGACGCTGCTCGAATCCGACGTGATGCGCTATGCCACGCTGGAGCGCATGGTGCGCGATCGCGTGCTGGCCGCGGCGGCGGCCAAGTCGAACGTGACGATCTCCGAAGAGCGGCTGTCACGGATCTTTGCGCAGGACGCGGGTCTTGCGGCGTTCCGCACGCCCGACGGCAAGTTCGACCGCGAGAGCTTCCAGCGCGTCACCGGCCGCACGCCGGAGCAGTACGAGGCGTCGATGCGCGCCGAGCTGGCCACGCAGCAGATGCTGCTGGGCATCACGAGCACGGCGTTCACGCCGCCTGCACTGGCTGCGGCAACCATCAACGCCTTCTACGACCGGCGCGAGATCCAGGTCGCGCGCTTCAACCCCGAGAGCTTCGCGTCGAAGGTGACCGTGAGCGACGCCGACGTCGAGACCTACTACAAGGACCATGCGGCCCAGTTCCAGGCGCCCGAACAGGCCAGCATCGAATACCTCGTGCTCGACCTGGAAGCGGCCAAGAAGAACATTTCGGTCAACGAGGCCGACCTCAAGACCTACTACGAGCAGAACACGGCACGCTTCGGCACCAAGGAAGAGCGCCGCGCAAGCCACATCCTGATCACCGCGCCGGCCAGCGCATCGGCAGCCGACCGCGCCAAGGCCAAGGCCAAGGCGGAGCAACTGCTCGCCGAAGTGAAGAAGGCGCCCGCCACCTTCGCCGACGTCGCGCGCAAGAATTCGCAGGATCCTGGATCGGCGGAGAAGGGCGGCGACCTCGACTTCGTGACCCGCGGCGCGATGGTCAAGCCTTTCGAAGACGCGATGTTCGCGCTCAAGAAGGGTGACATCAGCGACGTGATCGAAACCGAGTTCGGCTATCACATCATCCGCCTCACCGACATCAAGCCGGCCGTGGTGCCGCCATTCGAGCAGGTGCGCGCCACCATCGAGAATGAAGTTCGCGCGCAGCAGGCAACGCAGGAATTCGCGAAGGCCGCGGAAACCTTCACCGATGCGGTCTACCAGCAGCCCGACAGCCTCAGGCCCGCGGCAGAAAAGCTGAAGCTCACGATCCAGACGGCGAGCAACGTGGTGCGCACCCCGGCACCGGGCGCCACCGGCGTGCTGGCGAACCGCAATTTCCTGAGCGCGCTGTTCGCGGCCGATTCGCTGAACCGCAAGCAGAACACCGAAGCCATCGACGTCGGTTCCAACCAGCTCGCGGCGGGCCGCGTGACCCAGTACACGCCCGCGCATCCGGTGCCCCTGGCCGAAGTCAAGGAAAAGATCCGCGCGCAACTCGTCACCGAGCGTGCCGCGGTGATGGCCAAGGCCGAGGGCGAAGCCAAGCTTGCCGCCTGGACCGCGAAGGCCGACGGCGCCACCTTTGGCGCGCCGGTCACGGTTTCGCGCCGCGAGGTGCAGGCCCAGCCCATTGCCGTCATCGATGCGGCGCTGCGCGCCGACGCGTCCAAGCTGCCCGCGCTGATGGGCGTGGACCTGGGCACGCAAGGCTACGCGGTGGTTCGCGTGACCAAGGTCGTTCCGCGCACGCCGTCGGCGCCTGAGCAAGCGCAGCAGGAGAACGCGCAGGTCGGCCAGTCGGTGACCGCAGCGGAAGAAGTTGCGTACTACAACCTGCTGAAGGAACGCTTCAAGGCGGAGATCCTGGTGCCGAAGCCGGCGGAGACGCTGCCTGTGGCCCGTTGACCTGGGCCTGCTGAACCGGGCGTGATGCACGCCGTGTCGCGTCCGGGTCAGCGGCCAGCACCCGACCGCGCGTTTCGTCGCACGTGGGACAAGCGCAGGATGCGCTTGTCGCCAGAATCCCATGCATGGGAACCCTCTATCTCGTGCGCCACGGCCAGGCCAGTTTCGGCGCTGCCGACTATGACAACCTGAGCGAGCTCGGGCACAGGCAGTCCGTGCGCCTCGGCGAGTACTGGAGGGAGCGCGGCATGCATTTCGATGCCGTGATCACCGGCACCCTGAAGCGCCATCGCCAGACCTGGGAAGGCATTGCCGAGGGGCTCGCGCTGAAGCGCGACGATGTGCTCCCGTGGCCCGGGCTCAACGAGTACGACAGCGAAGCGGTCATTGCCACTATCCACGAGGGCAAGCTCGAAAAGCCCGATTCGCCGGAGATGTACCGGCACCACTTCCGCCTCTTGCGCGATGGCCTCGGCGCCTGGATGCAGGGCCGGACGCAGCCCGTCGGCATGCCGAGCTATGTCGACTTCCTGGCGGGCGTGACGACGGCCCTCGACCATGTGCGCGACCGCCACCACGGCGCCAAGGTGCTGGTGGTGTCGAGCGGCGGACCTATCAGCACGGCGGTCGGCCATGTGCTGGGCACGAGCCCCGAAACGACGATCGAACTGAATCTGCGCATCCGGAACACCGCGGTAACGGAGTTTGCCTTCACGCCCAAGCGGCACATGCTTGTCACATACAACACGCTGCCGCACCTGGACGCTGCGGCTTACGAGAACTGGATCACCTACGCCTGAGGCCTCGGCCCAGGGGAGCTATCGGCCTCAGGCCTGCCAGACACCGTAGCCGCTCTGGCGCAGCGCGATGCCGAGCTCGACCTCCATCGAGCGCGCATCCTCGTAGCTCATCGGGTTGTAGCGTTCGTAGAGGGCGGGCAGCAGCCTGAGGCCGAAGGCCTGAACGAAGCTGTTGGCCTGGATGCCGGCCTTGTGCTTGTCGAAACGGATGTCGGGGTCGAGCCCGGTCATTCCGACGTAGACAAAGGGCTTGCCGAGCTGGTAGCCGGGATTGGCGCGCCTGAACCGGCCATGATTCCAGACGCGGTCATCGAGTTCGACCACGTAGACGTGGTGCCTCGCCCGTGGTTTGCGCGGCATCGATCCGCACTGCCGGCCGGATCAGCTCTTGCGCTTGATCAGGCCGTACAGGATCAGCAGCACGATCGCGCCCAGCACCGAGGCGATGAAGCCCGCACCCTGGCCCGCCGTATACCAGCCGAGTGCCTGGCCGACATAGGTCACGATCAAGGAACCCGCCACGCCGATCAGCGTGGTCACGATGAAGCCGGCGGAATCGTCGCCTGGCTTGACGGCCCGCGCCACGAGACCCACGATGAACCCGATCAGGATGGTCCAGACGATGCTCATGAAGAAATTCCTTTGGCGGTGAATTGGAAAGTGGCGGTCGCGGCGAAAAGCGCGAACCGTCGAAGCAAGCGGCGCTCATGATAGCGGAGCAACGCCATAGCCGAAGCCGGCTGAATTCACATGCGGCCCGAGTCCGAGAACTTTGGCGCAGACGGCCATGTCGTGGTTGCTGTTGTGTCCTACAGGGTATTTCGCGGTGCAGCGCTATACCGGAGCCATGCTGGAAAAACTGCCTGAAGTCATCGGCCACGCGCTGCAGGGGATGCGCGCGGGCTTGGACAAGATCGTCTTCAATACGCTGGGCATGCGGCAGGGCATGGCGTCGATCGCCTTGAGCAGCGTTGCGTTCGCGGACCACGCACCCTTGCCGTCGCGCTATACGGCCGATGGCGAGGGCCTGTCGCCGCCGCTGCAATGGGCCGAGCTTCCGGCGGGCACCGAATCGTTGGTGCTGGTGGTCGAAGATGCCGATTCGCCGACGCCGAATCCGCTCGTGCATGCAATCGTCGTCGGCCTGCGGCCGAACGAGGGCAAGCTCGACGAGGCAGCCATACCGAGTCGGGACAATGCCGGCGCTGCCGGTATGCGCGTGGGGCGCAACTCCGGGCTGCAGGTCGCTTGGCTGCCCCCCGATCCGCCTCCGGGACACGGCGCTCACCGCTACGCCTTTCAGCTGTTTGCGCTCGATGACACGCCCGCGTTTTCCGCCGCGCCAGGGCGGGACGAGGTGTTCGACGCCCTGCGGGAGCACGCGCTCGCGAGCGGCCTGCTGATCGGCATCTGCGAAAGGCCGGACGGCTCGATCAAGATCAAGAAGACGGCCCCGGCAGGGCCCCTCGCCACGGGTTGAGAAGAATTTCAGGCCAGTTCGCATGCACCCGTGGCGAAAACCGGGGTTTTTGCCGCTACAATTGAAGGCTCTGCGGTGGCTGTAGCTCAGCTGGTAGAGTCCCAGATTGTGATTCTGGTCGTCGTGGGTTCGAGTCCCATCAGCCACCCCAAAAATACCTTTCCCGACTGCTATTGCGCAATAGCGTCCACGGGAACACAACGCCGGGCCAGTCCCGGCGTTGTCATTTCCGGCTCCCGCGGCCGGCGCAGCGCTCTTCCTTTGGTTTGATAAAAAGCGCCCAAACCGGTGCGCGCTGCATTGTGCGCTGCCGCAAACCTGGCGCAGGGCCCTCAATTTTCCCGCGACCGCCCGCTTGTAATAAATTGGAATTGAATTAAAATCCGCCCCGTTTCCAATTTTCAGGAGTCCAACAATGGCTTCGACCCTTGCCGATATCAATTCCCAGATCAAGAAGTACGACGAGCAGATTGCGCAATTGCGCAAGCAGGCCGAAGACCTTCGCAACCAAGAGCGCGCGGGCGTGATTGAAGATGTGCGCCGGAAGATCGCTGAATACGGCCTGACCGCGTCGGACCTGAAACTCAGTGCACGCGGCGGCTCGGTTAAGCGCAGTGCAGGGGTTCCCGCGGTCAAAGCAGCAGCCAAATACCGTGGTCCGACTGGCGAGACCTGGTCTGGCGGCCGCGGCCGCAAGCCACGCTGGGTGACCGAGGCACTGGCCGCGGGCAAGTCGCTTTCCGAGTTCGAGATCAAGTAGGCGCCCGAGAAGGCCACACGCCAATAAAAAAAGCCCGCGGATGCGGGCTTTTTTATTGGGTGCGAAACCCGGACAAACCCGCAGCGCTCAGTTCACCATCACGAGTTTTCCTTTGACGCCGCGCGATCCCATGTGGGCATAGGCAGCTTTCAATTGTGACATCTGCATCGTGCTGTCGATCACGGGCTTGATCTTTCCTTGTCCGTACCAGTGCGCCAATTCGGCCATCATTTGTGCATTGGCCTTGGGCTCGCGCTTGGCGAAATCGCCCCAGAACACGCCGACCAGGGACGCGCCTTTCAGCAGCGTCAGGTTCAATGGCAGCGACGGAATCGGCCCCGAGGCAAAGCCGACCACCAAATAGCGCCCGCGCCAGGCAATCGAGCGAAATGCAGGCTCGGCGAAATCACCGCCCACCGGGTCGTAAATGACATCGGGGCCTTTGCCGTCGGTCGCGGCCTTGATGGCATCGCGAAAGCCGCCCGGAAGCGCATGCGTCGTGTAGTTGATCGTGGCGTCGGCGCCAATGGAGCGGCAGAGTTCGCATTTCTCGTCGGTAGAGGCCGCTGCAATCACTTTTGCGCCCGCTGCCTTTGCGATTTGTATGGCGGCTGTGCCCACGCCGCCCGCTGCACCGAGCACGAGCACGGTTTCACCGGGCTTGAGCTGTGCGCGATCCATCAGTGCATGCCACGAGGTGGCATAGATCATGATGAACGCCGCCGCGTCGACATGGCCGAAGCCTTCGGGCAGCGGCATGCACAGCGCCGCCGGTGCCAGCGTGTGGGTTGCGAACCCGCCCGTGCCCGACAGGCACGCCACGTTCTGTCCGACCTTCAGGTGGGTGACGCCTTCGCCCACCGACTGGACGATGCCGGCGTATTCCGAACCGGGCACGAACGGCAGCGGCGGCTTGATCTGGTATTTGTTCTGCACGATCAGCAGATCGGGAAAGTTGAGGCTGGCTGCCCTGATCTCGATCAGCACCTGGCCCGGACCCGGCGCCGGCGTCGGCAGTTCCTTCCAGGTCAGCGCATCGACGCCGGTGGGGTTTTCGCAAAGCCATGCGTGCATGCTCGGGTCTCCTTTGAATCAGTCGTGTGTGGGCAATGGATGCGAGGCGATGATAGGGGGCGCGGCAGGGCGCCCTTGTCCCTGCTGCGACGCACGCGGCGCCTACAATCCGGACACTGAAAAGCACCATGAAGATACTTATTTCCAACGACGATGGTTTTCAGGCGCCGGGCATCGTCGCATTGCACGACGCATTGAAGGACATCGCGGACGTCGAGGTGGTTGCACCCGAGCACAACAACAGCGCCAAGTCGAATGCCCTCACGCTGGCGGCGCCGCTCTACGTGCACAAGGCGCACAACGGTTTTCGCTATGTGACGGGCACGCCGGCCGATTGCGTTCACATCGCGCTCAAGGGGCTGCTCGACTACCGGCCCGACCTGGTGGTTTCCGGCATCAACAACGGCGCCAACATGGGCGACGACACCATCTACTCCGGCACCGTGGGTGCCGCCATGGAGGCCTATCTGTTCGGCATCCCGGCCATCGCGTTCTCGCAGATCGAGAAGGGCTGGGCGCACGTCGATGCGGCCGCGCAGGTGGCCCGGAGGCTGGTGCAGCAGATCGAGCGCGAGCGCATGCTGGATGGCGGCGCGTTCCTCCTCAATGTGAACGTTCCGAACCGGCCGCTCGAAGAGCTCAAGCCGATCAAGGTTTGCCGGCTGGGCCGGCGCCATGCCGCGGAGAAGGTCATCACGCAGGAAAGCCCGCGAGGCGAAACGATGTACTGGATTGCAGGTGCCGGAGGCGCCAAGGACAGCGGCGAAGGCACCGACTTCCACGCAACCGCCGCCGGCCACATTGCATTGACGCCGCTGCAGATCGACTTGACCGACCATGCCAACCTGGGCCAATGGCGCGAGACGGTTGCCCGTCTCGGTAATTGAGCATGGCCACGCAACGGCCTGGATTCCCGGTTCGCCTTACACCCACCGCCTCGGCCGCCACGCGCGGGCGCCTGCCCGCCGTGCCTGCCAAGCCAATGGTGCCGGCCACGCCTTCGATGGCCTCTGACGCCGTGCGGGCGCGCATGGTGCAGAAGCTCGCCGCCCAAGGCATAGCCGACGCGCGCGTGCTCCGCGCGCTGAGCGCGGTCGAGCGGCATCGCTTCGTCGACAGCGCGCTTGTCAACCAGGCGTATGAAGACACGAGCCTGCCCATCGGGCTGGGCCAGACCATCTCCAAGCCGAGCGTGGTCGCCCGCATGATCGAGCTCCTGCTGGGCGCGCCCGCACTGGTCGGCAAGCCGCAGGACCGTCTCGGCCGTGTGCTGGAAATCGGCACCGGCTGCGGCTACCAGGCCGCGGTACTGAACCACGTGGCTACGGAGGTCTACAGCATCGAGCGCCTGCGCGGGCTGCACGAGCGCGCGCGCGCCAACCTGCGGCACTTCCGGCTGGCCACGGTTCATCTGATGCTGGGCGACGGCATGGTCGGCTATGCCAAGGGTGCTCCCTATGCCGGCATCATCGCCGCGGCAGGCGGCGAAGCGGTGCCGCAGGCCTGGATCGAACAACTCGCCGTCGGCGGGCGCATCGTGGCGCCCACGCACTCGGCAGGCGGTGGGCAGGCGCTCGTCGTCATCGATAAAACCGCCCGTGGACTCGAGCGCCGCATTCTTGAGGCGGTTCACTTTGTCCCCCTAAAATCGGGCATCGCTTGAAGGAACAACAAATGCAGGGTTTTGGCAATCGGAGTTGGTGCGCTGGTATCACGTTGGCCGTTGTGCTCGTGATCGCGGGCTGCGCCGCACCGCGAGGGCCGGCACCGGTCGAAGACCGGGGCACGATGACGCGTGCGCCCAATGCGGCACCCGGTGGCCCGCTCATCACCACCGACGCTTCGGGCAAGCCGCTTCCAGGCATCGAGAACTACGGCAAGCCGGGCTATTACGCAGTGCGGCCCGGCGACACGATTCGCCGCATCGGAAACGAAACCGGCCAGAGCTGGCAGAACATCGTTCGCTGGAACAATCTTGAAAATCCCGACCTGATCGAAGTCGGCCAGGTGCTGCGCGTGGTGCCGCCCGTGGGGCCGGCCACCGTCGTCGCAACCGCGCCTGCTCCTTCTTCCGAGGGCGTGGTGACCAAGCCTGTCACGCCGCCGTCGGCGGTGGTGCCTGCGGCGCCTGCCAGCACGGCGGTCGGCAAGCCACCGGTCACGGCGTCGCCGTCGGCGCCGGCAGCAAGCTCGGGCGACGAAGACCTCGGCTGGATCTGGCCTGCGCACGGCACGCTGCTCGCGGGGTTCGACGACGCCAAGAACAAGGGCTTCGACATCGGCGGCAAGGCGGGCGACGCCGTCCTCGCAGCCGCCGACGGCCGGGTAGTCTATGCCGGCGCAGGTTTGCGCGGCTATGGCAACCTGATCATCCTGAAGCACAACAACACCTACCTCACGGCCTACGCGCACAACCAGACGCTGCTCGTGAAGGAAGACCAGTCGGTGCAAAAGGGTCAGAAGATCGCCGAGATGGGCAACAGCGACGCCGACCGCGTCAAGCTGCATTTCGAAATCCGCCGCCAGGGCAAGCCCGTCGATCCGGCGCGCTACTTGCCGAGCCGGTGATGCCATGGCCGCTTCCAGCCCCCGTCGCGCACTGCCCGTGCGTCGTCCGGTGGGCCGGGGCAGGACAGTAGAGAACGGCCAACGAGGGTCGCCTGAGAAGCCTGCTGCACTTGCTGCAGATCTGATTGCCGCAACCGATTCGCCTGGCGGCGAGGGCGCCGATGCCCTGACGATCTACCTGCGCCAGGTGCGGCGTACCGAACTCTTCACGCCTGAAGAGGAATACCAGACCGCATGCGCCGCGCGCGCCGGCAATTTTGCAGCGCGGCAATCGATGATCGAGCACAACCTGAGGCTGGTTGTGAACATCGCCAAGGCCTATCTGGGCCGGGGCGTGCCGCTTTCCGATCTCATCGAGGAAGGCAATCTCGGCCTGATGCACGCCATCACCAAGTTCGAACCCGAACGGGGCTTTCGCTTTTCCACCTATGCGACCTGGTGGATTCGCCAGTCGGTCGAGCGCGCAGTGATGACCCAGGCCCGTGCGATCCGCCTGCCGGTGCATGTGGTGCGCGAACTGCAGCAGGTGCTGCGGGCCCGCCGCACGCTTGAAGGCGATGCCGAGTTCCTGGCGCATCGGCCCGATGGCGTGCGCGTGGAGGATGTCGCGGCATTTCTGGGACTGGACGTGCAGGCGGTCGCGGAACTGCTGGCGTTGGCCGAGGCGCCGCGTTCGCTCGATGCCGGCGATGCGCACGGAGATGAAGGCTTCACCCTGGCCGACATCGTGGCGTCCGAGGATGGCCAAGGCGATCCGACCGACGTCACACACACCCACGAGGTCGCGCGCTTGCTCGATCAATGGGTCCACGCACTCGATGCGCGTGAGCGCGAGGTGCTGGAGGGCCGCTACGGCCTGCACGACCGCGAGCCCGAGACGCTCGAGGTGCTGAGCGTGCGCCTCGGGCTGACGCGCGAGCGCGTGAGGCAGATCCAGAACGAGGCGCTGGCCAAGATGCGGCGCCAGCTGATCCGTTCCGGCGTGGGGCGCGACGCCCTGTTCTAGCAGGGCTCTGCCGTGGCCGCGAAGGGCCGGGCCGGCGCTGAGACAATCGGGGAATGACGGAATCCAACGAAGAAAAGAAAGTCCCCGCGAAAACCCCGGCAACCGCGGCGGGCGAATGGCTCAAGGTCGAGTCGCTCGACCTCGACGCGCAAGGCGTTGCGCACAACGCCGAAGGCATGGTCGTGTTCATCGAGGGCGCCTTGCCTTTCGAGGAAGTGCAATTCAACGTTCATCGCCGCAAGAACAACTGGGAGCAGGGCACGGTCACGGCCATCCGGCGCGAATCGTCGCAGCGGGTGCGGCCTGGCTGCCCGCATTTCGGTTTGCACACCGGTGCGTGCGGCGGCTGCAAGATGCAGCATCTGGACGAGGCGGCGCAGGTTGCGGTGAAACAGCGCGCCCTCGAGGACAACCTGTGGCACCTTGGCAAGGTGCGGCCCGAAAACGTGCTGCGGCCGCTGGAAGGGCCGGCCTGGCACTACCGCTACCGCGCCCGGCTCTCGGTGCGCCATGTGGTCAAGAAGGGCACTGTGCTGATCGGCTTTCACGAGCGCAAGAGCCGGTATCTCGCCGACATGCAGGTCTGTCCGGTGCTGCCGAAGCAGGTCAGCGACATGCTGATGCCGCTGCGCGCCTTGATCGGTTCGCTGGACGCCCGCGAAACCTGCCCGCAGATCGAACTCGCCTGCGGGGATGCGCCCGGTACCACCTCGCTCGGCACGATCGCTTTGGTGCTGAGGCACCTGGAGCCGCTCTCCAATGCGGACGTCGGCCGCCTGAAGGCCTTCGCGGCGCAGAACGCCGGCGTCCAGTGGTGGCTGCAGGCCAAGGGGCCGGACACGGTGAAGCTGCTGGAGGAGGGCGGCATGACGCTGTCCTACGAGCTGCCCCAGTTCGGTGTGACGATGCCGTTCAAGCCCACAGATTTCACGCAGGTCAATCCGCACATCAACCGTGCCCTGGTGGGAAAGGCGCTGCGCCTGCTCGACGTGCAGGCCGACGAGCGCGTGATCGACTGGTTCTGCGGCCTCGGCAACTTCACCCTGCCGCTGGCCAGCCGTGCGCGCGAGGTCCTGGGCATCGAGGGCAGCGACACCCTGGTCGCGCGCGCGAGCGACAACTTCAGGAAGAACCAGCCCGCCACCTCCGCCAGGCGGGCGCTGTCGGCAACCCGGTTCGTGGCCCGCAACCTCTTCGAAATGACTCCCGCCATGCTGGTGGCCGATGGCAGTGCCGACAAGTGGCTGGTCGACCCGCCGCGCGAGGGCGCCTTCGCGCTGGCCAAGGCCATGGCCGACCTGCACCTGCAGCCCGAACTGCGAACCGATGGCTGGACACCGCCCAGGCGCATCGTCTACGTGAGCTGCAATCCGTCCACCCTGGCACGGGACGCCGGCCTGCTGGTGCACCAGGCCGGCTACCGCTGCACGTTCGCGGGGGTGATCAACATGTTCCCGCACACGGCGCACGTCGAGTCGATTGCTGTGTTCGATCTGGCATGAAAAAAGGGCCCGCCGGGCCCTTTTTTCATTGGCGCATGCGGCGCCTCGTGCGTTGTTCGCTCAGTCGCGTTCGCCGCCGGCGAGCCCCAGCAGGGCCAGCAGGCTCTGGAACACGTTGAAAAGGTCCAGGTAAAGCGCGAGCGTGGCACTGATGTAGTTGGTTTCGCCGCCATCCATGATCTGCTTCAGGTCATACAGCATGAAGGCCGAGAAGATGCCGATGGCTGCCACCGAGATGGCCATCATGCCGGCGCTCGAGCCGACGAAGACGTTGATGATGGCACCCACCATCAGCACCATGGCGCCGACGAAGAGCCACTTGCCCATGCCCGACAGGTCGCGCTTGATCACCGTGGCCAGCGAAGCCATCACGAAGAAAACGCCGGCGGTGCCGCCGAACGCGGTCATGATGAGCTCGGAACCGTTCTTGAAGCCCAGCACCATCGCGATCAGCCGCGACAGCATCAGGCCCATGAAGAAGGTGAAGGCCAGCAGCACCGGCACGCCGGCGGCCGAATTCTTGGTTTTCTCGATGGCGAACATGAAGCCGAAAGCGCCGCCGAGAAAGACGATGAGGCCCAGCCCACCCGTGAGCGAACTGGTAATGCCGGTGGCGACGCCGATCCAGGCGCCCAGCACGGTAGGCAGCAGGCTCAGCGCGAGCAGCCAATAGGTGTTGCGCAGGACGCGTTGGCGCTCAGCCTGCGGCAGCGCCTGGCCGTAGCCGGCGGAAGTGTCGAGGGTGGTAACGCGGTCGTTCATGGCCGTAGCTCCTTTGGTTGCTGCAATGATGCAGTTGGGCGCATTCTAGGGGTCTGCAAGAGGGGGGCGGCACAAAGACCGTATGGACGATGGTCCTAAGCGCCGCGGCGGTCCCGGGCCGGTTGGCCGTTATGCTGTCGGGTTTTACGCAACCTGATTCTCAACATGAAGACCAAGCCCTTCCTCGAACTCGCCGATGTCAAGGCCATTGCCGCCGCTGCCGAAGCCGAAGCCCTCAAGAACAACTGGGCGGTGACCATTGCCATCTCCGACGATGCCGGCAACCTGCTGTGGCTCCAGCGCCTCGATGGCGCCGCGGCACTGTCGTCCCACATCGCGCCTGCGAAGGCGCACACCGCAGCCATGGGACGCCGCGAGAGCAAGGTCTACGAGGACATCATCAACGGTGGCCGCAGCGCGTTTCTCACGGCGCCCGCCGTACAGGGCCTGCTGGAGGGCGGCGTGCCCATCGTGAAGGACGGCCAGGTGATCGGCGCCGTCGGCGTGAGCGGCGTGAAGTCGAACGAAGATGCCCAGATTGCCAAGGCAGGCATTGCAGCCCTCGGTCTTTGAGCATTATTCGAAGCACCAAAGCAAAACGCCGACTTCGAGTCGGCGTTTTTGTTGGATATCCAGCGTGAAAAAAAGCTTGGCTAGTCGGCGAACCGTTGGCTAGCAAAAAACGACCCTCGGAGATGAATCTCCTCAAGTCGCCCCACGATGAAACTTGCGCGAAGGGCGGGCTGACGGCTTATTTGGTAAGAATCAGCTTGCCGAGTTTGGTGGCCTGGAGCCGATAGAGGGAACCGTTGTGCATGATGCCCACGGTCTTGCTTCCCTTGAGAAGCTCCGTGCTTTCGACCATCGGCGCCGGGCGCGGTGCCTGGATGGACGCATGTCCGCCACCCGATTGGTCGAGCGAAGGATGGCTCAGAACAGAAAAGGCGTTCGGTTTGGCTTGCATCTGAAATTCCCTTATCGAAGCGATGCGTGAATGATAATGATTCGCAATAAAAAGTCAATCGCCGCGATCAACTTTTTTTAGGACCATTCAGTGGCTTACTTCGCGTCGGGCTCGGTAATGAAGCCGATCTTGCGCACCCCTGCCTCGCGGGCTGCCGACATCGCCTTGGCCACGCGCTCGTAGCGCACTTCCTTGTCGCCGCGGATGTGCAGCTCGGGCTGCGGGTTCTTGGCGGCTTCGGCGGCGAGTCGGCCGGGCAGATCGGCGTCGTCGATCTTCTGCTCGTTCCAGTAGTAGTCGCCCTGGGCAGAAATGCTGAACAGGATGTTCTCCGGCTTGGCCTGCTCGGGTTCGCTGGTGGCGCGGGGCAGGTCGATGTTGACTGCGTGTTTCATCACCGGCACCGTGATGATGAAGATGATCAGGAGCACCAGCATGACGTCGACCAGCGGCGTCATGTTGATCTCGTTCATCACCTCATCGGGTTCGTCCTGGGTTCCGAAAGCCATGATCTCAGCCCTTCTTGAGCGGAACCACGATGGCGTCGCTGCCGCCGCTTTGCACGCGCGCGCCCGTCACGAAGTAGGCGTGCAGGTCATGGGCAAAGCTGTTGAGCTTGGTGAGAACAAACTTGTTGCCGCGCACCAGTGCGTTGTAGCCCAGCACCGCCGGAATGGCCACCGCAAGGCCCAATGCCGTCATGATCAGTGCTTCGCCGATGGGGCCCGCCACCTTGTCGATGGTGGCCTGGCCGGCCGATCCGATGCTCATGAGCGCGTGATAGATGCCCCAAACCGTGCCGAACAGGCCGATGAACGGCGCCGTCGAACCGACCGATGCCAGGATGGCGAGGCCGGTTTGAAGGCGCGCAGTGAACGCATCGATGCCGTTGCGCAGCGAGCGCGTGATCCAGTCGCTCACGTCCAGTGCATCGTGCAGATGGGCCTTCGTGTTGCGATGGTGCGCAGCCGCTTCGCGGCCTTCGAGCGCGAGCGCGCGGAAGGGGTTGCTGTCGTCCTTGCCGAGCTTGTTGAGGGCGGTTGCGAAGTCCTCGCTGTGCCAGAAGTCCTGCGAATGGCTGGCAAGACGCTTGTACTTGATGACGTCGAGCGCCTTGATGATGATCACGATCCACGACGCAAGCGACATGCCGATCAACAGCAGCGCGACGGCCTTGGTGACGAAATCGCCCTGGTTCCAGACGTTCATCAAGCCGAATTGGGAATCCATACGAAGTTGCTCCAGAGAAAAATTAGTTCAGTTTGAATGAGAAGGGAGCCCGCAGCAGGTAGGTGGTCTGTGCGTTGCCTCCCGTTTGCCTGAAGGGCGTGACCTGGGCGGTGCGGGCGGCGCTGAGCGCGGCTTCGTCCAGGCGTTCGAATCCGCTGGACTTGAAGAGTTCGACGCGCTTGGCAAAGCCTTCGCTGTCGAAATAGATCGAGACGACGGTGGTACCCGACTCGCCCAGGCGCCTGCTCATGCTGGGATACACGAGCCTGGGCTCCCTGACGTACCGCGTCTGGCCTTCCGAGATTTCGATCGTCCGTGGTGCGGGCGGCGCCGGCGGCGGGGCCGGGGGAGCGGGCGGCGTGGGAGCGGGAGCTTCCGCGACGGGCGCGGCGGGTGGAGGCTCGGGCACGCCGACCGGCGCGCTGGGCGCCGGTGTCGGCTTCGGTTCGCGGATGGCCACCGGGCGAGGCGGGGGCTTGACGGCCTCGGGCTTGCGCTGCGGAGGTGGCGGTGGGGGAGGAGGCGGCGGCTCGGCCGGCTTGGGCGGCTCGACGAACTGGCTCAGGATTTCGACGGGGATCACCACTTCGGCAGCGCGGCGCAGCAGGCCGCTTTGCAGCGCCCACAGCGCGGCTGCATGAAACAGGATCACGCCCCCGGCAATGAGTGCATTGCGCGAGAGGCCCAGAACGGAAGGAGGGGGGGCAAAGCGGTCAGACACGATCAACCAATTCGAATGCGGGCACCCACGGAGCGTGCCTCGATTGCAGCAAAACCGCTACGACTACTGTTTACTTACGAAAGATCCACCAGACCGAGCCTGCAACGAGTATCAGGCTGCCGCCGAGTGCCGAGAAGAGTTCCATGCCTTGCTTTCCGAGATGGAGGTGGCAAGCTGGATCGCACTCGTTCCCGATTCGCGGTTCAACGCGGCGACCGGGTGAGAGGCGCTGCACTGCGCGACGATATCGCGCGCACAGCCTTCACACTGGCCACATTGGGTGGCCACGCCAAGTTCGAACTGGACTTCGTCGAAGGTCATGCCCGCCCGCACGTGACGTGCGATTTCGCGGTCGGAGACTCGGCGGCAGACGCAAACGATCATGGTGGTGAAAGCGGCAGTTGGCTGGCTGGTTGGGTACGAGCCGATTATAAATACGAATCTCTCGCATTTTCAATAACTATCCCCGCAGGAGGTCTTCCGTACTGATTTTCGGGAAAAGCTCGGGCGCGAAAGCGCCATCCGGGCCACAACCCGCTGGGTGGCTGGATGTGCTCGCTCGACATGTTCTGGGATTGGCGTCGGTGGGATGGATCCACCGCAGCTTGGCCTGGACACTGGTGGCGCTGATCGCCCTGTATCTGGCCGGTGTTGTTTTCGCGAACTGGCGGCACAGGGCAAACCTGCCGCCATGATCAGCGGGCGCCGGCGCCCGCAGGAACCGGGTGACGTCGACTGAGAACGTCGCCCCGGTTCGGTCCGATCAGCTGACTTCGCCCATCTGCGACTGCAGATAGTTCTGCACGCCGACCTTGTCGATCAGGTCGATCTGGGTTTCGAGGAAGTCGATGTGCTCTTCCGTGTCGTCCAGGATTTCCTGCAACAGGTCGCGCGAAACGTAGTCGCGCACCGTCTCGCAGTAGGCGATGCCATCCTTGATCGTGGCTTGCGCGCCGGTTTCGGCGCCCAGGTCGCAGCTCAGCAGTTCGGGCACGTCTTCGCCGATGTTCAGCTTGCCCAGGTCCTGCAGGTTCGGCAGGCCGTCGAGCATGAAGATGCGGTCCATCAGCTTGTCGGCGTGCTTCATTTCGCCGATCGATTCCTCGTATTCCTTCTTGGCCAGCTTGTCCAGGCCCCAGTGCTTGAGCATGCGGTAGTGGAGGAAGTACTGGTTGATGGCGGTGAGCTCGTTCTTGAGCTGCGCCTGCAGATGTTCGATGACCTTGGGGTCGCCCTTCATGATTGTTTTCCTTGTTCTGAAAGCAGGGATTGTGAGAGGGGCGAGCGAGCTCTTGCAAGCAATCCCATGCTGCGCCGGTCTGCATGCGTTTGATGGTGATACACGTTCGTATTCGAGCAGGAGGCGAGGGCGACGGCCCTTTGTCTTTCATAGGCCTCAGCGATGTGGTCGATAGCTCTTTACTATGAATTTGTCCTATTTGGTAGCTATACTCATGGCTCGCACTTATTTTTGTCCACCCGCAGCATCCAAGGAATCACCATGTCCCTGATCAACACCCAAGTCCAACCCTTCAAGACCCAGGCCTACCTCAACGGCAAGTTCATCGATGTGTCCGACGAGACGCTCAAGGGCAAATGGTCCGTGCTGATCTTCATGCCGGCGGCCTTCACCTTCAACTGCCCGACCGAAGTCGAAGACGCGGCCGACAACTACCCCGAGTTCCAGAAGCTGGGTGCCGAGGTCTACATCGTGACCACCGACACGCACTTCTCGCACAAGGTCTGGCACGACACGTCGCCCGCCGTCGGCAAGGCCAAGTTCCCCCTGGTGGGCGACCCGACCCACACGCTGACCAACGCGTTCGGCGTGCACATCCCCGAAGAAGGCTTGGCACTGCGCGGCACCTTCGTGATCAACCCCGAAGGCATCATCAAGACCGCCGAAGTGCACTCCAACGAAATCGCCCGCGACGTCAAGGAGACCCTGCGCAAGCTGAAGGCAGCGGTCTACACCGCCGCCCACCCGAACGAAGTCTGCCCGGCCAAGTGGAATGAGGGCGACAAGACCATCGCACCGTCGTTCGACCTCGTCGGCAAGATCTAAGCTTCCCGCGCGAAAGCCCGGGCGCTCACGAGGCCCCGGGCTTTTTTGTCCCCAGTTGATAGTTTTCAGTTATCGAAAGAGAGTCCGTCATGCTCGACGCCAGCACCAAAGCCCAATTGAAGAGTTACCTCGAGCGCGCCACGCAGCCGATCGAGATCGTCGCCTCGCTCGACGACAGCAAGGCCTCGGGCGAAATGCTGTCGCTGCTGAAGGACGTCGCAGAAGCGTCGCCGCTGGTCAAGTTGACCGAAAGCCGCGACGACAACCATCGCAAGCCTTCTTTCTCGGTCAACCGCCCGAGCGAGAACCATGGCCCGCGCTTTGCCGGCCTGCCGATGGGCCATGAATTCACCTCGCTGATCCTTGCGCTGCTGCAGATCGGCGGCTATCCGCCGAAGGTCGAGCAGGCGGTGCTCGACCAGATCCGCGCGCTCGACGGCGACTTCGAGTTCGAGATCTACGTTTCGCTCACCTGCCACAACTGCCCCGACGTGGTCCAGGCTCTGAACCTGATGGCCATCCAGAACCCGCGCATCCGCACCACGATGATCGAGGGCGGTACCTTCCAGGAAGAGGTCAAGGAGCGCCAGGTGATGGCGGTGCCCACCGTGTTCCTGAACGGCACCGAGTTCGGCCAGGGGCGCATGAGCCTGGAAGAGATCCTCGCGAAGATCGACACCAGCGGCGTCGAGCGCGAGGCAAAGAAGATCGCCGCCAAGGACCCGTTCGACGTGCTGATCGTCGGCGGTGGCCCGGCCGGCGCGGCGGCGGCCGTGTATGCGGCGCGCAAGGGCATCCGCACGGGCGTGGCGTCGGAGCGCTTCGGCGGCCAGGTGCTCGACACGCTGGGCATCGAGAACTTCATCTCGATCAAGGAAACCGAAGGACCGAAGTTCGCCCACGCCCTTGAAGAGCATGTGCGCGACTACGACGTCGACATCATGAACCTGCAGCGCGCCAAGGCGCTGGTTCCGGGCAAGGACCTGATCGAGGTCCAGCTCGAGAGCGGCGCTTCACTCAAGAGCAAGTCGATCATCATCTCGACCGGTGCGCGCTGGCGCAACATCAACGTGCCCGGCGAGCACGAGTTCAAGAACAAGGGCGTGGCCTACTGCCCGCATTGCGACGGCCCGTTGTTCAAGGGCAAGCGCGTGGCCGTGATCGGCGGCGGCAATTCGGGCGTCGAAGCGGCCATCGACCTGGCCGGCATCGTTGGCCACGTCACGCTGATCGAGTTCGACACGCAACTGCGCGCCGACGCCGTGCTGCAGCGAAAGCTCAAGAGCCTGAAGAACGTCGACGTGTTCACCAACGCGCAGACCACCGAGATCACCGGCGACCAGAAGGTCAACGGCCTGGTCTACAAGGACCGCGCGACGGGCGAGCTGAAGAAGGTCGAACTCGAAGGCGTGTTCATCCAGATCGGCCTGGTGCCCAACACCGACTGGCTCAAGGGCGTGGTCGAGCTGACCAAGCACGGCGAGATCGTGGTCGACGCCAGGGGCCAGACCTCGGTGCCGGGCGTGTTCGCCGCGGGCGACGTGACGACCGTGCCGTTCAAGCAGATCATCATCGCGGCCGGCGACGGGGCGAAGGCGGCGCTCGGTGCCTTCGATCACCTGATCCGGACCTCGGCCCCGGCCGAGCAGGCGGCCGCCTGAACGGCGCCTGCGGCGGCCTGGCCGAGCGGCTGGCTCAGTAAACCAGCCGCTCGGGCTTCAGTTCCTGCAGGATGGTGGTGGCAATTTCCTCGATCGACTTGGTCGTCGTCGAAAGCCACCGGATGCCGGCGCGGCGCATCATGGCTTCGGCTTCGCTCACCTCGTTGCGGCAGTTCTCGAGGCTGGCGTAGCGCGAATCCGGCCGGCGCTCGTTGCGGATCTGGCTCAGGCGCTCGGGCTGGATCGTGAGGCCGAAGATCTTCTTGCGGTGGGGCATCAGCGCTGGCGGCAGCTGGCGGCGCTCGAAGTCTTCCGGAATCAGCGGGTAGTTGGCCGCCTTCAGGCCGTGCTGCATCGCCAGGTAGAGAGAGGTCGGCGTCTTGCCGCTGCGGCTCACGCCCACCAGGATCACGTCGGCGCCCTCGAGGTCCCGGTTGCTCTGGCCGTCGTCGTGGGCCAGGCTGAAGTCGATGGCCGCAATGCGGGCGTCGTATTCCTTGCTCTTGCTGACGTCGCTGAAGCGGCCGATGCGGTGGTTCGACTTCACCGCCAGCTCGATCTCCAGCGGCCGCACGAAGGTGCCGAACATGTCGAGCAGCATGCCCTTGCAGCCGGTTTCGATCACCTCCAGCACCTCCATGTTCGCCAGCGTCGTGAAGACGATGGGGCGCACGCCCTCCAGTTCGGCCGTGTGGTTGATCTGCCGCACCGCCTGGTGCGCCTTGTCGACCGTGTCGGTGAAAGGCAGCCGCACGTGGCGCGGCTTCATCTCGAACTGGGCCAGCACGGCGTTACCGAATGTTTCGGCGGTGATGCCGGTGCCATCGGAAATGAAGAAAACGGTGCGTGTATGCATGGTGTTGCTCTTGCGGCCTTGTCCTGCGGCGCGTGCAATCTCGCCACGCCTACAATCCGGGCCATTATCGGGAATCCGCTTTCCCACCCCCAATTCTTTCCATGCACACCGCGCCCGCACCCAGAGCAACGACAACGATCGTGCCGCGCCGTCTGCATGCAGCACCGGTTTCAACTTCTGGAGCTTTCCCATGTCTGCACTTTTCGACGCGACCGCCCTGGTCGTACCGTTTGAAAACCTGAGGATGACCGACGTCGAGTCGGTCGGCGGCAAGAACGCCAGCCTCGGCGAAATGATCTCGCAGCTGCCGCAGGGCGTGCGGGTGCCCACGGGCTTTGCGACCACGGCGCATGCGTTCCGCCAGTTCCTGGCCCACGACGGCCTGGCCGACAAGATCAGCAAGCGGCTCGCCGCACTGGACACCGAAGACGTGCGGGCGCTGGCCGTGGCCGGCGCCGAGATCCGCGCCATGGTCGAGGCCCAGCCCTTTCCGGCCGATCTGCAGAAAGCCATTGCCGATGCGTTTGCGGAACTGAGCGCCGGCAACCCCGCCGCCTCGTTCGCCGTGCGCTCCTCGGCCACGGCCGAAGACCTGCCCGACGCCTCGTTCGCGGGCCAGCAGGAAACCTTCCTCAACGTGGTCGGCATCGACGACGTGCTGCACAAGATGAAGGAGGTGTTCGCCTCCCTCTACAACGACCGCGCCATCAGCTACCGCGTGCACAAGGGCTTCGCGCACGACGTGGTGGCGCTCTCGGCGGGCGTGCAGCGCATGGTCCGTTCCGACCTCGGCGCGGCCGGTGTGATGTTCACCATCGACACCGAGTCGGGCTTCGAGGACGTGGTGTTCATCACCTCCAGCTACGGCCTCGGCGAAACGGTGGTGCAGGGCGCCGTGAACCCCGACGAGTTCTATGTTCACAAGCCCACGCTGCGTGCCGGCAAGAAGGCCGTGATCCGCCGCAACCTGGGCTCCAAGCTGATCCAGATGGAGTTCGCGTCGCCCGAGGAGAAAAAGGCCACCGGCAAGCTGGTGAAGACCACCGACGTCAAGGCCGAGCAGCGCAACCGCTATTCGCTGAGCGACGCCGACGTCGAGCAGCTCGCCAGGTATGCGCTCGTCATCGAAGAGCACTATGGCCGCCCGATGGACATCGAGTGGGGCAAGGACGGCACCGACGGCCAGCTCTACATCCTGCAGGCGCGCCCTGAAACCGTGAAGAGCCAGCAGCAGGGCAAGGCCGAGCAGCGCTACAAGCTGCTGGGCAAGGGGGCGGTGCTCGCCGAAGGCCGTGCCATCGGCCAGAAGATCGGCACCGGTCCCGTGCGGCTTGTGCACAACATCAGCGAAATGGACAAGGTCCAGGCCGGCGACGTACTCGTCACCGACATGACCGACCCCAACTGGGAGCCGGTGATGAAGCGCGCCGCCGCCATCGTCACCAACCGCGGCGGGCGCACCTGCCACGCGGCCATCATTGCGCGCGAGCTCGGCATTCCGGCCGTGGTCGGTTGCGGCGACGCCACCGACCTGCTCAAGGACGGTACGCTGGTGACCGTGAGCTGCGCCGAGGGCGACACCGGCTTCATCTACGACGGCCTGCTCGAAACCGAAGTGACCGAAGTGCAGCGCGGCGTGATGCCCGAGATCGACATCCAGCTGATGATGAACGTCGGCAACCCGCAGCTGGCCTTCGACTTCGCTCAGCTGCCGAACCACGGCGTGGGCCTGGCCCGCCTCGAGTTCATCATCAACAACAACATCGGCGTGCATCCGAAGGCGATCCTGGACTATCCGAACGTCGACAACGACCTGAAGAAGGCCGTGGAGTCGGTGGCCCGTGGCCACGCCTCGCCGCGCGCCTTCTATGTCGACAAGGTCGCCGAAGGCATCGCGACCATCGCTGCGGCCTTCTGGCCCAAGAAGGTGATCGTTCGCCTGTCGGACTTCAAGTCGAACGAATACCGCAAGCTGATCGGCGGCAGCCGCTACGAGCCGGAAGAAGAAAACCCGATGCTCGGCTTCCGTGGCGCCGCGCGCTACCTGAGCAAGGATTTCGGCGAGGCCTTTGCCATGGAATGCGAGGCGCTCAAGCGCGTGCGCAACGACATGGGCCTCGTCAACGTGCAGATCATGGTGCCCTTCGTGCGCACCCTGGGCCAGGCCGAACGCGTGACCACGCTGCTCGGCGAACATGGCCTGAAGCGCGGCGAGAACGAGCTCAAGCTGATCATGATGTGCGAGGTGCCGAGCAATGCCGTGCTGCCCGAAGAGTTCCTGAAGTTCTTCGACGGCTTCTCGATCGGCTCGAACGACCTGACCCAGCTCACGCTCGGCCTGGACCGCGATTCGGGGCTCGAACTGCTCGCTGCCGATTTCGACGAGCGCGACCCGGCCATCAAGGCGCTGCTGAGCCGCGTCATCAAGGCCTGCAAGGCCGAGGGCAAGTACGTCGGCATCTGCGGCCAGGGCCCCAGCGACCACCCGGACTTCGCGCTCTGGCTGGCGGAGCAGGGCATCGAGTCGATTTCGCTCAATCCGGACAGCGTCATCGACACCTGGCAGCAGCTCGCCAAGCGCTGACAATTGAAGAGCGGCGGGGGCGCGCGCCCCGTCACGCGGTAGCCTTTGCGGGGAGTCCCTCACCGGGGAATTCCCGCTTTGGCACGTCGCTTAATTGAATCAGAATGTGTTACTCGTGTCAGACTTGCGACATTCGCAGGCTGGCGGGTTGCTTGCGGATTGCATGGCGAAGCCGCTCGTCGCCGCATCCGCCGGTTTTTCGCGGAAGAAACCATCATGATTCTTGTCAAGACAGACGCCGGACAGCAGGTTCTCAAGGATCGCTCGGTGCCGCTTTCGCCGCGCCAGCGCACCGCGTTCATCCTGTTCGACGGCAAGCGCTCGGTCGACGAGGTGCTTGCCTCCGGAACGGGCATCGGGCGAGAAGAAATCGACCAGATGATCGAACTGGGGCTGCTCGGGCCGGCGGCGGGAAGCAAGCCGGCTGCGCCGGCGCCAGCCAGGCCGCCCGTGCCCGAGGCGCCAGCGCCGGCGGCTGCAAGCAAGGCGCCCGCGGCGCCAAACCCGGCCGAACCCGCGCCGCCCTCCGGGCGCAGCAGGCAGCAGCGCTACAAGGATGCCTACCCCATTGCCACCCAATTGACTGGTGCGCTGGGCCTGATGGGCTTCAGGCTCAACCTGCAGGTCGAAGGCACCGCCAGCTACGAAGACCTGGTCGCCCTGGCGCCCAAGATACGCGCCGCGGTGGGCGCGGAGAAAGCCGCGGCGCTGGACCGGGCGCTGAACGACTGACGCTGGACACGCGTGGCGCAAGCAGTGCTACAATAGCCGGCTTTGCCTTGCCACACTGCGCCCGACGCTGCAGGTGGCTTTTCCTCTTCCACGGAAGAATCCACAAGGAGTGCCATGCGTCACTACGAAATCATTTTGCTGATCCACCCGGATCAGAGCGAACAAGTTCCGGCCATGCTGGAGCGCTACAAGGGCCTCATCACGGCCGGCGGCGGCAAGGTCCACCGCGTTGAAGACTGGGGCCGCCGCCAGCTGGCCTACCAGATCAACAAGCTCAGCAAGGCGCACTACCTGTGCGTCAACATCGAAGCCGAGCAAACCGTGATGGGCGAACTGGAACACGCGTTCAAGTTCAATGACGCCGTGCTGCGCCACCTCACCGTTCAGAAGAAGAAGGCCGAAACCGGTCCTTCGTCGATGATGAAGACGGTCGAGCGCGAAGAAGCCCGCAAGGCTCAGCAGGCCGAATACGCCGCCAACAACAGCTGATGGCGTGACCGCTGCCGCTGCTGCGGCAACCGGAGTCAATCAGCTTGTGCTGACCGCCTCGGTTGCCGAACTCGGAGCCTTGCGATACACGCCCGCCGGCCTTCCCGCCATCGATCTGAAGCTCGAACACGAGTCGACGCTCCTGGAGGCAGGAAAAGCCAGGCAGGTGAAAGCGGCCCTCAGGGCTGTTGCCTTCGGCGCCATCGCCGAACGGCTCGCAACGCAGTCGATGGGAAGTCTCTGGCGTTTTCAGGGCTTCCTCGCGACACCGGGCAATGGCAAGCATCCGGTCCTGCACATCCAGGATTTTCAGCAAGATTAATTTTCGACAAGAGGTCCCCAAATGGCCACGTTCAAGAAATTCAACAAAGACAAGCGCCCGAAGCGCAACACCCAGTCGCTGCTGTTCAAGCGCAAGCGCTTCTGCCGCTTCACCGTCGCTGGCGTCGAGGAAATCGACTACAAGGACATCGACACGCTGCGTGACTTCATCAGCGAAAACGGCAAGATCATCCCCGCCCGCCTGACCGGCACGCGCGCGATCTACCAGCGCCAGCTGAACACCGCCATCAAGCGCGCGCGCTTCCTGGCCATGGTGCCGTACAGCGACCAGCACCGCGTCTAAGGAGCCGTCACCATGCAAATCATTCTTCTGGACAAGGTCCTGAACGTCGGCGGCCTCGGCGACATCGTCAAGGTCAAGGACGGCTACGCACGCAACTTCCTGATCCCGACGGGCCGCGCCCGCCGCGCCACCGCCGCCAACAAGGCCGAATTCGAAGCCAAGCGCGTCGAACTCGAAAAGGCTGCGGCCGCCAAGCTGGCCGAGTCGCAAGCCCAGGGCGAAAAGCTCGGCGGCACGACCGTCAAGCTGACCCAAAAGGCTGGCGTGGACGGCCGCCTGTTCGGCTCGGTCACCAACGGCGACATCGCCGAAGAACTGGGCAAGCAAGGCTACAAGGTTGCCAAGTCGCAAGTGCGCCTGCCCAACGGCCCGATCAAGGTCGTCGGCGACAGCACCGTGAGCGTGGCGCTGCACACCGACGTGGTGGTCGACATCACCGTGACCGTCTACGGCGAAACCGCCTGATCGTCCACAGCGCCTTGTGCGCTGCCGCAAAAGCCGCCTCCGGGCGGCTTTTGTCTTTCTGCGCACCGGTTTTCCAGCGCGATGCACCGAAAGATCACTGTTTATTCACAACCTTGTCCACACACGCCAGCGCGTGCGCGGCTTAGCATGCAGGGTTGCAAGGGAAGTCCATGTCCGCCGTTTTTTCCTATGCCGACAATGACCCGTCGGCCGATCGTCAAGTTGCCCAGCTTCGCATTCCGCCTCACTCGATCGAGGCCGAGTCGAGCGTGCTCGGCGGCCTGCTGCTCGACAACGGCGCCTGGGACCGCATGGGCGACCTGCTGGTGGATGGCGACTTCTACCGCCATGAACACAAGCTGATCTATGCCGCGATCGGCGGATTGATCAACGCCAGCAAGCCGGCCGACGTCATCACGGTCTACGAACAGCTGCAGGGCCTGGGCAAGGCCGATGAAATCGGCGGCCTGGTTTACCTCAATTCGCTCGCGCAGTATGTGCCGAGCGCGAGCAACATCCGCCGCTACGCGGAGATCGTGCGCGAACGCTCGATCCTGCGAAAACTCGTCTCCGCAAGCGACGAGATCGCGACCAACGCCTTCAACACGCAGGGCAAGTCGGTCGACAAGATCCTGGACGAGGCCGAGCAGAAGATCTTCAACATCGGCGAAGAGGGCACGCGGATGAAGCAGGGCTTCCAGAGCATGGATGCCCTGGTGGTCGAACTGCTCGACCGCGTGACCGAGATGGCGGAGAACCCGAACGACATCACCGGCGTGCGCACCGGCTTCTACGAGTTCGACAAGATGACCTCGGGCCTGCAGCCGGGCGACATGATCGTGCTGGCCGCGCGTCCTTCCATGGGCAAGACCTCGCTGGCCATCAACATCGCCGAGCACGTGGCGCTCAACGAGGGGCTGCCGGTTGCGGTCTTCTCGATGGAAATGGGTGCGTCGCAGCTGGCGGTGCGTATCGTCGGCTCGATCGGACGCATCGACCAGGGACACCTGCGCACCGGCAAGCTCAGCGACGAAGAGTGGCCGCGGCTCACGGAAGCGATCGAGAAGCTGCGCAACGTGTCGCTGCACATCGACGAGACCCCTGGCCTGACCACCAGCGAGCTGCGTGCCAACGCGCGCCGCCTGGCGCGCCAGTACGGGCGCCTCGGCCTGATCGTGGTCGACTACCTTCAGCTCATGAGCGTGTCGACCAGCATGAACGACGAGAACCGCGCCACGGCCGTGGGCGAAATCTCGCGCGGCCTGAAGATGCTCGCCAAGGAGCTCAAGTGCCCGGTGATCGCGCTGTCGCAGCTGAGCCGCGGCGTCGAAAGCCGCACCGACAAGCGCCCCATGATGAGCGACCTGCGCGAATCCGGCGCCATCGAGCAGGACGCGGACATCATCATGTTCATCTACCGCGACGACTACTACGACAAGAACAGCAAGGAGCCGGGCGTGGCCGAGGTGATCATCAGCAAGCACCGCAACGGGCCCACGGGCACCGTCAAGCTGACCTTCCTCAAGCCGCTCACCAAGTTCGAGAACCTGGCCAGCTACGGCAGCAGCGACGACTACTGACGCCGCCGCATCTTCATTTCTGCTGCTCTGGCAGCTTCGCTTCGGCCGTTCGCGCCTTCACCTGGCGCAGCATGTCGGCCAGCGTCTTGCCCGCTTCGTCGCGAAAGCGTTCGGGCAGCACGTCGACCGCGTCCATGCGGTCGATGCGAAAACCGCGGAAGTCGTTGCGCAGTTCGCACCAGGTCGAAAGCGTCCAGACCTTGCCCCAGTAGAAGCAGCCGAGCGGGCGCACGGTGCGTTCGCTGGCATCGCCCGACACGTCGCGATAGTGAAGGCGCAGTTTCTGGCGCGCCTGCACGGCTTCGCGCAGGGTCTGCAGCCGCGCGCGCAGGGCGTCGCCCAGGCCCAGTGCAGGCGCGTAGAGCGCCAGCGCTTCGGCCGAGACGCGTGCCGCCGGCGGCAGCACCGAGAGGATCTTGCCGAGCCCGGTTTCGATGTCGCGCGCGAGTGCCGGATCGACCCAGCTCTGCGCCAGGCGGGCGGCGGCCACGAGCGCCGAAGCCTCGTCCTGCGTGAACATCAGCGGCGGCAGCTCGAAGCCCGCACCCAGCCTGTAGCCCACGCCGGCCTCGCCCTCGATCGGCACGCCCTGGTGCTGCAGGTCGGCCACGTCGCGGTAGACCGTTCGCTCCGACACCTCCAGGCGCTGCGCCAGGAAGGCCGCCGTGGTGAGCCGGCGCCCGCGGATGATCTGCACGAGCTGGAACAGGCGGTCGGCGCGGCGCATCAGCGTGCTCCCCGGGATGGTCCGGGAAGCGTCTCGTGCCGGCCCTGGGCTGTGCTCATGAAACTCCGATATGGATCGCCACTTTGTCCGGCCCCTCGTAGGCTTCGAAATCGCTGCGGTAGCGGCGCGCGATTTCCGGGTGTGCTTCGAAATGCTGCCAGATGCGCTGCCAGGCGGCGATCACCATCTGCGGCATCTCGCCCTGGCCCATGAAGACGAGGTAGTCGCCGGCCTCGATGGCCACGCTGCCCGTTGCGCCCGAGACAGCCACACCCACGGTCACGTCGAAGGCGCCATGCGCGTCGGATTCGTAGCCGGAGTAGACGCCGAAGATGCGGGCGTCGCCGGTGCGGCCGGGCGTCGACCGGTACGTCTCTTCGCCGAAGAAGCGATTCCACAGGGCGCCGATGCGGGCGGTTGCGGGGTCGTCCTCTTCGCGGTTGGTGGTGCGCACCGTGAGGCCTGCGACCTGGAAAGCGTCGTGGTGCCGGCGGATGGGTTCCATCGGGGTTGTCTTCTGCATGGATGATGTGGGGATTGTGGCGCTCAGAGCGCGAGCGCCTTCAGGTCGGCTTCCATGGCACGTGCGATCAGCATCATGTCGGCGTCGGAGACATCGAACAGCCCGAAGCGGAACTTGTAGCCCCACTGCCTCGGGTTCTCGATGAATGCCAGTTGCTCCAGCAAGGGCGCGATCGGCGTTTCGCGGGAGGCCGCGTAGGCCACGTCGAGCCGGCACGGAACAAAGCCGTTGCCCATGTCCGCTTCATACGGCGCGCCCGGCTGCACGATGCCGATCGAGACGAAGCTCTGCAGCTTGTCGGTGCCGCCAAAGACCGTGGCCGGCGCGTAGTAGGCGACGCGGTCGCCCGCCGCAACCCGCTTGAGCGGACCGAGCTTGCCGTGGCCGACTTGCATGAAGCCGAGCGGCTTGTGGTCGCGCCCGCGGCGGGCGTGTTCCGCGCTGGCGACGGCGACCCAGTTGCGCTGTGCCATGGTGCGATTCAGGCGAGCGCGTGAAGGCCGACTTCGTTGCCTTCGGTGTCGCGCAGATGGGCGATGAAGCCCATGCCCGGCGGCAGCGCGGACTTGGGCGCGACGATCTGGCCGCCTGCCGTTTCGACGCGCGCCAGCACGGCGTCGATGCTCGGCATGCAGTCGAGGTAGATGCGGATGCCGCTGCCAGCACGTGCGCTGGCGTTCGCGCCGGCCTGCAGGGCGCCGCCGGTGGCGGGGTTGTCGTACGGAAAGATGGCCAGCGTCTGGCCGCCGAAGTCTTCGCGGCGCAGCGTGCGGCCGAGCACGGTTTCGTAGAAGGCCTGGGCGCGGTCGATGTCGGTGACGGGAATCTCGAACCAGTTGATGGCGTTTTGCATGAAGGACTCGCTTTCGTTGTGTTGAAGGAGCCTTGATGGTGCGGGCCGCCTCCTGACAGCGTGTTGTCAGGAGCCTGTCATCGCGGACGAAAAAAGGCCCGCAATGCTTCGGGAGCGTTGCGGGCCTTTGGACGGCCGTGGACCGGCGGCTCTCAGAGCACGTCGCTCGCGAAGTCGGCCAGCCGGGAGCGCTCGCCGCGTGCCAGCGTGATGTGTCCGCCGTGCGGCCAGCCCTTGAACTTGTCGACCGCGAAGGTGAGGCCGGAGGAGCCTTCCGTCAGGTACGGCGTATCGATCTGCGCAAGGTTGCCCATGCAGATGATCTTGGTGCCCGGACCGGCCCGGGTGATCAGCGTCTTCATCTGCTTGGGCGTCAGGTTCTGCGCCTCGTCGATGATCACGTACTTGTTCAGGAAGGTGCGGCCGCGCATGAAGTTCATGCTCTTGACCTTGATGCGGCTTCGGATCAGCTCGTTGGTGGCCGCGCGGCCCCATTCGCCGGCGCCGCCGCCATCGCCCTTGGCAAGGAATTCGAGGTTGTCGTCGAGCGCGCCCATCCATGGGCCCATCTTCTCTTCCTCGGTGCCGGGCAGGAAGCCGATGTCCTCGCCCACGCTCACCGTGGCGCGGGTCATGATGATCTCGGTGTAGCGCCGGTCGTCGAGCACCTGCGTGAGGCCCGAGGCGAGCGCCATCAGCGTCTTGCCGGTGCCGGCAGTGCCGGTGAGCGTGACGAAGTCGACTTCCGGGTCCATGAGCAGGTTCATCGCGAAGTTCTGCTCGCGGTTGCGGGTGTTCACGCCCCAGACCGCGTTCTTGCCCGAGCTGTAGTCCTTGAGGGTCTTGAACACCGCGGTCTTGTCGCGGATCTCGGTGACGCGCGCGTACATGCTCGGCTCGCCCGGGGCTTCGAAGTAGACGAACTGGTTGATGTACAGGTTGGGCACCAGCGGTCCGCTGACCCGGTAGAAGGTGTTGCTGCCGCTTTGCCAGCTCTCGACCGTCTTGCTCTGGCGCGTCCAGAAGTCGGCCGGCAGCGCGAGCGAGCCCGCATAGAGCAGGTCGCCGTCCTCGAGCGTCTTGTCGTTCTGGTAGTCGTCGGCGGCCAGGCCCAGGGCGCGCGCCTTGACGCGCATGTTGATGTCCTTCGACACCAGCACCACTTCCTGCTTTGCACGGCCGGGCTGGTCATTGGCGTAGAGGTCGCGCAATGCCTGCACCACGCCGAGGATCTGGTTGTCGGCCTTGCCCTGGGGCAGGCTGATCGGCAGCGAATAGTCGAGCGGCGCGGTCTGGAAGAACAGCTTGCCGCCGGCCTCGCGATGGCCGGTGGTGTCGAGCTTCAGGCCCTTGGCAATGTCGGCGTCCTGGGCGGCGGCCAGCGCGTCGAGCGTGCGGCTGGTCTGGCGGCCGTTGCGGGCGACTTCCGTGGTGCCTTTCTTGTGGCCGTCCAGTTCCTCCAGCACGATCATCGGCAGGAAGATGTCGTGCTCCTCGAAGCGGAACAGGCACATCGGGTCGTGCAGCAGCACATTGGTGTCGAGCACGAACAGCTTGGCGGGGCCGTTGGATTTGCTGCGCTTGGGTCGCGCCGGAGCCTGCGGCGCTGCAAATTGCTGCTGCTGCGGCGCAGGCGCATGGACGGCGGGTGCCGGCGCCTCGGGCTCCCGGCGCGCAGCGGGCTGCTGCCGCTGGCTGCGGGAAGGAGCGGGTTTCGACCTTGCGCGCATCGGCGGCGCGGCCTCGGTACCGCCGCCCACCGCATCGGCGGCGTGGCGGTCGAACAATTCCAGTGGCTGGGAGCCGCTCGACGACGCCGAATCGGCGTGCGATTCGCCCGAGCGGCGCGATCCCCTGTGCGAGGAACGGGCGGGTGCATCGTGCGCATCCGGCGAGAGCAATGCGGCGCGTTTCGTGGGGGCGGGAGGCAATGGCATGTGTCAGGTCGCTCGCAGGAAGTGGAAACCAGAAAACGAAAAAGCCGCCTGTAGACCAAGGCGGCTTTGTTCGGGGGATGCGGTCGTGGAGCTCAACGGCATGAGGCCATTATGCACACCGGCGGCGACGCGTCTCGCGCTCTTTGCACAGTCCGTTGGGCATTCCCCACGGCGCGATGCAAAAGCGCACAGACGGCGCTTCTTGTAACGGTCAGGCAGCTTTCTTGAGCGCCTTGACGGCCTTGAGCACGTCGTCGACGTGGCCCGGGACCTTGAGGCCGCGCCATTCGGCCTTGAGGATGCCGTCTGCGCCGATCAGGAAGGTGCTGCGCTCGATGCCCTTGACCTTCTTGCCGTACATGATCTTGTTCTTGACCACGCCGAACATGTGGCACATTTTTTCTTCGGTATCGGCGATGAGTTCGAACGGGAGTTCGAGCTTGGCCTTGAACTCGTCGTGCGACTTCATGTTGTCGCGGGACACGCCGAACACCGTGGCTCCGGCCTTTTCGAAGTCCTTGTAACGGTCGCGAAACTGCATGGCTTCGGTCGTGCAACCCGGAGTGTTATCTTTCGGGTAAAAATACATGACCAGCACGTGGCCGAGATGAGAGGTATTCGAGACTTTCAGTCCGCCCGTGGCGTTGGCGTCGAATTCAGGAATGGGTTTGTTGACAACGATCGCCATGAAACTTGTTTTCTCCGTTGGTTTCCATTGATCGGGCGCTTTGCAGCACACTCGGCGAATGGAGGATTGGTCGTTGCTAACTGGAGCAGCAGGCCTGTTCGCAACCCGGTATTTTACCCCGAAAAGCCTTCTCTCACCGCTCGGGCGGTTCCACGAGGAGGGCGGCTATCACGTGGCGGCCTTCGCCGGCCAGGATGTTGTAGGTGCGGCAGGCTGCGGGGGTGTCCATGGTCTCCACGCCGGTGCGCCTGGCCATCAGGGGCTGGAGCCAGGCAGGCTGCGGGAACCGGATGCGCGATCCGCTTCCGAAAATGACCAATTCCGCGCCAAGCGACGCAAGCTGGGCGAAATGCTCGGGCCCGAGCTGGTCGAAGCGGGAGCAGTTCCATTCGAAGCGCTCGCCACGGGAGCCCACCACCACGCTGCCCTCGACCTTTTCGTTGTTGATTGCGACCCACCCGGGGCCGTGCGCGGTAAGGGACTGGGCGTCGGATTTGTCGGGCTGGAGCTTCATCGGGGCACTGGGAACTGTGGTCAAATTATAGGTTTTCCCAGTGACACGAGGCCTTCCAGGGCCTTTCGACCTCGAGTAGTAACCCGCGCCCGGGAGGGCCCTTTGAAGCAGTTCAAGAAATCGGCCAAGCTGGCCAACGTGCTCTACGACATCCGCGGCCCCATCATGGACGCCGCGAAGCAGATGGAGGAAGAGGGCCAGAAGATCATCAGGCTCAACATCGGCAACCTGGCCGTTTTCGGCTTCGATGCGCCGGAAGAAGTCCAGCAGGACATGATCCGCAACCTGCCGGGGTCGGCGGGCTATTCGGACAGCAAGGGCATCTTCGCGGCCCGCAAGGCGGTGATGCACGAAACCCAGAAGCAGGGTGTTGCAGGCGTCACGCTGGAGGACATCTACCTGGGCAACGGCGCGAGCGAGCTGATCGCCATGGCCACCAACGCGCTGCTGAACGACGGCGACGAAATGCTGCTCCCGGCCCCCGACTATCCCTTGTGGACGGCCGCCTCGAGCCTCTCGGGCGGCAAGCCGGTGCACTACCTCTGCGACGAAGCCAACGGCTGGATGCCCGACCTGGACGACATCCGCGCCAAGATCACGCCCCGCACCAAGGGCATCGTGGTCATCAACCCCAACAATCCGACCGGTGCGCTCTATTCCGACGAACTGCTCAAGAGCATCGTCGCCATCGCGCGCGAGCACCACCTGGTGATCTTCGCCGACGAGGTCTACGACAAGGTGCTGTACGACGGTGTCCGCCACACCGCGATCGCGAGCCTGTCGACCGACGTGCTCACGCTGACCTTCAACTCGCTGTCCAAGAGCTACCGCTCGTGCGGCTACCGTGCGGGCTGGATGGTGGTTTCGGGCGACAAGGCGCGGGCGCAGGACTACATCGAGGGCCTGAACATGCTCTCGAACATGCGCCTGTGCGCCAACGTGCCGGGCCAATGGGCCATCCAGACCGCACTTGGCGGCTACCAGAGCATCAACGACCTGGTCGGCGACGGCGGCCGCCTGCGGCGCCAGCGCGACCTGGCCTACGAGCTCATCACGGCCATTCCGGGCGTGAGCTGCGTCAAGCCGAGCGCCGCGCTCTACATGTTCCCCAAGCTCGATCCCGAGGTCTACCCCATCTCCGACGACCGCCAGTTCTTCCTCGAGCTGCTGAGGGAAACCAAGGTGATGCTGGTACAGGGCACGGGCTTCAACTGGGCGACGCCGGACCACTTCCGCATCGTGTTCCTGCCCCACGAGGACGACCTGCGCGAAGCGATCAACCGCATTGCCAGGTTCCTGGAGCTGTACCGCCTGCGCAGCAAGACGGATTGACGGCGCGGCCGCACGCCTGGCGGCCTGCGGCCCCTTTCTTTCCCCCTTTACGAACCATCCACGCGAATCTCCAATGAAACCCATCCAAGTAGGCCTGCTCGGCGCAGGCACGGTCGGCAGCGGCACCTTCAAGGTGCTGCTGCGCAATCAGGAAGAAATCAAGCGACGTGCAGGCCGGGGCATCGAGATCACGATGGTGGCCGACCTGGACGCGGCGCGTGCGCGCGAAGTGGCCGGCGAAGGCGTGAAGGTGGTTGCCGACGCGCGCGAAGTCATCGCCAACCCGGACATCGACATCGTCATCGAGCTCATCGGCGGCTACGGCATTGCGAGGCAGCTGGTGCTCGAGGCGATTGCAGCCGGCAAGCACGTGGTCACGGCCAACAAGGCGCTGCTTGCGGTGCATGGCACCGAGATCTTCGCGGCCGCGCATGCCAAGGGCGTGATGGTGGCTTTCGAAGCGGCCGTGGCCGGCGGCATCCCGATCATCAAGGCGCTGCGCGAGGGCCTCACGGCCAACAGCATCCAGTGGCTGGCCGGCATCATCAACGGCACCACCAACTTCATCCTCTCCGAGATGCGCGACAAGGGGCTCGACTTCGCCACCGTGCTCAAGGAGGCCCAGCGCCTGGGCTACGCCGAAGCCGACCCCACCTTCGACATCGAGGGTGTGGACGCCGGCCACAAGGTCACGCTGATGAGTGCCATTGCCTTCGGCATTCCGGTGCAGTTCGACAAGGCGCACATCGAGGGCATCACCAAGCTCGCGGCGCAGGACATCAAGTACGCCGAACAGCTCGGCTACCGCATCAAGCTGCTCGGCATCACCAAGCGCACCGTGCAGGGCATCGAGCTGCGCGTGCATCCCTCGCTCGTGCCGTCGAAGCGCTTGCTTGCGAACGTCGAGGGCGCCATGAACGCCGTGGTGGTGCATGGCGACGCCGTCGGCACCACGCTGTACTACGGCAAGGGCGCGGGCAGCGAGCCGACCGCCAGCGCGGTGATCGCCGACCTCGTCGACATCACGCGCCTGCACACGGCCGATGCCGCGCACCGCGTGCCGCACCTGGCCTTCCACCCTGACGCCATGAGCGACCTGAAGGTGCTGCCGATGGCCGAGGTGGTCACCAGCTACTACCTGCGCCTGCGCGTGGCCGACCAGGCCGGCGTGCTTGCCAAGGTGACGGGCCTCCTGGCCACCGCGGGCATCAGCATCGACGCGGTGCTGCAGCGCGAGGCCGACGAAGTGGGCGGCGAGGGCTCCACCCAGACCGACCTGATCATCCTCACGCACGACGCCCGCGAAGGCACGGTGAACGACGTGCTTGCGGAACTGCAGGCACTGCCCACGGTGCTGCAGCCGATCGTGCGCATCCGCAAGGAAGAGCTGTCCTGAGGACGGCGCAAGAGACATACCGTGAACTACCTGAGCACCCGCGGCCACCCCGACCGCAAGCGTTTCTGCGAAATCCTGCTTGAAGGCCTCGCGCCCGATGGCGGCCTGTACCTGCCCGAGCACTATCCGCAGATCGACACCGCCACGCTCGCCAGATGGCGCGAGCTGCCGTATGCGGAACTGGCGTTCGAGATCCTCTCGCTCTACATCGACGACATTCCGCCGGCCGACCTGAAGGCGATCTGCGCCAAGACCTACACGGCCGAAGTGTTCGGCAGCGACGAGATCGTGCCGCTGCGCGAGCTGGAAGACGGCGTGTACCTCGAAGCCCTGTCCAACGGCCCCACGCTGGCCTTCAAGGACATGGCGATGCAGCTGCTGGGCAACCTGTTCGAGTACGAACTGGCCCGCCGCGGCGCCGAACTCAACATCCTGGGCGCCACCAGCGGCGACACCGGCAGCGCGGCCGAGTACGCCATGCGCGGCAAGAAGGGCGTGCGCGTCTTCATGACCTCGCCCGACGGCCGCATGAGCCCGTTCCAGCAGGCACAGATGTTCAGCCTGCAGGACCAGAACATCCACAACATCGCCATCAGCGGCGTGTTCGACGACTGCCAGGACATCGTCAAGGCGGTGTCGAACGACCTGGGCTTCAAGCGCAAGTACCGCATCGGCACGGTCAACTCGATCAACTGGGCGCGGCTGCTCGCGCAGGTCGTCTACTACTTCGCGGGCTACTTCCAGGCCGCGGCCAGCAACGACAAGCCCGTGAGCTTCACGGTGCCTTCGGGCAACTTCGGCAACGTCTGCGCGGGCCACGTGGCGCGCATGATGGGCCTGCCGATCCAGACGCTCGTGGTTGCCACCAACGAGAACGACGTGCTCGACGAGTTCTTCCGCACCGGCATCTACCGCGTTCGCGCGGCGGCCGACACGCACGAAACCTCGAGCCCGTCGATGGACATCAGCAAGGCCAGCAACTTCGAGCGCTTCGTGTTCGACCTGGTGGGGCGCGATGCCGGCAAGCTGCGCTCGCTGTTCGTGGACGAGCTGGGCCGCCACGGCCGCTTCGACCTGAGCGCCGATCCCGCCTTCAGGCAGGCTGCGGAGCGCTTCGGCTTCAAGAGCAGCCGCAGCACCCACGCCGACCGCCTGGCCACCATCCGCGACACCGACAGGCGCTTTGCCACGCTGGTCGATCCGCACACGGCCGACGGCCTCAAGGCCGCACGCGAACACCTCGCGCCCGGCGTGCCGATGGTGGTGCTCGAAACCGCGCTGCCGATCAAGTTTGCCGCCACGCTGGTGGAGGCGCTGGGCCACGAGCCCGCGCGCCCGGCCAGGTTCGAAGGCATCGAGGCGCTGCCCAAGCGGGTCGTCAAGCTGCCGGCCGATGCCGAGGCCGTGAAGGCCTACATCGCGCAGAACTGTGATTGACCCTTGCCGCACGCCGCGCCCTGAAGCGGCTGCCCCGCACATGCATTCGGCGGCCGCATAGACGGCCGCCACAGGAACTCGACATGAAGGTGATCGGCTTTTCCGGGTATTCGGGTTCGGGCAAGACCACGCTGGTCGAGCGCCTGATTCCCGTGCTCAAGCTCCATGGCCAGCGCGTGTCGGTGGTCAAGCATGCGCACCACAAGTTCGACATCGACCATCCCGGCAAGGACACCTACCGCCATCGCGAGGCGGGGGCTTTCGAGGTGGTCGTGGCGTCGGACAAGCGGCTCGCGCTGATCCGCGAATTCGAGCAGCCCGCGCAGCTGTCGGTGCACGACCTCATCGCCGAACTCCATGACGGCGTCGACTGGGTGCTGGTCGAGGGCTTCAAGCACAGCGACCTGCTCAAGATCGAGGTCTGGCGCGCGCCCGAGGACGGCAAGCCGCCCCGGCCCTCGCAGTACATCGAGGACGCCTTCGTGACCGCCATTGCCACCGACGCGCCCGCGAGCCTGCCGGTGCCCACCAGCCTGCCGCTGTTCGACCTCGACGACATCGAGGGCATCGCGCAGTGGTTGATCGACAGCGCAAGCCGCTTCGAATACAACCCCGAACACCATGGCTGATTCCGTCACTCCCCCGCGCCCGCCGCTGATGGCGCTCGACGAAGCCCTTGCGAGCCTGCTCGCGAAGGCGCTGCCGAAGCTGCCCTCCGAAAGCGTTGCCACCTTCGATGCGGACGGCCGCGTGCTCGCGCAGGACATCGTCTCCGCGCTCACCGTGCCGCCGCGCGACAACAGTTCGATGGATGGCTATGCGGTGCGCGTGGCCGACTGCGCCGCGCCGGGCGCCGTGCTGCAGGTCGCACAGCGCATTCCCGCCGGCACCGTGGGCACGCCGCTGGCGGCCGGCACCGCGGCGCGCATCTTCACCGGCGCCCAGATCCCCGAGGGCGCCGACGCCATCGTGATGCAGGAGGACACCCGGCCCGTGCCGCAGGAGGGCACGCTCGGCGCGGTGCGCATCGAGATCGCTCCAGCGGCCGGCCAGTGGATTCGCCGCGCCGGAGAAGACGTGGCCGCCGGCGACGTGGTGCTGCGCCAGGGCGAGCGCCTGACGCCCGCCGCGCTCGGGCTCGCCGCCAGCGTGGGTTTCGACCGGCTCCAGGTGGCGCGGCGGCCCCGCGTCGCGCTGCTGTCCACCGGTGACGAGCTGGTGATGCCCGGCGAGGTCGCGCCCGAGGCCATGAAGCCCGGCGCGATCTACAACTCCAACCGCTTCTTCATGCGCGCCTTGCTGCACCGGCTCGGCTGCGATGTGACCGACCTGGGCATCGTGCCCGACAGGCGCGAGGCCACCATCGATGCACTGCGCGGTGCGGCCGAGACCAGCGACCTGATCATCACCACCGGCGGCGTGTCGGTGGGCGAGGAAGACCACATCAAGGCCGCGGTGCAGGCGCTGGGCGAGCTGCAGCTGTGGTCGCTCTCGATGAAGCCCGGCAAGCCCTTCGCCTACGGGTCGATCGCAAGGGCCGGTGGCGAGGCGCAAGGGCGCTGCCACGTCACGGGCCTGCCCGGCAACCCCGTGTCCAGCTTCCTGACCTTCCTGCTGCTCGTGCGTCCGTTCCTGCTGACGCTGCAGGGTGCCAGTCGCGTGGCGCCCGAGCCCGTGCAGATGCGCGCCGACTTCGACTGGCCGCGCGCCGACCGCCGCCGCGAGTTCCTGCGCGCCCGGCGCAATGCCGCGGGCGGGCTCGACCTGTTCGCCAACCAGAGCTCGGGTGTGCTGACCTCGATGGTCTGGGGCGACGGCGTTGTCGACAACCCGCCGGGCCGGACCATCCAGGCCGGCGACACGGTGAATTTCATTCCCCTGGCCTCGCTGCTGGCCTGACCGAAGCTGTCCATGAAGGTCCAGATCCGTTACTTCGCCTCCGTGCGCGAGGCCCTCGACACCAGCGGCGAAACCGTCGACACCGGCGCCGCCACCCTGGCCGCGCTGCGCGACGAACTCATCGCGCGCGGCGGGGCGTACGCCACGGCGCTGGCGCGCGGAAAGGCCGTGCGCATGGCGCTCGACCAGGCCATGAGCGACGAGGCGGCCGCGCTGCGCGAAGGCTGCGAGGTCGCCTTCTTTCCGCCCGTTACGGGCGGCTGAGCCGGGCGTCCAGCGCCACCAGGCGCTCGCGCAAGGCATCGGACGCGCGGGTCATCGGCGAGCGCAGCTCGTCGCGCATCGAGCCGCCGTGCGCCAGCAGCGCCTTGAGGGGCGCAGGGTTCGGTTCGGCAAACAGCATTTCGATCAACGGCTGCAGCGGCTGCCATTCGGCGCGCCCCTCTGCGAGCCGGTTCTCGGCCAGGAGGCGCAGCACCTGCACGAAGCGCCGCGTCTGCACATGCCCGCTCGCCGCAATGGCGCCCACGCCGCCCTCGGCCACGGTGCCGAAGATCTGGTGGTCTTCGCCCGACAGCACCTGGAGCCTGCCGTCGGCAATCACGGCGCGCGTCTTGGCCATGTCGCCGCCGCAGTCCTTGATGCCGCGGATGCGCGGGTGTTCGGCCAGCGCCAGCAGCGTTTCGCGCGTGAGGGTTGCGCCGGTGCGGTAGGGAATGTCGTAGACCAGCACCGGCACCGCGCTGGCGTCGGCAATGGCGCGGAACCATTCGAGCAGGCCGGCCTGCGAGGGCCGGATGTAGTGCGGCGCAGGCACCAGCAGCCCCGCCAGCGGCCATTCGGCGAGCCGGTGCACCCAGGCCGTGGTCTTGCCCAGGTGGTAGCCCGACAGGCCCATGACGATCGGCAGCCCGGCTGCGGCGGCCTGCACCGTGTCGAGCGCGGCGAGCTGTTCCGTTTCATCGAGCGCGGCGGCCTCGCCGGTCGAGCCGCAGACCACGAAGCCGGCCACGCCGTCGCCAGCGAGCCGGCGGGTCAGCGCCGACAGCGCGGCGTGGTCGACGGCGCCGCCGCGAAACGGCGTGACAAGAGGAATCCAGAGGCCCGAGAAATCAGGATTGGCGGAGGGGTTTGACGATGGCGGCACGCGAGCTTCCTTTGAGGAATCGACCGATGGAAGGAACCGTCGTTCGATGCGCGCGCAACCCAATCGGGGCCAAGGCCTTGGCAGGTTCCGTCGCTCATCCGACGACGGAACCGCGGCTCCGGTCAGACGAGCTTTGGTTTTTTGGCTTTGCTGCTTTGGCGCGCGCGGCTGCATTCGAAGTGCGAAAGCACTGTGAAGAGCGTGGCGTGGCAAGGCATTGCCGAAGTCTAGCGCGGTGCCACAATCCCGGCATGAGCGATGCACGCGTTTCGATTCAGACAGCCGATTTCGACCTGGGGCAGGAGGTCGCCGCGTTGCGTGCCGGCGACAAACGCGTGGGTGCGGTCTGCAGCTTTGTCGGTACGGTAAGGGATCGCAACGATGGCAGCACCGTGGCCTCGATGGAGCTCGAACACTACCCCGGCATGACCGAAAAAGCCATCGAAGCCATGATCGACCAGGCGCACCAGCGCTTCGACATCCTGGGCGCACGCGTGATCCACCGCGTGGGCCTGTTGCAGCCGCTCGACCAGATCATGATGGTGGCGGTGGTCTCCGCCCACCGCGGCCAGAGCTTCGAGGCCTGCGAGTTCCTGATGGACTACCTGAAGACCCAGGCCCCGTTCTGGAAAAAGGAACAGACGCCCGAAGGCGCCCGTTGGGTGGATGCGCGCGTCAGCGACGACGCCGCCTTGGCGCGCTGGGGCATCACCGCCCCGAACGCTTAGAGAGGCTTGAAGCCGCTCGACTGGATGATGCGTTCCCAGGTCTGCGTGTAGCTGCGCACGCGGCCTGCGAACTGGCCCTGCGGCTCGTAGCCGACCGTCAGCCCCATGGTCGTGAGCTTCTGCTTCACGTCGGGCATGGCCAGCACCTTCTGCAGCGCGTCGCCGTAGCGGTCGATGACGGCCTGCGGCGTGCCCACGGGTGCGAAGATGCCGTAGTAGGGCAGGTCTTCCAGGTTCGAGAAGCCGAGTTCGGTGAAGGTGGGCACGTTCGGCAGCACGGCCTGGCGCTTGGCGCCGATGGAGGCCACGATGCGCACCTTGCCGGCTTTGTGGTTCTCGATGAAGTCGGGCACCGAGGCGATGCCGGCCGTGATCTGGTTGCCCAGCATGTCTGCCGTCATCGGCGCGCTGCCGCGGTAGGGCGCGGGCTGCACGTCGATCTTGTATTTTTCCGAGATCATCTTCACCAGGAACTCGGGGATGGAGGCCGGCGCCGGAATGCCGATGGTTTCCTTGCCGCCGCGCTGGGTGCGAACCCACTTGACGTACTCGTCGATGCTCTTGGCCGGCGTGCCGCCCGAGACCGCCAGCACGTTGGCGAAGGTGGCGAATCCGGCCACGGGCACGAAGTCGGTGGCGGGGTTGAAGCCCGGGTTCTTCACCACCTGCGGCAGGATGGAGATCGAATGGTCGTGCGAGAGAAACAGCGTATGGCCGTCGGCCGGGGCCGCCTTGAGCGCCTGCGCCGCGATCTGTCCGCCGGCGCCGGCGCGGTTCTCGACCACCACCGGCACGCCCAGCACGTCCTTGAGTTTTTCGCCCAGTGTGCGTGCAATGGCATCCGTGCCGGCACCGGCCGGAAAACCGACCAGCAGGCGAATGGGCGTGCCTTGCGCCTGCGCAAGGCCCGTCAGGCCCATGGCCGCTAAAAAGAGACCGACGCCGAGCGCCCGGCGAACCGGATGGGCGCGCTGCATTGAAAAAACCATGATCGACTCCATTCGAAAAATGAGCAGGCACAGTGCAATAGCCGTGCCCGAAGCGCCGGACACCTTGAATCGCGCCCGAACAGTCCTATTTTGAGTGCAGGAATACCACCATGCGACAAGACAAACTCACCACCAAATTCCAGGAAGCGCTGAGCGACGCCCAGACGCTCGCGCTCGGCAACGACAACGCCTACATCGAACCGGCCCACCTGTTGGCCGCGATGCTGCGCCAGGAGGACGGCCCGCGCGCCCTGCTGGAGCGCGCCGGTGTCAATGTGCAGGGCCTCGCGAAGGCGGCCGAAGCGGCCATCAAGAAGCTGCCGCAGGTACAGGGGCACGACATCGTCCAGGTCGGCCCTGAACTCGGCAAGCTGCTGCAGGCCACCGAGAAAGAAGCCATCAAGCGCAACGACCAGTTCATTGCGGGCGAGCTCTTCCTGCTGGCCGTGGCCGACAGCAAGTCGGACATCGGCCGCATCGCCAAGGAAAACGGCCTCGGCCGCAAGTCGCTCGAGTCGGCCATCGAGGCCGTGCGCGGCGGCCAGGGCGTGAACAGCGCCGACGCCGAAGGCCAGCGCGAAGCCCTCAAGAAATACTGCATCGACCTCACCGAGCGCGCGCGCCTGGGCAAGCTCGACCCGGTGATCGGCCGCGACGAGGAAATCCGCCGCGCCATCCAGGTGCTGCAGCGCCGCACCAAGAACAACCCCGTGCTCATCGGCGAACCCGGCGTGGGCAAGACCGCCATCGTCGAAGGTCTGGCGCAGCGCATCGTTGCGGGCGAGGTGCCCGAGTCGCTCAAGGGCAAGCGCGTGCTGTCGCTCGACATGGCCGCGCTGCTGGCCGGTGCCAAGTTTCGCGGCGAGTTCGAGGAGCGCCTGAAGACCGTGCTCAACGAGCTTGCCAAGGACGAAGGCCAGACCATCGTCTTCATCGACGAGCTTCACACCATGGTGGGTGCCGGCAAGGCCGAGGGTGCGATGGACGCGGGCAACATGCTCAAGCCCGCGCTCGCGCGCGGCGAGCTGCACTGCGTGGGCGCCACCACGCTCGACGAATACCGCAAGTACATCGAGAAGGACGCCGCGCTGGAGCGCCGCTTCCAGAAGATCATCGTGGGCGAGCCCAGCGTGGAGGCCACCATCGCCATCCTGCGCGGCCTGCAGGAAAAGTACGAAGTGCACCATGGCGTGCAGATCACCGACCCGGCCATCGTGGCCGCGGCCGAACTGAGTGACCGCTACATCACCGACCGCTTCCTGCCCGACAAGGCCATCGACTTGATCGACGAGGCCGCGGCCAAGATCAAGATCGAGATGGACTCCAAGCCCGAGGTCATGGACCGGCTCGACCGCCGCCTGATCCAGCTGCAGATCGAGCGCGAGGCCGTGCGCCGCGAAAAGGACGAAGCCTCGCAGAAGCGCTTCGGCCTGATCGAGGACGAGATCGGGCGCCTGCAGAAGGAGATCGCCGACTACGACGAGATCTGGCAGGCCGAGAAGGCGCAGGCCCAGGGCAGCGCGAAGATCCGCGAAGACATCGACAAGATCAAGTTCGAGATCGAGGAGTGGAAGCGCAAGGGCGACTTCAACAAGCTTGCCGAGCTGCAATACGGCCAGCTGCCGGCGCTGGAGAAGCGCCTGCGCGAGGCCGAGGAAAGCGAGGCGAGCAAGGGCAAGTCCAGCGCACCCACGCTGCTGCGCACGCAAGTGGGCTCCGAAGAAATCGCCGAGGTCGTGGCGCGCGCCACCGGCATTCCGGTCGCCAAGCTGATGCAGGGCGAACGCGACAAGCTGCTCGTGATGGAAGACAAGCTGCACGAGCGCGTGGTGGGGCAGGACGAGGCCATCGGCGCGGTCGCCAATGCGATCCGCCGCTCGCGCTCGGGCCTCTCCGATCCGAACCGCCCGACCGGCTCGTTCCTGTTCCTCGGCCCCACGGGCGTGGGCAAGACCGAACTGTGCAAGGCGCTCGCTGGCTTCATGTTCGACAGCGAAGACCACCTGATCCGCATCGACATGAGCGAGTTCATGGAGAAGCATTCGGTCGCCCGCCTGATCGGCGCGCCGCCGGGCTACGTGGGCTACGAGGAGGGCGGCTACCTGACGGAAGCCGTGCGCCGCAAGCCCTACAGCGTGGTGCTGCTCGACGAGGTCGAGAAGGCGCATCCGGACGTGTTCAACGTGCTGCTGCAGGTGCTCGACGACGGCCGCCTCACGGACGGCCAGGGCCGTACCGTGGACTTCAAGAACACCGTGATCGTGATGACCAGCAACATCGGCTCGCCGATCATCCAGTCGATGGTGGGCCAGCCCGCCGAGGAGATCAAGGAAGCGGTGTGGGACGAGCTCAAGAACTACTTCCGCCCCGAGTTCCTGAACCGCATCGACGAGACCGTGGTGTTCCATGCGCTCGACGCGAAGAACATCGAATCGATTGCCGCGATCCAGCTCAAGGTGCTGCAGGCGCGGCTCGCGAAGATGGACCTGGGCCTGGAGGTGTCGCCCGCGGCGCTGGCCGAGATTGCCAAGGTCGGCTTCGACCCGGTGTTCGGCGCGCGGCCGCTCAAGCGCGCCATCCAGCAGCGCATCGAGAATCCGCTCTCGAGGCTGCTGCTCGACGGCAGCTTCGGGCCGAAGGACACCATCGAAGTGAATACCGACCCGATCCGGACCCCCGGCCAGTTCTCGTTCACCAAGGCCGGGGAACCATCGGAGGCCGTTGCGGCCTAAAGTCGGATGATGAACTTCATTTTTCGCGTCATTCTTCTGCTCCTGGGGCTGGTCTTCGCGGCCAGCCTGGCGGTCGCCGTCATGTTGCTGGCGGCCGTGTGGGGCGTTCGCTACGCCTGGGGGCGGATCACGGGCAAGCCCGTGACGCCCTGGATGGCCTCGATGGGCGGGCGCTTCAACCCGCGTTCGGGCTTCGAGCGTTTTCGCAATGCGGCACAGCCAGCCGAGCCGAGCGCCGCCGACGTGGCCAATGCGCGTGCGCGCGGCGAGTCGGTGCGCAGCCCGCTGTCACTGCGTCCCGCAGGCGACGTGACTGACGTGCGGGCCCGGCCCGCGCGCGGCGAGTAAAACGCCCTGCGGGTCAGGCGCGGTACAGCGCCTCGATCTCTTCGGCGTAGGCTTTGTAGATGCTGGAGCGCCGCACCTTCATGGTTGCGGTGACTTCGCCGTCGTCGTGGTCCAACTCTTTTGTGAGCAGGTGAAAACGCCGGATCTGCGACACCTGCGCGAGCCTGTCGTTGCCGCGTGAGATTTCCGATTCGATCAGCGCGCGCACCCGCGGCTCTTCCACCAGCGAGCGGAAGTGCGTGAACGGAATGCGCTCGGCCTCGGCCCACTTGCCCACCGTTTCGTAGTCGATCTGCAGCAGCGCGCCGACGAACTTGCGCCCGTCCGCCACCACGATGCATTCCTTGATGAAGGGGCTGCCCTTCATGGTGTTCTCGATTTCCGAAGGTGTGAGGTTCTTGCCGCCGGCCGTGATCATGATGTCCTTCAGGCGGTCGACGATGCGCAGCTGGCCATCCTCTTCGCGCACCACGTCGCCGGTGTGGAGCCAGCCTTCGCGGATCGACGCGGCCGTGGCCTCGGGGTTCTTGTAGTACCCCTCGAACACCATCTCGCCGCGCACCAGCAGTTCGCCCGCTTCGCCGATGCGGTGCTCGGTGCCCAGCGTCGGCGGGCCGACCGTGCCGATCCTCACGGCATCGCTGCGGTGGCCGGCGATCATGCCGGTCGATTCGGTGAGGCCGTACACCTCCACCAGCGGCACGCCCAGCGTGCGGAAGAAGCGCACCACGTCGGCCGGAATCGGCGCCGCGCCGGTCAGCGCGATGCGCGCACGCCGCAGGCCGATGAAGTTCTGCAGCGCGCGCAGCACCGCCCAGTAGTGCAGGGCGAAACGGGCGCGCTCGGCCAAGGTCCACACGCTGCGCGGCTTCTCGGCCAGCGGCGCGCAGGCCGCGAGCGCGCGGCGGAACAGCGCACGCTGCAGCCGCCCCGCCTCCTGCATCTTGATGCTGATGCCCGCATGCAGCTTCTCCCAGATGCGCGGCACGCCGAGGAACATGGTGGGCGCCACTTCGCGCAGGTCTTCCTGCACGGTGCGGATCGATTCGCCGAAGTTCACCTGCGAGCCCAGGTAGACCGGCACGAAGGCCGTGAGCATCTGCTCGGCCACGTGGCACAGCGGCAGGTACGAGAGATGCGTGGTGTCGCCGTCGAGCGCCAGCCGCTCGACGATGCCGGGCACCACGCCGCGGATGTTGCGGTACGAGATCATCGCGCCCTTGGGCTTGCCGGTGGAGCCCGAGGTGTAGATCATCAGGCCGATGTCGGCGAGCGTCTGGCGTGCCAGCGCGGCGTCGATCCGCGCGTCGCCCTCGTGGGCGTGCACCTCGGCGCCGGCCTGTTCCACCTCGGCAAAGGTCGCGATGAGCGCGCGCACTTCGGGCGGATAGCTCGCGAGGCCCTTGGTCTCGATCACGACGATCTTGCGCAGGCGCGGCAGCTGGCCGATGGCGTCGAGCACCTTGTCGGTCTGTTCCTGGTCTTCGCAGACGATCACCTCGATGTCCGCATGGCCGACCACATAGGCCACCTCGTTGCTCGGGCTGGTCGGGTAGACACCGACGGTCACGGCGCCGATCAGGCCGGCGCCCATCTGCGCGAGCAGCCACTCGACGCGGTTCTCGGAGATCACGCCGAGATGCCCGCCGGACGCCAGGCCCATCGCATGCAGGCCGAGGCCGAAGCGGGATGCGCGGCGCAGGTAGCCGGCCCAGTCCAGCGGATGCCAGATGCCGAAGTCCTTCTGGCGGATCGCGATGCGCTGGGGCTGCGAGCGCGCCTGCTCGCGCAGCATCTGCGGCAATGTCAGCGAGGGAAGCGCAGCACCGGTCATGAGAGCCAGCGCTTGCGGCGCTTGTAGTGCTTGAGCGCGCGGAAGCTGCGCGACTCGCCGCTGCCGCCCACGCCCAGGTAGAACTCGCGCACGTCGGGGTCGGCCGCGAGCCGTTCGGCGCTGCCGTCGATCACCACCTTGCCGCTTTCCATGATGTAGCCCGTGTGGGCAATGGCCAGTGCCACGCTCGCGTTCTGCTCCACCAGCAGCATCGAAGTGCCGCGCTCGGCATTGATGCGCGCGATGATCGTGAAGATGTCTTCCACCAGTTTGGGCGAGAGGCCCAGGGAGGGCTCGTCGAGCAGGATGAGCTTGGGCTGCGCGACCAGCGCGCGGCCGATGGCCAGCATCTGCTGCTCGCCGCCCGAGAGATAGCCCGCGAGGCCCTTGCGGCGTTCGTGCAGGCGCGGGAAGTACGCGTAGACGTCGTCGAAATTGCGCGGTGGCGCGGGGCCGCCGCGCCCGGTGAGCGCATAGGTCGCGGCGATCAGGTTCTCCTCGACCGTCAGGTCCTCGAACACGCGCCGGCCTTCCATCACATGGCTCAGGCCGCGCCGCACGAGCTGCTGCGGCGCCAGCCGTGCGGTCGGCGCGCCGTCGAATACGATGCGGCCCGCTTCCATCTCGCCATCTTCCAGCGCGAGCAGGCCCGACACTGCCTTCAGCGTGGTCGACTTGCCCGCTCCGTTGCTGCCGAGCAGCGCCACGATCTGCCCGCGCGGCACGGCCAGCGACAGGCCGCGCAAGACTTGCACGACCTTGTTGTAGACCACCTCGATGTTGTTGACCTCCAAGACGAGGTCGGGCGGTGCCGTGCGCGCGTCCATCGGGTCGATCAGTTCAGTGCGATCCAGTCCGACGCCGGCACCATCTTCTGCGCCTTCATGTCGGCCTTGTAGACGCGGCCCACCGGAATCGAGTTGCCCTTGACGGTGATCGGCGTGCCGATGAGCCCGCCGGTATCGAAGTCCTTGATGGTGTTGAGCGAGGCCTTCAGGTTTTTGCCGTCCAGCGGCTTGCCCGCATCCAGCGTGCGCCTGGCCGCTTCGGTGAACAGCATCGCCGTGAGAAAGCCCTGCGTGTAGGCCGTGCTCTGGTACTCGGGGCGCAGCGCGCGGATCTTGTCGAGCATCGGCGCCTTGGCCGAGGTGTCGTAGTAGTAGCGGTAGGGCATCACGCCCATGAAGCCGTCGGCGCCTTCGCCCATCTTCATGACGGTGGAGCTGTCCATGGTCCAGAAGGTGCCCATCCACTTGCTGGTCATGCCCATCTGCTTGCCCTGCTGCACGAACTCCGGAATGGGCGCGAGGATGTAGCCGTGGAAGATGGTGTAGTCGGGTGCGGCGCGCCGCAGCTTGATGACCTCGGTCGACACGTCGACGCTGCCCGGCGGGGTCATGAGCTTGACCGGCACCGTGAGGCCCAGCTTCTTGGCGGCGGCTTCGCTGGCTTCGATCGGATCGCGGCCGAATTCGGAATCGGAGTACACGAAGGCCACCTTGGCGCCCGGCTTTTCCTTGGCGATGTGGCGCAGCAGGATGCCGATCTGCTCGGTGTAGTCGGGGCCGACCAGGAACTGGTTCGGGTACTTGGCCGAGTCGTTGAGCTCGGTGGCAAACGAAGCGCCGGCCATGAGGATCTGGCCGTTGCGTTCGAGCTCGGGGTTGATGGTCTTGGAGAAGCCGGTCGAGTCGCCGTAGTAGAGGTTGACCTTGTTCTGGCTCGTGATCTTCTTGAAGGCGGCCACCGACACATCGACCTTGTAGCCCGTGTCTTCCGGCACGTAGCGCAGCTTGCGCCCCTTGATGCCGCCCGCGTCGTTGACGATCTTCACGTAGTCGGCAATGCCGGCGTTGATGCCGACGCCGGCAAAGGCGAACACGCCGGTCATCGGAATGGAGCCGCCGATGACGATGTCCTCGTTGCCTTGCGCATTCGCGAACGACACGGCGCAGAGGCTGGCGGAGAGGCCGGCCGCGATCAGCAGCGTACGGCGGTGTTGGGAAAGCTTCGGTGTCTTGGGCATGCTTGTCTCCTGGTTCTAGTTACGAAACGGCCATAGATGGAAGAAGCGGCGTATGCGCCGCCACACTTCTGCGAGCCCGTGCGGCTCGAACACCAGAAATCCGACGATCAGCAGCCCGAACACGACGGTGCGCACGGGCGAGAGGAATACGGTCATCTCGACGCCGCCCGGCAGCAGGTCGACCACCAGCTTGAGCAGCTCGGGCACCATGGTCATGAACACCGCGCCGAAGATGCCGCCGAGGATCGTGCCCATGCCGCCGACGATGATCGCGGCCAGGAAGAAGATCGACATCAGGAGCGGAAAGCTCTCGGGCGTGACCACGCGGAAGAAGTAGGCCCAGAGGCCGCCTGCGACGCCCGCATAGAACGACGAGAGCCCGAACGAGAGCAGCTTGTAGCGCAAGAGCGGAATGCCCAGCACCTCGGCCGAGATGTCGCGGTCGCGGATCGCGATGAAGGCGCGGCCCACGCGCGTGCGAAACAGGTTGGCCGCGCCGAGCACCATGAGCAGCATGACGGGCACGATCACCCAGTAGAGCCGGAACGAGGTGTCCAGCGGCAGGCCGAAGAACTGCGCCGGCGGCAGCGAGAGGCCCGAGGTGCCGCCCGTGAGCTTCAGGTTGGCGAACAGGAAGTGCGCGATGAACGACGCTGCGATGGTGGCAATGGCGAGGTACAGCCCCTTCACGCGCAGCGAGGGGATGCCGACGATCAGCCCGCCGAGCATGGCGACGATGCCGCCCGCGGCAATGTTGACCAGGAAGGGCGTGCCGAGCCGCGTCTGCATGATCGCGACGGTGTAGGCGCCCAGTCCCATGAAGGCTGCTTGCCCGAGGCTCACCAGGCCCGTGTAGCCGGTGAGGATGTTGAGGCCCGTCGCACTCGCCACGTTGATGGCGACCAGGCACGCCAGGTAGAGCCAGTAGTCGCTGGCCATGAACGGAAACAACACCAGCAGCGCCGCGCCCATCGCGAGCCACACCTTCTGTGTGCGCGAGTCGAACAGCGCTGCGTCGGCTGTGTAGCTTTGCTTGAGGGTGCCGATGCGCATGGCTAGAGCCTCTCGATCTCGTGCGTGCCGAACAACCCGTAGGGCCGCACCATCAGCACGAGCACCAGCACGATGAAGGTCGCAAGCAGCTTGTACTCGCCACCGAGATAAGACCCGGCCAGCGCCTCCACCAGCCCGATGAAGAGGCCGCCGACCAGCGCACCCAGCACGCTGTCGAGCCCGCCGACGATCACCACCACCAGCACCGAAAGCCCGAACACCCCCATCGACGACGAGATGCCGCCAATGGCGCCGACGATGATGCCGGCCACCGCCGCGATCATGGCCGAGGCCACCCATGCGAGCGAGAACACGCGCGGCACGTTGATGCCCATCGAATACGCCGCCGCCTGGTCGGAGGCGGTGGCCCGCAATGCCACGCCGCCGCGCCAGAAGCGGAACAGCAGCAGCACCATCCCGATCAGCACCACGGCGATCAGCGCGCCGTAGGCGATCTTGGGCGCGAGGAACGCGTCGCCGATCATCACCGGCGCGTTCGGCAGGAACTCGGGCAGCCGGCGCTGGTCGGCGGTCCAGATGATCTCGACCAGTCCGACGAGGATCGACGCGAGGCCGACCGTCACCATGAACACCGAGATCGGCGGCTCGCCCAGCAGGGGCCGGATCATGGTGCGCTCGATCACCGCGCCCAGCAGGCCGGTGCCGATCACCGAGCCCGGCACCGCGAGCCAGATCGGCAGCGAAAGGCTCGCGGCAAAGGTGAAGAACAGGTACGCGCCGACCATCAGCATCTCGCCGATGGCGATGTTGACCACGCGCGTGGCCTTGTAGACCAGCACGAAGGCCAGCGCGGCCAACGCGTAGAGCCCGCCGCCGGCAATGCCGGTGAGCGCGATCTCGAACAGGTAGGCCCAATCCATCAGGCCGCTCCTGCCATGGATCCGCCGCGCAGCCGCCGCCGCAGTTCGCCGACGTCGCCCGCGCCGAGGTAGGCGCGGATCACCTCGGGGTCGGCCTGCACCTGCGCCGGCGTGCCCTGCGCGATCACCTGGCCGAAGTTGAGCACCACGACGTGGTCCGACAGGTCCATCACCATGCCCATGTCGTGCTCCACCATCAGCACCGTGATGCCCCATTCGCGCCGCACGTCGAGAATGAAGCGCGCCATGTCCTCGGTCTCCTCGCGGTTCATGCCGGCCACGGGTTCGTCGAGCATCAGCACCTTGGGCTGCATGGCCAGGGCGCGCGCCATTTCCACCCGCTTCTGCAGGCCGTAGGGCAGGGCTGCGACCGAGGCGTGGCGGATGTGGTCGATCTCGAGGAAATCGATGATGCGTTCCTCCACGTCGCGCCGCAGCTCGGCTTCTTCGCGGCGGGCACGGCCCAGGTAGAACAGCGCGTCGAACACATTGGTCTTCAGGTGCGCGTGGCGGCCGAGCTTGATGTTGTCGAGCACCGTCATGCCGCGGAACAGCGCGATGTTCTGGAAGCTGCGCGCCAGGCCCAGCGCGGCGCGCTTCGGCGCGGGCAGGCGGGTGATGTCCTCGCCCTCGAACAGCACGCGGCCCTGCGCGGGCTTGTAGAAGCCGGAGATCGTGTTGAACAGCGATGTCTTGCCCGCGCCGTTGGGGCCGATCACCGCGGTGATCGAGCCGGGCGCCACGCCGAAGCCCACGTTGGTCAGCGCCTTGACGCCGCCGAACGCGAGCGTCAGCGCATCCACCCGCAGCACGGATGCGGCTGGCGCGGAAAGGTCGTCCCATATGGGCTCGTCAGGCATGGCTAGGAGGGAGCTGCTGGCGTCAGGGTTTGTGTCCAGGACCAGAAAAGCTACTGGCCCGTAAAATTCCTACTGACGGGTAATGTCAGGGTTTGCCGCAGGCCGCGGCATCAGGACTTTCCCCGCCCGCACAAACCCCATGGCCCGTCCCGCCCCAATTGCACCCTCTCCCTCCGCGTCCCCGGCAGCGCTTTCTCCCTGGGCACCCGCCGGCAAGCGAGCGCAGCAGCGCGAGGTCAAGCGCAACGCCGTGTTGCAGACGGCGGCGCAGCTGTTCAACGAGCGCGGCTTCCATGCGACCTCGCTCGACGACATCGCCGAGCGGCTCAATGTCAGCAAGCCCACGCTCTACTACTACGTCGAGAGCAAGGACCAGATCCTGCTCGAGTGCGTGAAGACCGCGCTCGACCTGATGCAGGCCGGCATCGGCGAGGTGCGTGCCGCGGGCGGCAGCGCCATCGACCAGCTCAAGGCCTGCATGCGCATCTATTCGGGCGTGGTCACGCAGGACTTCGGCATGTGCGTGATCCGCATCGGCGAAGACCCGCTGCCCGCTCCGCTCAGGAAGGAACTGCGGCGCCTCAAGGCCGGCATCGACGGGCAGTTCCGCCGGCTCATCGAGGATGGCGTGGCCGAAGGCTCGATCGCGCCCTGCGATCCCAAGATGGCCGCCTTCATGCTGGCCGGCGCGCTGAGCTGGATCGGCCGCTGGTACCGCCCCGATGGCGACCTGACGCCCGACCAGATTGCCGACCAGGGCATCGAACTGCTGTTGAATGGCGTACTGAACCGCCCGGCTGCGCCGCGCCGCAAGCCCGCGGCGACGAAGGCCAGGTGAGCGGCCACCGAATCCATTTTTCAATCCAGGAGAACCACACCATGACAACACGCGACATCTTCGTGGTCGGCACCGCCCGCACCGCCATCGGCACCTTCGGCGGCGCACTGAAGGACGTGCCCAACACGCAACTGGCCACCACCGCCGTCAAGGCCGCCATCGCACGCAGCGGTGTGGCGGCCGATGCCATCGGCCATGTGGTCATGGGCAACGTGATTCCCACCGACGTGAAGGACGCCTACCTCAGCCGCGTGGCGGCCATCGACGCGGGCTGCCCGATCGAGACGCCGTCCTTCAACGTCAACCGCCTCTGCGGCTCCGGCCTGCAGGCGATCGTGTCGGCCGCGCAGGCCATTGCGCTGGGCGACTGCGACATCGCCATCGGCGGCGGCTCGGAATCGATGAGCCGCGGGCCTTACTTCGACACCTCGGCGCGCTACGGCGCACGCATGGGCGACGCGGTGCTGGTCGACTACATGCTGGGCATCCTGCACGACCCGTGGGAGAAGATCCACATGGGCATCACGGCCGAGAACGTGGCGGCGCGCTACGGCATCACGCGCGCGCAGATGGACGAACTGGCCGTGGCCAGCCAGCAGCGCGCAGCGGCGGCCATTGCGGCGGGCCGCTTCAAGGAGCAGATCGTTCCGGTCGAGGTGAAGACGCGCAAGGGCGTCGTGCTGTTCGACACCGACGAGCACGTGCGCGCCGACACCACCGCGGAAACGCTCTCGAAGATGAAGCCCGCCTTCAAGAAGGACGGCCTCGTCACCGCCGGCAATGCCTCGGGCATCAACGACGGCGCCGCCGCTGTGGTGCTCGCCAGTGGAGAGAGCGTCAAGGCGCGAGGTCTGAAGCCGCTCGCACGCCTGGTGGGCTATGCGCACGCCGGCGTGGAGCCCGCGTACATGGGCATCGGCCCGGTGCCTGCCACGCGCAAGGTGCTGGAGCGCACGGGCCTGAAGGTCGCCGACTTCGACGTGATCGAATCGAACGAAGCCTTCGCGGCGCAGGCCTGCGCGGTCATCAAGGAGCTGGGCTTCGACCCGGCCAAGGTGAACCCCAACGGCTCGGGCATTTCGCTGGGCCACCCGGTGGGCGCGACCGGCGCGATCATCACCACGAAGGCGATTGCCGAGTTGCACCGCACCGGCGGGCGCCATGCGCTGGTCACGATGTGCATCGGCGGCGGGCAGGGCATTGCTGCCGTGTTCGAGCGCGTTTGAAGGCACACTTGCGGGCATGCTCCGCCCACCTGTCCTGATCGACCCCGACGAGGTCGAGTTCAGCGCGATCCGCGCGCAGGGCGCGGGCGGCCAGAACGTCAACAAGGTGTCGAGCGCGGTCCACCTGCGCTACGACATCCATGCGAGTTCGCTGCCTGCCGACGTGAAGGAGCGGATGCTCGCGCTGCGCGACAGCCGCATCACGCAGGAGGGCGTCTTCGTGCTGAAGGCGCAGCAGTACCGCACGCAGGAAATGAACCGCGCCGACGCGCTCGCGCGCCTGCAGGAGGTGGTCGACAGCGTGGCCACACCGCCGCGCGTGCGGCGCGCCACCAAGCCGACCTACGGTTCGAGGCAGCGCCGGCTCGAAGGCAAGAGCCAGCGCTCGCAGATCAAGAACCTGCGCGGACCGGTGCGGGACTGACCGGCTTGCCGCCGCGCAGCCGCTTGATCTGCAGCGTCACGCCGACCAGGTACAGCACGCCGAGCACCGCGGTGATCGCCTTGAGTTCGGGCGCATCGGCATTGGGCAGCAGGGGCGCACCCAGCGGCAGGCGGGTCAGGGTTTCGGTGAAGGCCGGAATCCAGTGGAACAGGAAGCTGGCCGAGAAGGCTGCGGCTTCGACGTAGCGCGAGGCCTGGCCGAAGAAGGCGCCGCGGCCGGCGGCTGCCCCCACGGCCAGCGCCACGAGCGTCAGGATGCCCAGCGCATGCGGCTTGCCGAAACCGCCGTGCTGGAAGATGCCGAAGCCGGTCAGGCAGGTCAGCACGGTGGTCCACACGAAGACCTGGCCCCAGCCGGTGCGCAGCGTGATTTCCCTGTAGCGGAACAGGGCGATCAGCCCCGCAATCACGGCGATCAGGCTGATCGCGGTGTGGACAATGCCAAGGGACGTGAGTCCCAGCCATCCTGTTGCAGCCATGCGGATCTCCTCGCAGTCGTGGTGGCGCGATTCTGGCCGGGCGCGGGCAATTTGTCTTCACCGTTAAGCCCCCGCTAAGCTGGCGGACACGGGCCGCAAGCACAATAGGCGCCATGAGAGCCTTCCTCCGCCGCACTTTGCCGGCCTTCCTGCTGGCGCTGGGCGCCGCTGCCCTGGCGGGCTGCGGGCCGGCCGCCGACAGCGCCTCGGCGGCCGCGGGTGCGCCACAGGAACTCAAGTGGGAAGAGCTCGTTCCCAAGAACTGGGATCCCACCAAGCGCTACCGCAACCTGAGCCTGGAGTCGCTGCGCGACAACGACCCGCGCGCGGTCCAGATGCTCGACGAGATGCGCGCCGTCTGGGACAACGCCCCGGTCAACGTGGCGCTCGACGGCACGGCTGCGCGCCTGTCGGGCTTCGTCGTCCCGCTGGACAACACGCAGGCCGGCATCCGCGAGTTCCTGCTGGTGCCTTACTTCGGCGCCTGCATCCACACGCCGCCGCCGCCCGCCAACCAGATCGTGCACGTGGTTGCGGCCGATACCGTGAAGGGCCTGCATGCGATGGACACGGTGCGCGTGAGCGGCCTGCTGAAGGCTGCGCGCTACTCCTCGGTGGACATGGGCGTGAGCGGCTACGAGATCAAGTCGGCCTCCGTGGAGCCTTTCGTCGCGGCGCGCTGACGTGGTCTTGATGGCGCGGCCGCCCGGGGCCTTCGTTCAGCTGCCGTCGTCGCCCTGCGGCAGCGGCGGCGCGTCGGCCTGCTGCGTCAGCGCCGCCAGCGCCTCGCCGTCGGTGCGGTAGCTGAAGAGCATCGGCCCCGGTGCGAGCAGGCCGGCGCGCTCCAGCACCTGCATGGCCGGCAGCTTCAGGCCGCTCAGGTGCAGGCGCACGCCCTTGGCTTCCATCATCCGGCGGATCGAGCCGAACACTTCGGCGCCCGTGATGTCGATGCGGTTGATGGGCTGCGCAAAGAGGCACACGTCGGTGAGTTCGGGGCGCTCGGCCAGCGCGGTCGTGAGCGCGCGTTCGAGCGTGGAGGCCGAAGCGAAGTCGAGCTCGGCATCCATGCGCAGCGCATAGAGCTGCGGTGCCAGCGGCGGCAGCTTCCAGAGGTTGCGGTCGCGCAGGCTGCCGTCGGGATGCAGGCCCACCTCGATGATGCGCGGATGCAGGTGGCGGTACATGTAGTGCGCCAGGCTCGCGAGCAGGCCGCCCAGCACGCCCCAGTAGATGCTCGGTGCCGTGGCAATGGTCAGCACGAAGGTGCCGAACGAAATGCCCGCCTCGATGCGCGACACGCGCCAGAGCGCGACGAAGCTCGCCGGCTTGACCAGCCCCAGGATGGCCGTGACCACCACCGCCGCCAGCACCGCCTGCGGCACGTGATAGAGCAGCGGCATCAGCCACAGCAGCGCGCCGGCCACCACCACCACGCTGAACAGCGTGGCCCAGCCGGTCTGGGCGCCCGCATACAGCGTGATGGCCGAGCGCGAGAACGACGAGCTGGTGGGAAAGGCGCCCGTGAAGCCTGAGGCCAGCTTGGCCAGGCCCTGGCCGATCAGGTCCTGGTTCTCGTTCCAGAGCGTGCCGGCGCGCGCGTTGTCGACCTTGGCGCTCGACGCGGTCTCGAGAAAGCTCACGAGCGTGATCATCAGCGCGGGCAGCACCAGCGCGCTGAACGTGTTCAGCGGCAGCAGGCCCGGCCAGTAGAAGGAAGGCAGGCCCGAAGGCAGGCTGCCCACCACGGCCCCGCCGCGCAATGCGTAGTTGACGCTCCAGCTGATGGCCGCGGCGCCCGCCACCAGCGCCATGGTGGTCGGGAAGCGCGGCGCGAGCCGCTTGCCGAGCCACAGCACGGCGATGCTGCCGAGTCCGAAGGCGATGGCGACCAGGTCGGGCGGCGGCCCGCCCTGCAGCACCTGGGGAAGGGTGCGCCCCGTGAAGCCGAGCAGCGCCGGCAGCTGCGAAATGGCGATCAGCACCGCCGCGCCCTGCGTGAAGCCGATCAGCACCGGCGAGTTGACCAGCCGCAGCAGCCAGCCGAAGCGCCCGATGCCCAGCACGATCTGGATCGCGCCCGACATCAGCGTGAGCCACACCGCCATTTCCACCCATTCGGCGCTGCCGGGCACCGCCAGCGGCGCGAGCGATGCACCCACCAGCAGGCTGGTGAGCGCCGTGGGCCCTACCGACAGCCGCTGCGACGAGCTGAAGATCACCGCGATGAGCGCCGGAAACAGCGCCGCATACACGCCGGTGACCAGCGGCATGCCCGCCAGCGCCGCATAGGCCACGCCCTGCGGAAGGACCATCAGCGCCACCGTGATGCCAGCGGTTGCCTCGTTGCGCAGCAGCGCCGCGGAAGGACGGGGCCAGGCCAGGCAGGGAACCCAGCGCGCGATGCGCTGGCGCAGGGAGGAAGGGGAGGAGGGGGTGGCTGCCGGATTCATGGATGGTGGGTGGCTTGCTGGCGATTGTCCTGCGCCACCGCGGGCGGGAACTTGCGCGGCCGTTCGGGCCGCGCGCATGGAGAGTGCCTAGACCAGCGAACTCGCGTTCTTGAGCACGTAGTCGCAGGCCTTCTCCTTCACCTTCGACGAGAGCATCTTGAAGTTCAGCGTCTTGCCGTCGCCGCCCTTGAGCAGTCCCTTGGCGCCGCTCGCGAAGCCGGTTTCCTGCTGCTTCTGGCCGGTGATCTTCGCCAGCAGTTTGTCCTTCACCGAGGCCGCATCGCCGCCGAGATAGTTGTTCTTGACGCAGTACTGCAGCACGCCGGCCGCATTGCCCATGGTGCTGGAGCCGATCGCGGGCATCTTGAAGCCGAGGTTCTCGCCGAGGGCCGAACTGCCGCCCGAGGAGCCCATCTGGTCCTTGAACTTGCCGAGCAGGTCCGACTGGGCCGAGGCCGAGACACTGGCCGCAACCAGCGCGATGGAAATCAGTGCGGTGCGAAAACGCATGATGACGAACTCCCGTTTGTCGAGGTGATTGATCGAAGATTCCATCGTCAGCATACCCCCGACGGAACCCCGGATTCACGGGCGGCGGAAGAGCAGCACCGAATTCGTGCCGCCGAATGCGAAGGAGTTGCTCATGGCCGCTTCGATATTTGGCGCGCTGGTGTCTGGCTGCGTGACGAGGTTCAGGCGGCAGGCCGGATCGACTTCGCTGCAGTTCGCATTCGGCGGCAACTGGCGGCGGTGCAGCGCCAGCACCGTGACCAGCGCCTCGATGGCGCCCGCGGCCCCGAGCATGTGGCCGTGCAGGGCCTTGGTGGAACTGACGCGCAGGCCGTCGAGATCGGCACCCCACACATCGGCCAATGCGTTGCGCTCGACCACGTCGCCGATGCGCGTGGCCGTGCCGTGCGCATTGCAGTAGCCCACGTCGCGCGGCGCGAGACCGGCCTGCCGCAGGGCCTGGCGCAGCGCGCGCGCCTGGCCGGGTGCGTCGGGCTTGGTGAGATGGGTGGCGTCGCTGCCGAGGCCCCAGCCGGCCAGCCTGGCGTAGCTGCGGGCGCCGCGGCCGCGCGCGCGTTCGGCGGATTCGAGCACCAGGAAGGCCGCGCCTTCGCCCAGTGCAAAGCCGCTGCGGTCGCTCGCGAAGGGCCGCACCGCGCCGGCCGCTTCGCCGGGCTGGAAGCTGGCCAGGGTCTGCATGGCCTGCCAGGCCAGCACCACGCCCGGCACGATCAGCGCTTCGCTGCCGCCGGCAATGGCCATGTCGACTTCGCCGCGCTCGATGGCCTTGGCCGCTTCGGCAATGGCCACCGACGACGAGGCGCAGGCGACCGAGTAGGTCAGCACCGGCCCCTGCACGCCCTGGCGCATGGCCACGTGGGCGGCGGGCGCGTTGGGCATGAAGGCGGGAATGGTGAGCGGAGACACCCGCCCGTTGCCGCGGTAGGCGGCCTCGAGCGCCGCGGCGCCGCCCATGCCGCAGCCGGCGTAGACGCCGACACGCTCGGGATCGGCGTCGTTGTGGGCGGCAAGACCGGCATCGCGCAGCGCGAGGTCGGCGGCGGCCACCGCGAGCTGGCTCACACGGTCGACGCCGGCGAGCTGCAGCTTGGTGAACCAGCGTGTTTCGTCGAAGGCCACCAAGGCCGCGGCGGCGGGCTTGGGCAGTTCGGGGAAGATCGGCCGGATGGCCGACTGGCCGTCGAGCAGGGCCTGGAACAGCGCGCCGGGCTCGTCGCCGTGCGGCGCCACGACGCCCAGTCCCGTGACGCAGACCTCGTGCTTCACGCTGTCTTCGCGGCCCTGACCTTGTCGACCAGCACCGCCAGCTCGTTCAGGGTGTCGATGTTGGCGTCTTCGTCGGGCATGGTGATGCCGAAGTGGTCTTCGATGGCAAACAGGAACTCGGCCAATGCCAGCGAGTCGAGCCCGCCGGTCTCGCGCATCGATGCGTTGGGGTCGAGTTTTGACGGTTCGATACCGTACTTCTCGTGGATCAGGTCCTGCAATTCCTTCAGCGAACTCATCGTGCGATGCCTGTTGTCGTGTGCCGGCCGCTGATCGATCGCCGCCCTCGGGGCGCGCCATGGGATCGACCCCTTCCTCGCTCGGCTTGTGGGTCAGTGATGGCCAATGATATCCGCTCCCACCAGGGTATTGCCTCGGCGCATGCCCTCCGGCCGCCAGCGCAGCGAAGGGAGCGCGAAGGCCATTCCCAGCAGCGCGCCGGCCAGTGCGTCGAGCACCACATGCTGCTTGACGGCCAGCGTCGAGTACGCAATGGCGGCAAACCACAGCCAGTTGGCAAGGCGAAGAAAGACCGGCGTGCGCGCCTCGCGCAGCACATGGTCCAGCCGGATGGCCGTGAAGATGGCCACGGCCACATGCATCGAGGGGCAGGCGTTGCCCGCGGCATCCACGCCCTGCAGCATCGCAAAGCCGGGATAGCCCGACACGTCGATGGCCAGCGGCGGTATCTGCGTCGGCCAGAAATAGAAGATGCCCAGCCCCGTCAGGCACAGCGCGCCGATCCACAGGCCGTAGACCACCAGCTCGCGGAAGTTCGGCTGCAGGCCGGGCGCGACGCCCACGTAGACCCACAGCGAGAGGTAGGCGCCCAGTGTGTAGGGCTGGAATGCAATCAGGTGGTCCAGCGCCGTGAGCGGCATCACCACGACCGGGTAGGCCGGGTTGCGCAGCATGTGGAAGTAGCCGATGAAGAAGAGCCACGTGAAGACCGTGGTGCCGATCGCCTTGAGCCAGAAGAGGCGGCGAATGCGCAGGCCGATGTCTGCGGTCCAGGTCTGGGGGCTGTGCGTTCGCGGAAGGGGCGCCATGGGAAGGTGGGTCGGTGGTCCGTGGTTTTCGTCGGCCGGCCGATCTTGCCAGAGCGCCGTGACTGTACGTGTACGGCGCAATTCAGGCGAGCGCGGCGGATCGCTTCCTGTGCTGGAAGGAAGTGGGCGAGCGTCCGGTGGCAGCCTTGAACATGGCGCAGAACGCGCTGTCGGTGGCATAGCCGCTGGCCGCCGCCACCTGGCTCACGGCCATGCCGCGCGCCAGCAGTGGCAGCGCATGCGCCATCACGGCCTGCTGCCGCCACTGCTGCCAGCTCATGCCGAGCTGGTCTCGGAACAGCCGCGCCACGGTGCGCTCGCTGGCGCCGATGGCGGCGGCGCGCTCGGCCAGCGTGGCGCGGTCGGCCGGGTTGCGCAGCAGCGTCTCGCACAGCTGGCGCAGCCGCTTGTCGGACGGCAGCGGCACGTCGATGCGGATCTGCGTGGCGCGCTCGAGTTCGTCCACCAGCAGCGGGGCGATCATGCGTTCGCGCTGCGGCGCGTGCGGGTCGGCCGGCGGCAGGCCGTCGGGCGTGGTGTCGAGCGCAAGCATCAGCGCGCGCAGCAGCGGGCTGATCTCGAGCACCTCGCATTTTTCCCAGGGCGGGCCGAGCCAGGCGTGCAGGTACACGGTGCGCAGTTCGGCATCCTCGATCAGCATGATGCTGTGCGGCATGTTGGCCGGCACCCAGACCGCGCGCGACGGCGGCACGATGTAGCTGCCGTCCTGCGTGCTGAGCCGGATCACGCCCCGGGTCGAGAAAGTGAGCTGCGGCCAGGGGTGCTGGTGCAGCTCGACGAAGGTGTCGGCGCTCAGGAAATGTTCCTTGGCGCGCAGCGGCCTGACCGCGTCGGGTGCGTAGAGATGCGGCGTGAGCGAGGCGACGCTGGTGACCGGGGAAGGGAGTGAAACGGCGCTTGGCATGGTTTCGACAAATGTTGTCGCTGTATCGCCATTCTGCCGCGGCGAGCGGGCATAGCATCGGTGCCTGCGCGGTTTTTTGTAGCAATCCATGTCTTCCCCTTCCTCCCCGACTGCCACCTCTTCCACCAGCTTGCGCGGCGACGCCCAGCTCATTGGCCTGGTCGGCCTGGCCCACGCCATCAGCCACTTCAGCCAGCTGATCCTGGCGCCGCTCTTCCCTTGGCTGAAAGACGCGTTCAACGTGAGCTACACCGAGCTGGGCGCGGTGCTGACGGTGTTCTTCGTGGTCTCGTGCATCGTGCAGGCGGCCTCGGGCTTCGTCGTCGACAAGCTGGGTCCGCGGCCGGTGCTGTTCGTGGGGCTGGGCGCGCTGGCCCTGGCGGCTTTCGGCTATGCGCTGGCACAGAGCTACTGGATGCTGCTGCTGTGCGCCGTCGTGGGCGGCATCGGCAACGGCGTGTTCCACCCGGTCGACTACACGCTCTTCAACCGCAAGGTGGCGCCGACGCGGCTTGGCCACGCCTACAGCGTGCACGGCATCACCGGCAGCCTCGGCTGGGCGCTGGCGCCGGCCTTCGTGGTGCCGATCGCCATCGCCTTTTCGTGGCGCGTGGCGCTGGCCTCGGCTGGTGCGCTGGCCATCGTGGTGCTGCTGGTGCTCTGGGCCTACCGCAGCGTGCTGGCGCTGGACGTGAAGGCGGTGCACAAGGCGACCGGGCACGGCGAGCCGGCACCCATCGGCGGCGAGTTCGACTTCCTGCGCATTCCGGCCGTGTGGATGTGCTTCGGCTTCTTTTTCTTCTATGCCGTCGTGATCAGCGTGGTGCAGACCTTCGCGCCGGTAGCGGCCGGCCACCTGCACGCGGTTCCGGTGGCGCTGGTGGCGGTGTGCCTCACGGTCTACATGGTGGCGAGCGCGGCCGGCATGGTGGCGGGCGGCTTCCTGGCCTCGGACCCGTCGCGCTGCGAACGCATCGTGGGCATCGGCTTCGGGGTGGCGGCCGCGCTGGCGCTGGTGCTGGCCTTTGCGCAGTTTCCGCCGGTGATGGTGCCGGTGCTGTTCGGCGCCATGGGGTTCGTGTCGGGCGTCGCGGGGCCCTCGCGCGACCTGCTGGTCAAGCGCTCGACGCCGCCGAACGCCACCGGCCGCGTCTACGGCGTGGTGTACGCGGGCCTGGACATCGGCCAGGCCCTGGCGCCGCTGGTGTTCGGCCGGTTGATGGACCATGGCCAGTACACGAGCGTGATCGCGGGCCTGGCGCTGGTGCAGGCCGTGCTGATTGCCAGCGCCTTCAACGTGACGCGGGTGCGCCGCACGGCGCTGGTGCCGGCCTCGGCTTGACAGCCGAGGCTGTGCGCTGCACGCGGCCGATATCATCGACCGCATGCAGGCCCTGTATGTGTATGTGATCGCCGGCGCCGTGCTGGCGGGTTTCGTGCAGGGCCTCTCGGGCTTTGCGTTCGGCCTGGTGGCGATGTCCGTCTGGGCCTGGATCCTGGAGCCGCAGCTGGCCGCCGTGCTCTCGCTGTTCGGCGCGCTCACCGGGCAGGTGATTGCCGCCGTCACGGTGCGCCGCGCTTTCGACCGGCATGTGCTGTGGCCGTTCGTGCTCGGCGGGCTGGTCGGCGTGCCCTTCGGCGTCTGGCTGCTGCCGCACCTCGACCTTGTGCTCTTCAAGGTCTGCCTCGGTGTGCTGCTGGTGCTGTGGTGCCCTGCGATGCTGATGTCGCAGCACCTGCCGAAGATCGCCTTCGGTGGACGCTTTGCGGATGGCATCGCCGGCACCATCGGCGGGGCCATGGCCGGCATCGGCGGCTTCTCCGGCACCATTCCCACGCTCTGGTGCACACTGCGCGGCTTCCAGCGCGACACGCAGCGCGCGGTGATCCAGAACTTCAACCTCTCGATGCTCGCGGTGGCGTTCGCGCTCCACCTCGCGAACGGCAGCATCGCGCGCTCGACGCTGCCGATGCTGGGGCTGGTGGCGCTGGCCGTCGCCGTGCCGGTGCTGCTGGGCGCGCGGCTCTACATCGGCATCAGCGAGGCGGCATTCCGCAAGCTGGTGCTGGGCCTGCTGACCGCCTCGGGCGCGGCGATGCTGGCCTCGGGAGTGCCTGCGCTGCTGCAGCGCGGCTGAGCCGCGGCAACTGCGTTCACGCCGTGGGCAGGATCTCGCGCACGCGCTCCCAGGGACGGCACATCAGCGTGCCGCGCGGCGAGACGACGATCGGGCGCTGCAGCAGGATCGGGTTCGCGGCGATGAAGTCGAACAGCTGGTCGTCGCTCCACTTCGGGTCGGCCAGCTTCAGTTCTTCGTAGGGCGCTTCCTTTGTGCGCAGCAGGTCGCGCGCGCCCAGGCCCATGGCCTTGGCCAATTCGCGCAGCTTCTTCTTCGAGGGCGGCGTCTCCAGGTACAGGACGATCTCGGGTTCCACGCCGCTCTCGCGGATCAGGCCCAGCACGTTGCGTGAGGTGCTGCAGTTGGGCTTGTGGAAGATGGTCATCGGATAGGCGGTGGTCGGGGTGCGTGCGGCCATGGCGTTGTCGTCAGTCTTTCTGCGTTTCCTGGTCCATCGTGAAGGGAAAGCGCGCCGCCCAGAAGTCGGCCAGGCGCGGATCGGCATCCACGCGCCGCACCACCCGGGCCATGCGTGGCGCCTCGCGGTAGAAGCGCCTGCGCTTCGGCGTCCAGCGCGACAGCACGGTCACGTAGAGATCGAGCATGCTGATCTTCTCGCCGAGCAGGTAGGGTGCGGGCTCTTCGATCTGCGTGTCCATCAGGTGCCAGCAGTGCGCAATGCGCTCGGCCGTGCGTTCGAGCATCACGGCCTGCGCCGCAGGATCGGGCGTGAAGCGCGTGGGGTCGTCGCGCACCCAGTAGAGCGAATAGATGGCCGCCGGCAGGTAGACCATCCATCGCAGGTAGCGCGCGCGCAGCGGATCGCCCGGCGCGGGGCAGAGGCCGGCTTCGGGATAGCGGTCGCCGAGCCAGATCAGGATGGCCGCGCTCTCGGTCATCACCTCGCCCGAAGGCAGCACGATCGCGGGCACCTGCCGCATCGGGTTGATGCCCGAGACGCGCTCGCGCTCGGATTCCCCCTCCCAGGGCGAGACGTCGACAGTGTCGACCTGCGCGCCGATCAGCGTCAGCGCCGCATGGACCGGCGTGGCGCCCGAGCCGGGCGCGCCGTAGAGGGTGTAGCGGTCGTTCGAAGAAGCGGATGAAGAAGCAGCCATCCGCCCAGATTACTGCAGCAGCGTGCCGCTTGTCACGCGGCCAGCAAGGCGTCGACCTTCTTCAGGCCTTCGAGCGTCTTCACGCAGGCCTCGGCCACTTCGGTGCCCTTGACGGCGAAGTGGCGGTGGAAGTACTTGCGGTGCTCCACATGCTCATGGAAATGGTGCGGCGTGAGCACGGCCGAGAAGATCGGCACGTCGGTCTCGAGCTGCAGCGACATCAGCGTGCTGACCACGGTGCCGGCCACGAACTCGTGGCGGTAGATGCCGCCATCCACCACCAGCGCGCAGCCCACGATGGCCGCGTACCTGCCCGAGTTGGCGAGCCGCTTGGCATGCAGCGGAATCTCGAAGGCGCCGGGCACGTCGAAGATGTCGATCAGCTCGCGCGCCACGCCGAGCCGCTCCATCTCGGCAAGGAAGGCGTCGCGCGCCTGGTGGACGATGTCGGAATGCCATTGCGCCTCGACAAAGGCGATGCGCTCGCCGCGCGGCTTGCCCGGCGTGTTGACGGCGGAAAGGGGAAGGTCGTTGATCTGACTCATGGTGTGCCTCTTGAAAGCAGGTTTCCTGAATCAGGGCGCACGAAACCGCAAGGCAGACTGCGCGCTCCAATGCAAAGCGCGCGGGCCGGCCCGCATTTCGCGCTCTCTTTCATCCGGACTGTGACCGTCGGCTTCGGAATTGCACCGATATCTGCTGACCCCGCAGCCCATTGCAGGCCTTGGGCGCTCGCGGGCTCGTGCGGCTCGTCTCTCGAAGAAGCCGCCATTACCGCCGGTGGGGAGTTTCGCCCCGCCCTGAGAACGCTTGCCGTCCGGCATGCCGGACGACGGTGCGATTCTAGGGGCGGCCGGCGGCGCTGGTTGTCGCCCGCGCGCCAGACCTTCGGCGGCGCGGGGGATTTTGGCTGCGCGCGGGATGCGTGCGGCTCAGCGCTTCGCGAGGAACTGCGTCATGCGATGCAGTTCGTCATCGAGCGCCGCGCGGAACACCGCATCGCGGGGCTTGCGGTCGGCATAGCCGAACGCGGGCTGCAGCCGGCCTTCGGGCGCGGTGATGTTGGCCCAGCCGATCACGCGCTCGTGCCAGAGCATCGGCAGCGCGTAGTAGCCGAGCTGCCGCTTCGGCGCCGGCGTGTAGGCCTCGAACTTGTACGTCCAGCCCCACAGCAGCTCGAAGCGGCGGCGGTCCCACACCACGGGGTCGAAGGGCGCGAGCAGGCGCACCTGATCGTCGGGCGCATGGCGCCGCGAGGCCGGGTTCTCATCGCCGGGCCAGTACCAGGTGGTGCCGTCGATGCGGCAACCCGCGAGTCGTTCGTCGCGCGCCAGGCGCAGCGCGGCCTGCGTCTGCGCCGACAGATGCGGCGCACCGTAGCCGAGCAGCCGCACGAGATAGGTCAGGCTCGCGGCCGGCAGCGGCGCGTACTTGCGCACCACCAGGTCGATCAGCGCGGCGGCGCGTTGCGCGCGGCCGGCGGGGCTGTCGTCGGCCGGCACATGCGTCACGGCCTCGTAGACGCGCGTGCCGCTGTCGCGCCGCACCACGCGCAGCATGCCGCGGTAGTGCAGGCCGTCGAGCAGCCGCGTCGTCGCATTGCTCGAGCCGCCCCAGTAGTTCTTGACGCTGCCGTGCGCAAAGTGCTGTTCGACTTCGCGCGGATGGACCGGCCCGCGCTCGCGCACGAAGGCCAGCACGTCGGCCGCCTTGCGGCGGGTGTCCGCGTCCCACGGCTGCCTGGCTTCGCGCGGATGCATCAGCGCCAGGTGCTCGCGCGGCAAAAAGCCGTAGTTGACGAGGCAGTCTTCCTCGATGGCGAGGCGGGTATACCGGCTTTCGAGATCGCCCGCGCGGTAGTCCTTTACACGGTGGCGCAAGGTCAGGTCCTGCGCGCGCGCGGGGGCGCGGATCGGGTCGGCCTGCACGAAGCCGAGCCGGCGGATCGCGCCTGGCAGCGTCGTCGGCTTGAAGAGGGTGCGCGCTATGGCGTAGCGGCGCAGGTCGTCGAGGGTCGGGGTAGCCATGGGCGGATTGCAGCACAAGTGGGCGCTGCTGTTCGGGGCGCGGTTCGGGCGGCTTTGTTCAGGGCGCGCTCCCGCCGACGGGGGCATTCGCGGAGGGAGTCTCCGGGGGCCTGTGCACGCGCCCCGAATACGCCGTCCGCAAACGGAATTCAAACGGCTTGCTTGTGCCGCTCGATGCACACGTCGAGTGTTTCGCTTCCGGCCCGCTGCCACCAGTCGAGATTCGAAAAGATCTCGACCTCGCTAAAGCCCGCGAAACCTGCAGCTTCGACCCAGCCTCGAATTTTCTTGAGCTCGACCACGCCGTCGCCCATCATCCCGCGGTCGGAGAGCAGGTCGCGCGTGGGCGTGAGCCAGTCGCAGACGTGGTACGCCAACAGGCGCTCGCGTCCGGCACGTGCGATCTGCTGCTGCAGCTTCGGGTCCCACCAGACGTGATAGATGTCGAGCGCCACGCCCAGCATGCCGCTCTTGCCCGCGTCGAGCTCGTCGCAGATGTCGAGCGCGTGTTCGAGCGTGTTGATGCAGGCGCGGTCGGCCGCCTGCATGGGGTGCAGCGGCTCGATGGCCAGCGGCATGCCGACTTCGCGCGCGTATTCGAGCGATGCGGCAATGCCTTCGCGCACCTCGCCGCGCGCGCGGGCGATGTCCTTGTGGGCGGGCTTGCCCTCGAGCGCGCCGGGCAGGGCGCCGACCACCAGCACGAGGCAGGGCGCATCGAGCGTCTTGGCCTCGTCGATGGCGCGGCGGTTGTCGTCGAGCGCGGCCTGGAGGCCCGCTGCGTCGGCCGCCGGAAAGAAGCCGCCTCGGCAGTAGCCCGAAAGGCCGATGCCGTGCGCCTTCAGCTGCTTTGCGATCTTGTCGAGCCCGACCGCCGCCACCTGGTCGCGCCAGGGGCTGATTGCGCGGATGCCGCGCTCGGCGCACTGGTCGATGATGCGGTCCAGTGGCACCTCGGCGCCCAGTTGCTTGCGGATGGTGGCAGTGTTGATCGACAGCCAGTCGTGGTTCTGCGAGAAGTCACGCATGAGCGGGCTCAGCCTTCCACGCCGTGCAGCGCAAGCAGCGTCTTCATGCGCCGCACAGCCAGCTCCGGCTGCTCCAGCAGGTTGGCCGCATCGGCCAGCCGGAACAGCTTGGCGAAGTGCTGCAGCGAGCGCGTGCTCTGCTGGCCGCCCACCATGGTGAAGTGCTTCTGGTGGCCGTTGAGCCAGGCCATGAACACCACGCCGGTCTTGTAGAAGCGCGTGGGCGCCGCAAAGATGTGGCGCGACAGCGGCACCGTCGGGCCGAGGATCGTGTGGAACTTCTCGGTGTTGCCTTGCGCCAATGCGCCCAGTGCAGCGCTCGCCGCGGGTGCGATGGCGTCGAAGATGCCGAGCAGCGCGTCGCTCTGGCCGTGTGTCGGCTCATCGCCAAAGCCGTCGCCGGCGATCAGTTCGGCGTAGTTGAAGTCGTCGCCCGTGTACATGCGAACGCCCGGCGGCAGGCGCCGGCGCATCGCGATTTCCTTTTCCTTGTCGAGCAGCGAGATCTTGATGCCGTCGACCTTGTCGGGATGCGCCGCGATGATGCCGATCGCGGTGTCCATCGCGGCGTCGACGTCTTTCGTGCCCCAGTAGCCGGCCAGCGCCGGATCGAACATCTCGCCCAGCCAGTGCAGCACGACCGGCTGCCTGGCCTGCGACAGGATGCGGTCGTACACGCGCTCGTAGTCGGCGGGGCTCTTCGCCACGCGCGCCAGCGCACGGCTGGCCATCACGATCAGCTTGCCGCCGAGCGCCTCGATGGCCGCCATCTGCTCTTCGTAGCCGCGGATGACGTCGTCGACGCTCTTCACGTCGTCGAGGTTCAAGTGGTCGGTGCCGCAGCCCGAGGCCACCAGCGCGCCGGGCACGTCCTTCGCCGCGTCGAGCGAACGGCGGATCAGCTCGAGCGAGGTCGGCCAGTCCAGGCCCATGCCGCGCTGCGCGGTGTCCATCGCCTCGGCCACGCCCAGGCCCAGCGAGAACAGGTGGCGGCGGTAGGCGATGGTCGCGTCCCAGTCGACGGCGGCCTGCAGCCACGGGTCGACCGCGGCCAGCGGGTCGGCCACCACGTGCGCGGCCGAGTAGGCGATGCGGTTGAACTTCACGCCCGCAGCGGGCTTCACCGGCACGGTGCCGCGCAGGGCGTAGGGCGCGAGCGAGCCGCTCGTGGAGGGAAGGGTCAGCGTCAGTGCCATGGCTTGTTCTTCTTCAGACCTTCAGCGCGGGCACGTCGACCCAGCGGCGATCCTTCCACGACTCCAGCGCGGCCTCGACCAGCTGCACGCCCTTGGCGCCTTCGGGCAGCGTCCACTTGTAGGGCTCGTTCTCGACCACGTGGCGAATGAAGTGCTCCCACTGGATCTTGAAGCCGTTGTCGTAGACCTGCGAATCCGGGATCTCCTGCCACTGGTCGAAGAAGTTCATCGTCTGCTTCTCGTCCGGGTTCCACACCGGGCGCGGCGTGGCCACACGCGACTGGGCGCGGCAGCTCGACAGGCCCGCCACGGCCGAGCCGTCGGTGCCGTCGACATGGAAGGTCACGAGGTCGTCGCGGCGCACGCGCGTGACCCAGCTCATGTTGATCTGCGCGATCACCGGCTCGCCGTTGTGGCCCGTGAGTTCGCAGGTGGCGTAGGCCGCGTCGTCGGCGGTGGCTTCGTAGGGCTTGCCGGCTTCGTCCCAGCGCTTGGGGATGTGGGTGGCGCCAATGCACGACACCGACTTCACCTCGCCGAACAGGTTGTCCAGCACATAGCGCCAGTGGCACATCATGTCCAGGATCATGCCGCCGCCGTCTTCCTTGCGGTAGTTCCAGCTCGGGCGCTGGATGGGCTGCAGGTCGCCCTCGAACACCCAGTAGCCGAACTCCAGTCGCACGCTGAGCATGCGGCCGAAGAAGCCCGCGCGGCGCAGCATGTCGAGCTTGCGCAGGCCCGGCAGGAAGAGCTTGTCCTGCACCGCGCCGTGCTTCAGGCCCGAGCCTTCGGCCAGGCGCGCGATCTCCACCGCTTCGTTCAGGTTGGTCGCGATGGGCTTCTCGCAGTAGACGTGCTTGCCGGCGCGGATGGCCTTGGCCAGCAGCGTAGGGCGCATCTGCGTGGTGCCGGCGTCGAAGAAGATGGTGTCGTCCTTGTTGGCCAGTGCCGCGTCGAGGTCGGTGCCCCAGCGCGCAATGTTGTGGGCCTTGGCGAGTGCTTCCATCTTCTCGGCGTTGCGGCCGATGAGGATCGGGTCGGGCATGGCCTTGTCGCCGTTCGACAGCGTGACGCCGCCCTGCGCGCGGATCGCGCAGATGGAGCGGATCAAATGCTGGTTCATGCCCATGCGTCCGGTGACGCCGTGCATGATGATTCCGAGTCGTTGTGTAGCCATGTCTTCAGCTGAAAGAGGGTTGGAGAGAGAAAGAGAAGGAATTACTGCGCCGGCGTCAGACCGGCGGCCTTGACCAGCGTCGCGTTGGACTTGATTTCGTCCTTGATGTAGGCGTCGAACTGCTCGGGCTTGAGCGTCCACGCATCGGCGCCGAGCTTCAGGAAGCGTTCCTTGACCTCGGGCGAAGCCAGCGCCTTCACGACTTCCTCGTTGAGGCGGTTGACGATGTCGCGCGGCGTCTTGGCCGGCGCCATCATGCCGATCCAGAAGTTGAACTCGGAGCCGGGCACGCCGGCCTCGGTGGTGGTCGGCACGTCGGGCAGGGCGGCGGCGCGCTTGGGCGAGCCCACCGCCAGTGCGAGCAGCTGGCCGTCCTTGATCTGGCCGATGACCGGCGCGATGGGCGAGAAGTAGTAGTCGACCCGGCCCGACAGCACTTCGGTCACGGCCTCGGCCGAACCCTTGAACGGGATGTTGGTCGCATCGATCTTTGCGGCCAGCTTGAACTTTTCGGCGTTGAGGTGGGTCGCGCTGCCCTGGCCCGCGGACGCGAAGTTGATGGTGCCCGGCTTGGCCTTGGCCGCCGCGACCAGCTCCTGCAGCGTCCTGATGCCCTTGGCGGGCGAGATCACCAGTGCGTTGGGCAGCGACGAGATCGGCGTCACGCCGGCGAAGTCGTTCACCGTGTCGAAAGGCAGCTTTGCGAAGGTGGAGGGGCTGACCGTGTGCGACGACGAGTGGATCATGATCGTGTAGCCGTCCGGCGCGGCCGTGGCCACCGCCTGCTGGCCGATGGTGCCGCTGGCGCCGCCGCGGTTGTCCACCACCAGCGTCTGGCCCATGCTCTGGCCCATCTTGTCGGCAATGGCGCGCGCAATGATGTCGGTGGTGCTGCCGGCCGCGAACGGCACGATCACGCGGATCGGCTTGTTGGGATACCCGTTCTGCGCCGACGCCAGACTTGGCATCAGGGCGGCGAGGCAGGTGAGCGTGGCCAGTGCGGTGGTGCGTACAAGTTGCTTCATGGTTGTCTCCGTGCGGGTGGGCCGCCTTGTCTTGTCGATTAATTCACCATTAAGTGAATTAGAGATTCTAGAAAGGCCGCCTCTGCAGCGCAACCGCTGCGAATTGGTAGATACCCGGAGAAGCTGGAGCCTGCCCGCGGACTCAGTGCAGGACGTAGCCCAGCACGAGGTCGGTCATGTGCGAGAGGCGCTGCGCCATGGCCTTGGGTGCGCGCAGGTCACGGCCGAAGACGGCCGACAGCGTGTGGTTGTTCGAGAGGTAGAAGTAGCACAGCGAGGCGATCGAGATGTAGAGCTGCACCGGGTCCACCCCGGCGCGGAACAGCTTGTCGCGCTTGCCGCGTTCGAGCACCGTGTCGAGCAACTGCACCAGCGGCGAGTTCATTTCCTGGATGCGTTCGGAGCGCTTCAGGTGCGCCGCGCAATGCAGGTTCTCGCTGTTCAGCAGCGTGATGAACTCGGGGTGCTCCAGGTAGTAGTGCCAGGTGAACGAAACCAGCTGGCGGATGGCCTCGACCGGGTCGATCTCGTCCAGGTGCAGCTGCTGCTCGGCCTCCCGGATGTCGGCGTAGGTGCGTTCGAGCACCGCGAGGAACAGGTCGTCCTTGCTGCCGAAGTAGTAGTAGATGAGGCGCTTGTTCAGGCCTGCGCGCTCGGCGATGCTGTCCATGCGCGCGCCGGCCAGGCCGCGCTGGGCGAATTCGTCGCGCGCTGACGCAAGGATGGCGAGTTGCGAGCGGTCGGCATCGCGCGAGCGCGGCTCGGCCGTTTCAGGCAAGGGATCCTTGGCGGCTTTCATGGCGCGAATTTAACCATCTGGTGAATTAACGCAAGGCGTTGGGAGCGGGCGCACATAATTGCCGGAGACATTGCAGCTGAGGTTCGACTTCCCATGAGTACATCACAACCGGCCGGCCACCTGATCGTCGAATGCCTGGTCGGGCAGGGCATGGAGATCGCGTTCGGCGTGCCGGGCGAGAGCTTCCTGGCGGTGCTCGACGGCTTTCATGCGTACCGCGAGCGGGCCCGCTTCATCGTCAACCGGCAGGAGGGCGGCGCGGCCTTCATGGCCGAGGCGCACGGCAAGCTCACGGGGCGCCCGGGCGTGTGCTTCGTGACGCGCGGGCCGGGCGCCACCAACGCATCGATCGGCGTGCACACCGCGTTCCAGGATTCGACGCCGATGGTGCTGTTCGTCGGCGACGTCGGCAGCGACTTCCGCGACCGCGAAGCCTTCCAGGAGGTCGACTACGGCAGCTTCTTCGGCCCGGGCACCAAGGGCTTTGCCAAGCGCGTGGAGCGCATCGACGACGCGAATCGCATCCCCGAATACGTGGCGCGCGCCTTTGCCACTGCAATGAACGGCCGTCCGGGGCCGGTGGTGCTGGTGCTGCCCGAGGACATGCTGCGCAGCCAGACCGCGGCGCGGCCCCTGAAGCGCGTGGAGGCGGTCCAGCCGTGGAGCGACCCGGGGGCACTGCGCACGCTGCGCGAGTTGCTGCTGAAGTCCGAGCGGCCGCTGGTGATCGCGGGCGGCGGCGGCTGGACGGCGCAGGCCGCGCAGGCGCTGCAGCGCTTCGCCGAAAACTGGCGGCTGCCGGTGGCCAATGCCTTCCGCTTCCAGGACACCTTCGACAACCACCATCCGCTGTACGCGGGCGACGTCGGGATTGCGATCAACCCCAAGCTCGCGCAGCGCGTCAAGGATGCCGACCTGATCCTTGCCATCGGCCCGCGCCTCGGCGAGATGACCACCGGCGGCTATACGCTGCTCGAGGCACCGAAGGCCAGGCAAAGGCTGGTGCACATCCACGCCAGCGCCGAGGAACTCAACCGCGTCTACCAGGCCGACCTGGCCATCAATGCCGGCATGAGCGCCGCCGCGCGCAGCCTGGAGGTGCTGAGCGCACCGCCCACGCTGCCATGGGAAGAATGGGCGGCGCAGGCCCATGCGGACTATGAGTCGAACCTCGAGCCGCAGGCGCTCGCCGGCATGCCGGCCGAAACGCCGCGCGGCCCGGTCGACATGGCGGCGGTCGTCGCGCTGCTGCAAAAGCACCTGCCGCCCGATGCGGCCATCACCAACGGCGCCGGCAACTTCGCGAGCTGGGTGCACCGCTACTTCCGCTACCACGGCCTGGCAAAGGGCCACAAGACGCAGCTGGCACCCACCAGCGGCGCGATGGGCTACGGCGTGCCGGCGGGCATCGCGGCCAACCTGGCGACGGGACGCGTGGCCTTCACGATTGCGGGCGACGGCGATTTTCTGATGACCGGGCAAGAGCTCGCGACCGCTGTGCAACATGGAGGCAAGAGCATCATCGTGCTGCTGAACAACGGCATGTTCGGCACCATCCGCATGCACCAGGAGCGCGAGTATCCCGAGCGCGAGAGCGGCACCGCGCTGCGCAACCCCGACTTTTGCGGCCTCGCGCGGGCCTACGGCTACGCGGCCGAGCGCGTGACGGAAACCGCGCAGTTCGAGGCCGCGCTGCTGCGCGCGCTGGCGGCCGATACAGGCACGCTGATCGAGATCCCGCTGGACCCCGAGGTGATCACCACGCGCGGCACGCTGGGCTCGATCAGGCGCGTGGCTCAGCAGCAGCAGGAGCGGAGCCGATGAGCGCCGCGCGATGGCGGGCCACCTTGTCGCGCAGGGCGGGCGAGCGCAACTCAAACACCTCGAAGAGGCCGAGTGCTTCGAGGGTGGGCAGCAACGCGACCAGGTCGCGTTCGGCAGCTTGCCTTGCCTCGGCGCTCGCGCCCGGGTCCTGCAGCAATTGCACGTTCGCGAGAAAGGCGGCGACCGATCCCTTGCGCAACGGGAGTCCGTTTCTGGTGACGAAATCCTGTCCGTCGGGCAAAACATCCTGGGCTTGCATGAGCGTTCCTTTGAAGGCGTCGGGAAGATGGACCCGATGCTAGGCGGCGGTGCGCCCTGCGGCTTGCGGCGCGGGGCCAATCGATACCTCGGGTGGGCCAGGCATGGCGGCTGAGGCACCGGTCAGGCTCTGGATCAACGCCTCGGAGGGGCCGCGCGCCACCGGCTATCACGCGCACGAGACCGGGCAGCTGTTCGCCCCTTGCGCGAGGGCTTGCAGGTCATCGAGACGCCGTCGGGGCGCTGGGTGCAGCCGCCCGGGTGGATCGGCTGGATCGCACCGCGCTGCGCGCATGCGGCGCAGAGCTTCAGTGCCACCACGGGGTGGAGCCTGCACGTCGACCCGTCGATGGCGGCGGGCCGGCCAGGCGGTCCGCACGTGTTCGCCACGACGCCGCTGATCCAGGCACTGGTCGATCGGCTGGCATCGCTCGATGCTTCGCAGGCAGTTTTCGAAGAACGGCGCGTGCGCCTTGCCGCCGTGCTGATCGACGAACTCGCCGCGTGCGCAACGCCGTCGCTCCATCTGCCGATGCCGCACGACGAGCGCCTGGCGGCGATGGCCGCGGCGCTTGCGAACGATCCAGCGGTGTCCGACACCATCGACCAATGGGCGGATCGCATCGGCATGGCGCGCCGCACGCTCACGCGCCGCTTCGCCCGCGAGACCGGATTGAGCTTTGTACAGTGGCGGCAGCAGGCGCGCCTGCTGAAGGCCATCGAGCTGCTGAGCCTCGGCGAATCGGTCACGGCCGCTGCATTGACGGTCGGCTACAGCTCGGTGAGCGCCTTCATCGAGACCTTTCGCAAGAACTTCGGCTGCACGCCGGCGCGCTTCTTCGAGGAAGCTGCGACGTTGCCGCAGGCAAAAAAAAGCCGGCATGAGCCGGCTTTTTGATGCGGGAGCGTGAGGCCCCTGAGCGCTTACTTGACGTGCTTGCCGATCAGCGCGGCCAATTCGAACATCGACACTTGCGGCTTGCCGAAGATTTCCTTCAGCTTGGCGTCGGCGTTGATGTTGCGCTTGTTGGCCTTGTCCTGCAGGTTGTTCTTCTTGATGTAGTCCCACAGCTTGCTCACGACTGCGGTGCGCGGCAGAGGCGTCGAGCCCACAACGGCGGCAAGTGCCGGGCTGGGGGTCAGGGCCTTCATGAACGCGGCGTTGGGCGTGCGCTTCTTGGCGGGTGCGGCCTTCTTTGCAGGAGCCTTCTTCGCCGGTGCAGCCTTCTTCGCAGGAGCCGCAGCCTTCTTTGCGGGAGCAGCCTTCTTGGCCGGTGCGGCCTTCTTCGCAGGAGCCGCAGCCTTCTTTGCGGGAGCGGCCTTCTTTGCCGGAGCTTTCTTGGCCGGAGCCTTCTTTGCAGTTGCCATGGTTGATTTCCTTTTTTGGTTAAACAGTCACCAATGAAAAACTTGCGTCTCCAGTGGCATTGCGGATGCTAAAGGAGAAAAAACGCGTTTCCAAGGGAAAAAGAGCTTTTTTCATTGGGAGTTGTTGTTTTTTCAGAGGGGAGAACCCGCGGTTTTCAGCTTCGGCGTGTGGGCCAGGTCGCCAGCACCACGCCAACGAGTGCGAGAGCGAACGCAAGCAGCTGCGCCGCGGAGAGGCTTTCGCCGAGCACCAGCACGCCCACGAGGGCCGCGCTCACGGGCAGCATCACGGCAAAAACACCGGCCTGCGCAGCGGGCACATGGCGCAATCCGGTCATCCAGAGCCACACGGTCCAGATGCTCGCTGCAAGCGCATAGGCCACGAGCAGTGCCCAGGTGCCCAGGCGCACCGCCGTGAAGTCGAACTGCAGTGCGAACCAGATGCCGAAGGGCATCGACAGCACGAAGCCCCAGAGGTTGATGAGCGAGGAGATCCGCTTGGGGCCGAGGCGGCCGGTGAGCGACTTGCCGATCACCGCGTAGGCGGTTTCGCAAAGCACCGCGCAGAAGACGAGCAGGTTGCCGAGCCAGGGCATCGAAGGCGAAGCGGCGCCGTTGTTGCCCGCTGCGGGTGCATGCGCCGGCGCAAGCGCCAGCAGGCCGATGCCGATCGCAGCGCAGCCGATGGCCAGGCCGATGCGCACCGTGATGCGCTCGCGCAGGAAGAGCCAGCTCGCGACCGCCACGGCCGCCGGGATGGAAGCCATGATCACGCCGGCTGACACCGCGCTCGTCAGGCTCACGCCGAACAGCATGCAGATCGAGAACAGGAAGTTGCCGAGGAACGATTCGAGAAAGACCAGCCCGCGCGTGCGTGCGCTCATCGGCGGCTCGCCCGGTGCGCGCCGCAGCCAGTGCGGCATGGCCAGCGCCGCGATGCCGAAGCGCAGCCAGGCAAGCAGCAGCACGGGGAAGGCCGCCACCAGCGGCTTGGAAAGGGCGACGTAGCCGCCGACGAGCGACATGCTCAGGGCCAGGCAACCATAGGCCAGCAGGCGGCTGGCGGGAGCAGCGGTGTTCAATAGACTGGACGGCTTGTTGCAACGATGGATTCGATGATGCCCCAATCCCCCGAGCCCGATGGCGCGCCGGACGCAAGCGCGCAGCGCCACGTCTTTGTCTACGGCACCCTGCGCCGCGGCGGGCGCAACGACATCGCTCGCTATTGGCCCGCGCCGGTCCGCGTGGCCGACGCAAGCATTGCCGCCACGCTGTACGACCTGGGCGCCTATCCCGGCGCGGTGCTCGGCGGGCAGCGGCGCGTCGTCGGCGAGATCTACCGCATCGCGCCCCGGGTGGAGGCCGAGCTCGACCGGCTCGAAGGCGTCACCGACGACGGCTGCGGCGAGTACATCCGCCGCCACGTGGTCGTGGAAGCGGGCGCGCAGCGCTTCGAATGCCTGGTCTACGAGATCCACCCGTCGCGCATCGAAGGGCGTGAGGTGATCGACAGTGGCGACTGGATGGCGCATGCCGCGGCCAGATGAGACGTTCTCGGTGCTCGGTTTTCACGCCTGAAAGATTGATTGCACATTGCGAAAAGAGTGGCTGCTGCGGCGCAATATTTTTTCTCAATATGAGAAAAATAATTTTGCATTGAGAAATGTCTGCATAAGTTATTGATTTGTATGGATTAAAAATATGTCTTCTATAAGACATAAGAGTCTGACTTCGGTTTAGAGTAGCTCTACGGCCGCAGCGCCCGATCCTTTCAATCAACCTCACGGAGTGACCATGCCCCAGACCCTCACCGAACAATTGAGCCGCGAACAGCAAATTGCCGCCCTCGAGAAAGAATGGGCCACCAACCCCCGCTGGAAGGGCATCAAGCGCGGCTACAGCGCGGCCGACGTGGTTCGCCTTCGCGGCTCCTTCCCCATCGAGCACACGCTCGCGCGCCGCGGCGCCGAGAAGCTCTGGGAGCTGGTGAACAACGAGCCCTACGTCAATTGCCTCGGCGCGCTCACGGGCGGCCAGGCCATGCAGCAGGTGAAGGCCGGCGTGAAGGCGATCTACCTGTCGGGCTGGCAGGTTGCAGCGGACGCCAACACCTACTCGTCGATGTACCCCGACCAGTCGCTGTACCCGGTGGACTCGGTGCCGACCGTGGTCGAGCGCATCAACAACACCTTCCGCCGCGCGGACGAAATCCAGTGGTCCAAGAACGTGAACCCCGGCGACAAGGGCTATGTCGACTACTTCGCGCCCATCGTCGCTGACGCCGAAGCCGGCTTCGGCGGCGTGCTGAACGGCTTCGAACTCATGAAGGCCATGATCAAGGCCGGCGCCGGCGGCGTGCACTTCGAAGACCAGCTCGCCTCGGTCAAGAAGTGCGGCCACATGGGCGGCAAGGTGCTCGTGCCCACCACCGAGGCCGTGCAGAAGCTCATCGCCGCGCGCATGGCCGCCGACGTCTGCGGCACGCCGACGCTCGTGATTGCCCGCACCGACGCTGAAGCCGCCGACCTCATCACCAGCGACTACGACGAGAACGACAAGCCTTTCCTCACCGGTGAACGCACCGCCGAAGGCTTCTACAAGACGAAGAAGGGCATCGACCAGGCCATCAGCCGCGCCATCGCCTACGCCCACTACGCCGACCTGGTGTGGTGCGAAACCGGCACGCCCGACCTCGAGTTCGCCAAGCGGTTTGCCGACGCAGTCCACAAGGTGCACCCCGGCAAGATGCTGGCCTACAACTGCTCGCCGTCCTTCAACTGGAAGAAGAACCTCGACGACGCGACCATTGCCAAGTTCCAGAAGGAACTCGGCGCCATGGGCTACAAGTACCAGTTCATCACGCTGGCCGGCATCCACTCGATGTGGTTCAACATGTTCGACCTGGCGCAAGACTACGTGCAGCGCGGCATGTCGGCCTACGTCGAGAAGGTGCAGGAGCCCGAGTTCGCGGCGCGCGATCGCGGTTACACCTTCGTGTCGCACCAGCAGGAAGTGGGCACCGGCTACTTCGACGAGGTGACCACGGTCATCCAGGGCGGCAAGTCCAGCGTCACGGCGCTGACCGGCTCGACCGAGGAAGAGCAGTTCCACTGATCCGCTGAATACGCCAGTACAAGACGATTCGCTGTCACCTTCGAGCCCGGCCGAGCGCCGGGCTTTTTTTTGCCGGCGCCCGCCAAGACCTCGCGCCGATGGGCCCGGCGGGCAGCGGATAGAATTGCGGCCTCTGCACCCAACAAGAGCGAGAAAGGCACCTTGGTTATGACACCGCGAACTACTCCGCAAGGATTCAGCGGCTTTTTCTTCGTCTCCGAAGAAAAGGGCCGGTAGCCCGCGCTCGCTGGTTTCTTCCAGCTCTCATCCCAAGCAAAGCGCGGCCAGTCACCGCGCTTTTTGTTTTTCGCCCGAGGTTTTCCATGATCCAGATCACGCTTCCCGACAACTCGCGCCGCGAGTTCCCCGGCCCGGTTTCGGTGGCCGAAGTTGCCCAGTCCATCGGACCCGGGCTCGCCAAGATGACGGTGGCCGGCAAGGTCGACGGCAAGCTCGTCGATGCCAGCGACGTCATCGACCGCGACGCCAGGCTCCAGATCATCACGCCCAGGGACGACGAGGGCCTGGAAATCATCCGCCACTCGACGGCCCACCTGGTCGGCCACGCCGTGAAGCAGCTCTATCCGGCGGCCAAGATGGTCATCGGGCCCGTGATCGAGGAGGGCTTCTACTACGACATCTCCTTCGAGCGCCCCTTCACGCCCGAGGACATGGCCGCCATCGAGGCGCGCATGCGCGAGCTCATTGCGCAGGACTACGACGTGGTCAAGAAGATGACGCCGCGCGCCGAAGTCATCGAGGTCTTCAAGTCGCGCGGCGAGGACTACAAGCTGCGCCTCGTCGAGGACATGCCCGACGAGCAGGCCATGGGGCTGTACTACCACCAGGAATACGTCGACATGTGCCGCGGCCCGCACGTGCCGAACACGCGCTTCCTGAAGGTCTTCAAGCTCACGAAGCTCGCCGGCGCCTACTGGCGCGGCGACGCCAAGAACGAGCAGCTGCAGCGCATCTACGGCACGGCCTGGGCCGACAAGAAGCAGCTCGACCAGTACATCCAGCGCATCGAGGAGGCCGAGAAGCGCGACCACCGCAAGCTGGGCAAGGAGCTGGACCTCTTCCACATCGACGAAGTGGCGCCGGGCGTGGTGTTCTGGCACCCCAAGGGCTGGGCCCTGTGGCAGGCGGTGGAGCAGTACATGCGCGGCATCTACCGCGACACGGGCTACTGGGAAGTGAAGGGGCCGCAGATCCTCGACAAGAGCCTGTGGGAGAAGACGGGCCACTGGCAGAACTACCGCGACAACATGTTCACGACGGAGTCGGAAAAGCGCGAATACGCGCTCAAGCCGATGAACTGCCCGGGCCATGTGCTGATCTTCAAGAGCGACCTGCGCAGCTACCGCGACCTGCCGCTGCGCTACGGCGAATTCGGCCAGTGCCACCGCAACGAGCCCAGCGGCGCGCTGCACGGCATCATGCGCGTGCGCGGCTTCACGCAGGACGACGGCCACATCTTCTGCACGGAAGACCAGATCCTCGAAGAGTGCGTGGCCTACACGGCGCAACTGCAGAAGGTCTATGCCGACTTCGGCTTCACGGACATCCTCTACAAGGTGGCCACGCGGCCCGACAACCGCGTGGGCTCCGACGAGCTCTGGGACAAGGCCGAGCACGCGGTGATGGAGGCGCTGCGCCGTTCGGGCGTCGACTTCATCATCTCGCCCGGCGACGGTGCCTTCTACGGCCCCAAGATCGAATACACGCTGAAGGACGCGCTCGGCCGCCAGTGGCAGTGCGGCACGATGCAGGTCGACTTCAACACGGCCGAGCGCCTGGGCGGCGAGTACGTCACGGAAACGAGCGGCCGCGCGCACCCGGTCATGCTGCACCGCGCCATCGTCGGCAGCCTCGAGCGCTTCATCGGCATGCTGATCGAACACCATGCCGGCGCGCTGCCCGCATGGCTCGCTCCGGTGCAGGTGGCGGTGCTCAACATCAGCGAAGGACAGGCCGACTACGCCGCTTCAGTGGCGAAAACGCTGCAGAATCAAGGGCTTAGGGTCCAGCTGGATCTGCACAACGAGAAGATTACGTATAAAATACGCAAGCATTCGTTGCAAAAGCTTCCCTACATCCTTGTCGTGGGCGACAAAGAGAAGGAAGCTGGTGCCGTCGCAGTGCGCGCCCGGGGCAATCAAGACCTCGGTGCAATGTCCCTCGAATCGTTCGTGCAACGGCTCGTCCAGGATGTTGCTGACAAGCGTTGATTTGTCCCGGAAGCGCCCTCATATGTGCTTCTCGCCCAAATCATGCCGCTTGTCCGCGAGGACTGACCCGGCTTCCGCTACAGATTTTGTAGCAATTTTTGAAGGATTCTGACCATCGCTACTGCATTTCGCGACCGCCGCCACCGCGAGGAACGCCAACACCGCCTGAACCGGGAAATCATGGCCCCGGAAGTCCGCCTTGTAGGCCCGGAAAACGAGCCATTGGGTGTTATGAGTCTCTCCGAGGCCTTGCGCCTCGCCGGTGAGGCTGACGTGGATCTGGTAGAGGTCGTTGCCGCGGCCAATCCGCCCGTGTGCCGTCTGATCGAGTACGGCAAGTTCAAGTACCACGAGCAGAAGAAGGCGGCCGAGGCCAAGTCGAAGCAGAAGGTCATCGAGGTCAAGGAAATCAAGTTCCGCCCCGGTACCGACGACGGCGACTACAACATCAAGATGCGCAACATCAAGCGCTTTCTTGAAGAGGGCGACAAATGCAAGATCACGCTGCGCTTCCGCGGCCGCGAGATCACGCACCAGGAGCTCGGTCTGGCGTTGCTGCAGCGAATCCGCGATGAGCTGGGCGACCTGATCGTCGTGGAGCAGTTTCCCAAGCTCGAAGGCCGGCAGATGATCATGATGATCGCGCCGGGCCGCAAGAAGCCGGGCGGCGGTGGTGCCGCAAAGCCGGCTTCTTCGGAAGCTTCGGCGCCCGCGGCGGCCTGAAAAGGCTGCCACGGCGGCAGGTAGAGAGATAGCAGGGTTCGAAGAATTTCGCCGTTGCCGGCGCTTCGCAAGAAGGGCGGGCAGGGGCGGAATAAAGAAGTGTCTCGGGGCCAACAAGTCCGTGGAGTATCCGCGGCGCCTCACGAGCACAAACTAAAGGAGCATTCACATGCCCAAAATGAAGACCAAGAGCAGCGCGAAAAAACGTTTCCGCGTTCGTCCCGGTGGCACCGTCAAGCGCGGTCAAGCCTTCAAGCGTCACATCTTGACGAAGAAGACCACCAAGAACAAGCGTCACCTGCGTGGTGCAGTCGCAGTGCATGAGACCAACATGGTTTCTGTCGCCGCCATGCTGCCCGGCCGTGGCATCTAACTCAGACGAACAAGGAGTACACACATGCCTCGCGTCAAACGTGGTGTAACGGCTCGCGCCCGCCACAAGAAAGTTCTCGCACTCGCCAAGGGTTTCCGCGGTCGCCGCGGCAATGTCTTCCGCATCGCCAAACAGGCGGTGATGAAGGCTGGGCAATATGCCTACCGTGACCGTCGCACCAAGAAGCGCGTGTTCCGTCAACTGTGGATCGCGCGTATCAACGCCGCCTCGCGTGAACTGGGCCTGACCTACAGCCAGTTCGCAAACGGCATCCGCAAGGCCGGGATCGAGATCGACCGCAAGATGCTTGCGGACATCGCAGTGCACGACAAGGCCGCTTTTGCCGGCATCGTGGAGCAGGTCAAGGCCAAGCTGGCTGCTTGATTCTGCACAGCAGGGGTGCCGCCTTCGGGCGGCTTCCTGCGCCCACGACACAAGGGCTGGCGCTTGAAAAGGCTCCAGCTCTTTTTTTATTTCCCCGCCTAATTTTTGTTGCTATGAACGAGTTGGACTCCCTTGTCGACACCGCCCGCGCCGCCTTCGCCGAAGCGAAAACGCCCGCCGAGCTCGAAAACGCCAAGGCCCAGTTCCTCGGCAAGTCGGGCCGCATCACCGAGCTGATGAAGGGCATGGCCGCGCTCAGCGTCGACGAGAAGAAGTCGCGCGGCGCCGCCATCAACGTGGCCAAGCAGGCCATCGAAGCCGCGCTGACCGAACGCCGCCAGCAGCTCGCCGACGAAGAGCTTTCGCTGCAGCTGCGCGCCGAGGCGCTCGACGTGAGCCTGCCCGGCCGCCGCCGCATTCCTGGGGGGCTGCACCCCGTGAGCCGCACGCTGGAGCGCATCGAGGAGATCTTCTCGAGCATGGGCTTCGACGTGGCCGACGGCCCCGAGATCGAGAGCGACTGGCACAGCTTCACCTCGCTCAACAACCCGCCGAACCATCCGGCGCGTTCGATGCAGGACACCTTCTATGTCGACCTGAACGGCGACGACGGCATTCCCTACAACCTGCGTCCGCACACCAGCCCGATGCAGGTGCGCTATGCGCACCAGCACATCAAGAAGTACGCTGCCGAATTCGCGGCGGCCGCGGCCGACACCACCGGCACCGTCAAGGCGCCCGAGATCCGCGTGATCGCGCCGGGCCGCACCTACCGCGTCGACAGCGACGCCACGCACTCGCCCATGTTCCACCAGTGCGAAGGCCTGTGGCTCGGCGAGAACGTGAGCTTCAAGGACCTGAAGGTCGTGTTCACCGACTTCTGCCGCACCTTCTTCGAAAGCGACGACCTCGTGCTGCGTTTCCGTCCGAGCTTCTTCCCGTTCACCGAGCCCAGCGCGGAGATCGACATCCAGTTTGCGAGCGGCCCGCTGGCCGGCCGCTGGCTCGAGGTTGCGGGCTCGGGCCAGGTGCATCCGAACGTGGTGCGCAACATGGGGCTGGATCCCGAGCGCTACATCGGCTTTGCCTTTGGCATGGGCCCCGACCGGCTCACCATGCTGCGCTACGGCGTGAACGACCTGCGGCTGTTCTTCGACGGCGACTTGCGCTTTCTCTCGCAGTTCCAGTAAGCACCCGTCCACAGCAATAAATACGAATACGAGATCGAAGAGATGCAATTCCCGGAATCCTGGCTGCGCGAGTTCTGCAATCCGCCCCTCGGCAGCGCCGAGCTGGCCGAAACGCTCACCATGGGCGGTTTCGAGGTCGAAGAGCGCCGCCCCGTGGCGCCGCCCTTCAGCCGCATCGTGGTCGGCGAAATCAAGGAAGCCGTGCAGCACCCCAACGCCGACCGCCTGCGCGTGTGCCAAGTCGACGCGGGGCAGGGTGCCTTGCTCAACATCGTGTGCGGCGCACCCAATGCGCGCGTCGGCATCAAGGTGCCCTGCGCGCTGGTCGGCGCCGAACTGCCGCCCGGTGAAGACGGCAAGCCCTTTCTCATCAAGCTCGGCAAGCTGCGCGGTGTCGAGAGCCAGGGCATGCTGTGCTCGGCGCGCGAGCTGAAGCTCAGCGAAGACCACGGCGGCCTGCTCGAACTCGATGCCGACGCACCCATTGGCGCCGACGTGCGCGACGTGCTCAAGCTCGACGACGCTTTGCTCACGCTCAAGCTCACGCCCAACCTCGCGCATGGCCTGAGCGTGTACGGCGTTGCGCGCGAGCTCGCGGCGTTGACCGGTGCGCCGCTCAAGACACCCGCCATCGCACCGGTGGCCGCGTCGTTTGCCGACGTGCTGCCGGTCAAGGTGGAAGCGCCCGAGCTCTGCGGCCGTTTTTCGGGCCGCATCGTGCGCGGCGTGAACACCCAGGTGGCCACGCCGGCCTGGATGGTCGATCGTTTGGCGCGCTGCGGCCAGCGCAGCGTGACGCCGCTGGTCGACATCTCGAACTACGTCATGTTCGAGTACGGCCAGCCCAGCCACATCTTCGACCTCGACAAGATCCACGGCGGCCTCACGGTGCGCTGGGGCAAGGCGGGCGAGCAGCTCAAGCTGCTGAACGGCAACACCATCGGCGTGGACGACAAGGTCGGCGTGATTGCCGACGACCAGGCCGTCGAATCGCTCGCCGGCATCATGGGCGGCGATGCCACCTCGGTGTCCGACGGCACGCGCAACATCTACGTCGAGGCTGCGTTCTGGTGGCCCGAAGCCGTCCAGGGGCGCTCGCGCCGCTTCAACTTCTCGACCGATGCGGGGCATCGCTACGAGCGCGGCGTCGATCCGAGCCGCACGGTGGAAATCATCGAGCGCATCACGCAGCTGATCATCGAGATCTGCGGCGGCCAGGCCGGCGCCATGGACGACAAGATCCTGAACGTGCCCGAAGCCATGCCCGTCACGCTGCGCGTGGCGCGTGCGGCGCGCGTCATCGGCATGCCGCTCACGCAGGCGCAATGCGCCGACGCGCTGCGCCGCCTCGGCTTTGTGCTGCGCGAAGGCGAGGGCACGCTGACCGTCACGCCGCCGCCGCACCGCTTCGACCTGCTGATCGAGGAAGACCTGATCGAAGAGGTCGCGCGCCTGATCGGCTTCAACAACCTGCCGACCAACGCGCCGCTCGCGCCCATCACCGCGCGCGTGCGGCCCGAGGCCCGGCGCAGCCGCTTCGCGGTGCGCCGCAGCCTGGCGGCGCTCGGCTACCAGGAAACCATCAACTTCAGCTTCGTCGAGGCGCACTGGGAGCAGGACCTCGCCGGCAATGCCAAGCCGGTGAAGCTCCTCAACCCCATTGCCAGCCAGATGAGCGTGATGCGTTCGTCCTTGCTCGGCTCGCTGCTGCAGGTGCTCAAGTTCAACCTCGACCGCAAGGCACCGCGCGTGCGCGTGTTCGAAGTGGGCCGCGTGTTCATGCGCGACGACAGCGTGGCCACCACCGACAGCACCGTGCGCGGCGTCGACCAGCCCATGCGCGTGGCCGGCCTTGCCTGGGGCGATGCGGAAGAAGCGCGCTGGGACGGCAAGCCGCAGCGCGTCGACTTCTACGATGCCAAGGGCGACGTCGAAGCACTGCTCGCACCGCGGGTGCCCAGCTTCGAGCCGGCCGAGCATCCGGCCCTGCACCCCGGCCGCTCGGCGCGCGTGCTGGTCGACGGCAAGGCCATCGGCTTCATCGGCGAACTGCATCCGCGCTGGCGCCAGAAGTGGGACTTCGCGCTGGCGCCGGTGCTGTTCGAGCTCGACCTCGACGCCGTTGCCGCGCGCCCTGTGCCCGTGGCGCGGCCGGTGCCCAAGCACCAGGCCGTGGAGCGCGATATTGCGGTGGTGGTGGCCGAAGCCGTCACGCACAATGCGTTGATGCAGGCCATTCAATCGGCGGCAGCGGGCAAGGGGCTGCTGCGCGACGCCACGCTGTTCGACATCTACCGTCCGCAACCCGTGCGCGACGGTGCGGTGCCGGCATCGGGCGGCCTGGCGCAGGGAGAAAAGAGCATGGCGGTTCGCCTCAGCTTCCAGGACGACAGCGCCACGCTGACCGACGAGCAGGTGGAACCGGCCGTGCGCGCCATCGTCGAACAATTGAGCGCCAAGCTCGGCGCACGCCTGAGAGGTTGATGAGAATGAACGCTGCGGAATTCACGCTCGAAGCCCTCGAAACGCCCGCACTCACCAAGGCGCACCTGGCCGATCTGCTGTTCGAGCAGATCGGCCTCAACAAGCGCGAGTCCAAGGACATGGTCGAGGCGTTTTTCGACCTCATCGCCAACAGCCTGATCGAGGGCACCGACGTCAAGATCTCCGGCTTCGGCAACTTCCAGATCCGCGTGAAGGCGCCGCGGCCGGGCCGCAACCCGCGCACCGGCGAGGCCATTCCCATCGGCGAGCGCCGCGTCGCCACCTTCCATGCGAGCGCCAAGCTCAAGGAACAAATCCACGGAAGCATCGAGCAGAGCGGCACTTCCGAGGTCGAGTGGAGCCTGGGCGCCGAATAAGTGCTTGGTGCCCTGCGCGTGCGTAGAGTAATCTCTAAGGTTTCCCGCGCACGGTCTTGATTTCAATGGAGAAAACGCTCCCGCCCATTCCCGTCAAACGCTACTTCACCATTGGTGAGGTGGGCGAGCTTTGCGGCGTCAAGCCGCACGTGCTGCGCTATTGGGAGCAGGAGTTCACGCAACTGCGGCCCATGAAGCGGCGCGGCAACCGGCGCTACTACCAGCACCACGAGGTGCTCATGATCCGCCGCATCCGCGACCTGCTCTACGACCAGGGCTTCACCATCAGCGGCGCGCGCAACAAACTGCAAGAACTCGTGCAGGGTGAACGCGACCGCCGCAAGGCCGGCGTGGTGCCGCTCGAGGGCATGGAGGCCGTCGAGATCGACCAGGAAGAGTTCGACGCGGCCATCCACCAGGAAGAAGACAAGACCAGCCCCGTGGCCGAGTCCAAGGCAGCGGCTCGCAGGGTCGATCCGTCGCAGCTGCTGCACCTGCGACGCGAGCTTTTTGAAATTCGTGAGCTGCTGACCATCGGACGGTGATTTCCGCCGGCTATAATTGAGAGCTTCGGTGTGTGGCGCAGCCTGGTAGCGCACTTGCATGGGGTGCAAGGGGTCGAAGGTTCGAATCCTTTCACACCGACCAACAAAACGTCCAAGGGCGTCCGGAATCATCCTCCGGACGCCCTTTTTCATTGGGGAAATTGGCGAATCGTGTCCGGAGGCATACACTGAAATCCGGTGACTGCCAGTGCCAAGTGGGGGGACAAAAGGGGGGACAAACCGCCTGAACCCCTCGGAACGGTGGTTTTGTACCCCCACCCCCTGGATGTACCCCATGCCGTTGACCGATGCCGCATGCCGTAACGCCTCCTGTCCGCCTGATCGCAAGCGGGCCCGCTACGCCGACGCAGGCGGCCTCTATCTGGAAGTCTCAGCTTCGGGTTCTCGCCGATGGTTCTGGAAGTTCAGGATCGAGGGAGTAGAGAAGGTCGCGTTCCATTCCGTGGTGTAGATCTGCGTCCAGTGCGCTCGTGGGAAGGTCATGAAGGCCAGCACGTCGTTCTCCGCGTCGTCCGTCAGCGAGCCGAGCTTTGGGAACTTGTCTCGGAGCTGATCAGCCACCGAGCGCCATTGCGCCCGCGCTGCATCGGCCGAGTCCTGCACTGCTGGATTCCACCGACCTCTGACCGAAAAAAAGCCGCGTACACACGTCGATTCAGCTACTCATCTGCCGACCTCAACCTTGGGTGCCGCGTCGGTGGCGCTGTTGGAAATTGGCCTCAGTTCTTTGCGCAGAATTTTCCCCACTGCTGATTTGGGCAGCGACTCGAGGAAAGTGATGTGGCGAGGCACCTTGTATGCGGCAAGGAGCTTGCGGCAATGCGCTTCCAACTCTTCCGCCCCCAGCCCAGGTACGCGTCGGACGACGAAGAGATGAGGGGCCTCCGCCGAGCGCTCGTCGGGTACCCCGACGCACGCGCATTCGAGCACGTCCGGGTGCATGGCGACCACGCCTTCGATTTCGTTCGGGTAGACATTGAAGCCGGAGACCAGGATCATGTCCTTCTTCCGGTCGACGATGTACATCAAACCTTTTGCATCCATGGTGACGATGTCCCCGGTCCGGAACCAGCCGTCTTGCGTGAAAGACCTGCGCGTCTCGTCTTCGCGGTTCCAGTAGCCCGCGAAGACCTGCGGCCCCTTGATCAGCAACTCGCCGGGCGTGCCGAGCGGCACTGGGTCGCCAGCGTCGTCGACGATCAGAACGTCGGTCGAGGGCACAGGCGCACCGATGGTGCCGTTGCGCCCCGGCGCATTGAAGGTGACGCTGGGCGATGTTTCGGTAAGCCCGTAGGCTTCGGTGATGGGCGGGCCGCCGGCTGCAACCCACTTGGCTGCGACGGCCGCCTGGATCGAGGCGCCGGCGCCGATGACCACGTTGCAGCGGGAGAAGTCGATGCCGGATAGCTCGGGCAACGTCACCATGGCATTGAACATCGTGTTGACGCCGATAAGCATGTCGAAAGGCGCCCGCTTGAGCTCGGCGCAAAGCGCCTGGGCGTCGCGCGGGTTGACGACCAAGCGATTGTGGGCGCCGCTGGCAAGGGCCGTCAGAGTCGTCCCGAGCGGAAAGATGTGATACAGCGGCAGCGGCGTCACGATCTCGAAATTGTCGATGTCGAGTGCCAATCCCAGCCATGACCGCATCTGCAGTGAGCTGGCAAGCACGCTACGGTGTGTCAAACAAGCGCCCTTGGAAACACCTGTCGTGCCGCCGGTGTACTGGAGAAAGGCCAGGTCGGACGGGCGCATCTGCTCGCTGGCGAAGTCGGCGTCCGGCAGCGCGGCGGTCGCGTCGCGCAAGCTGACGACGCGGGGGCCATCGCTCAAGACAGTCGCACTCGCATCGCTGGCCGTCGCGAACAATGCTTGCTTCACCTCTTGCATCGGCACGGTCATGACATACCGAACCTGTGTCTGGCCGAGGACCTCGGTGACCACACCCATGAACGGCTCGGCAGCCACCAGTGCGGAGGCCCCCGAATCGGCCAGCTGGTACGCCAGCTCGCGTGCCGTGTAGAGCGGGTTCATGGTCACCCCCACCATGCCCGCGCGCAGGATGGCGGCCAAAGCCACGGGGTAGATGAGATTGTTGTGCAGCAGCAGGGCCACCCTGTCGCCGCGCTGGAGACCGGCCGCCTGCAGTGCGCGCGCAACGAGCGCCGACGCATGCTCGACCTGGGCGAAGGTCAGCGACTCGCCGGCGCAGGTCACGGCCGTCCTGGCGGCATGCTTCGTGAACGCGCGTTCCAGAAGGGTGACGAGAGTCTCTTGCTCGTCGAGGATGACGTCGCGCGGAAGCCCTGCGGGATAGGCGGCATGCCAGAGTCGGTGTTCCATGGGATCTCCTTCGTGTGGTTGGCGGGGCTCAGGACTGCAGCGCTTCGCGCACGAAATCCATCCGGTCCTGTCCGAAGAACATCTGGTCGCCGACGAAAAGCGTGGGTGCGCCGAACACGCCGCGCTCGACTGCTTCTTGCGTCGCGGCCTTCAGGGCGGCCTTGGTCTCGGGATCCTGCGTCAGGCGCTCGATCTCCGCAGGATCGAATCCGCCTTCGGTCAGGATGCGGGCCGTGAGTTGCGCATCGTTCAGGTTGAGCGCGTCGATCCAGAGTGCCTTGAACACGCAGCCGAGCAGTTGCTGCAGCTGCTCGGGGCGGCGCAGCTGAATGCCGGTGACCGCGCGCATGAGGAACAGCGTGATGACCGGGAAGTGCGGATTGCCCTGGAACGGCACGCCATACCGGCGCGCGTGGCGCTCGTAATCCATCTGTGTATAGCGCCCCTTGACGGGGATGGTGGCCGGCGAGGCGTTGCCGGTGGCCTGGTAGACGCCGCCCAGCAGCATCGGACGGTAGACGAGCTCGGCGCCGTGGCTCGCGCACAGGCCAGGCAACTGCGTCCACGCCAGGTACGACGAGGGGCTGCCGACATCGAAGAAAAAATCAACCGACTTGCGCATTCATGACTCCTTTAAGTTAACGAACGTTTGATAAACGGACGCTATGTGATTAGTGGAGTCCCGTCAACGGGGTTTCACTGGGTTTTTCTGCGATTGACAAACGAACGTTCAACAATTAACGTGCAATGACTTAACGAACGTTTTTTAAAGGAGACCGTATGGACCCATCAGCCAACCACCGCGGCGTGGCTCTCGTCGTCGGCGCGGGCGACGCCACCGGCAGCGCGATCGGCGCGCGCTTCGCTCGCGAGGGCTACGTCGCATGCCTGACGCGGCGATCGGCCGACAAACTGGAGCCCGCCGTCGAGCGCATTCGCGCGGCCGGCGGCCAGGCGTTCGGCTACGGCAGCGATGCGCGCAAGGAGGACGACGTTGTCGCCCTCATCGACCTGATCGAGAAGGAGCGCGGCCCGATCGAGGTGATGGTGTTCAACATCGGCGCCAACGTGCCCAGCAGCATCCTGGAGGAGACGGGGCGCAAGTACATGAAGATTTGGGAGATGGCCGCCTTCAGCGCCTTCCTGAATGCGCGCGAGGCTGCCCGCAGGATGGTCGTACGTGGGCGTGGCACGATTCTCTTCACCGGCGCGACGGCCGGCATCCGCGGCTCGGCGAATTTCGCGGCCTTTGCGGGGGCCAAGCATTCGCTGCGCGCCCTGGCCCAGAGCATGGCGCGCGAACTCGGCCCGCGCGGCATCCACGTGGCCCACATCGTGGTCGATGGCGCGATCGATACGGAGTTCATCCGCAGCAACTTCCCTGAACGCTACGCGCTGAAAGAGCAGGGCGGCATCCTGAACCCCGAGCACATCGCGGAGAACTACTGGTACCTGCACACCCAGCCTCGAGACGCCTGGACCTTCGAGATGGACCTGCGCCCCTACATGGAAACCTGGTGAAAGACACATGAAAACACGCATCACTGAACTCTTCGGCATCCGCCACCCGATCATCCAGGGCGGCATGCACTATGTCGGCTTCGCTGAGCTGGCCGCGGCCGTGTCCAACGCCGGCGGGCTCGGGCTCATCACGGGCCTCACGCAACGGACACCCGAGCTCCTGGCCAAGGAAATCAGCCGCTGCCGCGAGATGACAGACCAGCCCTTCGGCGTGAACCTCACGTTCCTGCCGACCCTGTCGTCGCCGCCATACCCCGAGTACATCGCGGCCATTGCCGAAGGCGGCGTTCGCATCGTCGAGACGGCGGGGCGCAGCCCCGAGGCCTACATGCCCGCGTTCAAGAAGGTGGGCATCAAGGTGATCCACAAGTGCACCTCGGTGCGGCACGCGCTGAAGGCTGAAGCGATCGGATGCGACGCCGTGAGCGTGGATGGTTTCGAGTGCGGCGGCCACCCGGGCGAGGACGACCTGCCGAACATGATCCTGCTGCCGCGCGCGGCCGAGGAGCTGAAGATTCCGTTCGTCGCCTCCGGCGGCATGGCCGATGCGCGCAGCCTGGTGGCGGCGCTGGCACTGGGCGCGGAGGGCATGAACATGGGCACGCGCTTCGTGGCCACGCAGGAAGCGCCGATCCACCAGAACGTGAAGGACGCCATTGTGGCGGCCACCGAGCTGGACACGCGGCTGGTGATGCGGGGGCTGCGCAACACGGAGCGCGTGCTGACCAATTCATCGGTCGAGCAGCTGATCCGGATCGAGAAGGAAAAAGGAGCCGATCTCAAGTTCGAGGACATCATCGACCAGGTCGCGGGGGTCTACCCGCGCGTGATGCTGCAAGGCGAGATGGATGCCGGCGCGTGGAGTTGCGGCATGGTGGTCGGCCTGATCAACGACATTCCGACGGTGCAGGAACTCATCGATCGCATCATGGAAGAGGCCGAGCAGCTGATCGTTCAGCGGCTCGCCGGTTTCCTGGAGCCTGCGCTGGCCTAGCCTTGGACATTCACTGGCTCGCTGCGAAGCGGGCCGGCGACTCACACCCTCTAGGCCAGGTAGCGTTCGCGCAACAACTTCTTGTAGAGCTTGCCGGTCGCGTGCCGAGGAAAGTCGGACTCGAAATCGATGCTTCTCGGCACCTTGAGCGAGCCGAGTAGCTCGCGGCAGCGGGCCTTCAGCGCCTCCGCGACGGCCGGGCCCGCGAAGTCCGGACGCGCCGGCTGGATGACTGCCTTGATCTCTTCACCGTACTCGTCGTTCGGCACCCCGAAGACCGCGGCGTCGGCGACACGGGGGTCCTGCAGCAGCACGTCCTCGATCTCCTGCGGATAGATGTTGACCCCGCCCGAGACGATGACGAAGTCCTTGCGGTCGGTCAGGTAGAGATAGCCATCGCTGTCGAGATGGCCGATGTCGCCGAAGGAGCGCCATCCCTGCGGACTCGTCGCCGCACGGGTCTTGGCAGGGTCGTTCCAGTACGCGAACTGCGCGTCGCTCTCGAAATGAACGTTCCCGGTTTCGCCCGGCGGCAGCTCGCGGCCAGCGTCGTCCAGGATGTGCAGGATGCCATCGGTCGCGCGCCCGACCGAGCCCTTGTGCTGGAGCCATTCGCGCGAGCTGATGGCCGTGGCGCCAATGCCCTCCGTGCCCGAGTAGTACTCATGCAGGACCGGCCCCCACCAGTCGATCATCGCCTGCTTGACGTGGACCGGGCAGGGCGCCGCGCCGTGGACCGCATGGGTCATGGAGGCGGTGCTGTAGCGGTTGCGTACCTCCGTATCGAGGCGCAGCAGGCGGTGGAACATGGTCGGCACCCAGAGCGAATGCGTGCATCCGAACTGCCCGATGGCGGCGAGCGCGCGCTCGGCATCGAACTTCGCCATCACGATGCTGGTGGCGCCCGCATGGATGGCTGCCGACAGGAACCGGTTGGGTGCGCTGTGATAGAGCGGCGACGTGGACAGGTAGACCGAGGAGGCGTCGAGCGCGAACGACCGCGCCACCGCGGCGTTGCGGTTGTCGACCGCATCGAAGGCACCCTCGAAGGGCGGCTTGCGCACGCCCTTGGGCCGGCCGGTTGTGCCCGATGAATACAGCATTTCGCGGCCTGGCGCGGGCATGGGCGGCAGGCCGTCCGGCGCAGCGAGAAAGTGCGTCTCCCAGCGTTCCATGGCCGAATCCGCAAAGCCGATACCGATGCGCCGTGCGCCGCCGAGGTCCAGCGACGAGGCGGCGTCGGCGCTCATGCAGGCCGACGATACGATGGCAACCGACGCCGTCGAGTCCCTGGTGATGTACGAGAAATCCGAAGCCGACAGCCGCGTCGAGGCCAGCACGTAATAAAGCCCGATGCGCTGCGCGCCGAGCGCAAGCAAGAGCAGGTCGGGCGAGTTCTCGATGCACAGGACGATGCAGCCGTTGCGCTCCAGGCCGAGCCGCAGCAAGGCGTTGGCCGCGCGGTTCGCTTCGCGCTCGAGCTGCGAAAAGCTGAACGCCTCGCCGGATTCGAGAAACCGCACGGCCACCTTGTCGGGCGTGATCCGTGCGAAGTGGCTCAGGTGGTGCATGCCGCCCCTGTCAGAGCAGCTCGACGGCCGGCTCCATCAGTGCCGACGAACCAGCCCGGATCTCGCCGCACAGCGCCGCTGTCTGCGGCAGCAGCCGCTGGAAGTAGAAGCGGGCCGTGGCGATCTTCGATGCATAGATCGGGTCGGTGGAGCCGGCGTTCCTGAACGCGACCTCGGCCATCCTCGCCCAGGTCCAGGCGAGCGCCAGATGCCCGACCAGCCGCAGGTAGGGCGCGGCCGCGGCGCCTGCCGCATGCGGGTCGTGCGCCGACGTGGCCACGAGCTCGCTGGTCAGCTGCCTGATGTCGGCAGCCAGTGCGGCGAGCGGCTCCGCGAATTCGCGCATCGCCTCGCGGGGGCCGCAGGTCTCGGCGAATGCGCCGGCCATGTCCAGGAAGGCGCCCATCTGCCGGCCCCGATCGGCCAGCACCTTGCGCCCGAGAAGGTCCATGGCCTGCACGCCGTTCGTTCCCTCGTACAGGCCCACGATGCGCACGTCGCGCAGGTGCTGCTCCACGCCGTTCTCGCGGATGTAGCCGTGCCCGCCGAACACCTGCATGGCGAGCAGCGTGCCTTCCACCGCGAGGTCACTCGACAGCGCCTTCACGAGCGGGGTCAGGAGGCCGAGCAGTTCGGCCGTCTCGTTGCGCCTCGCGGGGTCGGGATGAAGGCGCTGGAGATCGCTCAGCTGCGCGGTCCACAGCGCCAGGGCGCGCGCGCCCTCGATGTTCGCCTTCTGGGTGAGCAGCATGCGGCGCACGTCGGCATGCCCGATGATCGGATCCGCCACCTCACTGGACGATCTCGCTCCGCTGGTGCGGCCCTGCAGGCGATCCTTCGCATAGGCCAGGGCCTTCTGGTAGGCCGCTTCCATCAGGCCGATGGCGATCATGCCGACCAGCACGCGCATGTGGTTCATCTGCACGAACATGCCCGCCAACCCCTTGTTGGGTGCACCCAGCAGCCAGCCGGTCGCACCGTCGAAGTTGATGGTGCAGGTCGAATTTCCGTGGATGCCCAGCTTGTGCTCGATGGAGCCGCAGACCACCCCATTGCGTGCGCCCGCCGCGCCGTTCGCATCGGGAATGAACTTCGGCACGATGAAAAGAGAGATGCCCTTCACGCCGGGCGGCGCATCGGTGATGCGCGCGAGCACCAGGTGCATGATGTTGCCGGTCAGGTCCTGCTCGCCGCCCGAGATGAAGATCTTGCTGCCGGTGATGCTGTAGCTGCCGTCGGGCTGCGCCACGGCGCGGGTGCGCATCAGGCCCAGGTCGGTGCCCGCATTGGGCTCGGTCAGGCACATGGTGCCGGCCCACTCGCCCGAGGCGATCTTCGGCAGGTAGAGCGCCTTCTGTTCCTCCGATCCGTTGGCCGACACGTTCACATAGGTGGCATGCGACATGCCGGGGTAGGAGGCCCACGCCATGTTCGCGCCGCCGAAGACTTCGTAGACCGCATTGGCCACGACCGAAGGGAAGCCCTGGCCGCCGAACTCGGGGCTGCACGCGAGGCCGGCCCAGCCGTTCTTCGTGAACTCGTCATAGGCCTTCTTGAAGCCCGGCGGCGTCTGCACCACGCCGGGCGAGGGCATGCTGCAACCGTGCGCATCGCCCGGCGCGTTGAGCGGCGCGATCACCTCGGAGGCGAACTGGCCGGCTGCGGCGAGCACCTGGTCGATGGTCCCGGCATCGAGCTCCGGCTGACCGCAGTCCTCCAGCATGGCCGGCACCTGGAGCAGCTCATGCAATACGAATTGAATGTCACGCAGAGGGATCTGATACGTCATGGTGCTGCTCCTTGCGTCAGGCCACTTCGAACAGGCCCGCGGCACCCATGCCGCCGCCGACGCACATCGTCACCACGACGAAGCGTGCGCCGCGCCGCCTGCCTTCGATGAGCGCATGTCCCACCAGCCGCGAGCCGGTCATGCCGTAGGGGTGTCCGATGGTGATGCCGCCGCCGTTGACGTTCAGCTTGCCGGGATCGATGCCCAGCCGTTCGCGCGAGTACAGCACCTGGCAGGCAAAGGCCTCGTTCAGTTCCCAGAGGCCGATGTCGCTCACCTTGAGCCCGTGGGTCTTCAGCAGCTTGGGCACCGCCAGGACCGGGCCGATGCCCATCTCCTCGGGCGCAAGGCCGGCGACCGCGATGCCGCGGTAGATGCCCAGCGGCTTGAGCCCGCGGCGCTCGGCGACCGTGCGCTCCACCAGCACGCAGGCCGATGCGCCATCCGACAGCTGGCTCGAGTTGCCGGCCGTGATGACGCCGCCTTCGATGACGGGCTTCAGCTTGGAAAGGCCTTCGAACGTGGTGTCGGGGCGGTTGCCTTCGTCGCGATCCAGGGTCACGTCGCGCAAGCTGACCGTGCCTGTCTCTTTGTCGGCCACGGCCATGCGCGCCGCGATCGGCACGATCTCGTCGTCGAACAGGTGGCGCTCCTGCGCCAGCGCGGTGCGGCGCTGGGCTTGCGCGGAATATTCGTCCTGCGCCTCGCGCGAGATGCCGTATTTCTTCGCCACGATCTCGGCCGTGTTCAGCATCGGGATGTAGGCGTGCTGCACGCGCGCGATGAGCAGCGGGTCGGCCTCTTCGCCCACCCACTTCACGAAGGGGTTCTGCACGGCGGAGATGTTCTCCTGGCCCCCGCCCACGGTCACGTCCATGCCGTCGACGATGATCTGCTTGGCCGCCGTCGCGATGGCCATCAGCCCCGAGGCGCATTGCCGGTCCATCGTCTGGCCCGGCACCGACTGCGGCAGTCCCGCCGCGAGCGCCGCGAGGCGTCCGATGTTCATACCGGCGGTGCCGGCGGCCATGGCGCTGCCGATGACCACGTCCTCCACTTCCCCGGGGTTGATGCCTGCGCGCTGAACAGCGTGCTGGATCGCATGGCCCATCAGGGTGGGCGACTTGATGTTGTTCAATGCGCCGCGGAACGCGCGGCCGATGCCCGTGCGCGCGGTGGAAACAATGACGGCTTCTCTCATGAATCAGACTCCAAGGGGTTCGGTGAAAAGGTGGGCGTAGCGGCTCGCGACGACGCTGCGGTTCAGCCGCAGCGCGGGCGTGAGTTCTTCGTCGCCCTGGTGCAGCGAGCGCGGGATGACGCGGATCGTGCGCACGCGATGGTTCTCGGGCAATCGCCCGTTTGCGATCTCCACCTGCGCCGCAATGAGCGCGGTGATCTCGGGCAGGCCGAGCAGGCTGGCGTAGTCGGTGAAGGGCAGCCGGTGCTGCTGCGCATGCTTTCTGATCCGCTCTTCGTCGAGGGCGAGCAGCGCGGCCGAATGCCCGTCTTCCGCCGGCACGACGATCGCATCCGCGATGTAGGCACTGAGCCGGAACGCGTCTTCCGCAATCTCCGGGCTGATGTGTTCGTCTCCCGCGCCGACGGCTCGCGCGCGCACGCGGCCCAGCAGGTGCAAGCGGCCGTGTTCGTCGACACGCCCCAGGTCGCCGGTGCGCAGCCAGCCGTCCGCAAGGGATGCGGCAGCGCCCGGTTCTCCGCGCACCCAATAGGCCGGGCGCGAGACCGGGCCGCGCACCAGCACTTCGCCGTCGGGCGCGAGCTTGAGCTGCGCGCCTGTTTCGATGGGGGCGGACGCAGTCACCTGCGAGCTGCTGGCGGGAACGATCCTGCAGAAGCCGGCTTCGGCCATGCCGTAGCAGTCGAGCATCGGAACGCCGATGGCATCGAACCAGTCGGCGACCTGCGCGGGACTGGAGGCACCGCTCGCAAGAGCGACGCGCACGTTGCGAAGGCCCAGGGCCGAACGTATACGCGCGCGCGTCGTGCGCTGCAGCCAGCCCGGCGGGCGCGGCGCAAGGCAGGCGGCGTACGCGTTGCGGGCAGAAGGCACGGCTTCCTGCATGAACAGCTCGGTCATGCCTTGCAGCTTTTCGAAGAAGCGCGGCGCTGCAAACAGAAAGTGCGGCTCGACCTCCAGCATGTCGTTGAACACCGTGGCCCCGTTCTCCGGCAGGTGGAGCAAGGTTTCGTGCATGAGCATGGCCTTCTGTGCCAGCATGCGTTCGCCGTACTGCGCCAGGGACATGATCGACAGCGCGCGGTCCCCCGGGCGCAGCTGGAGCCAGTGGCTCATGGTGCGCACTTCCCGCAGGACGTCGTGCTGCCGCCGGGCCACCAGCCGCGCCGGCCCGGTGCTGCCGGCCGTGCTCGCCAGGAATGCGATCTGCTCGCCGGTGCCTGCGTCGATTCGGTGGTCGAACAGTGCCGGTTCCCTGGCCGCGGCTTGCGTTCCCTGCGCATGCCATTCGTCGTAGGAACCGACCTGCGGGTCCGTGAAGCGCAGCAGGCCACGAGTCTCGAGCACCACGATGTGGCGCAGTTCGGGGCACGCGTCGCGCACCGCGAGCACCTTCACCAGCTGGTCGGCGTTTTCCACGAAGACCGCGTGCGACCCGGCTTCGGCGAGCGCATGCCCGACTTGCGCGGCCGTGCTGCACGGGTACATGCCATGGGAGATGTAGCCCATGGCCTGCGCCGCCATGTCGACGACCAGCCACCGGGGCCGATTGTCCGAGAGCACCGAGACCACTTCACCGGCTTGGAGGCCGGCATCGGCCATGGCCAGCCCGATGGCCCGCGCCTCGCTGAAATAGCCGCCCCAGGACAGCCCCTGCCAGATGCCGCGCTCCTTGTGGCGCAGCGCGGGCCTGTCGCCCCATTCGGCGCAGCGGCGACGCCACAGCTGGGGCAGCGTCGCGAGGCGCGCCTCGTCCGCGGCCAGGGATGCCGACACGTGGATCACAGGGCGCTCTTGGCCGGATCGACCACGCTCGACCGTGCAGTCCAGCGGCCCTGCACGACCTGCTCGACCCGGGTCCATTCCGGGTCGATGTGGTTGTTGGCGAAGCGCTGCGTGTCGTACGACGCCACGCCCTTGAAGGTGGATGCCTGGAGCGCCTTCACCAGCTTGTCGGTCGTCAGGTCGCGGCCCGCATTGCGCACCTCCTGCAGGAACCAGCTGGTGTAGTCGTAGAAGGCAGCAGCCACGTCGTCCGGCTCGGCCTTGAAGCGCTTGCGGTAGCCCTCGGCCCATGACTTCTCGGCGGCCGTGGCCTGGTCGGGCGTCGCGATGCGCCAGGTGCCGACGCCGTACACGCCTTCCATCGCGTCCTTGCCGAGGGTGACCGTGAGGCCCGCGCGGCCCGGGCTGGCCGTCAGCACGTTGACGCCGGCGAGGCCGAGCTTCTTCACTTCGGCCGCCACCGCGATGGTCTCGCGCGTGGTGGTCGCGCAGACGATGAGGTCCACGCCCGCGGCCTGCATGCGCGCGACGTGGGAGGAGAAATCGAGATCGCCGACCTTGTAGCTGGCTTCGGCCGCGAGCGGCATGCCCTTGGCTGCGAGCGCTGCCTTCACGCCCTTGCCAACCAGGTCGCCGAAGGGCCCTTCCTGGTAGACGAAGCCGACCTTCTTGCTGCCCAGGTTGCCGGTAGCCCACTTGACGGCAGACGAGGTCGTGCTGTCGTAGTTGAGGTTGGTCGTGAAAAGCAGCGGCGTCTGCCCGGCCGCCTGGCGCACCAGGCCAGAGGCTGCGTAGGGCGCGAAACAGACCACGCCGGCATCTACCGCCTTTTTGACGGTGGCCACGTTCGGGCCGGAGCCGAAGGGGCAGAGCAGGGCGAATACCTCGTCCTTGCGGATCAGCTTGTCCACGGCGCGCACCGCCTGCGAGGGCTGGCTCGCGTTGTCTTCGATCACCAGCCGGATCTTGCGGCCGTTGATGCCGCCGGCCTCGTTGGCCTCGTCGATGCGCATCTGGATGCCGTTGCGGATCACGGGCATGCCGATCGCCACCGGTCCGGAAAGGTCCAGGTGCGTGCCCAGCACGAGTTCCTTGTCGCCCACACCCGCGGCGCGCGCGGACGTTGCGGTCCACAGGGCGCCGGGTGCCACGGCGGCCAGGCTTGTCTTCAGGAGGGTTCGGCGATCGAGTGTCATGGCAGGGTCCTTTTCTCAGTTCCAGGAAGGGCGTCGCCGCGCCGGCCGGATCCCGCCAGCGACGCCTTGCGGCAGGTGGTGCGAAGCCCCACCCAGGTAAAACTCCTTGATGTCTTCGCGCTGCGAGAGGGCCTCGCAGCTGCCGGCGGCGGCCACGCGCCCCAACTCGATGACGTAGCCGTGGTCGGCGGTGGCCAGCGCGATGGCTGCGTTCTGCTCGACCACGAGCACAGCGGTCCTGGTCTGCTCGCGGATGCGCCGGATGATGGCGAAGATGTCCTTGGTGAACAGCGGCGAGAGGCCCAGCGAAGGCTCGTCGAGCAGCAGCAGGCGCGGCCTTCCCATCAGCGCGCGGCTGATCGCGAGCATCTGCTGCTCGCCGCCCGAAAGCAGGCCCGCCTGCTGGCGCTGGCGTTCGCGCAGGCGCGGGAACCAGTCGTACATCTGCTCGATGTCGCGTGCGATTTCCGCGTCCTTCCGGGCGAATGCGCCCATGCGCAGGTTCTCCGCAATGGTGAGGAACGGGAATATCTGGCGACCTTCGGGCACCAGCACCACGCCGCCGCGAGCGACCTCGTCGGCATCCTTGCCGCCGATCAGTCGGCCCTCGAACTCGACGGTTCCGTTGGAGGGCGCGAGCACGCCCGCAATGGTGTTGAGCAGGGTCGTCTTGCCGGCGCCGTTGGCGCCCAGCACCGTGACGATCTGCGCGGCTTGCACTTCGAGGCTCACGCCGTGCAGTGCGCGCACGGGGCCGTACCAGGTCTCGAGATTGCGGACGGAGAGCAGAGAAGTCATGAGATCAGGTCCCAAGGTAAGCCGCAATCACGCGCGGGTCGGCCTGCACTTGCGCCGGCGTGCCATCGGTCAGCACCTGGCCCTGGTCCATCACCACCACCCGGTTGGCCACGGCGGCGACCAGCGACATGTCATGTTCCACCATGACCACGGTGACGCCCAGTTCGGCCTGGATGTCTTCGAGCCAGTATGCGAGCCTGCGCGTTTCCTCGGGGTTCAGCCCGGAGGCGGGCTCGTCCAGCAGCAGCAACCGGGGCTCCGCGGCTAGCGCGCGGCCGAGCTCGACGACCTTGCGCACGCCGTAAGGCAGTTCCGCCACCGGCCGGTGGCGGAAGGGGGCGAGGTCCAGCAGGCGCACGACGTCTTCGACGCGCTCACGCGTGCGGGCTTCTGCGCGCTGCACCGATGGCAGGTTGAGCATCTGCGAGAAGAAGTTGCCGTGGTTCGCGCGATGGCGGCCGAGCAGCAGGTTCTCCAGCACCGTCGCGCCTTCGAACAGCTCGATGTTCTGGAACGTGCGCGCAATGCCCTGGCGGACCACGTTGTGCCGCGCCAGACGCAGGATGTCCTGGCCGTTGAAGCGGATGCTGCCGCTGCTGGCGTCGAACACGCGCGTGATGAGGTTCAGGAGCGATGTCTTGCCCGCGCCGTTCGGTCCGATCACCGCGAGGATCTCTCCCGCGCGAATCGAGAAGCTCACGTCGCGCACGGCCTTGACGCCGCCGAACGACAGGCTCAGGCGCTCGACCTCGAGGAACGCGGCATTCATCGGTAACGCTCCGATTTCATGTAGACCTTGGTCTTGTGGACGCTGCTCTTGCGTACCCACGGGAATTCGGCCAGGACCTTGCGGATGCGAACCCAGCGGGAGTTCAGGCCGCCCGGTTCGAGCAGGACGAAGAAGGTCAGCACGGCGCCGTAGACGAAAAGTTCCAGCCCGAACTGGGCACCCAGCCTTGCGGGCAACGCCTCCTTCAGCGAGGAGATGAACGACGGCAGGAGGCCGATCAGGATCGCGCCGAGGATGGCCCCGCGCAGGCTCCCCAGGCCGCCGATGAACACCATCAGCACGAGTTGCAATGAGAGCGCAAGGCCGAAAGCTTCCGGCGTGATGTGCTGCATCTGGTGGGCGAGCAGTGCACCGGCAAGTCCGGAGCATGCAGCCGAAAGGCTGAAGGCCAGCACCTTGGTGCGCGCGACGTCTATGCCCAGGCCCTGAGCCGCCGCCTCCGAGTCGCGGATGCCGATGAAGGCGCGGCCGGTGGCGGACCGCATCAGGTTGACCAGCAGGATCAACACCACCGCCAGCACCACCAGGCAAAGGAAGTAGAAGGCGCGCGGACCGCCAAGGCTGAGCCCGAACAGCGTCGGGTCCGGCACGGCCATGCCGCTGTGCCCCGCGGTGACGCTCTTCCACCGGCCGAGCACATGCTCGCACACGATGGCGAACGCCATGGTCACCATCGCCAGATGCAGCCCCGACACGCGGATGGCCGGCATGCCGACGAGCAGCCCGCCGAGCGCCGCGCCCGCGGTTGTCAGGAGCAGCGACACCGGCAGCGGCACGCCCTGGGTCAACAGGATGGTGTGGATGTACGCGCCGATGCCGACGAATGCGGACTGGCCGAGCGACACCTGGCCGGTGAAGCCGGTCAGCATCATGAGGCCGAGGCTCGCGACGCACATGATGAGGATGAAGGTCGCCTCGCCGATGTGGTACGCCGGCAGCATCCATGGCGCGGCCACCAGGGCCGCGGCGAGCAGGCCGTACGCGAGGCGCTCGTGCTTGCCGCGCAGCAGCCGCCGGCCGTCTTCGAATCCCGTTTCGTAGCGTGCCATGGTGTCAGACCCTCCGGCCGTGGCTTTCGCCCAGGATTCCGCGCGGATACAGGACGAGAACCGCAATGAGCACGAGGTAGGGTGCCACGTCCTTCACGCCGTCGGGCAGGTAGACGCCCGCGAACTGTTCGATGAGGCCGATGAGGAGCCCACCGACGACGGCGCCCGGCGCGCTCCCGAAGCCGCCGAGAACCAGCGCCGCCAGCGCCTTGAGCATGACGAACCACAGGCCCAGGTCGACCAGCGTGATGGGCGCAAGCAGCAGCCCGCACAGCGCGGCAATGGCACCGGAGATGGCCCACACCAGCGAGTTGAGCCGCTTCACGCGCACGCCGCAGAGATAGGCCGCCAGCTGGTTCTGCGACGTCGCGTGGATGGCGATGCCGAGCGTGGTGCGGCGCAGGAAGTAATACAGGAGCGCGGTCACGCCCATGGCGGCGCCGACGATCACCAGGTTGAGTTCGGCCACCACGCTGCCGCCGAGCTGCATGGATTGGCCCGTCCATGGCGTGGGATAGCTGCGCGACTCGGGCCCGAAGAACATGCTGACGCCGCCGCGGATCATGAAGCCGATCCCGATGGTGAGCATGACGCCCGAGAACTGCGGACGGCCGACGATCCTGCGCATGATCTTCGCTTCCAGCAGGAAGCACAGCGCGGCCGAGATGCACAGCACGGCGACGAAGCTGAGCCAGAACGGAAGGCCCGCCGCGACGACCAGGCCCCAGCCGAGGAATGCGGAGAGCATCACCACATCGCCCTGCGCGAAGTTGAGGACCTCAGTCGCCTTGTAGCTGAGCACGAGGCCGAGTGCGACGAGACCGTAGATGGCACCGCTGGAGATGCCTTGAACGATCAGCTGGGTCAGTTGGGTCATCGGCTTGGCTTTAAATAACGATCGTTTGATAAACGGTGGTGAACTATAGGTTTGCAATGACGGCAGCGTCAACACGCTGGAGCGGGTTTGCAGCAGGGAGAAACCCTCGCCCGAAGGCTCGACGGACTGATGGGGACACGTTCGTTTACCAAACGATCTAAATGCTATGATGGTGCTCCACGATCTGTAGAGGCTCATTCATGCGCTATCCGGCAAACCACAAAGAGGAAACCCGCAAGAAGCTGCTCGCGAATGCCCGTGCGATCGCCAAGAAGGGCGGCTTCGGTACCACCGGCGTCGATGAACTGATGGCGAGCATCGGCCTGAGCGGGGGGGCGTTCTACGGCCATTTCCCGTCCAAGGAAGCGCTGTTCGCCGAGCTCCTCGAACATGAAATCTCCAACAGCACCGACATGCTGGCCGGGGACCGCGACTCACCGCCCGACCACGTCGCCAAGCGGTTGCGCAGCTACCTGAGTTCGTACCACGCGCTGCACCCCGAAACCGGGTGCGTCCTGCCGGCCCTCGGGCCCGAGATCGCCCGGGCAGGACCCGAAGTGCGTGCGGCCGTCGAGGAGGGGCTGAAGCGCCTGCAGAAGAGCTGGAGTTCGCGCATTGGCGATCCGGACGCGGCCTGGGCGCTGATTGCCCAGTGCGTCGGCGCGCTGGTGTTGTCGCGCGCCGTCGAGTCCGAGCGCACCCGCAAGGAAATCCTGGCCTCCAGCCGCCGCTTCATCGACCAGACGCACGCATTGGACGAGACCCCCGCAAAGCCGTCCAAGGCATCCTGACAGCCGACGCCGATGTTGTCTCGGCGCGCCACTCCTGCAAATGCGCTGATGCAAACGCTCTCTGCACCGCAGGCAAGCGCTGTGCCTGCCGCGAGCCTTCAGCGGTCAGCCTGCACCGACACCAAGGCGCATCAGTTCGCCCGCCTGATCCGGCAGCACTATGACTCGGAACTCAGCAAGGTCGGTCTCAGAATCACGCAGTACCGGCTGTTGACGGAAGTCCTGGCACACGGGCCGGTGCGCCCCTGCGATCTGGCCGAGACGATGTCGCTCTCTCCATCAACGCTGACACGCACTCTCAAGCCCCTCATCTCGACAGGTTGGGTGGAACTTGGACCGGGTACTGACGGGCGCACTCGGAACGTGCGTATCACCGCTGCGGGCCGCGGCAAGTGTGCCGAGGGCATGCCTCACTGGAGTGTGGCCCAAGCCAAAGCGCACCAGTTGATTGGGAGCCGAAATGTCAGCACATTGCATGCGCTCATCGGGGAATGCTTGATGCGCATTTCAGCAGTGGAATGAATGACAGCGGCGGCATCAAAGCCCTTCAGGTTCTTGTGATCGCCCCTTCCAGCCGGCCAGCGCAGCTTCGCCATGGAAGAAGGGGATATTGGGATCGTTGCGGGAGGCGGGGCGATTGACGGCCGTATCCTCAGAAAGAATCAAGCCGACCTGGCCTTCTGCACGGCAGCGGTAGCAGGCGCTGCATGGCTGGAAACTGGCCAATATCGCGCAGGTTGAAGAGACACCGAAAGCCTTCGATCTGCGGCTCGAGGAGTGAGACTGCGGAACTGACCGCGGCGCGCTATCGCAGCGGCGTCGGCTGCTATCTCGACGCGCTGTTCTGGCGCCGGAGCCGACGTCGAGATCGGCGATGCGCCGCCAGGCGAGGGCGCCGTGGCCCTCGTCCAGGTTGGGCTGAAGGAGGCGACAATCTGCTCGCCAATCACCTCGACCAACATGCTCGGCCTACTCGACGACTCGCGCACCTGGCGCTTCGCTTTTTTCTTCACCGCCGCAGTGATCCTCGTCCTGGCCCTGATGCCCAACACGGTGCCGCTGCCCTCGACGGGGTGGGACAAGACCAACCATCTACTTTGGGCGCGAGGCATGGCCGTCGCATCAGCGCATCGTGCTGCCGTCGCTCGTCGGCTACGGCGTGTTGATCGAGGTGCTGCAGTCGTTCACGCCGAATCGCTCGGCCGAGGTGTCCGACGTGGTGGCCGACGCCATGGGCATCATCGTCGGGCGCCTTATCGCCGCGATGCTAAACCGGTGGCGTCCTTGGGGTCGCTGACTCCAATGAGTTGGTCTACCCCTTGGCTCGCTGCATCGTGGGGTGTAAGGGGTAGAGGGCTCGAACCCTTTTTACCCAAACGTCCAAGATGCCAGTGCCAAGTGGGGGGTACCAAATCCAGACGTAGAGCGCTCGGTCGCATTCGCGATCTCAATGCGACCCGGTTGCCGCCGTCCTGACGGGCTCAGCCTGCCAGCCGCCGCCCAGCGCCTTGAATGCACCGACCGCCGCGCGCGCCGATTCCGTTTGCGCTTGCGCTCTTGCATCGGCCACGCGCAGCATGCTCTCGTCGGCCTGCAGCACTTCGATCAGGCTGACCACACCTCGCTCATAGGCCGCGAACGATGCTCCCCGCGCGCGGCCGAGCGATGCCTCTCCCTGCGCAAGCGCGGCGGCCTGTTCCTCGCGCTTGACCAGGGCGGAGAAGGCGTTCTCCACGTCTTCGGTGGCACGCAGCGCGGCGAGCCGGTAGGCCGCGAGCAGCTCCGCGTCCTGCCCCTTGGCGAGCTCGATCTGCGCATCGATGCGCCCGAAGTCGAACAGCCGCCAGCGCAGGCCGAGCAGGGCCGCGGCCTGGCTCGCACCCCCGCTGAACAGGTTGCCGCTGGCCACCGACGTGGCGCTGCCGATCGTTCCCGCGAGCGACAGCTTCGGGTAGTACTCGGCCACGGCCACGCCGATGCGGGCATTCGATGCCGCAAGGCGCCGCTCGGCGGCGATCAGGTCGGGCCGGCGCCGCAGCAATTCGGCGGGCGATCCGGCGGCGCCGATGCGCGGTGCGATGGGAATGGCCGCTGCCGTGGCCAGTTCGGCGCGGTGCGTGCCCGGTGCCGCGCCAAGCATCACGTCGAGCGCATTCATGGCCGCGGCCTCGCCCGCCTCGAGCGCCGGCACCGACGCACGAACCTGCGCCAGCGCGCCCTCGGCCTGGCGCAACTGCAGCTCTGCGGCCAGCCCCTTGCCGTAGCGCAGATCGATCTTCGAGACCAGTTCCTGCTGCGTTGCGACTTGCCGGCGTGCAATGTCCAGGCGGGCTTGCAGGCCGCGCAGGGTGATGTAGATGTCGGCGGTCTGCGCAGCCACGGCCAGGCGCGTGGCGGCCGCGCCGGCCTCCGATGCCTGGTAGTCGGCCAGCGCCGCCTCGCGCCCCCGGCGCAGGCCGCCGAAGATGTCCAGCTCCCAGCTGGCGCCGAGGTTCGCTTCGTAGGCGTTGCCGTAGCGCTCGAAACCCGGCTGCGCATTCAGCACCTGGCCCAGCGGCGTCTCCACCGACTGGTAGGCCCTGGCCGCTTGCGCGCCGAGATTGCCCGAAGGCAGCAGTGCCGCATTCGCCGCACCGAGCCCGGCCCGGGCCTGTGCCACGCGGGCGGAGGCCTGCGCAAGATCGAGGTTCTGCTTCAGCGCTTGTTCGACGTAGCGGGCCAGTTGCGCATCGCCGAAGCCGCTCCACCATGCCACCAGTTCGGCGTTGGCCGTGGCCGATCGCTGGCCAAGCGCCGCCTCGCCGATGAAGCGGTCCGGCAGGTTCGGGGCAGGCCGGACATAGTCAGGCCCGACAGCGCAGCCTGCGAGGAGGCTGAACAGCAGGGGCAGGGCAAGCGTACGGTGGGACATGGGGTTGCTCCGGGTGGCGGACGGTTGGGCAAAAAGAAGTGAGTGACTATAATTCAATTTGGTCACTTGTTGTCGTTTGTTTATCCAGGCGCTAAGCTCCCGGCATGAACAACGCAACCTCTTCTCCGCCGGCCGCGCGGGGCCCGGCCGACCATGACGTGCGCGCGCAGATCGTCGTGGCGGCCACCGAGCACTTCAGCCAGTACGGCTACGAGAAGACCACGGTTTCCGACCTGGCCAAGGCCATCGGCTTCTCCAAGGCCTACATCTACAAGTTCTTCGAGTCCAAGCAGGCGATCGGCGAAATGATCTGCGCGAACTGTCTGCGCGAGATCGAAGCGGAGATCCGCGCAGCGGTCGACGGGGCCGACCGTCCGCCCGAGAAGCTGCGCCGCATGTTCAAGGCCATCGTCGATTCGGGCCTTCGGTTGTTCTTCCGGGACCGCAAGCTCTACGAGATCGCGATCTCGGCAGCCAGCGAGCGCTGGCCGTCGGCCATTGCGCATGAAGAGTGCATCCGGCAGATGCTGCTCGAGCTGCTGAGGCAGGGGCGCGAGTCGGGCGACTTCGAGCGCAAGACGCCGATCGACGAGACGGCGGCGGCCATCTACCTGGTCATGCACCCCTACATCAACCCCGTGATCCTGCAGCTCAGCGCCCATTACACGGACCAGGCGCCGGTCCAGCTGTCGGGTCTGGTGCTGCGCAGCTTGTCGCCTTGAAACACTAATTTCTTTGTGACCATTGACTAAAATGGTCACCGTTATCAGAATCGGGGCCCTGATCGATTCGTCAATGGGCCCCTCATGCACACGCGCCGCCTCCTTACATCCGCCTTCGTCTGCGCCTTGCCGTTCGCGCTGGCCGCCTGCGACGACAAGACCCCGCCCGATCCGCGCACCCAGACGCCGCTGGTGCGCGCCGCCACGGTCCAGGCCGCCGGGCCGGCATCGCGCTCGTTCACGGGCACCGTCGCCGCGCGGGTTCAGAGCGACCTGGGCTTCCGCGTTTCCGGAAAGGTGCTGGAGCGGCTCGTGGACGCCGGGCAAACAGTCAAGCGTGGGCAGTTGCTCATGCGCATCGACCCCGCCGATCTGAAGCTCGCCGCGCGTGCGCAGCTGGAGGCCGTGGCCGCTGCACGAGCGCGCGCGAAGCAGGCGAGCGACGAAGAGCTGCGCTATCGCGACCTGCGCGGCACCGGTGCAATCTCCGCTTCGGCCTACGACCAGATCAAGGCCGCGGCGGATGCCGCCCAAGCCCAGCTCAGTGCGGCCGAAGCGCAGTCCGATGTCGCTCGCAATGCCAACCGCTATTCAGACCTGGTCGCCGACGTCGACGGCACGGTCCTTGAAACGCTGGCCGAGCCCGGCCAGGTCGTCGCCGCCGGCCAGCCGGTGGTCCGCGTGGCGCAGGCCGGGCGCAGGGAGGCCGTGGTCCAGCTGCCCGAAACGCTGCGCCCGGCCGTCGGCTCCGGCGGGCAGGCCACGCTGTTCGGCAGGGAAGGCGTTGCCGTGCCCGTCAAGCTCAGGCAGCTCTCCGATGCGGCCGACAAGCTCACGCGCACCTTCGAGGCGCGCTATGTGCTCGATGGCGAGCTGGTCAATGCGCCGCTCGGGGCCACGGTGACGGTCCACGTCGGGGACGGCAAGGTCGTCGCGAAGAACGGTGTGCAGGTGCCGATCGGCGCCCTGTTCGACACAGGCAAGTCGACCGGCGTCTGGGTCATCGGCGGCGATCCCGCGAAGGTGCGCTGGCAACCGGTGACGGTGGAATCGCTGGAAGACGACCGCGCCCAGGTCACGGGTCCGCTCAAGCAGGGGGACCAAGTGGTCGCGCTCGGCGCGCATCTGCTGCGCGAAGGCGAGCAGGTGCGTGTCGCGGCCTCGGCTGCGACACCCGCGGTGGGCGGAGCCCGCCCATGAGCGAAGGCCGTTTCAATCTGTCGGCGCTGGCCGTCCGCGAGCGATCCATCACGCTGTTCCTCATCGGCCTGATCTCGTTGGCAGGGCTGGTCGCGTTCTTCAAGCTCGGCCGCGCGGAAGACCCGGCCTTCACGATCAAGGTGATGACCATCATCACGGCCTGGCCCGGCGCCACGGCGCAGGAGATGCAGGACCAGGTCGCCGAGAAGGTCGAGAAACGCCTGCAGGAACTGCGCTACTACGATCGCGCCGAAACCTACACGCGGCCCGGTCTCGCGTTCACCACGCTGACCTTGCAGGACAGTACGCCACCCTCCAAGGTGCAGGAAGAGTTCTATCAAGCACGAAAGAAGGTCGGCGACGAAGCCGGCAATCTTCCGGCGGGCGTGATCGGCCCGATGATCAACGACGAGTACGCCGACGTCACCTTCGCCCTCTTCGCGCTCAAGGCCAAGGGAGAGCCGCAGCGCGTGCTGGTGCGCGATGCGGAAACGCTGCGCCAGCGGCTGCTGCATGTGCCGGGCGTGAAGAAGGTCAACATCGCCGGTGAGCAGTCGGAGCGCATCTACGTCGAGTTCGCGCACGACCGGCTGGCGACCTTGGGCATCAGCCCGCAAGACGTGTTTGCCGCACTCAATACTCAGAACGCGCTGAGCCCGGCCGGCTCTGTGGAAACCAGCGGCCCGCAGGTTTTCATCCGGCTGGACGGCGCCTTCGACACCCTGCAGAAGATCCGCGACACGCCCGTGGTTGCGCAAGGCCGCACCTTGAAGCTCTCGGACGTGGCCACGGTCCGGCGCGGCTACGAAGACCCGGCCACCTTCATGATCCGCAACGGCGGCGAGCCGGCGCTGCTGATAGGCGTCGTGATGAAAGAGGGCTGGAATGGGCTCGACCTGGGCAAGTCTCTGGACGCGGAAGCCCGCGCCATCAATGCCGAACTGCCGCTGGGCCTGAGCCTGTCGAAGGTCACGGACCAGTCGGTCAACATCGCCGCGTCGGTCGACGAATTCATGATGAAGTTCTTCGCGGCCTTGCTGGTCGTGATGCTGGTGAGCTTCCTGAGCATGGGCTGGCGCGCGGGCCTGGTGGTCGCAGCCGCCGTGCCGCTCACGCTGGCCGTGGTCTTCGTGGTGATGGAGGCCACCGGAAAGAACTTCGACCGCATCACGCTCGGCTCGCTGATCCTGGCGCTTGGCCTCTTGGTGGACGACGCCATCATCGCCATCGAGATGATGGTCGTGAAGATCGAGGAGGGCTACAGCCATGTGGCCGCGTCCGCCTACGCCTGGAGCCACACGGCGGCGCCGATGCTTTCGGGCACGCTGGTCACGGCCGTCGGCTTCATGCCCAACGGCTTTGCGCCGTCGACAGCGGGCGAATACACCAGCAACATGTTCTGGATCGTCGGCATCGCGCTGATCGCATCGTGGGTGGTCGCGGTGGTGTTCACCCCCTACCTGGGCGTGAAGCTGCTGCCGAATTTCAAGAAGGTCGAAGGCGGCCATGCCGCGATCTACGACACGCCGCGCTACAACCGCCTGCGCCGGGTGCTCGAGCGCGTCATCGCGCGCAAGTGGCTGGTCGCGGGTGCGGTCGTCGGCCTGTTTGTGGTGTCGATCCTCGGCATGGGCGTGGTCAAGAAGCAGTTCTTCCCGATCTCCGACCGCCCCGAAGTCCTGGTCGAAGTGCAGATGCCTTATGGCACGGCCATCACGCAGACCAGCAACGCAGCGGCGAAAGTCGAGGCCTGGCTGTCCACGCAGCCGGAGGCGCAGATCGTCACCTCCTACATCGGACAGGGCGCACCCCGCTTCTTTTTCGCCATGGGGCCGGAACTGCCGGACCCGTCGTTCGCCAAGATCGTGATCCGCACGGCCAGCCAGGAAGAGCGCGAGGCCCTGAAGCACCGGTTGCGCCAGGCCATTGCCGACGGCCTCGCGTCCGAGGCGCGGGTGCGCGTGACGCAGCTGGTGTTCGGGCCGTACTCGCCGTTTCCTGTGGCCTACCGCGTCAGCGGGCCCGATGCGAACGAACTGCGCCGGATCGCGGCCGAGGTGCGGCAGGTGATGGATGCCAGCCCGATGATGCGCACCGTCAACACCGACTGGGGCACCCGCACGCCCACGCTGCACTTCACCTTGAAGCAGGACCGCCTGCAGGCCGTCGGGCTGAGCTCCGGCGCGGTGGCGCAGCAACTGCAGTTCCTCCTGAGCGGCGCGCCGGTGACCACCGTGCGCGAAGACATCCGCACCGTGCAGGTGGTGGCCCGTTCGGCCGGCAGCACCCGGCTCGATCCCGCGAAGCTCGCGGACTTCACGCTCGCCGGTGCCGCAGGCCAGCGCATTCCGCTGTCGCAGGTCGGCGAGGTCGAGGTGCGCATGGAAGAACCCGTCATGCGGCGACGCGACCGCATGCCCACGATCACCGTGCAGGGCGACATCGCCGACGGGCTGCAGCCACCCGACGTATCGGCCGCGATCACCGCGAAGCTGCAGCCCCTGATGCAGAAGCTGCCCGCGGGCTACCGCATCGTGCAGGCCGGCTCCATCGAGGAATCGGAGAAGGCGACCACGGCGATGCTGCCGCTGTTCCCGATCATGCTGGCGATCACGCTCCTCATCATCATCTTCCAGGTGCGCTCGATCTCCGCGATGGTGATGGTGTTTCTCACGAGTCCGCTCGGGCTGATCGGCGTCGTGCCGACGCTGCTGCTGTTCCAGCAGCCCTTCGGCATCAATGCGCTCGTCGGGCTCATCGCGCTGTCGGGCATCCTGATGCGCAACACGCTGATCCTGCTCGGGCAGATCCACCACAACCAGCAGGAGGGGCTCGATCCGTTCCATGCGGTTGTCGAGGCGACCGTGCAGCGTGCCCGGCCCGTGATCCTGACGGCGCTGGCGGCGATCCTCGCGTTCATTCCGCTGACCCATTCGGTGTTCTGGGGCGCGTTGGCGTACACGCTGATCGGCGGCACTTTCGCGGGGACGATCCTCACGCTGGTGTTCCTGCCGGCGATGTATTCGATCTGGTTCAGGATCAAACCAGGCAACGCCGCCCAGCCCGCGCACTGACGCGCCTCATCGCCATTCATCAAGAGATCGAAGGAATTGCCATGTCGAGTTCATCAGTTGTTGTCGTGACGGGCGCGTCCTCGGGCATCGGACGCGTCGCTGCGGAAATGTTCGTGGCGCGGGGCTGCCGCGTGTTCGGCACCGTGCGCGACCTGCGCAATGCACCCGCGCTGCCCGGTGTCGAGTTCGTCGAGATGGACGTTCGCGAAGAAGGCTCGGTTCAGGCGGGCATTGAATCGATCATCGAGCAGGCCACGCGCATCGACGTGCTGGTCAACAACGCGGGAATGATGATGATCGGCGCGGTCGAGGAAACCGCGACGGCCGAGGCCGCGGCGCTGTTCGACACCAACGTCTTCGGCCTGCTCCGCACGACGCGCGCCGTGCTGCCGTACATGCGCCAGCAGCGCCGCGGGCGGATCGTCAACGTGAGCTCGGTGCTCGGCGTGCTTCCCGCTCCGTACATGGGGCTCTATGCGGCCACCAAGCACGCGGTGGAAGGGCTGTCGGAATCGCTGGACCACGAGGCGCGCCAGTTCGGAATTCGCGCGACGCTGGTGCAGCCGGCCTTCACCCGGACCAACCTCGATGCCAACGCACCGCGCGCGAAGGCGCGGATCGCGGACTATGACCGTGAACGCGACCTGGTGGCGCTCTCCGTGGCCGACAGCGTCGCCAGCGCGCCCGAGCCGCACGGCGTGGCGGGCACCATCGTCGAGGCGGCGCTCGGCCCATGGCGCATGCGCTGCACGCCGCCGGGGGAGGCGTCCTTGCTGACCAAGCTGCGCCGCTTCATGCCTGCGGGACCGGTGGACGCGAGCCTGAGAAAAAAGCTCGGCCTCGCCTGAACGTCGACCGTACGAAAGCTCTTGTAGGAGAACACCGTGGACAGCCTGGATCTCCTGCGCACCTTCAGCGAGGTGGCCTCTTCCGGAAGCTTCTCCCGCACCGCCAAGCATCTGGCGCTGTCGAGGGGGACCGTCAGCAAGTACATCGCGGCCCTCGAGCAGCGCTTTGGCGTGCGGCTGCTGAACCGGACCAATCGCGCCGTCAGCCTCACGGACGCAGGCCTCCTGCTGCTCGACAGGAGCAGGCCGATACTGGAACTGGCCGATGTGACACGCGCCGAACTTCAAGACCGCGCGCGGGTCCCGAGCGGGCGGCTGCGCATTTCGGCACCGCACGGCATGGAGCTGACGGAACTGCCGGCGCTGATCAACACCTTTCTTGGCCACTATCCGGAGGTCAGCATCAGTCTTGTGCTCACGAACCGCATGGTCGATCTTGCAGAAGAGGGCATCGACATCGCGCTTCGCTTCGGCACTTCAGCCAACGAGAACCTGATTGTTCGAAAGCTGGTGGCCATGGAACTCAGCGTCTGCGCAGCCCCGGTGTACTGGCGCAAGCATGGCGTGCCTGTTCATCCCGATGAGCTTTCGCAACACGCAGCGCTGTTCAGTACCCATCTGAATCCGCTGCCGAAGTGGCGCTTCAAGGCCGACGGCCAGCCGGTCGAAGTCACGATCCATGGAAGGCTGGATGCCACGGAGCCTGGCCCTCTGATTCAGGCTGCACTGTTGGGGGCCGGCGTCGTCTATCTGCCGTCGGTCATGCTGAAGCCTTACGTCGAGAGTGGTCGGCTGGTGCCCGTCTTGTCGGAATTCGTCCGCAGCGATATGTGGCTGTCCGCCGTGTACCTGCAGCGCCGGCACAGTACCGCTGTGCACCGTGCACTGCTCGATTTTCTTTCGAGCCGGCTCAAGCCTGCCAGCGTTCGAGCGACCTGATTTTCAACGCGCTCATCACCGAGCTGAGCAAGAAGAAGCGTTGAGCGTTTCTGCGCCTTCTTTTTCAAACCGGGAGTTCCAGCGTGAATGCCGCGCCGGTGCCCGGCCCGTCGCTGTGGGCCGTGAGGGTTCCACCCATTTCATGCGCGGCGATCACGGCGCTGTGCAGGCCGAATCCATGGCCGGTCCTTTTCGTTGTGAACCCGTGCACGAACACCTGGGACAGGGTCTGCGTCGCAATGCCCACACCGTTGTCTGCCACGCAGATGCGCAGCCGCTGGCCTGCCATCAGCTCCACGCGCACTGTGAGCCGGGGCTCGCGGTCGGTCACGCCTTCCATCGCCTGCTCGGCGTTGCTGATCAGGTTCACCAGGATCTGCAATATCCGCCCCTGGTCCAGCAGCAGCTCGGGAAGAGGCGCAATCTCCTTTTCCACCACCATCCGACGCTGCGCCAGCGCCTCGGCGTTGATGCGCAATGCATCGTCCACCACTTCGCGGATCTGCACCTTTTCCAGCAGCCTCGATGCTCCGGCGTAGGCCTGCTGCGCGGCAATGATCTCCTTGATGTGTTCCACGTTCTTGCCCAGCGCCGCCAGCTCCTTGATGGCGTCGTTCTGCTCCGCCACCAGCGCGGAAGCCAGTTGGCGCAAATAGCCGGGAAGCACCTTGCCCTTGGGGTCCGAAGCGAGGAACGCGCCCAGGTCGTCCGCGTGCTCTTCCATCAGCTGGACGGCCCGCGCAAGCCCCGGGGCCTTGGAGGCGCGAGCGCGCGAAAGAATGAGCGCCGCGGACACGTTCACGCTGTTGAGCACATTGCCGACGTTGTGCAGCACATTGGTGGCGATCCGGGCCATGCCGGCCAGGTGCGAGGCCTCGACCAACTGCTTGTTCACCTCGGCAACCTGGCGCTCCGCCTCCTTCAGATCGGAGATGTTCTTGGTGATGCCGAAGGTTCCGACGATCTGGCCCGCACGGTTTCGCAGAGGCATCTTCGTCGTCAGGGCCCAGGTGTCGGGCCGCCCGTCGATCCAGGTTTCTCTTTCGATCTTGCCGATCATCGGCAAACCCGTGCGGATGATTTCCTGCTCGTCCTCGAACGCCGGGCGCGCATGCTCTTCGGAAAAGACGTCGAAGTCCGACTTTCCCACCAGCCCTTCGGGCGTGGCCATTCCAAACTCCAGGGCCTGCGCCGTGCTGGTCTTGATGAAACGGGACTGCGCGTCCTTGAAGTAGATATGGTCCGGGGAGTTGTCCAGCAGCGCGCGAAGCAGCTCGCGCTCGTTGGCCAGCCTGTCGTCGTCTTCCTGGTTGCGCCGGGCCACATCGAGCAAGACCCCCTGGCTGCCGATGATCGTCCCGTCCGGCCTCCGCACTGCAGATTCGATCACCTGCCAGGAAGCCACCTCTTCGGAGCCGATCTCCGCAGGCGTGCGGCCCAGAATCCGTTCTGCAGGCATGCCCTTGAGTTCACAGAACCGGGCGTTGACGAAGGTGAAGCGTCCCTCGGCGTCCTTGCGAAAAATGCCGACGGGCAACTGCTCGACGATCGGTGCCGTGTTGTCCTCCAGGAAGGTTGCGCTTGCTGCGGAGGCGGGTTGGCTTTGCATGGCGGCGTGCAGGTTCCCAAAAGTGCTTTATAGCCCCGCAGGATGCTCAGACCGGTCGCAATACTCGATCAGAAGCTCGGTGAGGACCCGAATCTTCCGTGCGGGATGCTGGCCTGGCGGCCGGACGACATAGGCACCTGCCGGGGGTGGCGGATGACGTGTCATGACCGGCACGAGTGCCCCGGAGGCCACATGTTCATGGGTGAGCCAATCGGGCAGGTAGGCGATCCCGAGTCCTGCTGCCGCGGCGGCGACCAGGGCCGTGCCGTTGTCGGCCTTGAAGCGCCCCTGCGGACGAACCGTGATGACCTTGTCGCCATCCATGAGTTGCCAGGCCTCGGTTCCCTGCATCAGGGCCTGATGGCCGGCAAGCTCCTCCGGTGTCTCGGGCGACCCATGCGCCTTGACATAGTCCGGACTCGCGACGAGCTTTCCATGGACCGGGCCGATGCGCCTTGCGATCAAGTTGGAGTCCTGTAGATAGCCGACCCGTATCGCGCAGTCGTAACCCTCCGCGATGAGATCGACGAAGCGATCGCTGTAGCAGGTCTGGATGTGAAGCCCAGGGTGGCGGCGTGCCATTTCCGCGAGCATGGGAGCGAAGTGAGTCGGGCCCAAGGAAAACGGCACCGCAACGCGCAAGCGGCCGCGAAGGTCGCCGGCGGGCAGGATCGCTTCCCTGGCCATGTCGATCTCGGTGCAGACCCTGGCTGCGTAGTCCCGGAACGTGGCCCCCGCTTCTGTGAGCGCAGCCCCGCGGGTGGATCGCGCAAGAAGTTGCACACCAAGTTCTGCTTCAAGCCGGAAGAGGCGGCGGCTGACGATCGACTTGGACACCCCAAGCCGCAGCGCAGCAGACGAAACCCCGCCGGCATCGGCAACTTCCACGAATGTCTGCAGCTCTTCGATGTCCAATTTGGCGTTCCCCGTTGCGCGACACAGCTCGCCGCGAAATGGTACTACCGCATCAAAGGGGGGAACAACAGAATCCTGCTTCGGGGCAAGCAACGTCCCGTTCACAACCGAAACAAAGGATCCATCAATGACTTTTCGCAACGGCCTGGCTTCGCTTCTTCGTCCCGAAGACTCGGTACTCGTTCTGATCGACCACCAGCCCTACCAGCTCTCCAATCTGAACAGCCACGACCCGCAGGCCGTGGTGAACAACACGACCGCGCTGGCAAAGCTGGCAAAAGCCTTCAATGTTCCGACCATTCTCACCAGCGTGATCGCGGCGCGCGGTGGATTTCTCTTCAAGCAGATCACCGATGTATTTCCGGACCAGGAAGTCATCGATCGCACCTGGGTGAACACCTGGCAGGACGAGAATGTGGTGAGCGTCGTCAAGGCGACTGGCCGCAAGCAGCTGATCATCGCCGGCCTGTGGACCGAGGTCTGCGTCGCAATGCCTGTCATCCAGGCGGCCGGCGAAGGCTGGGACGTGACCGTCATCACCGACGCGTCGGGCGGGATTTCGAAGGAGTCTCACGAAGTTGCCATCCAGCGAATGATCGCGGCGGGCGCGAACGTGATGACCGTGATGGCGCTCGCTGGCGAATGGCAACGCGATTGGGCGCGCACCGAGCATGTCGAGGAGCTGACCGAGATTCTCATCCAGCACTTCGCCGGCAGCGGCATCGCCTATCTGTGGGAGCAGCAGCTGCTCAACACGCCTGTGCCTGCCAAGGCAGGATGATCCGAGTGGGGAGACCGCCCTCGGCGGCTGTTGTCGGCTCTGCGGCTCCTCAGTAAATCACCGTCACCCTCGTCGCATTGCTCCCGTCGCCCTCCGCAGCAGCAGCGGCGGCCGTTTGCGGCGCGGCGCGCGCTGCGATGGCGGCCATGGCGCCGATGGCACCGCGCCAGGTGGGGTCGAGGGTGTCGAGGCCGTCGGCGGTGGTGCCGGCCACGGTGAAGGCGGTTTCGCCGACCTTGTCGAAGCGGTACTCGCGGCCCTTGATGAGCACCGACTTCATGTTGGTCCAGACGCGGTATTCGTGCCCGCCATTCACCGGCGTGACCTGGAGCACCTTGAAGGTCGGAAGGACGATCATCGTCACGTTGAACCGCGCCGTGGCGCTGCTCATGCCGTGCATCGGCTCGGCGGAACCGAGCCGCAGCGGCAACAGCAGCAGCATGCCGACGGCGGCCGCCGCGCGTGCGGCGCGCGGTGGAAGCAGCAGGCCGGCAGAACCTGCACGGGACATGTTTCCGGACATGGGACCTCCTCTCCTCGCAACCTCGGTGGAGGGCATCGCATCGATGCCCCAACCTGGGTTATCGGCAGAGTAGCCGGAAAATTAAGGCCGCCCGCGTTTTTTTTTGCGGCGCCCCTCGCTTGGCCCTGGCGGGTCAGTAGGTCACGGAGACCGTCACGGTGTCCCGGTAGCTGTCCGGCCGCACGTTCACGCTGCTGCCAAGGACCCGGCCGTACACGGTCAGCGCCTGGGCCGTGCCGTTGCCGGTGGCCGTGGCGGTGTTGGTGTCCACGACGCTGCCCCACGGGAGCGAGCGGTTGGCATCGCGGTAGAGCCGGTAGGCCACCGTGTCCGTGTTGCCCGGCACGCCGCCCGTCGGCGACATCACCCCGGCACCGGTGGTCGAGCCATTGGATGGCGACAGCCCGACCTTGTAGACGGTGGACGCCGAGCAGGTCACGTTGATCGTGCTCGCCTGGTCTCTGTTGCCCATGCCCGGCAGGCCGTCGATGCTGCCGAAGTTCAGCGGATCGGCCGTGACCAGGCAGCTCTTGGCGACGGTCGCGTTCACCACGAAGGGAAAGTTGCCCGACGACGAGCCGTTGCACGTCGATGGCGCGGTGGAGCCCTGGTTCGACGACAGCGTGATCGAGGTGTGGATTCCGCCGAAGTTGTCCGTGTACTGGCCCGGAGGCGCCGTGCCCTGGAGGGCAAGCAATTCCCCGCGCATGGTCGTGCTTCTCGTCACGCTGGACCGGCGAGCAATGCTCATGGTGTCGGTGAATGGATTCGGCACCGCCGCGTTGCCATTCGAACCCCAGACCGTGCCGCTCGTGCCCTGGAAGAGCCGGAACTTCAAGGTGTTGTTGCCCGTGGTGAGCTTCATGAGCCGCGGATCGAAGCTCCCAAGGCTTTGGTCGCCGTCGCCAATATTGAAGCAGACCCTGAGGGACTCGGTGGAGTTGCCGGTGTTGTTGCAGGTATAGGTCAGCGTGGCGTTCACGGATGGCGGCGTGCTTCCGTCGACCAGCTCCACCGTGCCGAAATTCAGAGCCGACATCTGCGCCGTGCAATTGACCGCCGCCTGCGCGCTCCCCATCGGCAGCCACCACAGCAGCGCACAAAGCAAAGGCAGGCGCAGCGCCTGCAAGGTGCGGCTCAAAAAGCTCATGGCGTCTTCCCTTCCCTGATGCAGCGCAGCGGTCCGATCTGCGGAATGCCGGCGCCGTCCTTGCGATAGTCGAAGCTGGCGCGGCAGCGGCCGCCGGGCGTCTGCACCTCGAGCGTGTTGTGCGGCTGCAGCGACTCCAGGTACACCGCGCCGTCAAAGCCCACCAGCGCCGGCTCGCCGGTGCCGCCGTTCACGCGCACCCGGCTGCCCAGCGGCAGCGGCTTGCCCGCCTCATCCACCAGCAGCAGCGCCGCCGCATTGATCGGCGTGATGCCAAAGCGCACCATCGTGCCGGCGCGGTCGCTCGGCGTGGCCACCGTCTTCACGCGCTCGATCCGCACGTCGGCGGGCAGCTGCATCGGGTCGATCGACAGCTGGTTGTTCTGGTAGGCGCGCAGCGGCGCCACCAGCAGCATGCCGTGGCCGTCCGTCGTGCCGATGTCGCGGTTCTCCAGCCTCACCGGCACGCCCGCAATGCCGTCGGTGGAGACCACCGCAAAGGCATCGTCGATGCGCCGGGCCGCAAAGGGCTGGCCGCCCATGAACGCGACCGAACCCGTGGCGCCGGCGTAGGCATAGCGGCTGTCGCCGATCATGCTGATGCCCGCCATCGCGCGGCCGTAGCGGCCCAGGTAGTCGAGCTCGGCCTGGCCGCCGTTCTGGCCGCCGCCCTGGCGCAGGCCCGCGCGCCAGCCGATGCCGCCTTCGCTCGGCGTCGAGCTCTGCGCGTCGGCCGAGAAGGTGGTGCGGTCGCCGTCGCGCTGCACGCCGGTGCTGGTCGTGACCTTGCCGTCCAGCGCCCAGGTGAAGCCCACGAAAAGGCTGCGCTCGCGCCGGTTGTCCAGGTTCTGGTTGAGGCTCACATTCACCGACGCGCTGCGCCCCAGCGACATGAACCAGTAGGCGCTTGCCAGGCGCGTTGCCTCCTGCGCCGGATAGCGCAGGTACAGGTAGCTCAGGCCAAAGCTGCCGAAGCCGCTGGTGGTGTAGCCGATCGATGCGCGGCCCGAGCCGCGTGGCGGCGCGCTGCCGTACAGCGACGCCACGTCGCGGTAGTCGCCGCGCGTGCGGGTGCCTTCGACCGTGAAATTGAACCGGTTGTCGCGCCAGCTGTAGCCCAGGTTGAGCAGCGAGCCCCGCTCTGCGCCGTAGCTGCTCTGCGCCACCGCGCCCGTCAGCACGCCGCTCTGGCCCAGCAGCAAGGCGCCGCCAACGCCGCCCTTGACCAGCCCCTTGGTGGCCTCGCCGTGCGCTTCCAGCGTGAAGCTGTTGCTCACGCCATAGCGCCAGGTGCCGGTGGCGGCGGCTTCGTTGCCGTAGTCGAACGAGCGCAGGCCGTAGCTCTTGCGCACCATGCCCAGGTCCACCGACCAGTCCGACAGGCCCGCCTCCAGCAGCCGCTGCGTGTCGTACAGCGAAAAGTCGAGCGTCGTCGCGCGCCCGAAGGCATCGGTCAACACCACCTGCGCATTGCCCGCGCCATTGATGCTGGGAACCGTCTTCAGCTGAAACGGCCCCGCCGGCACCTGGCCCGTGTACTGGCGCATCCCGTTGATGTACAGCTCCACCTGCGAAGGCAGCGTGGCCGACCCCAGGAAGGCCGGCAGCGGCGTGGTGGTGCGATAGGGCTGCAGCGCAAAGTTGCGCGACAGCTGGATGCCGCCGATTCGTGTGGAGCGCGACCACGGCAGCGAGGCCGTGGTGGTATCGCCCACGCGAAGGGTCAGCATTTCTTCGGGGAACGACTTGCTCCAGGTGGTGTCGAGCCGGACCGAGTCGTGCTGCCAGCCCTCGCCATCGGTGCGGGCCGCGCGCGACATCAGCGTGTTGCTGAGCACCGAGCTCCCGTTGAACGCGCGCAGTTCGGTGAGCGCATTCAGGCTCGACGTATTGCCGCGCCCCTGCGTGCCATACAGGTCGTAGTTGAGCAGCAAGCCGGGCGAAGCGCTGGCCTTGGGCACGATGGTCGTCGACGTGTCGACCACCGTCGTGGGCAGGCGCAGCACATCGGCGGTGGCGTGAATGGCCACGCTCTGCACCGCCGCGTCGTACTTCACCTGTACCCCCGGAAGGCTCCTGAGCCGCACCGGATCCGACACGCCCGCCGGCAGCACGAAGCCCAGCTGCCGCAGCGTGGCCGCGCTGGCCCAAAGCTCCTGCCCGCGCAGGCCAAAGTGCACCAGGCCGCGCGGATTGCCATTGAGGCTCAGTTCAAGATAAAGGTCGCTGCCGCCCGGGCCGGCCAGGTCGCCTTCCGTGGAGGCGGCCACCTGTGCGCTTGCGCCGGCTGCCGCACCCTCAGCCTGAGCGGCAAAAGACACCAGACCGGAGAGAAGCAGCAGTGGCAGCAGGCGCTCAGCGGGCGCGTGGGAGCGGCGGGATGTTTTCCTGCGTCGCGTTGCCATTGATCTTCGTTTCCAGGATGCCGCCGAGGGCAAAGGCCTCCGCGGAGGTCTTCAGCGGCCAACGCATGCGCGCGCCCGGCAACACGTAGCCCATCAGGCCGGCATGCACCGGCGTGCGGCGGCCGACCGTGTCGACAAATTCCAGATCGGCGAGCTGCGCATGCATGCCGCCGTTGTTCGCCACCTCGATCACCGCCTTGCCGTCTTCGCGGCGCAGCGACCATGCGAGCTGGGGCGCAGGCGACTGGGCGCCCGCGGCTGCAATGAAGATGGGCACCGAATAGCGCAGCACCAGCTGCAGGCCCTTCTTTTCCTTCATCTCCACCGGCAGCTCGTCGATGATCACCCGGTACGAGCCCTCGACAGTGCCCGTGGGAACGCCCGAGCGAATCACGCGGATCAGCTGCCTGTCAGAGGCAGCCAGCTGCACCATCGGCGGACTGACCAGCAGTTCGCGCGAGGGCGTCAGCTTTTCGGTGCCGTTCTCCTGCGTCCATTGATAGACGCGCACCTGCGCATGCACCACCGTGTCCCCGGTGTTGCTGAGCCAAAGGCCTTCGGCGTTTTGCGTGGCCTGCAGCGTCAGCGTGACCGGAGACACCTGCAGCCCGCTGGCCGATGCGACCGCCTGCGCCAGGGCAAGCGCGAGGGCAGCGGTATAGCGAAGCAGCAGGTGGCGCATGGGCTATCGATCAAACGATCAGTAGTTGACGAGGACCGTCACCGTGTCGGCGTAGGCGCCAGGCGTCACGTTGGCGTTGGCAACCGTGGCATGCACGGGAATCGTCTGCGCCACACCGGTACCGGTGCCGGCCACGCCGTTGCCCACATCGGTAGCCGTGGCGGTGCTGCCCCAGACCGGGCCGGTAGCGCTTCCCGAACGGAGCTGGTAGGCGACCGTGTCCGAAGTGGTCACGGAGCTCATCACACCGGCGCCGGTGGTGCTGGTGGCCAGCGAAGGCTGCAGGCCGATGTTGTAGGGCGTCGTCTTGGAGCAGGTCACGCTGATGTTGCTGCTGGCGGACAGGTTGGTGGCGGAGGAATCGACCGGTCCGAAATCGATGTTGGAAGCGGTACCCGCGACCACCGAACAGGCCTTGTTGACAGTGATCAGGACCTGGAACGTCGAAGTGGCCGGGTTCGTTGCTGCCAAGACGGCGCTGGTGGTAACGGCAAGGGTCGCTGCAGCGATGAGGGAGAGCTTTTTCATGGTGAACGCCAACTGGTTAGAGGAAAGGTGTTGGAAAGAAGGGCTGAACTCGCCCCCGGCTAAGTAACTAAATAGTTCTCAGCCATCAATTATTGATACTTTAGTTTCAAAAAGTCAACTGACGCGCTTCAGTCCATCGCGTCGTGGTTACGCGCTGGGGGTGGGTAGCCCATCCGTCAGGAACGGGCGGAAAAATGGCTGGAAGGCGGCCCCTACAGAGGGGCCGAGAGCACCGGGACCTGCCGGATTCCTTCTGGCTGCGAGACCCGCATGGAGGCGGGCGAGCAGAAGCAATCGACAACGAGGAACGGCAGTCCGTTGGGACTGCCGGAGCTCGTTACGCTGGATCAGCGGTCGCTTCTGGCTTACAAAATGTAGCTGGAAGTACCACTTGTCACAGACGGCCGCTCACATTTTAGAAGCGGTTTTGCCAACTTCATCACAGATTTCCGTAGGGAAAAAGTCCTAAAGGCGCCTCAGCGCGCCGTCATGAGGAGTGTCCCGCGGTGATGCGTGGCAACAACGGTTACCTGCCCCAGCCGGCGAGGCCGGGGCTCTCGGCTTCAGTCGTCCGACCGCGAAACGTGGAGCAGGCACATGAGCAGGACACCCAGGAAGGCGCCTGCAATGAAGATTCCGGTGTCAATTGCGATGGTGTACATGGGTAAAAGCAGCAAATGCCCTCCAGAAAGGCTCTTTTTGGAGCATTGGACATGCCGCACCTGACCTCCCGCTGAGTGCCGATGTCAATCCCTCAGGCGATACAAAAAAACGGCCGGCCTACCCAATACGAGTGATGACAAGTCGCCCGTTTCTTCGCTCTACCGCGTCCAACTTCCTTCAAGTAACAGCGTTGCCCTGACAAGGGTATTCATCACACTTTTTGCAGGAGATGGGTTGCTAAAGGTAACACTCGTTAGATATCTCTGAAAAAGTGATCCGCGTCACTTGTTGAATACAAACGTTTAGCAACAAAAGTTAAAATATACGTACAGGGAGGGGTATTCAGCAACAGCTAGTCCCTGTGGGGCCGGAGTCGCGGCCCTCATCGCAACAACCAGGGGACTGTTTTGAGACGAGAAGTGAACGCAACGGCATGGATTGCCGCTGCAATGTTGGGCGTGGCCGTGCTTCAAGGCTGCGCCGTTGCTCCGGGCATGGGTGCCGTCGAGCCCTACCAGGTCGCCGAAGATCTGCCTCCCAAGTTCCAGTACCTGCCCGACGCAGCACCCGAGGACCGGATCACCCCCATCACGCCAGCCCTGGTGCGCACTCTGGCCAAGGCCGCGCCCAAGAACCTGCCGCCCGAAGTGCAGGCCCTGTTCGGCAAGCCGAAGAGCTACACCATCGGCCCCGGAGACGTGGTCGGCGTCATCGTGTATGACCACCCCGAGCTGCTGCCCAACGCCGGCGCCGTCATCTCCCAACAGGCCGACCCCACCGGCGTGAGCGTGGCGCCCGGCTTCATCGTCGATTCGTCGGGCGAAATTGCCTTTCCCTACGTCGGCCGCGTCAGGGTGGCGGGCCTCACCGAGGCCGAGGCCGGCGACCTCATCTCCAAGCTCATCGTCACCCAGGTGCGCGAGCCCGAAGTGACCGTGCGCATCCAGTCCTTCCGCAGCCGCCGTGCCTATATAGAAGGCGAAGTGCGCTCACCGGGCTCGCAGATCTTCACCGACGTGCCCATGACCCTCACCGAGGCCATCAACCGCGCCGGCGGCATCACCGCCAACGGCAACCGCGCAGACGTCACCCTGGTGCGCGACGGCAAGTCCATCGACATCGACCTCACACGCCTGCGCCAGGCTGGCCACGACGGCAACGACATTCCCCTGAGAAACGGCGACACCATTCGCGTGGGCACCCGCGAAGACGCCAAGGTGTATGTGATGGGTGAAATCCTGCGCCCATCGGCACTGCCGGTGCGCACCAACGGCCGCCTCAACCTGAACGAGGCGTTGGGCGAAGCGGGCGGCCCGGTGCTTACCACGTCGAACCCCGGCCAGATCTACGTGATTCGGCAAGGTGCCACCGGCTTGCCCGCGATCTTCCACCTGGACGCCAAGAACCCCGCCGCCATGGTGCTGGCCAGGCAGTTCAGCCTGGAGGCGCAAGACGTGGTCTACATCGACCCGGTGCCGCTCGTGAAGTGGAACCGCGTGATCAGCTTGATCTTGCCCGCCGCGCAGGTGGTGAACTTGGGTAGCGAAACGGCGGATCGGTTCCGCTGAGAGCGGGCCGGGTTGCCGTGGTGAACAGGTCTTGCCACAGCGCCTCGGCCGGTTTTATCGCCCGCCAAGTCTTAAAGAGGAGCTTGGCGAGCGGTGCCGCGTGCGGCATTGCCCCCTTTTGGTCAGAGCGCCCCGCAACCGGAGCTAGTCTCGAATGAACTCAAACAATTCTAAGATTGCCGTGATCGGCCTGGGCTACGTCGGCCTGCCGCTTGCCGTCGAATTCGGCAAGAAGCGCGATGTCGTTGGATTCGACATCAATCCGAAGCGCATTGCCGAATTGAGGGAAGGGCGCGATCACACCCTTGAAACCACGCCCGAAGAATTGAAGGCGGCGAGTCGGTTGGCCTTTACGTCGGACATCGCCGATCTGCGCGATTGCGGGATCTTCATCGTCACGGTACCCACCCCTATCGACAACGCCAATCGCCCTGATTTGACGCCGTTGATCAAGGCCAGCGAGACGGTCGGCAAGGTAATGCCGACCGGCGCAATCGTCATCTACGAATCGACCGTGTACCCGGGCGCGACCGAAGAGGTCTGCGTGCCGGTGCTGGAGAAACACAGCGGCCAGAAATTCAATGTCGACTTTTTCTGCGGCTATAGCCCCGAGCGGATCAACCCCGGTGACAAGGAACACCGCCTGTCAACCATCAAGAAGGTGACCAGCGGCAGCACGCCCGAGGTCGCTGAAACGGTTGACCAGCTATACGGCCAGATCATCACCGCTGGCACTCACAAGGCCAGCACTATCAAGGTTGCCGAGGCCGCGAAGGTGATCGAAAACACGCAGCGCGACGTGAACATTGCGCTGATGAATGAGCTCAGCCTGATCTTTCATAGGCTAGGCATCGACACGGGGGAGGTTTTGCAGGCCGCCGGCACCAAGTGGAACTTCCTGCCTTTTCGTCCGGGACTGGTAGGAGGCCACTGCATAGGCGTAGACCCGTATTACCTGACGCATAAGGCGGTCGAAGTCGGCTACCACCCTGAAGTGATCTTGGCGGGCCGACGCATCAACGACAACATGGCTAGCCACGTGGCTGATGAAGTGATCAAGCTGATGCTGCGCAAGAGCTTGCCGGTGCTGAACAGCAAGGTCCTGGTGCTGGGGCTGACCTTCAAGGAAAACTGCCCGGACGTGCGTAACACCAAGGTGGTGGACATCGTGAGCACTCTTCAGAGCTACAACGTCCAAGTCGACGTATTCGATCCGTGGATCAATGTGGCCGATGCCGAGCATGAATATGGACTTAAATGCTTGGTCGAAATGCCTCAGCCCGGCCAATACGCTGCCGTGGTGCTGGCAGTGGGGCACCACCAGTTTGTTGCATTGGGGGAGGCCGGAATTAAGGCTTTGGGCCAAGCGGGCGCCGTGCTTTTTGATGTGAAGAGCATCCTGCCATTGGGTGCAGCAGACGGAAGGCTATGACAAATTTCACTCCCAATCAGACTGCCTACGAGCTGCTGCTCGAACGCCTGACCAGCGAACGTCATACTTGGCTGGTCACCGGCGTGGCCGGCTTCATCGGCAGCAACCTTCTCGAGGCGCTTCTCAAGCTCGACCAGCAAGTGGTCGGTTTGGATAACTTTGCCACCGGCTATCAGCGCAATCTTGACGAGGTGCGGACTCTAGTCAACGCGGATCAATGGGGACGGTTCACCTTCATCGAAGGCGATATCCGCAAACTGGAGGATTGCCGCCGCGGATGCGAGGGCGTGGAGCACGTCTTGCATCAGGCCGCATTGGGCTCCGTGCCGCGCAGCCTTGCCGACCCGATTACCACCAACGCCACCAACATCGATGGCTTTCTCAACATGTTGGTGGCGGCGCGCGATGCGGAAGTGAAGAGCTTCACCTATGCCGCGAGCAGTTCGACATACGGCGATCACCCGGCGCTGCCGAAGGTTGAGGACGTGATTGGCAAGCCGTTGTCGCCCTATGCGGTTACCAAGTTTGTCAATGAACTCTATGCGGATGTCTTTGCGCGAAGTTACGGATTCACGGCAATTGGTCTGCGCTACTTCAACGTGTTCGGGCCACGCCAAGACCCTAACGGCGCCTATGCGGCTGTTATTCCAAAATGGACAGCGGCAATGATTGCCGACGAGGATATCTTCATCAATGGCGATGGAGAAACTAGTCGCGACTTTTGTTTCGTCGCGAATGCCATTCAGGCAAATCTGCTCGCCGCTACTGCTTCAACCGCAGAAGCGCGAAATCAAATATACAACGTCGCGGTTGGCGACCGCACTACCCTCAATCAACTTTTTGAGGCGTTGCGCGAGACGCTTGCGGCCAACGGTGTCTTATATCTCAAAGAACCTCTATATCGCGATTTCCGGGCCGGTGACGTACGACATTCACAGGCGCATGTAGGTAAGGGGAGAGCGCTACTTGGGTATGTGCCGAGGCACTCAATTCGAGCCGGCATAATTTGCGCAATGCCATGGTATCTCAGCCTAAAACACCAAGCCAATTGATGGTGTTCAACGTGGAGAAGCCGAAAGACCAACTAGTCCACACTGATGAATGCTCGGTGCGGAGTAATGCTGGCAATGTGATATATGGGCCGCCATCCGGTAATGACATTCCGAAGCTTGCGAGGCGAGCTGCAGGTTGGTCCATATTCTTGACTGCCGTGCGCCAAATTCTCACGATTGGCACCACTATGGTTGTTTCGCGCCATGTCACTCCCTCCGAATTCGGGGTGGCGGCGATGGCGTTGACGTTTTTGGCGTTTCTCGTATTGTTCGATACGGCGCTCACTTGGGCGACAGTCCAGGCGCCCATATACGACAAAGAAAAATTCGACGCACTCTTTTTCTTTGGTTTTTTATTTGGAGTTGGCCTTTTGGGACTATCTGTGATAGCGGGTCCTCTGTTGGCCGCGTTCTACAATGCGCCCAAGCTGATATGGCTCAGCGTTTTTATCGGGGCAGCAGCCTTTCTTAATAGCCTCGCAACGCAACCGGCCGCATTACTTCGTCGGCGGCTGCAGCAAAAAAAACTGAATACGATAGATACGGCGGCGTTGTGTGTGAGCTGTGCCGTCGGAATTGGCTTGGCTCTGGGCGGGGCCGGCGTATGGGCAGTGGTGAGTCAGGCGGTCTGCATGCACGCTGTTCGATCCATTGCTGTGCTGGCCTTGTCCGAGGCAATTCCGGGTTGGCCACGGAAGTTCTCTGTCGCACTGCCGGAGTTGCGTAAAGGAGCAGGTTTTGCTCTTTCAAATTATGTCTGCTACTTCCAACTATATTTAGGTGGAATTCTGGCTGCACGTTGCTTTGGTAGCCTTGCAATGGGCAACTATCAGCGCGCATACGGCGTGAAATCAATGCCTACGCAATATGCATCGATGGTTGTGACCGATGTCATGGTTTCCTCGCTGGCGGCTTTGAGGAGCGAGCCCGAAAAGCTGGCATTGCTTTATCGCAAGGCCTTGATCATTACATCGGTGATTGGGTGCCCAGCGGGGGCGTTTCTATTTTCAGGGGGTGCAGAAGTCATTCGATTGCTTTATGGCCCTCAGTGGCAAGGCGCTGCACGCCTGCTTCAGTGGTTTGCGCTCGCAGCGATGACACTGCCGATATCAACATCCACTATATGGCTATTTCTAGCTGCGGGAAAAGCTCGAGAACAACTTTGGATGAACATTGGGCTTACTGGAATTTCTTTAGTAGCACTACTCTCGACGGCTAAATTTGCGAGAGATTTGGAAACGCTTGTACTTGTAGAAAGTGCTTTGTTTGCCGGTCCGTATCTCGCAATGAACCTCTTCTGCTCGCATCGCGCTCTTGGTATTTCATTGCTTTTAACGGTGCGTAGCCTTATTCCAATTCTGGCTGCCTCGATCGTTGCGGGTGCGTGTGCCTATGTGCTCGGGGCAGCGTGGAGTACAGATTTTTGGCAAGCATTGGCATGGAAAATAATTGTTTTTTTTGCAATTTATGTACCAATTGTTTTATTTACGGTGCGTCCGTTTCCCTTCGCGGCTGTAGAGAGACTGCTGAACAAAGTGACTACGAAGAAAGAGGCGCTATGACCTTGCTTACTGCCGCGATATTTGCTCGCATCCACAAGCCGGTGTCGGAAAATAAATTCCGTGAAGCATCATGCGCAGCCTAGGGCAACTTTTTTCACGTATCGGACTTCTTGCAGTTGCCGCTTCTGCATTTCTCATTAGCTTTGCACTCGATGCCGGCCCAGTAGGGTATCCATACTGGATCATCCTCACCGTGTTCGCTGTGGGTTCATTCACATTGTCCAACCTAGTTCGAGGTCCTCTGAAGGTGCCGTCGCAAGTTGAACTATCGGCTGGTTTCTTTTTGATTTGGGTAAGTTGTTCTTTTTTTTGGTCGATCGCACCGCAGCGCACACTTTCGGCAATATTGTCATATTGCTTGGCATTCGCGTTAATGTCATGTGCGCTTCGGGCTGGAAGGAATATTCCGTGGTGGAGATTTTTAGGCTTAGCTTACATAGCAGGCTGTGCGATCGCCGCTCTCATTGTCATCTCTAACGGCTTTTCTTTTGTATCAAACAGCGCCCTTGATGCACGCTCTACTGTTGGCGATTTGAATGCAAATTATGTCGCTTATGCCGTGTCCACTGCACTTCCGATAGCAATTACGCTAATCTTGGACCGGCCCGGCCGTAATTTAGGAAATTATGCGCTTTTAGCTTTTTTGGGGCTTGGGCTCACTGCCATTATGTTTTCCGGCTCTCGAGGCGCCTTGCTGGGAGTGCTTGCGGCCCTTTCTTTCTACGCGCTCACGAAAATCCGTCGAAACCTTGGCAAAGCGCTACTTGCCGTAGCAATGATTGGTGCTCTTCTTTTCTTCATTCTTGACTACCTGCCGTTAGAAGTGCGGCAGAGGTTGGATTTTTTTGCTTACCTTGCGAGCGATAAATGGGACATCGATTTCTCCGGGCGTGAAGAACTCTGGCCATTCGCAATTTCACAGATTTATTCAAGCCCCTTTCAAGGTATTGGGGCCTATGCCTTTCAAGAAATAAGTCCTCTGGAAATTCCGGTCCATAATGTTCTTTTGACCATTGCTGTTGAAAGTGGATTGATTGGGTTGTTTCTATATTTTAGAATTATTTATCTAGTTCTGCGGAAGCTCCTAAGGTCGGCCAATAGAGCGGCAAAGATTGGGGGAATTTTGCTTTTTCTCGTCTGGATCCCTATGGCGTTAACGGGAGTATGGGAGTTCGCTGCGCCAGCATGGTTTGCCTTTGGCTGGATGGTGGGAGTGGCCAACCGCATTCCTGTGGAGGTGAAAAATGCTGAGCACCAAAATTTTCCTATCCTGTCGGCATCAAGGCCTCTGAAACCTCATGGTGCGCGATCTGATTCGCTAGAGTTCGACGCAAAACGCCAGCTTGACGCCTGAGGAGTCTCGAAGATGCGAAAATTCCCAAAAATCCTAATTGTCAATGGTGAGCCCCTAAATGGGGTCTCAGCTACCGGAATCACGGTTGCAAATCTATTCAAGGACTGGCCGAATGGCGCTATCTCTCAGATATACACTGCCAATATCCCTACAAACGCAGATCAATGCAAATTCAGTTCACGACTGACCGCACGTGATCTCTTGCCTTTCGCACGCTTACGCTCAGCCGCGACGCCCAGCATAGAGATGTTCATTGATGGTAGGGTCACGGGGCCGTCTGTAGCAGTTGCGAAAATTGGTATTCGAGCGAAGCTGCAGTACGCCTGTGCTCCTTTGCTCGATTTCTTGCCCTATCGTCTCCCTATATCTCTGATGAGGCAGGTGGAGGAATTTCAGCCAGACCTCATCTACTCGCTTTTGGGAAATATAAGAATTACGCGGCTGGCACACGAGTTGGGGCGACGACTTCGTATACCAGTGGTCCCGCATTTTATGGATGATTGGCTCGCTACATATTCTGTGCCTGACAAAAGTTCTGGAACATGGCTTCATCGCATAGTGCTCAACAGGGCGGTACAGCATCTTTTTGATCGAGTGCCATTTGGAATGGCTATTGGCGACATGATGGCTAAAGAATACTCGCGCAAATTTGGTTGCGACTTCTTGCCTTTTATGAATCCTGTTGACTCGGTGTTCAGTGATAGAGAAACCAAATGTGGTTCGACCGCGCCTTTGGTATTTGTCTATGTTGGCGGTCTACACCTGCGTCGCGACCAAGTGCTTTTAGATCTTATTGATGTGCTGTCTAGAATCAATCAAGATAGGGCCGTCGCAGAATTGCATATATATGCACCGAAGGTGGATGAAAAAAAAGCTACGCAGCTTGCGGAACTTAGTACCACAGTCCATTACTGCGGAAGCATTGCAGCTCATGAGGTTGCCAAAATCCTAAAGTGCTGCGACGTTGCAGTTCATGTGGAGTCGACAGAACCTAACATCGCTCAGTACACACGCTTCTCCGTATCGACAAAAATACCGCAATATCTTGCAGCAGGTTTACCAACACTCGCATACGGTCCTGCCGCCTCGGCATCTTCCTCATATATCGAGGATTCGAAAGTGGGAGTTTCCGTTGCTGGAGGTAATAAATCGGCTCTATTTTCTGCTGTTAGTAGGCTTGTCTCGGATTGTCAATGGCGCGAGGAGCTCAGTCACTCTGCCGTTAATGTTGCAAGGGAACGTCATTTGGGTGAGCGCGTGCGGTATGCCTTCACGACAGCGCTATCGCGTGCCGCGAGCATGGGGGAGCGAGCTCATGCAGGAGCTTAAACAACGGATCCTCATTACAGGAACTTTTCGTTTCCCAGAGGGGGATGCTGCTGCTGCGCGAGTTCTTGGTATTGGGAAAGCACTTCGACAAGGCGGCTATGACGTTCATTTCGCCGGCTGGGAAGAAGATGGTCGACCAGAAGACAAGTGCGGCGAAGGGGAATTTTCCTATCAGGGATTTTCTTATTCTCCGCAGAACCAATTTAGATTGAGAAAGCTTAATCCGTTTTCTCGCTTGCTTAAATATCTGACTATGGGGGCAGGTGCTGTAAGATGGCTGCGTCGATACTCTCGAGTGAAAAGATTTGATGCAGTTATCTCTTATCACGGCGGAGTTGTTTATCTTTTATTGTTGAAGTTTTTCTGTTGGCGAAAGAAAATCAAACTGATCGTCGATTGCACCGAATGGTATGACGCCGATTCGCTACCTGGCGGAAAATGGGGGGTTGCAGCGATCGATCATGAGTTGCGGATGCGCGTCTTAAACCCATGGATCGGACAGATTATTTCGATCGGCCGATTTTTGCAGGAATTCTATGCAGTACGCGATTGTCGAGTTTTTCTTTTACCCCCGATGGTCGATTTGGCTGAGTCAAAATGGGCTGCGAAGAAAAAAATAATGGCGCCGGGATTGCGCTTAGTGTATGCAGGAATACCTGGAAAGAAAGATACCTTGCATTCCGTATTGCTGAGCCTTGACGTTCTCCATAAAGAAGGACATCAGGTTAGCTTGGATCTTATCGGTCCCACTGAAACAGAGATACTGAGCTGCGTAAATAATGATATCGAACTGCTTCGCCGTCTTCGGAATCGGCTAAATTTTCACGGCCGAATCGCTCAATCAAGGGTTCCTGCACTCCTGCAGCAAGCTGATTTTTCCATCCTCTTTCGTCCGCAAAGGCGATCGTCCAATGCTGGGTTTTCGACAAAGCTGGTTGAGAGCTTGGCAGCTGGTGTGCCAGTTATTGCTAACGCAACTGGTGACATTCCTGCGTACATAGAAAACGGAAAAGAAGGGATATTGGTTGATGACGAAACGTGCGATTCGATAATTACTGGGCTGAGGTATGCGCTGACGCTTGATAAAAATAGGTTATCTGAGATGCGCGAAGCGGCACAGCAATGCGCGAGGCGTAATTTTCATTATGAAAACTATTGCGACAATCTTCGAGGATTTGTTGAGGGTTGCCAATAATGCGCATCGTGTTTCAGTACTACAGTGGTGGTGGTGGTGGGCTTGCAAATTTCGCTTTGCTTTTGCAGGCATATTTGCATAGATTTCCTGAGGATCATATTACTATCGTTTGCTCTGATAATTCTTCCCTTCGGCAACTAAAATTTGCTTCCAATGCCGACGTAATTTTAATTCGCGAAGGGCGCTTCAAGGAGTTGACGCGACTTTGGCTGGGGTGCGTCGAACTTAATAGCATAGCAAAGCGTACGCGAGCGGATATTATTTGGTCTCTCAACCTTGGTACCTACATTAAAAGCAAAATCCCCACGGTTCTCTCATTGAATAACGCTCATCAGGTATATCCAAAAGAGGATACGAAAACTCATCCGGGAGGTGGGCTTCGCGTATTTTTGTTGCGTCTTTTTTTTCGGCTTTCGTCGCGCGCCGCCCATGGGATCATTGTGCAAACACCATTAATGGCGAAATACGTGATCGACCGCTGCGGAAAAAACTACCCCGTTGGGATTGTCCCAAAGGCGGTAGAAGTTGATCGAGACGTTGGCTTTGAACCACTCCCGGCTCATATCACCGATCGATTGGACCGGCGATCTGTGATGCGCGAGATTAATTGGCTTTATGTCGCGACATCCGTCCCCCATAAGAATCACGCGGTTGTTATTCAGGCATTTCAGATACTTAAAAATCAAGGAAAAAAACATCGCCTTGTTCTTACAATCGATGAAGAATCAGCGATTCAATGGGGCGGCGATTCCGCGCGACAGTTGATTCGTGAGGGTTCACTGGTTGCACTTGGTTGGATAAACAAAGTGCATCTGAAGTCTCTTTATGCGAAGTGTGATGCGTGCCTGATGCCGAGTGTTCTTGAATCGCTTAGTTCATCGCACCTCGAGGCAATGGAGTGGGGATTGCCGCAAATTGTCGCGGATTTGCCTTATGCACGTGATTTGTGCGGGGATGCGGCAGTTTACGTCAACCCTTATGACGCGGAGCAATGGGCCCGAGCGGCCGAGCGCTTGTCTGAGGATGGCGTTTTACAAAAGCGCCTCGTCTCGGAGGGTCGCAAGCGAATGAGCGAATTTCCTGAGAGTTGGACTGAATGCGCAGAGCGTATTCGTTTGTTTTTTAATTCTATTGAATAAAGAATTGACTTTATGGAAAAATTTTTTTTTAAAAAAACGTTGCTTATTACCGGTGGTACCGGTTCTTTTGGTAATGTTGTTCTGAAGCGATTTATCTCAACTGATATAGGAGAAATTCGCATCTTCAGCCGAGATGAGAAAAAACAGGATGATATGCGCAAACGCTATAACCATCCCAAACTCAAGTTTTACATCGGTGATGTCCGAGACTCGCGCAGCGTGGGCGCCGCTATGCGGGGGGTTGACTACGTTTTTCACGCGGCGGCACTTAAACAGGTGCCTTCTTGCGAATTCCACCCGATGCAAGCGGTGCGCACCAACGTCCTCGGCACCGAAAACGTCTTGGAAGCCGCAATTGCCGCAGGCGTAAAACGCGTCGTGTGCCTCAGCACCGACAAAGCCGTCTATCCCATCAACGCCATGGGCATCAGTAAAGCCATGATGGAAAAGGTGATGGTCGCTGCCAGCCGAAATCTTGAAAGCACCAACACCATCATTTGCGGCACGCGCTATGGCAACGTTATGGCCTCTCGCGGCTCGGTCATTCCACTGTTCGTGGAGCAGGTGCTGGCAGGCAAAGCCATCACCGTGACGGACCCGTCCATGACCCGTTTCATGATGACCTTGGAGGACGCAGTCGAACTCGTGCTGCATGCCTTCGAGCACGGCAATAACGGCGACATCTTTGTGCAGAAGGCCCCGGCAGCGACGGTGCAAGTGTTGACGCAGGCCATTCTGGAAGTAATGCGCAAGCCGGATCACGAAGTGCGTGAGATCGGCACGCGCCACGGAGAGAAGCTCTATGAAGCGCTGTTGAGCCGCGAGGAAATGGCCTGCGCCGAAGACCAGGGCGACTATTACCGTGTGCCACCCGACGGCCGCGACCTGAACTACGCCAAGTACGTGGAGGAGGGCGAAGAGCGCATTACCCGCAGCACGCATGGCGAGGACTACAACTCGCACAACACCACCCGGCTCGATGTGGAAGGTATGAAGAAGTTGTTGCTCAAGCTCGACTTCATGCAGCGCATTGCCCGCGGTGAGCCCGCGCTGGCGCAGGAGTAAGAGCATGAAGGTGTTGATTACCGGCGCTCGCGGTTTCGTCGGCAAGAACCTGCAGTTGCACTTGGCCGAGCGCAAGGATGTGCAAGTGGTCTGCTTCACCCGCGACGAAGACGCGGAGCAACTGCCCGCCCTGTTGCAGGAGGTGGACTTCGTATTCCACCTCGCGGGGGTCAATCGCCCTCAAGACCCGCAAGAATTCACCACCGGCAATGCAGAACTCACGCAGAGCCTGTGCCGTGCCCTCTGCACCATTGCCGAATCCACCGGCAAGAAGGTGCCCGTCGTCTATACCTCATCAACCCAGGCAGGTTTCGACAACCCCTACGGCCGCAGCAAACGCGATGCGGAAGAGACGCTGCAGGCCGCCGCTCGCAGCCACGGCATTCCCGTACATCTCTGCCGGCTGCCCAATGTGTTCGGCAAATGGTGTCGGCCCAACTACAACTCGGCCGTGGCCACCTTTTGCCACAACATTTCGCGCGGTCTTCCTATTCAGATCAACGATCCGGCAGCGCCCGTCACACTGGTGTACGTGGACGATGTCATCGAGCGTTTCGTGCAGTTGATGGATGGCGCGGATGCCGCGGCAAACCCGGATGGTTTTGCCACCGTGGCGCCGCAGTACACCACCACGGTGGGTGAGTTGGCCCGGCAAATTCAGTCGTTCAAGGACAGTCGCAGCACGCTCATGACCGATCGCGTGGGAACAGGGCTGGTGCGAGCGCTCTATTCAACCTATGTGAGCTACCTGCCGCCCGAGTCCTTCGCTTACCCCGTGCCGCAGTACGGAGACGCGCGCGGCGTGTTCGTCGAAATGCTCAAGACGCCAGACGCAGGCCAGTTCTCGTTCTTTACCGCGCACCCGGGCATCACGCGAGGCGGCCACTACCACCACAGCAAGACCGAGAAGTTCCTGGTCATCAAGGGTCAAGCGCGCTTCAAGTTCCGGCACATGCAAACCGGCGAAGCGCATGAACTGGTCACCGCGGGCGACAAGCCTGAGATCGTCGAGACCGTGCCTGGCTGGACGCATGACATCACCAATATTGGCACTGACGAAATGGTGGTGATGCTCTGGGCCAATGAAGTGTTCGATCGCGCGCGGCCAGACACCTTCGCCTGCCCGTTGTAGGCCCCTCGATTCTTGATTGATCCCATGAAAAAACTCAAAGTCCTGACCGTGGTCGGCACCCGGCCCGAGATCATCCGCCTGTCGCGCGTACTGGCCCGGCTGGACGAGCATTGCGAGCACGTGCTGGTGCATACAGGCCAGAACTACGACTACGAACTCAATCAGGTTTTCTTCGACGACCTGGGCGTTCGCAAGCCCGATCATTTCTTGAACAGCGCGGCAGATTCGACGGGTGCCGCGAACACCATCGGCAATCTCATCATTGCGGTGGACAAGGTGCTTGGGCAGGAGCAGCCCGAGGCAATGCTGGTTCTGGGCGATACCAACAGCTGCCTGTCGGTCATCCCGGCCAAGCGCCGCAAGATTCCGATCTTTCACATGGAAGCCGGCAACCGCTGCTTCGACCAGCGCGTGCCGGAGGAGACCAACCGGCGCATCGTGGATCACACGGCTGATGTGAATTTGACCTACAGCACCATCGCCCGCGACTACCTGCTGCGCGAGGGGCTTCCGCCGGACCTGGTCATCAAGACCGGCAGTCCTATGTTCGAGGTGCTTTCCCATTACCGCCCGAACATCGATGCATCCGATGTGCTCACGCGGCTGAGCCTTGGGGCAGGCCAGTACTTTGTGGTGAGCGCTCATCGCGAGGAGAACATCGAGTCTTCCCAGTCTTTCGCAAAGCTGGTCGAGGTGCTCAATGCAGTTGCCGAAGACCATGGATTGCCGGTAGTCGTCTCGACGCACCCGCGTACGCAGAAGCGCATTGACGCCACGGGGGCGCGCTTTCACGCAAACGTCCGCTTGCTCAAGCCTCTAGGCTTTCACGACTACGTCAAGCTGCAGCTGTCTGCTCGCGCAGTTCTTTCCGACAGCGGCACCATCAATGAAGAGTCGTCGATCTTGAACTTTCCGGCGCTCAACCTGCGCGAGGCGCATGAGCGGCCTGAAGGAATGGAAGAGGGCGCGGTAATGATGGTGGGACTCGAGGTTGTTCGCGTACGCCAAGGGTTGGCCATTCTCCAGACACAGCCGCGCGGTGCTGAGCGTGGCTTGCGCCAGGTTGCCGACTACAGCATGCCGAATGTCTCGGACAAGGTGCTACGCATCATTCACAGCTACACCGACTACGTGAATCGCGTCGTGTGGAAGAAGTACTGATCCATGGCCGTTCGCGTATTACTGCTCACGCAATGGTTCGATCCCGAACCGACCTTCAAGGGCATTGTGTTTGCACGCGAGCTCGTTCGCCAGGGGTTCGAGGTGGAGGTGGTCACCGGCTTTCCGAATTACCCGGGTGGAAAGGTGTACCCCGGGTATCGCATCAAGTGGCTGCAGCGCGAGGTGATAGATGGTGTGCAGATCACTCGCTTGCCGCTTTACCCGGATCACGGCCAGTCCGCCATCAAGCGGGTGCTGAACTACGCGAGCTTCGCGGCATCTGCATCCATCTACGGCTTGTTTTTTGCCAAGCGCCCTGCGGTGATGTATGCCTACCATCCGCCGCTGACCGTGGGCGTGACAGCCGGGTTGATCCGCCTTCTCCGCCGCATTCCTGTCGTTTACGACATTCAGGACATGTGGCCGGACACCTTGCGGGCAACTGGCATGCTCAACAACCAGCGGGCATTGGGCATCGTTGCTTCGGTCTGCAAGTGGGTCTACAGGCGCGTGGATCACATTGCCGTGCTTTCGCCCGGCTTCAAGAAACTGCTGGTGCAACGCGGTGTTCCAGAGTCAAAGATAGATGTGATCTACAACTGGGCCGACGAGGCTTCGTTGACCGCACCTCAGGGGCAGTTGCCTGTAGCGTTTCCTGCGGCAGAAAAGTTCCGGATCCTCTTTGCCGGAAACATGGGCAAGGCCCAGGCACTGAATGCGGTATTGGATGCGGCGGTGCTGCTGCAGCAACGCGGATCGCGTGTTTGCTTTGTGCTGCTTGGCGGCGGCGTGGAGGTGGATCGCCTTGTCGAACGGGCCGCGGAATTGCGCCTAGGCAATGTGGTGTTCTTGCCGGCCGTGCCCATGGCAGAAGTCGGCACCTTGCTGGACGCGGCCGATGCCTTGCTGGTGCATTTGCGGAAAGCCCCACTGTTCGAGATCACCATTCCGTCCAAGACGCAGGCATACATGGCTGCTGGCAAGCCCTTGCTGATGGCGGTGGATGGCGATGCCGCCGATTTGGTGCGGGAGTCTGGCGGAGGAGTAGTTGCTGCGTCCGAGGATCCGCAGGTGCTGGCGGCCTCCGCCGAAGCGTTGGCAGCCATGGCTCCGGAGGCTCTGGCAGAAATGGGAGCAAAAGCCCAACGCCACTATCGCGAGCACCTCTCGCTGCGAATCGGCGTCGAGCGCTTCGGAGCGCTCTTCAAGCGGTTGGGTGCCAGAAAGATATTTGATGTGAAGCGCGTATTCGACGTCTTCTTGGCCGCGGTGGCGTTGCTGCTGTTTGCGGTTCCTCTCGCGCTCCTGACTTGGCAAGTGAGTCGCAAGCTTGGCAAGCCCGCGTTTTTTCGGCAGGTCCGGCCGGGGTGGGGAGGGCGCCCCTTCGAACTGATCAAGTTCCGCACCATGACCAATGCGCGCGACGCCAGCTGGCAGTTGTTGCCTGACGCCGAGCGGCTCACGCCATTTGGCCGCTTCCTGCGTTCGAGCAGCCTCGATGAACTGCCCGAACTCTGGAACGTCCTCAAGGGTGATATGAGCCTGGTGGGACCGCGCCCTCTATTGGTGGAGTACCTGCCGTTGTATTCAGCCGAGCAGGCGCGCCGCCATGAAGTGCGCCCGGGCATCACTGGATGGGCGCAAGTCAATGGCCGCAACGCACTGAGCTGGGAAGAGAAATTCAAGCTTGACGTCTGGTACGTCGACAACCGCACGCTGTGGCTCGACATCAAGATCCTGTGGCTCACGATGCGCAAGGTGCTGGTGCGCGATGGGATCTCTGCGGCGGGCGAGGCAACCATGCCGCGTTTCACTGGCTCTTCCACCGCCACTTCGCACGGAGTTGAGTCATGACGCAACCCTTGTTCGCGGTCTACGGCGCCAGCGGTTGTGGCCGGGGCGTGATGCCGCTGGCGCGTGCGCAACTGGTGGGGCAGTGCATTGCGGATACGCGGCTTGTTTTCATAGATGACCAGCCCGCGGCGCCGGTGGTCAATGGCCAAAGAGTGTTGCGCTACACGGAATTCCTGCAGCAGGAGGCTAGCGAGCGCCATGCCGTGCTGGCCATCGCCAACAGCAAGGTGCGCGAGCAGTTGGCCGCGCGCTGCAAGGCGGATGGCGTACGCGCCTGGACGGTGAGCGCGGACAACGTCGTGCGCATGGACGATGTGGAACTGGGGGAGGGCGCGGCCCTGAGCCCTTTCGTCACTCTCACCTCCAACATCCGTATCGGACGGCATTTCCACGCCAACCTCTACAGCTATGTCGAGCACGACTGCGTGATCGGCGACTTCGTCACCTTCGCGCCGGGCGCCAAGTGCAACGGCAATGTGGTCATCGAAGACCACGCATACATCGGTTCGGGGGCGGTTATCAAGCAGGGCCGTCCAGACAAGCCACTGGTCATCGGGCGTGGTGCCGTGGTGGGCATGGGCGCCGTCGTCACGCGTGATGTGCCGGCCGGCTCCACGGTGGTCGGCAACCCCGCCCGCCTCTTTTCTCCCAAAGGTTGATTGTGCTGAATACCCCGTTCTCTCCCTGGCCCAGCTTCACTGCCGAAGAGGCCGAAGCCGTGCAGCGTGTGCTGCTCTCCAACAAGGTCAACTATTGGACCGGACAGGAGTGCCGCGAGTTCGAAAAGGAGTTCGCCTCCTGGACGGGCACTGCGTATGCGGTGGCGCTGGCCAACGGCACATTGGCGTTGGACGTGGCCCTGAAGGCGCTGGGCATCGGCCCGGGCGATGAAGTGGTGGTTACGCCGCGCACCTTCATGGCAAGCGTTTCTTGCGTGGTCAATGCAGGTGCCACGCCGGTGTTCGCGGATGTCGAGGCCGACAGCGGCAACCTTTCGGTGGCCACCATTGCGCGGGTGCTCACGCCGCGCACGCGCGCGATCATCTGCGTGCACCTGGGTGGCTGGCCCTGCGACATGGATCCGATCATGGCGCTGGCCGAGCAGCATGGCCTCAGGGTCATCGAAGACTGCGCCCAGGCGCATGGTGCGCACTATAAGGGGCGGGCGGTCGGCTCCATCGGACATGTGGGCGCCTGGTCTTTCTGCCAGGACAAGATCATGACCACGGGCGGCGAGGGCGGCATGGTCACCACCAACGACGAGTCGCTCTGGCGCGCCATGTGGGAATTCAAGGACCACGGCAAGAGCCACGAGGCGGTGTTCAAGCGCGAGCATCCGCCCGGCTTCCGTTGGCTACACGAAAGCTTCGGCACCAACTGGCGCATGCTGGAGATGCAGGCCGTGATCGGCCGCATCCAGTTGCGCCGCATGGCCGACTGGACCGTGCAGCGCACGCGCCATGCAGACTCGCTATGGGTGGCCTGCCGCCCGCACGCGGCAGTGCGCGTGCCCGCCGTGCCCGAAGGCAGCGTGCATGCTCACTACAAGTGCTATGTCTATGTGCAGCCAGAGCGGCTGGCGCCGGGCTGGAACCGCGACCGCATCGTGAATGCTATTCAGGCGTTGGGCGTGCCTTGCTATCAGGGCTCCTGCTCGGAGGTGTACCTCGAGAAGGCTTTCGATGGCACCGGCTGGCGGCCGGCTGAGCGCCTGCCGGTGGCGCGTTCCCTGGGCGAAACCAGCGTCATGTTCCTGGTGCACCCAACGCTGACGGCCGCTGAAATGGACGCCAGCTGCGCGGCCATTGGGCAAGTGCTGAAAGAAGCGAGCGCTCCGTGAGCCTGAGCGCTGCCCGAAACTGGTTGCCTCGGCCTGGAGCCGCGGCTTGGCGCTGGCTGCTGGCGTTTGCAATGCTCGCGCTGCTGGTGTTGAGCGTGGCGCCGTCCTCAATAGCCTCTGCCTTGCCCTCGACGGGCTGGGACAAAGGCAATCATGTCTTGGGTTTTGCTGTGCTGGGGCTGTTGGGCCAACGGGCCTGGCCAGGGCGTACGGCCATCGTCTTGACCGCCTTGCTGGCCTATGGCGGGCTCATCGAACTGCTGCAATCGTTCACGCCCGATCGCATTGCCGAGGCTGCCGATTTGCTGGCCGATTGGGTGGGGCTGCTGTTGGGTGCAGGCTTCGCGTTCTTGCTTGATAAGAACTTCTCGGGGGAGTCCACATGATTGATCGTCTGGCGCAGCCTGTGCTGGCATTACCGCGACCCCTAAAGAGGGTGTTGGCCTTGTTGGTGGACACCGGCCTGTGTGTGCTGTGCGTTTGGATGGCACTCAGCCTACGCTACGAGCGTTGGGTAGAACTGACTGGCGTGCATTGGCTGGCGGTAGCCGGCGCGGTCATGTTGGCGCTGCCGCTGTTCGTGATCTCTGGCCTGTACCGTGCAATCTTCCGATATGCCGGCAGTGCGGCGTTGATGGCCATCGGTCGCGCTTGCTCCTTGTTCAGCGTGGGCTACGTCATGATGTTCACCGTGGTCGGCGTGGAAGGTATTCCACGCACGGTGGGCCTGTTGGTGCCTGCGCTGCTGTTGTTCACGGTGGGCGCTTCGCGCCTGGTGGCGCGCTACTGGCTGGGGGGCCTGTATTCGCAGGTGCTGCGCAGCAAGACGCTGCCGCAGGTGGTGATCTATGGTGCCGGCAAGGCCGGGCGCCAGTTGGCTGCGGCGCTGGCGCACAGTCCCGAGATGGTGGTGCGGAGCTTTGTCGACGATTCACCGCATCTGCAGGGCCGCACCCTCAACGGCCTGCCCATCTACCCGCCATCTTGGCTCAAGGCCAATGCCGCCGCCATGTGCATTACCGACGTGTTGCTGGCGCTGCCATCGGTTTCATACGGGCGCAGGGCGCAAATTCTCAACGAACTCTTGTCGCTGCACCTGCGCGTGCGCACGCTTCCGGGCATGGCCGATCTTGCGCAAGGCAGGGTGCAGGTCAAGGACCTGATGGAGGTCGACATCGAAGACCTGCTGGGCCGCGATCCGGTGGCGCCGGTTGACGATCTGCTGCATCGCCATGTGCGCGGCAAGGTGGTGCTGGTGACAGGCGCGGGCGGTTCTATTGGCAGCGAGTTGTGCCGCCAGATCGCGCAGCTGAAGCCATCGGTGTTGCTGCTGGTGGAATGGAGCGAATACGCGCTCTATGCCATTCATCGCGAATTGGAGCAAAACGCGCCCGCGCTGAGCCTGGTGCCGCTGCTGGCCTCCGTGTGCGACAGCGCTCGCATGCGCCAGATCATGAGCGTGTGGCGGCCCGATACCGTCTACCACGCCGCGGCCTACAAGCACGTGCCGCTGGTGGAGCACAACCCCGTGGAGGGCCTGATCAACAACACGCTGGGCACGCTCACGGCCGCATTGGCGGCGCGAGACCATGGCGTGGGCCAGTTTGTGCTGGTGAGCACCGACAAGGCCGTGCGGCCCACCAACATCATGGGCGCGAGCAAGCGCCTGGCCGAAATGACGTTGCAGGGCCTGGCCCAGCAGAAGCCAAGCACCTGCTTTTCGATGGTGCGCTTTGGCAATGTGCTGGGCTCCAGCGGCTCCGTGGTGCCCCTGTTTCGCCAGCAGATCGAAGCGGGCGGACCGATCACGCTCACGCATGAAGACATCACACGCTACTTCATGACCATTCCAGAAGCGGCGCAGCTGGTGATCCAGGCCGGTGCCATGGCCGAGGGCGGCGACGTGTTTGTGCTGGAGATGGGCGAGCCGGTGCGCATCATCGACCTGGCACGCCGCCTGGTGGAACTGTCGGGCCGCACGGTGTGCGACGCACGGAACCCCGAAGGGGATATCGAGCTGCTGATCACCGGCCTGCGGCCCGGTGAAAAGCTCTATGAAGAACTGCTGATTGGCGACAACGCCATGCCCACCGCCCATCCGCGCGTGATGAAGGCGCATGAGGCGTGCCCGCCCTGGGAAGAGCTGGCGCAGCAGATCGATGAGTTAGGCGTGCTGCTGGAGCGCAACGACGTGCCGGCGATCAAGTGCAAGCTGCAGCAGCTTCTGGGTGGCTACCGGCCGCATGCGGAGGTGGTGGACTGGGTGCATATGGAGCTTGAACGCCAGAGTGATGCGCAACTGAAGCCGGGATCGACCGTGCCCGATTGCGTCGCTCTCGGTGCCGCGGTGCCGCCGCCTGCGCTCGCTTCCATCTGATCGTCGGAACGCCAGAGACGCGCTTGGCACAGCGTCCCGGCTCAATACCGCGAGGTCTATTCGTTGTACTTGTACGCCGTATACCGGTAGCCACCGTACCGGTAGCCATGGCTGCCGTAGTGGCGCCGCGTCAGGTCGATGCCGTTGAAGATCACGCCGCTCACTGCCTTGCCTGCATGTGAGAGGCGCTTGGCGCTTTCGTTTAGCTCGCCGAGTTGGGTCTGGTCCGCGCGGGCGACCAACAGCACTGCGCCCATATACGGCGCCACCGCGGCCGTGTCGGCGGCTACCAGTACTGGCGGCGTGTCGATGATGACCAGTTCGTACTGTGCGGACAGCACGTCGAGCATACGCACGAAGCTTTCCGACATCAGCATGTCGGCAGGGTTGACTGGCAGCTTGCCCGTGGTCAGCACGTCGAGGTTAGGTAGCACCTGCGCGCGAATGGCTTGCTGTGCCGAAAGCTCGCCGGCCAGCAACTCCGAGAGGCCGCCTTCGCGCGGCAGGCCGAACTGCTTGTTCAGATGGCCTTTGCGCATGTCGGCGTCGATCAGCAGCACTCGTTTGCCGGCATGGGCCATGATGGCCGCGAAGTTGCCAGAAACAAAGCTCTTGCCAATGCCTGGCGTCGCGCCAGTGATGAGGACGCGGTTGTTGCCGGCTTCAAGCGTGGCGAATTGCAGCGCGATGCGCAGGCTGCGCAGCGCTTCGATAGGAGGACTGTCCGGGTGGGTCACCGCGAGTAACTGGATACCTCTGGCACCGGCAGCAACGCTCTGGTCGAGCGTCGTCTGTTCAGCTGTGAAGGGAACGACCGAATAGACTGAGAGGCCAGTATGAGCCTCAATCTCCTGCGGATCCCGGATGCCCGCTAGCAAGCTGCTGCGCATGATGGCCAGTACCGCGCCGGCCAGCAGCCCCAGTACCAGCGCGATCGCGAGGATCTGCGGCTTTTGCGGCTTGATCGGCTCCTTGGACTTCACCGCCTTGTCGAGCAGGCGTACGTTGCCGGTCTTGCCTTCCTTCACCAAGCGCAATTGCAGCGCGTTGTTTTGTAGTGATTGATAGAGCCCGCTGTTCACTCGCACGTCGCGCTCCAGGCGTAGCGCATCCTGCTGCAGCGTAGGCATGCGGGTCACGCGTGCATTGAGACTGCTGATTTCCCTTTCGATGGCGGTGATCTGTCCATCGATGGTTTTCACACGAGAGTTGATGTCGGTGAAACGCGCAGCCAGTTCGCGGCGCCGCTGTTGGGTCTCGAGCAGCTTAGTTTGTAGCTCGATGGTCTGGGCCAGCACGCCTTTGGCTTCTTCGTCGAAGGCCACAGTGCCATTCTTGTTTCGAAAGCGCGTGTAAGCGTCTTCGGAGGCTTCGAGCTGGCGCTTGAACTCAGGCAGTTGTTCGTCGAGGAATTGCAGTGTCTTTTGCGCCTCGGCCGCCTTGCGCTCGACGTTCTGTTGCACGTACTGTTCGCCAATGGCATTGAGAATGCGTGAGAGTCGGTCGCGGTCGCTGTCTTGCAATGCCACGTTGATTACGTTCGATTGCTTCCCTTGTTCACCGAGTTGCAGGCGCTTTTGCAGATCCTCAATGGTGCGAAGCTGCGACGCGCGCGAGACGACAAATTCCGCGCCGGGCTTTCCTTCAAGTTTGTCGATCAGCAGATCGATGACGCCACCTTCGAGGGCATGGTGCAGTGGCTGGCCAACAGTGCCGCTCAACGGCTGGTCTAGCTCCGCGTGGCTCAGCGTGTATTTACCATCACCCCGGGCGGTGACCAGGAAGGGCGCTTCGTCTTCAAGCTCCACCGGCAGGTCGAAGCGCGCGACGCTGATGCGTTCCTTGCCATTGACATAGCCACTAATGCCAAGGAAGCCCGGGTCCGAAAGCCCGTCGGCACGTCGCGCAAGCCAACGGCCGAATATCGGCAGATAGCGTGGTTTGGCATCGATATAGAAGCGTGTCTGGTCCACTGCCGCGCCAAGCACCATCCGCGAGCGGATGACCTGAATCTCGCCGGTGGCGGGCGTCTTCACGTCGAAGAGGTTGGAGGCATCGCCGAGGAAGCCCTTGGCATCGGGTGCGGCATCCTCGACCTGAATCAGCAGGTTGGACTGGTAGATGGGCGTGGACAGCAGCGCGTAGGCAATGCCGAGCGCCAGCCCCAACGCGGTGACAGCTGCAACAAGCCACTTGCGGTCGATCAGGATGTCGATCCATTCCGACAGGTTGATCACATCATCATCGTCCGCCTTTGCAGTCGAAGACGCAGCAGACTGGCCGGCCCGCGCAGCATTGGAGGTAGTCACAGCAGGAGTGTTCATTTGAATTGCCGAATCCGTTCGGCCCATGTCTTGACGCCGGCGTCGATGAGTTGAAGTGCGTGCTCGAAGGCTTCCTGGCCCATGCGGTAGGGGTCAGGGATATTCAGCTTGGCGGTTTCGGCAAGGCGAAAGACCCTGCCGCGCGCCAGCGGGTAGTTGTTCTCGATGTGGCGGCGCTGTCCGTCGTCCATGGTGAGGATCAGGTCGGCCTGGACGCACATCGACTGGGTGATCTGGCGCGCACGGTGGGCGCTCAGGTCAAGGCCGCGCGCGGCCATCAGTTCTTGCGCGATGGGGTCCGCGGGGTGGCCTATCAACGCACCCGTGCCGGCCGACGACACGGTGATCTCGGGCAGCGCATCGGCCAGCAGGATGTGCGCCATGGGGCTTCGGCAGATGTTGCCGATGCAAACGACAAGAACGGATTTCAACGTGTCCGCCTTTCTTTGAAGGAAAAAACGCTCATGGGCTGCGATCGAAATTCAAGATGTTGTCTCCGGCACGCGGCTTGTTGTCTGGCGGGGCCGCAAAGTTGAACGCGCCCTGGTCGCGCACGGAGGTCAGTTCATAAAGGGTGTTGCTGCGGGCCAGGCGCGCGCCGCCGTCGCGCGTGAGCGGCGACCATGCAAAGCCCAGCGCAAACTTGCTCGACCGCGGCAGCAGGGCGTCGAGCGGAATCGAAAGGTAGATGCCCTTGTCGAAGTCGCCTTCGCCAAACTGCCTTGAAGAGACGTTGGTCTTGGTGGCGTAGGCGCCCAGCACAAAGCCGTTGTCGAAGCGGCGAATGACTTCGAGTGTGACGCCGCGGTCGCCCGCCAGGTACTGGCCCGCGCTGATCTTGGCCATGACGCCGTTCCAGCCGGTGTCCCAGTAAAGGCTGGCGTGGCCGGTGGTCACCTTGTAGTCGCGCAGGCCAAAGTCCTGGTTGAAGTCGCGCTGGCGCACGCGGTTGATGTCCACGCCAAAGGCCACCGGTGAGCGCGCGGGCCGGTAGAGCCATTCGGCACCCACGCCCGCAAACATGGTTTCGAGCAGGCCGCCATACATGCTGTAGTAGTGGTTGCTCGACAGCTGGCCCACGTGCGTGAGCTGCAGCGACGGAATGGTGAAGCGCCGCGATGTGACGTACTCGCGCTGGTAGGTGCGCACGCGCGGCAGTTCGCTGGGCGCGGTGTAGGTGAACTTGTCGTAGTTGTCGGCCAGCCGCAGGTTGACCGCGCCGCTAAGCCAGGTGCGCTGGGTAAAGCGGTATTCGGCGGTGGCCTGGATGCCGATCTGGTAGAGCAGGAAGGCGTCGGGCCCGCCAACGATCTGGCCGTAGCTCGGCGCCATGCCAAAGGTGAACTTGTCGCGCGGGCGCACCCAGGGGGCGTTGGTTTCAGGGGCGGCGGCCTCGGTGGCGGCGGTGTTCTGCGCGGGGCTGCTGCGCTTGTCGTCGGGGCGGGCCAGCTCGGGTTCGTAGTCGCGCTTGGACACGGCCCGCGCGGCATGCGGCGGCAAGGCCTGGATGCGCGCGGCCACCCATTCGGCGCGTTCGATGGCCTGCGCATGCACCGCAAGGCCGCGCTCGGCGTAGTGAAAGACAAAGGTCTTGATGGCGTCGGGCGCATCGTGGTGGAGCACCGCAATGGCTTTTTCGACGCGCGCGGTGCGGTAGACGGTGTTGCTGTCGGTCACCCACACATGCAGCACGTCGTCCTTGGGCGCAATGCGCTCGACGATCCATTCGGTCTGCGCCTCGATCTCCGCCGCGGTGGTTGCCCAGCCGGGGGAGCGCGGGGCCGCCTCCGGCCTGAATTCCGGCAGCGGCCGGTCGGCTGGCTTGGGCGACTGCGATGCCGCCAGGTTGCTCGACAGCGTGAGGCCAATCATGAACTTGTCGCCGCGCTCGAAGCCGGCAGACAGCGTGACCTTGGGCGACACCTGGTAAGACAGGCCGATGTTGAAGGGCGAGCGCTGGCGCTGGTTGTTGTTCTGCGGCTCGCTCTGGTAGTCGTTGCCTTCGTATTCGAGCTTGAGGGTGAGCGGGTCCCACGGCGTGCGCCACTGCACGCCGCCAAAGAGGGCCGCCGGGCCACGAAAGTAGGAGCCGAACCTGGCTTCATTGGTGCTCGACCGTGAGCGGGTGTCGAAGCGGCTGCCCAGCAGCTTGAAGGGGTTGCTGATGTTGCCGCTCGCGCCCAGGTAGCCCCAGCCGATGCCTAGGCTGAAGTCGAGGTCGTACCAGCGCTTGCTGGCCACCAGGTACTCGCCGGAGAACAGGCCGGTACCGCCCAGGTCCCGAAAGCCCAGCGCAAGCTCGGGCACGAAGGTGGTTTCCTTCAGCAGCCGAAGCTTGATGTCGATGCTCTTGTCCTTGTTCGACTGGCCGGTGGTGCTGGCTTCGTACGCGCGGTTGGAGATGGAGGTATAGCGAAACCCCGCTTCCATCCAGTCAAGGGGCTGGAACATGACGTTCAGCCGCGTGTAGGGCCAGATCGACGTGAGCGATGCGCGCATGTCGCCGGCCACGCCCATGCGGGCCGATGGCGTTTGCAGCAGGCCGGTTTCCCCCCAGTCGTTACCGCTGATGTCGAGCGGGCGCGGCTGCGGGGCCACGGCTTCGGGCAGCGTGGCGGCGACGGTGGGCGCGGCGAACACGGGCGCGTTGGCGGCCGGGGGAGCGGTGGTGCTGGGTTCCTGCGGCGACGGGCCTTGCACGGCAAGGAACTTGATGAGGCCTTCCGACAGGTCCGCCAGGGCGCTCATGCGGCGCGGCGGGGCCCAGATCCAGGCGCCGGGCGCGGGTTCGTCGGCGGGCTCGGCATTCCAGGCGCCGATGCCTGCGCGCGTGGTGCGACCGTCGGGCTGCGCGATCCAGGCCCAGTCGGTGCCGCTGCCAAGGTCGCAGGCGCTCAGGTAGTCGAGCACCGAGCGTCCGCCTTCGTGCGCCACCTGGCAAAAGCTGCCGTCGGGCTGCACCACGGTGACCGAACGCAGCGGGGCGGGCGGCACCGCGAGCCGCTGGCCTTCGCGGAGCACCGGGTCTTGCCCGGGGTTCGCCTGCAGCCAGCGCGGGTCGACAATGCCCAGCGCCACGCGGCCGGTCGCCGGGAGGCTTTGCAGCATGGACAAGAGCTGCTCGCGCGAAGTCCGTTCCTCAGGCGAGGCCGATCGAACGGCCGCTTCCACCCGCACCAGCAGTGACTCTTTCAGGTACTGCTGTGCGAGCAGTTCCTGCGGCACCTGCCATGCGAGGCCGGGGCCGGCCGCATCCTCGGGTTGGCGCAGGAGCCAGTCGCTGAGCCGCTCGCCCGGCCGCACTTGCGCAGCGCCGCCAACACTGCGGTCGGTGGCTGCGGCATGGGCGGAGGGAGTCATCAACACGATCGCGGCGGCCAGTAGGCTGAGGCGGAAGGGGTTGGTGATGGGGCCGGTCGGGGGCAGGGGGCTCATGAACCAGCTGCGCTTGTCGAGGCAACGTTGGCTGGCACAGAGGGATTCCACCGCTCGAAGCTCAAGCACAGATCACGGGAAAGGCACTGCTCGGAATAGACCGCCTCGAGCTTGTCGCCCACCTGGGCGAGGCCAAAGCGTGCCGGCGGCAGCGAGGCCGAAGCCGGGCGCGTGCTGCTGCGCTCCTCGACCCAGCGCAGCGAACTTGCGGGCCGGCCGGCGAGCATGGTGTCGGTGGGCGGCGCGATCGGCCGCTGCTCGATGTCGTCGCGGATGCCCGAGCGGTAGCCCGGCATCAGGTCGCGCTCGCGCTGGAATCGTGTTGTTGCTGTCGTCGTGCTTTCGGCGGCCGTGGCAGAGGGCCAGGCAGGCGTGTTGACAAAGCGCACGGCGCGCCAGTCGGTCGTGAGGCCGGCCGTGGCCACCAGGCGCCCGTGGCGCAGGCGCACCGTTTCACCCGAGGCGCTGTACCAGACCTCTGTGGGACCTTCGGGATGGGGGTCGACGTATCCGAGCACGAGAAAGACGGTGCGGCCTTCGAAGGTGGCACGCAAATAGCTGAATTCCGGACGGAATGTGTGGGAGTCCGACGGCGAGGCGTTGTTGTTGTAGAGGTGCCGGGCCGTGGCAAGCATTGCCGAGGAGCCCGAGGAGCATCCGCCCAAAAAAAAGGATGATGCGAGTACGCAACATCCTAGTTTTTGCACCGCGCTGGCGATGCGTTGGAATCTCGCTGGGAACCCCCCCTTGCGGAGGGCTCCGACCATTACCTGGTGCCGGTGGTACCAGTGCCGGTGCCGCCAGGGCCGCCGGGGATGATGAAGCCACCACCGCCGTTGCCGCCGCCGCCGCCAAGGGTAGCCGCCAGCAGCACGCCGCCGCCAACCGCAGCGCCAATTTGCGGGGTCGTCAGGCCGCCACCGCCGGCTGCGCGCACGGCATCGGCAGCGCTGGCCGGAGGCGTGGGCAGGGTTTGTGCGAGGGCAGGCGCGGAGGCCAGGGCTGCAAGGGCCATGGCTGCGATCAGGCGACTATGTTTCATGAATTTTTTCCCCGTTCGAATGAAGCTTGGAGGTGAGCGACAGCGTCGACAACCGATAGTAACCGGCGATTGCGCATTGTTACCCTGGTCAACGGTCCGATGGTACCACTTTGGGGAGTGGCACGCGATAGATGAAAGCTGAACGAGTGCCAATAAGTCACACCCGATGACCGCTGTACTTGAAAGAACTCAATCCGCTCGGTGGGCCGCAGGCAATAGCCCAGTTGCGTCGTTACAACCAAAATCCTACCAGTCTCCCTAGGTATTGGCTTTGAAATTAATACAAATGAATTAATTTTAGAAATGTGCCAACTGGAATTAATGTTCGGCTAAAACTAAATCGTAAGGCTACGTTAGACTTGCTTCAAAGAGTCGTCGAATAAAAGGCCGTCCACAAGACGGCACAGAGTTATCCGGTTGCGGGGAGAGCATGCACGCTGATTTGGCCTTGAAGATGATGTCCGATCTGTTTTGGACAGGGCTTCTGCTATGCCTTCCCGTGCTCGGATTGACGATGCTGGTAGGGGTGGCAGTCAGCGTACTGCAGGTGGTGACCCAGATCCAGGAAATGTCATTGACATTCGTTCCCAAGCTCTTTACCGCAGGGGCGGTAATGATTCTTGCCGGCCCCTGGATGCTCCGCAAGCTGACTCAATTCACGGTGCAGCTCTGGAGCGGCATTCCTTCGATGTTCTGATTTGCGAACTCGTTGTGAACCCCCTGCAATTGCAATCTGCGGCCGCAGTCCTTGCGCCCGAGATCGGCGGCACTTGGCTGGCCTTTGTCGGACTTTTGGCCTTGCGCGTGGCCGCAACGTTTGCCATGACGCCCATTTTCTATGCGGTGCCGCTGCCGGCTTCGGTGCGCATGCTGCTGGTGCTGGGGTTGTCGATAGCGCTGGCTTCCGGTCTTTCGGCTCCGGTTGGCGCATGGATGGGCTGGAGCGAGCTGCTGTTCTCCGCGCTTGCTGAGCTTGCGCTGGGTGCCACGCTCGGCCTCGGGATCCTGCTGGCCTTTGGCGCGTTTTCCATTGCGGGGCAGTTGCTGGACGTTCAGCTGGGTTTCGGCATTGCGCAAGTCATCGATCCGGTGACGCAGCGCCCCATTCCGGTGCTGACGTCGGCCTTCAACTACCTCGCGGTCCTGGTGTTCTTTCTTCTCAACGGGCATCACGCGCTGCTGCGGGGCATCAGCTACAGCGTGGAGCGCTTCCCCGTGGGCGCGTCCTGGTCTGTCGGGCATGCGGTTGCCCCGGTGCTGAAGCAGGCGGCGGGTCTCTTCAGCCTGGGGTTTGCGCTGGCGGCACCGGTGGTGTTCTGCATCCTGCTGGTGGAGTTTGCCTTGGGCGTGGTGGGCCGCAACCTGCCACAGATGAACATGTTCACCATGGGCATTCCAGTGAAGATCCTGGTTGGCCTGGTGGCGCTTTCATTCTGGTTTGCCGGCATCGGCGCCGTCATGACGCGCGCCTATGCGGGCATCGCGTCGACATGGGACGGCATCTTCGTTGCCGCCCCGGCACCAACGCAGCAGAGGCGCTGATGGCGGAGCAGGACCTCGACCGCAATGAAGCGGCCACGCCCTACAAGCTGCAGCGTGCGCGCGAGCGCGGGCAGGCCGCCAAAAGTACCGACGTGGTGGCTGCGCTGGTGTTTGGCGTGGCAGTGGTCTACCTGACGTGGCGCGGCTTTGGTGCCGTGGCAAGCCAATTCCGTTTCGACCAGGCGCTCCTGATCCACGCAGGCCGTATGGATCCTTCGGGCGTGGGGCTCTGGCCGCTGATCGAGCGTGCGTTGCGCTCCGCTTTGACGCTTGCGGCGCCTTTCTTCGCGGCCATCATGCTGGCGGCGATCGTCGGCAACATGATGCAGACGGGGCCGATACTTTCGTTCGAGCCCGTGAAGATGGACTTCAATCGGATCAATCCGGTCAACGGGCTCAAGAAGCTGTTTTCCATGCGCGTGCTGTTCGACACGGCGCGCGCCATCGTCAAGCTGGCCTTGCTGGGCCTGGTGGCCTTTCTTGCGCTGGAGGCCCTGGCCAGCCAGTTCTATGCGCTGGCCTCCTTGTCGCCCGTGGGCTACCTGCGCACGCTGCTGGACGATCTTGCGAGCGTCGGTCTGAAGATGGCCCTGGTGCTTACGCTCATTGCCCTGCTGGACCTGATGTACACCCGGCGCGAGTTCGCAAAAAAGATGCGGATGAGCCAGCGTGAACTCAAGGACGAGGCCAAGCACCGCGAAGGCGACCCCCGCATTCGCGCCCGGTTGCGCGAACTGCGGCGCGAGACGCTGAAGCGAAGCCTTGCATTGCGCCAGACGCGCAATGCCGACGTGCTGATCACCAACCCCACCCATCTTGCCGTGGCGCTCAAGTACGAGCATGGCCGCATGGCGTCCCCCCAGTTGCTGGCAAAGGGTGCGGGGCACATGGCGGCCGCCATGCGCGAGATTGCTGCGCGCCATCGCATTCCGGTGGTTCAAAACCCCCCGCTGGCTCGCCGCCTCTACAAGGAGCTGCCGGTCGATCATTCGGTGCCCCCCGAGCTTTATGCGCAGGTGGCACGCATCATCGTGTGGGTGTTTGCCATGCGCGAACAGCGGCTGGGCCGCGGTACGGCCGCGGAAGGCAACGCATGAACTCGCTTGGACGCGTTCTTGGCAAGCACAGCGACATTGCGCTGGTGCTGCTGGTGCTTGGCGTGCTGGTGGTGCTTTTTGCGCCCATTCCCAGCGGCCTGCTTGATTTTCTGATCCTTAGCAACTTCGGCTTCGCCTTCCTGGTCCTGCTGCTGACCTTCTACATGGCGCGGCCGGTGGAGTTTTCGACCTTTCCGTCGCTGCTCCTGATTGCGACGCTGTTTCGGCTGTCGCTGAACGTGGCGGCCACGCGCCTCATTCTTTCCGATGGAGACGCGGGCCGGGTGATCGGCGCGATTGGCGCGTTCGTGGTGGGTGGCAACTATGTGATCGGCCTGATCGTGTTCTTGATTCTGATCGTGGTGCAGTACGTGGTGGTCACGAGCGGCGCGCAGCGGGTGTCCGAGGTGGCGGCGCGCTTCACGCTCGACAGCATGCCCGGCCAGCAGATGAGCATCGACGCCGACCTGAACATGGGCTTCATCGACCAGGCCGAGGCCCAGCGAAGGCGCAAGAACATCGAGAAGGAAGCCGGCTTCTACGGCGCAATGGATGGTGCGAGCAAGTTCGTGAAGGGCGACGCCATTGCCGGCATCATCATCCTGCTGATCAACATCATCGGCGGGCTGGTGATTGGCGTCATGCAGCACGGCATGCCGTGGGGGCAGGCGCTGCAGACCTACACATTGCTAACCATTGGCGACGGCATCGTGACCCAGGTGCCCGCGCTCGTGATTGCAGTGGGTACCGGCATCATCGTGACGCGCTCGTCTTCCGACGTCAATCTGAGCCGCGAGGCGCTGCGGCAGGTGAGTTCGTTCCCCAAGACGCTGCTTCTGGTTGCCATGGCCCTGGGCGGGCTGCTCTTGCTGCCCGGCATTCCGGTGTTGCCGACGCTCGTGCTTGCCATGTGCTTTCTGCTGGCCGCAACCATGCTCTACCGCGCCGCCAAGGCCAAGGAATCGAATCCCGCTTCGGCCCTGCCTGACGGCGCAGAAGGTTTGCAGCACGCCGCGGACGGTTCGACCGCCCAGGCAAGCGACGACCCCTACGCGCAGATGCAGGTCGAGCCCATCGAAGTGCATCTGGGAAGCAACTGGGTGCCGGTGGTCAACCAGCCGGGCAGCGTGTTCATGGAGCGGGTTGCCGCGTTCCGCAAGCAGCATGCGCAGGAGTTCGGCCTGGTGCTGCCGCGCGTGCGCTTCAAGGATTCGGCGCGCCTGTCCGCCGACCGCTACGAGATTCATCTGGACGGCGTGATCGTGGGCAAGGGCGAGGCACGCGCGGACCGGCTGCTTGCGATTCATCCGGCGGGCGATACCAAGTCGGTGCCCGGCGAGCCCACGCGCGATCCGACCTACGGGCTGCCGGCGCTGTGGATCGAAGAAAGCCAGCGCAGTGCCGCGAGCCAGGCAAGGTACACGCTGGTGGACGCGCCCACGGTGTTCATGACGCATCTCACAGAAATGCTGCGGCGCGAATCGGCCACGCTGCTGACGCGCGCAGAGGTCGACCGGTTGCTTGCGCGCGTGCGGCAGAGCCAGCCCGGCCTGGTCGAAGAGCTGATTCCGACCGTGCTTTCCTCCAGCGACGTACAGAAGGTGCTGCAGAACCTGCTGCGGGAGAAGGTCTCGATCCGCCATATCGAGGCCATTCTGGAAACCCTTGCCGACGCCGGCCGCACCACCCGCGACGCCAATCAGCTGACGGAGATCGTGCGCCAGCGGCTCGGCCATGCCATTTGCCAAGGCTTGCTGGGCGATTCGGCCTCGCTGCAGGTGCTCACGCTCGATCCGGCGGTGGAAAGCCAGTTCCTGCAAAGCATTCACGCGGCCACCGAGGCGGGCGGGGCGCAGCCCTTCGTTCTGGACCCGCGCATGTCCGAGCAGCTGATGAAGCGGCTGATCCAGCAGGCCGAAAGAATGATGAAGAGCAATCTCCTGCCGGTACTGCTGTGCGCGCCCGAACTGCGCCGCCACGTGCGGGCGCTGTCGGAGCGCGTGATGCCGCACCTGCGGGTGCTGTCGATGGCAGAGGTTCCTCACACCATCGAGCTGAAGTCCTTCAGCATCGTCCAACTTTGAGACACCAGAAAGCAAATCCATGAGCGACGTACTCGCCATCAGCCTGAACAGCATGCAGCAGGACATGGCACGCCTGGAGCGCATCAGCATGAACATGGCCAATGCCACCACCCCGGGCTACAAGCGCGACGTCGCCAGCTCGCTGCCGGTGGGGGCGGGGGCGTTTTCCGATGCGCTGCGCGAAGCGCGGGCGAGCACCTTGGCTGGAAGAGCGGCGGGGTCTCCCGCGGCGGGCACCTTGCTCGTGCAGACCGATGCGCGGCCGGGCAGCCTCAAGTCGACCGGCCAGAGCCTCGACGTGGCACTGACCGCAGCGGGGTTCTTCGAGGTTTCGACCGACGCCGGCCTGGCCTATACGCGGCAGGGCAGCTGGCAGCTCGATGCGCGCGGGCGCCTTGTCACGGCGCAGGGCCATCCCGTCATGGGAGTGGGCGGCGAGATTGTGCTGACTCGTCCCAACCCCGTCATCGATGCAAGCGGCCAGGTGTTCGAAAGCAAGCCCGGAGGCGGAGCGGAGCCGACGCCGGTCGGGCAACTCAAGGTGGTTCGCTTCGAGAACACCGACGACTTCCAGCGCATGGGTGGCGGGCTGATGCGCACGGAGCAGCAGCCCGCGCAAGTGGCAGAAGCCGATGTCCAGCTCCGACAGGGCTTTGTCGAGAACTCCAACGTGAGCTCCATGCAGGAAATGGCGCAGCTGATCCAGTCGATGCGGCATTTCGAATCGATGCAGCGTGTTGCGCTGGGCTACGACGAAATGATCGGTGGGGCGGTACGCAAGCTCGGCGAGCTCTCGTAAGAGCCCGCCGCCAGCCATCTTCAATCTTCAACGGAATACAACCATGTTCGATGCCCTCTACATCAGCGCGACCGGGATGCAGGCCCAGCAGCTCAACGTCGACACCATTGCCAACAATCTGGCCAACGTCAACACCACGGGGTTCAAGAAGAGCAAGGTCGGTTTTTCGGACTTGATGGTTCGCGAGGCGGGCCGCCTCGGGCAGACGCAGGAAGGAGCCGGCATTCTTGGGGCCGAGAGCCGCCTGGGTGCGGGTGTCGGGATTGCGTCGGTATCGAAGCTCTTCGACATGGGCGACCTGAAGAAGACGGAGTCGGCGTTCGATGTTGCAATCCAGGGCGAAGGCTTCCTGGAAGTGACCATGCCCGACGGGTCGAGCACCTTCACGCGCGGCGGGACTTTCAAGGTCAACCGTGACGGGCTGCTGGCAACCTCCGGCGGGTTTCCTTTGAAGTCCAACATTGCCATTCCGGACAACGCCCAGAACATGCAGATCGACGGCGACGGCCGCGTGCGTGTTCAAGTGGGCGGGCAGAGCACGCCCATCGAGGTCGGCCAGCTCGATCTCGTGCGCTTCACCAGCCCGACGGCATTGCTGCCTCAGGGCGACAACCTCTACCGATCGAGCACGGGCTCGGGAGAAGCGATTGCCGCCAAGGCCTCGGAAGATGGCATGGGCAGCTTCGCGCAGGGCTTCCTCGAAGGCTCGAACGTCAAGCTGACAGAAGAAATGGTCAACCTGATGGTGGCCCAGCGCGTGTACGAGGCCAACGTGAAGGTCATGCAGGCGTCGGACGAGATGCTGGGGATGATCAATGGCCTTCGCAAGTAGTTTGCCCGGTTGGATCGCCTCGGCCCTGGGGGCGGCGGCGATGTCGACGCTGGCGGTTGCAGGGCCTTCGCCCGACCGGGGCGCCGGGTCGGCGAGCGAGCCGTCGGTCTCCATCGAGTTGCGGCCATTGGTCCGCGTCGAACGCGCCAGTGTGCGGCTGGGCGACATCGCATTTCTTACGTCGCGCGACCTGCCGACGCTGCGCCGCCTGATGGCGTTGCCCATCGGAACAGCTCCGCGGGCGGGGTCGCCGGTCACGCTTGACCGCGACACCGTTGTGCGCTGGGTCGAGGCCCGAAGCGGCCTGCAGTTTGCGGATGGCGCCCCCGGCATCCGTTGGGGCGGTGCGAGCGAGACTTCAATCGAGACCGCTGCGCAGGAAGTGCCTGGCGAAGCCGTGGTCGAGGCCGCGCGCTCCGTGCTTCTGGGCTGGCTGTCGCAGCGCAGCGTGCGAGCCGAAGTGCAGCCGGTGTCTTCGGCGCGCGACCTGATCCTGCCCGCGGGCGTGCCGGTGCTGCGCGTGCGGCCGCTGGCAAGCCAGTCGCAACCATCCAGGCGCATGCTTGTGTGGGTCGACGCCTGGGTGGATGACCGTTTTGTGCGCACCACCGCCGTGACCTTCGAAGTCAATGCCTGGGCGCCGCTCCCGGTTGCCACGGAAAGCATGAGAAGCGGCTCCCAGGTCGATGCAGTATTGCTGCGGGGCGCCACCGAGTCGCGCGAAGTCGACCTCACGAACATCAGGCACGGCACGCCCGTGTCATCCGGTGCCGAGCTCGACGCGGGGCGGCAGCGCTTGCGCAGGCCGCTGAAGTCCGGCGAGGTGCTGACCAATGCGCACCTCGAGCCAGCGCCTGCGGTGGTGCGCGGAAACTGGGCGCATCTTCAGGCCGGCAGCGGTGCCGTGTCGGTCGAGAGCCGCGTCGAGGTTCTGCAGGATGGCCGCACCGGCCAGCTTGTTCGCGTCAAGGTTCCGGGGTCGAGCGGCGAGGTACTCGCGCGGGTCACCGGGCCTGGCCAGGTGGAGGTGCAGCCATGACGCGCAGGCATTTTCAATGCGCTCGCGCGGCCTTGGCGGCGCTGGTTGCCGGCGCGGCATTGCTCTGCACGGCGCCGGCCGTTGCCGAAAGCCTTTTCCAGGAAAACAGCTTTCGCCCTCTGACGGCGGACAACAAGGCGTTCCGGGTGGGCGATTCGCTCACCGTGCAGGTGTTCGAGAACTCGTCCGCCTCGACCAGCGCCAATACCGGCACACGGCGCGCCAATGACATCAGCGGCTCGGTCACGCAGACGGGCAATCGGGTCGTGGGGCAGCTGGGCATCGGCGTAACGGGCGAATTCGACGGCGGCGGGCGCACGCAGCGCGCCAACAAGCTGCTTGCGACGCTGACCGTCACGGTCAAGGAAGTGCTGGCCAACAACGAGCTGCGCGTTGCCGGCGAGCAATTGCTCACGGTGAACGACGAACTGCAAAAGGTCAACCTGGAGGGCCGTGTGCGCCCGCAGGACATTTCCGATGGAAACGTCGTGCTCTCCACGAGGCTCGCGGACGCCCGCATCACCTACGTGGGCGAGGGCGATGTGGCCGACCGCGCACGCCGCAGCGCATGGCGGCGGATCTTTGACTGGCTGGGACTGTGATGACCCCGATGACTTCTTTGGCGCCGATCCGCCTGCTTTGCTGCGCACTGGTGGTTGTTCTGCTGGGCATCGGTTGGCCGGGGGCTCAAGCGGCCTCGTCCGACGCTGTGCGCGTGAAGGACCTCGGCAAGCTCAAGGGCTGGCGCGACAACGCGCTTTTCGGCACCGGCATCGTGACCGGCCTTGCCGGAACAGGCGACTCGCCCTCCAACCGCACCACGCGCCAATCGCTGGCCAACGTGCTGTCGCAGTTCAACCTGACCATTGCGCCGGAGGCCGTGCAGAGCCGAAACGTCGCCGTCGTGATGGTGAGCGCCGCATTGCCGACCTTTGCCCGGGAGGGCGACACGCTCGACGTGACCGTGAGTTCCGCCGGCGATGCGCGCAGCCTGGTGGGCGGCACGCTGCTGATCACGGCGCTGAAGGGCGCCAACGGACGCGTTTACGCGCTGGCCCAGGGCGGCCTTTCGGTAGGGGGTTACCGCTACGACGCCAACGGCAACGTGGTTCAGAAGAATCACCCCACCGCAGGTTCGATTCCCAACGGCGCCACGGTGGAGGTTGGCCTCAACGCCGAGATGCTCGATGAACGGCAGAGCGTGACCTTCGTCCTGTCCGAGCCCGACTACACCACCGCGAGCCGGGTTGCCGCAGCCATCAACACCCAGCTGGGCAGCGGCATGGCAAAGGCTCGCGATGCCTCGGGCATCGAGATCGCGGTGCCGCCGGCGCAGCGCGATGAACTGGTGACCTTGTTCACGCGCATCGAGAACGTGACGGTCGAACCCGACCGGCGCGCCAAGGTGGTGATCAACGAACGCACCGGCACGGTGGTTTCCGGCGGCGACGTGCGGATATCGAAGGTGGCCATCTCGCACGGCGACATCAAGATCGCGATATCGACCCAGAACACGGCCTCGCAGCCTTTCAACATCTTGAACGGCGGGCCGGACATCCGAACGGCCATCGTCACCAATACGCGCGTCGATGTCGACGAATCCAACGGGACCGGCTTCGTGGCCGGGAGCAACACCGTCTCGGACCTCGTGCAGTCGCTGGCCCGCATGAAGACCAGCACACGCGACGTCATTTCCATCTTGCGTGCGGTCAAGGCCGCGGGCGCCCTGCATGGCGAACTCGTCGTGCAGTGATGGGTCCTGGCGCTGCATCACTCTTACCACCCCTTCATCAAGCATCCGGAGACAAGGTATGACAGACGGAATCGAAGCCGTGACCCGATCGGCGCTGGCCATGGCGCTGGACGCCGCAAGCCTGCGCCAGCAGGCGATCGCGACCAATATCGCGAATGCGAACGCCGTTGGCTATGTGCCGCAGCGCGTGAGCTTCGAAGACCAGCTTGCCGATGCACGAGGCGCGCTGGCGCAATCCGGCCGGCTCGATGCATTCGCGCTGAGCCAGGTCCGCCCGCGCATCGAGCCGGCCGCGGACGACCTGGGCGTTCCCGCGCAGGTGCAGCTCGACGCCGAAGCCGCGGACATGGCACGCAACGCCGTGCACTACCAGGCGCTGGTCAAGGGCCTGTCGCGGCATTTCGCAATTCTTTCAATGGCCGCCGGCGACGGCAGGAAATAGCCGTGGACTACACCCAATCCTTTGCCATCAGCGCCATCGGCATGAACATCGAGCGCACCCGCGTCGATGTCGCCGCGCTCAACCTGGCCAACGCCAACACCGTGCAGGGCGTTGGCGGCACCAGCTATCAACCGCTTCGCGTGATTGCCGAAGCCCGGTCGCCGGGCAGCGAGGGCGCCGCCGCATTCGGGGCGCTCGTCAGCCAGGGGCTGGATGCGGCGGATGCCGTGCAAGGCAGCCCGCTCGTGCGCGTCGTGCCGACGAACGCGCCGCCGCGGCTCGTCTACGAACCCGGGCATCCGCTGGCCAACGAGCGCGGATACGTCGCATACGCGGCGGTCGATACGGCCACCGAAATGGTCAGCATGATGAGCGCGACGCGCGCCTACGAGGCGAACGTTTCGGCCATGAACACCGCGCGCACGCTGGCGCTCAGGGCGCTCGACATCGGGAGCAACGCGTGACGGCTTTCTTGCCCATCGAGGCCTTGTCCTCACTGTCGGCGCAGGCGCAATCGCTGGTGGCGGCAGCCCAATCGCAATCGGTCGCGGGCGCCGTGCCGGGCATGCTGCCAGGCGCCTCGAGCTCCACGGGCGAATCGGTTGCCGGTTCCTTCGGGCAGATGGTGTCCGACGGCATCTCGCAGGTGAATAGCAAGCTCATCTCGAACCAGGTCGACCTGCAGAAGCTCGCGCTCGGCGATGCGCAGAACCTGCACCAGCTCATGATCAATCTCGAGGAAAGCCGCGTGTCCTTCCAGATGATGATGCAGGTGCGCAGCCGCCTGCTCGAGGCCTACCAAGACATCATGAAGATGCCAATATGAACTTCTGGCAAGGATTGACGCAGCGCGCGCGCATCGGCCTGGTCGGGGGAGTGCTGGCCATTGTGCTGGGCATGTCGGCTGCGGCATGGTGGGTGTTCCACACCGAGTACCAGGTGCTGTTCGCGGACCTGAAGCCGCAGGATGCACAGGCCATGACCACCGAGCTCGATCGGCTCAAGATTCCCTACCGCCTGGGCGACAGCGGCACGTCCATCCTGGTGGACAAGGCCACCGTGCACGCCACCCGCATCAAGCTGATGGGCAAGGAGCTTCCGCTGCAGGGCACGGTCGGCCTCGAGTTGTTCAACAACACCGACTTCGGCATGACCGAATTCGCGCAGAAGATCAACTACCAGCGCGCGCTGCAGGGCGAACTCACCCGCACGATCCAGTCGCTGTCGCAAGTGCGAGAGGTGCGCGTGCTGCTGGCCTTGCCCGAGCAGGGCTTGTTCAAGCAGGCGACATCGAAGGCCAAGGCATCGATCACGCTGACCCTGCGCCAAGGGCAGACGCTGCGCGCCGAGCAGGTGACCGGTGTTCAGCGCCTTGTGGCCGCCGCGGTGCCGGGCATGGCGACGCAGGACGTGACCATTGTCGACAGCCATGGTGTGGCGCTCACCCGGGCGGAAGGCAACAGCGCCGAACTCGAAACGAGCAGCGCGCGGCTCGATCTGAAGCGCGACACCGAGGCCTACCTGTCGCGCAAGGTCGCGGCCGTGCTCGATCGCAGCTTTGGCGCAGGGCAGGCATTGGCAAGTGTCGACGTGATGCTGAACATGGACCAGATCCGCACGACCACGGAAGACGTGCTGCCTGCGGCCACGCGCTCGGGCCTGCAGTCGACCGGGGTCGTCGTGCGCGAGCGGGAAGTGCTGCGCGACGCCGGCGCGGCGCTCGACGCCAGGGCCGGCGACGTGGGCGGACCGCGCAGCGGCAGTGCGCAGCGCGACGTCGAATACGCGGTGGGCCGGCGCGTGGAGCAGGTGGTCAGCCAGCCCGGATCGATCCGGCGCATCCAGGTGGTTGCCGTGGTGCGCAAGACGCTGGACCCGGGACAGGAAGATCAATTGCGGAAGGTGATTGCCGCCGCGGCCGGTGCATCCATCGAGCGCGGGGACACGATCGTCGTGCAATCCCTGGCTGGCGGCGCGATGCTGGCGCCTGATGCCGCCGCCGGAGCAGCGGACGGATCGCACGCGGCGCTGGCGCCCGAGGAATCGGACGAAGCGCCGGTTTCAGCCAATTCGCTGGACAAGGCCAGTCCAACGCCCGTGCAGTGGCTGCTGGGTGGCGGCTTGATTGCAATGCTGGCCGTGTGGCTGCTTCGCGCCGGACGGCGTGGTGTGGCGGTGCGTGAAACGCCTCAAGGAGCGGCGCCGCTTTCGGAAGCCGAGCGCGCGGCGGCGTTGCGCCGGGTGCGCGACTGGATGCGCGAGCCGGTGTCCTCCGCACCTGCCGGAAACCCCGCGGCACCCGGCCCGGCCGGAGCGAGGAGGCCCAGTTGATGATCCCCCGGCACGGTCCGTCGTCGAACGGGGAAGAGGGCACGGGCTTGCCTGAAACCGGCGGCGCGCGCCATGCGGCGCTGCTGCTGCACGCCATGGCGCCCGCTGATCGGGCATGGATGCTCAACGCCCTCGCGCCGTCGGAGCGGGAAGGCCTGCTGGGGCTGCTGGCCGAACTGGAGGCCCTGGGGATGGAGCGGGACCCGACGCTGATCGCGGAAGCCACGGCAGGTGCGCCGCAGCCGCCGTCGCTGCCGTTGTCGGACGAGGCGGTTCTCCTGGCACTCGAGGGATCGCAGGTGCATGAGCTGGTCGAGTGCCTGCGCGCCGAGCCACCCGGCTTGATCGCGCGTTGGCTGCACCTGGCCGATTGGCCGTGGCGGGAGGAATTGCTGGCCGCTTTGGAGCCGGCGCAGCGGCGGCGCGTCGATGCCGCCCTGTCGGCCATGAGTGCCGAAGACTCGACGCCGCCAGCCATGCGCGCCGCCTTGATCGAAGCGGTCGCAACGCAAGTGCGCGGGCCAGTCGCCGCTCGCGGGCCTGCGGGAAAGCCGTGGCGAAAGCTGAAGCATTCGTTCGACCGGCTGCTGCGTGGCCGCGGGGCGCGTTGGAGAGCCGGCGCATGACCGACAAGATGCCGCCGCAACCGGCTTCGGCGACCGAGCCCGTCGCCGGCGCGCCCGCGCGGCCGAGCGTGGTGTTGCGCGACGTCGTCATGCAGGGGCAGGTTGCGCTGACGCGGCCGCGCAGCCGCGGACCGAACGTGCAGCCGTTGCAGGTACGGGCTCCGGCGCCGAACCTGGTGCCGGTCCAGCCTGCGCGCAAACCGGAAGAGGGAGGCACGGCCGCTGCAGGGCACGGGCTCCCCCAGGCCCATGCTGCCGCGGTGGCCATGCAACCCGGCGACGAAGCCCGGCGCGGCTACGAAGAAGGGCTTGCCAAGGGCATCGCGGAGGGACGTGCACGCAGCGCAGAAGAGGCTCGACAACTGGCCACGCAGACGGCCGAGAAAGCAGAGCAGGAACTGCGCGAGCATGCCGATCGGCTGACGCAGGAACTGAAGCAGCAAGCCCAGTCGGCCTACCAGGCGCGTGTTCAGACGCTGGACAACCTGATCGCCGCGCTGCCGCCGCAGATCGAAGCGCGCCTGGCCGCCGCGCAGGAAGACATGCTGGCGCTCTGCTTCGAGGCCGTCTGCCGGATTCTGGGCGAACGCGCCGCAACGCCAGAGGCGGTGCAGGCGCACCTGGAGCATGCCGTCGGCGGGCTGCGCAGCCGCCGGCTGGTGGCGGTGCATCTGCACCCTGACGATCTGGCGGCGCTCCAGAGGGCGCAGCGCGATGCGCCGTCCGCCCGCTGGGGCAGCGAGGACGTGCAGTGGATCGCAAGCCCGGACATCGCGCTGGGCGGATGCGTGCTGCAGTCGCCCGAAGGCGGGCTCGATGCCAGGTTCGAAACCCAGCTGCATGCGCTGCGGGACCTGCTGCTCCACTCCCGCGCGTCGCTGCGATCGCAGGGCTCCTGAGATGAACGTGCTCGCCGCGAGCCGCAAGGCACTACAAGGTACCGATCTGCGTCGGCGTATCGGCTGGGTGCGCGAGATGCAGGGCCTGGCCATCGACGCGCTCGGGCCCGATGCCGCCGTGGGCGAGCTGTGCCGGATCATGGTGCGCTCGCATGGCGGCCCGGCAGAAGGCGGCGCGGCGCCGGCCAGCGTGCTGGCCGAGGTGGTGGGCCTGAAGCCCGGCCGGGTCACGCTGATGCCCTATGGGCCGGTGGAAGGCATTGCGGCAGGCTGCGAAGTGCATGCGCTCGGTGCCGATTCGCAAATAGGCGTGGGTCCCGCCATGCTCGGCCGCGTGATCGACGGGTTCGGCGAGCCGCTCGACGGTCTGCCCAAGCCAGTTGCAATCCAGCGCCGGCCACTCAAGGCGGCGCCGATCAACCCGATGCAACGCCCGCCGATCCGGCGCATCCTGGAAACGGGGGTTCGAGCCATCGACGGCCTCTTGACGCTGGGGCAGGGCCAGCGCATCGGCATCTTTGCCGGAAGCGGTGTCGGCAAGAGCACGCTGCTGGGCCTGCTGGCGCGTCACGTCAAGGCGCAGGGCGGCGCGGACGGGAGCGGCGGCATCAACGTGATCGCGCTCATCGGCGAGCGCGGCCGCGAGGTGCGCGAGTTCATCGAGAAGCAGCTCGGACCGGAAGGCCTCGCGCGTTCGGTCGTCGTGGTGGCGACCTCCGACCAGCCCGCGCTGGCCCGGCTGCGCGCGGCCTATGCGGCGCTCTCCATCGCGGAGTACTTTCGCGACGAGGGCCGAAACGTGCTGCTCACCATGGATTCGATCACCCGCTTTGCCATGGCACGGCGCGAAGTGGGGCTCTCGGCCGGCGAGCCGCCGACCGCACGCGGCTATACGCCCTCGGTGTTCGCCGAACTGCCGGAGCTTTGCGAGCGTTGCGGCATGGCGCCAGGCGGCGGGTCGATCACCGCGCTGCTCACCGTGCTGGTCGAGGGCGACGACCTCAACGAGCCGGTGTCGGATGCGCTGCGCGCCATTCTCGACGGACACATCGTGCTGTCACGGCAACTGGCGCACCGCGGACACTACCCGGCCATCGACGTGCTCAAGAGCGTGAGCCGCCTCATGCCCGAACTGGCGGACGAGGCCCAGCGCTCGCTGGCAGTGGCGGCAATGCAGCACCTGGCCGTGCTGGAGCGCAACCGCCAGATGATCGACATCGGTGCCTACGAGAAGGGTGCCAATGCCGAACTGGACCGGGCCATCGACACCGAGCCCGGGCTCCAGGCATGGCTGCGGCAAAGCGTGGGTGGCGTGGGCCGCATGGAAGCGATCCACGACCTGCGCGCCATCCTGGCGCCGGCTGCAAAACCATGAGTGCCAGCACCACGGCTCCCTCCGCGGCGGTGCGCGACGTCGACGTGCGCGGCTTTGTCTATTCGCTCGAGCCTGTTCGCCAGCGGCAGCAGTGGCGGCTGGACAAGTCGATGGCGGAACTCGCGCAGGCTCAGCAGGTGCTGGCCGGCACCGAGGCGCGGATGGCGCAGATGCTCAAGACGCATGACGAGCAGGCCCGGACGGTCGGCCAGGCGCTGCTCGAGCGCCTCGATCCCGCGGCTCACAGGCGGACCCTGGCGTATCTGGCGCAGCTGCGCGGCCAGTGGGCGCAACTCGATGCACAGCGCGAGGAACAGCGCCTGGCCCGCGACCGCTTGCGCCGGGAGTGCCTGGAGCAGCAGATGCGCCTCGAGGGGCTGACCCGGCACAAGGAGAATGCATTGACCGAATACGCGGACGAAGTGCGCCAGCGCGCCAGCAACGAGCAGGACCGCGACTGGCTTGCACGGGCGGCTTTCACACACGCTGCGACCGGAGCAGGCGAATGACGCCCGCCGACAACATCGCAGCGCCATCCGGCACGGCTTTGTCGGCGCGGCGCAACATGCCGCAGGCAGCCGCAACGGGCGACGAGGCGGCGCAGCGGCAGCTCGCCTGGCAGCGCGAGATGGAACGGGCGCAGCTGGCAGGCTGGTTCAAGCCGGGCGCGGCGGACACGCAGGAGGCTTCGGCGCCTGCCAGCAAGAGGCCGCAGCAAAGCCCCCAGGACAAGAGCCGCGAACAGCACCGCGAAAAAAGCCATGGTCCCGCACAGGAAAAAACGCTGCCGCCAGCCCTTGGCGTATCGGTGGCCGCCTTGCGACCGGCTTTGCAGGGCAGCCCGTGGATGTCCCTCAACGGCGAAACGGTTGCGGGCCTTCCGGCGCAGGGCCCGGGGGCAAGAGCTCTTGTGGAACGGCAACCCGTACCCGAGTTCGATTCGGCCGCGGAAAGCAGATTGCGCCTCGGCGTTCGAACCTTCGAACGCCTGGCGCCGCATGCCGCTGCGGCTTCTGCCCCGGAGGCCGCCGCTTCGCAGGACGAGGCGGCGGATGCCGCGGCAGCGCCCCAGGCGGCAGCCGAAACCTTGCTTGCGCCGCTTCGGCTGCATGAAGAAACGAGGCTGCGCGGGCAGGCCGTCTGGATCGCCATGCGCGCGGACGACCAGACGCTGGTTTCGATGCTGCCGCGGCTCGTGTCCGACCTCGAGCGCGGCATGCGCGAGCGCGGCCAGCGCCTGCATCAGGTGGTGTGCAACGGCCGCCTGGTCTGGCGCGACGGCGTCGCAATGCCGGGCGACAGCCACTCAAGTACGTTCGATTCAATTGACCCCAAGGAGGCGTGATGGCCATCGATGCAATTAGCGGTTCCGCTGCAACCAACCTCCAGGCCAGCAGCCTGGGCATGGAGGATTTCCTCAAGATCCTGCTCACGCAGCTCACCTACCAGGACCCCCTGAAGCCCATGGACAACCAGGAGTTCATGGCGCAGATGGCGCAGTTCACGAGCCTGGAGCAGACGCAGCAGCTCAACAACAAGATCGAGACGCTGATCACCAACCAGGCCGCGCTCCAGTCGGTGGGACTGATCGGAAAGACGGTTGACGTCAACACGCCGACCGGCGCCGTCACCGGCACGGTGAGCGCGCTTTCGCTGTCGGGCGATGCGCCTCTCTTGACCGTTCGCACGGCCGCAGGCGCCATGCTGGAAAACATCTCGCTGAGCCAGCTCGCGGCCGTGCGCTGAGCGCAGCGGCCTCAAACTTCGAAGGATGACCCATGCTTGAATCCATCTATGTCGGAATGACCGGGCTGCTGGGCTATTCGCGCGGACTGCGCGTCATTGCCAACAACACGGCCAACATCAACACGCCGGGCTTCAAGAGCTCCAGCCTCCAGTTCGCCGACATGTTCTACAGCGGCGGCAACCTGGGCGGCGGCAGCACCAGCCAGAACCGGGACCAGGTCGGCTTTGGCCTCAGCACGGCCGGAACATCGCTGTCGTTCAAGCAAGGCGAGTTGCGCCAGACCGGCAACGACCTGGACATGGCCGTCGACGGCCAGGGCCTGTTCGCCCTGCAGGACGCGAACGGGAAGACCACCTATACGCGGGCCGGCCAGTTCAAGTTCGATGCCGACGGCACGCTGGTGAGCCGGGTCAACGGCGAGAAGGTCATGGGCCTGGACGACCGCGGCGGCCTGGTGGCCATCACCCTGGCGGGCCAGATGATGAGCCTGGGCCGTCCCACTTCCCGCGTGGAGTTTTCGGGCAACCTGTCGAACACGGTCACCGAGCAGACCATCGGCGGCATCGCCGTCGTGGATGCCAGCGGTGCCAGCCACACGCTGACCATGAAATTCTCGGTCGTCAGTGCGACCCAGAGCGGCACCACGATGAAGGTCGAGCTCATGGAAGGCACCACGGTCGTGAGCACCGGGCAGATGGTATTTGTCGGCGGCAAGCCCACACCCGAGACCGCGAAGATGCAAGCGGCCTATGCCCCGGCGGGGCAGCCACCGATGGCGTTGACGCTGGATTTCAGTTCCGATGTCGTTCTTTTTGCGGGGCAGACCTCGCTCAAGGTCGATTCGCAGGACGGCATTGGCCCGGGCGCGCTGAGCGGCACCACGTTCGATGCCGACGGAAACCTCACGCTGAACTATTCGAATGGCTCGACCGTCAAGGGTGCGCGCCTGGCCCTTGCGCGCTTCGACTCGCCCGACGCCGTGGGATCGCTGGGCGACAACCAGTTCGAACAGCTGGACGAGAACGCGTGGCACTTGGGCGTGGCGGGCGAAGGCGCCTTTGGCAAGGTCAGCGCCGGGCGGGTCGAGATCTCGAACGTCGACCTGTCGCAGGAATTCAGCGACCTGGTGATCATGCAACGCGGCTACCAGGCCAGTTCGCAAATCATCTCGACGGCCAACGACATGCTGCAGGAACTGTTCTCGATGAAGAGCAAATGAACGACTCCTCACTTCTCGATCTTGCCGAGTCGGCGCGCAGGGCTCGGCCCCTGCGAAGCTGGCAAGGCAGCCAAAAGGAGGCGCTGCGCCTGCGGCTTGCCGCGCTTCATCGGGCGTGGAGCGACGAGTGGCTTCCCGCGCGCGAGGATTTGCCGGCGGAACCGGAAATCCACGTGGACGAGCCCGGCCGCACCACCGGACTGGCGGCGTCGGAAGACATGGCCTGCTGGGCGTTTGCCGCAGCGGAGCGCCGCGTGCCTGCGAGCTTGCCGGGCCTCGAAGCCATGACAGTTGCGGCGCCCGACGCATCAGCCGCAGCGCTGCGCGCCATTGCCGGCCGCATGTTCGCGTCCGACGCGGGCGGAGCCGCTGGATCGGCGCAAGGCACCGCCCGGATCGCCACTGCTGTCGCGCGGGCCGCCTGGGCCGACTGGTTGCGCCGCATCGAAGTCTTGCTGGCGGGATTCGGACTCGAGCCTCAGCAGACCGAAGGCTCGCGCGAAGGCAACGCGCTCTCCAATCCCTGGTCCGGCGCGCTCAGCGTGCATTGGCCATGGTGCGGCGGTGTCTGGCGGCTCGGCTTGCCGCATGGTGCCGTTGCAGCCGTGCTCGCAAGCGAGCCGGCGGCAGCCAGGCCGCCCCTGCGCTCCGGCGATCACCTGTTGCCGAAAGAGCCTCTGGACCAGGCCCTGGCCGATCGGCGCGTGGCGCTGCGCGTCATGCTCAAGGGGGCCGAGCTCAACCTGGGGCAGCTTCAGGAGCTGCGGGTCGACGACGTGGTTCCGCTCGAGCATCTGCTCGATGCCCCGGCGCACGTGGTCGGCGCAGATGGTGGGCGGGTATGCGACGGCTGGCTTGGGCAAAGCGACGGGCGAATGGCCATCGAGCTGGCCGTGTCCGCTCCTCCCGCAGCAGGCACGGGCCTGCGCATGAACACTCAACAATCGAAGGAAAGAGAACAATGACCCAAGCCTTGGAAGGAACCGCCACCGACAACCGTGTCGGCGCATCCACCGGCGCAGTCGAAACGCGGGGCGAGGGCAGGACGCGCGTTGCGCAAGGCGCGGGCAACCTGCCCACCGCGCAGATCATTGCGCTGCCGGACCTGCATGCCGGCGGCGAGGGCGATGCCGCCAACCAGGGCGGCGATGCGTCGATCCTCAAGGACTGGAATCCGCTTCACCAGATCAAGGCCAGGCTGCAGGTCTGCGTGGGCGAGGTCAGCCTTTCCGTCGGCGAATTGCTCGGTGCCAAGGAGCACCAGGTGCTGCGGCTCGACCGGGAGATCGACCACCCGGTGGACCTGACCATCGAGGGCAAGGTGGTCGCGCGCGGCCAGCTGGTGGCGGTCGACGGGCACTTTGCGGTTCGCATCACCGAACTGCCGGTGGCGCTGGGCCTGACGTCGGGAAGCTGAGGGATGAATCGAGCGCAGCCGCGGTTTTCCGCGGCCCATCGAGCCGTCGCGTGCCGGTGGGCCCTGGCGTGCTTGGCCGTCCTGGCGGGGCTGCTGTGCGCCGTGCCGGCCAGTGCGCAGCAAGGGCAGGGCGGCGCAGCTGCATCGAGCGGCAGCACCAGCTTGCCGTCCAGCATTCCGGTCAAGCGGGATCCGCCGGGCGCGCTGGACTCGGACGCGGGCGAGCGTTGGTGGGTCGCCATTCTTGTGGTGGGCGCAATGCTGGCGTACGGCGTGGTCGCGGTGCGCCGAAAGGCCAGGTCGACGGGAAAGCCAACCGGCAGCTGGTGGCCCCGGCTCGGCGGCCTGCTCGATACGGGGTCGTCCGCCGAGATTCAGCGCGTGTCGAGCACGTACCTGTCACCGCGCCACAGCCTTCACGTGGTGGTGTGGAACGGCAAGCGCCTGCTGCTGGGGTGCACCGATCAATCCATCCAGGTGCTTGCGGAGTCTCCATCGTCCGTGGGCGGCGATGAAGCCGCGCCGCTGGTGCCCGGGGACATTCGATGATGCACGCGGCACCCATGTGCGGCCCTCGCATGCCGCGGCTGTGGTGTTTGGTTCTTGCCGTGGCCCTGTTGATGACTGGCCTGATCGGCTGGCCTGCCGGCAACGCCATGGCGCAGACGCCCGAAGAGACGAGTTCCTCGGAGCCTGCGAACCTGCCTGCGCCCGGAACGGCGGCCGAAGCCGCACCGGAGATCGCCCCTGCGGCAGAGGCGACCTCGACAACCGCGCCGCCCACCTCGGCCTCGCCGCCTTCTACGCCAAGGCCTGCGCTGCCCGCCGCCACGCCACCGCGGCCCCGGTCCACGGCTAAGGTTGCACCGCCGGTCGTGGCCGCTGCCACGCCAGCCACCGAAACCGCCCAGGCCCTGCGCGTGGTGCTCGGGCTCACCGTGCTGGCGATCCTGCCCGCGCTGCTGGTCTGCCTCACCAGCTTTCTGCGCATCATCGTCGTGCTGTCGATGCTGCGCCATGCCATCGGCATGAACGAGACGCCGCCCAACACCGTGCTCATCGGCCTTGCGCTTTTTCTGACGCTGTTCACCATGTCCCCGGTGCTGCAGAAGGTCAACCAGGATGCGTTCGAGCCTTTCATGGCAGGCAAGCTCTCGATGCAGGACGGCTATGGCAAGGGCATTGCGCCGCTGCGCGAGTTCATGGTCCGCCAGACGCGCGAGGCCGACCTGGCGCTGATGGTCGAGCTGTCGAAGGCGCCCACGCCCAAGTCGATGGAAGACATCAGCAACGTTCAGCTCATTCCGTCGTTCATGCTGTCGGAGCTGCGTGCGGCGTTCCAGATCGGTTTCGTGATCTTTCTGCCGTTCCTCTTGATCGACCTGATCGTATCGAGCATTCTCATGGCGCTCGGCATGATGATGATGCCGCCGACCACCATTGCGTTGCCGCTCAAGATACTGATGTTCATCCTGGTCGATGGCTGGAGCCTCGTGCTCAAGGCCCTGGTGGGCAGCTTTCACTGACGCACACCGTACCGAGCCGCACCGAATCGCGCCATGTCACGCCTGAGTTCCGCACCGCCGCCCGCTGCCCAGCCGTTCTTCGGCCTGGCCGCAGATGCGGCTGCGCCTGCCGAGGCCGTGCCTGCGTCGCCCGACCTCGCAGGCGCGCTCTGGGAGCGCTGGCGCAAGGACCGCGACGACGCCGTGCGCGACGAACTCGTCAGGCACTATCTGCCCTATGCGCGAATGATGGCCGCCACCCTCTACGGGCGGCGCACCCACGACGACGTCGAGTTTGACGACTACCTGCAGCTTGCGCGCATCGGCCTCATCGAGGCGATCGACCGCTTCGACCCGGCCCAGGGGGCGCAGTTCAAGACCTTCGCCAACAAGCGCCTGCAAGGCTCGATGCTCAACGGGCTGATCCGCCTCACCGAGAAGAACCAGCAGATCAACGTCAGGATGCGCCTGCGCCAGGAGCGGATGGACGCAATCAAGGAAGCGGCCGCGGACGAGGCGCAAGAAACGGGCGAGAAGGCAGAGGCAGGCGCGGCCGCGTCGCCGCGCAGCCCTGACAAGCTCTTCAAGTACCTGGCTGAAGTCGGCATTGGCATTGCGCTGGGCGTGCTGCTCGAAGGCACCGGCATGGTCGACGCCGAGGCGTTCGACGACCAGGACCACGCCTGCGCACCTTCGCCCGAAGTGAGCTACTTCCGCAAGACCGAGATCCTTCAGTTGGGCACCGTGCTGCGCGGCCTGTTGGACCGGCTCAGCGAACAGCAGAAGACGGTCATCGACCAGCACTACCTGAAAGATGTGCCGTTCGACGAAATCGCAACGCTCATGAAAGTCACGCGCGGCCGCGTTTCGCAGTTGCACCGCCAGGGGCTGCTGCGCCTGCGCGAGTTGCTGAGCAAAGATGGACGCCTGGACGTCTCGTGGTGACACGAGCGCCTGGCCCGGACAACCCCATTCATTCCTTCCCATGACAGACACCACCGCAACCACTGCTGCCTCCCCCTCGCTGCGGGACGATCCACGCGTCGTGGCCGCGCTCCGGCGCCTCGACCGGCTCGACGGCTTTCTGCGCGAAGACCCGTCGAACAATGCGCTGCTCATCGATGCCTTCGAGACTGCGCTGTCCTGCGGTGAATGGGAGCGCGCGGAATTTCATCTGCGGCATGCCCAATCGCTGCAGGCCGACACGCTGGCATGGCGCCTGCGCGAAGGCGATTTCTGGCTCGCCCAGCAACGCTACGACGAGGCGCTGGCCGTGCTCGAGGCCTTGGCCGGCACGCCCCAGCCGCCGCCCGGTTTTGCAGACGTGCTGCTGCACAACCTGGCCTTCATCGAACTGAGGCGAGGCCGCCACGCGGAATGCGTCACTCGCCTTGCGCCGGCGCTCGAGGCGCAGGCTGCGCCGTCGACGAGCGATGCCCCCGTTGCGGCACGCGCCCTGCAGCAGCTGTGGCTGCGTTCGCTGCATCACGACAGCCAGCTCGAGCGTGCAATGGCCTGGACCGCTGGCGCCGAGCAACAAGGCCGGCTCGATCCGCAGGCGGCAGGCATTGCAAGCCTGATCGCCATCGACGCCTCGGACTTTGCCGCCGCCGAGCGCTGGTCGAATGCCAGCCTTGCCGCGGGAACACCTGCCGAGCAGCCGGTGGAGGCCTTTGTCACCAAGGCCTCGCTGGCGCTGGCCGCACGCGATGCCGCTGGCGCCAGCCAGTTTGCCGATGCCGCCCTGCAGCGCCATCCGGGTGACGGCCGTGCCTGGTCGACGCGCGGGTTTGCCGCCTTGCTGGCGGGCGACCTGAACGGTGCGCACAGCGCTTTCCGGCAGGCGCTGGCCGTCATGGCGCAGCACATCGGCACCTGGCATGGCCTGGGATGGACGCAGATCCTGCAGGGCGATCTGGCGGGTGCGCGCGAGAGCTTCGAGACCGCGCTGGTGCTCGACCGCAACTTTGCGGAAAGCCACGGCGGCCTCGCGGTCGTGCTGGCCATGCAGTCGCTGCGCACGGAAGCGCAAGAGCACGCCGAGTTCGCACTGCGGCTCGACAAGGCCAACCTGTCGGGGCGCTATGCCCAGGCGCTGCTGAGCGGCGAAGTCAAGGACGCGAAGGACGTGCAGCGCTTTGCGCGGCGCTTGATGGGGGGAAGACCCGGCCCGCTTGGCGGGGACATGGGCGACCTGTTCGCATCGTCCGATGCGCCACCGGAAGCGAACGACTGATGGATTGATTCGCGCGCGGTCGCGATCGCGACCGCGCCGGCCGAAACGCTAGCGCGAGGGGCCTGGCCCAGGCTGTGCATCCGCCAGCAGAAGATCGCCCGCTTCGCGCAAGGCGGCGTGCAGCTCGGCATCGCCTTCCATCCGCTCCAGAACCGCGTCGACCATCTGGTCGAATCCCCTGTCGTCGAGCCGCTCGCGGCCGAACGCCTGCATCAGCACCGATTCGAGAAACAGCCGGAAGGCCTTGCGCTGCCGCTGCGGATCGTCTGGCGACAGCGCACGTACGCGCAGCGCCACCATCTGCTGGATCTCTGCGTCGCTGCTGTTCGATGCGGGGGAGGGCGACTGCGGCTGCAGCTTGCCGCCGGCCGTTGTCCGCGCATCGTGGGGGGCTTCGCGCCCGGCCACGCCGCGCTCCCTGGCCTGGGCCTGCGCCCGAAACTGCGCGCCGAACTGCGCACGAATCATCGCGGCGAGCTGCGTCGTTGGATCGATCATGGCCAAGGCGTGCAGATGCGTTGCAGATCAATCAATGCGCGCGGCCCTGCTGATGGTAGTTGGCCAGCAGCACGTGGTTCGAGGCCTCGTCGTCGGCCGTGCCGGCATCGGGCGCCGCGGCGGCGGAACTCTCGACCAGGGCCTTGATGCCAGCCACGACTTTTTCGATATCGCCCGACAGTGCTTCGTTCGTGGTGTTGAGCGCCAGCCCTTGTTCGTAGTGCCGGAGGGCTTCGTCGAAACGGTCTTGCGCAAGGGCCGCAAAGCCATTGACGAAATGCGGCAGGGGATCGGCAGCCGGCAGATCGAGCAGCGGCTGCCAGGTGAGCAGCGCGATGGCTGCGCGGCCGGAGCTGAACTGCAGAAGGCCGAGCTGGTAGCGAGCCATCGGGAAGCCAGGAGCCAGCCGCGTTGCATTGGCAAAAGCGGCTTCGGCCTGCGTCATGTCGCCCAGCGCCGCGAACTCCGCACCCAGCAGAAACTGGGGCAGGGCGGCGCCCGGGTCGGCAGCGCTGGCCTGCTGGAACAAATCGATGGCTTGCGGGCCGTCATTGACCTGGCTTGCTGCCATGGCGCTGGACATCAGGGCATCGAACGAATTCAGTTCTGAGCTTTGCATCGATCGGTCTTCGGTTGGTTGTTGTGCATCGAGCATTCACGGTTGGCGAGGTGTCGAGGCAGGAAATTCGCAAGCGGTGCGGCCGCCGCAGGGTGGATTGTCGCGCGGAGTTGGGTGTGGGCAAAGCCTTCGGTTGATGAAGGGTAGTGCGAGTGCGGTGCCGGTGATCTCGATCATCGCAAAGGCTTGCGTTGGCAACACGGCGTGGCGACCAGCCTCCGATGCTTCTGGCTGTCGAACACGTCCTAGCGCGTGATCTGGCCGTTGGCGTTGTAGGCGCTGATGCGCGTCTCGCTGCCCGTGCCCGCCAGGGTCTGGCCGTTCCAGGTGGTGCCCAGCAGGGCGTTGACATAGCCCACGGGCAGGGTGCCCGCGGGGCCGGTCTGCACCACGCGGCTGGCGCCGTCGTACAGGCGCACGTCGGTCTGCACGCCGTCGCGCACCACGCTGGCCAGGCGAGCGAGCGCGTCGTAGCGGTAGGCCTCGGTGGTGTAGCCCTGGCTGGTGACGTATTGCTTGGCGGTGGTGCTGTAGATGGCCGCGCCGGCCTCGTCGTAGCCGATGATCTGGCTCTGGCCGTCCACCGTGAGCACGCGGTTGCCCCACCAGGTGTCGCTGGTGCGGTTGCCGTTGTGGTCGTAGGCGATGCGGTGGCCCTGGCCGCCCAGGTTGCCGGCGGCATCGACCGCGTTGACCACCGTCTGGCGGTTCATCGCGTCGTACTGGAAGTACAGGTCGCTGTCCAGGCTGGTGTCCTGGTCGAGCACGTGGGTCTTGATGCGGGTGCGGTTGCCGACCTTGTCGTACTCGATGTTCACGAACGCGCGCCCGTCGGCCACCCAGCGCATGCGGCCCAGGGCGTCGTAGGCGATGTGGTTGTCCTTGTAGACCACGCCGCCCTGGGCGAACCACTCGCGCACGCGGTTGCCGGCCAGGTCGTACTCGTAGCGGGCGTCCTGGCCCGTGGTGCGGTCGTAGGTGCGTGCCAGCAGGCCTTCGATGTTGTAGGTGTAGCGGATGGTCTCCGTTGCCCCAGCAAGGCTGTCTCCCAATGCACTGCCAACGGCATTTAGTACTCGCGCGTGCAATCGCAGTTCTAGTGGCCGAAGGAGCAGCGGGCCCTGCATACCCGCCGTATCGAGGCCTTTGCGTTACAAAGCTGAGCGTCGAGCAAGACCTGAGGTACAACCGAAGAGCCGCTTTCCCGAGAAAGGAACCTCCTCATGACTGTCATCGAATCACGCCTGCTTGAACGCCTTAAGCAACTCTCGCCTGACACGGCGAGCCATCCGAAGGCCAGCCTTATTCCCCACCAGCAAATCCGCGCGACATACGACGCCAGCACGATTCGGGTCTACCAAGCGTTTTCGGATGAGATAGCCGATTCTGCATTGGCTCACGGCACTTTCGTTTCGCCACCATTCAAGATGGAGCGAATGACGTGGATCAAGCCCTCCTTTCTTTGGATGATGTATCGGTCCGGCTGGGGATTGAAGGACGAGGATCAGAAGCGCATTCTGGCGATCGACATTACGCGCGAAGGGTTCGAGTGGGCTCTATCCAACAGTTGCTTGAGCCACCCCGATAGGTTCATGAGCAAGGAGGAGTGGGTCAAGTTGAAGAGCAATTCACCCGTGCGTATCCAATGGGACCCGGAGCGTGATGTGCTCTTGCAACCGCTTGAGCATCGTGCCATTCAAATTGGACTAAATAAGGACGCGGTAGAGCTATATGTGCGACAGTGGATTCGAAAGATTACCGATGCAACCGCGCTCGCTCATCGCGTCCATTCATTAGTTCTGGCCCAAGAAATAAGCGCGGCATATGCCGAGCTGCCCGAGGAACGGCCGTACCCGGACTTGAAGATAGTCAAATTGGAGGAGAAGATTTAGATTGCTAGGCACGAGCAGCAAAAGGAATCGGCGCGTCGATTGGATACCTGAAGATAAGCTGACTTTTGCAATCAATTTCGATGAAAATTTAGCCTTTAGCTGTATGAGCCAAATGGACCATACACAATTTGACCCTCTTTGATTGCCTTCTCAAATTCGGCTTGAGTAGGCAAAGATGCAGAAAATGCATTCCATTTTTCATCGACGTGTCGAGTCCAGTCCTTCGAATCCATTACATGAATTGGTTGCAAAATTTCTTCTGGATGAAGTCCGTCTGAAATAAGCTTTTTAAGCGATTTTTCCGAGGCCTCGATGTAGTTATCGCCAGCAACATAGCAGCTGACATATGCCGCCTTGAGATTGGAGGGCATGATTGAGGTTTCCATTCTTTTGACGTGAAATGGAATGATAAAAACCTTGGTCAATTTTTTCCTTTATTTTAAATCTCGAGGGTCAATTATTCTGATTGTAGAAGGCCTGAGGGTATCTCTCAACCATTGGATCTGTTCCGATGTTCGTAGGCCAAACTGATCTGGAGCCTTATTTATATCCACCCTCAAAGGTGCGGTTGGATTTAATCTTGCGGCGTCACTCTTGTCGTAAACAGCGGTAGACCTCAATTTTTCGAGAAGCGAAGCGTCGACTTCTACTGCCGTAATGGTGGCATTACCACCTCTATTTATTAATGCAAACTCTTGAGCCCTGAGTGGCTGTCCAATGTTGACAAACAAGGCCCGTTCATTTCCTGCACCGGTAGTCACAACAGGGATTGCGCCATCCGCAGAGATGCGCGGCGCAAAGCCTGCGTCATCTACTCTGTAGAGCGTGACTGTATTACTCCCGCGTAAACTGGCCACCGCCCCAGCACCGGCCACTGTAGTGTTGAAAGCCTGCGCCCCTACGTTGCCCCAGTCTCGATTTGGAGCATAGAGAGAACCGACGAGGCCGATCCCAGGCGCATTGCGCACTGTACCAACGATGCCACCGCCCACCGTGCCGGCTAGACCATTGCGCTGAATGCTCTGAATCAGACCGCTGCTCGGCTGATATGGAATCGACTCGCCGGTGAGCACACTGCGTTGCGGGAAGAGCGCATTGCTGGCATAGCCCACGGCATCGCCCGCCAGTTTGCCCACACCAATCACCGCCCTTGGCAAGGCCGTCCACGCGTCATACGCGGTGCTGGCCGCGCCCTTGGCGAATCGACCTGCAGGATTAAAGGTAAAGAAACCTTCGACCGGGCCTGTTGGCGTGGCGGTGCTTGTGGATATGGACGTCGGACCAAATGGCCCAAGACCGTTTTCAGCATCGAATGCTGCCATCTCAGCTGCGGTCATGCGACGGCTTTCGACATGGGTCACGCCCCGACTGTCCATGTACACGTTGTCGCCGTCGCCCGTGATCGGCGTCACCGTCTCACGGATGTCGCCTGCACCAGCTGCATACATGGCCGAACTGGACAGTTCGCCACGTCCGACAGTGCCGCGCGAGCCGATACTTCCACCTCCAGACCCCGGCGTGCTGCCGTCCCCAATCACGATGACGCGTGTGCCATCGGGTTTGACGTAGACGCGCATGGAATCGGCGGCATTGGGCCCCGAACTGAGCGACAACCTGTCAGCCGTCGGATCGAACGAGTTCACTGGCCCGTACGCATCGCTCACCGTCTGCCCGGTCTGCAAGCGCTGTTCTGCGGCCATCGACAAGCCGTGGTTCTGTCCCGCTGCTGCACCGTAATTGCCTAGGGCCGGCCTGTCAGCAAAGTACCCCATGATGCGCGACCTTTCTTCGGCACCGACCGGGCCTGGAATGCTGCTGTTGGCCGCTGCCAGGCTATCGCCGATGATGTTCCCGAAGGCATCCGCAGCCACCTGGGCGCCACTGACCTTGCCCCCGCGAACCACTGCCGAAGTCAGCGCCCCGCCAAAGCCCGACACGAAGCTCTTGCCGAAGTCGAAAGGCATGGTCTTGAGGTCATACCCCATGGCCGAATTCAACCCTTGTGCCACGCCCCCGCCGATGGCGGAGGCCGCGACGCTCTTCCAGTCGAACTTCGACTGCAGCCCTGTGACCACCGCAATGCCCTGGCTTGCCGCATTGCTGACCGCGCCTCGGATCGCACCGTTGAGGAAGGCGCTCTCCGTTTGAGGCAGCAAGCCGGCGCCACTGAGGCCACCGGCCACACCGCCACCGATGGCCCCCAGCGCGACGCCCTTCCAACTGAAACTGTCCTGCGCGCCAATCGCAACACCTACCACCTGGCTTGCAATCGAACCGACCGCACCGGCCACAGCCCCGGCGGCCGCCAGGCTGCCGTATGCACCGGCGCCGATCGCAGCAGCGGTGCTCCCGTAGCCCGCGACATTCACCAAGTACCACTGCTGGGTGAAGAATGCGACGACAACCGCCACAACCGCGACGATGATCTGCCCCAACCCCCCGCATCCACCGCCTTCCTTGGCCTGCGGCATCGGCATGTTCGGATTGGTATCCCCCACCACCATGCTCGGGTCATACGGCTTGAAGCTGTTCGCGTTGTTCGCCGCCCCCACCTTGGTGGGAATCGTCAGCACCTGGCCCGACTTCAGGTCCGCATTGCCCGACAGCCCGTTGGCATCCGCGATCAGGTACCACAGCCCCTCGTCGCCATAGGCCCCGCGCGCAATGCTCTGCAGCGTGTCGCCCGCGCTCACCGCGTACGTGCCCGGGCTGGCCGACGGATAGCTCCCATCGATCGGCCGGTACCCGAAATTGAACTCCGCCTTCGTCTGGAACAGCGGCACCCCGTTGGGCGCGCTCGGGTTGTTCGCATCGCGGATGCGCCCGTACTGCCCCAGCACCTCGCCATTGACCACCAGCTGGCGCTGCTCCTCGCCCGAGGCCAGGTAGCGCGAGGACAGGATGTTGCCCTCCATGTCGCTCACGAACGTGCGGTTGTTCAGCGGCTGCGTCACGTCGCCCACGCCTGTCAGCTCGTTGCCGTTGCCGTAGTACCAGTTCGTGCCCCCCGGCAGGGTCACGTTGCTCGTGCCCACGGTGGCCGTCTGGCGGTAGCCCTCGGCGCGCGAGTAGGTGTTGGCGTAGTTCGTCACGCTGCTCTGGCCCAGGAAATTCCACACCGTGTAGCCCAGCAGGTTGCCCGCGCCGTCGTAGCCGCCGGCCGTGCCCATGCCCGGCACGATCGGCGCGGCCAGCGCGCCGTAGCCGATGGTGTACTTGCGCGCGTTCTGGCTGTCGAACACGTCCTGGCGCGTGATCTGGCCGTTGGCGTTGTAGGCGCTGATGCGCGTCTCGCTGCCCGTGCCCGCCAGGGTCTGGCCGTTCCAGGTGGTGCCCAGCAGGGCGTTGACATAGCCCACGGGCAGGGTGCCCGCGGGGCCGGTCTGCACCACGCGGCTGGCGCCGTCGTACAGGCGCACGTCGGTCTGCACGCCGTCGCGCACCACGCTGGCCAGGCGAGCGAGCGCGTCGTAGCGGTAGGCCTCGGTGGTGTAGCCCTGGCTGGTGACGTACTGCTTGGCGGTGGTGCTGTAGATGGCCGCGCCGGCCTCGTCGAAGCCCACGATCTGGCTCTGGCCGTCCACCGTGAGCACGCGGTTGCCCCACCAGGTGTCGCTGGTGCGGTTGCCGTTGTGGTCGTAGGCGATGCGGTGGCCCTGGCCGCCCAGGTTGCCGGCGGCATCGACCGCGTTGACCACCGTCTGGCGGTTCATCGCGTCGTACTGGAAGTACAGGTCGCTGTCCAGGCTGGTGTCCTGGTCGAGCACGTGGGTCTTGATGCGGGTGCGGTTGCCGACCTTGTCGTACTCGATGTTCACGAACGCGCGCCCGTCGGCCACCCAGCGCATGCGGCCCAGGGCGTCGTAGGCGATGTGGTTGTCCTTGTAGACCACGCCGCCCTGGGCGAACCACTCGCGCACGCGGTTGCCGGCCAGGTCGTACTCGTAGCGGGCGTCCTGGCCCGTGGTGCGGTCGTAGGTGCGCGCCAGCAGGCCTTCGATGTTGTAGGTGTACTCGCGGTTGGCGCCGCTGTCGAAGGTGAGCTGGCCGGCCTTGTCGTAGGTGTAGGTGTAGGCACGGCCGCCGAAGTCGGTGTGCGTGAGCACCTTGCCGAAGTAGCTGTAGCTCCAGGTGGCCATGTAGCCGTTGCCGTCGACCTCGGCGATCTTGTTGCCCAGCGCGTCGTAGGCCGTCTTGGTGCTCTGGCCCATGGGCTGGATGGTGCGCACCACGCGGCCCTGCAGGTCGTAGGCGTAGCGGATGGTCTCTCCGTTGCCATTGGTCTGGCTGAGCTTGCGGCCGGCCTGGTCCCAGGTGCTGGACTCGACGATGGCCCGGGTGTCGACCAGCTGCGGGATGTTGTTGGCCGTGTTGGCGTTGAAGACCTGCACCACGCCGCGCGTGGTGGTGAGCAGGCGGCCCAGGTTGTCGTAGGCGAAGCGGGTGAGGGTGGGGTTGCTCGCGAGCGCGTCGGTGGCCGAGACCTTGTCGCCGAAGACGTTGTAGCTGTTGCGGATCACGCCGCCGTCGGCATGCAGCTCCTGCACGAGGTTGCCGCGCGCGTCGTAGACCTGGCCCTGGATCTTGCCGTTGGCATCCTTGACGGCCACCTGGCGTCCCATCTTGTCGTAGAACAGCTGGGTCACGGCGGCGCCCGAGGTGCCCTGGACGCCGTTGGCGTCGGTCTGTTTCTGCTCGATGAGCTGATTGTTGGCGTTGTAGCGGTAGGTGGTGACCCAGCCGGCCGAGCGCGGGTCGCTGATCGAGACCACGTTGCCCCAGCGGTCGGTGTTCTGGTTGACCACGGGACGCGGCGAGCTGCTGGTGCCCTGCGTGGCCGGCGTCTGTACCGCGTCGGCGCCGTTGGTGTTGTTCTGGCTGACCGCCGCGCTGCCCGCCACCGTGGTGGTGCTCGAGGCAAAGAGCGCGGGAATGAGCGGCACCCAGTAGCCCGCCGTGTAGGGCGGGGTGTTGTCCTGGACCGATGGCGCCGTCGTGCCGACCTGCACCTCGTAGGTGTAGGGCACGTACTGGTAGCGGGTTTCATACCGAGGCTGGTAGCCGAGGATGATGGGCTTCTGCACCGGAACCTGGACCGGGTAGGTCACGTTCTGCCAGCCGGTGATGACCAGGTAGTTGTCGTAGACGGTTCGATAGCGCGTCTCGTAGACGGTGGTGTACTGGATGTTGCCCCACGCATCCCGCACGACGACGACGTTGCCCGACTCGTCGGTGGTTGTCTGGGGCGGGCCTTGCACCGCCACCTGGTAGGCCTCGGTGCGCGGCACCTGCACCCACCCGTAGACCGGATCGGTTCGGGTCTGGTACTGCGTTTCCCAGACCGTCTCGTAGATGATGTTGCCGTTCTCGTCGAGCGAGTAGATCGGATCGGATCCGACCTGGACCAGGTACGGCACCACGTTCACGCCCGAGCGCGTTTCCATGATGGGCGTTTTCTGGTTGTCCAGGATGCCCGTTGCCTGGCCGACCGATTGCGTGGTTGTACCCGAGGTGAGCGTTGCCAGAATGCGGTATTCGTAGCGTCCGGCGGCGAGGTTGGTGATGTCGACCCGCTGCGCGCCGATCGGGAAACTCGACTCGTTGCTGCCGGCCAGGTTGACCACGGGCAGCGAACTCCAGGCGCTGCCGCCCACCGGCCGGTACTGGAAGGTCACGCCGTTGCCGGCGTTGAGGACGGACGAGTAGGGCCACTCGATGACCGTGAGCGGGGTGCCGATCGGGGCGCCCGATTCGTCATTGCCGCCGGTGCCGACGGTGCGTATCGCGGCGCCGGTGATCACCGGCAGGTTGACCGGCGGGACCCATCTCGGAGGCGTGATTCCGCTCGAGGCGATCTGGCCCGTTGCGTGGGCGTACGGCACGCCTTCGCCCGCATGGGTCCAGAGCAGTTCGTAGTCGTAGGTGCCCGCGGCCAGCGCCGTGACATCCACGCCGTCCCTGCCGTTGCCCCGGGCTGCGACGGGCTGCGTTATCCAGGCGCCCGTGCTGCCGGCCAGCCGGTAGCGGAAGACCTGCTCCACGGATGTGCCGGGCGATGACCAGGTGAACAGGCCGCCGCTCGCGGGCCCCATCTGGTAGAAGGCCATCGGAACGCTGATGAGAGACAGCGGCGGCGAGGTCAGGGTCACGGTGCCGCTGGCAGTGACGCTGGCCACGCCGGCCGTGGTGGTCTGCGTCACGCGGTACTGGTAGCTGCCCGGCGGCAGGGCGCTGGCGTTGTAGCGCAGCAGGTCGCCGAAGTTCAGCAGAGGCGCATCGACCCAGCCCGTGTCGCCGGCGCTGCCTGCCGGACGGATCTGCATGCGCATGCTGGTGCTGAGGTCGTCCGGCGCATCGACGTCGATGACCTGGCCGCTGTAGCCCAGCGATCCCTCGGTGATGACGGGCTGCCAGTTGCCGTACACATCCTTCTTGTAGATGGTCAGCTTTGTGACGCGCCCGATGCCGCCGTTCGCGTCGTTCCAGGCGTCCTCCCAGGTCATCGTGAGGCTGTTGGTGTTCTCCGCCGCATTGGTGACGATGCGGGTCTGCTCGCGAGTCTGGCCGCCGGCCATCTGTGGCGGAGGCAAGGGGTTGCCCGATTCGTCGGTCGTGACCGGATTGCCGTTGGCGTCCAGCACCGGCGGGGTCAGCGGATAGACCTGGGTCGTGTACTGCATGACGACCTTGATGTCGCCGCTGCCGAGGCTGCGCACCGGCGACCAGGCGAGGCTGACCGTGTTCGTGCCCGAGCGTCCGTTGACCATGCCGCTCTCGTCGCGGGTCGGGTTGCTCGACCCGGCGACGGAGCCCTGGCTGAACAGGCGGCTGATCTGGGCGCCGCCCGTCCATTCGCTGCGCCGGGGAGCGATGGTCGAGGTGACGCGGCCGAGCACGTCGTAGATCGTGTCGGTGCGGCGCAGGTCGGCCACGGCCACCGAGTCGGGGTTGGTGAAGGCGCGCAGGTCCGCATTGCCCGAGGCCGTGCCGTAGCTGGTGATCTGGGCGGTCTGGTTGCCCAGGAGGTCGTACAGCGCAACCTTGTCGACGCCGTCGCCCGAATTGGTCCGCCAGACGCGGCCGGCATTGTCGTAGTCGAAGTATTCCTGGCGCCCGCCGCCCACGCCCTTGGCAGTCATTTCGCCGAAGGCGTTGTACTCCATGGCCGTGTCGACGAGCCCGGCCTGTGCCTGCGTGACGATGGTGACCGTTCCGCCGCTGACCTTGCTCCTGGAGGCCGGGTCGATGACGTGCGTCTGCTGTCCGAGCTTGTCGTACTGGTAGGCGCGAAAGAGGGTGCTCGAGACGTTGTCGCCGTCGGTGACCAGCTGCCATTCCTTGGCGATGTTGCCCAGGGCGTCGTAGGAGCTGTAGTGGTTGAAGCCCGCGGCGTCCGTGCTCTGCGTGGCGTGGCCGAGCTTGTCGTACTGGGTGTACGTGACGCGGTCGGGGTTGATCTGCGAGTTGTTGTCCGTGGCGTTCAGATGCCACACCGGCGCATTGCTTGCGGTGTAGAGCACGAGGTTGCCGTCGCCCTGCATGACCAGCTGCGTGCCGCCTTGGCCAGCCTTGTTGATCGTCCAGACGGCCTGGGTGCCGGCAAACAGGACCAGGTTGCCATCGGCCTGAAAGGTGAACTTGTCGGCGCCGCTGCCCGCGGTCTGCGAGTTCCACAACGCCTGCATGTTGTCGTGGCGGTCGTACACGACGAGGTTGCCGTCGGTCTGCAGCGTGAACAGGTAGCGGCCGTCGGGCGAATAGATGCCCTGGCCGGGTGTCAGGCTCTGGCCCGGGGTGAGCGTGGTGGGCCCGGGGGCCGCAAGCGCATCGGCGCCGGTGCTGGACTTGTAGACGTGTGTCTCGGTCTTGACGGCCACGTTGCCGTAGGCGTCGCGCTGGTACTTGGTGACGGCCGTCAGGAGCCCGTTGCTCGTCGAAGGCGCGGCCGTGGCGCGCACGCGGCCCAGGGCGTCGTAGTAGCTGTACGTGGCGGCGCCCGATGCGTCGGTTGTCCGCGTGAGGTTGCCGACCGCGTCGTAGGCGAAACTGGTGACGAGGTTGGCGCGCGCGCTGGTGCCGTTGCTGCTCGCGCTGAATTCCACGCTGACGCGGGTCTCGCTGGTCTTGCGGCCTGCGCGGTCGAACGCAAAGATGGTCTGGCGGTCGTTGGCGGCATCCGCCACTGCCGTGGGCACCGCGGCGGGCGCGCTGGCCGGGTTCCATGCCGCGACGGCCTTGGCAAACTCGGTGCGCACCGTCATGTTGCCCGCGCCGTCGAAGGCCTGGGTCGTCAGGTAGCCCAGCGCGTCGACGCTTGCGACCTGCTGGCTCTTCTGGTTGTAGTAGTTGTTGGTGTAGACCCAGGTGTTCTGCCCGGCATTCTTGAGCAGGCCGATGCGCGTGAGGTCGCCGAAGGCGTTGTAGGTGTTGACGGTCGTGCGGCCTGCCGTGGCGTACTGCGCGCCCAGCGCTGCGGAGGAGTCGTAGGTATAGGCCGACGATTCGACGACCTTGGCCGCGCGGCCGGCCCGGTCGTACGAGGTGGTGAGCGTGCGGTCGGCGCCGTGATTCACGCCCGCGGCATTGACCGCGGCGCTGACCTGGGCGGCGCTCAGGCTTGCGGGATTGCCGCTGGTGAGCGTGGTCCCGACGCCAAAGCGCTTGAGCTCGGTGACCTCGCCCCATGCGTTGTACTGGTAGCCCGTGACGAAGCCCAGTGCATCGACCTCGTAGCCGACCCGGCCGAGAAGATCGTAGGTCTTGTAGCTGAAGCTGCCTGCCACGTCGCGGTTGGCGATCGCCTCGCCGAAGACGTTGTAGGTCGTCAGGGTGTCGAGCGTCCTGGTCAGCTCGGTGCGGCTGGCCAGGCCGCCGGCCCCATTGGTCGTGAGGGCGTCGCCCGCCGGGTTGTAGACGCCGACGGGCGGGTAGATCACCCGGACCTGGTGGCCGACGGCATCGTATTCGTAGCTGGTGGTGCGCTGCTCGGCGCGTCCGACCGCCTCCGTGCGCGACGTCAGGTTGCCCAGCGCGTCGTACGTCATCTGGGTCACGATGCCGGCGCTGCCCGAACGGGTCGGGTCGACCACGAGCTTGCCGCTGGCGTCGGGAATCACGGTGGTGACCTCGACAGCGGGCGAGGTCTCCTTCGTCAGCCGCCCGCCCGCATCGTAGGCGTAGGTCCAGACGGAACCCTTCCTGTTGGTGAAGGTGACCTTCTGTCCGAGGCCGTTGTAGCCGTAGCTTTCGGTGAGGCCGAGGGCGTCGATGCTGCTGAGCAGCCGGCTTGCGGCGTCGTAGGTGAAGCTGTTGGTGCGGTCCTGCGCCGCCTGCAGCACGATGGCCGCGGCAATGGCCTCGGCGGTGTTGGCCGTGGCGGCGGGAATCGCCAGCGAGTATTCCGTGGTCTGGACGATGCGGCTCAGGCCGTCGTAGGCCGTGCGCGTGACGAAGCCCATGGGATCGACGCTGTAGGCCAGGCGGCCGGCCGCGTCGAAGCTGCGCTTCACGACCCGGTCGGTAGCCGTGTTTGCGGTGATCAGGGCACGCAGGGTGGTGGCGCTGGCCGTCCAGTTGCCCTGCAGCGAGGTGAGATTGACCAGCGTTGCGTAGCTGGTGCTGCGAACCGCATTGCCGGCGGCGTCGAAGCTCGTCTCGGTGACCGCGCCGGTGGCATCGACGCCGAGGATCTTGCGGTCTGCCGCGTCGAACGCGGCGCGCTCCACGCGGTCGGCGCCCGCGTAGTCGTAGACGCGCGCCGCCTTCGCCTGCGCTTCGGTCAGCTTGCTGGCGGCCGTGGGCACGGCAATGCGCGTGGCATAGCTGTAGCGCGTGGTGACGTTGCCGTTCTTGTCGTAGACCGCTTCGGTCAGTGCCCCCGTGGCATCGATCACGAAGGTCTGGCGATTGGCCTGGTCGTACACCCGGTCGGTGATGCGGTCGCCGGCGGAGGCTGCGACGGAAGACGGGACCATGCCGCCCGAGATTGCGGTGGCGTACTGGACCGTCTTGAGCAGGTTGCCGTTCTTGTCGTAGACCTGCTTGGTGACCGCACCCACGCCGTCTGCGAGCCAGATGAGCCGGTCCGCGCGGTCGTAGATGAATCGCTCGCGTGTGCCGCTCGCCACATGGGCGACGGGTGTGGTGGTGGTCGGGGTGTAGGTGCTGGCGGCGTTGGCTTGGTCGAGCTGGTAGCCGCTTACGCGGAAGGCGCGGGTGTCGTTTCCGGCATATTTGATGGCACCGAAGTAAACCACCGAGTACGAGTGCGCCCCCGGCGCCGGTGCTACGCCAGTGACCGACACGCGATAACGCCCACCGCCGAGGTTCTGCACAGCATAGTTGGTCGGATTGGTCGCGCCCGAGAAGAGCGCGAGTCCAAACGAATTTGCGGCGCTCGAGGCGGATGCATTCGCAAAAGATGGCGGCTGACCATCCTCCATCTCCACAATTACCGACAGCGTGTAGGTCTCACCGGGAATCGTTGTGAACGACTTGTAGGCATAGCTGCTGACCGTGTCGGACGCAAGCCGGATTGCGCCTGCGAACCCGGTCATCGCAGCGGCCGTCGCGGCACCGCCTCTTGCCGACGCGTCGCCTACGCCATTGGCAAACTCGCTCTGCGTGAGCAGGTTGCTGCCCGCTTGCTGCGGGTTGGTGGCCAGCGCGACAGCCGCTGCCAGCGCTGCGGCGGTGGCGGCCGTGGCGACGGGCACGGGGACCGCGTAGGCGATGCGCTCGACGACGTTGCCCTTGGCATCGTAGAACGTGCGCTTGACCGCGCCCACGCCGTCGATCGTATAGATGGCGCGGTTGAGCTGGTCGTAGACCGAGCGCAGGCGCAGGTCGCGCGCAGCATCGGCGGTGGGCGCGGGCACCGTGCCTGCGGTCCAACTGGCCATGACGATGCGGTTGGCATAAGCCACGCGTTCGATCACGTTGCCATTGGCGTCATAGGTGTACTTGACCACTTCGCCGAGGCCGTTGACGGTGGCCACCTGGCGGCCGTCCTTGTCGAGCACGCGGTGCTCGACGCTGTCGCGCGCGGCGTTGACCACCACCTTGGCATCGAGCTGCGCAATGGTCGGCGCCGCCGGCAAGCCCGTCGCGTCGATGGCGGTTGCGTATCCGATGGTCTGGACGACGCGGCCCTCGGCGTCGTAGCGGATGCGCTGCAGGCCGCCCACCGGATCGAGCGTGTACGCCAGCCTGTTCTCGGCGTCGTAGGCGTAGCGGGTCACCTGGCCATTCGCGCCGGTGCTGCTGGTGAGGTTGCCGTTCTTGTCGTAGGCGTAGCTGCGGGTGATGTTCAGCCCGGCGGGATCGATGCGCTCCTGGGTGCGCCGGCCCAGCTTGTCGTAGCTGTACTGGGTGGTGGCGCCGTTCGGATTGACGACCGTGAGCGTGTGGCCGGCAGCGTCATAGGTGTACTGCGTGACGAGGTTCAGGCCCGCGGGATCGATGGCCTGGCTGGTCACCTGTCCCTTGAGGTCGTAGACGATGCGCGTGAGCGTTCCGTTGGGATCGGTGACTTCGATCTGCCGGCCCTTGGCGTCGTACTTGTAGGTGGTGGCCAGGGCGAGGCCGGTTGGGTCGACGGTGCGCGTGAGCAGCCGGTTGGCCGCGTCATAGGCGAGCGTCACGACGTTGCCGTTGGCGTCCCTCGTTTGCGACAGGCGGCCCGACCGGTCATAGCTGCTGGTGGCGGTCGCCAGCGCGGTGGCGGTGCTCAGCAGGTTGCCGTTCCTGTCGTAGCTGTAGCTCGTCGTGTTGCCGTTGCCGTCGACCACGGTCTGCTTCTGGCCGAGGCGCGTATACACCGTGGCAACGCTGATGTTCTCCGGCGTCTTGATCACGACGCGCCGCAGCGTCTTGTCGTAGGTGTAGGTCGTGACCCGCCCGAGCGCGTCGGTCTGGGTCATCACGCGGTCGAAGGCGTCGTAGCTGGTGGAGCGCACGCCCGAGAGCGCATCGGTCGTGGTGATCGTGCGGCCGAGCCGGTCGAAGCTCTGCTGGCGAACGTTGCCGTTCGCGTCGGTGCTGCGCGTGAGCCGTCCGAATGCGTCGTAGATGGCACTCGTGATGGCGTTGATGCCCGACGCGTCCTGCACCGTGCCCGTGACCAGGCCGCGGCGGTCCACCGACATCGACTGGACCAGTTGCGACCCGCCTCCGAGCGCCTGCGTGCGGCCGGTCAGGTCGCCGAAGGCGTTGTAGCTGGACTGGGTGAGATTGCCGAGTTCGTCGGTGCTGCTCGCGAGTTTTCCGGTGACCGCGTAGGTGAAGCTCTGCTTGCTGTCGAGCGCGGCATTCCTGATGCCGTCGATTGCGGTCGCCAGCGCCGCGGTGACCAGCCCGCCGGCCAGGCCGGCCGTGCTGCCGAGCCGGGTGCCGTAGCGGATGGTCGCGCTGAGCTGGCCCAGCGTGTCGTACTGCTGCTCGGTCACTTCTCCGAGCGCGTTGACGCTGTGGGTGAGGCGTCCGTTCAGGTCGTAGAAGAACAGCGTTCTGTTGCCGTAGGCATCGGTGGTGCCGAGGCGCCGGCCGGCCGCGTCGTACGCATGCGTGAGCCCGTATTGCGACCAGACGGCATCGATCTGTGCCTGGGTCTGGCCGGCGACGAGCAGCGCGCCGCCTTCGGCGGTGAGTTCGCCCGTAAGGCGCCCCTGGAGGTCGTAGCGCGCGTTGATCGTCTGGACTTCGGTCGTGCCGACGGCATTGGTGGTCTTCACCAGGTTGCCGGCGCTGTCGTACTCGTAGCGGGAGACGGTTCCCTCATGGTTCGTGCGCTGCGTGACACGGTTGAGCTTGTCGTAGACGATCGCGGTCGTCTGGAACCCGGCACTGGAAGCCGGGCGCAGCGCCGCCACCGTGGTGGCCGTTGTCATCTGCGAGAGCAGGGTGGCATCGACGCGGACCACATAGCGCGTGGAAGACGCGACGTTGCCGTTGCCGTCGTACACGTTCTCGGTCATGTGGCCTTCGGCGTCGATCTGCGCCAGGACCCGGCCCTGGGCGTCGTAGAGCCAGCGCGAAGTCTGGTCCTGCGCATTCGCTGCCGGAATCAGTTGCGCGAGCGTGCCGGTCGCGCGCAGGGCGGCGGCGGTGGCCGTTGCGTAGGAAACCTGCGTGACCAGGCGGCCCTCGGCGTCGTAGCGCGACTCCGTCAGGTAGCCCTCCGCATCGAGGGTGGCCAGCAGCAGCCCGTCGTTGTCGTAGAAGCGGCGTGTGACCCGGTCGCTGGCGGCATTGGCCGTTGGTGCGGTTGTGGCAAGCGTTGGTGCCGTGCCAAGGGTGGCCGTGGCGATGAGCTGGCTGTATTGCGTGGTGCCCACGAGGCGCGACCCACCGTCATAGCGCAGGTCGGTGACTGCGCCAGCCGCATCGATCGTTCGGGCGAGCCGCCCGGCGCTGTCGTAGACGCGCCAGGACTTCTGGTCGGACGCGCTGCTGGCAGGCCGGATGGCGCTCAACCGGTTGACCGGCGCGCTGTTCGGGTCGGTGAAGTAGGCCGTGACCGCAGGTGCGTTGGCTGCCGTGGCGTAGACGATCTTCTGGGTGAGCTGGTTGTTCTTGTCGTAGACGTATTCGGTCACCCGGTTGTTGCCGTCGATCTCGGCAACCAGGCGCCCCGCCTCGTCATAGAGGCGTCCCGTGCGCGCACCCGTGGGGTCGACCTGCTGGTAGAGGCGTCCGCTCTTGTCGTAGTAGTTGGTGGTGGTGCCCAGATTCGCGTTCAGCGCGGAGCCCTGGGTCACGCTCACCAGGCGGCCGTTCTTGTCGTAGGCGCTGGTCGTGGTCAGGCCATTGGCCAGGGTGACCACGGTCTTGTTGTTCGCATCGTCGTAGCTGGTGAGCGTGGTCTGGCTCAGCGCGTTCTGCGCCGAGAGCTGCCGGCCCTTGCCGTCATAGGTGTACTGGGTGGTGCCGGCCGTGGCGCTGATGCTGCTGAGCAGCAGTCCGGCACGGTCGTAGACGTACTGCGTGACCGACTGGCTGCCATCGGCAATGCCGTTGCCGGCGGCATCGACCTTGCTGAAGACAGTGTTCTTCTGCACCTGGCCCCGCGCGTCATAGACCGTGTCGGTGCGGCTCGCCTGGGTGCGGTCCTGCGCGGCGCTCCAGGTGGCCAGCACGGCCTCGGTCGGCGCGGCGGCGGTGCCGAGTGCCGAGACATCGTACTTGCCGGCCGCGTACTGGAGTGCGGACGTGCGCTGGCCGTAGCTGTCGTAGCGGTATTCGGTGACCCGGCCCTCCGGGCTCAGCACGAATCTCAGCTGGTTCTTGCCCGTGCTGTCGTACACGTAGCGCGTCGTGGCAGGCTGGCTCGGCTGCGCGGTGCCGGCACCATCCGGATCGGGCGCAAGGTAGACCGTCTCGGTGAGCAGTTGGTTGCGTGCGTCGAAGGTGCGGGTGACCGTGTTGCCCGCGGCGTCGCGTTGCAGCGTCTGGTTGCCGTAGGCGTCGTACTGCATCGTCACCGCAAAGCCCTGCGGGTCCGTGACCAGGGTGACGTTGCCGCTGGCGTCATAGCTGAACAGCGTGAGCTGCGACACGCCGCCCACCGGCGGGGCCTTGATCTGGGTCAGTTGTCCGGCAGCGTCGTAGCTGTAGACGCTGACCAGGCCCAGCGGGTCGGTGACTGTTGTGCTGCGCGCCGTGGTGTCGTACGTGTAGCTGGTGGTCTGGCCCAGTCCGTCCTTGACCGTCGCAACGCGGTAGTCGGCCCCGACCAGCACATAGGTGAAGGCCAGGCTCGTGCCGTCTTTCTGGGTGACCGAGGCGACGCGCTTGCTCGTGCCGTCGTAGGTGTAGGTGGTGACGTAGGTCTGGCCGTCGGCAATGCTGTTGTCTTCGGGGCTGAGATCGACCGTGACGGTCGAGAGCCGGTTGGCGCTGTCGTAGGCATAGCGCACGCGCGTGAGCGCGGCACCGCCGTTGGCCGCGCTGGCCACAGTGCGGATCTGCGTGAGGTTGGTGCCGGTGTAGTCGAAGTAGGTCGTCTCGCCATTGGCGTCGACCATGCTCTGCAGCGTGCCGTTGGTGTTGTAGGCGTAGGTCAGCGTGTTGCCGGCGGGGTCGCTTGCCAGCAGAAGGCGGCCCTGGCCGGTGGACTCGTAGCGCTCCAGCAGGCCCGTGCTGCCGTCGGTCCAGGTGAACCGCAGCGCCGCGGAGTCGTAGGCGATGGTGTCGAACGCGCCGGCACCGGCCGGGCTGACATAGAGGCTGCGCGCGACGTCCCAGGTGTAGGTGGCGCTCGCGCCGTCGCGATCGGTGCGCGTCAGGGTGCTGCCGGCGGCTGCGACCGTGCCCGCGAGCTGGACCCGCTGGCCATAGGCGCCCACGATCCAGTTGTCCGCGTTGTCGTCGTTCAGCAGGCCCTGGCTGTTGTAGGTGCGCACGGCCTGGATGTCCAGGCCCCGCCCGACCAGCTTGTCGTCGAAGTCCTGCAGCACCAGGTTGCCGTTGGCGATGTTGACGAAGGCCTGCTCGCCATTGCGGCCCTGGCCGGCAGTCCCCTGGGTGCCGCGCTGCCCGAGGGTGGCCAAGGACGCCAAACTCAATCCGAGGCTGTTGCCGCTGACGATCGCTACCATTTTTTGTGCCCGTCTGTCTATGTATGTAGAAGCGAACCGCGCTCGCAAGGCCCCCTCCTGCCGGAGGGCGGCGCACGGCTCTTGGGCAATACATCCAGAGATTTGCGAATTTGTTTAGCGGACAGTTAACTTTTTTTGCCCGGGGGCTAAACAAATTTGATTTCGGCTGGATATGTTGTCGGGGCGGCCACGTTGGACGCCTCCGAACGAGGTACTTGTGTCTTACATAGCTGTCACCCTGAATCACTTCCGGGCTCTTCAAGAGTGGGCGGTCCAGCACCAGGCCGACGTGCGCCTGGATGTGGCGACCTTTCGGGTGGATGTGCGGCTGGGTGCGGCGCGCTTCGCCCTTCACCCTCAGTTCCTGAACACAACGGAGGCCGGACTGAACTACTCGTCGGCGTTGAGTCCGGCTGCCACCGGCTTCATCGGCTGGCTTCCATACCGGCCCATCCGTTGGCAACTCTCGAACGACAAGCTGGACTTCAAGGGTTTTTTGCGCCGCTGCGGCCTGCGGGTGCCGGCGATCTGGCCCGCGGACGGTGACATCGACCAGGACTATGTACTGAAGCTTCCGGTGGGTTCGTTCGGGCAGGCGGTGTTCGGCCCTTACCGCAAGGGTTTCGACGCAGGATCGCTGCCGGAACACCAAAGCCGCTTCCAAGCTCGAATTTTTGCGGAGCAGTTCATCACTGGCCGCAATGTCAAGATCTGGTTCTGGGGCGGCATCCCGTTCCATGCGCATCTCCATGCGTATCCCACGATCCGCGGCGACGGCGTATCGCGGATCGACGATCTGATCGCTCACAAGCTTGGCAGTCCCGGCGGCGTGATTCCCGAGAATTCCGACAAGCCATGGATCATTTCCTCGCTCGTATATCAAGGCTGGAAGCCCTCCGACGTGATCCCGGAGGGTGAGGAAGTCTGGATCGAATACCGATACGGCCGAAGGTATGTCGCCGATCCCGTGCAAGCTCGCTCGGACAACATGCTGTCTGAATTCTCGACTCCTGCCGGCAAACAGATTCGAGCAGCAGGCACCGTGCTGCATGAAGAGCTCATGAAGGAACTTCACGTTCCGGTGTTGTTTGCGCTGGACGGCGTCCTGGATTCCAGTGACCAGATCTGGTGGCTCGAGGCCAACTCGAACCCGATATTCCCCCCCACCGGGTATAGGCCGATGCTGGCATCGCTCTTCGAGATCGCGGATTCGCCGAATGGCGCGGAAAGCCCGCAGCGGACCGCTGCGGTGGCTTAGAACGAACATGGTCTCGATGCTGAAGAAACGCCCAACACCGCGGCTGCCGATCGCCGTCGGCCACTGGATTCATCAAAAGGGTGGAATGCTCTGCCGCCTTCCGCTGAAGAGGCTGCGTGTCACTGCACCTTCCGAGTTCCTTCGGGCTGTGCAGAGCAGTTGCGACGGCAAGACAGCATGGGCAGAGGTGCGGGATCGATTGAGCGCCCGTTGGCCGGCTGATGAAGTCGATGCATGCCTGTCGACGCTGTTGGAGAAGGGTGCGCTTGCCGAGGCCGCGCATTCTCTTGCGCTTCACGCCCAGATCGGCTGGACGCCGCAGCCGCTCGCTGCGCCGCTCACGCAGGCAGAGGATCTTTACGCAATGAAAGAGGAAGTCCGGCGTCGGTTGGAGGAGGATTCGGATGGAGCATCCAGGCTTCGTCCGGCGAAGACGCCCTTGATGGAACTGTTGCTCGAGCGGGGAAGTGTCCGAACATTCGACGACAAGGCGTTGCCATTGCAGTCGATGATCAACATTCTGTGGGCCTTGTATGGGGTTTCCCGCGAGGATGCAGAGTCAGTCCGCCGAACTGTCCCGTCCGGCGGGGCGCTCTATGGGCTGCGCTGGTTCGTCGCGTTGATGAAACCCCTTGAAGGCCATTCGAGCGGCCTGTATGAAATCAAGTATCACGCGACTGGCGCAGAGGGTGGCGAGCTGTCGCTTTGCCAGCGTCCGGGACAGGCAGCGGGCGCCTGGAGCACCCTGTTGACTCCAGCGGTGCTGAGCCACGCCCACGCCGTGATCTATCCGGTGGTCGACCTTCATTTCATCGGCAAGAAGTACGGCAATCGGGCGCTGACATTGGCGCTGATCGAGGCCGGGCATGCATTGCAGAACGGCGCCTTGGCGGCCCAATACGAGGATGCGGCGACCATCGTGCGCGGGGACACCGTTGAATTGGAAGTGCTTTCTCTTTTCGGACTCGATGAAGCACTTTATCCCTTGCCCGCAATGGCGCTTGGGACGCGTCCCTCTGCAGAACAGAAACACTTGGCAAACGCCGCCAGCGAATCTGTCCCGGTCCGATCGGTGCCCAATCACTCCCAGCTGTTGCCCTTGCAGACGCGCATTGCCGTTGCGGGCCCGATTCAGATCGGCCGGAACGCCGATTATCTCGGGTGGGCGGCAGGCCGCTCCGAGGATGCCCGTCTTGCGACGGTGAAGGCTGAGGCCGAGGCATGGGAGCGGATAGGGTGGTCGACACCTCCGGCATCGTTGCAGCGCGCGAGATTCGATGAACTCGACAATGCGGTCGACCCGCGCCGCCTCGTTGGCTATTCCCCGCAGCAGTACGCCCGCGAAGGCTTTCCATACGCGCCTTTTTCCTTGCGCAGGCGCTACCCCTGGACCAAGGGCGTCAGCGCCAAGGATGGCGCTGAAGTCTCCGTCATGGCGCAGTGCGTCTATGCACTGAGTTCGCTGGATGCGGCCGATGCGCGGCTGCCATATACCAATGCCAGCACTTCCGGCGTGGCGGCTTACACGGACATGCAGGCAGCCCGGTGCCGGGCGCTCATCGAACTGGTGGAAAGGGATGCCTTCTCACGCGCCTGGCTGGCTCGCGTTCCACCTGATCTGATCGAAGAGTCCGACCTGCCCGTGTCGTTCCGGCAACGCCTCGGTCGATTGCGGCAGGCCGGATACACGGTGTCCCTCCATGTCCTGGAGTCGAGGCACCTGCCTGTCGCGGCGATCTTCGTCCAGCACCGCCAGGCGGTCTTCACGGCGCTGACCACAGGGGCAGGGTTCCAACTGGAGGAGTCGCTGGAGTCGGCGCTTTCCGAAGCGGAAAGCCGCGTGCAGCAGCAACACGGAAAGCCGCAGCCGGCTGCCCAGATCCAGCCTGAAGAAATGCGACTGGCCGAGCATCACGGCGACTACTTTCGGACGCGGCACGGTTTGCGAAAGGCTGACTGGTTTGCCGCCGCTGAGAGGCGGCCCGCGGCGTCCGTGAAAAATGCGGCAGGCCGGTTTCCAACTTCGGGCACGGCGTTGCTCGATCATTTCCTCGATCAGGGACAGCAGGTCTATTTCTGCGATCTGACGCCGCCTGCGGCCTCGATAGACCAGGGCCGTACGCCACTGTACGTGGCAAGAGCATTGGTGCCCGGCCTGATTCCCCTCTGGTTCGGCTATGGCACCGAACCGCTGGGATCATGGGGCGACACCGCGGCCGGCAAGGCGTCCCCTGAAGTTGGCAGTCTGCAGCGAATCCATCCTTGCACCTAACCAAACAAGGAGATTGCCATCGAGAGCATTCCTGAATCTTCAGTCCCGTGTTTTTGTCGTTTTTTAGAAGGAGTTCATATGAAGAATAGTCAAGGCAAGCAGGCACCGAGCCGTCGTTCCAATGCGGGGCCCGCGCTGAACTGCAATGTGGAAGTAGAGCCTTCCAGCATCGATTTCCTCAATGAGGGAGCCGTTTTCGTGGCCGGTTCGACCAGCGACTGCGGTTGCTTCATCTCGCCAATGCCTGAGCCCAAGAAGGGGCATCGCCGCAGCCCCGCAGGAACCAAGCGCTGATGCCTGGCCGCTGACGGAGCATCCCGGATATGTTCATCCTTCATTGCACCGATGCAGCCGGGATGCCCGTCAGCCTGCGGTATGCGCCGCACTCCAGCGCGTTGACAAACCTTGACGGCACACCGGTTCTCGCGACTCGGCAAGTCGCGCAGCAACCCGCTTGGGAGGACGCTGTGCGCATCAATCCGGGGCAGCCAGGCCTGAAAGCCGCCAATCCGTCCGTACTCAAGATCCAGCTCGGCCTGGGTTGCAACTACACCTGTTCGTATTGCAACCAGTCGAGCCAGGTCGAATCAATGGCCATGACCAGGACGGCGGATGCCCAGGCCTTCCTGCATGACCTCGACAAGTGGATGGAAGGGGCACCATCCGAGATCGAACTGTGGGGCGGAGAGCCCCTGCTGTACTTCAGAAAGCTCCAGGTCCTTGTGCCCGAGCTCGATCGCAGGTTTCCCGATGCGGAGATCTCGATGGTTACCAATGGGAGCCTCTTGACGCAGGAGATCCTGGATTTCATCGCTTTCTACGACATACGCATCACCGTGTCGCACGACGGACCCGGACAGCACCTGCGTGGCGAGGATCCTTTCGACGACCCCATCCGCTCTGCCCTGCTGATGGCGCTGTGGCGCGAGCGCAGGGCCGAGAACCGCATGATCTTCAGTTCGGTATTGACGCCGGCGAACAGCGATCCGGCCGCAATACGGCAATGGTTCGTCAATCGCCTGGATGACGAGTCGGTCGTTACGTCGCTTGAAGGCATCGTCGCGACACACGATGACAAGGCGTTGGCCGGACCTGGCGTCTGGAGCAACGCGCAATACCAGCGGCTGAGAGAGTCCATCGCGTCCTCATTCGAAACGGGCGAGGCCCTCAGGATTCCTGCCTTGGTGCAAAAAGCGAGGGGCTTCCTCCAATCCGCCATGGAGGGCACGCCGTCTACGTCCATGGGCCAGAAATGCGGGATGGACCGCAGCGATCATGTGGCCGTTGACCTGCACTCCAACGTGCTGACCTGCCACAACACCGGGGCAAACGCCGAACACGGGCTGGGTTCTGCCCTGGAAATGGATGCCATCCGGCTGACTACTTCCACGCATTGGTCCTTTCGCGAATGCTGCAGCCATTGCCCGGTTCTTCAACTGTGTGGCGGATCATGCATGTATCTCGAGGGAGAACAGTTCGCCCAATCCTGTGAAAACGAATACCAGTTCGGCATGGGCGTTCTGGACGGCGCCCTGCGCCGCGCCTTGGGACTCAAGCTTGAAACCATCGAGGGCGACATCCGCCGCCCGACTCGCCGAAAGATGATTCCGATCGTCGCTCGCCAGTAGCAGATTCTTGAAGGAGCCCGATGCTCATTGCACAGCTGTCCGACCCGCACATCCGCGCCGAAGGCGAGCTGTACCAGGGCGTCGTTGACTCCAACAGGATGTTCGCCGAAGCGCTCGCACATCTGCACGCGCTCGATCGCCGCCCCGACCTGCTGGTGATCACCGGCGACCTCGTCGACGAGGGCCGCACCGACGAATACCAGATGGCGCGCACGCTGCTCTCGGCTTCGCGCATTCCGTTTCTCGTGATACCCGGCAACCACGACCATCGCGAGAACTTTCGCGCCGCGTTCAGCGGTGACCACGCCTATCTGCCCAAGGCGGGGCCGCTGCACTGGTGCGTGGACGACCATGCGGTGCGCATCATCGGGCTCGACTCGTGCGTTGCCGGCAAGCACCACGGCCACATCGACGCCGAAGGCCTCGCCTGGCTTGCGCGCACGCTGGCGAAAGACACCGTCAAGCCCACCCTGCTGATGCTGCACCACCCGCCCTTCATGAGCGGCATCCCCTACATGGACGCCTATCGCTGCATGGAGGCGCAGCCGCTCGAAGACGTGGTGCGAAGCGCACCGAATGTCGAGCTGGTGCTGTGCGGGCATGTGCACCGCACGATGCTGCGCTGCTGGGGCGGCACGGTGATCTGTTCATGCCCGAGCACCACGACGGAAATCGACCTGCAGCTGCGCGCCGATGCGCAGCCGCAGTCGCACGTGGGGCCGCGCGGCTGCATGCTGCACCTGTGGGACGAGCGGCACGGCATGCTCAGCCACCTGAGCCATATCGGAGACTTTGCCGGTCCGTACGCGTTCGCCTGAACAACGTGCCTTGCGCTTTCACGAAAGCGGGGCGCTGCCCGCATCGCCGTGCAAGAGCCGCTCGAACACGTCATGGGCGCCCATCTGGCCGCCCTTGAGCATGATCTCCGTGCCGTCTAGCGTGGCATCGTCGCTGTGCACGCGGCACAGCGACGCGCCGGCGCCCATGTCGGCCACGTAGGAAAGCCCCCAGGCGTCGAGCGCCTGCACGGCGTGGCTCGAGGTGTCGCCGCCGGCAATGCCGACGCGCTGGAGCGGCGCCATGGCCAGCACCCTTGCGAGCAAGTCTCCGCCGGCGCGCGAGAGGGCCTGGGCATCGACCTTGTTGTCGCCCTCGGTGGGCGCCTCTTCAGCGGGCAGGGTGCAGGCCAGCATGCTGCGGCCGCGGGCGAGGCCCTGCGCGATGTCGCGGGCATGACGCTCCAGCGTGGCCGCGTCGCGCTGCGCGAGGCGCGGCGCGTCGAGCCACACGGTGTCGAATGAGCGCGCCGCCGCCACCTGGCGCGCGGTGACGGGCGAAAGGCTTCCGGCAAGTACGAGCACAGGGCCGCGCGCGGGAGCGACGTGGCGCGGGGCGGCTTGCGCATCGCTGCGCGTGCCGAGCGCGCCGGCCAGCGCATCGACCACGCTGCTCGGACCCACGGCCAGCAGCGGGGCGCGTCGGGCTTCAGCCCACAGCACCTGGCCGATGGCGGCGAGCTGCGGTGCATCGGCCACGTCGAACAGCACGGCTTCGGTGTTGCCGGCGTCCGGGCGCAGCGCGCGCCGCAGTGCCTCGCCGAGCGCATCCGGGCCCTGCGAGGCGGCCGTGAAAGGAATGGAGCGCACGCCGGCCAGGCCCTGCTTCGCCAAGTGCAATCTCAGGTCCGCCTCGTGCATCGGCGTGACCGGATGCCGGCTCATCGTCGGATGGCGGTCGATGCGGAACACCTCGCCGCCCGCGCCGGCCGCGGCGAACAGGTTGCCGAACAGGCAGTGCCGGCCGATGTTGGGCTGGCCGCCGACGATCGCGGTCCAGGGCTGTTCGACGGCGCCGCGGAGTGCGCGCACGGCCGCGCCGATGGAGCCGATGTGCGGCGCGCTGTCGAAGGTGGAGCAGGTCTTGTAGTGCAGTACGCGTGCGCCGAGCGAGCGGAATAGTGCGGCGACCGGGGCCAATTCGGCCTGCATGGCTTCGGGCGCCATGGCGCGCGCGGCGCCTGCGATGCCCAGCACGTCGAGCGGCCCGGCCTGCGCGAGCCGCGCGGCGCCGGGCGTTTTCAGGAACAGCAAGGCACGCAGGCCTGCGCGCGCCGCGGTGCCGAGGGTGTCGGTGGCGCCGGTGAAGTCGTCGCCGTAGTAGACGATGGCCGGTGCTTGCGTGGCCGGCATCACGGCCTGCCGAAGAAGGCCAGTGCGCGCGCCAGCTCGGGCGCGCCGCGGGCGGCTTCCTGCAGCGCGGTGCCGGCACGCGCAGCCGACCAGGCCTGGCGGATGCTGGTGACCCCGGCCGCCGCGCCATCGGGATGCGCGAGGATGCCGCCGCCGGCCATGAAGAGCAGGTCGTCGCTGCCGATGGCGGCCCAGGTGGCGGGCACGGTGCCGGCCCACTGGCCGGACGAAAAGGCCGGCATCACGCGGTCGTCTGCGGCATCGGTCAGCGGCGTGAAGCAGTCGCGCGCCGATTCGATGACTTCGCTGTCGGGCTGCGAGAACTTGCCCTGCAGGCCGTGCACGTGCATGTGGTCGACGCCCGCTAGCCGCCAGAGCGTTTGATAGGCCTGGAACGAAATGCCCAGCAGCGGATGGCGCGACAGCGCGCCGTAGCCGTTGCGGTGGCCGTGCAGCGCCAGGCCGGTGTGGCGGCGCAGCGTCTGCATGCCCGAGTGGCCGCACCAGTTGAGGCTGGCCATCACGCACGATCCGCCTTCGCGCTCGACGAGGTCGGCATGCCGCTTCATCGCATCGGTTTCGTCGGTGATGTTGAAGGCCACCATCACGTGTTTGCCGGTGCGCTCCTGGTGCGCGCGCACCACGCCCATCACCGCGGGCACGCGGTCGGCGAGCGGCGCATGCGCGGGGTCGGCGCAGACCTCGTCGTCCTTGATGAAGTCGACGCCTGCGGCGCAGAGCCTGGCGACCAGCTCGGCGGTCTCGCCGGCGGACAGTCCCACGTTGGGCTTGATGATGGTGCCGACCAGCGCGCCGCTCGCCACGCCGGTGGCGCGCCGCGTGCCCGCGATGCCGACGCGCGGCATCTCGAACTGCGCGCGGTAGGGGGCAGGAAGCTGCAGCGATTCGAGCCGCAGGCCCGTGACTTCGCCCAGGTCGTAGAGGTTGCCCGACACCGTGGCCGCGAGCGTCGGCAGGTTGGCGCCGATGTTCGCTGCGGGAAACGAGATGTCGATGTGCGCACGCCGCCACGGGCCGCGCGTGCCCTTGCGTTCGAGCAGGGCGTTGGGCAGGCTCGGCGCCTCGGCCGGCGCCATCTCGGTGATGGCCTCGACCGTGGCGCGCGCGCGTTCGCGCAGCGCATCGGTCTCGCCCTCGACGCGCGTGAAGGTGCCGCACGACTGTTCGCCGACCATCACCTCGGCCACGGCGGCCGGGTCCAGCGGCGTCTCGATGAGGTAGCGCGCGCGGATGCGTTCGGCCATGGTCACAGCTTGCTCAGGTCGGGAAAGGGCCGCACCGGCTCGCTGCCGTCCCAGCCTTCGGAGGCGCTGCGGATCAGGTCGAACATCTTGCCCTTGGGCCCCGCCACTTCGGACAGCTCGATCACCGTGCCCGGGTGGTACTCGGTGTCGAAGTAGATGAAGCGCCCGCGCTCGCCCACTTCGCCGCTCATCACGGGCTTGAAGCCCTGCGCGGTCAGGCGCGCGAGGTCGGCGTCGTAGTCGGCCGTCCAGTAGGCGACGTGCTGCAGCCCGGTGCGGCCGGCCTGCAGGAAGTCGCGGTACATCGAGGGCACGTCGTTGCGCGTCTGGATCAGCTCGACCTGCACATAGCCCGAGTTGGCCAGCGCCACCGAGTTGTGGGGCTCGTGCGGCTGGCCGTTGTAGCGGTAGTTCCTGATCGGCACCTTGGGGTTGTAGAACCACGGGCCCACGCCCAGCGTGGTGCTCCAGTAGTCCATGGCGGCCTCGATGTCGTGCACGACATAGCCCAGCTGGCGAATCTCGCCGAGGAATCGACTCATTGCGGTTGGCTCCGTTGATGTGAGTGTGTTGTTGTGATCAGAACTTGAGAAAACCGGTCGAGAACCACGGGAACGCGGCCACGATCACCAGGCCCACCAGCATTGCGGCGATGTAGCCCCAGATGTGGCGGATGCCCTCGTCGGGGTTGACCTTGCTCACGGCGCAGGCGCCGTAGTAGCCCACGCCGAAGGGCGGCGCGAACAGGCCGATGCCCATCGCAAAGATCACCACCATGGCGTAGTGCACCTCGTGCACGCCCACCGCCTTGGCAATGGGAAAGAGCAGCGGCCCGAACAGCACGATGGCCGGAATGCCCTCGAGCACGCTGCCCAGCACGATGAAGGCGACGATCGACACGGCCAGGAAGCCATAGGCGCCGCCCGGCAGGGCGCCCATGACGCGCGCCAGGTCTTGCGAGAAGCCCGACTGCGTGAGGCCCCAGGCCATGGCCGTGGCGCAGCCGACAATGAAGATGATGGCGCCCGAGAGCGAGGCCGTGTCGACCAGCATCGGCTTGAGCCGCTTCCAGTCGAACTGCCGGTACACGAAGAGCCCGACGATGGCCGAGTAGACGATGCCGATGGTCGACACCTCGGTGGCCGTGGCCACGCCCTCGACCACGGCGGCGCGGATCACGAAGGGCAGCAGCACCGCGGGCAGCGCCACCAGCAGCAGCTTGCCGATCTCGCGCTTGCTGTGGCGCGCAACGCCGCTCAGGTCTTCGCGCCGGTAGCGCCACCACACCACCATGCACAGCGCGGCGCCCAGCACCACGGCCGGCAGCAGGCCGCCCGTGAACAGCGCCGCGATGGAGATGCCCGTGACCGAGCCGATGGTGATGAGCACGATCGATGGCGGAATGGTCTCGGTCTGCGCGCCCGTGGCCGACAGCAGCGCCACCAGGTCCCCGGGCTTGGCGCCGCGCTTGACCATCTCGGGGAACAGCACGGGCGCAATGGCCGCCATGTCGGCGATCTTGGAGCCCGAGATGCCCGACACCAGGTACATCGCACCGATCAGCACGTACGAGAGGCCGCCGCGCACGTGGCCCAGCAGGCTCGCAAGGAACTGGATCATGGCGCGCGCCATGCCCGCCATCTCGATCAGCGCGCCCAGGAAGATGAAGAGCGGCACCGCGAGCAGGATCAGGTGCGACATGCCTTCGTCCAGGCGCCCCACCATCACCAGCAGCGGCGTGCGCGTGGTGAGCGCCAGGTAGCCGAAGGTGGCCAGCGCGAACGAGAACGCGATGGGCACGCCCGAAAGCACGGTGGCCGCCACCACCACCACGAAGAAGATCACCAGGTTGAACTTGCCGAGCGCGGCAAAAAGCGGCGCCGCAAGCCAGAAGGCCGCCACCAGCGCGGCCATGCCGAGCACCGCGACGGCGATCTGCCGCCCGGTGCACACCCGCACGAGCCGCAGCAGCGCCATCGCCAGCATGATGACGATGCCGGCCGGAATGGCCGCGGCGCGCCAGGCGTTGCTGATCTCCAGTGCGGGCGTGACGATGAACGACTCTTCGTGCGCATAGTCGATCGACGGCCAGACGATCAGCACCAGGAACGTGATCGAAGCCGCAATGGCAAAGGCGTCGAGCATGGCGCGCGTCGAAGGCTGCACCTTCTGCAGCAGCGCCGTCATGCGCATGTGCTCGCCGCGGCGCAGCGCCACCACCGCGCCCAGCATCGAGAGCCACAGAAAGAGGATGGACGCGAGCTCGTCCGACCACACCAGCGGCGCGTGGAACACATAGCGCGACACCACGCCCGCGAACAGCACGCAGATCTCGGCCAGCACCAGCAGCGCGGCCACGGCCTCGACCAGGCCGCCCAGCACGCGGTCGGCGCGCCCGGCCGCGCCGCTCAGTGCGTTGGCGGACGGCCCGGCGCCCACGAACGGGGCCGCCTCGAAAGTGGATTCATGCACCATGGCCGGTCAGGCCAGCTTGCCGACGGCGCCTTCGAGCAGGGCCCACGCCTCGGGGCCGAAGCGGCCTTTCCACTCGCCGTAGAAGCCCGATTCGCGCAGCTTGGCGCGAAAGCTCTCGGCCACCGGGCGGTTGATGCTGAGGCCCTTGGCCTGCAGGTCGCCGACCACCGATTCGTTGAGCTTCCTGATGTCTTCGCGCTGCTGCATGCCGGCGTCGTTGATGGCGCGCGCCACGATGGCCTTGAGGTCGTCGGGCAGTGCCTCCCAGGCGCGGCCATTGGCAATGAACCAGTAGCCGTCCCAGATGTGGTTGGTGAGCGAGCAGAACTTCTGCACCTCGAACAGCTTGGCCACCTGGATGATCGGCAGCGGGTTCTCCTGCGCGTCGACGATCTTCGTTTGCAGGGCCGAGTACACCTCGCTGAACTGCAGGCTCGCGGGCGCGGCGCCGAGGCCCTTGAACATCGAGATCGACAGCGGGCTCACGGGCACGCGGATCTTCAGGCCGTCCATGTCCTTCGCATTCGCGACCGCGGCCTTGCTGCTGGTGGTCTGGCGAAAGCCGTTGTCCCACATCTTCTCGAAGGCGTAGAGGCGCGACTTGGCGATGGCGCCGCGCACATGCGCGCCGAGCTTGCCGTCCATGGCGCCCCACACCTGGCTGTAGTCGTTGAACGCAAAGCCCACCGCGTTGATGGCGGCCACCGGCACCAGCGTGGCAATCACCAGCGCCGAGGGTGTGAAGAACTCGATGCCGCCCGAGCGCACCTGCGCCAGCATGTCGGTGTCGCCGCCGAGCTGGTTGTTGGGGAAGATCTTGATCTCGACACGGCCCTTGGTTTCCTTGGCGATGCGGTCGGCCGCCTCTTGCGCGCGGATGTTCAGCGGATGGCTGAGCGGCAGGTTGTTGCCGTACTTGTACGAGAACTCCGCGGCGCGCGCGATGCGCGGCACGGCCGACACGATGCCGGCGGCGGGGAGGGCGGAAAGCGTGCGCAAGGCACCGCGGCGGTTCAGGCGAGTGAGCGAGGTCATGTCTTTTGTCTCCAGGATCTTCGGAATGCGGCTGATGCAATCTGATGCACCATTGGATTCGAGCCACAGCGAAGATAAAAGCATGCATGATCCGGGTCAAACTCGATATTGATGGTTTTTGATGTATGCGGGATAACCCTTCACCTCCTGCCGATGCGCGGCGCGCGCGCGTGGTCGACATCGCGCGTGCGGCGCAGGTGTCGACCGCCACCGTCGACCGCGTGCTCAACCGCCGCCCGGGGGTGCGCGACGCCACGGTGCAGCGCGTGCTCAAGGCCGCGGGCGAGCTCGACTACCTGCCGGGGCCCGAGCTCTATGCCGCGCTCACGCCGCCGCCTTTGCGGCTGGTGTTCCTGCTGCCGGCCGGCACCAACCGCTTCATCCGCATGCTGGGCGACATGGTGGGCTATTCGCAGGAGCACTGGGCGCCGTTCAACGTGCAGTGCCGCACGGTGTTCATCGAGAGCTTCAATCCGCACGAACTGGCCGATGCGCTGCGGCGCCACGGCCAGCGCTGCGACGGCATCGCGATGATGGCGCTGGAGCACCCGGCGGTGCGCGAGGCGGTGGCGGCGCTGGCGGCGCGCGGGCTGCCGGTGGTCACGCTGATCTCGGACCTGTCGAATTCGGAGCGCGCCGCCTTCGTGGGGCTGGACAACCGCGCGGCCGGCCGCACCGCGGGCTACCTCATCGGCCGCTTCATCGGCGCGCGCGCCGCGAAGGTGGCGCTCATCGCGGGCAGCCTGAGCTACAAGGCCCACGAAGAGCGCGAGGCCGGCTTCCTGCACGTGATCGACGAAATGTTCCCGCGGCTCGAGGTGGTGGGCCTGCGCGAAGGCCAGGACGACGCGGGCAAGAACTACCGGCAGACGCGCGCGCTGCTGGAGCAGCATCCCGACATGGGCGGCATCTACAACATTGGCGGTGCGTCCGACGGCGTGGCGCGCGCGCTGAAGGAGGCAGGGCGCGAGCAGAAGGTGGTGTTCATCGGACACGGACTCACGCCCGACACGCGCACGCTGCTGATCGACGGCAGCATGGACGCGGTGATCACGCAGAGCCCGCACACCACGCTGATGAACTGCGTGCGCATCTTTGCCAACCTGCGCGACGGGCGCGAGGCGCTCGGCGGCGTGGAAACCACCCGCAGCCAGGTGATCTTCCGCGAGAACCTGCCGTAGCTTTTTCTCGCGCCGAAGTCTTCGATCAGTAGGCCGCGCGCGGCGCGGGCTCTTCGGCCGGCGGCGCACCGCTGAAGTCGGCGGCGAGCTTGCGGGCCGCGCCCGCATACAGCAGCACGTCGACACCGACCGCGATAAAGGTGCAGCCCAGTTCCAGGTAGCGCCGGGCCAGCTTCGGGTCGGAGGTCAGCGTGCCCGCGGCCTTGCCCGAGGCCACGATGGTGCGCATGGCGGCCTCGATGGCAGCCTGCACCTCCGGATGGCCGGGACGGCCCCGGTGGCCCATCGACGCGGCCAGGTCGGCCGGGCCGATGAAGACGCCGTCGATGCCGTCCACGGCGCAGATCTGCGCCAGGTTGGAGAGCGCCGCCACGGTTTCCGCCTGCACCAGCAGACAGACCTCCGCATCGGCGACGTCGAGGTAGTCGGTGCGCGCGCTCCACTGCGACGCACGGCCCACGGCGCTGCCGACGCCGCGGATGCCCAGCGGCGGATAGCGCGTGGCCGACACCAGTGCGCGCGCCTGTTCGGCCGTGTCGACCATGGGCACCAGCAGGTTCTTCGCGCCGATGTCGAGCAGCTGCTTGATGAGCGCCGTGTCGCCCTGTACCGCGCGCACCACCGGCTGGGCGCGGTGGGGTGCCACGGACTGCAATGCGGCCAGGGTCGAGCGCAGGTCGTTGGGCGCGTGCTCGCCGTCGATCAGCAGCCAGTCGAAGCCGGCGGTGGCGCTCACCTCGGCCATGTAGGGGTCGGCCATCGAGAGCCAGAGGCCGATCTGCGGCTGCCTGGCGGCCAGGGCTGTCTTGAAAGCGTTGAGGGCGGGCATGTTTCTTCCGTTGGATGTGTGGGGTGTGCGCCTGGCGTCAGTCCAACTGGCCCTGGCAGACGTATTTGGTATGCAGGTAGTCGTCCAGGCCGTGGACCGAGCCTTCGCGGCCGTAGCCCGAATCCTTCACGCCGCCGAAGGGCGCGGCCTCCGCGGCCAGGGCGCCTTCATTGATGCCGACGATGCCGGCTTCGAGCGCATCCGCCACGCGCCAGATGCGGCGCACGTCGCACGAGTAGAAGTACGCGGCCAGGCCGAAGGGCGTGTCGTTGGCCTGGGCCACCACCTCGGCTTCATCCGCGAAGCGCGTCAGCGGAACGACGGGGCCGAAGGTCTCTTCGCAGGCGCAGGCCATGGTGGCGTCGGCGTTCACGAGCACGGTGGGCGCGAAGTAGTTCGGCCCGAGCGCGGGCAGCCGCGCGCCGCCGGCGAGCACGCGTGCGCCGCGCGAAACGGCGTCCTGCACATGGCGCTCGATCTTCTCGATGGCGCGTGCATTGATCATCGGGCCGATCTGCGAGGCGGGGTCGCTGGCCGGGCCGACGTGCAGCGCCGAAACACGTGCGGCCAGCAGCTCGGCAAATTCATCATGCACGACCTCGTGCACGAACACGCGGTTCGGGCACACGCAGGTCTGGCCGCCGTTGCGGAACTTGGCGGCCATCAGGCCGTCGACCGCGGCGTGCAGGTCGGCATCCTCGAACACGATGAAGGGCGCATTGCCGCCCAGTTCGAGCGACAGCTTCTTGAGCGTGTCGGCCGAGCGGCGCGCCAGGTGCTTGCCGACCGGTGTCGACCCGGTGAAGGTGATCTTGCGCACGCGGGCATCGTCCAGCCAGGCGTCGACCACCTCGGGCGTGCGCTCGCGCGAGGCCGTCACGATGTTGAGCACGCCCCCGGGCACGCCGGCCTGCGCGGCCAGCGCCACCAACGCGAGCGAGGTGAGCGGCGTGTCCTCGGCCGGCTTGCACACCACGGTGCAGCCCGCCGCAAGCGCCGGCGCGATCTTGCGCGCGATCATCGCGGCCGGAAAATTCCACGGCGTGATCGCGGCCACCACGCCCACCGGCTCCTTGATGGCGAACATGCGCCGGCCCGGAACGGGCGCCGGAATCACGTCGCCGTTGGCGCGCGTGGCCTCTTCGGCAAACCACTCGATGTAGCTGGCCGCGTAGGCGACCTCGCCGATGCCTTCGGCCAGCGGCTTGCCCTGTTCGCGCGAGATCAGGCGGCCCAGGTCGTCCTGATGCGCGAGCACCAGGTCGTTCCAGCGCTTGAGGATCTGCGCGCGCTGCTTGGCCGGCGTGCGGCGCCAGGCGGGGAAGGCGGCGTGCGCGGCATCGGCGGCGGCACGCGCGGCTTCGGCGCCGGAGTCGGGCACCTGCGCGATGAGCGCGCCGGTGGCGGGGTCGGTCACGTCCAGCGTGCGGCTGGTGGCGCTGCACCATTCGCCGCCGATGAAGTTGGCGGTGCGCTGCAGGTCGGGGTGGGCGAGGGTAAGAGGCATGTCCGTCGGTATCAAAAGAAAGTCAGCTCACGATGCCGAGGTGCCACGGCACGAACTCGTGGTCGCCCAGGCCCAGCGCTTCGCTGCGGGTCCGTTCGCCGGAGGCATGGCGCAGGATCTGCTCGAAGATCCGTTGGCCGAGTTCGGGCACCGAGAGCTCGCCGTCGATCACCACGCCGCAGTTGATGTCCATGTCTTCCTCGAGGCGCTTGAACATCGGCGTGTTGCTGGCCAGCTTGATGGTCGGCGCGGGCTTGCTGCCGAACATCGAGCCGCGTCCGGTGGTGAAGCAGATCAGCTGCGCGCCGCTCGCGATCTGCCCGGTCACCGCCACCGGGTCGTAGCCTGGCGAATCCATGAAGACGAAGCCGGCCTGGTCGATGGGCTCCGCGTATTCGTACACGGCCTGCAGCGGCGTGGTGCCGCCCTTCATGGCCGAGCCGAGCGATTTCTCGAAGATGTTGGCCAGCCCGCCGGCCTGGTTGCCATGCCCCACCACGCCGTTGAACTGCGCGTTCTGGCCCGCGGCATAGCGCTCCCACCAGGCCAGCCGGTCGAGCAGCTTCTGGCCGACCTCGGGCGTGGCGGCGCGCCGCGTGAGCATGAATTCGACGCCGTGGATCTCGGGCGTCTCGGAAAGAATGGCGGTGCCGCCGTGGCGCACCAGCACGTCCATGGCCGCGCCCAGCGCGGGGTTGGCCGTGATGCCCGAGAAGCCGTCGGAGCCGCCGCACTCCAGGCCGATCTTCAGGTGGTTGGCGCCCACGCGGGTGCGCTGCGCGGCATTGGCCTCGGGCAGCATTTCTTCCACGGCGCGGATGCCGGCCTCGATGGTCTGGCGCGTGCCGCCCACATCCTGCATGACCATCGTGCGCATGAGGCGGCCCTGCTTCAGGCCCTGCGAGTCGACCAGCGCATCGACCTGGTTGCGCTCGCAGCCCAGGCCCACGATCAGCACGCCGGCCAGGTTGGGATGGCGCGCATAGCCGGCCAGCGTGCGGCGCAGCACGTCGAAATGCTCGCTCGGCGACGACATGCCGCAGCCGCTGGTCTGCGCGAAGGCAGCCACGCCGTCCACGTTGGGAAAGGCCGCGAGGCGCTCGGGCGTGAAGTGTGCGGCAATGCGCTTGATGACGGTGGCCGAGCAGTTGACCGACGACAGGATGCCGATGAAGTTGCGCGTGCCCACGCGGCCGTCGGCCCGCACAAAGCCCATGAAGGTGGCGCGCTCGGCCTCGGGCACGTAGGCCACCGGCCGCACGTCCTGGCAGAAGGCCGGGTCGCGGTAGGAGTCCACCAGCGTGAGGTTGTGGCTGTGCACGTAGTCGCCGGCCTCCAGGTCGCGCGAGGCCACGCCGATGACGGTGTCGTACTTCTTCACCTGCTCGCCGGCCGCGATGGCGCGCGACGCGATCTTGTGCCCCGCCGGAATCTGCGCGCGCGCCCGCACGCCGAACTCGGCAATCGTTTCGCCCAGGGCGATGGGGGTCTTGGCAACCAGCACGTTGTCGTGCGGGTGCAGGCGAAGCAGGGGGCTGTCGGCCATCAACCTTTCTCCATCAGTTCCTTGAGATTGAGCTTGCGGATCAGCTCGGTCTCCTGCCGGTAGACGGCTTCGACGTACTTGCGGTAGTCGGGGCCGTCCTGGTACATGACCGGCGCGTCGATGCTGTCGGCCACCTTCTTGAATTCTTCGCTGGCAACGGCCACGCGGAACGCATCGCGCAGCTTCTTTTCCACTGCCGGCGGCAGCCCGCGCGGCGCGCCGATGCCGTTGGGTGCTTCCACCACCACGTCGTAGCCCAGCTCCCTGAGCGTGGGCGTGTCCTTGAAGCGCGGCGTGCGCGCCTCGCCCCAGGTGGCAAGCAGGCGCAGCTTGCCGCTTTCGACGTGCGGCGCCCAGGAGCTGCTGTCGGCCAGCATGTCGACCTGTTCGCCCAGCACGTCCTGCAGCGCGGCCGAGCCGCCCTTGTAGGCAATGGCGTTGAACTTGACGCCGGCCGCCTGCGCGAACTGCTCCATGCCCACGTGGGTGGCGCCGCCCACGCCGGCATGCGCGTAGCTAATGACGCCCGGCTTGGCCTTGGCCTGCGCCACCATGTCGCGCAGCGACTTGAAGGGCGAGCTGGCCGGCACCGCGATGCCGAAGGTCTGGCCCGAGGTGCGCGCCAGGTAGCTCAGGTCCTTGAGCGGATCGATCTGCACGGTGCCGATCTGCGCAAAGCGCGTCACCGAGATGGGGATCTGCCCGATCGTGTAGCCGTCCGGCCGGGCCGAGGCCAGCGCCTTGGTGCCGATCATTCCCGAAGCGCCGGCGCGGTTCTCCAGCGCAATGGGCTGGCCGAGCTCGCGCGCGGCAATCTGGCAGATGGCGCGCATCGAACGGTCGGCGGTGCCGCCGGCGGGCCAGGGGCAGATGAAGGTGATGGGGCGTTCGGGGTAGTCGGCCGCGAAGGCGCGGCCGGTGGCGGTGGCGAGCGCGGCGGCGCCAAGGCCGCCCAGCACCAGTTGGCGCCGCTGCAGGGTGCGATGCAAGGTCATGCGTGTGTCTCCGACGATTGTTGTTCGAGAAAGCTGGACGCATTCTTCGGTAGACAATCATTGCAATCCAATGAAATAGCGGACTCTCTTCATAGCCTGGAGGTTATGAAGAGGAAACAGCCGCACACACCACGATGAGCCAGATCGACCGCGTCCTGCGTTCCAACCTCAAGTTGCGCCACCTGCAGATGCTGGTGGCGCTCGACCAGTTCCGCCACCTGGGCCGCGCGGCCGAATTCCTGTCGGTCACGCAGCCTGCGGTGTCCAAGTCGCTGGTGGAGATCGAACGCATGTTCGGCCTTGCGCTGTTCGAGCGCTCCACGCGCGGTACGGAGCCCACGCCCTATGGCGAGAGCGTGGTGCGCTTCGCGCGCTCGGTGCTGGCCGACTACGACCGCACGCGCGACGAGATCGCCGCCGTGGCCAGCGGCGCCGCGGGCCGCACCAGCGTGGGCGCCATGGTGGTGGCCATGCCGGTGCTGCTGGCGCGCGCGGTCGAAATGCTCAAGGCCAACTCCTCGCAGACCACGGTGCTGGTGGAGGAGGGCGACCTCACGCGTCTCTTGCCCAAGCTGCGCCTGGGCGAGCTCGACCTGTTCGTGGGGCGGCTGGAGCCCGGCTACGCCGCGCCCGACCTCGAAACCGAGGCGCTGCACGCCGAGCCCATGCAGGTGGTGGTGCGGCCGGGGCATGCGCTGGCCGCGAAGCGCCGGCTGGGCTGGCCCGACCTGGCCAGGGAGCGCTGCGTGATGCCGCCGCCCTGGGCCTCGCTGCGCGTGAAGCTCGACCAGATGTTCTTTCGCGACGGCGTGCATCCGCCGGCCGACATCATCGAATCGGCGTCTTTCCTGGCGCAGATCAGCTTTTTGCAGCAGCGCGATGCCGTGGCCTTCATGGCACGCTCGGTGGCGCGGCATTTCCAGCAGCAGGGCATGCTCAAGGTGCTGGCGCTCAAGGTGCCGATCGAGCTGCCGCCGGTGGGCCTCATCACCATGCGCGGGCGCCGGCGCACGCCCAGCACGCAGCAGTTGATCGATTGCCTGCGGCGCGCGGCCAGGGTGAAGTCCGCAGCTTGAGAGGGTGCCATGGCGGCATCCCCAGTTCATGGGAATGCACTCTGCAGTGCCTTCGCAGACCATTCGGGCATGTATTTGCATACCCTGGTCGCCGGTCTGCCGCACGCGGACCGCACGGCATTGGACGAGGCCAGCGAACTGCGCTCCTACCAGTGCGATGAAACCGTTCTTGCCTCGGGCGAGTGGACCGACCGGCTCTTTTGCGTGGCGAGCGGGTTGCTGCACGTAGTGAGCCACGGGCGCGGCAGCGATGGCGGCGTCGTCACCGATTCCATCCGCCCGGACGAATTCTTTCTTGGCCCCACTCTCAGCGAAGGCCGCTACCAGGCCAGGCACGCGCTGGTTGCGGCGCAGGCCTCGTCGGTGTACCTGATTCCGGTAGTGGCCATGCGCGGGCTCTGCGAGCAGCACCCGCAGGTAGCCCTCAAGCTGCTTGGCATTGCCATCGAGCGTACGAGGGCGATGCGCGTGCAGCTTGGCCAGGGGTAGCCGCCGGCCCGTTCGTTGCCAGTGCGCTATTTGCCCGGCGGGGTGACCGGAACCGTCTGCGGCTCGGTCTTGAGTTGGCGAGAAGACTTCATTCTTGCGATCTCCCTTCACCTTCAGTGCGAAAGGCGGGGGCAGGCGCCCGTTCAGGCCGTGGCCTTCGCGCGTTCGATGATGCCGCGCACCGCAAACGAAAGGGTGCAGAGATAGCGGACGTCGGCCGAAACCGACCGGCTCATGGCGTGGATGAGTTCGTCGAAATCCTCGTCCGCGGGGCCGTTGCCGAGATCGCGGTCGCGGCGGGACAACGAGTCGCAGATCCGGCGCTGGACCTGCACATAGTCGGCGCGCAGCAGCACGCTGCGCGCGAGCAGTACATCCAGGTTCAGCAGGTCCAAGGCGTTCATGGATGTTCCTTCCAGCGCGGTGTCGACATCAAAGATTCGGACGGCGATCGAAGGTGCTGCGTAGGAACCTTTCGCATGTGAGGTGGCAGCGCAGACTACATCCAGCGGCCACGGCAAGAAGCTCGCGCCGATGCGCGCCGGGCGCTCGAAGCCGGCTTCAACGCGCACCTGCCGAAGCCCGCCTTGCTTGAGGAACTCAAGGCGGCCATCGGCCGGCTGTGAGAGCTTGCGCTAGCGCTGCGCGCGGAAGATGAAGCCGCTGGCCGGAGCGATCCATTCGGCCTCGCCGGTCGCATGCGCTGCGGGCGGCGCGGCGCGGCCGGTGAACAGCATGCGTTCCTCGGCCAGCTGGAACTGTCGCGCGGGGGCGCCCTGATCGGCCGCTTGACTGACGTGCAGCGTTGCGCCCGCAAGGCGCAGGGTGTCCCCGGGCTGCGGCCACAGCACGGCGGCATCGGGCCATGCGGATCGAAGCGCCTCGAGCGACGCGGCCGAGGGCAGCGTACCTGCCGCGGTCCAGAGCAGCCACTTCACCTGGCCCGGCGCCGCGTTCTGCGCAAGGCCGTGCGGCAGGGGATCGATCAATGCCCAGTGGCCGCCTTCGCCGCCGACGAAATAGCCGTGATGCGAATCCGCTGCGCCCGCCATGCGCACGACGCGCGCCGACAGCCGTGTGACCAGGCCGGGCTCGAGCGCGTAGTGCGCATGGCCCTTGCCGTCGGGGTCGAGGTGGCCGATCTCGTCGTAGGCGGCTTCGTCGATGTTCACCGCGCGGCGGCCCGCAGGCCCGTCGGCCAGGCGCGGCATGTTCAGCACGATCCGCGTCAGCGCCCGCGAATGCGCCATGCAGTCGGCGGCGCTGCCGAAGCCTGCCAGCTGTTCGAGCGTGCGCCGCGTCACGTTCATCAGCTTGAGGCCGCGGCGCGGGTCCGCCGCCTCCGCGGGCTTGAGCCACATGTGCGCCACGGTCTCGCGGCCGTCGGGCCTCACGGCCTGTGCCGGCGGCATCTGCGCAATGAAGAAGCGGGTGTCGAAGCGGCGCGGCATGCCGGGCGGCGTGAGCCAGTGGCTGAAATAGGCCAGCCGGTCCATCGCAAGGCGCCAGCCTTGCGCCTCGCACATGGCCAGCAGCGCATCGGTGCCTTGCTCGGCGGCATGGCGCATGGCTTCGAGCCGGCTCGGCGGCAGCCCGTCGAGCTCGACCAGGCGGTCGTCGGCATCGCTTGCGAACAGGACGCCCGCTTCCTCGAAGCATTCGCGCACCGCGGCGGCGTAGTAGTCGAGGCCGCCATCGGGCAGGCCCAGGCGCGCGCTGGCCGCGGCGTCGTCCAGGCCCTTGCACATCAGGTGCAGGCGGCGGTCGTGCGCGTCGACCACGCCGCCCGGAAACACGCTGGCGCCGCTGTTCTGGTCATCGGCCTTCTCGGCGCGGCGCAGCAGCAGCACTTCCATGCCGTCGGCGCCGTCGCGCAGGAGGATCAGGGAGGCCGCGACGCGGATGGGGCGCGGCAGGGACGGCGCTGGACCGGGTGGGGTCGTTGTCGTCGAGGGCTTGGCGTTCATGGGCGCCGATTGTCGGGCCAACGACGGCCTCGGGCACCGCGCTAGATCGCCCGCTGGTTCACGCGCCTGGAGAGCTGCTCGGCGCTTTCCTTGCGCTCGCTGTAGCGGTCGACAAGGTAGGCGGCCGCATTGCGCGTGAGCAGGGTGAACTTCACCAGTTCTTCCATCACGTCGACCACCCGCTCGTAGTAGGCAGAGGGCTTCATCCGTCCCGCTTCGTCGAACTCCAGGAAGGCCTTGGCGACCGACGACTGGTTGGGAATGGTCAGCATGCGCATCCAGCGCCCGAGCACGCGCAACTGGTTCACCGCGTTGAACGACTGCGACCCGCCCGACACCTGCATGACGGCCAGCGTCTTGCCCTGCGTGGGCCGCACGGCACCCACGCTCAGCGGAATCCAGTCGATCTGCGCCTTCATGATGCCGGTCATGGCGCCGTGGCGTTCGGGCGAGCACCACACCATGCCTTCGGCCCATTGCGCGAGTTCGCGCAGCTCCCGCACCTTCGGATGATCGTCGGGCGCGCTGTCGGGCAGCGGCAGGCCGGCGGGGTCGAAGATGCGCGTTTCGCCGCCCATGGCCTGCAGCAGCCGCGCGGCCTCCTCTGTCAGCAGGCGGCTGTAGGAACGCTCGCGCAGCGAGCCGTACAGCAGCAGGAAGCGCGGTGCGTGGCGCGCCGGCGCCGCATGGGAGAAGCGCTCGGGCGAGGGCCGGTCGAACAGCTCGGCGTCGATGTTCGGCAGCTCAGGCAGCGCGTTCGACACGGCGGCCCTCCGCATCGATGACCATCTCGCCGTCTTCCTTGGTGAACGGGCCTTTTTGCGGCAAGGGCAGGATGTCGAGCACTTCCTCGGAAGGGCGGCACAGGCGGGTGCCGATCGGCGTGACGACGATCGGGCGGTTGATGAGGATCGGATGCGCGAGCATGAAGTCGAGCAGCTGTTCGTCGGACCATTTTGGATCGTCGAGCCCGAGTTCGTCGTAGGGCGTGCCCTTGCGGCGCAGCAGCGCGCGCGGCGCCATCGCCATGGCGGCGAGCAGTCCGCGCAGTGTTTCCCTGGTGGGAGGGGTCTTCAGGTATTCGACGACCCGGGGCTCCTCGCCGCTGTTGCGGATCATCGCCAGCGTGTTGCGCGAGGTGCCGCACGCGGGGTTGTGAAAGATGGTGATGGATGAAGTTGTCGATTGCATTCTTGCAATTATGCAACTATTATTGAAATATGGAAGAACAAGACATCGTCAGATCCCTGGCCGCGCTGGCCCAGCCGGTGCGCCTGCAGGTGTTCCGCGCCCTGGTGGTGGCGGGACCGGCGGGGCTCACGCCCGGCGCGCTGGTGGAGGCGCTCGACGTGCCGGCCACCAGTCTCTCGTTCCACCTGAAGGAATTGACCCATTCGGGGCTGGTGACGCAGGAGCGCAGCGGCCGCAACCTGATCTACCGCGCGGCCTTCGGGCAGATGAACGCGCTCATCGGCTACCTCACCGAAAACTGCTGCCAGGGCGAGGCTTGCCTGCCCCAGGCGGCCCAGGCTTGTCCATGCTGAAGGAGAAACCATGAAGCGATTCCATGTGCATCTGAACGTCCAGGATCTGCCGGCGAGCATCGCCTTCTACTCCAGGCTTTTTGCCTCGGAGCCGGCGCGCGTCGAGAGCGACTACGCCAAGTGGATGCTCGCCGATCCGCCGGTGAATTTTGCGGTGTCCACGCACGCCGGCTCGACGGGCATCGACCATCTGGGGCTGCAGGCCGAGAACGAGGAAGAACTCGCGGAACTCAAGGCCCGCGCCGCCAAGGCCGAGATCGAGACCTTCGACGAAGGCGCCACCACCTGCTGCTACGCACGCAGCGAAAAGCACTGGATCACCGATCCGCAGGGCATTGCCTGGGAACACTTCCACACGCTGGGCAATGTGCCGGTGTACGGCGAGACGAGGGCGGTTGCGAGCCAGAAGACCGCGTGCTGCGCACCAGGGACGGCGAATTGCCATGGCTGAAAGAATCTACAACGTGCTCTTCGTGTGCACCGGCAACTCCGCGCGATCGATCATGGCCGAAGGCCTGCTCAACCACATGGGCGAGGGCCGGTTCAAGGCGTATTCGGCGGGCAGCCATCCGACGGGCAAGGTCAGCCCGCATGCGTTGCGCACGCTCGAGCGGCTGCGGCTTTCCGCGCAGGGCTACCGCAGCAAGAACTGGGACGAGTTCGCCGCGCCCGGCGCTCCCGCCATGGACTTCGTGCTGACGGTCTGCGACAAGGCCGCCGGCGAGGTGTGCCCGGTATGGCCGGGCCAGCCGATGACCGCCCATTGGGGCGTTGCCGATCCCGCGGCTTTCGAGGGCTCGGAGGAAGCGACCGAGCGCCAGTTCATGGACACGGCGCTGACCCTGAAGCGCCGCATCGAGCTGATGCTGGCGCTGCCGCTCGCGCGGCTCGATGCCATGGCCATCCAGCGCGAGATGCGCGACATCGGCAAGGTCCAGAAGGCCGCGCCATGACGGTCAACGTGCTGATCCTGTGCACGCACAACTCGGCCCGCAGCGTGCTCGCCGAAGGCATGCTCAACCAGCTGGCGCGAAAGGCGGGCAGGGACGTGCGGGCCCACAGCGCCGGCAGCGCGCCCAGCGGGCGCCTGAACCCCTTCGCGCTCGAGGCGCTTGCCAATGCGGGCGTCGACGTGTCGGCCTGCCGCAGCAAGAGCTGGGACGAGTTCGTGGGCGAAGGCAAGCCGGCCATGCGCATCGTCATTACCGTGTGCGACAGCGCCGCGCAGGAGACCTGCCCGTACTGGCCCGGCAGCCCGGTGCAGGTGCACTGGGGCTATCCCGATCCGTCGAATGCACCCGGCGGCGACGAAGGCAAGCGGGTGGCCTTCGAGCTGACGCGCCAGGCCCTGGCCTACCGTCTCGTGCAGCTGCTGGCGCTGCCAATCGAGACGATGGCGGACACCGAACTTCAAGCGGCGCTGGCCGCGATTTCCGAAAGCTGACCTTTCATGAGCACCCATACCGCCACCGCCACTGCCGCTGCATCGTCCGCACCGCCGCCCGCCATCGGCTTCTTCGAGCGCTACCTCACGATCTGGGTTGCGCTGTGCATCGTGGTGGGCATTGCGCTGGGCCAGTGGCTGCCGGGCGTGTTCCGCGGCATTGCCTCGCTCGAGGTGGCCAAGGTCAACGTGCCGGTGGGCGTGCTGATCTGGGTGATGATCATCCCGATGCTGCTGAAGATCGACTTCGCGGCGCTCGGGCAGGTGAAGGCGCATTGGCGCGGCATCGGCGTCACGCTCTTCATCAACTGGGCCGTGAAGCCGTTCTCGATGGCGCTGCTGGGCTGGATCTTCATCCGCCACGTGTTCGCGCCGCTGCTTCCGCCCACGCAGCTCGACAGCTACATCGCGGGCCTGATCCTGCTGGCTGCCGCGCCCTGCACGGCGATGGTGTTCGTGTGGAGCCAGCTGTGCAAGGGCGACCCGTACTTCACGCTGTCGCAGGTGGCGCTCAACGACGCGATCATGGTGGTGGCCTTCGCGCCGGTGGTCGCGCTCCTGCTCGGGCTGTCGTCGATCACGGTGCCGTGGGACACGCTGCTGACCTCGGTGGGCCTGTACATCGTGGTGCCGGTGGTCATTGCGCAGCTGCTGCGCAAGCACTTGCTCAAGAAGGGCGCGGCCCACTTCCAGGCGGTGGCGGCGCGGCTCGGGCCCTGGTCGATCTCGGCGCTGCTGCTCACGCTGGTGCTGCTGTTCGCGTTCCAGGGCGAAGCCATCATCCGGCAGCCGCTGGTGATCGCACTGCTGGCGGTGCCGATCCTGATCCAGGTGTTCCTGAACTCGGGGCTGGCCTATGTGCTCAACCGCAGGTTGGGCGTGGCGCACTGCGTGGCCGGCCCGTCGGCACTGATCGGCGCGAGCAATTTCTTCGAGCTTGCAGTGGCCACGGCGATCAGCCTGTTCGGCTTCCAGTCGGGCGCCGCGCTGGCCACGGTGGTGGGGGTGCTGATCGAGGTGCCGGTGATGCTGCTGGTGGTCGCGGTGGTCAACCGGTCGCAGGGCTGGTATGAAAAAGGCGTGAGGGCGGACTGACCGGCGCCGAGGCCGCCACGGCATGGCCCCCGCATCGCGCCGGGCGCTGACGGTGTCGGTGCTCGGAACCGCACAGACGCTCTCCTGGGCTTCGTCGTACTACCTGCCTGCCATGCTGGCCGCGCCCATCGCGCGCGACCTCGGCGCGCCGTCGTTCATCGTGTTTGCCGCGTTCTCGCTGGCGCTCGTGGTGTCGGCCGCGCTGGGGCCCTTTGCCGGCAAGGCGATCGACCGGTTCGGCGGTCGGCCCGTGCTGATGGGCAGCAACCTCGTCTTTGCCGCGGGCCTGCTGGCACTGTCGCAAGCCGGAAGCGTTCCATGGCTGATGGCCGCGTGGGTGCTGATCGGCATGGCGATGGGCAGCGGGCTTTACGAGGCGGCTTTTGCCACGGTGGTGCGCATTCATGGCGCCGACTCGCGCGGTGCCATCACGGGCATCACCCTGTTCGCGGGATTTGCCAGCACGGTGGGCTGGCCGCTGACGGCGTTCCTCGAATCGCATTACGGCTGGCGCGGCGCATGCATGGCCTGGGCGGGCCTGCACCTGGTGCTGGGGCTGCCGCTGAACGCCATCGTTCCGAGGGTGCGGGAGGCCGCGGCGCAGCAGCTTCCCAAGACCAAAAAAGCCGCCGCGACTGCACCGGGTGGTGGGCCCCGGCCGCGGCGAACGGAATTCCTGCTGGCCTATGTCTTTGCCGTCGGCTGGTTCATCAGCACGGCGATGGCGGCGCATCTGCCGAGCCTGCTGCATGCGAGCGGGGTGTCGGTGATGGCCGCGGTTTCCATTGCCGCGCTGGTGGGACCGGCGCAGGTGGCGGGCCGCCTGCTGGAGTTCGGTTTTCTCAGGCGCGCACCGGCGCTGCTGTCGGCGCGGATCGCCGCGCTGGCGCATCCGCTGGGAGTGGCTGCGCTGCTGGTGTTCGGCGCGCCGGCGGCCGTGGTTTTTGCCGTGCTGCATGGCACCGGGAACGGCATCCTCACGATCGCGGTCGGGACTTTGCCCTTGCTGCTGTTCGGCCCCCAGGGCTATGGCGGGCGGCAGGGCCTGCTGATGGTGCCCGCGCGGCTCTTGCAGGCCGGTGCGCCGTTCCTCTTCGGCCTGCTCGTGCAGGGCTGGGGCGCGCGCGCGCTGTGGGCTTCGGCCTTCCTCGGGCTCACGGCCCTGGGCGCGCTGATGTGCATCCCGGAGCCGGGCGCACCTCGAAGCGACCGCCGCTGAAGCCTTCCGGGCGGTTCGCGGCTTCTCGCGGGGGGCGTGTTCTCCGACATGGCCGGGGCGGCTTTCGGGCCATGATCCGATGCATCCGCTTGTGTTCGACGCAGCGTCCATGAAGATCGCGACCTTCAACGTCAATGGCATCAACAGCCGGCTTGCGCTTGTGCTGTCATGGCTGGCCGAGGCCCGCCCGGACGTGGCCTGCCTGCAGGAGCTGAAATCCCCGGACCCGAATTTTCCCGCCGCGGCGATCCGGGACGCGGGCTACGGCGTGCTGTTCCACGGCCAGCGCGCATGGAACGGCGTGGCCATTCTTGCGCGAGGAAGGGAACCGATCGAAACCGGCCGCGGGCTCGACGGCAACTCCGAAGACACCCAGAGCCGCTATCTCGAAGCCGTGGTGGGCGGCGTGATCGTCGGCTGCCTGTACCTGCCCAACGGCAATCCGCAGCCCGGCCCCAAGTTCGACTACAAGCTCGAATGGTTCGAGCGGCTCAACGCCCATGCGCGCCTTCTCTGCGGCTGCGGCATGCCGGCGGTGCTGGCCGGCGACTTCAACGTGGTGCCCACCGATGCGGACATCTACAACCCGGCTTCATGGCAGGACGATGCGCTGCTGCAGCCGGAAAGCCGCGCGGCCTTCGCCCGCCTGCTGAAGCAAGGATGGACCGACGCGATCCGTGCGCGCCATCCGCGCGAGGCGATCTACACCTATTGGGATTACTGGCGCAACCGCTGGCCGCGCAATGCCGGCCTGCGCATCGACCACCTGCTGCTCAACCGGGAGCTCGCATCCTTGCTGGCCGATGCGAACGTGGACCGCGAAGTGCGCGGGCGGCCCGGAGCGAGCGACCACGCGCCGGTCTGGGCCGAACTCGGCTTCGACCTGCCTGCGGGCTGATCATGGCGAGGCTGTCGATGAAACGATTACATTTGAATACTTCTTGGTGCAGTTCGACGACTTGATCCCTTTCCCGCGAGATCCACTCCAGTGACCATCGGAACAATGGCGGATGCCTGCTTTCCCGGCTTCGATGACGGGTTCGTCATGGCCTTCCAGCCGATCGTGGATTTCCAGCGGCGCGAAGTGTTCGCGCACGAAGCCCTGGTGCGCGGCACCTCGGGAGAGGGCGCCTTCGAGGTGCTCTCGCGCGTGAACCCGCGGCACCGCTTCGCGTTCCACGAGGCCTGCCGCGTGAAAGCCATCGAGACCGCTTCGGCGCTGGGCATGGAAACGCGGCTGAGCCTCAACATCCTGCCCAACGACGTGGCGGGGCGGCAGGACCAGTGCTTCCATACCGCCATGGTGGCCGCGCAGCGCTGCAATTTTCCGGTGGACCACCTGATGTTCGAGATCACCGAAGGCGAACGCGTGGCGGACCTGCCCGCGCTGGCGGCGGTGTTCCGTACCTACAAGGACTACGGCTTCACCTCCGCCATCGACGACTTCGGCGCCGCCTATGCGGGCTTCGAGCTGCTGGCGGGCTTTCAGCCCGACGTGGTGAAGATCGACATGGGCCTGGTGCGCAACATCCACAACGACGCGGTCCGGCTCAGCATCGTGAAGGGCTTCGTGGGCACCTGCAGCGAACTCGGCATCCGGGTGGTGGCGGAAGGCGTCGAGACTTCGCAAGAGGTTCACGCGCTGCGGGCGCTGGGCGTGGACCTGTTCCAGGGCTACCTGTTCGCCAGGCCCGGCATCGCGATGCTGCCGGCCGTGGCGTGGGACGCCGCCTGAGGCGCCAGCTCAGGCGTTGCTGGTTGCGCGGACTTCCTCGATGGTGGTCTGCCCGGCCAGGACCTTGCCGATGCCGTCCTGGCGCAGCGTGCGCATGCCCTCGCGCAGCGCGGCTTCCTGCAGTTCCTCGGCGCGCGCGCCGCCCTGCACCAGGCGGCGCAGCGTCCTGGAGATCACCATCAGCTCGTGGATGCCGACGCGCCCGCTGAAGCCGGTGTTGTCGCAGTGCAGGCATCCGGTGCTCGAAAAGGCCTGGAGCTGGCCGTCGCGGCCGTGCTGGCCGAGCCAGGTGTTGTGCACGGCTTCGCGTTCGGCCGGCGTCTCCTGTCCCGCGAACGCGTGCATGTAGTCGGCCAGCAGCTCCTCGATCTCCTCGGGACGCATCGGGCGGCTCTGGAGGCAGTGGCTGCACAGGCGCCGCACCAGCCGCTGGGCCAGCACCGCGAGCAGCGAGTCCGCGAAGTTGAAGGGGTCCATGCCCATGTCCAGCAGCCGCGTCACGGTTTCGGGCGCGCTGTTGGTGTGCAGCGTGGAAAGCACCAGATGGCCCGTGAGTGAGGCCTCGATGGCGGTGCGGGCCGTTTCCTCGTCGCGGATCTCGCCGACCATGATCACGTCGGGATCGGCGCGCACGAAGGCGCGCAGCGCCTTGGCAAAGGTCCAGTCGATGCGCGGATTCACCTGCACCTGGCGCAGGCCGGGCTGGGTGATCTCGATCGGGTCTTCGGCCGTCCAGATCTTTCGCTCGGGCGTGTTGATGTGCATCAGGGCCGAATGCAGCGTGGTGGTCTTGCCCGACCCCGTGGGCCCGACGCACAGCACCATGCCGTAGGGCCGCTCCACGGCCTTGGTGAGTTCCGAGAGATTGCGCGGCGACAGCCCGAGCTTGTCCAGCGCAATCGGCTTGGCCGAGGCCAGGATGCGCATCACCACGTCTTCGAGCCCGTTGGCGGTGGGAATGGTGGCCACGCGCAGCTCGATGCGGTGCTGCGGCGAGTACTTGGCGAAATTGATCTTGCCGTCCTGGGGCTTGCGCTTTTCGCTGATGTCCAGGTCGCACATGATCTTCACGCGCGCGACCACCGCGTTGCGGTAGCTGGCCGGCAGCTCCAGGTGGGTGTGCAGCCGCCCGTCGCGGCGAAACCGGATGCGGGTCTTTTCCTTGCCCGGATAGCTCTCGATGTGGATGTCCGACACGCCTTCGCGGTGCGCGTCCACGATCATGCTGTTGATCATCCGCACCAGCGAGTTGTCCGACTGCTCGATGGCCGTCTCCTCGACGGCGGGAGCGGGACGCTCCTTCTCGAGCGTGACCAGCAGGTCGCTGGTGCCCAGGCTGGTACCGGTGCCGGGGCCGGGGCTGCTGCCGGGGCCCGCGCCGCCCATGTCGAAGTCCAGCGGCCGCGAGGGATCGTGCACGATGGTCGGGTCGGCCGAGTCGGTGCCGATCTTGCCGTAGGCCTTGTAGAGCACGGTGTCCAGCACCAGGCATTCGCCGATCACCGGCACCACCTTCTTCTGCGAGATGAACTCCACTTCGTCGATGGCCGCATGGCGGCTGGCCGGGTCGTCCAGCGCAAGGATGAGACGCCCCTCGTGGATCATGAGCGGCATCACCTGCAGGCGGCGGGCCACGCCATGGCTGATGGTGCGCAGGGCGTCCACGGCGACCGGGAACTCGTGCAGGTTCACGAGCGGATAGCCCATCTTGCGCACCAGCGCCGCCTGCAGCTGGGCCCGCGTCACCACGCCCATGCGAACCAGGGTCTCGCCCAGCGGCACGCTGCGGTCCAGCTGCTGCTGCTCAAGGCCGGCGCGCAGTTGTTCTTCTGTGAGCATGCCCAGCGCCATCAGGGCCTGGCCGATGCGCAGGATGGGCATGCGGCTTTGGACTTCCAGTGCGTGCAGCAGTTGCTCGGGCGTGACGACTTCGGTGGGGGACATGAAATGGTTTCTCCTGTGAAAGGGATTCTGAGGCCGCCAGGGCGGGCTTGTCAGCAGGAATGCGCCCCCCGCCACCTGCAAGGGCGATGCGCAACCACTACCAAAGTTCTCAATCAGAAAAACCGAAGGTGTTGCGTCCCGCGGCCTTTGCGCGATAGAGCGCGGCATCGGCGCGCGCCAGCAGGTCGGCGGCGCCGGCCGAGGCGTCCGCGGCCTGGTGGAAGGCGATGCCGATGCTGGTCGTGACGTTCAGGCTGCGGCCGTCCAGTTCGAAGGGGACGGTGCCCACCCGCTCGACGATCTTTCGCGCGATGGCCACGGCGGCTTCCCGCGTGTGCACGTTCTCCAGCACGACCACGAACTCGTCGCCCGCCAGGCGCGCCACGGTGTCGGTGCCTCGCACGCTGGCCAGCAGGCGCTGCGCATATTCCACCAGCACGGCGTCGCCGGTCGCGTGGCCGAGCGTGTCGTTGATGGTCTTGAAGTAGTCGATGTCGAGAAACAGCACCGCCAGCGCGTTGCCCGAACGCTGCGCGCGGGCAATGGCGCCCGGCAGGTACTCGTTGAAGGCGAGCCGGTTCGCAAGGCCGGTGAGCGTGTCGACCCGCGCCAGGTCGCTCAGCTTGCGCTCCACCGCCTTCAATGCGCTGATGTCCAGGCTCAGCGAGAAGATGCCGCGCGTGGCGCCGTCGGGGCCGATGTCGGGCACGTAGCTCACGCGGGTGGTGCGGTCGACACCCTTGGTCCTGGTCTGCGCCTCGAACTCCACGCGCTCGCCCGCCAGCGCACGCGCGATCATGGCCTTGCGCGAGAGATACAGCTCGGGGCCCGCGACGTCGCCGACATGGCGGCCCAGGATCTCGGCCGGCTCCACGCCGAGCCATTCGCGGTAGGTGGCATTGGCAAAGGTGATCTTCTCTTCGCGGTCGATGTAGGTGATGAGGGCCGGCAGGTTGTCGGTGATGGTGCGCAGGCGCCTTTCGCTCTCGGCCTGCCGCAGTTCCGCGCGCTTGAGCGCGGTGATGTTGAAAGTCATGAGATAGAAACCGACGAGCCCGCCCTGCGGGGCCATGTCGGCAACCAGGTTGACCTGGAAAAAGCCATCCTTCCCGTGCAGCGGCGCCTGCACCGGAAAGCGCACCGACTTGCCCTCGCGCACCAGCGGAAGATAGGGCCGGATCTGCCGGTGCACTGTCCTGCCCAGCGCCGAGCGCAGGGTGACGCGGTCGAGCGGGCCGCTGCCCAGGCCCGCCATCTGCCGCGCGCGGCTGTTGGCGAAGAGGCAGTTCTCGCTGCTGTCGAAATAGCCCACCAGCGCGGGGATGCTGTCGGTCACGTCGCGCAGCCGCTTCTCCTGCTCGGTCAGGGCCTTGCGTATGTTCACCTCGTCGGTGATGTCGAAGGTCATGGCGAACACGCCCTGCACCACGCCGTTCGCGTCCCGGTCGGGAATGTAGTGGGCCTTGAAGGTGCGCTCGCCGATGCCCAGCGCCGGATCGCCGGATTTCTCGACGACCACCGTCTCGCCGGCCAGCGCGCGCTCGTAGGCCTGCACCACGATCGCAAAATCCGACGGACCGCGAACCTCCGGCATCGATTGCCCCACCATGGCGCGGTCCTTGTGCAGTGCCCTCACCTGGGCATTGACGAAGGTGTATCTCAGCGAGGAATCGACGTGCGAGACCAGGGCAGGGATGTTGTCCGCAATGACGCGAACCTGCGCTTCGCTGTGGGCCAGGCTGAATTCGATGCGCTTGCGCTCGGTCACGTCGGAGGTCATGGCGTAGTAGCCGCGGACCTGCCCGGCCTGGTCGCGGTCGGGGATGAGTTCGGTCTGGAAGTAGCGGTCTTCCTCGCCGCGCTTCGCTTCGCCCCGGCTTTCGAAGCTGACGGCCTCGCCGGCCAGCACGCGCCGCACTGCGGCGTCCACCGTCTCGTCTTCGCCGATGTTCTGCGCCGTTCGCCCGATCAGCTGCGCCGCGCCGCGGTCGAGCTTCCTGCACAGCGGGGCGTTCACGAAGGTATAGCGGCCCTGCGCATCCACATGCGACACCAGCGCGGGAAGGTTGTCGGTGATGTCGCGCAGGAACTTCTCGCTCGACTTGCGCTGCTGCATCAGCGTGTCGAAGGTTTGCGCAAGATCGCCGATCTCGTCGCGCCTGTAGGTGCGCGGCACGGCCGTTTGCAGGGCCGGGTTGTCCGCGTCCAGCATGTGCCGGTGCAGATGCGTGAGCGGCCTGAGCTGCTGCCGCACGAGGCCCAGCGCCGCGGCACCCGCAAGCATTGCGAGCACCACCGTGCCGATCCATGCCGAACGCTCGATGGCGTCGACGCGGGCGAATGCCTCCGCGCTCGGATACATGGACCCCAGCACCCAGTTCGTCTGCTGGATGCGCTTGAAGGCATACAGGCCGTGCACGCCGGCATGGTTGAGGCCTTCGGCCGCGCCTTCGTAGCCTTCCAGCGGCCGCTCGATCTCGGGATTGCCGACGCCCTTCAGGCCCGTCTGGTTGATGATGCGCTCGGTGCGCGGATGGTCGATCACCACGCCGTCCGTGCTGGTGATGAACAGATAGCCGGTTTCGCCGAATCTCACGTCGGTGAGCTCGCCCAGGAGGTTGCGGTCCTTCAGGTTGATGGCGCCCGAGATCACGAACTTCAGGTTGCCTGCGGGGTCCAGCACCGGCTCGGTCATGGCGATCTGCGCCAGGCCGCTGAGCCGGTTGAGATAGGGTTCGGAGATCACGCCGACCCGGGATGAGAGCGTTTGCTGGAAGTACGGCCGGTCCTTGATGTTCACCCGCCCCGGCTGCTGCGCACCGCTCAGGCTCGCGATCAGGTCGCCCTCGGGCGTGAAGAACGCCACGTTGCTGAAGGCCTGGCGCAGCGACGGATGCCTTTCGAGGAAGGCCTGCAGCGCCGGCGCGTCGGGGAAGTCGTTCGATCCCAGGCTGTCGGCAAAGGTCTCCAGCAGGGTGCGGCGGCTGACGAACTTCTGGTCCACTGTGTTCGCGATGGCCGACAGGCGTGCGAATGCTTCGCTTTCGATCGAGGCCTTCATGCTGGTCTTGACCAGCTGCAGGGCAACCGTGGCAATGGCGAGCGTGGCGGCCAGGACCACCGCGGCAACGCCGAGGCCCACGCGTGTGTTCAGGCTGATGCGGATATTCCGAAGACCGGGCAATTTCATTGGCATGGACGTGCATCGCGATGAGATCCGCGCTGCGCCTGCACGTAGTGTGTCAGAAGCGAGGGACGGCCGCCTCGCGCAATCCCCCATGCACCGCCGGCCAACGGCGCACTCTCGCATTTCCCCGCGCTTGAGAAGATGATCGAGCGGGCCGACGCGGAACCACCGGTGGCCGTGGGGCTCCAGCAGCATGCAGTGCTTTCCCTTCGAGTTGGCGCGGCTTGCGATCCGCCGCGCACGCCCATGCAGTGGAGCCGGGCACATGCGGCCGGCATGAGCAGCTCGATGCCGGCGCCGACGTGCTGGCTTCCACCCACGCGGACCGGACCGGCGCCGCGGCCGCGCGGCTACTGGCCCGAGGGATAGGTCTCTGGAACTTCCGCGTCCATGGCTGCCGCATCGCGTTCCAGCGGCTCGACCGAGGCGCTGCTGTCGAAATGCAGCAGCGCATCGAACTGCACCGGCAGCCGCGCGAAGAAATAGTGGCTCTGCCGCTCGGTCTCGGGCCGGTAGATGACGCCGATCGCGCGTTCGAGCCGCGGCTCCCGCAGCGCGAAGAAGTGGCTTCCCTCGCCGCGCAGCGGCAGCATGAAGCGATCGAGACCGGTCTCGTGCATGAGGCCCTCGTAGCTGTCCTCGCGCGAGGGAAGCACCTGCTTGCGTTCGGCGGCCGCGCCCCAGTCGGAGGCCGCCATCACCGTGCCGGCGTGCGTGGTGAAGCCCACCAGCACCGCATCGCGGCCCTGGCGTTCGCGCACCAGCTGGCCGACGTTGAGTTCCCTGCGGCGCTCGCCCATCTCGGTGGCGCGCGCATCGCCCAGGTGCGAGTTGTGCGCCCACACCACGATCTTCGGACGTTCGCTCGCGCGCCACAGGTGGCGCTCGATCTCGCCCAGCGTCTCCACCATGTGCCGGTCGCGCTGGTTCCAGGAGGACACGTCGCTCAGGTACATCGAACGGTAGTAGGCCTCGGCGTTCTTGATCAGGCGTGCGTTCTGCTCGGCGTTGAAGGCCTCTTCCTCGCTGGCCGCGCTGCCGCTGCGCCATGCGTCGCCGGCGGCGCGGCGCATCTCGACCAGCATCTCGACCACTTCCCGCTGGCAGGAGGGTGTGTTGCCAAGGCCGGCCATCAGGCCGTAGACCTGCCCGCCATCGCTGAAGCGGTCGAAGCATCCGTAGCGCTCGCGGGCGCTGCGCGCCGCCACGGGATCGGTGCGGTCGAAGTAGTCGAGCACGGCTTCGATGGAGGCATGCAGGCTGTAGAGGTCCAGCCCGTAGAAGCCGGTCTTGCCCTGCGGCGGGCCCGCATCGTTGAAGGCGCGCTGCCATTCGATAAAACTTGCGACGTCCTCGTTGCGCCACATCCAGGTCGGAAAGCGCCGGAAGCCTGCGAGTGCATCGCGCGCGTTGGCGTCGTCGCCGGCGCCCCTCACATAGCGGTTGACGCGGTAGGCGTCGGGCCAGTCGCCTTCGATGGCCACCGCGTGGAAGCCTTTCTCGGCCAGCAGGCGCCGCGTGATGTCGGCGCGTGCCGCATAGAACTCGTGCGTGCCGTGCGAAGCCTCGCCGAGCAGCACGTAGTGCGCGTCGCCGATCAGCTCGAGCAGCGCGTCGTGGTCGCTGGAAGATCCATCCATCGGATGCGCCACTGCACGCAGCGCCTCTGCCTCGTCCGAAATGCGCGATGGCTTCATCGTCCACGGTCCTCAGGCAGGAAGCGCGCCATGATGGTTGGCGTCTTCGATCAGGTGGCAGACTTCCTCGTCGCTGGTCTGCGAGAAGTCCAGGTACCAGCGCCCCACGCCGAGGAAGGGCTCCGGCGTCTCGGCGCAGACCACGTCGTCCGCTGCGCCGAGCAGCAGCGCGCAGGCTTCGCGCGATCCCACGGGCGCTGCAACCACCACGCGGGCTGGCGCCTGCCGGCGCACCGCGCGAACGGCCACGCGCATGGTCGAGCCGGTCGCAAGCCCGTCGTCCACCAGGATGGCGGTGCGGCCATGCAGATCGGGCGCGGGCCGGTCGCCGCGGTAGGCGCGTTCGCGCCGTTCGAGTTCGTACTGCTCGCTGCGCACGACTTCGTCGACCTCCTTCGCGCCGATGCCGAGCTCTCGCACAAGGTCTTCATCCAGCACCCGCTCGCCGCCGCCTGCGATGGCGCCCATCGCGTACTCCTCGTGTCCCGGCACGCCGAGCTTGCGCACCACGAGCACGTCCAGCGGCGCATGCAAAGCCTTGGCCACTTCGCAGGCCACCGGCGTCCCGCCGCGCGGCAGGGCCAGCACGACGACGTCCGGCTTGTGCGCATAGGCGGCGAGCCTGTGAGCGAGCACGCGGCCAGCCTGCTGCCGGTTCCTGAAAAACTCGAATGCCATTTCCCGGATGTCCTTGCGGCCACCTTATTTTTGCCGGCGCATGGATGTTGTAGGGCGATGCCCACATTGGCGTAGGCGTGCACTGCCACCGGGGCGTGCGGCATCGCCATAGAGTGGAACGCATCTGGAGACGCAGTGGAGCCGCCGATGCAGGAGAAAGAACTCTGGGAACTCGAACGTACCTTCTGGGTGGATGGCGAGCCTGCCTATGCGCAGGGCCTTGCGCCCGAGTCGCTGATGGTCTTTGTGCCGCCGGTGGGTGTGCTGGACCGCGCGCGCACCCTCGAGGCGATCCGCAACGCGCCGCGCTGGAAACACGTGGTGTTCGCCGCCGAGCGCGCAATCTCCGCCGGACCGCATGCGGCCGCACTGGTGTACGAGGCCACCGCCGAGCGCGACGACGGATCGGCGCCCTACAGGGCGCAATGCAGCTCGGCCTATGTGCGCATCGGCGGGCAGTGGCGGCTGGCTTTGCATCAGCAGACGCCCCTGGCGAGATGAATACCCGCCTCGCCCTCAGGTGCCGGCCCGCAGCCCACCCCGCCCGTGCCGCTCCGCTTCCCGCCACGCATTCACAATCAGCTCGCGCGCCTTCGGGTGCTCGGGGTCGGTGACCACCCATTCGGGGTAGGCGTGCGGAAGGCTGGCTGCGGTCGCGCGGATCGCGTCGAATTCGATGGGGGAGAGCGGCGCGGCGGTGGCGCGGTGGGCCAGGGTCTTGCGCAGGCCCGCCTTCCATGCGTCCGGCAGGTGATCGACGGCGGGCAGGAGTGCCAGCGCGATGTGCGCGGCGCGCGGGCTCAGGGCCGCGGCGTCGGCGCGCAGCCGCGCCAGGCACTCGGTGCCGCTCATCTTCCTTCCATCGCCTGCGTCGCATGGCATGCTGCGCCCCTCGCTCAGGCTGCCTGGATCTCGATGCGCCGCGGCTGCGCGTGTTCGGCCTTGGGAATGCGCAGCTTCAGCACGCCCTGCGAAAGCTCGGCCGAGATGGCGTTGGTGTCGAGCTCCTTGCTGAGCGTGAAGACGCGGCGGAACCGGCCCAGGCTCACCTCCGTGTGGCTCGATTCCAGCCCCTCGGGCACGGAAAGTCCCGACTCGGCCTCGATGGTCAGCGTGTCGGATGCGACCTGCAGGCTGAGCTTGTCGCGCGAGACACCCGGCAGGTCGGCAAAGAGCGTGATGCCGCCGCTGTCCTCGACCACGTCGACCGGCGGAGTGAGCGCCGCGTCGCTGTAGCGCGTGCTGTCGTCCTTGCGCGCGATCTCCTTCGATCCGGCCGCGCGAGGCGAAGTGGTGGTGGTGTTGCGGTCCATGATCGTCTCTCCTTTCTTCAATTCATCGTTGCATCATCGTCACTGAACAGCAATGCGCCGCGGCTGCGACGAAGCGCGGCGCTGCACGCTGATGTGCAGCACGCCGTCGCGGTACTTGGCGGTCACGGCGTCCGGGTCGGCATCGTCGGGCAGGGTGAGCACGCGCCGGAACGAGCCCTCGAAGCGCTCGTTGATGTGCACGGCCGCCTTGGTGTCGGACCCGGGCAGGTTGTTGGCGCGCTGGCCGGCAATGGTGAGCAGGCCGCGCTCCAGGTTCACCTCGAGGCTGGACGGGTCGACACCGGGCGCGAATGCGTAGATCTCCACGGTCTGCGGCGTGCCGCCGATGTTCAGGGCCGGAAAGCCGTTGCGGCCGAAGCCCCGGATGGTCGGAGACAGATCGAAGGCCTGCTGCATCTCGCGCTGCAGGCGATCCATCTCTGCAAACATGTCGCGCGGAAACAGGGATCGGTACATGGCGAAAACCTCCATTCAAAGAACGAACAACAGGTTGAACGGTGCGCCGCAGGCGTGCGCCTCCAGCGCTTCCGATCAGCGAAATAGGCGCTGGCGGCTGGTTTTCAAGAGGGGATATCCGAGGGCGCTAACCTGATTGCCCAGGCGCTATGAAGGCCGATGCCGCAATTGAAAAAAACTAGAGTCGAGGCCTCTTGAACGCGCGCCGCGCGGACCTACATCGTTCCTCGTCGAAATCGTCAATCGTCATTCCAAACCTGAAGGAGATTTGCCATGCCGATGGACCTGCTCAAGCAGATTGCCGCATCCCGCCTGCCCGTGTCTTTCCGCACGCCCAAGGAGATCGACGAGGTCAGGATCCTGCGCCAGGCGGGGCTCGTGATTGCACTGATTCCGGCGCCGGCCGACCCCCTGAAGCTCGCTGGCAGCGAGCCCGCGGCGCAGGTGCTGGCCATTACCGAGAAGGGACGCGAGGAGCTCGCGCGAATCCGCTATCCGGGCGAACGGTCGCAGCCCGAACCCGGCTCCCGGGGCCCCAAGAACTGGCTCCGCGCAAAGCGCTTCGGACATGCATTGCAGCAAGTCTTACCCGCGCGAAGCCGCGATTCGCACCCCTCGCAGGGGTTGTAGGCCGCATCCTTCCTGAACATGCGCGCAAATCCATCCTGCCGGGTGCGTGGTTCCGCGCTGAATCCGATTCGCTCATGCAAGCGAAAGAATTCATCAGGAGACAGACATGGACTTCGAAGGCATCTATTGCTTTGACACGGCGGCCGTCCGCTTCGCGATCTACCCGGACGGCCACGATGGCGCGCGGATCATCGGGCAGATTTCGGAGGAAACCCTGCACGACGTGTTCGGCACCCGAAACCTGGGCGACCGCCTGCTGGAAACCTGCAAGGCGCACTTCGATGTCATTGGCGCGGCGGCGCTCAAGCGCTACCGCGCCAACCCGAACCAGCCGATCGTGCTGACCGTGGACGATTTTTCGCGGCGCTTTTCTCCCCGGTCCGGAGGCTCGCAAATGGCACCGCAGGCCACGCCGCTCGCCGCCTGAAAACGCCGCGCCCGGTGCGCGGCCGGTTTTCGTCCCTGGTCGCGTGATGGGCAACTCTCCGACACGGCAAGGAGGTTTCAGCCTTACCCGCTGAGCCCGGATTCTTTGCAAATTGTGCGGTCAGGCCTTGTAGATGCCGAAAGCGTGTTCCGTTGGACACCCGGTCGCTGGCCTTCATGCATGCAAGCAAGGAACACCGGTGCCAGTGACCCAACTGCTTTCAGAGCCTGAGGCGCAAGACGCCTACCTGTTCCGCGAAGGAACGCATTCCCGCCTGTACGACCTCATGGGTTGCCACCTGCTGAAGGAGGGCGGCGCGCGCTTCGCGGTGTGGGCGCCCAATGCGGAATCGGTGACGGTGGTCGGCGACTGGAACCATTGGTCCGGCGATGCCGATCCGCTCGTGCCGTCCGCGGACGGCACGGGCATCTGGCAGGGTCACGTGCCCCACGCCGCGCCGGGCCAAGCCTACAAGTACCGCATCCGCTCGCGCTTTGGCGGCTACACGGTCGACAAGGCCGACCCCTTCGCGTTCTGCGCCGAGCTGGCGCCCGCCACGGCCTCGCGAATCTGCGAACTTTCTTATGAATGGAACGACGCCGAATGGATGGCCACGCGGGCCGCGCGCAATGCGCTCGATGCGCCGATGTCCGTCTACGAGGTGCACCTGGGTTCGTGGCGCCGCCGCGAGGGCCGGTTCATGGGCTACCGCGAAATCGCGCATGAACTCGCGGCCTACGTGAAGGAGATGGGCTTCACGCACGTGGAGCTCATGCCCGTGACGGAGCACCCTTTCTACGGCTCCTGGGGCTACCAGACCACCGGCTACTTCGCGCCCACGGCGCGCTACGGCTCCCCGCAGGACTTCATGTACCTGGTCGATCACCTGCACCAGAACGGCATCGGCGTGCTGCTGGACTGGGTGCCTTCGCACTTTCCGGCCGACGAGCACGGCCTCGCGTTCTTCGACGGCACGCACCTCTACGAGCATGCCGATCCGCGCCAGGGCTTCCACCCGGAGTGGAACTCCAGCATCTTCAACTACGGCCGCGCGGAGGTGCGCAGCTTCCTGGTGTCGTCGGGCCTGTTCTGGCTCGACAGGTACCACCTCGACGGGCTGCGCGTCGATGCGGTCGCGTCCATGCTCTACCTGGACTACGCGCGGCAGCACGGCGAATGGATTCCCAACCGCCACGGCGGGCGCGAGAACCTGGAGGCGATCGACTTCCTGCGGACGCTGAACCGCGCCGTCTACCGCGAGCACCCCGACACGATCACCGTGGCCGAGGAATCCACCGCATGGCCGCGCGTCTCGCGGCCGACCGACATGGACGGGCTGGGCTTCGGCGAGAAATGGAACATGGGCTGGATGCACGACGTGCTCGCCTACATGAAGGAAGAGCCCATCCATCGCAAGTACCACCACCACAAGATGACCTTCTCGCTGGTCTATGCGTTCCACGAGAACTTCGTGCTGCCGCTGTCGCACGACGAAGTGGTCCACGGCAAGGGCTCGTTGCTCGGCAAGATGCCGGGTGACCAATGGCAGCAGTTCGCCAACCTGCGCGCGCTGTTTGGCTTCATGTGGGCGCACCCGGGCAAGAAGCTGCTCTTCATGGGGGGCGAGTTCGGGCAGCGGCGCGAGTGGACGCACGACGGCGAGCTCGAATGGTGGGTCTGCGATCTCGAAGGGCATGGCGGACTGCAGCGGCTGGTGGCGCAGCTCAACCGCGTGTACCGCGGCTCGCCCGCGCTCTACCAGCAGGACTTTTCGGCGGCGGGCTTCGAATGGGTCGCAGCCAACGATGCCGACGCCAGCGTGTTCGCCTTCCTGCGCAAGCCGCGCGACGGCCATCCGCCGCTGCTGGTCGTCAGCAACATGACGCCGGTGCCGCGCACCAACTATCTGCTGGGCGTGCCACTGCCCGGTTTCTGGAGCGAGCTCATCAACACCGACGCCGTTGAGTTCGGCGGCTCGGGGTGGGGCAATCTTGGCGGCGTCGAGGCTGCACCCGTGCGTTCGCATGGCCGCATGCACTCGGTGTGCATGACCTTGCCGCCGCTGTCCACGCTGATTCTCGAGCACCGGCCATCATGATGAAACTGTTCACAAACCCGCAGGCGCCCACGGCTTCCGTGGCGCCCGATGTGCAGGGCGGCAACCGGCGCGCAGTCATCGACACCGTGCTGCCGTCGGTGGACAACGGCCGCTTCGCGGTGAAATGCATCGTCGGCGAAAGGGTGCGCGTGAAGGCGCACTGCTTCACCGACGGCCACGACGTGCTGCGGGTGCAGCTGTGCTGGCGTCCGCAGGGCAAGACCGAGTTCCGCGAAGTGCCGATGAAGCCGCTGGTCAACGACGTGTGGGAGGCCTCGTTTGCGCCGCCCGCGCTCGGGCGCTACTTCTACACGGTGGTGGCCTGGGTCGATCCCTTCGAGTCGTGGCGCCATGAAATGACGCGCCGCGTGGACCCCGACGACGTGCGCATCGCATCGCAGGTGGGCGCGCTGGAGGTGGCCGCCGCGGCCGAGCGGGCCGAGGGCGCGGACCGGCAGGCACTGGCCAACTGGGCCACCGAGCTCGATGCCGTGGCCGCCGACCCCGGCGCGGATGTGTCGGCGCTCAAGGCGCTGGCGCTGGACGAAGAGCTCGCCGTGCTGGCGTGCCGCCACCCCGACCGCCGGCACGAGGTGCATTTTTCGCTCGAACTGCCGCTGGAGGCCGAGCGCGAGCGTGCGCGCTTCAGCACCTGGTACGAGCTGTTCCCGCGCTCGGCCGGCACCACGCCCGGCGTGCACGGCACCTTCAAGGACGTGGAGGCGCGGCTGCCCGCGATTGCGGCCATGGGCTTCGACGTGCTGTACTTTCCGCCGATCCATCCCATCGGCCGCCTGCAGCGCAAGGGCCCCAACAACGCGCTGGCCAGCGGCGCGGACGACGTCGGCAGCCCGTGGGCCATTGGCGCGGCCGAGGGCGGCCACAAGGCCATTCTTCCGGCCCTTGGCACGGCGGAAGACTTTCGCCACCTCTGCGCACAGGCCGCCTCGCACGGCCTGGAGATCGCGCTGGACATCGCCTTCCAGTGCGCGCCCGACCATCCCTACGTGAAGGCGCATCCCGACTGGTTCCGCTGGCGCCCCGACGGCAGCGTGCAGTACGCGGAGAACCCGCCCAAGAAGTACCAGGACATCTATCCCTTCAACTTCGAGAGCGAGGACTGGCGCGGCCTGTGGGCCGAGCTGCGCAGCGTGATCGAGCATTGGATCGGGGAGGGCGTGCGCATCTTCCGCGTCGACAACCCGCACACCAAGGCCTTCTCGTTCTGGGAATGGGTGATCGGCGAGATCCGGCGCCAGCACCCGGAGGTGATCTTCCTGGCCGAGGCCTTCACGCGGCCCAAGGTGATGCACCGGCTCGCGAAGCTGGGCTTCTCGCAGTCCTACACCTACTTCACCTGGCGCAACACCAAGCAGGAGCTGGTCGAATACTTCACCGAGCTGTCCACGCCGCCGGGCGTGGACTACTTCAGGGCCAACGTGTGGCCCAACACGCCCGACATCCTGCACGAGCAGCTGCAGGGCGGCGAAGCCTCGGTCTACATGGCGCGGCTGGTGCTTGCCGCCACACTGTCGGCCAACTACGGCATCTACGGGCCGGCCTACGAGCTGCGCGAACACCGGCCGCGCTCGTCCGGCAGCGAGGAATACCTCGACTCCGAAAAATACCAGCTGCGCCACTGGAACCACGATGACCCGGGCAGCCTGGCGCCGTTCATCACGCGCGTGAACCGCATCCGCAGCGAGAACCCGGCGCTGCACCGGGACCGCGGCCTGCGCTTCCTGCGCATCGACAACGACCAGCTGCTGGCCTATGCCAAGGTGTCGGAGGGCGGCGACAACGTGGTCGTGACCGTGGTCAACCTCGATCCGCACAACGTGCAGTCGGGCTGGCTCGAGCTCGACCCCGAAAGCGTGAACGTCGATCGGTCGCGCCCATTCCAGATGCACGACCTGCTGAGCGGGCAGCGCTTCATCTGGCAGGGCGGGTGGCACTACGTCAAGCTCGATCCGCACAGCGTGCCCGCGCACATCTTCGTCGTACGGCGGCGCCACGGCGACGAGCGCGACTTCGACTACTTCCTGTGAGGCCGCAACGATGAACGCCCCTGTCTCCCACATTGCGCTCGAAACGGTAGAGATCGACATCAGCGACGACCCCCTGTGGTACCGCGATGCGGTGATCTACCAGCTCAACGTCAAGGCGTTCTTCGACTCCAACAACGACGGCATCGGCGACTTCAAGGGCGTGACGGCCAAGCTCGACTACGTGAAGGAGCTCGGCGTCAACACGATCTGGCTGATGCCCTTCTATCCATCGCCGCTGCGCGACGACGGCTACGACATCTCGGCCTACGAGGACGTGAACCCGCAGTACGGCACGCTGGACGACTTCCGCGAGATGCTCGATGCCGCCCACGAGCGCGGGCTGCGGGTGATCACCGAACTGGTCATCAACCACACCTCGAGCGACCACTCCTGGTTCCAGGCCGCGCGCCGCGCGCCGGCCGGCTCGCCCGAGCGCGACTTCTACGTGTGGAGCGACACCGACCAGATCTACCAGGGCACGCGCATCATCTTCACCGACACCGAGACCTCCAACTGGGCCTGGGACCCGGTGGCCAAGGCCTACTACTGGCACCGCTTCTTCAGCCACCAGCCGGACCTCAACTTCGACAACCCCGCGGTGCTCGAAGCCATCTTCAAGGTGATGCGCTTCTGGCTCGACATGGGCGTGGACGGCTTCCGGCTCGACGCCATTCCCTACCTGGTGGAGCGCGACGGCACCAGCAACGAGAACCTGCCCGAGACCCACGCGGTGATCAAGAAGGTGCGCGCCGCCATCGATGCGCAGTACAAGAACCGCTTCCTGCTGGCCGAAGCCAACATGTGGCCGGAAGACGTGCGCGAGTATTTCGGCGATGGCGACGAGTGCCACATGGCGTACCACTTTCCGCTGATGCCGCGCATGTACATGGCGATTGCGCAGGAAGACCGGCATCCCATCGTCGAGATCATGCAGCAGACGCCCGACATTCCCGAGGGCTGCCAGTGGGCCATCTTCCTGCGCAACCACGACGAGCTCACGCTCGAGATGGTCACCAGCAAGGAGCGCGACTACATGTACACCATGTACGCGGCCGACCTGCGCGCACGCATCAACCTGGGCATCCGCCGGCGGCTGGCGCCGCTGATGGAGAACGACATCGACCGCGTCAAGCTCATGAACGGCATGCTGCTGTCGATGCCCGGCTCGCCGATCATCTACTACGGCGACGAGATCGGCATGGGCGACAACGTGTTCGTGGGCGACCGCAACGGCGTGCGCACGCCCATGCAGTGGAGCCCCGACCGCAACGCCGGCTTCTCGCGCGCCGACCCGCAGCGGCTGTACCTGCAGCCCATCATGGACCCGATGTTCGGCTACGAGGCGCTCAACGTGGAGGCACAGGCGCGCGACAGCAGCTCGCTGCTCAACTGGACCAAGCGCATGCTGGCCGTGCGCAAGACCAGCCATGCCTTCGGCCGCGGCAAGCGGCGCTTCCTGAAGCCGGGCAACCGCAAGATCCTGGCCTACCTGAGCGAGTACGACGAGGACATCATCCTCACGGTGTTCAACCTCTCGCGCGCTGCGCAGCCGGTGGAGCTGGACCTCTCGGCCTTCAAGGGCCGCGTGCCCATCGAGATGCTGGGCCGCGCGCCGTTCCCGCCCATTGGCGAGCTGCCGTACCTGCTCACGCTGGCCTCGTACGGTTTCTACTGGTTCCGGCTCACCTCCGATGCCGAGATGCCCAGCTGGCACCAGGAGGGCGTGGCGCTGCAGGAGTGGCCCACGCTGGTGCTGTTCGACGGCTGGACCAGCTTCTTCCGCGAGCGCGTGATGCCCTGGCGCATCGGCATGTCGGAGCGCATGCGCAACCAGTTCGAGCTGGAGACGCTGCCGCGCCACATCGAGATCCAGCGCTGGTATGCATCGAAGGGCACCGCCATCGAGCGCGCGCGCCTGGCCGACCATGTCGTGTGGGAGGTGGGGCCGCTCAGCTGGATGCTGCCGCTGCTCGAACTCGACGGGCCGCCCGGCGGCGCCACCTACTTCATGCCGCTGGCACTGGCCTGGGAAGAGCGCGACGAGGAGCGCATGGCCGGCGTCGCGCAGGCGGCGCTCGCCAAGGTGCGACAGCAGGCGCAGGTGGGGCTGATGGGCGATGCGTTCTACGACGAGGCGTTTTGCCGCGAACTGGTGCTGGCCATCCGCAGCGGCCTGGACCTGGAAACCGCGCAGGGGCGGCTCAGGTTCCGCGCGACGGCTGCCTTCGCCGATGTGGAGGCCGACATCGCCAGCCTGCCGATCGGACGGCCCAGCGGCGTGAGCAGCAACACCGTGGTGACGCTCGACGAAACCCTGTTCCTCAAGGGCTACCGCCACCTGCGCGAAGGCCTGAACCCCGAACTGGAGATGGGCCGCTTCCTGACCGAGGTTGCCAGATATCCGCATTGCGTTCCGGTGCTGGGCGCGCTCGAATACACCGGCAACGACGGGCGCACGATGACGCTGGCCATGGTGCAGTCCTATGTGTCGAACCAGGGCGACGGCTGGGACCACACGCTGGGCTACCTGGAGCGCTTCCTGCGCGACTTCGCCACCACCGACGGCGCGCTGCCGGACCCGATGGCCGTGCATGGCGGCTTTCTCGCGCTCATGGCCACGCTGGGCCGGCGCACCGCCGAGTTGCACCAGGCACTCGCGCTGCGCACCGGCGCGGCGGCCTTCGACCCCGAGCCGCTGCTGGACAGCGACATCGCCCGCTACGCAGAGCAGGCCCGCGCCGACGCCGCCACCACCCTGGGGCTGCTGCGCGAAAGGCTGAACCAGCTGCCGGCGCCGGCGCAGCCCGACGCCCAGGCCCTGCTCGCGATGGAAGCTGCGCTGCAGGACGCCATTGCCGCGCGCACGCCCCAGGCGCACGGCGGCATCAAGAGCCGCTACCACGGCGACTTCCACCTGGGGCAGGTGCTGCTGCGGGACAACGACTTCGTGATCATCGACTTCGAAGGCGAGCCGGCGCGCGGCTTCGACGAGCGCCGCGCCAAGGGATCGCCGCTGCGCGACGTGGCCGGCATGCTGCGCTCGTTCAACTACGCGCGCTGGTCCGCCCTGCGCCGCGTGGCGCAGAGCGTGGAGGAGGCCGCCTACCTGGGGCCGCCCGCCGCCGCCTGGGAACAGTCGGCGCGCCAGGCCTTCCTGGACGGCTATTCGCAAGCGGGCGCGGGAAAAGACGCCACCCGCATCGACGCCGACCTGCTCGCGCTGTTCGAGATCGAGAAGGCGCTGTACGAGCTGCGCTACGAGCTCAACAACCGCATCGACTGGGCGCAGGTGCCGATGAACGGCGTGCTCGCGCTGCTGCAGGTGGAGCGGCCCGGTTGATGCTTGCACCGCATTCGCCGCCTTCGTCCGCAACCGCAACCGCAACCGCATAACCACGCACCGGAGAAAAACATGGACCGATTTGGCATTCACCTGGAGCCGCTGAACGCAATGCTCTACCAGGTCGGGGCCTTCGTGCCCCGCCTGGCGATTGCATTGGTGGTGGTGCTCGCCGGCTGGCTCATCGCCAAGACGGTGCGCTTTGCGGTCACCAAGGCGCTGCGCGCCATCAATTTCAACGTGCTGACCGAGCGCGCGGGGCTGGACAACTTCCTGCGCCAGGGCGGATGGCCGGGCGACACCAGCAGCCTGTTCGGCGTGCTGGCCTATTGGCTGGTGATCTTTGCGGCGCTGCTGCTGGCGTTCAACGGCATGGGCCTGAGCTACATCGCCGACCTGCTCGGGCGCGTGGTGTGGTTCGTGCCGAATCTTTTCGTGGCCCTCTTGGTGCTGGCCTTCGGTTCTTACTTTGCCCGCTTCGTGGGAGAGGCGGTGTCGAGCTACTTCCGGGGCGCGCAGATGCGCGACGCCATGCTGCTGGGGCAGATCGCGCGCTATGCGGTCATGGCCTTCGTCATCCTGATTGCGCTGGACCAGGTCAAGGTGGGCGGCGACATCGTGCGCCAGAGCTTCCTGGTGATTCTGGCGGGCGTGGTGTTCGCGCTGGCGCTGGCCTTCGGCCTGGCCGGCAAGGACTGGGCGGCCGAGCAGATCGAACGCTGGTGGCCGCGCCTGCCGAAGGACGACAACGACATTCCCAAGGGCAGCCGGTCCGACGAGCGCCCACCGCGCTGAAATTTTTTTCTCCCACTCCAATTTGATGACACGCAGCAGCCAACGCAATCCGATCTCGGCCGTCTGGCCGGGGCGCCCCTATCCGCGGGGCGCCAACTGGGACGGGGAGGGCGTGAACTTCGCGCTTTTTTCCCAGCACGCGCAAGGCGTGGACCTGTGCCTCTTCGACGACAAGGGCCGCCATGAAATCCAGCGCATCCCGATCCGGGAGCGCACCGACGGCGTATGGCACTGCTACCTGCCCGAGGCCCGCCCGGGCCAGGCCTATGGCTACCGCGTGCACGGCCCCTACAAGCCGGAAGAGGGCCATCGCTTCAACCCGCACAAGCTGCTGGTCGACCCCTACGCGAAAGACCTGGTGGGCGAACTGCGCTGGGGCGACGCGCTCTACGGCTACACGGTGGGCAGCAAGCGCGAAGACCTTTCGTTCGACCGCCGCGACAGCGCACCGCTCGTGCCCAAGGGCCGCGTGCTGGAGCCGGCCTTCACCTGGGGCGACGACCGCCGCCCCTCGGTGCCCTGGCAGGACATGGTGATCTACGAGCTGCACGTGCGCGGCTTCACCATGCGCCACCCCGACGTGCCGCCCGAGCTGCGCGGCACCTACGGCGGCCTGTGCTGCGCGCCCGTGGTCGACTACCTCAAGCGCCTGGGCGTGACCACCATCGAGCTGCTGCCGGTGCACAGCTTCCTCAACGACCGGCACCTGGCGGAGAAGGGCCTGCAGAACTACTGGGGCTACAACTCGCTGGCCTACTTCGCCCCCGAGACGCGCTACAGCGCCTCGGGCAAGGTGAAGGAATTCAAGACCATGGTGAAGACGCTGCACTCGGCGGGCATCGAGGTGATCCTGGACGTGGTCTACAACCACACCTGCGAAGGCAACCAGCTGGGGCCCACGCTCTCGATGCGCGGCGTGGACAACGCCTCCTACTACATCATCAACGCCGACAACCGGCGCTACTACGACGACTTCACCGGCTGCGGCAACACCGTCAACCTGGAGCATCCGCATGCGCTGCAGCTGGTGATGGATTCGCTGCGCTACTGGGCCGAGGAAATGCACGTCGACGGCTTCCGCTTCGACCTGGCCTCGGCGCTGGCGCGCGAGGCCGGCAAGGTCGAGAACCTGGGCGGCTTCTTCGATGCCATCCGCCAGGACCCGACGCTCAACCGCGTCAAGCTCATCGCCGAGCCCTGGGACCTGGGCCACGGCGGCTACCAGGTGGGCAACTTCCCGCTCGGCTGGGCCGAATGGAACGACCGCTACCGCGACGGCATGCGCGGTTTCTGGAAAGGTGACTCGGGCGTGATCGGCGAGGTCGGCAAGCGGCTCACCGGCTCGGAAGACCTCTACGGCTGGTCGGGCAAGCGGCCCAACGCGAGCATCAACTTCATCACCGCGCACGACGGCTTCACGCTCGACGACCTGGTCTCCTACAACGACAAGCACAACGAGGCCAACGGCGAGGACAACCGCGACGGCAGCAACCACAACATCTCCTGGAACTGCGGCGCCGAAGGGCCGACGCAGGACGCCGGGATCGCCGCGCTGCGCGAGCGCCAGAAGCGCAACTTGCTGGCCACGCTGCTGCTGTCGCAGGGCGTGCCGATGCTGCTGGCCGGCGACGAGCGCGGCCACACGCAGAACGGCAACAACAACGCCTACTGCCAGGACAACGACATCAGCTGGATCGACTGGACGCCCACGCCGGAGCGGCAGGCGCTGATCACCTTCGTGGAGCGCACCATCGCGCTCAGGCGCGCCCACCCCTCGTTCCGGCGCCGCAGCTTCTTTGCCGGCAAGCCCTCGGAAGCCGAGAGCGTGACCGACGTGGTCTGGCTCAAGCCCGACGGCGCCGAGATGCGCCCCGAGGACTGGAGCGACGGCAACGCCCGATGCCTTGCGATGTACATGTCCGGCGGCGGCATTGCCGACCGAGGGCCGCGCGGCGAGGCGCTGCACGACGATGATTTTCTGGTGCTGTTCAACGCGCACCACGACGAGATCGCGTTCACCCTGCCGCCTGCGCCCTACGGCGCATGGCGGCTGCTGCTCGACACCGCCAGCGGCACCCCGCCGCCCGCCACCGAGGACGTGGCCGCGCTCGCGCCCGCCTGGTCGGAGCCCGCCTATCCGCTGCAGTGCCGCTCGCTGGTGGTGCTGAGCCGGCCGGACGTGCGGCCATGAAATTCAGCATCCACCGAATGCCCTTCGGCGCCACGGTGCACGGCGGCGGTGTGGACTTTGCGCTGTGGGCGCCGTCCATGCACGGCGTCCTGCTCGTGCACACGCCGGCCGGCGGGAAGGCAGCCTCGCACGCCATGGCGCAGGACGCGGACGGCTGGCACCGCCTCACGCTCGCGGATGCGCGCGCTGGCGACAGCTACGCCTACCAGCTGGCCGACGGCACCACCATGCCCGACCCGGCCGCGCGCTTCAATCCGCAGGATGTGCACGGCCCGAGCCAGGTGGTCGATCCGGCCCGCTACGAATGGGCCGACACCGCCTGGCGCGGCCGGCCCTGGCACGAGGCCGTGGTCTACGAGCTGCATGTCGGCACTTTCACCGAGGAAGGCACGTTTCAGGCCACGCGCGAGCGGCTCGGCGAACTGGCGGAGCTGGGCATCACCGCCATCGAGCTCATGCCGCTCGCGGATTTTCCCGGTGCGCGCAACTGGGGCTACGACGGCGTGCTGCAGTTCGCGCCGGATGCCAGCTACGGATCGCCCGACGATCTCAAGGCTCTGGTCGACAGCGCGCATGCGCTGGGGCTGATGGTGCTGCTCGACGTGGTCTACAACCACTTCGGGCCGGAGGGCAACTACCTGCATGCATGCTGCCCGGAGTTCTTCGATGCGGCCGAGCACACGCCATGGGGCGCGGCCATCAACTTCGACGGGCCGGGCTCGCGCACCGTGCGCGACTTCTTCGTCCACAACGCGCTGTACTGGGTGGAAGAATTCCACTTCGACGGCCTGCGCATGGATGCGATCCATGCCATTCGCGATTCATCTCCCAGGCACATCGTGCAGGAGATCCGCGAAGCGCTGAACGCTGGTCCGGCGCGCGAGCGGCAGGTGCACCTGGTGCTGGAGAACGACGCCAACCAGGCCTCGCTGCTGGCGCGCGACGCCAACGGCCTGCCCGTGGCGGGCACCGCGCAGTGGAACGACGATCTTCATCACGCCGTACACGTGCTGGCCACCGGCGAGCGCGACGGCTACTACGCCGACTATGCCGATGACGCGGCGGGCCGCTTTGCGCGCGCGCTGGCCGAGGGCTTCATCTACCAGGGGCAGCCATCGGCCTTCCGCGGCGGGGAGCCGCGCGGCGAGCCCAGCACGCAGCTGCCGCCGACCGCGTTCGTGTCTTACCTTCAGACCCACGACCAGGTCGGCAACCGCGCGTTCGGCGAGCGCATCCATGCGCTCGGCGATCCGGTGCTGGTGCGCGCCGCACTGGCCTGCGTGCTGCTGTCGCCGCATGTGCCCATGTTCTTCATGGGCGACGAGTTCGCGGCCTCCTCGCCGTTCCTGTACTTCTGCGATTTCGGCCCCGAGCTGGCCTCGGCCGTGGCCGAAGGGCGCCGTGCGGAGTTCGGGCGCTTCGCCGCCTTTGCCGACGAAGCCGCGCGTGCGCGCATTCCCGATCCCAACGCCGCCCAGACCTTCCAGGCCTCGAAGCTGCGCTGGCGAGAGCGCGGCGCGCGGCCGCACTTCGCGCGGCTGTGCGAGGTGCAGCAACTGCTCGACGCGCGCCATCGCCTGCTGGTGCCGCACCTGGCCGGTGTGCGCGGCGCGGGAAGCCATGGCGGCGAAGACGGGCTGATCCGGGTTCAGTGGGCGCTGTCGGGCAAGCGCCTCCATCTGCTCGCGAACCTTGGCGCCGAGCCTGCCGTGGACACTGCCGCGCCTGCGGGCACGGTGCTCTACAGCCGGGGCGCCGTGGCCGATGCGGCAGGCCTGCAACTCGAGCGCGGCGCCGTGCATGCGACGCTGGAGGACATGGCCGGTGGCTGATCCGGGTCATTGGGATAGCGATGCGCTGGAGCGCCTGTGCCGGCACTACGGCATCTCCGCGGCCTACCACGACGCCTTCGGAACGCTGCGCCATGCGTCGCCCGAGAACCTGGCCGCGCTCCTGGCCGAGTTCGGCGTGCAGGCGGGTGCCGCGGTGGATGAAGGGGGCGGTGCTTCATCGATGCCCGCCATGCCGCCGGTGCAGGTGGTGCAGGCACACGCGCCGCACTGGTCGCTGCAGCTGCCGCAGCGCTCAGGGAGCCTGCGCTGGCGGCTGCGCGACGAACAGGGCCTTGTGCGCCAGGGCGAAGCCGATGCGCAGCCCTGGCCGCATGGCAGCTGCACGCTGCAGTTGGCAGAGCCGCTCGCACCCGGCTACCACTGGCTGCACGTCGAGGGACTGGCCGGCGAAACGATGCTCATCGCTTCGCCCGGCCCCTGCTACCGGCCACCCGCCGTGCAGGACGGCGGCCGCGTCTGGGGGCCGGCGCTGCAGCTGTATGCGCTGCGCTCGGCGCGCAACTGGGGCATCGGCGATTTCGGCGACCTGGAGGCGCTCATCGACCGCATGGCCGGGCAGGGCGCCGACCTGATCGGCCTGAACCCGCTGCACGCGCTGTTCCCGACCGATCCGCCGCGCGCCAGCCCCTACAGTCCCTCGTCGCGGCAATGGATCAACGTGCTGTACATCGATGTCGAGGCCGTCGACGATTTCGCCGCCTGCGAGACTGCGCGCCGGCACGTCGAATCGCCCGGGTTCCAGGGCCGGCTCGCGGCGCTGCGGGCCGCGCCGCTGGTCGACCATGCCGGCGTGGCCGCCGCCAAGTTCGAGGTGCTGGAGTTGCTGTTCGAGCACTTCCGCGCCCGGCATCTTTCGCCGGCCGGCGCTCCCGATGCGCGTGGCGAGGCCTTCCTGGCCTTTGTCTCGGCGCAGGGCGAGCCGTTGCGCCAGCATGCGCTCTTCGAGGCGCTGCAGGCCCACTTCGCCGCCGCCGATCCGCAGTGCTGGGGCTGGCTCGCATGGCCCGAGGCCTATCGGGAGGCGGATTCGCCCGAGGTGCAGGCCTTCGCGGCGCGGCATGCCGAGCGGCTGCAATACCACCAGTACCTGCAATGGGTGGCCGAGCGCCAGCTCGCGCGCGCGGGCGAGCGCAGCACGGCGCTGGGCATGGGCATCGGGCTCTACCTGGACCTGGCCGTTTCGGTGGACCGCGGCGGGTCCGACGCCTGGGCCGCGCGGCACTGCTTCGCGGTCGGCGCAAGCATCGGCGCGCCGCCTGACGAGTTCAATCCGGCCGGGCAGAACTGGGGCCTGCCGCCACTGCGGCCCGACCGTCTTCGCACGCACCACTACCAGCCCTTCGTGCAGATGCTGCGCGCCAGCATGCGGCATGCGGGCGCGCTGCGCATCGACCATGTGATGGGGCTGATGCGCCTGTTCTGGATTCCGCCGGGCCGCTCGCCGCACGACGGCGCCTATGTGCGCTACCCGATCGAGGAGATGCTGGCCATCGTGGCGGTGGAGAGCCATCGGCATCGCTGCATGGTGGTGGGCGAAGACCTGGGCACGGTGGAAGACGCCATGCGCGAAGCGCTTGCGCGCGCCGATGTGCTCTCCTACCGGCTGCTCTATTTCGAGAAGCAGCAGGCAGGCGGGTTCACGCCGCCCGCGGCCTATCCGGCGGCCGCGCTGGTGGCCATCAGCACGCACGATCTCGCCACGCTCGCGGGCTGGTGGTCGGGGCACGACCTTCGGCTGCGGCTGGCGCTCGGGCTCTTTCCCGATCCGCGGCTGTTCGATGCGCAGCTGCTGGGCCGCGCGCAGGAGCGCATACAGCTGATGCTGGCCGTGCGCGAGGCGGGGCTGCTGTCGCCGGACGAGGCGGCGCAGGTGCTGTCACTCGCAGTACCTTCGCCGCGGGTCGTGCAGGCGATCCACGCGTTCCTTGCCGCGGCCCCGTCGGCGCTGATGGTGTTCCAGCTCGAGGACGTGGCTGGCGAAGTGGAACAGGCCAACATGCCCGGCACCACCGACACGCATCCCAACTGGCGGCGCAAGCTGGTGCCCACCGTGCAAGAACTGGCGGCGGGCGATGCGATGCAGGGGCTCACGGAACACCTGCGCGCGGCCCGCCCGCGCCGCAGCGTGGGCGCCGAAGCCGCGCCTCCGGCGCTGCTGCAGGCACGCGTGCCGAGGGCCACCTACAGGCTGCAGTTCCACCAGGGCTTCGGCTTCGACGACGCCATCCGCGTGCTGCCCTACCTCGCGCAGCTCGGCGTGAGCCATGTGTATTGCTCGCCCATCCAGCGCGCGCGCGCGGGCAGCACGCACGGCTACGACGTGGTGGCCCACGCCGAGGTCAATCCCGAGCTCGGCGGTGCCGAAGGCTTTGCGCGCTTCGTCGAGGTGCTGCAGGCGCACGGCCTCGGGCAGCTGCTCGACATGGTGCCCAACCACATGGGCGTGCTCGGCGCCGACAATGCCTGGTGGATGGACGTGCTGGAGAACGGCCCGGCCTCGCTGTTCGCGCATCACTTCGACATCGACTGGCAGCCGCTCAACAAGGAGCTGGCCGGCAAGGTGCTGCTGCCGGTGCTCGGCGGGCACTACGGCGAGGTGCTCGCGAGCGGAGAGCTGGTGCTGCACTTCGAAGCGGCGCAGGGCAGCTTTGCGCTGCGCTACTTCGACCACCGGTTTCCGCTGGCGCCCGAGAGCTATCCCGTGGTTCTTGCATGCGCATTGCCGCACCTGAAGGACCCCGTGCTCGCGGCCCAGCTCGCGAGCCTCTCGACGGCCTTCGGCCACCTGCCAGGCCGCCGCGCGCAGACGCCTTCGGCATGCACCGAGCGCGTGCGCGACAAGGAGCTGTTCAAAGCCCGCCTTGCGCATCTGGCAGAGGTGCATCCGTCGCTCGCGCGCGCCGTGCTGGCAGCGGTGGCGGAGTTCAACCTGGCTTCGGAGGAGACGCGCGACCAGTTGCACCGGCTCATCGACATGCAGGCCTTCCGGCTCGCCTACTGGCGCGTGGCGGCCGACGAAATCAACTATCGGCGCTTCTTCGACATCAACGACCTGGCGGCGGTGCGCATGGAGCGCGACGAGGTGTTCGAGGCCACGCAGTCCTTCGCCCTCGACCTTGCCGCGGCCGGCGTGGTGGACGGCCTGCGCATCGACCATCCCGACGGCCTGTACGACCCCGCACGATACTTCCGGCAGCTGCAGGAAGGCTATGCGCGGCGCGCGGGCATCGTGCTGCCGGCCACCGGTCCGGACGGCCGGCCGCCGCGCCCGCTGTACGTGGTCGCCGAGAAGATCGCGGCCTCAGAAGAAGAGGTGCCGGTCGAATGGCATGTGCACGGCACCACCGGCTACCGCTTTGCCAACGTGGCCAACGGCGTGCTGGTGGACACCGCCGCGGCCGACGCCTTGCGGCAGGCCTGGCATGGCTTCACGGGCGAGGCGCAGGACTTCGACTCGGTGGCAAGGTCTGGCAAGCGCGAGGTCATGCGCAATGCGCTGTCGTCGGAACTCAACGTGCTCTCCACCGAACTGCTCAGAATCGCGCGGGCCGACCGCGGCACGCGCGACTACACGCTCAACGCGCTGCGCCGCGCGCTCGCGGAAGTGGCGGCCTGCATGCCGGTCTACCGCACCTACATCGTCGACGCGCCCTCCGCGCAGGACGCGCATTTCATCGACGCCGCCACCGAGGCCGCCGAGCGCCAGAGCGCCGATGCCGACCGCTCCGTCTTTGCCTTCGTGCGCCGCTCGCTGCGCGGCGAGACTGTGGCCGCGCATGCGCCACCGGCGCTGGCCGAGCGCGTGCGCCGGTTCGCGATGCGCTTCCAGCAGTTCAGCGCGCCGGTCGCGGCCAAGGGCGTGGAGGACACCTCGTTCTACCGCTACTTTCCGCTCAGTTCGCTCAACGAGGTGGGCGGCGAGCCAGACCGGTTCGGCATCGACGTGCCCGAGTTCCACGCGCTCAGCGCCGACCGCGCACGGCACTGGCCGCACACCATGCTCGCGACCTCCACGCACGACAACAAGCGATCGGAAGAGGTGCGCAACCGCATCGACGTGCTCTCCGAAATGCCCGGCGAGTGGCGCGATGCGCTCGCGCGCTGGCACGCACTCTGCCGCGGCGGCGAGCCGGCGGGCGCGGCGCCTTCGCGCGCCGACGAATACCTGCTCTACCAGACCCTGCTCGGCACCTTGCCCTTCGGCGGCCTCGATGCTGCCGACGTGCCGGCCTACGCCGCGCGCGTGTGGCAGTACATGCAGAAGGCCGCGCGCGAAGCCAAGCTCCACACGCGCTGGACCCAGCCCGATGCGCCGTACGAGGCGGCGCTCGAGGGCCTGGTGCAGCGGATTCTCTCGGACCTGTCGAAGGACGGCTGCCTTGCGGACATCCACCGCCTCGCCGATCGCCTGTCGTGGTTCGGTGCGTGGAACGGGCTGACGCTCACGCTGCTGAAGTACGGCTCGCCGGGGGTGCCGGATCTCTATCAAGGAAGCGAGCTTGTCGACCTGAGCCTGGTCGACCCCGACAACCGGCGGCCGGTGGACTATGAACTGCGCAGCCGTCGGCTCGATGAGCTCCAGGCGATGGCTGGCGAGCACGATCTGCCAACGCGTGTGCAGTCGCTGGCGGTGGCGCCGCACGATGGCCGCGCGAAGCTCTGGTTCATCTGGCGGCTGCTGTCGATGCGGCGCGAGCATGCGGAACTGCTCCGCGAAGGCAGCTATGAAGGGCTCGCAGTCGAAGGGCCGCTGGCGCGGCATGTCGTGGCCTTTGCGCGCCGGCACGAAGGGCGGACGCTGGTGGTGATGGCGGGGCGGTTGTTTGCCGGGATTGCGCGCGCCGGGGCGAATGGTGTGCCGGTGCTTCCCGATGCGGATGCTTGGCGGGGGACGAGGGTGGTGTTGCCAGATGGCGTTGAAGGCGCGGGACTGGTGAACGTGCTCACCGGGGAATCGCTGCTTGCCGAGAATCGCACCTTATCGCTCGAAGAAGCGTTCTGCCGCATGCCCTGGGCGGCGTTCAAAAACTGAGAGCTTGATTCGTCGAATCGTTTGCAGAGTAGTGAAGTGCGGCCGACCGGATAGGCGTAGTCGAGAGATCCTCCGCCCTCGGAGACTTGGCTGCGCGAGGTCGAGAGCTACTTGAGTGAGGTCGACTCATTGTTGAGCACGGGGACGCCGAAGTAGAGGTGTGTTGGATGTCGTCGGAAATGATCGCGCACTCATGATGCTGGTGTCGCGATAAACTCCAAACTGTTCGGGACCTGAAAATCTCGAGAGCGCCGACGCTACGTCGGTGCACCGCCAGCCGGCCAAGCCGCTGGCGCCCGGGTTGCGCCAAGCGTCAGCGGGGATCACTTCAACGTGAAACCTTATGACGCACAGGACCAATCTCTGCGCGCTCCGCGAAAGCGCTTTCTTGGCTCAGGGCCACCCTTGTTTTTACTGTCTGCACCCGATGTGGCGCGCAGACGCGAAAGCGTTCGCGGCGGCGCATGGCATCTCGCGCGACCGGGCGCGAATGTTTCGGCTGACGGCCGAGCACCTGACCGCGAAGATGGATGGCGGGCGCACCATCGCTTCCAACATCGTGGCCGCTTGCCGCTACTGCCACCACGGCCGCCATGCGCAGTTTCCGGGCGCCGCCTCCGACCCTGAGGCTTATTCATTCTTTGTGCTGCTCAGTGTTGCCGCCGGAGTTTGGCGTGCGAAGGGCCCGACGGTTGAGCATCCGTGTCGCCCGCCGCGCGGCAGGGCCGCCAAGAACAGCCTACTCTCGCAGCGTGAATACCACTGACAGGTATGAGACCGGATGGGTCGGAATGGCCTCGATCCCATGGAGTGCGGTCGCATCGAACAGCAGCGAGTCCCCGGCCCTCACCTCCAAAGACCTGCCGCCATAGCGGTAGCTGACCTGCCCGGACAGAAAGTACAGGAACTTCAGGCCCGGGTGCTGGAAGGTCACGTAGGGATCGGCGCCGGGCAGCAACGTGACGAGATAGGGCTCGACGAACAGGTTGCCCGACAGCAGATGGCCCAACAGCTCATAGCGGTAGTCCGCCACTGCGCCGATGCGATCGACCAGGACACCATGTCCTGCACGCACATGGCAAAAGTCAGTGCGCCGCGCCTGATCACTGAAGAAGCGCGAGATCGGCACCTGTAGGCCCTGCGCGAGGCGCTCCAAGGTCTCCACCGAAGGCGAGACCAAACCGCGCTCGATGCGCGAGAGCATCGAGGCGGAGATACCCGACAACCTCGCCAACCCGCCGGCGGAGGTACCGCCGGCTATGCGCAGCGCCCTCACCTGCGCACCGATACGCGATGCAGACGCGCTACGAACCACAGGTGATGATTGCCGCAGCTTTGCGGGCAATGCAGAAGCAGGTATTCGCACCGTTCGTGCGGTCGGGAGTGGCGACGGGAGCAATCTCACGGACATTTGGCCTACCTTCCGAATTGGTAACCATATACCGTGATATTTTATCCCGTGGTGCTTTATTCCTTTAAAACTGACCATCTCCACATGGTGAATGGGGTCTCAGTTCGCAGGAAAAAGGTGCCAGAGCTAGTGCTTTTTGGCGAGGCGGTACGCGAGCGCCGAAAGGCGCTTGGCTATTCCCAAGAGGCATTCGGTGACGCATGTGGAATTGATCGCAGCTACATTGGCGGCATAGAGCGGGGCGAACACAACCTGGCACTTATCAACATTCTCAAAATCATTGCAACCTTGAAGATCCAGCCCTCTGAGTTCTTTCAGGCGTTGGACAGACCGCACAAGAAGTTGAGATCGAACTGAGATCCCTCGACGACCAACTCTCCCGCCGATGCGAGCTGGCAGGACACACCTCTCAGCATGCTGAAGGAGCGCGCGGGCATTCGGCTCTGCACAGCTTTGCGCGCTGACGGCGCTGTAGCCATGCGGCGTCACTTGAGCACAAGGTTCGCGTTCGCCTATGAACGAGCGCGATGCCTGCCATTGAAGCTTTGGGTCAAACAAGCGTGGAAATTCATCCGGGGCCTATGGAGCCTTTGCCATGACTATCTGGATTTGGATTCTGCTGATCGCCTTGTCGCCTTGTCGCCTTGTCGCCTTGTCGCCTTGTCGCCTTGTCGCCTTGTCGCCTCAGTCGCCTCAGTCGCCTTTGGCGTGACCTACACCGCGCTTGGTTTGAAAGCCAATGCTCACCTTAACGAAAAAGCCCCTAACTCCGACCGCTCGGTCGGATGGCTCTTCTGGTGGTCGTTCAGCAAGAACAAGTACAACGAGGAAGGGAAAGGGCTGTGCGCCCAAGGGCAGATGCTTGCACTCGTGTTGCTCGCCCTCTACGCCACTTGGTATTTCGTCCTTCTGAAGAAATAGCGGCAACTTCGGTTGAGATGAGGCCAGCTTCCCCGCCGGTCCTTGTTCCTCACCGCCTGGAGAATTTTCGAATGAACGGGCGTGAAATTCACACGCAGTGGCCGCAGCCTTCTCCAAAGACCGCGGCCGGCAGGTCCCTCAAAGCCCGTAATACTTGTCCACCGTCCCGCTGTACGCATCGTCGTACTCGGGCACCCGGTCGCTCGCATACTTCGGCGCACCCTCGATCTGCGCCTTGGTCAACGGCACCACGTAGCCGTCCTGCGAGGTGTCGTACTTCAGCATGGACCAGGGGAGCGGATAGCGGTCCGTGCCCATGCCCAGGAAGCCGCCGAACTCCAACACCGCATAGCGGACCTGGCCCGAGATCTTGTCGATCATGAGTTCATCGATGCTGCCGAGCTTGTCTCCCGACGTGTTGTAGACGGATGTCCCCTCGACGCGCTCCGACGAAATAACTGGATTGGCGCTCACCATGGAAAAGTCTCCGGCCGGCATTTCTGGGGAATGACGGCATAGATTGCTGTGCCCAGGATTGCAACTTTCGGTCTAGAAAATTCTCGCCGCATCGGCCGAGAGACTGTCGTGTTGTAGGAGGCTGTCTGGCACCCGGGTGCAGCATGAAGCCCCGCCTAGTTTGGCAACTGCCGTGCCTTCTTTTCGCGCGCGCCAATGGCCCCGGAAGCCGCGGCCCGCACGATGCGCCTGAAGGTTGGGCACTCCATGTGGCTGGGCGCGGGGCAGGCCGCCGCGTGCCGCAGGCCGTCGCGCATGGCGCTCAGTTTGCGGATGGTACGGTCGAGCTCTTCGGCCTTGGCCGCGAGCATCTGCCGGTCGATGCGCGGGCCGCCCTCGGGCGCGAACATGCGCGCGATCTCGTCGAGCGAGAAGCCCGCGGCGCGCCCGACCGCGATGAGCGCCAGGCGTTCGAGCACGCCGGCATCGAACAGGCGGCGCAGGCCGCGCCGGCCGGTCGAGGCGATGAGCCCCTTTTCCTCGTAGAACCGCAGCGTCGATGCGGGGACGCCGGATTGCAGTGCCACTTGGGCGATGTCCAGATGTTGTGCTGCCACCTCTTGACCTCAAGTCGACTTGAAGTTGCAAAGTCTAGCTTCCGCCTCTTCAGGCAAGCCAAGGACAAACCATCATGGACATCACAAAGCAGCAAGACAACGAACAAGCCGCCCTCTGGAACGGCCGCGGCGGGCGCGCCTGGGTCGATGCGCAGGAGTCGCTCGACCAGCTGTTCACCCCGTTCGAGAACCTGCTCGTGGACGAGGCGCGCGCCGCGTCCGCGCACCGGGTGCTCGACGTCGGCTGCGGCACGGGCGCCACCACGCTGGCCATTGCACAGGTGCTCGGCGCGGCGGGGCATTGCGTCGGCGCCGACATCTCCGAGCCGATGATTGCCGCCGCCCGGGCGCGTGCAGAACGGGCGTGCGCGCCGGCGAGCTTCATCTGCGGCGACGTGCAGAGGCACGCCTTCGAGCCGGCAAGCTTCGACCTGATCGTTTCGCGCTTCGGCGTGATGTTCTTCGACAGCCCGGTGCAGGCCTTTGCGAACCTGCGGCATGCCGCGAAGGATGGCACCGCGCTCCGGGCCATCGCATGGCGCAGCGCCGCGGACAATCCGTTCATGACGACGGCCGAGCGCGCCGCCGCGCCGCTGCTGCCGAACCTGCCGGTGCGCAGGCCGGGGGCGCCGGGACAGTTCTCCTTCGCGGACCGCGATCGGGTTGTCTCCATCCTGGAGGAGAGCGGCTGGGCCGGCATCGACATCCGGCCGATCGATGTCGAATGCACATTGCCCGAGAAGGCCCTGCATGGCTATCTCACGCGGCTCGGCCCGGTCGGCCTGGTTCTCCAGGATGCGGACGAGCGAACGCGCGCGCAGGTCACCGAGGCTATGCGCGCGGCGTTCGAGCCTTATGTGCACGGCAGCGAAGTCCGCTTCACCGCGGCCTGCTGGATGATCGGCGCTCGGGCGCCTTTCGCATTGGACACGCACGAGGAGGCTGCCCGTGCCTGAAGCGCTTGGCTACCTGGTGTGCGCCGCCGTGGTCGGGACCGGCGCCACGGCGGTGATGGACCTCTGGGCCGTCATTCGAAAGCGGCTGCTCGGCGTGCCTTCGCTCGACTACGCGCTGGTGGGCCGCTGGTTCGTCAACCTGGCGCGCGGGCGCTTCCGGCACGATCCGATCGGCGCATCGCCGCCCGTGGCGCACGAGCGGCTGATCGGCTGGACGGCCCACTACCTGACGGGCATCGCCTTCGCGGCCGTGCTGCTCGCGTTCTGGGGCATTGGCTGGGTCTGCCGTCCGGCGATCGGTCCGGCGCTGGTCGTCGGCATGGGCAGCGTGGTGGCGCCGTTCTTCCTGATGCAGCCGGGCATGGGTGCCGGCATCGCGGCGAGCCGCACGCCGCGCCCAGGCGTTGCGCGCTTGCACAGCCTGGTCACGCACGGCATCTTCGGGCTCGGGCTCTATGCGACCGGGTGGGGGGCAAGCCTCCTGCTGGAACGGTTGCAATGGCGCGGCTTCTGTTGAAGCGGCGGCTCAGCCGAGCAGCCGCGGCACGGCCTGTACCGCGAGCGCCCCGATGATTCCTTGCGCGGTCACGCAGTGCCACATCAGCGCGGTGTTGTCGATGGTCGCGCGGGCCGCGGGCTGCAGCCGGCCCGCCCATGAACGCACGAGCACATAGCCGCCCATCAGCATCAGCACGGCGGCGTGGAAGGCCTGGTAGCCCAGCAGCATGCCGACCGAAGCGCTCCAGCCTTGCGCGCGCGGGTCGAGCCCGGCGAGCTGATGGCCGCCGATGTCGAGCGCGGCCGCGCCGGCAGCGCAGGCCATGGCCAGTGCTGCAAGCATGCGCAGCAAGCGCTGGCGGCGCGCATCGGCCGTGTGCAGCCTGCGCACGGCCAGCGCCATGGCGGCCGAGCCGGCCGCGAGCAGCAGCGCCGCGCCCAGCGGCCAGCGCAGGGGCGGCAGCGCGGCACCGGGTGGCGGGCACATGTCGCTGGCCATCGACAGGTGCACATGGGTGTACAGCAGCGAAACGAAGATCGTCATGTCCACCGCAATCAGCACGACCATGGCCCACCACGAGTGCGATGCCCGCCCATGCGCGCCGACCGGCAGCTGCACGCCATGGCCGACGTCGACCGTGGCCACCGGCGGCGGACGGTCGGAGTCCCACAGCCAGCGCAGGATGCATGCGACCGCGATCACGCCGCAGGCAAACGCAGGCAGCGTCTGCGACACCGTGAGAAGAAGAAAGAAGCCTGCCGTGCCGGCAGCCGCTCCCAGCGGCCACCAGCTGTCGGTCGGCAGGCGCAGCAGGTGCATAGGCCGCGCGTCGCGCAGGCTGGTCACCAGCGTTTCGCGGCCGCCGAACACCGTGCCGGGCAGCCAGTGGCGCCCGGCCTCCACCTCCTGCGGCAGCGCGGGCTGCCGCCACAGCGGATAGCGCGAATCCACCAGCGGAATGCTGCGCACGCCGTACTCGCGCGGCGGCAGCCATTCGAGCGTGCCCGCGCCCCAGGGATTGCCGTGGTCCTGCTGGGGCCGGCGCAGCGTGCGCGCCGCATCCACCATGAAGAGCAGCACGCCGGCCGCGAGCGTGTAGGCGCCGAGCGTCGACAGCATGTTGAGCGTGTTCCAGCCCAGGTCGCCGCCGTAGGTGTACACGCGCCGCGGCATGCCGAGCATGCCCGCGATGTGCATCGGGAAGAACGCCAGGTTGAAGCCGCCAAACATGAGCCCGAACACCCAGCGGCCCCAGCGCTCGGAAAGCCGGTGGCCGTTGAAGACCGGCGCCCAGTAGTAGAAGCCCGCGAACACCGGAAACACCATGCCGCCGATGAGCACGTAATGCAGGTGCGCGACGATGAAGTAGCTGTCGTGCGCCTGCCAGTCGAAGGGCAGCACCGCCACCATCACGCCGGTGAGGCCGCCCAGCACGAAGATGAAATGAAAGCCCAGCAGGAACAGCGTGGGCGCATTGAGCGCGACGCGGCCGCGCCAGAAGGTGGCGATCCATGCGAACACCTGCACGCCGCTCGGTATGGCCACGATGAAGCTGGCGGCCGACACCACCAGCAGCGAGAGGTTGCCCAGGCCCGCGGTGAACATGTGGTGCGCCCAAAGCGCGAAGCTCACCACGCCCACGCCGATGAGCGCCAGCACCACCGCGCGGTGTCCCACCAGCGGCGTGCCCCCAAGCGTGGCGACCATCATCGACACCATGCCGGCCGCGGGCAGGAAGATGATGTAGACCTCCGGGTGGCCGAAGAACCAGAACAGGTGCTGCCACAGCAGCGGATCGCCGCCACGCGCGGGAATGAAGAAGGGCCAGTCGAATGCGCGCTCCAGCTCCAGCAGCATGGTGGCCGCGATCACGGCGGGAAACGCGATGACGATCATCAGCGCGGTGACCAGCATGGCCCAGGCGAAGATCGGCATGCGCATCAGCGTCATGCCGGGCGCGCGCGTGAACAGCACGCCCACGATCAGCTCGATGGCCCCCGCAATGGCCGAGATCTCGATGAACCCGATGCCCAGCAGCCACCAGTCGGCGCCGCGTCCGGGCGAGAACTCCTTGCCGGTGAGCGGCGGATACATGAACCAGCCGCCATCGGGCGATACGCCGAAGAACAGCGTGCAGAAGAAGGCGATGCCGCCGATGGCATAGGCCCAGAACGCATAGGCCGAGAGCAGCGGAAAGGGCAGGTCGCGCGCGCCCAGCATGCCTGGCAGCAGGTAGATGGCCACGGCCTCGACGATGGGTACCGCGAACAGGAACATCATCACGGTGCCATGCATCGTGAAGAGCTGGTTGTAGGTGCCGGCGTCGATCAGGTGGTTGTCGGGCACCGCGAGCTGGGTGCGCATCATGAGCGCCAGGATGCCGGCCAGCACGAAGAAGAGCATGGCGGTGGCGATGTAGAACACGCCGATGCGCGTGTTGTTGACCGCCGAGAACTGCCGCCAGCCGACGGGCGGGCGCCACGCGCGCTCGAGCGCCTCGCGCTCGCCTGCGGGGCGCGGCGGGTTGGAGCGGCCTGCTTCGGGAACTTGCGTCGTCATTTCAGTTGCGCGAGCCAGATCGCGATGGATTGCAGGTCGGCCTCGCCGATGCGCTCGCCGGAGGAGGGCATGCGCGCGCCCGGTTTCAGCTGCTGCGTGTGGGCCACCCAGGCGGCGAGCTGCGCGGGATCGTTCGGCACGGTGCCGGCGCCCAGGTGCAGCCGGCTGCCCACGTGGGTGAGGTCGGGGCCGAGGCGGCTTTGCTCGCTCACGCCGCGCACGGTGTGGCAGGCGTTGCAGCGGTGCGCGAGGAAGGCCTCGCGGCCCCGCTCGACTTCGGGCGATGGCGTGGCCGCCGGCCTTGCCTGCGCCGCGAGCCATGCATCGAAGGCCGCGGGCTCCTCGGCCACCACGTGCAGCGCCATGCGCGCGTGCTGCTCGCCGCAGTATTCGGCGCACTGCCCGCGCCAGGTGCCGGGCCGGTCGGCCTGCAGCTGCAGGTGCTGCACGCGGCCGGGCAGCATGTCCATCTTGCCGCCGAGCGAGGGCACCCAGAAGCTGTGGATCACGTCGGCGCTGCCAAGGCCGAAATAGACCGGGCGGCCGACGGGAATGCGGATCTCGTTCGCCGTGACCACCTCGGCGCCGCTGGCGGGGTCGCGATAACGCACCTCCCACCACCACATGTGGCCCGTGACGCCGACGATCAGCGCGCCGGGCGGTGGAATGGGCTGCCATGGCGGCCGATGGAATTCGCTGTAGGCGAAGAGCGCCGAGAGCACCACCGTCGGAAACACGAGGCCGCCGCCGAGCAGCCACCAGCGCGTGCTGATCCGGCTGCCGCCCCGGCGGCGAACGGCGAGCACGAGCAGCAGCATGACCCCGGCGAAGATCAACGCGCCGCCCACCACCAGCACGCCGCTCACTTCGAGCAGCGTCTCCGCAACGGGGCCGGCGGCCCGCAGGGCGGATTGGGGCAGGCCTTCGCTCGCGGTGTTCATCGTTCGAGCGCGAGCAGGTAGGCCGCCATGTCGCGCGCATCGTCGGGCGAGACGCCCATCGCCGGCATGAGGGTGCCCGGCACCACGGCGGCCGGCGCGACGATCCAGCGCACCAAGGCGTCAGGATCGTTCGGCACCTGGCCGGCGATGTAGCTGCGGCGGCCGAAGGCGGCGAGCGTGGGGCCGGTGCGGCCGCGCGCGGCCTGCACGTCGGGAATGGTGTGGCAGCTTCCGCATTGGTACTGGGCCAGCAGCAGCCTTCCGCGTTCGCGCTGCGCGGGCGGCGCGCGCTCGGAGGCGAGGCCGCTCTCTCCCGGCGTGCAACCGGCCGCGAGCACCGCCAGCACCAGCAGGGCGAGCGGATACACAGCACGGCATGACGGGGCGGCCACCATGCCGCGATTCTGCGGATGGGAACGCGGCTTGCGCCGACACGGCGGCGCCGGTGCGCGTCGGACAATGCCGCCAATTGAATGCCGCCGATGGGTGCACCCAAGACCGTTCTACTCACTGTCGCCGCGCTGGGCCTCGCGGGCGTGGCGGCGGGCGCGCTGGTGGTGTACGGCGGCCTCTACGACGTGGCGGCCACGCAGCAGCATTTCCAGCCGGTCTATTCGCTGCTGGAAACCGCCATGCACCAGTCGGTGAAGATGCGCGCGCGCAACATCGAGCCACCGCGGCTCGACGACGAGCGGCTGGTGATGCGCGGCGCGGCCTGCTTTCGCGACAAGTGCGTGCAATGCCATGGCGCTCCAGGCGTCGCGCAGGGTGACATCGGAAAGAGCATGCAGCCGCTGCCGGGACCGCTGGTGGACGCGCGGCACCACTGGAAGCCGCGCGAACTCTATTGGCTGACCAAGCACGGCATCCGCATGAGCGGCATGCCGGCGTGGGAGTTCAGGTTGTCCGAGGAAGACCTGTGGTCGGTGGTGGCGTTCATGGCGCGCCTGCCCGACCTCACGCCGCAGCAGTATGCCGAAGCGACGCGCGTGGAGGCCACCGGCGTGCAGGGCGCACCGGTCCGCACGGCATGCGGGCCGGCAGCCGCGGCGGCGCCGCTGCGGGTGGCCGATGCGCAGCGCGGCGCGCGCGCGCTGTACCAGTACGCATGCAGCGCCTGCCACACGATTCCAGGCATCACGGGCTCGTCGCCGAACGTGGGGCCTCCGCTCGCAGGCATCGGGGGCCGTTCGCTGATCGCGGGAAAGCTCGCCAACACGCCGGACAACATGGTGCGCTGGCTGCGCCAGACGCACGAGGTCGATCCGCTCACGGCCATGCCGGAGATGGGCGTGTCCGAGCAGGACGCGCACGACATCGCCGCCTACCTGGCGGCGCTGCGCTGAACATTTCTAGAATTTGGCCACGCTGCGTTCGTCGTCGACCGTGGCGATGCGCAGCCGGGCCCGCTCGTGCTTGATGACGAGCCTGGCGCACTGCTCCTGCATGGAGGCGTCTGTGGGAGGCCGCTCGCTGCAGTCCACGAGAAGCTGCGACTCGGCGAAGTCGAGGCCATGAAGAACCTCCTGGCCATGCGAATTGATGGCCAGGAGGTTGTCGGCCGACAGTTGGGCGCGCAGGGCTTCGGAAATGGCGAGCGTCTGCAAGGAATTCACCGTTTCCTGGTGCCTGGTGCCGGGGTTGTCCGCCATTACTTCTTCATCGCCTTGATGTCGGCCTTGCCCTTGGCTTCTTCGGCCTTGGCTTCCTTCACACAGGCGTTCTTGGCATCGCCCTTCTGGTCGTCGCACTTTTCCTTGGCAATGCTGTAGGCAACTTCCACCTTGGCCTCTGCAAGCTTGCGGGCATTGCCGTCGCTGGGCTTGTGCTTCTGCTCGAGTTCGGCCTTGGCAATCTTTTCCTTGCCCTTGGCTTCTTCCATGCAGACGTCCTTGGCGTTGTCCTTCATGGCATCGCAAGCTGCCTTGTCGGCCTTGTAGTCGGCCGAGATCTTGTCGCGCGCGGCCTTGTATTCGGCCATGGCCGGATCGGTGGCCGCCGCGGGAGGTGTGTTCACTTGCGCATGCACCTGGACCACTGCCATGCAGGAGGCTGCGGCGCACATCAATAGCAGTTTCTTCATGGTTGAACTCCTTGACGCCGGTGGTTTTTCTTTCAGGGGGAGGATCCGGCGCCTGAGGTCAATATAGAAGTCGGAAGTGACGCAACGGTAGGACGCCTTGCGAAGCGGTCGTAAGCACATGCTGACGCTTCCCACGGGCGGTGGACATGCGGCGGCGGGGCGTCGGCGGAGCCCCCGGCCGGCTTGGGCGCACGTCCTACCGGCGCGGCCGGTGCGGCCTCCACACTGGCGCAAGAGCGACTGACAGGAGATCGCCATGCAAAAGCCTCACGCATTGTTCGCCGCCGCACTGCTGTGGGCGGCTGCGCTTATTCCAGCCGGTGCGCAGACTTCGCCGCCGCATCCGGCCGAGATCGATCCGGCCATCGTCGAATACGGCGCTGCACGGGAACGGATCGGCGCCAACCTGAAGGCCGCGCTGGAACAGTGCGAGAAACAGGTCGAGCCCGCCAGGGCGGTCTGCATCAAGGAAGCGCAGGGCCGCCAGAAGATTGCCCTGGCCGAGCTCGACCAGCAGCGCAGCCCCAGCGACGCCAATGCCCGCAGGCTCGCCGAAATGCGGGTGGCGGTGAACTACGAGGTTGCCAGGGAGAAGTGCAACGAGCGGCAGGGCGGCGACAAGGCCGCATGCCTGTCGCGCGCGAGCGAGGAAGAATCGAAGGCCCGGGCGGGCATCAGGACCGGGCAGTAGTGAGTAGGAGAGACCAGGCTCATGGTCACGCCGTCGCGCTGGCCCAGTATTCGCGCATGGTGGCCTTGATGGTCCGCATGGCTTCGGGGTCGCCCTGCCACAGGGCCCGCAGGTAGGCCTTGGCCTGGGCGAGCGAAACGTCGGGCGGCAGCGGTGGCACGGCGGAATCGGTGACCATTTCCAGCAGCATCGGGCGGTCGGCCGCAAAGGCGGCGTCCCATGCCGGGCCGATGGCTTCGGGCGCATCGACGCGCAGGGCCGCAAGGCCGAGCATTTCCGCGAAGCGCGCATAGGGAAAGTCGGGCAGCTCCTGCGAGGCATTGAACTCCGGATCTCCGCCGAGCACGCGCTGCTCCCAGCTCACGAGGTTGAGGTCGCGGTTGTTGAGCACCATGACCACGAGGCGCGGATCGGCCCAGTCGCGCCACATGCGCGCCAGCGTGATGAGCGCGTTCAGGCCGTTCATCTGCATGGCGCCGTCGCCCAGCATCGCGACCACGGGCCGGTCGGGATGCACCAGCTTGGCCGCAATGGCATAAGGAAGGGCCGGGCCCATGGTGGCCAGGCCGCCGGAGAGGCTGGCCTTCATGCCGCGGCGCAGCTTGACGTCGCGTGCGTACCAGTTGGCGGCGGTGCCGCTGTCGCAGGTGAGCACCGTTTCCTCAGGCAGGCGCGGCGACAGCTCCCAGAACACGCGCTGCGGATTGACCGGCGAGGCCTCCACGTGGGCGCGTGCCTCGAGCACCCGCCACCAGCGTGCCACGTCGGCCTCGATGCCTTGGCGCCAGGCACCGTGTTCCTTGTGGTCGAGCAGCGGCAGCAGCGCGGCGAGCGTGGCGCGGCTGTCGCCGACCAGGCCCAGCTCCGTCGGGTAGCGCAGCCCGATGGCACGGGGGTCGGTGTCGATCTGGACGCAGCGGGCCTGCCCCTCGGGCGGCAGGAATTCGGCGTACGGGAACGACGAGCCCACCATCAGCAGGGTGTCGCAGTCCTCCATCATGCGCGAGCTGGGCCGCGTGCCGAGCACGCCGATGGCGCCGGTCACGAAGGGAAGATCGTCGGGCACCGCCGCCTTGCCGAGCAGGGCCTTGGCGATGCCGGCCCCGAGCCGCTCGGCCGTGTGGATCAGCTCGTCGGTGGCATGCAGGGCGCCCGCGCCCGCCAGGATGGCCACCTTGCTGCCGGCGTTGATGATGTCCGCTGCCTGCCCCAGCGCCGCGGCATTCGGCACCGTGGCACTGGCCGTGCTGCCGATGCCGCTGTGCACGGTGCCGTGCCTGCGCGGCGGCACCGGCACCGCCGGCAGCTCCTGCACGTCGTTGGGGACGATCACGCAGGTGACGGCACGGCGGTCGCGCGCGATGCGCATCGCGCGGTCGATCAGGTGGCGAACCTGCTGCGCGCTGGTGGCCATCTGCACGAACTCGTGCGCCACGTCCTTGAACAGCGAGACCAGATCCACCTCCTGCTGGTAGTCGCCGCCGAGCGCGCTGCGCTGCTGCTGGCCGACGATGGCGACCACCGGCTGGCGGTCGAGCTTCGCGTCGTACAGGCCGTTCAGCAGATGGATCGCGCCCGGTCCCGAGGTGGCCAGGCAGACGCCCACCTCGCCCGAGAACTTGGCATGCGCGCAAGCCATGAAGGCGGCCAGCTCCTCATGGCGGCTTTGTATGAACTCGATGGCGCCGTCCGCTCGGTCGAGTGCGCCCATGAGGCCGTTGATGCCGTCACCGGGGTAGCCATAGACGCGCCGCACGCCCCAGTCGTGCAGGCGCTGGACCATGAAATCGCTGACTGTCTTTTTCATCGGGGCTCCAATTCCATTGCCGGGCACGGATGCGCCGGCGGTTGTTCAATCAATCATTCATTCATTCGTTGCGGATGACGCTGACCTTGCCGTCGCTCTCGAGCCGGGCGACGCGGACCATGCCGAGATCGTCAACGCCTTCCTCGCGCAGCTTTCCCATCAGTTCGTCGACGGTGATGCGCTCTTTCCTGAGCGTTCGCGCGACCAGCTTGCCGTGCCGCACCAGCGGCTCGGGCGGGGGCTCCAGAAGCCGGGCCACGATTTCGTAGCGATAGGCAAGCACGTCGAGCAGGTAGTTCCAGGCGATCAGCGTGCCCAGCAGGGCCACGCCATTGGTAATGGATTTGTATTCGCCCTGCATCGCGCTGCTCGACGCGTCGGCCACGAGCACGATGAACAGCAGGTCGGCCATGCTCATCGAGCCGATGTCGCGCCGCAGGACGAAGCGGAAGATCACCAGGAGGAACCAGTAGATCGCGCTGCCGCGGATCACCATCTCCAGCAGCGGCTGGTCGGGGGAGAACAAGTCGGACAGGTTCATATGTGGCGCCCTTCGGCGGCGAGGGCGGCCACCTGCAGCGCCATGTTCCGTGCAGGCCGCGCCTGCGGGTGTCGTGCAATCGGCCTCAGGCACCGTCGGCGCAATCCCACAATGGCCCTCGCCAGACTGCTCCCACGCACACGGCCTGTGTCCTCCGACCCGCAATGAGGACCGGGCGCGCAGCATGGAACGCTCCTTCACCCTTCAGGAGAAAGCAATGCCAAGAGGTGACAAGTCGTCCTACACGGACAAGCAGAAACGCAAGGCCGAGCACATCGAGGAAGGCTACGAGCATCGCGGCGTGGGCAAAGGCGAAGCCGAAAGGCGCGCCTGGGCCACCGTCAATGCCGAGACCGGCGGCGGCAAGAAGAGCGGCAGCGGCCGCGGCAAGGCGGAGAACCACGCGCCCTCGCGCACCGGCGGCCACAAGGGCGGCGCCGCGGCGGCGTCCCGCACGGCCGCCGAACGCTCGGCATCGGCGAAGAAGGCTGCGGCCACCCGCAAGCGCAACGCCGAGCGGCGCAGCGGTTGATCCACCCGAGGAAAGCATGCAATGACACGCGTATCAGAACTGATGACCCGCGGCGTGCGGACCTTGTCGCCGTCCGACACGGTGGCGCTGGCCGCCCAGGCCATGGACGAGCTGGACATCGGCGCCATTCCCGTGTGCGACGGCCAGCGGCTGCTGGGCATGGTGACCGACCGCGACATCGTGCTTCGCGTGGTCGCGCAGACGCGCCCGCTGGACACCGCGCTCTCCGAGGTGATGTCGAAGGACGTCAAGTGGTGCAGCGAGAACGACAACGTCGAAACCGTGATGGACGAGATGGCCGGCTACCAGGTGCGGCGCATGCCGGTGGTGGACCGCGGCCGCAGGCTGGTGGGCATGCTGTCGCTGGGCGACACCGCCGCGAAGGGCGACATCGGCAAGGCCGGCGACACGCTCAACATCATTTCCCAGCCGGCCGAGCCCGACCGCTCGGGGCAGTCCGCGGCAAGCGGTCCCGCCGGCGGCGGCTCCTCGTAGGTCCGGCGCGGTGCGGGTTCGGTTCGTCTACCTACGGCGTGTGTACGAAGCACAGCTTGTGTCCTTCGGGGTCCAGGCAGTAGGCGGCGTAGAAGTCTTCAGCGTAGCGCGGCCGCAGGCCCGGCGCGCCGACATCCATGGCTCCATGAGCCATGGCGCTTTTCCATGCGGCATCGACGGCCTCCCGCGAGGTGGCCAGAAAGCTCACCTGCGAGCCGTTGGCGGTGCCGGGCGGGGCGCCATTGAGCGGACGATTGATCACGAACTGCGGCCAGCGCGCACCCGGGTGCCGCCACAGCACGCCCGCCGGCCCGACGCGCGCGAGATCGGTGAAGCGCACCATGCCGAAGTGGCGCAGCACCTCGTCGTAGAACGCGGCCATGCGGGGAAGGTCCTGCACGCCGAGCTGGATGTGGGCATACATGGATGGTGGTCCTCAGGATGCATAGCGCTTCCGGGGCAGGCGGATGCGCGGCCCGGGCGTGGTGGAGACGCGCAGCGCCTCTTGTGCCTGGCGCAGGAAGCGTTCGTCGCGTGCGCTCGTCTGCGAGGCGACGCAATCGCGCGGAACAACGGCCTGCAGGTCGCGCATGCCCGCATCGGCCACGGTGGCCCAGATGCACTGGTCGCTGGCCACGCCGGTCACGATCAGCCGCGTGGCCTTCAGGTACGCGAGCAGCAGCTCGAGCGGCGTTGCGAAGAAAGCGGACTGCTTGGGCTTGAGCACGAAGTAGTCCGTTTCCTGCGGCAGCAGCGCCGAAGTGATCTCGGCACCGGCGCCTCCCGAGGCCAGCGACAGTTCCACCAGCTTGGGAAAGTCCGAGCGCCACCGTCCGCGGTTGTCATTGACGTAGATGACGGGCACCCCGGCGCGCATGCAGCGCGCCTTCAGCGCCGCGATGCGCCCCGCAATGGCATGCGCGCCGGGCAGCAGCTTTTCGGCGTCGGGAAAATCCCAGCAACTGATCATGTCGATGATCAAGAGGGCCGTATGGCCCGCGGCAGGAGCCGGTGCGAGGGCGGGGGGCTGGGAGCGGGGAGGCGCCATGGCGCCCACCATTCCCAATCGCCAGCGCCGCAGCCGTAGGAAAGCCGCGCGTGGCGTCGAAAGTCGCCGCCACGCGCGCTGGTCAGGGCCGGCCGGGGCCGCCGTTCAACGGTCTTGCGGCACGCCGTAGGCCGCGCGCACTTCGTCGAGGCGCACCTGTGCGACATCGAAGCATTCGACCAATTGCTCCGGCGTGGCCGCCGGGTAGCCGGGGGGCGGCTGCAGCGCATTGCCCAGCCGTTCCCAGGCGGCCTCCCAGGCCAGCTTGGCAAGCGCGCGGGACTCCGGGTTGGAAGGAGCGGGCATGTTCGTTCGTCCTCGGTTGTGACGAATCGGAGTATGCGCCCGCGGAAAGAAGGGCGGTTTGGCGCAGGCCGCGTAGGAAGCCTCTTTCACCACGACGCGCGTTATCCCGCCTCGCCAAGCCGAAACCTGTCCGACCATCGCTGCGAGGACGACGCCCGCTTTGGGCCTGCTGCAAAGAAGCCACAAGCTAGGCCCATGCAGGAGGGCCTTCTGTAGGAGCCGGCCTCATCGAGATGCACGGATCACCCCCATGCACCAGCCAACCGTTCACAAGGAGTTCTCCCGATGAACAAATCCGCTTTCACCCGGCCTCTTGCCCTTTTTGCCCTTGCCACCGGCGCTTCCTCCGGCATCCGCCTGGAGGCGCACCGCTAAGCCCGGGCCCATGCCATGGACACCCTTTTCAGCTCGGGAGTCGCCCTCGTGGACACGGTCCTCAAGAGCACCGGCGGCAGCGTCGTGGTCTGGAGCGCGGATCCGCTGGCCTACAGCAGCGATCACGAACGGGCCACGCGCAGCAATTTCGCGCAGCGGCTCGCGGCGCTGAAACAGTTCCGTTACGCGGGCGAATACGACGCCTCGCGCGCGCATGAAGGCACGCCGCTGTACTTCGTGCCGAGCGACACCATCGCCAGCACGCAGCTGGCGCGCTCGCTCGGCATCTCGACGCTGCACGACCTGTTCGGCGGCGTGGTTCCGCACCCCTTCGTCGCCACCAAGGCGATCACGCACCCGCTGGTGGGCAGGGCGGCCGTCTGCCCCGAGGGATGGGAGCCGGCCTTCGCTCCCGCCGTGTCGCATGCGGTGCTCGGCGGCTTTTCCGCGTTCTCGATCGAAGACGCGCGATGGGCCGGGCGCCACCTGCTGGAAAGCGGCGTGGTGCGCGTCAAGCCGGTGTGCGCCACCGGCGGGCGGGGCCAGGCCGTGGCCGCCGATGCCGATGCCCTGGACCGCTGCCTCGCGGCCATGGACGAGAGCGAGATCGCGCTGCATGGCGTGGTGCTGGAAGAGAACCTCGCCAGCCCGGAAACCTACAGCGTCGGGCAGGTGCTCGTCGACCAGATGATCGTGAGCTACTTCGGCCGCCAGCGGATGACGCGCGACAACACCGGCCAGAACGTCTACGGCGGCTCCGACCTGACGCTCGTGCGCGGCAACTTCGATGCGCTGCTGGCCATGACCAGCCCGCCGCCGGCGCTTTGCCTGGCCATCGACCAGGCGCGGCGCTACCACCATGCGGTGATCGAGTGCTACCCGGGTTTCTTTGCCTCCCGCGTGAACTACGACGTGGCGCAGGGGCTGGGCGCGGACGGCGCCTGGCGCTCGGGCGTACTCGAGCAGTCGTGGCGCGTGGGCGGTGCCACCGGGGCCGAGATGGTCGCGCTCGAATGCTTCTGGCGCGACCCGGCGCTCGAGCGCGTGCGCATCTCGTGCTTCGAGGCGTATGGTGAGAGGGCGGCGATCCCGGCCAACGCGACGGTGCACTACCGCGGCGTCGACTCGCAGATCGGGCCGCTCGCCAAATACGCATTGTTCCAGCCATATGACAGCGACACGACATAACTTCATAGACATATCCGTAGACGGCCAGCACATTGCCGGAACGCTGGTTGCCGCCTCCACGATGGTGCCCGGCGTTCTCCTGGTCCATGGCTGGGATGGCAGCCAGGAGCAGTACATCGCGCGCGCGCACGAGATTGCCGCGCTCGGCTGCGTCTGCCTCACCTTCGACCTGCGCGGCCATGCGCGCCACGCCTCGCTGCGCCAGGAGGTCACGCGCGAGGACAACCTGCGCGACGTGCTCGCGGCCTACGACACGCTCATCAGCCACCCGACCGTCGACCCGCAGGCCATCGCCATCGTCGGCAGCAGCTACGGTGGCTACCTGGCGGCGCTGGTCAGCACCATGCGACCGGTGCGCTGGCTCGCGCTGCGGGCGCCGGCGCTCTACCGCGACCGCGAGTGGCTCGCGCCCAAGGGCCAGCTGAGCAGGCCCGACCTCGTGGCCTACCGCCGCACCCTGGTGGGCCCGCGCGACAACCGGGCGCTCGCGGCCTGCGAGGCCTTCACGGGCGACGTGCTGATCGTGGAGTCGGAGCACGACCAGATCGTGCCGCACCCGGTCATCGAGAACTACCTGGGTGCCTTCAAGCGCGTGCGCTCCGCGACCTACCGGGTCATTTCCGGTGCCGACCATGCGCTGTCGAAGCAGGCGCACCGCCAGGCCTATGGACAACTCCTCGTCTCCTGGATGACGGAAATGACGCTGGGCGCCCGGGCGACCGGCACCATGACGCGGCCCGTCTCCGCGAGTCCCGCATAGAAAGACAGGTTTCCCATGCAAACCCTCGCCCGCACTCTGACCGAAAGACAACGCTCGACGCTGCGGACCGGCCTCGTCGCGGGAACCCTCGCAAGCATTGCCTCCACCGCCGCGCTGATGCTGTGCGGCCGCCGCGAGGCCGGCAGCATGGTGGCGCCGACCAACGCCACCAGCCACTGGCTCTGGGGCGACCAGGCCTTCGATGTGCGCCGGTCCACGCTGAAGCACACCGCGCTGGGCTACGCCACGCACCATGCGAGCGCCATCTTCTGGGCGCTGATCTATGGCTGGCTGCATGCCAGCCGGCATCCCGCGCAGTCGGCTCCCGCGGCGCTCGCGAGCGCAGGCGCCGCCACCGCGCTGGCCTGCGCTGTCGACTACACGATCATCCCGCACCGGCTCAGGCCAGGCTTCGAGCACCATCTTTCGAAGCGCTCCCTGGCCGTTGTCTATGGTCTCTTTGCCGTAGGTCTGGCGGCCGGATGCCTGCTGGCCCAGCGCCGCACCGCGCACGAGTAGTGCGCCTTGCTACGCGCACTCAGGGAGCTTTCCTACGCCGCGGCGCCGGCAGCCCTTTCATCGTTCAGCTTCCTTCAACCAGACCGGAGCCCACGATGCCCAATTCCACCAAGCGCGCAGCACCCGATGCATGCAGCCTTCTCGATTCGGATCACCGCAACGTCAAGAAGATGTTCAAGGCGTACGAGGAACTGACCCACTCGCGCGCTGCCGACGTGCAGCAGAAGAAGCGCGAACTCGCCACCCAGATCTGTACCGAGCTGACGGTTCATGCCCAGATCGAGGAAGAGATCTTCTACCCAGCCATGCGCGAGGCGATCAGCGAAACCGATCTTCTCGACGAAGCCGAGGTCGAGCACGCCAGCGCCAAGGAATTGATCGCGCAGATCGAAGCCGCCAGCGAGGTGGACGACAAGTTCGATGCCAAGGTCATCGTGCTGGGCGAATACATCGACCACCACGTGAAGGAAGAGCGCAACGAGATCTTCGTCAAGGCACGCGCCGCCAGGGGGCTCGACCTGGTGGCCATGCGCGAGCAGCTCGCCGCGCGCAAGGAAGAGCTCATGGAAGAGCTCACCGCAGCCGCCTGACCGACCGCACCCAACCCGCGACGCACCCAACCCGCGACGTGCCCCGCCCAGCGCACCCGTGGAACCGGCTTTGCCGGTCCGCCGGGTGCGCCCCCCCAGTGGGGGAGGCGCCGCAGGCGCTTCGGGGGGCGTCCATCCCGGAGGTCCACATGACAAGCATCGTCTCCCGGCTCTTTCCCACGGCGACCAACATGATTCGCCTGGACCACACGCACGTGCTCTCCACCTTCCACCAGTACAAGGCCGGCGCGCCGGCACGGGTGAAGAAAGGGCTGGTCAACACCATCTGCACCGCGCTCGAGATCCATGCGCAGCTCGAGGAAGAAATCTTCTATCCCGAAGTGCGCAAGGTCTGCGAGGGCGACGAGCGCATCACCCAGGCGCTCGAGGAGCATTCCGAGATGCGCCGCCTCATCGGCCTGCTCCGCGCCATGGCGCCCGAAGCGCGCGACTACGACGAAACCCTGTCGGCGCTGATGCGCGACGTGATGCACCACGTGGCCGACGAAGAGACCATTCTTCTGCCGGCCGCCGAGAAGCTGCTGGCCGACAGACTCGGCGAGTTGGGTGCGCAGATGACCAAGCGCCGGCTGCAGCTTGCCGGACCGCGCACCGGCGAGATCGCGCTCGACATGGGCCGTGCGGCATCCGGCAACACGGCCGCCATTGCGATGGTCGGCCTGGCCGCGGCCGGGCTGCTGCTCGCGCGCCGTTCCGGCCACCTGCGCTGGCACCACGCGCATCACGCGCGCACCTGAGGCGGCAGGAGAAACCGCCCATGCCCGCCGCGCCCGAGTCTGCGCCCGCGGCGCGCTGAATCCCGCCAGCCTTGCCGGCGATGCACCCGACAACTTCATCGGGCCGATGGCTCGCGCCATCGCTTTCCCTTCATCCCACCGAACGGAGTATTCATGTCGCCTTCCAGAACGCCTCCTCCCGATTCCGGCAGCGCCGCCACCAGCGCGGCGGCGGCCGCCCGCAACACCGACAGCGGCGCCGCGCATCTGCCGGGCGGCCCGCCGCCCGATCCGCCCTCGCAGAAAGCCGCGCATGCGCAGGCGCTGGCGGCTGCAATGCCCTTCAATGCGAACAAGCCGCTGGAGCACGGCCACGACAACGCGCTTCGCCCGCAGGCGGGGCAGGCCGTGCAGCCGCTGTCGTCCGCGGCAACGGCCAGCACCTTGTCGGAAGAGATCAATTCGCAGAAGGCCGGCGGCATGGCCATGCCGGGCCTGAATGCCACCATCGAATCGCTGGACCGGGTGCGCGTCGATTCGGGCGGTCAGCGGCTCACCACCAACCAGGGCGTGCCCATCGCGGACAACCAGAATTCGCTGAAGGCCGGCCTGCGCGGCCCCGCGCTGCTCGAAGACTTCATCCTGCGCGAGAAGATCACCCATTTCGACCACGAACGCATTCCCGAGCGCATCGTGCATGCGCGCGGTTCGGGCGCCCACGGCTACTTCGAGTGCTACGAAGGCATCCCGCAGTTCACCAAGGCGGCGCCGCTGCGCGAAGGCGGGAAGATCACGCCGGTGTTCGTGCGCTTTTCCACCGTGGCCGGCGAGCGCGGCTCCAAGGACACCGCGCGCGACGTGCGCGGCTTCGCCGTCAAGTTCTACACGGACGAGGGCAACTGGGACCTGGTGGGCAACAACATGCCCGTGTTCTTCATCCAGGACGCCATGAAGTTTCCCGATCTGGTCCACGCCGTGAAGCCCGAGCCGCATCACCAGATGCCGCAGGCCGCCAGTGCGCACGACACCTTCTGGGACTTCGTCTCGCTCATGCCCGAGTCGACCCACATGCTGATGTGGCAGATGTCCGATCGCGCCATTCCGCGCAGCTACCGGATGATGCAGGGCTTTGGCGTGCACACCTTCCGGCTCGTGAACGAGGCCGGCGATTCGGTGTTCTGCAAGTTCCACTGGTCGCCCGTGCTCGGAACGCATTCACTGGTGTGGGACGAGGCCGTGAAGATCTCGGGCGCCGACCCCGACTTCCACCGCCGCGACCTGTGGGAGGCCATCGAGGCCGGCGAGTTTCCGGAATGGGAGCTCGGCCTGCAGATCTTCACCGAGGAAGAGGCCGAGGCCTTCAGCTTCGACGTGCTCGACGCCACCAAGATCGTGCCCGAGGAGCTGGTGCCGCTCACGCCCGTGGGGCGCCTGGTGCTCGACCGCAATCCCGACAATTTCTTTGCCGAGACCGAGCAGGTGGCCTTCTGCGCCGCGCACGTGGTGCCGGGCATCGACTTCACCAACGACCCGCTGCTGGCCGGGCGCATCCACTCGTACGTCGACACGCAGATCACGCGCCTGGGCGGGCCGAACTTCCATGAGCTGCCGATCAACGCGCCGATGGCGCCGGTGCACAACAACCAGCGCGACGGCATGCACCGCCAGGCCATCCACCGCGGCCGCGCGGCCTACGAGCCCAATTCGCTGGGCGGCGGCTGTCCGTTCCAGGCCGGGGCTTCGGCCGGCTTCATGACTTTTCCGCAGCGCGTGGAGCAGGACAAGGTGCGCGGCAAGCCCGAGAAATTTGCCGACCACTACACCCAGGCCACGCTCTTCTTCGAAAGCCAGACGCCCACCGAGCAGGCCCACATCGCAGCGGCGTTCCGCTTCGAGCTTTCCAAGTGCACCGTGCCTGCCGTGCGCGAGCGCATGGTGGCGAGTCTCGTCAATGCGTCGCCGCTGCTCGCGCAGCAGGTGGCCGACGGGCTGGGTATCCCGGTGCCGCCTGCGCTGCCCCGGGCGCTCGCGCAGCCTGCAAAGCCGGAGGTCATGCATTCGCATGCACTGTCGCTGACGGCGCGGCCCGGCGACGGTTCCGTGCGCACGCGCAAGGTGGCGCTGCTGGTGGCGGACGGCGTGCAGGGCGAGCAGATCGCGGCCATCCAGGCGGCGCTGCTGGCCGAAGGCGCCGTCGGCCGCCTGGTGGGACCGCGCATCGGACCGTTCCGCACGGCCGAAGGCGAGACGATGGAGGCCGACGCCTCCATGGAAAACGAACCCGGCTTCCTGTTCGATGCGCTCGTGCTGCCCGATGGCGCCGAAGGCGTGGAACTTCTCTCCGCCGATGCGCATACCGAGCAGTTCATCAAGGACCAGTACCAGCACGGCAAGACCATCCTCGCGCTCGGAGCCTCGGCAAGGCTGCTGGCCGAAGCGAGGATTCCCGAAACCCTGCCGTCGGGCGACGCCGACCCGGGCGTGCTGCGCGGCGTGGCGGAGAATTTCGAATCCACCATCGAGGCCTTCGTCGCGGCGCTCGCCAGGCACCGGCATCCGGCGCGGGAGATCGGGGCGCTGGTGGCGGACGCCGCCCCTGCCTAGAGGAAGTCCCGCAGCCGGTAGTACATCATCCCCAGCACCAGCGCGGGCGTGCGCAGCAAGGTGCCGCCGGGAAAGGCGTGATGCCCGATGCGCGCGAAGAGGTCGAAGCGTTCCGCCTGGCCCGCGATGGCCTCGGCCGCCAGCCTGCCCGCCATGCCCGTGAGCGCCAGGCCGTGGCCGGAGAAGCCCTGCAGGTAGTAGATGTTGGCTCCTATGCGCCCGAAGTCGGGCGCCTGGTTCATCGTGATGTCGACGAAGCCGCCCCACGCGTGGTCGATGCGCAGGTCCGCAAGCTGCGGAAACACCGCGAGCATGCTCTTGCGGATCTTCTCGATGAGGTTGCGCGGCGTCCGCGCGCTGTAGCTGTCGCCCGAACCGAACAGCAGCCGGTGGTCGGCGCTCAGCCGGAAGTAGTCGAGCACGAAGTTCGTGTCCGACGCGGCCGGCCTGCCGTGCATGAGCGCATCGGCGCGCGCCGGCTCCATCGGCTCGGTCGCGATCATGTAGGTGCCCACGGGCATGATGCGCGACGAGACCTCGGGCGCCACGTCGTCCCCGTACTCGGCCAGGTAGACGTTGCCCGCCAGCAGCACGAAGCTGCAGCGCACCTCGCCCTGCGCGGTCTTGACGACGGGCCGCGCGCCGCGCTCGATCAGCTGCGCCGCCGAGTTCTCGTGCAACTGCGCGCCGGCGGTGCGCGCCGCGGACGCCAGGCCCAGCGAATACTTCAGCGGGTGCAGATGGCCCGAGCGCGCATCGAAGGTGCCGCCGTCGAAGCGCTTGCTGTCCACCCATTGCGCAACCTCGCCGGGCCCGAGCCACTGGAGCGGATAGCCGTGGACCCGGCCGACGTGGTCCATCCATTCGCGCAGTGCGCGCGACTTCGCAGGCTTGACCGACAGGTTCAGGTAGCCGGCCTGCCAGTCGCAGTCGATCGCATGGCTCGCGATGCGCTCCTGCAGCAGGTCCAGGCCCTCGACAGAGATGTCCCAGGCGCGGCGCGCGTCTTCGGGCGATAACTGCTTTTCGATGGTCTCTTCGCCGTCGGCGCCGAAACCCACGATCACCTGTCCGCCGTTGCGGCCCGAGGCGCCCCAGCCCACGCGCTGCGCCTCGAGCAGCACCACCGCGTAGCCGCGCGAGGCGAGTTCGAGCGCTGCCGACAGCCCCGCAAGCCCGCCGCCCACCACGCACACATCGGCGGTGGCGATGCCTTCGAGCGGATGCGCGGGTTCGAAGCGCGCCGCCCGCTGCACGCTGGCTTCGTAGTAGGAGTTCTCGACGACGCCGAGTTCTTTGCGCAGCAGCAATCAGGCCACCCGGAAGTTGAGGAACTGCCAGGGGTCGTCCTCGTCCTTCTCCTCGTCGAAGAGCGGGCTGCGTTCCTTCAGCGGCGTCCAGTCGCCATACACGCCCGCCACTTCTCCGAGATAGGGCATGGCGGCTTCCAGCATCACGCGGTGATCGAGGTCGTCCGGTTCCACCAGGCCGGCATCGGGATGGCACAGCGCCCACGACATCCCGCCCAGGATGCCGGCCACCACCTGCAGGCTGGTGGCGCTGTTGGCAGGCGCCAGCTCGCGCGCCTGCTCGATGGTGAGCCGCGAGCCGTACCAGTAGGCACCCTTGGGGTTTCCCATCAGCAGAACGCCGAGTTCGTCCATGCCTTCGGCGATCTCGTCGCGCACGATCCTCTGGCGGTGCTGCAGCTGCCAGTTCTTTCCTGCCATCTCGTGCAGCGAGAGCACGGCATCGTCCGAGGGGTGGTAGGCGTAGTGCACCGTGGGGCGGTACACCACCTGGCCGTCCTTGCGCAGCGTCAGGTGGTCGGCGATGGAAATCGATTCGGCATGCGTCACCAGGAAGCCGTGGTACGGGCCCTCCAGCGGCGTCCAGCTGCGCACCCGCGTGCCGATGCCGGGACGCTTCAGGTAGATGGCCGCATCGCTGCCGAAGCCGTGCCGCGCGGCATCGGCCGGCCAGTGCCGCTCGTGCGTTCCCCAGCCCAGCTCGGCGGGCTGCAGGCCCTCGTCGACGAAGCCCCGCACCGACCAGGTGTTGACGAATTCGCCGCGCTGCTTGCGCGCTTTCGCAACCTGCGTGTCGCGCTCGGCGATGTGCACCACCTTGATGCCCAGCTGCTGCGCGAGCGCCGCCCAGTCCTCGTAGCTCGCGGGCATGGCTTCGAGCTCGGCATGCGTGTCGGCCGCGATGTTCAGCAAGGCCTGCTTGAGCAGCGCCGAGACCAGTCCCGGGTTCGCGCCCTGCGTGATCACTGCCGTGGGCCCGCTGCGCTTGTCCAGGCGCCAGGCCAGCACCTCTTCGCGCAGGCTGTAGTTCGAGCGGCGCGAAGGGGGAAGGCCGGGATCGTCGTAGCGGCCACCCCAGGGTTCGTTGCAGGTGTCCAGATAGAGCGCGCCGCGTTCGCGGCAGAGCTTGACGAGCGCCAGGCTCGACACGTCGACCGAGAGGTTGATCAGGAAGTCGCCCTTGTCCACCAGCGGCTCCAGCACGGCGGCGAAGTTGCCCTCCTCGAGCCGAACGGGAATGACTTCGACGCCCAGTTCCCTCGCCAGGCCGCTGCGGTCCTCGCCCGGCTTCACGATCTTGACGTCGGCTGGCTTGAGTCCGAAATGGCGGAACAGCAAAGGCAGCAGCGCCTGCCCGATGGAGCCGAAGCCGATCATCGTGAGCTTGCCGTCCAGGCGAGCCAGCGGTTCATTCTTCTTCGTCATCCGTCACCTCTCTGAGTCGCGCCGGACGGGCCGGCCTCCGTCGGTTCCTCGCGAGAATGTGGCGCGCCTGCGCCGGCGGATGCGTCAGCTTGCCTTTGCCGATGGTGTAGGAGGACTCCATGAGCGGGGTTTTCGCCCGGGGCCGTGGTAGAAACCGGCCAGCCTGCGCACGTCGCGCATTGCATCGCACCGATGGCCGAAGACCTCTCCTTCAATCCACGACATTCCGTCCCGCCAACAGGCGTCGGCCTCCGCCTGGCGCGCGCGCCCTGGCTGCTGCTGCTCGGCCTGGCCCTGCTGTTCATGGGCGGCTGCGCGGGGCTGCCGGCCGGCGTGGAGCGCAAGCCTTCGGTGGCCATTGCCGACGGCGCCGACACCATGCTGGGCCGCCTGGTGGCGGCGGCCTCGCCGCCGGGGCAGGGGCTGAGCGGTTTCCGGCTGCTGCCGATGCCGCAGTATTCGCTGCATGCGCGCGTCGAGCTCGCGCGCCGCGCCCAGCGCTCGATCGATGTGCAGTACTACCTGGTGCAGAACGACGAAACCGGCCGCTACCTGCTGCGCACGCTGCGCGACGCGGCAGACCGCGGCGTGCGCGTGCGCCTGCTGGTGGACGATCTCTACACCGCGGGCGCCGATCCGCTGTTCGCGGGCTTCGCGGCGCATCCGAACGTGGAGGTGCGGTTCTTCAATCCGTTCCCGGCCGGCCGCGATTTTCTGGGCACGCGCTGGGCGGCGTCGCTGCTCGACTTCGACCGCGTGCACCGCCGCATGCACAACAAGCTCTTCGTGGTGGACAACACGATGGCGGTCATGGGCGGGCGCAACATCGCCAACGAATACTTCCTGCGCGATGGCGGCTCGAACTTCATCGACATCGACACGCTGGTGGCCGGCACGGTGGTGCCGCGGCTGTCGTCGCTGTTCGACATGTACTGGAACAGCCCGTACGTCTATCCGATCGAGTCGCTGGTCTCCAGCGGCGGGGCCACGCCGCAGCAGCTGCGCGAACGCTTCGAGCAATTGACCGCCGGGCCGGACACGCTGCATCCCGAGCCGCCGACTTCCACCGATCTGCTGGGCAACAACGCGCTCGGCAAGGACCTGGGCGAGGGTGCGCTGTCGCTCGTCTGGGCGCGCGCCGAAGCCTATGCCGACGCGCCCGCCAAGGCACTGGGCCCCACGGAGGCCCGCGGACTGCCGGCCGACGAGTCGACCGACAGCGTCCTCTACAACGTGCGGCGCTACCTGCGCGGCGCGCAACAGGAGATCCTGCAGACCACCCCCTACCTGATTCCGGGGCGCGGCGGCATGGAGACGATCCGCATCGTGCGGCAGCGGGGCGTGAGCTACACCATCGTGACCAATTCGCTGGCCGCCACGGACGAATCGCTGGTGCACATCGGCTATCGCCGCTACCGGCCCGAGATGCTCGGCCTGGGCGTGGAGCTCTACGAGCTGAGCCCCAAGCGCGTGGAGCAGACCCGGCGCTTCGGCATGTATGGTTCGGCCAGCGGCCGGCTGCACGGAAAGTCGGCGGTGGTCGATCGCAGCATGGTGTTCATCGGCTCGATGAATTTCGATCCGCGCTCGATGCTGCACAACACCGAGATCGGCATATTCATCTTCAGCCCGCAGATTGCCCAGCAGCTCACCAGCCTGATCGGCTTCATCCGGCTCGACGGCGCCTACCAGCTGCAACTGGGGCCGCGCGGCGGCATCGAATGGGTGAGCCCGGCCTCGGGCGACGGCGCCGACACCATCCTGCACGTGGAGCCGGAAACGGATTTCTGGTCGCGCTGGAAGCTCGAGCTGTTCGCGCCGCTGGTGCCCGAGAGCCTGCTGTAGCCAGGGCCGCGCGTCGGCGGCCCATGCGGGCGCTATTGCTGCAGGCGTCCGCTCAGGTAGGGCTCCGGATCGACGGCGGTGCCGTTCTTGCGGATTTCGAAGTGCAGCTTCACGCGGTCGGTTTCGCTCTTGCCCATTTCGGCGATCTTCTGGCCTTGCCGGACCACCGCGTTTTCCTTCACGAGGATGGTCTGCGCATGGGCGTAGGCGGTGAGAAAAGTCTCGTTGTGCTTGATGATGACCATGTTGCCGTAGCTACGCAGTTCGCCGCCCACGTACACCACGCGGCCATCGGCCGAAGCCACGATGGGATCGCCCAGGTTGCCGGCAATGTCGAGCCCCTTGTTGCGCACGCCGTCGAAGCGGGCAATGGTGGTGCCGGCGGCGGGCCGGATGAACATGGCCTGGGGCTGCTGCACGGGCGGCGGAATGGTCACGCCGGGTCGCGCGGGCGGCTGCGGCGTGGTGCAGGCGGCCAGGCCGGCAGCCACCAGGAGCGCGGCGCCGGTACGAAAGGCAAAGGTCTGAAGGTGCATGGCTCTTTTGGAACGAATTCGTTGCTGATGGTTCCCGCGGTCGGCGCGCCGGGCGAGCCACCTCGTCCATGCTAGCAAACTCCGCCGGGGCCGGGTCTACTTGAGCGGAATGGGCGTGCCGCGGTCGATCGGCACCGCCGTCACGCTGTTCTTCGGCGAACCTTCGATCAGCAGGTCGGAGTAGGTGAGATAGACCAGCGTGTTGCGCCTGGCGTCGACCATGCGCACCACGCGCAGCCGCTTGAACAGGATCGACAGCCGCTCGCTGTAGACCTCTTCCCGCTTGGGCAGCGGCTGCGTGATGCTGACCGGCCCGACCTGGCGGCAGGCAATGGAGGCTTCGGACTTGTCTTCCGCCACGCCGAAGGCGCCGGCCAGCCCGCCGGTCTTGGCGCGCGAGACATAGCAGGTCACGCCGTTCACCTTGGGGTCGTCGTAGGCCTCCACCACGATCTTGTGGTCGGGGCCGATGAGCTTGAAGGCGGTGTCCACGTCGCCCACCGTTTCCGCATGCGCGGCGAAGGCCAGCGCAAGGCCGAGTGCCATGCCGGATGCGAAGGCGCCGCGAAGGAGGAGGGGAGCGCGGGGGGCCTGGGTCATGGGGTGTTGTTTCAAACGATGCTGAGCTCGTGCACGCGGTCGAAGCTGCCGCGACGCCGGTCCTCGAAGAAGTGTTCCAGCGCCTCGCGCACGGTGCGAAAGGCGATCTCTTCCCAGGGAATCTCTTCCTCGGTGAAGAGCCGGGCCTCGATGGTCTCGTGGCCGGGGTCGAAGCGGTCGTCGAGCAGGCGGGCGCGGTAGAACAGGTGCACCTGGCCCACGCGCACCACGCTGATCACGGCGAACAGGCCCTGCATCTCGTAGTGGGCGCCGGCCTCTTCGTCGGTCTCGCGGGCCGCGCCTTGCGCGGCGGTTTCGCCCAGTTCCATGAAGCCCGCGGGCAGCGTCCACTTGCCCCAGCGCGGCTCGATGTTGCGCTTGCACAGCAGCACCTTGTCGCCGAGCACGGGAATGGTGCCCACCACGTTCAGCGGGTTCTCGTAGTGGATGGTGCTGCAGGCTGGGCAGACCGCGCGCTCCTTGGTGTCGCCGTCGTCGGGAACGCGGTAGACCACTGCGGTGCCGCAGTTCTTGCAGTGCTTGATGGGTACGCGCAGGATCATGGAGCGGGGAGCGGAGACGTCAGACGATCTTGACCGTCAACTTGGGCAGGCCCGCCACCTCGCCCACCAGCGTGTCGCCCGCCACCACCGCCGCCACGCCTTCGGGCGTGCCGCTGTAGATCAGGTCGCCGGGCTGCAGCTCCCACGCCGCCGACAGGTGCTCGATGGTTTCGGCCACGTTCCAGATCAGCTTGCTCACGGTGCTGCGCTGGCGGTCGGTGCCGTTGACCTGCAGCGAGATCTCTGCGTTCTCGGCGTCGCCGGCCTCGGCCACCGGCACGATCGGGCCGATGGGCGCGCTCTGCTCGAAGCCCTTGCCGATGTCCCAGGGGCGGCCCTGCTTCTTCATGTCGTTCTGCAGGTCGCGCCGCGTCATGTCCAGGCCCACGGCATAGCCGTAGATGTGCTTGTGCGCATCGGCCGCTGCAATGTTCTTGCCGCCGGTGCCGATCGCCACCACGAGCTCGATCTCGTGGTGCAGGTTCTTGGTGAGCGTGGGGTAGGCCATGGTGCCGGTCTGGCCCGCATCGACCACCACCAGCGCGTCGGCCGGCTTCATGAAGAAGAAGGGCGGCTCGCGGCCGGTGAAGCCCATTTCCTTGGCGTGGTCCTCGTAGTTGCGGCCCACGCAGTAGATGCGGTGCACCGGAAAACGGGCCGGCTGGCCGACCACGGGGATCGAAACGGTCGCGGGCGGGGCGAAAACAAACTCGGAAGCCATTGCGTCTGTCCTTTTTCAGCGGAACGGAGAAAAGCGGCAGTGTGCCAGAGGCCGGCCCGGGCTGCCGGTGCGGCGCTATGCTTGCGGGATGATGAAGCTGCACAACTACTTCCGATCCTCCTCGTCGTTCCGCGTGCGCATTGCGCTCCACCTGAAGGGCCTGGAGTTCGACTACGTCCCGGTGCACATCGCCCGCGGCGAGCACCGCACGGGGCCGTACTCGGCCATTTCGGCCGACATGCTGGTGCCGCTGCTCGAAGACGAGGGCGAGCGCTTTTCGCAGTCGATGGCCATCATCGAATACCTGGACGAAACCTATCCCGAGCCGGCGCTGCTGCCGCACGATCCCGTGGGCCGCGCCCACGTGCGCGCGTTGGCGCAGTCCATCGCCTGCGAGATCCATCCGCTCAACAACCTGCGCGTGCTCAAGTACCTGGTGAAGGAACTCAAGCTCGACGACGAGGCCAAGAACACCTGGTACCGCCACTGGGTGCGCGACGGCATGCTGGCCTTCGAGCGCCAGCTCGCCCAGCATCCCGGCGGCCGGTTCTGCTACGGCGACACGCCCACGCTGGCCGACTGCTGCCTGGTGCCGCAGATCTTCAACGGCCGCCGCTTCGACTGCGACTTCAGCGGGCTGCCGCGCACCATGGCCGCGTTCGAAGCCTGCATGGAACTCGACGCCTTCCAGCGCGCCCAGCCTTCGCAGTGCCCCGACGCGGAAGCCTGATCGGGCCCGCCGCCATGGACGACGCGCACTGGCTCGTGCCCGACTGGCCGGCGCCGCCCAACGTGCAGGCCGTGTGCACCACGCGCCAGGGCGGTGTTTCGCAGGGCTGCTACCAAAGCCTCAACCTCGGCGACCACGTGGGCGATCTGGCCGCCCACGTCGCCGAAAACCGCCATCGCCTGGCGCAGGCCATCGGCGGCGCGCGGCCGGTCTTCCTGCAGCAGGTGCACGGCACCGGCCTCGTGGCGCTCGGCGCCGAAGCCGGCAGGGCGGGCGATGGCACGCCGGCCGATGCCTGCACCGCCACGGCCACCGGCGTGGCCTGCACGATCATGGTGGCCGATTGCCTGCCCGTGCTCTTCACCGTCGAATCGGGCCAGAGGGTGGCGGCCGCGCACGCCGGCTGGCGCGGCCTGGCTGGCGGCGTGCTCGAGGCGGCGGCCCGGTGCTTCGAGCCCGCGCAGGGCGGCGGCAGGGTCATGGCCTGGCTCGGCCCCTGCATCGGCCCCAGGGCCTTCGAGGTCGGGTCCGAGGTCAAGGCTGCCTTCGAGGCGCATGCGCCCGAGGCTGCGCGCTGCTTCCAGCCCGCGCCGGCGCCCGGCAAGTGGCTGGCCGACCTTCCCGCGCTCGCGCGCCAGCGCCTCCGCGCAGCCGGCGTGGAGTCGGTGCATGGCAACGATGGCAGCGACGCCTGGTGCACCGTCGCCAACCCGTCACGGTTCTTTTCGCACCGGCGGGACGGCGTCAGCGGTCGTTTCGCCGCGCTGGTCTGGAAGGTCTGAATCCGTGCCTGCCGCCGCGGCCGCCTCGTGCGCGGCGCGGCGTGCTTCTTCCTGCGCCTTTTCCTCGCGCTGCCTGATCGCGCGGCGCCGCCCCGGGGTGCCCATCAGGTAAACCACCAGTGCGACAGGCGCCAATCCGTACAAAAGAAATGTGAAGATGGCACCCAATACGGTGCCGGTGGTGTTGGTGGCTTCGGCCACGGCCATCATCAGGGCGACGTAGAGCCAGCCAATCACGATCAGGTGGATGAACACAAGAAGTTTCAGTCGGTAAGTGAGCGGGGAGCGTTGTGGGCGCCTTGTGAAATGCAGGATACTCAAAATACGCAAGCCATCCGTACCGATTCAGGCGAGGACCAGGAGACATGATGAAGCAACAAGCCACGGGGGCCGATGCGTTCGCGCCCTTCCAGCAGGCTCTTTCAGAGGGATGGACCAAGGCGCTGGAATCGCTCCAGCAGTCCGCCGTACAGGGGGCCTCGGCCTTCAACGGCGGTGGCATGCCGCTGTGGCAATCGCCGCCGGCGGCGAAGCTGCCTGAATTGCCGAAAGTCTCCATCGCACCCGAGAAGCTGCAATCCATCCAGCAGCAGTACATGGCCGAAGCCACCGAGCTCTGGCGCCGCGGCCTGGAAGCCAGGCCCGAGGGCGACAAGCGCTTTGCGGGCGAAGCCTGGGGCAGCAACCCGCTCGCGGCCTTCTCCGCGGCCGTCTACCTGCTCAATGGCCGCACCCTGCTCAGCATGGCCGAGGCCATCGATGCCGACGAAAAGACCAAGGCGCGCATGCGCTTTGCGGTCGAGCAGTGGATGGCGGCGGCGTCGCCCAGCAATTCGCTCGCCTTCAACGCCGAGGCGCAGAAGAAGGCCATCGACACGCAGGGCGAGAGCATTGCCAAGGGCATCCAGAACCTGCTGCACGACATGAAGCAGGGCCACCTCAGCATGACCGACGAAAGCGCCTTCGAAGTGGGGCGCAACGTGGCCACCACCGAGGGCGCCGTGGTGTTCGAGAACGAGCTGTTCCAGCTGCTCGAATACAAGCCGCTCACGGCCAAGGTCTACGAACGGCCGTTCCTGCTGGTGCCACCGTGCATCAACAAGTTCTACATCCTCGACCTGCAGCCCGAAAACTCGCTGATCCGCTATGCCAACGAGCAGGGCCACCGCGTGTTCGTGGTGAGCTGGCGCAACCCCGACGAATCGCTGGCCAACGCCACCTGGGACGACTACATCGAGAACGCCGCCATCAAGGCGATCCACCTCGTGCAGGAGATCGACGGGAGCAAGCAGATCAACGCGCTGGGTTTCTGCGTGGGCGGCACCATCCTGAGCACCGCGCTGGCCGTGCTTGCGGCGCGCGGCGAAAAGCCGGCCGCCTCGGTCACGCTGCTCACCACATTTCTCGACTTCAGCGACACCGGCATCCTCGACATCTTCGTGGACGAGGCGATGGTGGCGTACCGCGAGATGCAGCTGGGCAAGGGCGGCCTGCTGCCGGGCATGGACCTGGCATCGACCTTCAGCTTCCTGCGCCCCAACGACCTGGTCTGGAACTACGTGGTCGGCAACTACCTGAAGGGCGAGACCCCGCCGCCCTTCGACCTGCTCTACTGGAACAGCGACGCCACCAACCTGCCGGGCCCGTTCTACACCTGGTACCTGCGCAACACCTACCACGAGAACAAGCTCGCCAAGCCCAATGCGCTCACGGTCTGTGGCGAGAAGATCGACCTGGGCAAGATCGACATCCCGGCCTACATCTACGGCTCGCGCGAAGACCACATCGTGCCGATCGGCGGCGCCTATGCGTCCACGCAGCTGCTGCCGGGCAAGAAGCGCTTCGTCATGGGCGCTTCGGGCCACATCGCGGGCGTGATCAATCCGCCCGCCAAGAAAAAGCGCAGCCACTGGATACGCGAAGACGGCAAGTTCCCCAAGACCCAGGCCGAATGGCTGGCCGGCGCGACCGAGCACCCCGGCAGCTGGTGGACCGACTGGGCCCAATGGCTCAAGGGCCATGCGGGCAAGCAGGTGCCGGCGCCCAAGGCCTATGGCAACGGCAAGGCCTACAAGGCCATCGAACCGGCGCCCGGACGCTACGTCAAGGCAAGAGCCTGACCCTTCACAACCACGACTTCAAATCACTTCATCACTTCAACGGAGAACCTCATGGAAGACATCGTCATCGTTTCGGCTGCACGCACGGCGGTCGGCAAGTTCGGCGGCTCGCTCGCCGGCATTGCAGCCACCGAGCTGGGCGCCCTCGTGATCAAGGAAGTGATTGCGCGCGCCAATCTCACGGCCGACCAGGTCGGCGAAGCCATCATGGGCCAGGTGCTGGCCGCCGGTGCGGGCCAGAACCCCGCGCGCCAGGCATGGCTCAAGAGCGGCGGCACCAAGGAAACGCCGGCGCTCACCATCAACGCCGTGTGCGGCTCGGGCCTGAAGGCCGTCATGCTCGCGGCGCAGGCCGTGGCCACGGGCGACAGCGAGATCGTCATTGCCGGCGGCCAGGAGAACATGAGCGCTGCCCCGCATGTGCTGCCCAATTCGCGCAACGGCCAGCGCATGGGCGACTGGAAGCTGGTCGACACCATGATCGTGGACGGCCTGTGGGACGTCTATAACCAGTACCACATGGGCATCACGGCCGAGAACGTGGCCAAGAAGTACGGCATCGACCGCTCCGCGCAGGACGAGCTCGCGCTCGGCAGCCAGACCAAGGCCGCGGCCGCGCAGGATGCCGGCAAGTTCAAGGACGAGATCGTGCCCGTGAGCATCGCGCAGAAGAAGGGCGATCCGATCGTCTTCGACAAGGACGAGTTCATCAACCGCAAGACCAGCGCCGAAGGCCTGGCGGGCCTGCGCCCTGCCTTCGACAAGGCCGGCGGCGTGACCGCGGGCAATGCCTCGGGCCTGAACGACGGTGCCGCCGCCGTGATGGTGATGACGGCCAAGAAGGCGGCCGCGCTCGGTCTCAAGCCGCTGGGCCGCATCGCGAGCTACGCCACGGCCGGCCTCGACCCGGCGATCATGGGCATGGGCCCGGTGCCCGCGTCGACCAAGGCGCTGCAGCGCGCCGGCTGGAAGGCCGCCGATCTCGACCTGCTCGAGATCAACGAAGCCTTCGCCGCGCAGGCTTGCGCCGTGAACAAGGAAATGGGCTGGGACGTGAACAAGGTCAACGTGAACGGCGGCGCCATTGCCATCGGCCACCCGATCGGCGCGTCGGGCTGCCGCATCCTGGTGACGCTGCTGCACGAGATGCAGCGCCAGAACGCGAAGAAGGGCATTGCGTCGCTGTGCATCGGCGGCGGCATGGGCGTGGCGCTGACGATCGAGCGATAGGCTCCCTTGGCCTTTCACGCGCATCTCTGTTCGGGGTGCGCGTGGAGTGTCCTGATCCGGGGCGCTGCTGTTCAGGGTGCGCTCCCGTCGATGGGGTGCCTTGCGCAGCGAAATCAAGGAGGAGGCCGCAGGCCGGGGGACATTCGCGCAGGGGAGTACTGGGCACCCACCCTGAACAAAAGACGACAGCTCGCTGCCAGCCCCGAGGAGGCGCGGCTCACTTTGTTCACCGCCCAAATTTTGAGCAAACTGATTATTCCCCTTGTAAAACAACGAGTTAGATCGGCTTTACAAGGAAGAGCATCAGTTATCCCCAAAGTTGTCCACGGAAAATGGGGATGGCATAGGCTTCTTCACAATTCGCCCGCAAGTCCTTGTTTTTGGGCACTCAATCGACGGCGGCCTGCTCCCCCGCGTAGTGCTGGCACAGCGTCTCGACCAGCGCCTGCGCGTAGATCGGCAGGGCCGCCCGGTCACGCACCAGCAGGTAGCGCTCCCGCACGCACCATGCATCGCTGAGATCGATCAGCGCGAGCTGCATGCTTTCCTGATTGCGTCGGGCCGCCGATTCCGGCACCACGCCGATGCCCACGCCGCTGCCGATCATCCGGCACATGGCATCGAAGCTGCCGAGCTGGATGCGCAGCTTCTGCCGCTTGCCGAGGTTGTCGGTGATCTGCGCCAGAAAGGTCTGCAAGGTGCTGCCTTGCTGCATGCCGATGGCGTCTTCGTCGAGCGTTTCCGCGAATGAAATCCTGCGGCGCTTCGCGAAGCGGTGCTTGTGCGAGGTGACGAGCACCAGCCGGTCGGTGCTGAAGTGGATCGCTTCCAGGCCCAGCGTGTCGACGCGGCCCGCGACGATGCCGATGTCGGCGCGGCCATCGAGCACGCCGCGCGGGATCTGAGCATTCGGTTTTTCCTGAAGGTCGACGTTGATGCGCGGGTTGCGCGCAAGAAAGCCTGGCAGGATCTCGGGCAGGAAATCGGTCACCGCCGTGGTGTTGGCGAACACGCGCAGGTGGCCGCGCAGCCCGCCGCCGTATTCGAGCAGGTCGGCGCGCAGTTGCTCGGTCTGGTGCAGCACGAGGCGCGCGTGGTGCAGGAAGGCTTCCCCCGGTGGCAGCAGGCGCACGCCGCGGGCTTCGCGCTGCAGCAGCTGCAGCCCGGCCTGGTTTTCGAGTGCCTTGATGCGCGCGCTGGCCGCCGCGAGCGACAGGTGCTGCCGCTCGGCCGCGCGCGTGAGATTGCCAAGCTCGGCCGTGGCAACGAAAAGGCGCAAGTCGGTCAGGTCGAAAAGCATGGCGCCATCGTAAGGCCCAAGCCTTCGGTATTTCAGAAGGCTGGGTTCCGAAATCGAAGATTGCGCGCGCTGCCACGGCAGAACACCATGCGGCCATGGAGACAAAGACAATGAAATTCCGCGCACTGGCGCTTCTTTCCCTTGCCGCGGCAGCGCTCTGCACTGCGGTTCCGGCTGCCGCGCAGCCATACCCCTCGCGCCCCGTCACGCTCGTCGTGCCGCAGGCCGCGGGCGGCACCAACGACATCGTCGGCCGCCTCGTGGGCCAGAAGATCGGCGAGCTGATGAACGCGAGCGTGGTGGTCGACAACCGGCCGGGCGCGGGCGGCAACATCGGCACGCAGCTGGTCGCCAAGGGGCCGAAGGACGGCTACACGCTGCTCATGACCATCAGCAGCAGCCAGGCCATCAACCCGGCGCTCTACAAGAACCCGGGCTTCGATCCGGTGAAGGATTTCAAGCCCGTGGGCCTGATCGGCGCGGTGCCCAACGTGCTGCTGGTCAACCCCTCGTTTCCCGCCAGGGACTTCAACGAATTCCTGAAGCTCGCGCGGCAGAAGGGCGCCAACTACCAGTACGCCTCGGCCGGCAACGGCACGCTCAACCACCTGCTGGGCGAAATGCTCAACAGCATGGCGGGCATCTCGCTGCAGCACGTGCCGTACAAGGGCGTGGCGCCTGCGCTCAACGACGTGCTCGGCGGGCAGCTGCCGATCGTGTTCGCGAGCCTGCCTTCGGCGCTCTCGCACATCAAGGCCGGCAAGCTGCGCGCGCTGGCCGTGAGCGGCGACAAGCGCTCGCCGGTGCTGCCCGATGTACCCACCATCGCCGAGGCCGTGCCGGGCTACAACGGCACGCTCTGGATCGGCCTGTTCGCGCCCGCGGGCGTGCCGGCCGAGGTGCTGGCCAAGCTGCAGGATGCGACGCGCAAGGCGCTGGCCGCGAAGGACCTGCGCGACAAGCTCGAACAGCAGGGCGTCGAGATCGCGGCGCCCGCCACGCCCGATCAATTTTCGAAACTGCTGCAGGACGACCTCGCCAAGTGGGCGCGCATCGTCAAGGCCTCCGGCGCAGCGGTCGATTGAAAGAACCGATGAGCAACTCCACCCAGGAACAATCCCCCGGCGCGATCGACGCCGGCACGCTCGCAAAGCTCCAGGCCTGGCAAGGCCGCAGCGAAACGCTGGCCGACGACGTCACCGCCGCTCCGGTGCGTGCGCTCTCCGCCACGCTCGACCGTGACGACGCGTTGCCCACTGCTGGCACGCGCCTGCCCGAACTCTGGCACTGGCTCTACTTCCTGCCGCACCATCGCCAGTCCGAGATCGGTGAGGACGGCCACGCGAAGCGCGGCGGCTTCCTGCCGCCCGTGCCGCTGCCGCGCCGCATGTGGGCGGGTGGGCGGCTGGCCTGGGAGCCAGGCAACCCGCTGCGGGTCGGCGACAGGGCCGAGCGCACCTCGACCATCGCCTCGGTCACCCACAAGGCCGGCCGCACGGGCGAGCTGATGTTCGTGCTGGTGCGCCATGAAGTGCGCAACGAGCGCGGCCTTGCGCTGACCGAGGAGCACGACATCGTCTACCGCGCCGCGGCCGCGCCCGGCGAAAAGGCGCCGTCGCCCACGCCGGCGCCGAAGGACGCCGCCTTCAGCCGCGAGATCGTGCCCGACGACGTGCTGCTGTTCCGCTATTCGGCGCTCACCTTCAACGGCCACCGCATCCACTACGACCGCCGCTACGTGACGCAGGTCGAGGGCTATCCGGGCCTGATCGTGCACGGCCCGCTGATCGCGACACTGCTCGTGGACCTGCTGCGCCGCAATGTGCCGGGCGCGCAGCTCGCACGCTTCGAGTTCCGCGCCGTGCGGCCGACCTTCGACATCGCGCCGTTCCGCATGCATGGCAAGCCGGCCGAAGGCAGCACGGACGGCAAGGCCTTCAGCCTCTGGGGCGAAGACGCCGACGGCTGGCTCACGATGCAGGCCACGGCCGTGCTCGCATGAAGAAAACGGAAAACACGTCCATGACAAGACCCCTCGACGGCATCACCGTGGTTTCGCTCGAGCATGCGATTGCCGCGCCTTTCTGCACCCGGCAGCTGGCCGATCTTGGCGCCCGCGTCATCAAGGTGGAGCGCCCCGGCGCCGGCGACTTCGCGCGCGCCTATGACGCCCGCGTGGGCGGCGAGGCCTCGCACTTCGTGTGGGTGAACCGCTCCAAGGAAAGCCTCACGCTCGACCTCAAGCAGCCCGCCGCGCTCGCGGTGCTGCAGGCGCTGGTGGCCGATGCCGACGTGCTGGTGCAGAACCTCGCGCCGGGCGCGGCCGCGCGCATGGGCCTGGGCGCCGAGGCGCTGCAGGCATTGCATCCGCGGCTCATCGTCTGCGACATCTCGGGCTATGGCGACGACGGCCCGTACCGCGACAAGAAGGCCTACGACCTGCTGATCCAGAGCGAGGCGGGTTTTCTCTCGGTCACGGGCACGCCGGACGATCCGTGCAAGTCGGGCAATTCCATCGCCGACATCGCGGCGGGCATGTACGCCTACACCGGCATCCTCGCGGCGCTGCTCCAGCGCGGCAAGACCGGCAAGGGCTCGCACATCGACGTGTCGATGCTCGAATCGCTCGCCGAGTGGATGGGCTACCCGATGTACTACGCCTACGACGGCGCGTCGCCGCCGCCTCGCAGCGCCGCCTCGCACGCCACCATCTATCCCTACGGTCCGTTTCCCGCGGGCGATGGCGGCACCGTGATGCTGGGCCTGCAGAACGAGCGCGAATGGCGCGTGTTCTGCGAGAAGGTGCTGCTGCAGGCGGCGCTCGCCACCGACGCGCGCTTCGACAGCAACGCGCGGCGCAACGAGAACCGCGACGCGCTGCGCGCGATCATCGTGGAGACCTTTGCCGCGCTCGGCACCGCGCAGGTGGTCGAGCGCCTCGATGCGGCGCAGATCGCCAACGCACGCATGAACGACATGGCCGGGCTGTGGGCGCATCCGCAGCTGCAGGCGCGCGAGCGCTGGCGGCAGGTGGGCTCGCCGGCCGGCGACATTCCGGCGCTGCTGCCGGCCGGCCGCCAGAGCGCCTTCGACTACCGCATGGATGCGATACCGGCCGTGGGCCAGCATACCGACGCCATCCTGCGCGGCCTCGGACGCAGCGAGGCGGAGATTGCGGCGCTGCGCGAGGCGGGGGCGGTGTGAGCGCGGCAGCGCTCGCGCTGGCGCGTGCCTTTCTCTTCGTGCCGGCCGACCGGCCCGAGCGCCATGCGCGCGCGCTGGTCACCGGTGCGGGCGCAGTGATCGTCGACCTGGAGGACGCGGTGGCGCCCGAGCGCAAGGCCGCGGCGCGTGAAGGCCTTGCGGCCTCGTTCGCCGCGCTGCCCGGCGCCGACCGGCAGCGCCTGCTGGTGCGCATCAATGCCGCAGGCACGCCGTGGCACGAGGACGACCGCGTGGCCGTGGCCGGGCTGGTCTTGCAAGGGCTGGCCGAGGGCGTGGTGCTGCCCAAGGCGGAGAAGGCCGGCGACCTGCGGCTGCTGGCCGAAGCCATCGGGCCTCGAGGCGTGCTCGTGCCGCTCGTCGAATCGGCGGCCGGCCTTGCGGCGGCCGATGAACTCGCGGCGGCGCCACAGGTGCTGCGGCTCGCCTTCGGCAACCTCGATTTCCAGGCTGACGTCGGGCTGGCCTGCGATGCGGACGAAGCCGAGCTGGTGCCGGTGCGCCTCGTGCTGCTGCTGGCCTCGCGCCGTGCCGGGCTGCCCGCGCCCATCGACGGCGTGACGGCCGACTGGCGCGATACGCAGCGCCTGGCGGCCGACACGGCACGCGCACGCCGCGGCGGCTTCGGCGCCAAGCTGTGCATCCACCCCGACCAGGTCGCGCCGGTGCAGGCCGCGCTGGGCCCGAGCGACGGCGAGCTCGCATGGGCGCGCCGCGTGATCGAGGCCGTGCGTTCGGCCGGCGGCGGCGTGGTCAGCCTCGACGGCCGCATGGTCGACGCGCCGGTCGTTCGCCTGGCCGAACGGCTGGTGGCGCTCGCTGCAGAACAAGACAGGCATCCCACAACCCAGGAGACAAGCAAGTGAATCTGAAGAAGAACTGGAAAGCACGCACCCTGCTGGCCGCATCGCTGGGCGCAGGTCTGCTGGCCGCGCAAACGCCGGCCGCCGCGCAGGCGCCCTGGCCGGAGAAAACCATCACCATGGTCGTGCCGTACTCGGCCGGCGGCCCCACCGACGTGGTCGCGCGCATGCTCGCGATTCCCATGGGCAAGTCGCTCGGGCAGACCGTGATCGTCGAGAACACCGTGGGTGCGGGCGGCACCATCGCGCCTGCGCGCGTGGCCAAGGCGGCGCCCAACGGCTACACCATCCTGATCCACCACATGGGCATGGCCACCGCGCCCGCGCTCTACAGGAAGCTCAACTACGACCCGCTGAAGGACTTCGAATACGTGGGCCAGGTGATGGACGTGCCCATGACCCTGCTCTCGCGCAAGGACTTCCCGGCCAGCAACTTCCAGGAGCTGCTGGCCTACGTGAAGACGAACAAGGACAAGGTGACCCTCGCCAACGCCGGCATCGGCGCGGTGTCGCAGCTGTGCGGCATGCTCTTCGCGCACCAGATCGGGGTGCAGCTCACCACCGTGCCCTACAAGGGCGCCGGCCCGGCGCTCAACGACCTGATGGGCGGGCAGGTCGACCTGCTGTGCGACCAGACCACGCAGACCGCGCCGGTCATCAAGGACGGCAACCGCGTCAAGGTGTTCGGCGTGACCACGCCGAAGCGGCTGTCCAGCATGCCGAACATTCCCACGCTCGACGAGCAGGGCCTGAAGGGTTTCGACGTGAAGGTGTGGCACGGCATCTACGCACCCAGGGGCACGCCGCCGGCCGTGATGGAAAAGCTCAACACGGCGCTGCGCGCCGCACTGCAGGACGACATGGTCAAGCACCGTTTCGCCGAACTGAGCACCGAGGCGGTCCCCATGGACAAGGTGACGCCCGAAGCGCTGCGCACCCACCTGGCGGCCGAGACCGAGAAATGGGGGAAGGTGATCCGGGCGGCGGGGGTGCAGGCGGATTAGGGTCCCGTTCAGCCAGGCGTTCCTGGTTGCGCCAGCAGCGTCTCGTGGAACAGCAGGAGCAGCTGCCGCGCAAAGACGTCCATGTTCGACACGCGGTCCGAGTCGGCGGTTTCGATCGTCCTGCTCGCCGCGGCCTCTCCGGCGATGGCCACGCACACATGCCCCGGCGCGTCGCCATACGGGCTGCCGGAAGGACCGGCCGCGCCGCTCTCGGCGATGCCCCAGGTGGCGCGGTGGCTGCCCCGGATCCTGCCTGCAATGAAGCTGGCATAGGGTTCGGTTTCCGCGCGCATGCCGGCCATGTCTTCGGCCGTCAGCCCCAGCAGCGCTTTTCCGGCCCGGCGCGAATAGACGACCGCGCCGCCGAGGAAAAAGGCCGATGCGCCCGGGATGGCGAGCAGCGCGGCCGACACGAGACCGCCGGCCGAGGATTCGGCCACGGCCACGGTCTGGCGCCGCTCGCGAAGGATGGCGCCGACACGGTCGGCGAGGATGGAAAGCGGCTCGAGGCCGGCCGTGTCAGACATGGGGACGTTGCCTGGCGTTTTCGAAATTCATACTTTCGAACTCCTTGGAAGCAAAAGGGGTGAGCAGGACGGCGGCGGACTTATGCAATATGGTTGCACATGCGGCCGCACCGTGACAGCTGGTTGCAAGCTCGGCTCAGTGTTTTCCTCAGAGTTCGACGGCTTGAAACTCGCTAGAGTGAAGGCGGCCGTTCAGGCTTTTCGCACACATCAAGGAAAATTTCATGAGCAAGAAAGTTGCATATGTCACCGGGGGCATGGGTGGCATCGGAACAGCCATCTGCCAGCGCCTTTACAAGGACGGCTTCACTGTCGTCGCAGGCTGCGGCCCCACGCGCGACCATGCCAAATGGCTGGCCGAGCAGAAGGCCCTGGGCTTCGAGTTCCACGCCTCGGTCGGCAATGTCGGCGACTGGCAATCCACCGTCGAGGCCTTTTCTGCCGCCAAGGCAGCGCATGGCCCCATCGACGTGCTGGTCAACAACGCCGGCATCACGCGGGACCGCATGTTCCTGAAAATGACGCCCGAGGACTGGAGCGCGGTCATCGAGACCAACCTCAACAGCATGTTCAACGTCACCAAGCAGGTGGTGGGCGACATGGTCGAGAAGGGCTGGGGCCGCATCATCAACATCAGCTCGGTCAACGGCGCCAAGGGCCAGGCGGGGCAGACCAACTACTCGGCGGCCAAGGCCGGCATGCACGGCTTCACGATGGCGCTGGCACAGGAACTGGCAAACAAGGGCGTCACGGTCAACACCGTGAGCCCGGGCTACATCGGCACCGACATGGTCAAGGCCATCCGCCAGGAAGTGCTCGACAAGATCGTGGCCACCATCCCGGTCAAGCGCCTGGGCGAGCCGAGCGAAATTGCCTCCATCATCTCGTGGCTCGCCACGGACGAGGGCGGCTACAGCACGGGCGCCGACTTCTCGGTCAACGGCGGCCTGCACATGCACTGATCACGCTGACGGAAAGCTGATCGAAAAGACCCGCCTCGGCGGGTTTTTTCATTGGTGCGCATCGGCAAGATGGCCGATTGATGATGCCCGTGTGAAACCAGAGGGGCGTATCGTTCCTGCAAAATGGAGCAATGCCCCACAGCGTTTCCCTCATCAACACGATCGCCGCCGGCCTGGGGCTGGCGCTCGTGCTGGGTTTTCTGGCGCTGCGGCTGCGGCTGCCGGCGCTGGTGGGCTACCTGCTCGCGGGCGTGATCATCGGTCCCTTCACGCCGGGCTTCGTGGCCGATGCGGGCATTGCCGCGCAACTGGCCGAGATCGGCGTGATGCTGCTGATGTTCGGCGTGGGCCTGCATTTTTCGCTCGACGACCTGCTGGCCGTGCGCAAGATCGCGCTGCCGGGCGCGCTCGCGCAGATCGCGGTGGCCACGCTGCTGGGCGGTGCGCTGGCGCTCTGGTGGGGCTGGTCATGGGGCGAGGCGCTGGTCTTCGGGCTGGCGCTGTCGGTGGCAAGCACGGTCGTGCTGCTGCGGGCGCTCGAGAGCCTGGGGATTCTCGATTCGTTCACCGGGCGTATCGCGGTCGGCTGGCTGGTGGTCGAGGACCTGGCCATGGTGCTGGTCCTGGTGCTGATGCCGCCGCTCGCGGGGGCGTTGGGCGGCCACGCGGGCGATTCGGCCAACTCCGATCCGCTGTGGCAGACGCTCGGCGTCACGCTGCTGCAGGTGGGCGGGTTCGTGGCGCTGATGCTGGTGGTGGGGCGGCGCGCGTTTCCTTGGATTCTGTGGCAGGTCACGCGCACCGGCTCGCGCGAGCTGTTCACGCTGTGCGTGATCGCGGCCGCGGTCAGCATCGCCTTTGCGTCGGCGGCGCTGTTCGGCGTGTCGTTCGCGCTGGGCGCTTTCTTTGCGGGCATGGTGATGCGCGAATCCGAATTCAGCCACCGCGCGGCGCAGGAGTCGCTGCCGCTGCGCGATGCCTTCGCGGTGCTGTTCTTCGTGTCGGTGGGCATGCTCTTCGATCCCTCGGTGCTCATCGAGCGGCCGCTGCAGGTGCTGGCGGTGGTGGGCGTGATCGTGCTGGGCAAGTCGCTGGCCGCCTGCGCGCTGGTGCTGGCGTTCCGCTATCCGCTGGGCACGGCGCTCACCGTGAGCGCGAGCCTCGCGCAGATCGGGGAGTTCTCGTTCATTCTTGCGGGGCTCGGCGTCTCGCTCGGCCTGCTGCCGGTGGAAGGCCAGAGCCTGATCCTGGCCGGTGCGCTGATTTCCATTGCCACCAATCCGCTGTGGTTCAGCATGGTCGCCCCCATCGAGAAATGGCTGCACGGCCGCTTCCCGGCGGCGCGCGGCATCGAGTCGCACGACCATCCGCTGGCCGAACTGCCGACGACCACCGAAGCCCGGTACCTGTCCAGGCAGGTGGTGCTGGTGGGCTATGGCCGCGTCGGGCGCCGCATCGCATCGGAGCTGGAGGCGCACGACATTCCCTTCGTGGTGGCGGAGCAGAACCGCGAACTGGTGGAGAAGCTGCGCGAAGCCGGCGTTGCGGCCGTCTGGGGCGACGCGGCCGATCCGGCCGTGCTGATCCAGGCGCACATCGCGCGTGCCCGCGTGCTGGTGGTGGCCATACCGGACGCCATGAACGTGCGCCAGATGATGGAAACCGCCCGCACGCTCAATCCGGCCATTGAAACCGTGATCCGCAGCCACAACGAAGAGGAGGCCGGGCTGCTGACGCGCGAAATGGCCGCTACGGTCTTCCTGGGCGAACAGGAACTCGCGCAGGCCATGGCGCGCGACGTGGTGCGGCGCGCAGCGGCTGCTGCCTGAGCCGCCAATCGGCAGGGGAATTCAGAGGTCTTCGATGACCAGTGTGCGATAGCGCTGCGCGATCGAATAGGGTACGGTGCGCACCACCTCCATCAGGTGGTTGGCCGCTTCTTCGTTCTTCGTCCTGACCAGCAGGCCCGTGTGGCCTTCGCGCGCCAGCTTGGTGTAGGCGCGCACGGTGGCCGCGTCGGTTCCGGCCGAAGGCAGCGGCTCGTCGGCTTCCCTCACGGTGGGTGTGATCTCCTCCAGGATCGTTGCTGCGGGAAGCAGGTAGATCTCGTCGCCGCTCACGCCGTTCTCGATCAGTTTGTGGCCGATGCGGTTGGCGTCCTCCGCGCTTGGAAACATCACCATCGAATAGCCTGTGGGGTAGAAGGCGCCGCCGATGCTCGAGCGCATGCGGGGCTCTAGGACGAAACTCTTCATGATGCTGCCTCCTGGTGATGCAGTTCTTTGCCCACAACACTAGGCCTGCTGCCGACGCAGCGCTGTAGGCCTGCTCCCCGTATTCCAGCAGGTTTGGCACGGCAATCTCGGCGCCAGCCGGCCGGGCTCTTGTACACTCCCATCTTCATGTCGTGCCATCTCTTCCCCGCCACCGTCTGCGAAGCCTCCATGGCCCGCATGATGCCGCCTGCCTTCGCGCGGGCGGATGGGGCATTGGTTGCACGAATGATTACCACCATTACCACCGCGGCCACCTGAGCACGCGCAGGTGGCCGTTTCGGCAGCCACCTGGTGTATCGCTCTTCTTCTCCGAATGAATGAAACCCAGCTCTGGCAGCTGGGTTTCTTGTTTTCGTCCGGAGAATTCCATGTACCGCGATCCAGTCCAGTCCCTCGAACCCCTGCCCAGCCGCCCCGCGGCCATTCGCGCGCTGCGCGTGGGCATGATCGGTATCGGCACCGTCGGCTCGGGCACCTTCCGGGTGCTGGCGCGCAACCAGGCCGAGATCGCGGGACGGGCGGGCCGGCCCATCGAGCTGGTGATGGTGGCCGCGCGCAACCTGGTGCGCGCCGCCGCCATCGTGGGCGCGGATGCTCCATTGACGGACGACCCGCTGTGCGTGGCTACCCACCCCGACGTGGACGTGGTGGTGGAAGTGGCCGGCGGCACCGGCCCGGCGCGCGAATGGGTGCTGGCCGCCATCGCGCACGGCAAGCATGTGGTCACGGCCAACAAGGCCTTGCTCGCGGTGCATGGCGCCGAGATCTTTGCCGCGGCCCGGCGGCATGGCGTGGCCGTGGCGTACGAGGGCGCGGTGGCGGTGAGCATTCCCATCGTCAAGGCGCTGCGCGAAGGCCTCACGGCCAATCGCATCGAATGGGTGGCGGGCATCATCAACGGCACCACCAACTTCATCCTGAGCAAGATGCGTGACGAAGGCCTGGACTTCGCGGCTGCCCTTGCACAGGCCCAGGCGCTCGGCTATGCCGAGGCCGATCCGGCCTTCGACATCGAGGGCATCGACGCCGCGCACAAGCTCACGCTGCTGGCCGCCAATGCCTTCGGCACGTCCGTGCGGCTTGCCGATGTGCAGGTGCAAGGCATCGCGGCCTTGCAGCGGGTGGACGTGGCCTGCGCCGAGCAACTGGGCTACCGCATCAAGCTGCTGGGCGTGGCGCGGCGCCGGGAGGAAGGCGTGGAACTGCGCGTGCAGCCCGCGCTGGTGCCCGCATCGCACCTGATGGCGCATGTGAGCGGATCGATGAATGCCGTCATGGTCAAGGGCGATGCGGCCGGCGTGACGATGTACTACGGCGCGGGCGCCGGCTCCGAAGAGACCGCATCGGCGGTGATTGCCGACCTGGTCGATGTGGCGCGGCTCGACGGCACCCATGCCGCGCAGCGCGTGCCGCACCTCGGGTTCCATGCGCACGCCATGAGCGAACTCCCGGTGCTGCCCCGCGCGGCCGCGTGCTGTGCGCACTACCTGCGCATACCCGTGCATGCCGCCGGCCAGATCGAGGCGGTGTCGGGCTGGCTGGCCGGGCAGCAGGTGTCGGTGCGGCAGGTGGCACTGGCGGCTGCGCAGCCCGGCATGGGCGCGCAGGTGCTGGTGCTGACGCAGCCGGTGCGGCAGGGTGCGATGGACCTGGCGCTGCAGGCGTTGCAGGCGCATCCCTCGGTCGCAGGCAAAGTGACGGCGCTGCGCGTGGAGGAACTGGCTTGAGACAGAATGCGGCACGGCGGACGTTGGTACCGCCTACAAAACGGGAGCCGCAACAATGGATTTCGCCTGGCATGGTGGCCTTCGAGGGCACGGCGGGGGCTGGGTATGAGACCCTGGCCGTGGATCGTCGCGCTGGCGCTGGCCTCACCCGCGTTCGCACAGCCCGCGGAGCCGGGGGAGGGTGCACCCTCCGCTTCTTCATCTTGCGAAGCGGAGGAAGCTGCACTGGAGCGCGACATGGACCTGGCCCGCTCCAGGGGCCAGATGCTGCGCCGCCGGCAGCTCGCCGAGAACCTGGATGCGTTGCGGGCGCGCTGCCGGGCGAGCGAACCGCCGCAAAGCCGCGCGGCGCGCATCGACAGGCTGGAGCGCGACATCCGGGCGCTGCGGGCTGAACTCGAGCATGCCGAGACGCAACTGCGCGAGCTGAAGAACGAACGGCCCTGACGGTCCGCCGCCGTCAGAGCCTGGGCAGCTGCATGCGCAGTCGCCGCGCCGCTTCTTCCTCACGCGCATCGTCCACCTCGCGCAGCACGTTGCCCAGATCGACGGGGCCGGTGTCGCGCGCATGCGTGCCGCCCAGCACCGATTCGACGCGCAGCAGGCCGCGCTCGTACAGGTGCCAGATCTCGTCGCCGTAGTGCGTGCCCAGGAGATCCGGCGCGAACTGGCCGAAAAAGTTACGCAGGTTCTCCACGTCGCGCAGCAGCATGCGCTTTGCGTGGTTGTTGCCCGCCGCATCGACCGCTTGAGGCAGGTCGATCACCACCGGGCCGTCGGCCGCCAGCAGCACGTTGAATTCCGACAGGTCGCCGTGCACCACGCCCGCGCACAGCATGCGCACCACTTCCTTCAGCAGGCTGGCATGGTGCTGCAAGGCTTCGTCGCGCGTGAACGCCACGTCGTTGAGCCGCGGCGCCGCATCGCCGTTGGCGTCGGTCACCAGCTCCATCAGCAGCACGCCTTCGAGGAAGTTGTAGGGAACGGGCACGCGCACGCCGGCCGCCGCCAGACGATAGAGCGCATCGACTTCGGCGCTTTGCCAGATGGCCTCGGTCACCTGGCGGCCGAAGCGCGTGCCCTTGGCCATGGCCCGCGTCTCGCGCGAGTTGCGCACCCGGCGGTTCTCGGTGTAGTCGACGGCCTGGCGGAAGCTGCGCTTGTCGGCTTCCTTGTAGACCTTGGCGCAGCGCGTCTCCTCGCCGCAGCGCACCACGTAGACCATGGCTTCCTTGCCGCTCATCAGCTGGCGTACCACCGTGTCGATCAGGCCTTCGTCGACCAGCGACTGCAGTCGTGGTGGTGCTTTCATTGGTACCGCTCCATCGGATCCAGCGGGCGGGTCGAGAGGAAGGCCCTCAGGCTTTCCGGGCCGATCTGGTAGACCGCATCATGCCTGTGCGGCGCAAAGCCCAGCCGGTGGTTGATGGGAGAGCATCGGCGCGCTGACCTCACGCCGCGCCGCCGGTGCGGCCGCAACAGGCCGCCCCAGGCCTCGAGATAGGGCGCAAAGGCGGCATGGTCGGGCGAGCCTTCGCGGCGAAAGCTCGGCGTGAGGCTGCCAATGAATTCGCCATCGCAGCTCGCGAGGACCCGATGGAAGGCCTGCAGCGGCAGGTGCTCCCGCAGCGCGCGCCCGGCGTCGGCGTTGGGGGGGCGGCGCTCGCCGGGATGGTCCTCCTCGGTGCGAAGCTGCCAATAGCGATGGAACTTCTCCCAGCTTTCGGCAGAGGCCTCATGGGGATCGAAAACGGAAATCGAAAATGGCCGCGGATGCGCGGCACGGGTTTCAAGCATGGTGAGCCTTGAGGATTCTGAAAACGAGCGGATCGCGGCCGGCACCTGCATGCCGACGGCGGCGTTTGAATCTCGGGCGGTTTGTCTTTTGCGGCCAGGAAGCGCCGCAAGGGTCGAGTTGGCTGTGTCAGCAACTCTTCGAAGAACCGACAAACCGTCCGGAAGCGGGGCAATGAATAGCTGTGTCTTCCATCGCATACCTCCGATCCGGGTTGTTTGTCGAGGCGTCGAATGTAGCGGCCTTGCCGCGCGCTGTGAAGTGCCGTGTGGCGTGTGCGCCCCTGCGCCGGCCGGCCGCTAGCAGCTTTCGCCCATCGCTTCAAAGAGCGGCCGGCTGTTTCCACGTCGCGATTGCCGGGATTCCCTTTTCCAGGGGCTGGTACTCGGATGCCGTCGCAGAATCGATTTCACGGACCACCCCAAAAAAGCAAGAACGGTCCGAAGCCTCCCTCCATCCATTCATTGAATCGAAGGAAATCCGAATGACCGTCTCCAGCTCCAAGCACCTCTGCGCCATCGCGGTGGCCCTCGCGGCCGTCGCCGGTGCCGCCCATGCCGAAACCTATGGCGGCGTCCATCCCCCCACCTCCGCCGAGAGCCGCGCCGACGTGGCTGCCGGGGCCGTGGTGGCCGCGCACACGGGCGATCCCTATGCCACGGGCGCCGATGCAGGCCCGATCTATCCGCCGGTTGCGATGAACAGCCGCGATGCCGTGCGTGCCGAAGCGGTGGCCGCTGCGCGCGCGCCCGACCCGTACGCCGAAGCTGCCTCGTCGGGCGCTGCGCCGATCGCCGCCGGTGCGGTGGATCGCGCGGCGGTGCGGGCCGAAGCCTATGCTGCCGCACGCGGCAACGCGCTGCCGCTGTAATTGCAAGCAACCCGTCCGCAAGGACGGGGGTCCGAGAAAGGAGGCCGGGCCTGCGAAAGCGGGCCCGGTTTTTTTGCGCCGATGTAAGGTTGCGGGCTCAGCAGAGATTGAAAATGAACAAGAGCAAGCTCGCAGCCTTCCTCCTCGCCTGCGCATCGGCGATGGCCGCCTCCGCCCAGGAGTGGCCGACGAAGCCGGTGCGCGTGATCGTTCCCGCGCCCGCCGGCAGTTCGCTCGACCTGATCGCGCGCACGCTGGCCGACCGGCTGCGTCCCATGTGGAAGCAGCCCATCGTCATCGAGACCAAGGCCGGCGCGGGCGGCCTGATCGGCATGGACGCCGTGGCCAAGGCGCCGGGCGACGGCCACACGCTGGGCATCGGCTTCAACGGGCCGATCGCCTTCGGCCCCTACATGTACGGCCGCATGCCGTATGCGCCTGCGCGCGACCTGCTGCCGATCGTGCTCACCACCTCGCAGCCCAACGTGCTGGCGGTGCAGGCCGGCAATCCGGCCAGCACGCTGCCGGAGTTCGTGGCGTGGGCCAGGAAGCAGGGCCACCAGTTCAGCTATGCGTCGGTGGGCGCGGGGAGTTCATCGCATCTGACGATGGAGCTGTTTTGCGGCGTGGCCGGCATCGAGGCGGTGCACGTGCCCTATGCCGGGTCGCCGCCCGCGGGCCTCTCGGTGGCGGCGGGCGACACGCAGGCGCTGTTCACCGTGGCGCCAGCACTGCTGCCGCTCATCCAGGGCAAGCGCATCAAGCTGCTCGCAGTCACGAGCGCGAAGCGCTCCGAACTCATGAAGGACCTGCCCACGGTGGCGGAGTCGGGCTATCCGGGCTTCGAAGCGCTGGCCTGGAACGGCCTGTTCACCGCGAGCGGCACGCCGCCTGATGTCGTTCGCCGCATCAACGCCGATGTGAACACGGTGCTGCAGGAGCCCGCCGTGCGCGAACTGCTGGCCAACCAGGGCCTGGTGGCGGGCGGCGGGTCTGCCGAAGAATTCAGCGCGTTCATCGACAGCGAGGGCCGCAAGTGGGGCGCGATCATCGCCAAGCGCGGCATCCGGCTCGCTCAGTGAGATTCTTCGAATGATCTGAAATTCGGATCAATTGATCCGAATTTTCGATTTTACGGATGACGGCGGCCTGCCTACAGTCCGCCTTGATGAATGCCAATGCACCGCCTCCACTGCTGATCGGCTGCGCAGCCGGATTCTCCGGCGACCGCACCGATGCGGCCGGGCCGGTGGTCGACACGCTGATCGCGCGGCTCGCCGGCGGCCCCGCGGGCCAGCGCGCTTTCCTGATCTTCGAGACGCTGGCCGAGCGCACGCTCGCGCTCGCCCAGCTGCGACGCCGCGACAACCCTGACGCAGGTTACGAGCCGCTGCTCGACGCCATGCTGCGGCCCGTGCTGGCGCGCTGCCTCACGCACGGCATCCGCATCGTGAGCAACTTCGGCGCGGCCAATCCGCGCGCCGCAGCCCGCCATATCGCCCGCATGGCGCGCGAACTCGGCGCCGATGCGCCGCGCATCGCGGTGGTGGAGGGCGACGACCTCTCCGGCCCCGCGCACCGTACGCTGCTGCATGAAACGCTGGGCGCGCAGATGGAGGGCCTGCGCATCGTCAGCGCCAATGCCTACATCGGCGCCGAGCCGATCGCCGCCGCGCTCGATGCCGGCGCGCAGATCGTGGTGTGCGGCCGGGTGGCCGATCCTTCTCTCGCGGTCGGCCCCGCCATGTCGCACTTCGGCTGGCGCGCCGACGACTGGCACCGGCTGGGCCGCGCCACCATGGCGGGCCACCTGCTCGAATGCGGCGCGCAGGTGTGCGGCGGCTACTTCGCAGACCCGGGCTACAAGGATGTGCCAGGGCTCGACGCGGTGGGCTTCCCGATTGCCGAGATCGACGCCGACGGCCACTGCACCATCGGCAAGGCCGATGGCACCGGCGGGCTCGTGAGCGAAGCCACGGTGAAGGAGCAGTTGCTCTACGAAGTGCACGACCCGAGCGCCTACCTCACGCCCGACGTGGTGGCCGACATCGCCGAAGCCGAGGTGCGCGCGCTGCCCGGCAGGGACCGCGTCGAACTCTCCGGCGTGCGCGGCCACGCGCGGCCGAGCCACTACAAGGTCAACGTCTGCCATGAAGGCGGCTGGCTCGCCGAGGGCGAAATCTCCTACGCGGGGCCGCGTGCCGAGGCGCGTGCGCGGCTCGCGGGCGAGGTGCTGCGCAAGCGGCTCGACGGGCTTGCGCTGCGCGTGGACCTGATCGGCGCGCTGAGCATCCTGGGCGACGATGCCGGCCGCATGCTCGCGGACACGCCCGACACCGGCCTGCGCGACGTGCGCCTGCGCGTGGCCGCCACGCATGCGCAGCGCGCGCAGGCCGAGCGCCTGGCGCGCGAAGTCGTGGCGCTCTACACCTGCGGACCCGCGGGCGGCGGCGGCGTGCGCACCGCGCTCACGCCACGGCTCAATACGCTGTCGTGCCTGCTGCCGCGGGAGGCGGTGCCGGTGCGCTTCGAACTGCTCGGCGCGGAGGCCCTGGCATGAACACATCGACCGACGACATGATCGAAGTGCCGCTCTACCGCGCGGCACACGGCCGCACCGGCGACAAAGGCGACCGCTCCAACATCAGCGTGATTGCCTGGCACGCGGACCTCTACCCCTTGCTGGCCGAGCAGCTCACGCCCGAACGCGTGTCGATGCAGTTCCGCCACCGCGCACCGGCACGGGTGCAGCGTTTCCTGCTGCCCCGGCTGCATGCGATGAACTTCGTGCTCGACGCGGTGCTCGACGGCGGCGTCAACGATGCGCTGAACCTCGACGCGCATGGCAAGGCGCTGTCTTTCCTGTTGCTCGACATGCCCATCCGCGTGCCGCGCGCGCTGGCGCCGCTGCTGACAGGGCCATAGCGGTCATCCTTTTTTCCTTACCCATCCCTCCGGAGACAAAACAATGAAACGACGTTCCCTGACCCTTTCGGCTGCCGCGCTGGCCCTGGTGCCGCTGCTGGGCCATGCGCAGCAACAAGCCTTTCCAGAAAATCCCATCACCTTCGTCGTGCCCTTTGCGGCCGGCACGGCCACCGACCAGATCGCGCGTGCGCTGGGCAACAGCATCACGGCCGAAACGAAGCAGCCGGTGGTGATCGACAACAAGGCCGGCGCGAGCGGCTTCATTGCCTCGCAGCAGGCGGCCAAGGCCGCGGCCGATGGCTACACCGTGCTGATCACCACCAACACCACGCATGCTGCCAACGAGCACCTGTTCAAGAAGCTGCCCTACGACCCGGTGAAGGACTATGCGCCCATCACCGCACTCGGCAAGGGCGGCCAGATCATGGTGGTGAATCCGTCGTTCCCCGCCAAGAGCGTGGCCGAGTTCGTGGCGCTCGCCAAGAAGGAGCCGGGCAAGTACAGCTTCGGCAGCGGAAGTTCGTCCAGCCGCATGGCGGGCGAGCTGCTGCAGCAGATGGCCGACATCAAGCTGCTGCACGTGCCCTACAAGAGCAACACGCTGGCCGTCACCGACCTGCTGGGCGGGCAGATCCACATGATGATCACCGACGCGGCCACCGGCCTGCCGCAGGTGAAGGGCGGCAAGCTGCGCGCGCTGGGCGTTTCGAGCGCGGCGCGTTCCCCGCTCGCACCCGACGTGCCCACCATTTCGGAGGCCGGCGTGAAGGGCTACGAGATGGGCTACTGGTTCGCGGCCTATGCGCCAGCGAAGACCCCGCCGGCCGTGGTCAAGCGGCTCAACGAGCTGCTGGTGAAGGCTGCGAAGAGCGAGTCCGCGAAGACGGCTTTCTACGAACCCACCGGCACCGAGGTGTTCACCACCTCGCCCGAAGAACTCGCGAAGTTCCAGACGGCCGAGTCGCAGAAGTGGGGCCGCATCGTGAAGGCCGCCGGCATCGAAGCCGAGTAGGGCGCGCGCCGGCCGCAGCGGGGATCGGCACCGCGCAGACACCACAACGAAGGAGACAAACCATGAAACGCTGGAGCCTGTTGGCTGCCGCGGTGGCTTCGGCCGCCCTTTTTCTGAGCGCATGCGGCGGAAGTGGTGGCGGAGGCGGTGGCTTCGTGCTGCCGCCGCCGGCCGCAACCGCGCCGCCGCCGGTGGCCGCCGAAGCACCGAAGTTCAAGCTCGCCATCTCGAAGACGGAGGACGTGGCCGGCACCTTCGGCAGCATCGGCTCCTACGAGAAGATCACCGGCACCTTCACCGGCGAGGTCGACCCGAAGGACGCGCACAACGCCATCATCCAAGACCTGTCGCTCGCGCCGCTCAATGCCAACGGCAAGGTCGAGTACAGCGCCGACTTCGTGCTCTTCAAGCCCAAGGACATGGGCAAGGCCAACGGCGTGCTGCGCTACGACGCGCCGAACCGCGGCAACATCGTCAACCTCGATCCGTACTTCGCCTCGCGCGGCTATGTGTTCCTCACGGCCGCCTGGCAGGGCGATGTACCGGCCGCGGCGGGCAAGCTCACGCTCCAGGTGCCCGTGGCCCGCAATGCGGACGGCAGCACCATCACCGGCACCTACCGCGCCGAACTGCTGCCCACCGCGGCCACCAACGATTCGCTGCCGCTGCCCGGCGGCCCGTTCAATGCGGCCATGCAGGCCTATGCGACGGCGAGCCTGGACAACACCCGGCCCGGCTACGTGCTCACGCGGCGCGTCAACGAAGCCGATGCGCGCCAGCTCATTCCCGCGAGCGACTGGAAATTTGCCAAGTGCAGCGCCGCCGCGCCGTTCCCCGGCACGCCCGACGAGACGAACGTGTGCCTTCGGGACAAATGGGACCCGGCCTACATGTACGAGCTGGTCTACGTCGCGAAGGACCCGAAGGTCATGGGCCTGGGCCTCGCGGCGGTGCGCGACATGATCGCCTTCTTCCATCGCGAAACGAGCGACGCCGCGGGCACCGCCAACCCGGTGGCGGCCGCCATCAGGAACACCATCGCCTCCGGCGTGTCGCAGTGCGGCAACTTCATGAAGACCTTCGTGCACCTGGGCTTCAACCAGGACCTCGCGGGACGCAAGGTGTTCGACGGCGTGTTCGCGCAGATCGCGGCGCGGCAGACCAACATCAACATGCGCTTCGCCATTCCGGGCGGCGGCGGGGGCGTGCGCACCGACCACACGGCCTTCGGCCAGGCCGGCACGCGCGGCCTTTCGAAGGACTACGTGGACGACGTGGCGCAGCGCCGCGGCGGCATCCTGTCGCGCTGCGAGGCGAGCGGCACCTGTCCCAAGCTCTTCATCGGCTTCAGCGGCACGGAGTTCTATGTGCTGCAGGGCTCGCCGCTGCTGACCGATGCCTGGGGCACGGCGGACCTCGTGCAGCCGGACAACGCGCGCATCTATTACTACGCGAGCACGCACCACCTGCTGGGCCTTCCCTCGCTGTCGGGCGCGAGCGCGGGGGCGCTCTACGCCACCAACGCCAACGCCGGCGTGGTGCCGGTGGTGCGCGCGCTCCACCAGAACCTGGAGGACTGGGTCGTCAAGGGCACGACGCCGCCCGACAGCCAGGTGCCCAAGCTGGCCGACGCCACGCTGGTGCGCCCGCAGCAGCTGAAGTTTCCGGCCATTCCGGGCGCGAACTACACGGGCCTGGTCAACACCTATTCGCTGCTCGACTGGGGACCGAACTACCGGCCGCAGGACGAGAGCGGCATTGCCACGCAGGTGCCGCCGGCCTACCTGGGCCGCGACTATGCCGTCCTCGTGCCGCAGGTGGACGCCGACGGCAACGACATCGCGGGCATCCGCAGCCTCGACGTGGCAGTGCCGGTGGGCACCAACACCGGCTGGAACTACACCAGCAAGCCGGGCACCATCGACCTCGCGGGGCTGTTCGGCGCGTACTTTCCCTTTGCGAAGACGGCGGCCGAACGTTCGGGCAGCGGCGATCCGCGGCCGTCGCTGCAGGAGCGCTACACCGACCAGGCCGGCTACGTCGGGGCCCTGACCGCCGCCGCCGACGATCTGGTCGCCAGGCGCTTCCTGCTGCGCGCCGATGCGGATGCGGCCATTGCCAATGCGGCGGCGAATCCGGTGCTGCCCTAGCGAGCGTTCCTGCCGGCAGGCGCGGCGTGCACCGCAAAGCCCGTCTCGCCCGGCGCGATGTCGTCGCGCAGGGTGAGCGCGGGAATCTCGTAGTCGCCGGCGTTCTGCGGGCGGAACGGGATCGGCTCGGTGGTCGCCAGCGTATCGAGCCGGCGGCCCAGGTCGTCGGTGATGCGCGCATAGGCCGCGGCATCCACCTTGCCGGTGCGGTACACCACGAAGGGCGGCAGCACCTCGAAGCCGGGGTAGTAGAGGATGCCGTGGTGGATGGGAAACAGCAGGTCGTCCATCGGGCCGTTGATGCCGCGCGCACTGTAGTGCGAGGCCCAGCCGCCGGTCGTGACCACCAGCATGGCGCGCTTGCCGGCCATCACGCCCTGGCCGAAGCGGTCGCCCCAGTGCGTGTCGGAATGCTCGCCCACGCCGTACGCAAAGCCGTAGGCGTAGACACGGTCGACCCAGCCCTTGAGGATGGCCGGCATCGTGTACCACCACAGCGGAAACTGGAAGATCACGGTGTCGGCCCAGAGCAGCTTGGCCTGCTCGGCGGCGACTTCCTCGCGCTGGTTGCCGGCCTCGAAGGCGCGCAGCGAATCGGTGACGGGATCGAAGGGCGCGCCGGGCGCGAGGTGCGTGAAGTCGTCGGCGGCCAGCGTCGCCTTCCATTGCATGGCGTACAGGTCGGACACCTGCACCTCGTGCCCGGCCTTGGCGAGGCGTTCGAGCATGAACTGTTTGAGCGAGCCGTTGAGCGAGCGGGCTTCGGGGTGGGCGTGGACAAGAAGGATTTTCATGGCTGCATGGTTCGTCGGATGAAGATGCAGGCAGGTTAGGAGTTGCCGAGCTATATTGGAAATGAATAATCAGGATTCCAGGAATAGCGATGGACAATTTCAAGCGGCTCGACCTCAACCTGCTGCTCACGCTCGACGTGCTGCTGGCCGAACGCAGCGTGACCCGCGCCGCCGAGCGCCTGAACCTGTCGCAGCCTTCGGTGAGCGTGCAGCTCGCCCGGCTGCGCGAGGTGTTCAACGATCCGCTGCTGGTGCCCGCGCAGCGCGGCATGCGGCCCACCGCGCGCGCCGACGAACTGCGCGAGCCGCTGCGCGAAGCGCTGGAGTCTCTGGGCCGTGCGGTGGCGCCCACAAAACCCTTCGACCCCGCCGGGGCGACCACCACCTGGCGCGTCGCCGCGGCCGACTATGCCGAATCGGCGATCCTGCTGCCGGCGCTCGCCGGGCTTCGCGCGGCCGCGCCCCACACGCGGCTGGCCGTGGTGGAGGCGGTGCCCTCGCGCATGGCGCGGCAGCTGGAGCAGGGGGAGATCGACCTGTTCTTCCACACCAGCGTGGGCGCGCCGCCCGGTCTGCACCGGCGGGTGCTGTTCAACGAGCGCTACGTGCTCGCAGGGCGCACAGGCCATCCACGCCTGAAGCGCCGGCCCACGCTTGCGCAGTTCTGCGCGCTGGAGCATATGGTGGTGTCACCGGGCGGCGGCGGTTTCGTCGGCCCCACCGACGAGGCACTGGCGGAAAAAGGCTTGGCGCGGCGCGTGGTGCTGTCGGTGCCGCACTTCCTTTTCATGATGTCCGTGCTGGCCGGCACCGACATGGTCGCGATGCTGCCCGAGCGGCTGGCGCGCGGCGCGCCGGGGCTGCGCGTGGTGGAGGCACCGCTGGAAGTGCCGGGCTACGAGATGGCGATGCTGTGGCACGAGCGGCGGCATCGGGATGCTGGGCATCGCTGGCTGCGGGAGCGGATCGCCGCAAGCCTGTAGGCGCTTGCGGATGCTCGGCGGTCCGGATGGCTACTTGCCCCGGACCTCGAAGGCGCTCTTCATTGCGAGCACCGCCGAGAAGGCATTGGGCCATCCGGCGTAGCAGGAAAGATGCGCGTCGATCTTCGACGCAGCAGTTTCAAGCAGCTCGTTGTCGGTGGCTCCGCCGAGGTGATAGGAGATCCGCGGAAGCTGGCCCCCGGTCACGTTCTTGAAGTAGCCCGCATCACGCGAGACATTCGATGCGGCCACCATCTTGAGTTTCTCCATGGGGAGAGGCGAGGGCGCCGGCTCGAGATGCGAGATGGATCTTTCCGGAACCGGTCCGACGAGCCCGGGCCGGGCGAGATGCCAGCGCCGACTGTGCCGCCCCTGCTTCGCGGACACATGGGCAAGGTGCTTCTTGACTGTGTTGACACTGATCCCGAGTCGCTCGGCGATTTGCTTGTTGGACATGTCCCGGTGCATCAGCGACAGCACCTCGTCCTCGCGTGCGGTCAGCTTGACTGCGGGCGAAGTTGCACTGCATGCCGGCCGTCCGCCGGCTGCCATCAATCGCAGCACGGCCAGATACAGCGCCTGCAATACCGGAGCCGGAAAGCCCAAGGTGCCTGCCAGTACGGCATCCAGCGATTGAGCGAGTTGCTCCGCGTTCGCCGTCCACTCGACGCAGCCGCGGGCCTGGATCCGGATCGCTGCATCCAGGCCCTGGGTCGAAGGCCGCTCCCAGCCGAGCAGCCAGTCGGTGGCGGGAAAGTGGCGGCGCAGATCGTCCAATCTGCCGACAGCCTCTGGCGAAATCAACGCGATGTCCAGGAGCAGCAGACGAGGCGCGTGCTGCCGGCAGCAGGTTTCCAGGTCGGAGAGACTGTTTATCTCCGCGTGCTCGACCTGGTACATCCGCCCGGACCGATGCCTCGAGGCCAACAAGCCGAGTCCGTGCAGCGCCGATGCGCGGCTTGGGCAGGTGGCAATCAGAACCGGAACACCAGCTTCGAATGCGGTGCCCGGCGCGGGAGATGCGATCTGCGGACAAGCGGGTTGAAAACAGTTCGACCTGCTCAACGCGGGGAGCGCGAACGGCGACAGCGCGCGAGAGTCTTGCGCCGATGGCTGCGGATCTGCGTTCCACGCAGAGCCCAGCCTCGCAGACGGGCGTGGGACTTGCTCCATGTTTTCCTCAGGAGGACCTGTTGAATGCAGCTTCGAATTAATGATAAATGGCTACAAGCTTGTCCGGAATGGTTCCTGGCGCTGCAAGGTATCGAGATGTAGGGCGGGTCAAAGCGCGATGGCCGGCGCCGCGCGTCATCCTTTGGGTGACAACTTTCGACCTATGGACAGTGCGCGGGCCTGCGGTTCAGCATCGTTTCCCCTTTGCCGATACGTGAACCTGGTCAATTGCCAGCGAACGCAGTTCATCTCGAGTTGCGCTGTTCTCTGTCGGCCGTATTTTTCCTGACAAGAAGGAGCGAATATGCCGCTGACTTTGACACCTGGTTCGACCGTTACTCTGGACGAAACCACCGGTTTGCAGAACCCTGCCGCTACTCCCACACCTGCGGGGGACGCCGACGACAATGACATCCTCGCAACTTCGCTGCCGACCGCCTTCACCACCCGCCTGACCGCCGTGGGTGCGGGAGCCCCAACCAAGGCCGCCTTGAGTGGCTACAACGGGAGCAACAGCGGCACCAACGCAATCACGCTCAGCGGGACCGGCGCTTTCACCGGTATGGCATTCACGGACGCGAACGGCGCTCCGCTCAATGGCTTGGACAGCGGCCTCAATACCGCCGACGGCGAAGACATCTTCCTGTACACCGACACGACCAACAACAACGTCGTCTACGGGAAGACCGCCGCCGGTGTCGTCGTGTTCGCGGCCTACCTGGAGGAAACGGGAAGCCCGGTGACGGGCGCCAAGATCTGGATGGTCCAGTATGAAGCGATGGCGAACCCCGATGCCGCCAACCCCGACGATGCAGTCAACCTGTTGAACAAGGTCTTCGTCAGTGTCAGCCAGGATACGGAGTTCAACCTCTCAGACGCGCCATCTGGCCAGAACCTGTTCCTGATGTTCACGACGGCCAATCCGACGATCGTCAACGGCCGGATTTCCGACGTGACGATCATCGCGACGGGAAAGGACCCGGCGAATGAATCGACCGGAGTCAGCATCAACACCGGTGACACGATCAACACCAGCAAGGCCGGCGGGCCGACCACGTTCGGCACCAACAGCCAGATGATCACCGAGCAGGAGGGCATCCGCTTCACGTTCGTGACCGGCGCCAGGGCGGACGTCACCATTCCGAACCTGGACCAGAACGAGGCCGATCTGGAGTCGAACATCGACTTCACCGGTATGTTCGGCGCGAGGACTGCCGATTTCGACGTTGTGCAGTTGCAAAGCGGAAAGACTGCCCAGGTCAAGGTCACCGCATACAGCACGGCGGTTGAGTCCGGCAACAGCTTCATCGACGGCTATGCGGGCGATACGATGGTTTCGATCACGAGCGTGCGCGTGCTCGACTCCGTCACCGGAACGGCTCTCGAGACCTTCTCGAACGGCGCCGAGGGCGGACTGAGTTCGGCCATCGCCATCAGCATCACCGATGGCGTTGCGACGATCACCGGCGTCAAGGCCGGCTACTCGATCGAATACACGACGTCGGCGGACCACAACCGCGTACTCGTCGAAAACGGGGCGGCCCTCAATGCCTCGGGCAACACCCACGCGGACTTCGACATCGGGGGGTTCAGGCTGCTCCAGGTTTCCAGCGCAACGGCAGAGGTCGGCTCGCAGATGAATTTCGAGGACGATGGCCCGTCCATCGCGCTGGCGACGCCAACCGACACCGCGGTGGTCAACACGCAGGACGCGGACACCATCGGAGCCAACACCGACTCCGCCACCACGAATTTCGCGACCGCCTTCGGCACGACGTCGAGCAGCTATGGCGCTGATGGGGCGGGCACCACCAACCCGGTCTTTGCGCTGGGCGTGAAAACGCAAGGTGGCGACTCGGGGCTCAAGAGCGATGGGGCGACCATCTACCTGTACCTGGTGAGCGGCAAGGTCATTGGTTCGACATCCGGCACGGAAGCCGGAATTCTTGCCACCAACACCATTTTCGACCTGGCCGTGAGCGCAAGCGGCTCGGTGACGCTGCAGCAGTTCGCCGAAATCGACCACGCACTTCCAGGGGCGTCGTCGAACTACGCGGACCAGGAGGCCACGATGGCCGACGACCTGGTCACGCTCAGCAATACGGTGACGATCACCGACCAGGACGGCGATACCGCGAGCGACTTCAAGCTGCTCGATATCGGCGCCAACATCAAGTTCGACGACGACGGCCCGTCCGTCGTGCTGGCCGCGCCCATCGACACGGCAGTGCTCAACACGCAGGACGCCGACACCATCGGCGCCGCCACCGACTCCGCCACAGAGGACTTCTCGACCGCCTTCGGCGTGACGTCGAGCAGCTATGGCGCCGACGGGGCGGGCACCACCGTCTCCAGCTTCGCGCTTGGCGTGGCCACGCAGGGCGGCGACTCCGGGCTCAAGAGCGACGGCGCCACCATCTACCTGTACGTGGTGGCCGGCACGGTCATCGGTTCGACGGCCGCTACTGAAGCCGACATCACGGCCGGCAACACCATCTTCGACGTCACAGTCAGTGGCACCGGTTCGGTGACGCTGCAGCAGTTTGCCGAGATCGACCATGCGCTGCCGGGCGTGGGGTCCAACTACGCGGACCAGGAGGCCACGCTGGCCGACACGCTGATCACCCTCACCAGTACCGTGACGGTCACCGACGGCGATGGCGACACCGCAACCGATTCCGAGGTGCTCAACATCGGCGCCAACATCCGCTTCGACGACGACGGCCCGACGGTGACCGCGATCTCCGACCTCACCGGCGCGAACGACGGTCTGCCCATTGCGGGAACCTACAACTTCTCCGTGGGTGCGGATGACGTGGACAACGCGTCGACCGACGGCATTGTGCTCAACAGCCTGACCGGCACGACCGGCGGCGGGCGGCCCATCACCGATGCGGCCGTCTCGCACTTTGCCGAGGACGCCACCATGGTCACCTACAACTTCAGCTTCAACTACTACCCCGGGCCCACGTCGACCACGACGCAGGCGGCAACCGGTACGGTCATCTTCAACAAGACGGACGGTACTTTCGCCTTTGATCTGGACCAGGTCTTCGGTGGACAAACGACGTTCTCCACGAGTGCGCCACTGGCCTCCTTCAACTACGACACGGAAGGCAACAACTCGCCGGAGATCGTGGTCCAGCAGTACAGCAGCGACTTCTTCGGCGTGCTGTCCGCCAGGGCGGCCACGCCTCCGAGCGACACCAGCGACCTGGTGTCGGGCAACGATCACGTGTTCACGGCGGGCGAGACCTTCAACAGCGTAAGCGCGGGTTTTGTCAATGTCGCGACCAACACCCTCGGCGTGAACTCCGACACCGTCCAGGCCGGCGAGCTGCTGAATTTCGACTACTACAGGTCGAATCCGGTGAGTGATCCCAACCTGACGAGTCCGCCGCAACGGCCCGGCGCGGCCATTGTCGGCACGGACAGGGCCTATGCCGATGCGATCAACATCACGATCGATCAGATCACGGATGGCGAAGACGTGGCTGTCCTGCTGAAGTTGGTCGGCAAGACGAACAGCGCCGACACGACGACCACGCTCCTGATTGCCAACTCTGCGTCGGACTATCAATCGGCCGGAGGAGGCATGAAGATCGTCAGCATCGGGACGGACGACTACGACAGTGCCAACTACCAGATCGCGGGCGTGCAGGTCCTGAGCAGCACCGAAGACCTCACCGGCACGGGCATCAGCCTGAGTACCCATGACACGGTGAACCTGACGGCAGCCGGAATGAACTATGCCGATACGGCGGACAACGACGTGTTCAAGATCATCAAGATCGACGTGATCACATCGACGACCATCAATTCGGATGTGGACCTGAACTTTGCAGGCCAGCTGATCGACGGCGATGCCGACTACGCGAACTTCGACTTCGATGTCCACCTGGAGATCGATGGCATCGCCAACCTGATCGGCACCACCCAGCAAACGGAGGCCATTGCGTAGCGAGCTCTTCGGCAAGGGCAGCGGCAATGCTGCCCCTTGCCACTTGGCCTGTGGCCAGGCGTGTCAATTGTCGAATCTGCGAGGTGGCATGAAACCTCAGGAAAAGCCCGGCGAACTGCGCCAGGCGGTGACAGCGCTCAACGCCTACTTCGTGCGGGCGGCCTGGTTCAGCGTGTGCTCGGGCCTTCTCTTGCTGGCTCCGAGCGCGTACATGCTCGAGGTGTATGGGAGGGTCGTGAACAGCCGCAGCACGCTCACGCTGGCCATGCTGACCCTGCTGGTGCTGGCCGCCTACTGCCTGATGGAAGTGCTCGACTGGGCGCGCGCCGAAGTGATGTACCGGGCCGGGCAGAAGCTCGATCAGAAGCTGCGCAACCGCGTGTTCGCCGCCATCTTCGAAGCCGGTCTCAAGCGCTTGCCGGGCGGGACCGTGCAGCCGCTCAACGACCTTCGCACCTTGCGGGAGTTCCTGTATTCACCGCCGCTGCTGGCGCTGATGGAAGCGCCGGTGGCGCTGGTCTTCATGGGGCTCATGTTCGCCATCAGCCCCGTGCTGGGCTGGTCGGCCGTGGTGGGCTCGCTGCTGCAGGTGTTCGTCGGTTGGCTCAACGACCGGAACACGCGGCCGCCGCTGGTGTCGGCCAATCGATGCGCGATCGAAGCGCAGCAGTATGCGGATGCGGCGCTGCGAAACTCGCAGGTGATCGAGTCGATGGGCATGCTGCGGGACGTCCATCGCCGCTGGATGGGCAAGCGGCGCGATTTTCTGCAACGAGAGGCCTTGGCCTCGGACCACGCCGGCGCCTACCAGGCCGTCAGCAAGTTCATGCAAGTCGCCATGGGTTCGCTGTTGCTCGGCCTGGGTGCCTGGCTGCTGCTGAAGAACCAGCTCAACGGCGACGCCGGAATGATGGTGGTCGGCTCCATCCTTGGCGGCCGGGCCTTGGCGCCGCTGGTGCTGCTGGTCGCGCAATGGCGCATGGTGGTCCACGCGGGGGATGCATGGCAGCGGCTGGGCAGCCTGTTGAGCGCCATCGCGCCGCGGCCGCAGACGATGCCCTTGCCGCCGCCCAAAGGCGCGCTGCAAGTCGAAAGCCTTGTTGCAGGCGCTCCAGGCGGAGGCTCGGCCATCCTGAAGAACGTGGCCTTCAGCCTGTTGCCCGGCGAGGTGCTTGCCGTCGTGGGGCCCTCTGCCGCGGGAAAGACGACCCTGGCGCGTCTCATCGTCGGGCTTTGGCCGGCGGCAAGCGGCAAGGTGCGGCTGGACGGCGCGGACGTGTTCGCGTGGGACAAGGCCGAGCTCGGTCCGCACATCGGCTATCTGCCCCAGGACGTGGAGTTGCTTGAAGGCACCCTGGCCGAAAACATTGCACGCTTTGGAGAGGTGCGGCCTTCGAAGGTCAAGGAGGCCGCGCTGGCCGTCGACCTGCACGCCTGCATCACGAGCCTTCCGCTGGGTTACGACAGCCCCGTCGGGCCTGAAGGCACGGTGCTGTCGGGCGGGCAGCGGCAGCGGGTTGCATTGGCGCGCGCTCTCTACGGCGAGCCCGCGCTGGTGGTGCTCGACGAACCGAATTCGAGCCTCGACGATGCCGGCGACGCCGCATTGACGGCCGCCATTCTGAAACTCAAGGCGCGCGGCACCACGTTCGTCGTCATGACGCACCGCACCAGCGTGCTGGCGGTGGCCGACAAGATGCTGGTGCTGTGCGATGGCGCGATGCAGGGGTTCGGCGCACGCGACGACGTATTGGCCGCGCTGCGGCAAGCCGGCGAGCAGGCGATGGACCGCTTGCGCAAGGCGGCAAACGCCGCGAGCGTGGCGCCAGAGGCGAGGCCACAGCCATGAACAAGCCATCGTTCTTCAGCCGCAGCGAACTGGCGCGCGCGCTTTGGGGGTTCCGAAGAGAGTTCCTGCTGGTCGGCTCGCTGAGCTTCCTGGCCAACCTGCTCATGCTCGGTCCGACGCTCTACATGCTGCAGATATTCGATCGCGTGCTGTCCAGCCAAAGCGAGATGACCTTGCTCGCGCTGTCCTTGATCACGCTGCTCCTCTTCGTGGCGCTGGCCTTGTCGGAATGGCTGCGCTCGCGCCTCCTGGTGCGGGCCAGCCTGCGTTTCGACCGGCAACTGAGCACCCGGGTGTTCAACGGAAGCTTCCAGGCCTATCTCGGCCAGTCGGCTTCCAGCAAGTCCAGGCCCTTCGCAGACCTCAGCCAGATCCGCCAGTTCCTCACCGGCCCGGGCGTCTTTGCGCTCTTCGATGCGCCCTGGACGCCGATCTACATCACGGTGATCTTCTTTCTTCATCCCTGGCTCGGGGTCCTCGCGCTGGGGTTCGCGCTGGTCCAGGCGGCACTGGCCTGGTTTGGACAGAGGCAGACCGCCGCGCCGTCGGAAGAGGTCCTCAAAGCCGCGGGCGAGACGATGGGCGACCTGCAGAGCAAGCTTCGAAACGTCGAGGTGCTCGAATCGATGGGCATGGTCGCCAATCTGCAAAGGCGCTGGAATCGCCAGCATGCGGCCTCCATGGACAAGGGCGCCTTGGCGCAGGGCGCCATCAACCGCGTTGCCGGCTGGAGCAAATTCATACGCTACAGCCAACAATCGCTCGCGTTGGGGGCAGGCGCGCTGCTGGTGATCGATGGCCAGTTGTCGCCCGGCGCCATGATTGCGGCGAACGTGCTGATGATCCGCGCACTGGCGCCGATCGACCAGCTGGTCGGCACCTGGCGTGGCTTTGTCTCTTGCCGCAGCGCCTTCCAGCGCCTCGAAAGACTGCTGGACGAATTTCCGCAGCAGGACCGTGTCCCTTCCCGGGCCGGGCCGACCGGCACCATCAGCTTGCAAGCTGTCTCTGCAGGGGCCGCGGGGCGAGCGACACCGATCCTCAAGAATATTTCGTTTGCGGTTCCCGCAGGAACCGTGGTGGCGGTGCTGGGCCCTTCGGGCTCGGGCAAGTCGACGCTGGCAAAGGTGATGGTGGGCATCTGGAGCGCATCTTCCGGCTCGGTGCTGCTCGACGGGGTGCCGATCGGTGGCTGGAATCGTCAGGAGCTGGGGCCGCATATCGGCTATCTGCCGCAGGACGTGGAGTTGTTCGGCGGGACCATTGCCGAAAACATCGCGCGGCTCGGCGAGACCGACTCGTACAAGGTGATCGAGGCCGCAAGCAGCGCCGGCATGCACGAGACGATCCTGCGTTTCCCCAAAGGCTACGACACCCCCATCGGCGACGCAGGCAGCCTGCTTTCCGGCGGGCAGAGGCAGCGCATCGGACTGGCGCGTGCGATCTATGGCGACCCGTCGCTCATTGTCCTGGACGAGCCGAATGCCAACCTCGACGACGCCGGGGAGGCCGCGCTGGTGTGCGCCATACGGCAGTTGAAGGCCAAGGGAAAAACGGTGTTCCTGGTGACGCACCGCCAAGGCGCGGTTTCCGTGGCCGACCGCCTCATGGTTCTGAGCGATGGCGTACTGGCCGCGGACGGGCCGCGTGATGCCGTGCTCGCGTCTTTCCGTCGCCCGCAGCCTGCGGTGCGAACGGCGGCCCTGGTGGTGCAGTCGGCTTGAGCCGGCGCCTTCCTCCAGTCATCGATTCATCTCCGGGAGCTTCAAATGGCCAGACCGAATCTTCTCAGGGACGTCACTTCCAACCCCGTGCCGGTCGAGGACAACGATCCGTCGCAGGACGATGCAAATGGCCTCGGGAACGAGTTCGGCCGTGCAGGGCGCATCGGCGCGTGGGCGCTGGCTGCCGGATTCGGCGGCTTTGTGCTGTGGGCTGCATTTGCTCCGCTGGACGAGGGCGTGCCGAGCCAGGGGCAGGTGGCCATCGACACCAAGCGCAAGGCGGTCCAGCACCAGATCGGCGGCATCCTCAAGGAGGTGCGCGTGGGCGAGGGCGATCAGGTCCAGGAGGGCCAGTTGCTTTTCAAGCTCGACGATGCCGCGGCCAGGGCGAGCTTCGAGACCGTGCGGCAGCGGTATCTGGGTTTTCGTGCCATACAGAGCCGGCTGCTGGCGGAACAGGCCGGCCAGAACACCATCGACTTTCATCCGGACCTGCAGGCGGCCGCTTCGGACCCTCTGATCCGGCAGCAGATGTTCAACCAGGAGCAACTGCTCAGGTCGCGCCGCGCCGCCTTGCGCGCCGACCTGCAATCGATTGAAGAGAACATCCAGGGCCAGCAGGAGTTGTCTCAAGCCTATTCAAGCATGTTGGGCAGCCGCCGAACCCAGTTGTCGCTTCTCAACGAAGAACTGGGCCAGACGCGCAAGATGGTCGGCGAAGGGTTTGCCCCGCGCAATCGCCAGCTGGAGATGGAACGCCAGGTTGCCGAATCGAACACCTTCATTGCCGAACTCATCGGCAACATGGGCCGGGCCCGGCGGTCGATCGCGGAGCTTCGCCAGCGTGCCATTGCGAGGCAGCAGGAGTACCACAAGGAGGTGGAAACCCAGCAGGCCGAAGTCAGCCGCGAAGTGCTTGGAGATTTCGAGAAGTTCGTCGCCTTGCGCGACGAACTGGGCCGCACCGAGATCCGCTCGCCCGCTTCGGGGCAGGTGGTGGCGCTGGTGGCGCAGACCGTTGGCGGCGTGATCGCGCCGGGACAAAAACTGATGGACGTGGTTCCTGCCAACGAGCCCTTGCTGCTCGAGACCAGGGTGCCGCCTCACTTGATCGACCGCGTCCGCGCCGGCATACCGGTGGATGTGCGCTTCTCGAGCTTTGCCCATTCTCCGCAGCTCGTGGTGCAGGGCAAGCTGGTGTCGGTCTCCGGCGACTTGCTGGTCGACCCGCAGACCAACGCGAGCTATTTCCTGGCGCGGGTGGCCGTGACGCAGGAAGGGCTGAGGAAGCTCGGCAAACGTTCGCTGCAGCCGGGCATGCCCGTCGAGGTGGTCTTCAAGACGGGGGAGCGCTCGCTGCTCGTCTACCTTCTGCATCCGCTCACCAAGCGCATCGCTGCCTCGATGACGGAAGAATGAAGGTGAAGAAGAACCTGCTGGCATTCGCTGCGGCCGCCGGCCTTTTCTGCGGGCCGGCATGGTCGCTCGACTTGTCGCAGGCCTATGGGGAAGCACTGGAACAAGACTCGACGATCCGGGCGGTGCGGGCTGCCACGGACGCCCGGCGCGAGCGCTTGCCGCAGGCCCGGGCGCAACTGCTTCCCAACTTGTCGGCGAGCGTCTCGCGCTATCGGAACTGGCTGGAAAGAACTTCGCCGGATGCCTCCGGGCAACTCGTCACGGCCGACCTGCGCTACACCAGCCGCAGCGAGGCGCTGACCTTGAGGCAACCCATCTTCCGCATGTACCAGATGGCCGACTACCGCCAGGCGCAGGCGCAGGTCGACGACGCCGAGGCAACGCTTGAACGCGAAACGCAGAACGTCGGCGTTCGGGTGAGCGGCGCCTATTTCGAGGCGCTCCTGGCCGAGGAACATCTTGCGCTGGTGCTGGCGCAGAAGACCGCCTACACGACCCAGTTCGACGCCGCGCAGAAGCGGCTTGGCGCAGGGTTCGGCACGCGCACCGACATCGACGAAGCACGTGCGGCGCTGGACCTCAACCTGGCGCAGGAACTCGAGGCGCGCCAGAACCTGGACTTCACACGCAGGCAGATCCAGAGCCTGGTCAATCGTCCGATCGACAGGCTGGCGCCGCTGGACTCGTCCAGGATGCGGCTCGTCCGGCCGTCGCCCGATAGGCTGGAAGACTGGGTCGAACGGGCCGAAATCAACAGCCCGGAACTCCAGTCGCTCGTCGCGCAGGTGGAAGCGGCCAAATACGAGTTGGAGAAGGCACAAGCCGGCCACTACCCGACCTTGGACGCCATCGTCCAGTGGTCCCGCAACGACAGCGACACGATCAACAACATCAAGACCCGCTACAGCAACAAGTCCATCGGCTTGCAGCTCAGCATTCCTCTTTATTCGGGCGGCCATGTGAGTTCTGCCGTGAGGCAGGCCATCGCAGGGCAGCTGCGTGCAGAAGAGGCCCTCGAGGCCTTGCGCCGCGACCTCGCGGTGCGGCTGCATCGCGAGTTCCGCGGCGTGACGGAAGGCGTCCTCCGCGTCAGGGCCCTCGAACAGGCAGTGCGTTCCTCAGAGCAGGTCGTCATCTCGAACCGCCGCTCGTTCGAGGCTGGCAGCCGCACCTTGCCCGACGTGCTGACCGCGGAGCAGTAGAAGGTCTCCGCCCAGCGTGACCTGGCGCAGGCCCGCTTCGTCTACCTGATGTCGCGGATACGGCTGCAGGCGCTGGCGGGCGGTCCCAAGACGGAGGTCATCGACGAGATCAACGGATGGCTCGTGCGCTGACCCAGCCCCCCCGGTCAGATCACGGGCACGCTGGTCTCCTTCAGCACACGCAGCACGAAGTGCGACTTGCTGTGGCGGATGCCCGGGATCTTGTAGAGCTTTTCGCGCAGCAGCCGTTCGTAGTCGCGCGTGTCGCGCACCGCGATGCGGATGTAGTAGTCGTAGTCGCCCGACACCAGGTAGGCCTCCTGGATCTCCGGAATGGTCGCGAGCACGCGGCCGAAGTCGTAGAGCGTTTCGTCGGTGTGGCTTTCGAGCGTGACCTGGACGATGACCGAATCGTGGTAGCCGAGCTTGGCCGGGTCGACGTCGATGGTGTAGCGCTTGATCACGCCATGGGCTTCGAGCTTCTTGATGCGCGTCCAGCAGCTGGTGGGCGACAGGCCGACCTCGTTGCCGATCTCCTGCAGGGTCTTGCGCGAGTCGAGCAGCAGCACCCGCAGGATCGCCATGTCGATCTTGTCGAAAGATCCTTCTTCATTGGAGGCTGTTTTTCGAAGAGTTTTCATGAATTGGGTCGAAATAGCCAAAAGAAAGAAGCAAATTCTGCATCAGAACCGGAAGAATCGACGGCATGCGACTGCTCGACCTTCCCCTTCCGTCCTCCCTGGCCCTCCACCCCGGAGCCCACGAGGCTCCCAGCCCCGCCGTGCGTGTGCGCAACGGCGCCGAGGCCCTGCTCGACACGCTGGTCGCGTGCGGCGTCGACACCATCTTCGGCTACCCGGGCGGCGCCGCGCTGCCGCTGTACGACGCGCTGCACGGCGAACCGCGGCTGCGCCATGTGCTGGTGCGCCATGAGCAGGCCGCGGTGCATGCGGCCGAGGGCTATGCGCGCAGCACGGGGCGCGTGGGCGTGGTGCTGGTCACCTCGGGGCCGGGCGTGGGCAACACCATCACGGGGCTGCTCGACGCCATGAGCGATTCGGTGCCGGTGCTCTGCATCAGCGGGCAGGTCGCGACCGCGGTGATCGGCACGCAGGCCTTCCAGGAGAGCGATGCGCTGGGCATGTCGCGCCCCGTCACCAAGTGGAACCAGCAGGTGCGCACAGCGGACGACGTGCCGGCGCTGGTGCGCCGCGCGCTCGAGATCGCCGCCTCGGGCCGGCCGGGGCCGGTGCTGCTCGACGTGCCGAAGGATGTTCAGCTCATGCGCCTTGCGCACGGCGCCGCGCCGAAGCCGCTGCGCGCGTTGCGCACGGGCAGGGCGGCGCTGCCGCCGAAGGCCATGCTGCAGCGCGCGGCCGACCTGCTCTCTACCGCGCGCCGGCCCGTGCTCTACGGCGGCGGCGGGCTGATCAATTCGGGGCCGGCCGCCTGCGAGGCCTTCGCGCAGCTGGTGCGGCGCCTGCAGGCGCCTTGCACGCTCACGTTGATGGGCCTCGGCGCCTTCCCCGCGTCCGACCCGAAATTCATCGGCATGCTGGGCATGCACGGCATGCTCGAAGCCAACCTTGCCATGCACGAGGCCGACCTGGTGGTGTGCGTCGGTGCCCGCTTCGACGACCGCGTGACGGGCAAGCTCGACGAGTTCTGCCCGCATGCGCGCAAGATCCATATCGACATCGACCCCGGCAGCATCAACAAGGTGGTGAAGGTCGACGTGCCCATGGTGGGCGACTGCGCGGCGATCCTCGACGCAGTGCTCGCGCTGCTGCCGGCCGGAGGCCTTGCGCCCGGGCGGCTCGCGCCGTGGTGGGAGCGCATCGAGCATTGGCGCGCCCAGGAGTGCCTGCGCTTCGCGCCGCGCGCCGACGAGATCCTGCCGCAGCAGCTGATGTCGTCGCTGCAGCGCGCCATCGCGGGCCGCGACGCGATCGTCTCCACCGACGTGGGCCAGCACCAGATGTGGGCCGCGCAGTACCTGCGCTTCGACAGCCCGCGCCGCTGGCTCACGTCAGGCGGCGCCGGCACCATGGGCTACGGTCTGCCCGCGGCCATCGGCGCGCAGATCGGCCACCCCGGCGCGCTCACTGTCTGCGTGAGCGGCGATGCCTCGGTGCTCATGAACATCCAGGAGCTTTCAACCGCCGTGCAGCACCGCGCGCCGGTCAAGCTGGTGCTGTGCAACAACGGCTACATGGGCATGGTGCGGCAGTGGCAGGAGCTCAACCACGGCAACCGGCTGAGCCACAGCTGGAACGAGGCGCTGCCCGATTTCGTGGCGCTCGCCAAGGCTTTCGGCTGGGGGGCGCACCGTGTGTCGGAGCCTGCCGAACTCGAAGCCGCACTGGCCGAGTGCCTGGCGAGCGACGGGCCGTTCTTTCTCGACGTGCAGGTCGCGGCGCAGGAGAACTGCTTTCCGATGATGCCGTCGGGGCACGGGCACCACCGCGTGATGCTGGCGAAGAACCGGTGGTACGACGAAGCGTGAGGAGAGCGGGCCCGACAGAGGCCCGCCCCTCGCTCAGGACTTGATGAACGCCAGCAGGTCGGCGTTGAACTTGTCCTTGTGCGTGTCGGTCAGGCCGTGCGGTGCACCGGGGTAGACGATGAGCTTGCTGTTCTTCACCAGCTTGGCCGAGGCCAGGCCCGAAGCGCCGATCGGCACGATCTGGTCGTCGTCGCCGTGGATGATCAGCGTCGGCACGTCGAACTTCTTCAGGTCTTCGGTGAAGTCGGTTTCCGAGAAGGCCTTGATCGAGTCATAGGTGTTCTTGTGGCCGCCGAGCATGCCCTGCGCCCACCACGAGTCGATCAGTCCCTGCGAGACCTTGGCGCCCGGCCGGTTGAAGCCGAAGAAGGGACCCGAGGGCAAGTCCTTGTAGAACTGCGAGCGGTTGGCGAGCTGCGCTGCGCGCAGGCCGTCGAACACTTCCATCGGCAGGCCGCCGGGGTTGGCGGCGGTCTTCAGCATCTGCGGCGGCACGGCCGAGATCAGCGCGGCCTTGGCCACGCGCTTGGTGCCGTGGCGGCCGATGTAGCGCGCCACTTCGCCGCCGCCCGTCGAGAAGCCGACCAGGATGGCGTTCTTCAGGTCCAGCGTTTCGATCACCGTCGCCAGGTCGTCGGCGTAGGTGTCCATGTCGTTGCCGTTCCAGGGCTGGCTCGAGCGGCCGTGGCCGCGGCGGTCGTGCGCCACGGCGCGGTAGCCCAGTGATGCCAGGAACAGCATCTGCGATTCCCAGCTGTCGGAATTGAGCGGCCAGCCGTGGCTGAACACGACGGGCTGGCCGGAGCCCCAGTCCTTGTAGTAGAGCTGGGTGCCGTCCTTGGTGACGATGGTGTTGCTCATGGTCTGCTTTCCTTTCGAAGAGGCGTGAACCGCGCCGGCCTTCGGCGCGGCAGTGGAAGCGGCGGATGCCGCCTTGGAGAAGCCGGTCGCCACGAGGGCTCCGGCTGCAATGGAGGCGCCGCCGGCCAGCAGGCTGCGGCGGGTTGGTGTGGCGGTGAGATTCTTGCTGTTTGCGGACATGGTGCGTTCCTTCTTTGGCGTCGTGGTAATTGATGGTTAAAACTATCGCTCGTATGAATATCGCATACGATATAAATGAGAAAAAAAGGCAGGAAGGCGGATGTGGCAGGCCATCACGCGTTCCTGTCGAGGTTGGAACGCAGCGTTCGCAATTGCGTGCGCAGCTTGACGATGTCCTTTGGCGGCAGCTCCATGGCCTGCGCGAGGCATGAAGGAAGGGCCTTGGCCTTGCCGCGAAGTGCCCGGCCTTCGGCTGTGAGCGACACGATCACCTGCCGTTCGTCCGTTGCCGACCGCACGCGCCGGATGAGGCCGCGCGCCTCGAGCCGCTTGAGGAGGGGAGTGAGGGTGGTGGTTTCGAGCGACAGCCGCGCGCAGATCTCGGACACGTTGATGCCGTCCTGCTCCCACAGCACCAGCATGACGAGGTATTGCAGGTAGGTGAGGTCCAGGTCGCGCAGCAGCCCGCGGTACACCTTGTTGAGGCTCAGCATCGTCGAATAGAGCGCGAAGCAGAGCTGTTCATCCAGCGCCAGCGCGTCACCTTGGGGGGCGTCGGCGGATGGGCTGAAGGGTTGCTTGGCGGGCATGGGCCGGATGATACATCGCATGCGATCTAATTGCAAGCGATGGAGTGGCAAATGCCCGATGAGCAGACTCTTGCGTTTGTACACCTGGCCGCGTGCCAGGTGAGAAGGGGGCGGCCTTTCTGCCGCCCCCTTGGCCTGGAATGGAGCCCGCTACGCGATCGCTTCTGGCTGGTTGGTCGTGCCGATCAGGTTGGCGATGCCATCGATCTCCAGGTGGACATCGAAGTCGAAGTTCGCGTAGTCGGCATCGCCGTCGATCAGCTGGCCTGCAAAGTTCAGGTCCACATCCGAATTGATGGTCGTCGATGTGATCACGTCGATCTTGATGATCTTGAACACGTCGTTGTCCGCCGTATCGGCATAGTTCATTCCGGCTGCCGTCAGGTTCACCGTGTCATGGGTACTCAGGCTGATGCCCGTGCCGGTGAGGTCTTCGGTGCTGCTCAGGACCTGCACGCCCGCGATCTGGTAGATGGCGCTGTCGTAGTCGTCCTCGCCGATGCTGACGATCTTCGTGCCCCCTCCGGCCGATTGATAGTCCGCCGCAGAGTTGGCGATCAGCAGCCGGGTCGTGGTAGTGTTGGTCGACGCATCGAACAACTTCAACAGGATGGCTACGTCTTCGCCGTCCGTGATCTGATCGATCGTGATGTTGATCGCATCGGCATAGGCCTTGTCCGTACCGACAATGGCCGCGCCGGGCTGTTGCGGCGGACTCGTCGAAGCGGGGTTGCTCACGGGATTCGACCTGTAGAAGTCGAAGTTCAGCAGCTCGCCAGCCTGGACGGTGTCGGAGTTCACGCCGAGGGTGTCGGTTGCGACATTGACGAAGGCCGTACTCTCGCTGGTGAAGATTTCGCCCGTCGTGAACGCGTGATCGTTGCCCGACATCAGATCGCCGGAGTCGCTCGGAGGCCTGGCGGAACTGGCGGACAGCACGCCGAAGAAGTCGCTGCTGTACTGCTGGACCACGATTTCGGGCGAGTTGTTGCCTTCCGTGTCGTAGTTGAAGGAGGCCAGCGGCGAGCTCGTGGAGAACGTCGTTTGTCCACCGATGAGCTGATTCAGATCAAAGGCGAAAGTACCGTCCGTCTTGTTGAAGACGACCGTGCCGGTTGCCGCCTGCGTCGTGGTCGACGTGGGCCCGGGGTAGTAGTTGAAGCTGAAGTTGTAGGTGACCGTGGTGGCGTCCTCGGCAAAGTGCGAGACGGCCGCATCGGTGATGGGCCGCCCGCCGCCGGTCGTGCCGGTCAGGCTGTTGAGCACGATGCCGTCGGTCGACGCGTTGTCCACGTCGTCGGCGCCCACGGAGAAGTTGTAGGTTCCCGCAATGGGCAGACCGTCGTTCGCGCCGGTGAGGTCGGAGATCGCGGTCACCGTCGGGCCGTCGTCGTCGAAGCGGATGTTGGCGCCGATGTTGAGCACCTCGGAATCGGT